>CAKRZE010000001.1 GCA_934432725.1 uncultured Eubacteriales bacterium
GCACGGCAGAATCAATCTGCCATGCCGTCTCCCCAAGCACCGCCCATGGGCTGCCTGCTTTATCGCAGGTGCGCCTTTGGACTGACTTTTCTCTCAACAATAGATCGTTTTGAAATCATCGGCAACTTTCTCGTGATAAATTTCGCTGATTGTATTGTCTGTGAACACGGGAAGCATTTCGCCAAAACCCTCGATCAGCTTATCCGACTTTGCAAGCTCAGAGAGAGAATACCAAAATATTTCACCCTCAGTGGAAGCTTTCAGTTTCCCGGTAAACCTGTCCGCAATGTAAAGGGAAACGATATACCGCTTCCCATCCTTTTGTTTATGAAATTCTTTGATACCGCAAAGCCTTGGGGCTTCAATTGTCAGACCTGTTTCTTCCCGCATTTCACGGATAACGGATGGGGTAACATATTCACCCGTTTCAACGTGACCGCCCGGAAAATTCCATCCATGCCAGGTGGGGTGATTCACCTTGTTCTGCACAAGCACATTACCTTTGCCGTCGCAGATCATGCACATGTTTGTAAGTTCAACTTCTTCTGTTCTTGACACGGTATTTTTCCTTTACAGCTTAATTACTGCATGTTGGCAAAGCGCTCCACGGCTTTGGTGAAGCTTTCGATGGTCTTTTCTGCGTCTCCGTGTTCGATACCGTCCCGGACGCAATGCTTGATAAGCCCTTCAAGAACGACTTTTCCGCATCCGTTCAAGGCGGATTTTGCTGCGTTGATCTGTGCCAGAACATCCTCGCAGGGTACATCCTCGTCTACCATCCGGTCAATGGCTTGTACCTGTCCGATAATTTTTTTCAAACGGCGGTGTAGATTTTCTGCGTCCATACATTGCTTCATAAGCTTCCTCCTGCTGTAAGGGGTATATGTTTATTATACTCTGCAAAAAAGCTTTTGTCAACCGTATACTTTTGCTATTCGGTTTTGCGGCGGGGGCTGCGGAACAATATTGCAGCAGAAACGGCTCACCTGTCATTAGCGTTTTATGTAAGAAAGCATACTGCCGTATCGGGTTGCCGGCGCGTGTTTCCGGATGCACCGAAGGCTCTTACACTGCATCTCTGTCCCGCAGCACGTAAAGACAGAACTTTGCCGCAGCAAGGCTTCACACCGCGCGGTTTTTTGTGCGGTTCGCTTTTTGAGGCTTTCGGCGAGAGCTTTTTCACGGACATATCCGCCGACTGAGCGGCGGTATCCGAAATCAGCAAAAATGATAGCTGTTTGGGGGAAGAGGGGATGCCGTTTGCAGCTCATTCGGATTTGCAGTTGACGGTAGCACGCAAAAAAGAGGTATTTCTTTGTGTGAGCGGTATTATGTGCGCTGCCCGATTTGGGGACTGTGCATGCAGACAAGGTGATTCGCCGGAATCGACGCTGCCGATTTACGTCTTTCGGTCGGGTTGGTATCATACGCACGGGAATCCTTGCGGAAGACAAGGCGTCCGGGTCTTATCCGTCTCCGGCACAGCATCCCGCTGCCGTGCTCCTCAATGCGCGGCGTAAAAATGTCAAACAATATGGAACAAAATTCGGCGGGGAGGCGTCTTTTATCGCAAGGGAGGTGCAGGACACTCGTTCCTCGCTTGAGAAGGCGTGCAGAAAGAGGGTTTTTATGAAAACGAAGCGGCTTCTGATGCTGCTATATTATATTTTTGTTCCTGCCGGTTATTTGCTGCATATCAGACTGGCTGCACTCTGGCTGAAGCATGCCGGGGGAGCTTCCAATATCGGTGCGGTTCTTGTGACGGTTTACGGAGTGTTTCTTGTCGGAATATGGGTCCTGATCGCGCTGCTTATGCGGTTCAGTCTGCTGAAATGGTATGTCGATCCCTTCGCGGCGGCAGAGGCTCCGCTGCTTATGTATGTCCTTATGATTGCGGGTCAAATGAAGCAGGCGAAGAGCCTGCACGCAGCACTTCTTCTGACAAACCGCGAGCTTTGCGATGACGGAGGGATGGGATGGATTCTCCTGATTGCGCTTTTTTTGTTCGGTCTTGTGATGTCGTTTTCGATTGCAAGGAAAAAGGGACAGAGCATTTCATTCCGTCTGCTTGCCAAAGCTTTTCCGGATAGAGGCTGATCCTTCGGGATGAAAAAACGTGGTTTGCGATGTATGAAAATGCATGATGCCAACGAGGAGAAAAGATGCGGTATGATATCGAAAGCGGCGGGTTGTGCGATTTTATATCGGAAATGGCTGTGCAAGACAGATAAAGCATGCCCGGCTGCCGTTTTGGGTCAGGCGGTGAGGGGACGCCTTTGAGGGACTGTTTCATGCCATCGGCTTTTGCAGGACTGCCGATACGTTCCGATTTCTTCAGTCAGAAAAATGATACGGTCTCCGGTGGCTGCCGCGCTTCAGAACGGCAGCGCCGGAATTTTTGATTTTCAGAGCCTCCGTATTTCCCGCTTTGTTTGCCTTGCGCACGGAGATCGGGGACTCGACGGGAATTCTGCGGAGGCCGTTTTCCGAACGGAGCGGTCCGGTGCTGCCGGTATCCGCAAAGCCGTGCCCTGCCCGCTGCTGCGGGTTTTTCTGTTTTATGCGGAAACAGCAGGCATATGCCGCCGTGTTTTGTGACGATGACCCCCGCCGCAGCACTGCCGGGAAATAAGGCGGACGCTGCGGAAACAGAAGGGGAAGCATGGCGGCAGGGGAATGCATGAAAATTATTTTTCCGGCAAAATACACAATATTTGCAAAATGCCTTGCAATGAGACACAAGATGTGGTATGATTGTCCTGCCCGGGAACGGATGGCGGCGGACATTTATGCTGCAATCGAAGCTGAGTCTATGAAAGTCCGAATGCGGGAAAGGCATACAAGGCGGCTCTGAAGCGGGGGAATGCCTGCTGCGGAAAAGTCGGCGGACTTTTAATGGATTTTTCTTCCGGGCTGCCGACTGCAATTTGAAGGAAAGGAAGTCCTTCTCAAACGGGGGGTGTGGGGATAGATATGAAAATCATCAAAAGAGACGGGTCGGAAGCGGAATTTGATATCACAAAAATCATTTTGGCAGTGACGAAGGCGAACAACGAGCTGCGTGAGGACGAAAGACTGACGGCGGAGCAGATCAGGACGCTTGCAGCGCGGGTGGAGGAGCAGTGCGCCGGAATAGGAAGAGCAGCCGGAGTAGAGGAAATTCAGGATATGGTGGAAAACCGGCTGATGGAGTACCGGGCATATTCTCTTGCGCGGATCTATATTACCTATCGGTATAAGCGAGCGCTTGTCCGCCGGTCCAATACGACCGATAAACAGATTCTCAGCCTGATTGAGTGCAACAATGAGGAGGTCAAGCAGGAGAACTCCAATAAAAACCCGACAGTGAACAGCGTGCAGCGCGATTACATGGCGGGTGAGGTGAGTAAGGATATCACCAAGCGTCTGCTGCTGCCGGAGGAAATCGTTCGGGCGCATGAAGAGGGGATCATCCATTTTCACGATGCGGATTACTTTGCACAGCACATGCACAACTGCGATCTTGTCAATCTTGAGGATATGCTGCAAAACGGCACGGTGATCAGCGGTACGATGATCGAAAAGCCGCACTCCTTTTCCACTGCGTGCAATATTGCCACCCAGATTATCGCACAGGTTGCCTCCAACCAGTACGGCGGGCAGTCGATCAGCCTGACGCACCTTGCGCCGTTTGTGCAGGTCAGCCGGGAAAAAATCCGTGCGGATGTTGTTGCGGAGCTGAAGCTGGCAGGCGGTAAATCGGATGAGGCTACGATTGCAAAAATCACGGAAAAGCGTCTGCGCGACGAGATACGGAAGGGCGTGCAGACGATTCAGTATCAGGTGGTAACGCTTCTTACCACAAACGGGCAGGCGCCGTTTGTCACCGTGTTTATGTACCTGAACGAGGCGAAAAACGAGCAGGAAAAAAAGGACCTCGCCATGATCATAGAGGAGGTTCTGCGCGAACGGTATCAGGGTGTGAAAAACGAAGCGGGCGTATGGATCACCCCTGCCTTTCCAAAGCTGATTTATGTGCTGGAGGAGGACAATGTCAGTGAGGGTACGCCGTACTATGAGCTGACCAGACTGGCGGCGAAATGCACGGCAAAGCGCATGGTGCCCGACTATATTTCGGAAAAAATCATGCTTTCTCTGAAGGTGGATAAGAACGGCGAGGGGCACTGCTATACCTGCATGGGGTGCAGGAGCTTTTTGACGCCGTATGTGGACGAGAACGGAAAGCCGAAGTATTACGGCAGGTTCAATCAGGGCGTGGTGACCCTGAATCTTCCGGATGTCGCACTTTCCTCAGGGGGGGACATCGATCTGTTCTGGAGGATACTGGACGACCGTCTTGAGCTGTGCTATAAAGCACTGATGTGCAGGCATAACCGCCTGAAGGGGACGCTGTCCGATGCCGCACCGATTCTGTGGCAGTACGGCGCATTGGCGCGCCTGAAAAAGGGCGAGAAGATCGATAAGCTGCTGTACGGGGGGTATTCAACAATCTCGCTCGGTTATGCCGGGCTGTATGAGTGTGTGAAATACCTGACCGGAAAATCCCACACCGATCCTGCGGCAACGCCGTTTGCCCTGGAGATCATGCACCGCCTGAATGAGGCGTGCCGCCGCTGGAAGGAGCAGGAGCATATCGACTTCAGCCTGTACGGAACGCCTCTGGAAAGCACAACCTATAAGTTTGCCCGCTGTCTGCAAAAGCGCTTCGGGATGATTCCCGGCATCACGGACAAAAATTATATCACCAACAGCTATCATATTCATGTGACGGAAAAGATCGATGCGTTTTCCAAGCTCGCCTTTGAAGCACAGTTTCAGGCGCTTTCCCCCGGCGGCGCGATCAGCTATGTCGAGGTGCCGGATATGCAGGATAATCCGGAGGCGGTTATGGCTGTGATCCGGTTTATATATGATCATATCATGTATGCGGAGCTGAATACCAAATCGGACTATTGTCAGGTCTGCGGCTTTGACGGAGAGATCCGCATTGAGGATGACGGGGACGGCAAGCTGATCTGGAAATGCCCGCAGTGCGGAAATACGGATCAGACAAAGATGAATGTGGCGCGCCGCACCTGCGGGTATATCGGCACGCAATACTGGAATCAGGGCAGGACACAGGAAATCCGGGAGAGGGTCCTTCATTTATAACGGGAAGGATGTGCATAACCGCAGCATGCCGCAGGGCTTTGGGCGTCTTGCGGAAGGCAAACGGGTGCATATGCTTTTCGGCGCCCGATCTGCAAAATCAATCTGAAAACAGACGATCCGGTCTGCTATGTGAAAGAGGCAGACCGGTCGTGCGTTTGACTTAGGGGCATTGCCCGGCGGAAGGCAAAAAAGAGAACGGCAAGCATCTGGCTTGAATAAGGACCGACGGCGCAAAGGGAATGATATTCTATGTATTACGGAGAACTGAAAAAATGCGATATCGCAAACGGCAGCGGCGTCCGGGTGAGTCTGTTTGTGTCGGGGTGTACCAACCGGTGCAAGAACTGCTTTCAGCCCCAGACGTGGGATTTCTGCTATGGAAAGCCGTTTACCGCAGATACGGTGCAGGAGATATGCGGGGAGCTTGACAAGCCGTATGTCAGCGGCTTGAGCATTCTCGGCGGAGAGCCGTTTGAGCCGGCAAATCAGGGCGAAATTCTGGCGCTTTTGCGGGGTGTGAAGGTGCGGTATCCGAAAAAAAACGTTTGGATCTTCACAGGCTTCCGGTTGGAGGATGAGCTTTGCCGGCAGGGAGCGTATCCCTGCCGCAGGGAGACGGCGGAAATTCTGTCTCTGACGGATATTCTGGTGGACGGCAGATATGAGGATGCGCTGCACAACATCAGTCTGCAATTCCGCGGCTCCTCCAATCAGCGCATTATTGATATGAAGGCAACGCGGGCAAGCGGAAGACTGACGCTTTGGGCGGATTGCAGAAGATAGCCGCACCGGATCGGGAATAGGCGGCACCGGACCCTGATGCGGCTTCGTGAGACAGATTCTTTTCAGTGTCCGGCAGGCATCCGAACGGGAGGGCAGGCTTCGGTACCGAACCCGGAACAAACCCGGAAACAAACGGATATGCATAAAACGCCTGCACCATGCCGGAAAACCGGTGTGATGCGGGCGTTTTGAACCGTCTGCCGCGGGTGGGGAACATTAAGGCGCGTGCGGACGTCTGTCATCCCGAAAAGGCATCCCGGCTCTCACAGCTTTTGGATTTCTTTATAAATCTGCTGCATTTTTTCGTCAATTGCCGCGATCTGACTGGCGGCAGAGAGCATATCATCGCAGATGCTTTGCGGAATATCCTTGTCGGATTTGTATCTGAGGTCATGCTCAAGGCTTGCCCAGAAGTCCATGGCAACGGTTCGAATCTGAACCTCCACAGTGACGTATTCCGTGCGCTCTGACAGGTAAACCGGAATCTTCAGGTCGAGGTGAAGGCTGCGGTAACCGTTGTAATTCGGCTGCTTGATATAGTCGGTGATATTGACCAGCGTGATATCCGATTGGCGGAGAAGCATGTCTGCGACCCTGTAAACGTCATCGATATAACAGCACACCACGCGGATGCCGGCGATATCATTCAGATTTTGCTTGGCGGATGCAATGCTGATCTCAAAATTTCTTTTTTGGAGCTTTTTCAGCATGCTTTGCGGAGACTTCAGTCGGCTTTCAATATGATGAATGGGATTCCGTGCATAACGGACGCGGAACTCCTCGCTCAGAATTTCAAGCTTTGTCCGGATTTCTTTGACGGCAGCCTGATACAGCTGCTGCATCTCCAGAAATTGACTCAGGCTTTGAAATAATTGCCCCGTGCTTTCACGGTCCAACGGCAATAGACTGTCGCTCTGCGGGAGTATGTATTCAGATTTCATTTCTATAAAGGCTCCTTATCACTTGTGCTGCCGGTTTGGAATGTCTCTGCTATCATTATAAGTAATTATTAAAAGCAGGGTGAGAAGGATTTGTGAATTTACTGAAAACAGGAGCATATTTCTGCCGGATTTTGTGTAAACGGCGATATGCTTTTGCGAAAGGGACGGGCGGAGCCTTGCGCCGGGCGATTTGGTGAATGGCGGTGTATGGCGCGGGGGCGCGGGCACCGCAGAAGCGGCAGCTGAATTTACATGACTGCGGATCGGAAGGCAAAGCTTTTGATTGCAGCGGGCTGTCAGGTGAAACCGGGAGGTAAATTTTGTGTTTCGGGCTGCGGAACCGGACCGTGTCCTTCCGCGCAGGGTAAGCATAAAAAGGCGGAGCTGCGGTTTCCGGTCGGTTCGGTGCCGGGAAAAGTGCCGTGCAAACGGGGGCTTTCGGGGTGTGAACCGTGTGCGGCGGCAAAGGAAGTATGACGGCAGCAGGGGAACGGCGTTGACAGAACGGGAAAATATGATACAATGAGGTATACCCGGCATACGGAATATCGGGCGGGGTCCTTGCGCATTGCAGAGCTGTGCCGGGGCTGCCGCCGGCATTTACGGGGGCGCTTTTGACAGCGGACACCTCTCGGCTTCGCTTTTCCGCGAAGCGGACCGTTGCCCCTTTTCGGTATGCATGACAGAATTTCCGAAAGGATTTTTCGCCGTTTGGCGGAAACTGAATACAGAATGAAGACTACTTTTTTGGAGCAGATTGATTCGCCGGAGGATTTGAAGCGTCTTCCGGATTCCGCAATGCAGCCTCTGGCAGAAGAAATCCGCGCTTTTCTGATCGAAGCCGCGAAGAAAAACGGCGGACATTTAGCGTCCAATCTGGGAGTTGTGGAGCTGACGCTGGCACTGCATCGGGTCTTTGATTTTTCACATGACCACCTGATTCTGGATGTGGGACACCAATGCTATGTACATAAGCTTCTGACGGGAAGAAGAGAAGCCTTCGGGAGTCTTCGGAGGATCGGCGGGCTTTCCGGCTTTACCAAGCGGAGCGAAAGCATCTATGACTGCTTTGGCGCCGGGCACAGCTCAACCTCGCTCTCTGCTGCGGTCGGCTTCGCGGAGGCGGATTACCTGAAGGGCTCCGATGCCTATACGGTTGCGGTGGTGGGAGACGGGGCATTTACCGGCGGGATGATCCATGAGGCGCTGAACAATTGCAATCCGGACCGCAGAATGATTATTATCCTGAATGAAAATGAAATGTCAATTTCCAAGAACATCGGTGCCTTTGCAAGGCATATTGCCAAAATAAGAGCATCGGCGGGCTATTACCGGACCAAAAAAACGACGGGAAAGCTGATTTCTCATATTCCTCTGGTCGGAAAGTCACTGTTTCGTGTGCTGCGAAGGCTTAAGGTTGCGCTGAAAAACGCAATGTACGGCAGCAACTATTTTGAGGATCTGGGACTGTACTATCTCGGTCCCATCGACGGAAACGATTACGGAAAGGTAAAGCTGCTGCTTCAGGAGGCTGTTTCCTACGGCAAAAGCGCCGTGATTCACATCAAAACCAGAAAGGGACTCGGTTTTGAGCCTGCGGAGCATCAGCCGGATCTGTTTCATTCGGTGAGTGCCGGTGCGCTTGCACAGGCAGACGGCGTTCTGAAAACAGAAAAAAACTTTTCCGCACGGTTCGGGGAGCTTCTGACCGATATGGCGCGGGAGAACGAAAAAATATGCGCGGTCACTGCGGCAATGAGTGAAGGAACCGGATTGGAGCTGTTCCGCAAAACCTTTCCGTCCCGCTTTTTCGATGTCGGAATTGCGGAGGAGCATGCGCTGACCTTCAGCGCGGGACTGGCAGCCGACGGTATGCGCCCGTATTTTGCGGTATATTCCTCCTTTTTGCAGCGCGGCTATGATAACCTGATTCATGATATTGCGCTGCAATCCCTTCCGGTTACAGTCATGGCAGACCGCGCCGGACTGAGCGCGGCGGACGGATCCACGCACCACGGGATATTCGATGTTTCCTTCCTGTCCGGGATTCCGGGCGTAACGCTGTTTGCACCGGTATCCTTTGACTCCTTGGAGAAGGCGCTGCGGTTTTCCGCCTCCTGCGAAGGTCTGTGCGCGATCCGGTATGCAAATGCAGCCGAGGACAAAGCGGCACTGATGAGGTTCGGAAAGGCGGATGCCCGTCTGTCTCCGCGCGCGGATTATCCGGAGACGGAGAAAAACGGAAAGCGGAGAATCCTTCTGACCTACGGAAAAATACTTTCGGAGGTGTGCGCCGCCGAGCTTGCACTTGGCGAAACGTGCGGCGTGATTCTTCTGGAGTCCCTGATGCCCTGCGAGCAGAACGCACGCATCATTGCAGGTCTGCTCCCTGCGGGGAATGCGGAGCTTGTATTCGTAGAGGAGGGAATCCGGAACGGAGGCGCAGGCATGATCCTGCATGAAGAGCTGGAACGCATCGGAGCGCTGAACGGGAAGAGCTATCGGATTCTGGCGCTTTCGCAGCCGTTTTCTCCCATCAGACCGGGTGACAGCGTGTATGAGGCATACGGACTTTCCAAGGCGGATATCATCGCCTGCTTTCGTGAATGAGCGGAGCTCTGTCTGCGACCGAAAATCTCCTTTCGGAAGAAAAGCGGCGAAGGCAGGCAGACCGGACATGCAAAGGAAGACATCGGGCTTGTTCCTTGAGGGCTTCATTCTTCATGGGTGCGGAACACGGCACGCGGCAGCTTTTCCGGTCTCAGGCGGACTGCACGGCGCTGCCGGATGGAGCCGGAGAACAGAATTGAAAAAATGACTCCCGTGTTCGGCGCGGTATGCTGTCGGCGCGGCAGGTATTTCGAATCACGCGCCGGTTTGCTGTGCTGCCGGTTGTTGTTTCGCGCATATGCCCGCAGGCGCGGGGCCTTTCGGGCAAAGCCGCCGACAGAAGCGGAGGCGCGGAGCCGTGACACTTCAGAAGGATGCGGCACAGAACGATTTTCCTCCGGTTGTGCCGGAGCGCAGAAAAGAATACAAAAAATCCCCGCAAGGATGCGGTACAACAGAGAACTGCCGAAAAAAACAGGCTGCCCCTGCAGTCCGCGTTGTGACAGCAAGGACAATCTGCTATGACACAACGAAGCTGCAAGGGCAAACAGGGACTGTCTGTACCGTGAATGCTGCGGGATTTTTGCTGTCAGCTCTCGTCGCACGCTTCCGCAATGCAGAGCGGACAGTTGTCATAGGAGGAGGTGATTCCGAGATACTCCTCCAGACATAGACCGCTTTGGTAGACCTCTGCGGCGATGTCTCTGCCGAGATAGCGCACATGCCACGGCTCATACCGATAGCCGGTCAGGGCTTCTTTGTCTGCGGGGTAACGGATGATAAAGCCGTAGAGATGCGCGTTGGCGGCAAGCCATTTACCCTCGGGTGTTTCGCCGAAGCTGTATTCAAAGGAATTCAGATCAAGCGCAAGACCGCTTTGATGCTCCGAATGACCGGCGCGCGCGGAATAACGGTCGGCAGCTGCCGCTCCGTCCTTCTGCACATATCCGGCATAGATATACCTCTGATCATAATAGGAGCGGTAGTCGGAGCGGATGTAAAGCCTGATGCCGTCGTTTGAGGCAGCTGCTGCCATTTCCAAAAATGCCTGATAGCATTCCGGAATGATTTTTCCAGGAGCATACGTTTCCGGGAGCGTATAGGTCTTATTGGCAATCAGAATCCCGTTTACATAGGTGATGCCGTCCTTTACCGTGATGGGATAGCCCTTTGCGGTCCTGTTTGGGGACGTTTCCGTTTCCGGAGGAGCTGTTTCCACGGGGGCTTCTTTTGTCTCATTCGGGGCGGTTTCCCGAGTTTCTGTTTCCGGCGGCTGCGGCTCGGTTTCTCCGGCATCTTTTGTATCTGTTTTTTCTCCGGCTTCGGTGCCGGGGGCTGCGGGGAGGCTTTGATCCGGTATGAGCGCAGATTCGGTGCGGGACGGCTGATTGCCGGACGGTTCTGCCGATTCCGCGGCATAGGGACCCTTTTGGGCGCAGGATACATACAAAAACAGCGCGGTCAGCGCAAGAATTGAAAAGAAAACGTGCTTCCGGGATGCATGCAGCATGGAATATGACTCCTTTCGGCGGCAAAAAGCTTGTTTTTTTCGGACGGCTTCGGCAACGGCGCAGAGCCGTATGCATTTTTCACAGTATAGCACGTTTCCGCGCACATATCAAGACTCCGGAAAGATTTTGTCGGGTCAGACCGCCGAAGCGGGAAAAGCGTGCGGTTCTATCGATTTCATTCCTGCAGGAGAGGAACGAAGGCGCTTTTTTTTTCGGAGGGGAAAATGCGCGGCGGAGAACTTTGCAGAGGCTGTAATCGTCTCCTTGAGGGATGCCTTCAGATGCCGGAAGGCGGTCCCGGCGGAGGGAGAGAAAGCGGCGCACCGCGTTTTGGGGACAGAAGACGCAGGCGTATCCCTGTAGAGCTTGTCCGGCGGGCAAGAGCGGATGCCTTGGGGACTTGTAAGAGGCAGATGCAGCTTCGGTCCTTTCCGGAAAAACGGACCTTAAACCGCAGAAGGACCGGTGATATGTCCGCTGAGATGGGGGGCCGGGGAGACACCGCACTGTGCGAAGCCTTGGATGCTCCGTTTCGGTACGCTTCCGGCTTTTACGTCTCTTATTTGGCAGCATTCACGGTCTGCCTTTTCCGGGAACTGTCGGGCGGAAAGGGGAGGCTTTGTCGCTGTTTCACAAAAATGGGGAATGATTTTTTATGTCGGTATTCGCATATCGATATACGAAAATTGTATTGCAATCAAGGATGCCGTGTGCTATAATAAATTGAGTCAGGCTTGTCGATTTCAGCGCGGTTCCGACAGACGGTTCTGGATCAAAAGCTTTGAGTTTCGGTATATTCCGCGGTTTTTTGGGGTTTGAATGCCGACTGCGGAGAATACTAAGCGGGAAGGGGTCGCAAAATGAGCGAAAAATCAGAAAAGCAGATATCAATGCAAACGATGCGGCGGCTTCCGGTCTATCTGCATTATCTGAGATCAATATGCGGCAGGCAGGAAACGGTTTCCGCAACGATGATTGCCGCAGTGTTCGGCTTGAACGATGTGCAGGTCCGGAAGGATCTGAGCGCTGTCAGCGGCAGCGGAAAGCCAAAGACCGGATATGTTACATCCGAGCTTTTGGGGCAGATCGAAGCCTGCCTCGGCTGCGCGGCGCAGACAAAAATGATTCTGGTCGGCGCAGGACATCTTGGGCAGGCACTTTTGTCCTATGAGGGCTTTGGCGATTACGGTTTTTCCATTGCGGCTGCCTTTGACCGGGATGAAGCGCTTTGCATGCGGCGGATTGCCGGCAAAATGATTTATCCGGTTTGCGATATTGAGCCGTTCTGCAGGAAAGAGAATATCAGTCTTGCCATTATTGCCACGCCCGTACAGGCTGCCCAGGAGGTCTGCGATCTTCTTGTGGCATGCGGAATCACGGCGATCTGGAATTTTGCGCCCGCCATACTGAGGACTCCGTCCGGCGTGCTGGTGGAAAATGAAAATCTCGCTTCCTCACTTGCCGTATTGGCGCGCCATCTGCACGCCACGGCTCCTGTGCGGCAGAGAGAGCGATAATCTGTGCCGGCGCCTGTTATAAGCACTCCGGAGCGGTTGCCGCGAAATCAAGAAAGGACAGACTGTGACATGAATCTTCTTCATTTGAAGTATGCGGTGGAGGTTGCCAAAACTTCTTCCATAACCAAAGCAGCCGAAAATCTGTATATGGGGCAGCCGAATCTGTCCCGTGCCATACGGGAGCTGGAGGAGGACCTCGGCATAGAAATATTCATCCGCTCCTCCAAGGGAATTACGCCGACACCGCAGGGGGAGGAGTTTCTTCGGTACGCCCGCTCTATCCTTGCTCAGGTGGATGCGGTCGAAAAGCGGTATCGGGAAAAGGTTCCCTCCGAGCTGGTATTTTCCGTTTCCGTGCCTCGGGCAAGCTATATTTCCTGTGCCTTTACCGATTTCGTGGAAAAGCTGGGTTCCGGTCGGAGCATGGAGCTTTTATACAAGGAAACCAATGCCATGCGCGCGGTGCAGAATATTATAGAATCCAATTACCGGCTTGGAATTGTAAGGTATCTGTCCGGCTATGACCGGCAGTTCAAGGAGCTGCTTTCCGAGAAGGGCTTGACCGGTGAATTGATCTGGGAGTTCCGGCATGAGGCGCTTGCCTCCGAGCACAGCCCGCTTGCCGCAAAGGAAACCTATCTGCCGTTCGACCTTTCCGATCTGATCGAAATAGCACACGGCGATCCGTTTGTTCCCTCCGTGCCGGTCAGCGAGGTGCGGCGGGAGGAAATGTCCGGACAGGCAAAGCGCCGTATTTTCGTATTTGAAAGAGGGAGCCAGTTTGATCTGCTCAGCCGGATTCCGGAATCTTTTATGCTTGTCTCTCCGCTTCCGGAGCGGCTTTTGAAAAAGCACGGGCTGGTGCTTCGCAAGTGTGCAGAGGAACAGAAAAAGTATCGGGATCTTTTAATATACAAAAAAGATTATAAATTTTCGGATACAGATCTGTGCTTTATTGATGAATTGATGAAATACAAAAGAATGCTTTCCTGATGCGGACTGCAAGCATACCGGAATGTGCGTTTGTCAGCGTATGTTTCGGAGGGAAGCCGGAAAATTACCGTACAACGGGCAGGAGGAATAAAATTGCAGGCAGACAGGATTTTGTCGGTGCGGACGGACCGCACGGTTTATTTGTGCGGAGATATTGCCGTGAAGGTATTTCCGAAGGAGGAGAAAGCGGGAGCGGTTTTCGCAGAGGCGGCGAGTCTTGCGGCGGCAGCGGACGGCGGGCTGTACGTGCCGGAGCTGGTTGCGGTCAGAAAGCAAAAGCTGCATTGGACCGTTGAAACGGCGTATGCGGAAGGCAAGACTCTGAATCAGCTGATTGCGGAGTCTCCGGATATGAAAGAGCGGTATTTTGCCGATATGGCGGAGCTCATGGCTGAGGTGCATCGCTCCGGGACGGTATTTTCCGGACGGCTGACCGAACGCATTGCAGAAAATATCCGGGCAGCGGAGCTTGATTCCGGCGCAGAGTCACGGCTGACTGCGTATCTTTATGCTTTGCCGAAGGGAGATGCGCCGTGTCACTGCGATTTTATGCCGGAAAATCTGATCCGGACGGAAAAGGGGCAGATCTGTATTCTGGATTGGGAGGATGCCGCAATGGGAAATCCGCTGGCAGATGCGGCATTCACCTATCTTCGTTTGACACTGGAGGGGAAATGCAGGGATGCGGAGATCTGGCTGAAGCAGTGCTGCGAGGTCAGCCGCTGTCTGCCGGAGCGCGTGACGGAGTGGTTTCCGGTTTGTGCTGCGGCGCTTTGCCGTGCCTGTCTTGCGCCGTGCCGCGCAGAAGAGTACGGAATGCTTTCCGGATATTTTGCCGGGATTTGAGGCAAGGCTGAACCGGATTTTTCGTTGGATTCCTATAAAAATATTTTTCCGGCTGCGGCTGTCGGAGAAAAGAGCGTACTGCCGGAAAAAGGCAGTCTGTAAGATTTATATGCGGATCGGACCGTGCGGCGGGGCGGTCTCAACCGGACGGGCAGTATAGACGGTCCTGTGTGAATTCTTTCGCGGAAATAAAAGAATGCCGCCGCGAAACAATACGGAAATCAATAAAACTATATTGTTTTGATTGGGAAGGAATGGTGATTTTCAGTGAAAATCGTGATTTGCATCGGAAGCTCCTGTCATTTGAAGGGGTCAAGACAGGTGGTGGAGGCGCTTCAGACGCTTGTATCACAGCACAGCCTGCAGGATAAGATCGAGCTTTCCGGAACCTTTTGTATGGGGAAATGTCAGACCGGTGTCAACGTGACGGTTGACGGAGCGCCGTATTCCGTGCAGCCGGATACGGTAGACAGCTTTTTTAAGCAGACGGTGCTTCCTGCGTTCCGTCCGTGAGGACTTGGGGGCAGAACGGGACGGGGCGCTTCTTGAGAAGAATCATGCTGCTCTGAAAAACCGCCTTTTGGTTTCGCAGGCACGATATTTCGGTGTAAACGGCAGGCGGCGGAACCGCCGTGCATCGCTTTAGGAATCAAAGAAACAATGCCGCGAATTCGAAGCAGGGAAATATGAGCGCTTTTGTGCAGACAAAAACGGAGGCTGTAGTGATGAGTGAAGTTCTTAAACTGAAGAAATCAAACTGTAAAAACTGTTATAAATGCATCCGGCACTGCCCGGTAAAGTCCATTCGTTTTTCCGGGAATCAGGCACATATCGTGGGGGATGAGTGCATTCTGTGCGGTCATTGCTTTGTGGTATGTCCGCAGAATGCCAAGCAGATTGCAGACGGTACGGAAGCGGTTCGCGTGCTTTTGTGCTCCGATGCGCCGGTCGTGGCAAGCGTAGCACCGTCTTTTTCCGCATATTTTGAAGGAGTGAGCTTTGGTTCGCTTCGTGAGGCGCTCAAAAAGCTCGGCTTTGCGGATGCAGAGGAGACGGCAGTCGGGGCAACTCTTGTGAAGCGGGAATATGAAAAGCAGCTTCTTGCGCATACGGAAAGCGTGATCATAACCTCCTGCTGCCATTCGGTCAATCTTCTGATCGAAAAATACTATCCCCGGCTTCTCGGCTGCCTGTCTCCCGTTGTGTCCCCGATGATTGCACACAGCATGGATATCAAGCGCCGCAATTCCGCTTGCAGGACGGTATTTATCGGTCCCTGCCTTTCCAAAAAGGATGAGGCTGAGAACACGGCTGTGGATGCGGTGCTGACCTTTGACGAGCTGAGCAGAATGCTTGCCGAGCACGGGATCGTCCCGGAGGAGCGTGCAGAGCCGCTGGAAAAGAGCCGCGCACGCCTGTTTCCGGTTGTCGGCGGTATCCTGAAAACAATGGATATTCCCGCAAAGACTCCGTATACGCTTATGACCATAGACGGAGCGGAAAATTGCCGCCGGGCACTTGAGGATATTGCTGCCGGCAATATCAGGGATTGCTTTATTGAAATGTCGGCATGTTCCGGAGGCTGTATCGGCGGACCTGTCATGGAAAAGTACAAGAATGCACCGATCCGGCATTATCAGGTCGTAACGGCACAGGCGGGAAAAGAGGATTTTGACGTGGCGGAAGCGGATACCGGTATGATGGCATGTGAGTTTGCGGACAGACATGCGGAAACGCCGATGCCCTCGGAGGCGGATATTATCGGCATTTTGAAGAAAACCGGGAAAAACAAGCCGGAGGATGAGCTGAACTGCGGCTGCTGCGGCTATGATACCTGCCGCGAAAAAGCAATTGCGGTGTGGCAGGGGAAGGCGGATATCAGCATGTGCCTGCCGTATCTGACCGAGAAAACCGAGCGTTTTTCCAATAATATTCTGCAAAACACCCCGATCGGCATTGTTGTCGTCAACGATGACCTTGAGGTCCAGCAGATCAACAGCGCGGCGATGAAGATGCTGAACGTTACATATGCTTCGGATGTACTGGGAGATCAGGTGGTCCGGATTCTGGACCCTACGCCGTTCTTCGGCGTGCTGGACAGCGGCAGGGCACTGAACCGGCAGCGGGATTACAATGCGGAGGTGGGCAGATATCTGGAGCTTTCCATTGTGCCGGACCGCGTCAGCCATATTTTGATTGCGATTCTGCGTGATGTTACGGAAGAGGAAGAAGAGCGTCAGAAGAAGAAGGAGCTGGGCAGACAGACGGTGGAGGTCGCCGATAAGGTGGTCGATAAGCAGATGCGGATTGTACAGGAGATCGCATCGCTTCTCGGCGAAACGGCTGCGGAAACCAAAATTGCTCTGACCAAACTGAAGGAGACTATAACAAATGAGGACGGAGACAAATAACCTGTGTGCCGATATCGGCTATATGAGCCTGCTGCATGCGGATGAGCAGCTCTGCGGGGATCATGTCGAGGTTGTGGAGCAGACGGGAGAAAATTCCACGGTGATCGTGCTGGCAGACGGTCTGGGAAGCGGTGTCAAGGCGAGCATCCTGTCCA
Source organism: uncultured Eubacteriales bacterium (assembly GCA_934432725.1). Lineage (GTDB taxonomy): Bacteria > Bacillota > Clostridia > Oscillospirales > CAG-272 > CAKRZE01. The sequence goes on from CAKRZE010000001.1 coordinate 16,919, forward strand.
CGCTGACCTCCAAAATCATTGCAACGATGCTTTCGGCTGGGCTGAAGCTGGAGGATTGTGTGGAAACCATCGCCGCAACACTTCCGGTTTGTTCGGTACGCGGCGTTGCATATTCTACATTTACGATCATCCGGCTGGTCCATAACGAGAGAGCGGAAATTATTCAGTATGACAATCCGCGCGTGATCCTGCTGCGCGACGGAAAAAATCTTGAATTTCCGGTTACCATGCTGGACATCGGCGGTAAAAAGATTTACCGAAGCGATGTGGTGCTGAAAAAGGGAGACGTTTTTCTTGCGTTCAGTGACGGTGTGGAGCATGCCGGCGTCGGAGGAATCTATAATTTCGGCTGGAAAAGAGAAGATATCATATCTTATATGGAGACCTTCTGGCATGTCGGCTTTACGGCGAAGACTCTGACAACAATTTTGCTGGAGCAGGTCAATAAGCTTTATGAAGGAAAGCCGGGGGACGATGCAACGGTCTGCACCGTGCGCATCCGGGAACGCGTGCCGATGAATCTCCTGTTCGGACCTCCTTCCAACCGGGATGATTGCCGGAAGATGATGTCATTGTTTTTTGCAAAAAGCGGCAAGCATATCATTTGCGGCGGAACCACCTCTGCAATTGCCGCGGACTTTCTGAAAAAGCCGCTGAAGCCGGATTTGACCTATCAGGACCCCGAAATCCCCCCTACTGCAACGCTTGAGGGGGTCGATCTTGTGACAGAGGGCGTGATTACGGTGAACCGCGTGCTTTCCTATGCAAAGAACTATCTGGAGGATAACAAGTCCTATGAGCAGTGGAGCTGCCGCCAGGACGGAGCCTCCAAAATAGCGCGGCTTCTTTTTGAGGAAGCAACGGATATTAACTTTTTTGTGGGGCGGGCAATCAACCCCGCACACCAGAACCCGGATCTGCCGATTAACTTCAGCATAAAAATGCGGCTGGTCGAGGAGTTGTCGGAGTGCCTCAAGAAAATGGGAAAGAGAGTAAAGGTAAGTTATTTCTGATATGAGAAAATTTGATACAAAGGTACAGCACTTGAAATACAAGGTTTTGCGTGAGGTCGCGCGGCATGCCTGGGCGGGGGATCTGACGGAGCATCTTTTGGATCTGCCGCAGCAGATCATTCCGGGCAAGGAGCCGACGATGCGCTGCTGTGTCTATAAAGAACGTGCAATTCTTGCGGAACGGATTAAAATTGCAATGGGAAGCAGTCGGACCGGCGGAAATATCATCGAGGTCATTGATATTGCCTGCGATGAATGTCCTGCCGGCGGTTATGATGTGACCGAATTGTGCCGCGGGTGTCTTGCGCACCGATGCGAGGACGTTTGCCCCAAAAAAGCAATCACCTTTGATACCTATCAGAGCGATCCGCATCAGCGGGCGCATATTGACAAAAATCTGTGTGTCAACTGCGGGAAATGTGCGCAGGTATGTCCGTATTCCGCCATTATGAACCGGAAACGTCCCTGTGAGAATGCCTGTAAAATTCACGCAATTTCCATGGCGGAGGACGGCAGCGCACAAATTGATCGTTCTGTCTGCACTTCCTGCGGAGCATGCGTGTATCAGTGCCCGTTCGGCGCCATTTCCGACCGTTCCTTTATCCTTGACGTGGTGGAACTGCTCAAAACGGGCGCCGGAAACAACGGAACGCATGTCTATGCAGTGGTCGCTCCGAGTATTTCCAGCCAGTTTGCTTACGCAAAGACCGGTCAGGTGGTCAGCGGCATGAAAAAGCTCGGCTTTTACAGCGTTGTGGAGGCAGCGCTCGGCGCAGATATGGTGGCGCAGGAGGAGGCTGCGGCACTTGCGGAGGCGGGGTTTTTGACAAGCTCCTGCTGTCCCGCTTTTGTTACATATATTGAGACGCAATTTCCGTCACTTGCGGGAAAAATTTCTGAAAGTCTGTCGCCGATGGCAACCATTTCACGGGTGATCAAAGAGACAGACCCAGGCTCTGCGGTCGTATTTATCGGTCCGTGTACTGCAAAAAAGACCGAATTTCAAAAGGATACGGTTCGGGAATGGGTGGACAGTGTGATAACCTTTGAGGAGCTTCAGGCATTGTTTGACAGCCGGGATATTGAACTTACGGACTTGCCGGAGACGCCGCTTGACAATGCCTCCTATTACGGACGGATCTTTGCGCGGAGCGGAGGACTGACCGAGGCTGTCTCCGAGGCGCTGAAGGAAAGCGGAAGCGATTTTAAGCTGCTTCCTGTCACCTGCGATGGGATTGATGCATGCCGGGTGGCTCTTTTAAAGGCTTCGCACGGGAAAGCTGATTTTAATTTCATTGAAGGGATGGCGTGTACGGGCGGATGCATCGGCGGCGCCGGCTGTCTGACGCATGGGGAACGAAACCGTGCGGAGGTCGATCGGTATGGAATGCAGGCATATGAAAAGACGATCCGTGACGCGGTGAGCGTCTTAAAGCTCGGCAAAAAGGCTTGAACTGCGCATGTTGCTTGCCGGGGTGCAATCCTGCGGGGCGCGGGCAGAGAATGCGTGGCAGCGCACGGCGGGGCGGATAGCTTCAAGGGCTGTTTCTGAACGGTGCATACTATTTTCCGAAAAGCAGCGCCTTACCTTCGTTCTGTCTGTTCGAACGCAGGGAATGTCCGGTACGGAAGTCGGGGGCGCGGAAGCAGTACCGGGCTGCGAAAGGAGAAAGGGACCGCTGCGGGCGGGCATCCGTGGTGAGGATGCCGACCTGCAAGCGGTCCCTTTTATGTAAAAAAGATAAGCGAGGCAAAGGAGCGGAAAATCACAGGACCTTGTTCAGGAAGCTGACAAGGCGGGGACTTTCGGGATGACTGAAAAACTCATGAGAGGGCTTGTCTTCTTCGATATGACCGCCGTCCAGAAAAATCGTTCTTGTGCTGACCTCACGTGCAAAACGCATTTCGTGTGTGACAACGATCATTGTCATGCCGTCATCGGCAAGCTGTTTCATAACATCGAGAACTTCTCCGATCATTTCGGGATCGAGCGCGCTGGTCGGCTCATCAAACAGCATGACCTCAGGGTTCATCATGAGAGCGCGGACAATGGCAATTCTTTGTTTCTGACCGCCGGAAAGCTGAGACGGGAAGGCATCGCCGCGATCGGCAAGCCCGACACGCTGCAAAAGCTCCATGGCTTTCGCTTCTGCCGCATCCTTTTTCATGCCCTTGATGCGGATCGGAGCGCAGGTCAGGTTTTTCATGACGTTCATGTTATTAAACAGATTGAACTGCTGGAAAACCATACCGATTCTTTGGCGGCATACATTGATATCGTTCTTTTTGTCGCAGATGTCCATTCCGTCAAAGAAAATATGACCGGAGGTCGGCATTTCCAGAAGATTCAGACAACGCAGAAAGGTACTTTTTCCTCCGCCGGACGGACCGATAATGGAAACCACCTCATTTTTATGAAAGCTTGTGGTGATGTCCTTCAGAACTTCGTTCTTTCCAAAGCTTTTTGACAGGTTCTCAACCTGTATCATGGCTGTATTCTTTGTCTGATTCACTTTCTGTCCTCCTTATGAACGGGTGGCGGCAGCGGGCGGATACGGTTTTCCGGAAAAAGCCCGGTCATGCTGCTCTGTATAAAAAATCATTCTTGACAATACCGCGCGGAATGCAGAGAGGCTTATGTGCTTCCGCTTTTCGGGAGAGAATGCTCCTGCGGATTTTTCCCGAAGAAAGCGATTCGGCTGGCTTTACCGAAAACAGTTCAGGTGATTTGCAGCATTCAAAAAAGAACGGTTCACATTTTTCCTCGGGTGCATTTGCAGGATACGGTGCAAAGGAACGGCGCCATTGCCGCATATCTGCAAATATGCGATTCATGAGAATATCTTTGTATAATTATACATTTTATCAAGCATAAAGTCAATGAAAATGTCTGAAATTTCTTGGCGCCGTTTTTTAAAAAAATTGTGCATTTTGCTCAAATCCTGACGTCCGATCGGTTTTTCGAAGCATATAAAACCGCGCTGCGGATGCGCTTGACGCAAAAGGAGTGATGTCTATACATTGCGATTATACAAAAACGGCATGCAGCATGTTCGGGCTGCGTGCCGTTTTTCAAACGGTAATTATGCCTTGGAAACAGGCATGATCCAGTTGTGGGGAAGGAGCTTTGCAAGAACTCTGTAAAATTTGAAGAAGAGCCGCGGCGTATATACGGCGCAGCCAGCCTCGGCTTTTTTCAGAGCGGTCCGGGCGACGCGTGCGGGATTACAGTAGGGGAGTGTGGCAAAGGTCTTGGAGTTCTGATCCGTAATGCCCGCAACCGAAAGGAATTCCGTGCGCATCGGACCGGGGCAGACGGCAAGTACATTGATGCCGCGCGGCTTCAGCTCATAGCGCAGTCCCTTGGAAAAGCTGAGAACGTATGCTTTTGTTGCGCTGTAAACCGTCAGCCTCGGGTTCGGAGCAAAGGCTGCAATGGAACAGACATTGACAATATATGAGCCCTTTTTCATATAACGGAGGGAAAGGCAGCTGATCGCAGTCAGGGCTTTCGCATTGAGATCGATCTGCCGGTTTTGCAGGGAATAATCAAGCTCAGCGACGTTGCCGAGTGCTCCGAAGCCGGCGTTGTTGATCAGAATACGAATTTCCGGCTTCTCCTGTGCCAAAATGGATTCTATTTCGAAAAAGCTCTTCGGGTCGGTCAGATCCATGGAAAGAGAACGCGTTCTGACCCCGGGAAACGCAGCCGCCAGAGTGTCCAGGCGTTCCTTCCGGCGTGCGATCAGCCAAATCTCATCAAGCTCGGGGTACAGCGTAATAACGCTTTTGTAAAATTCCCCGCCAAGACCCGATGATGCTCCTGTAATTACTGCGATTTTCATGGGTATTGCCCACAGCCTTTGTATGGACGAAGGCTTCCTTTCTTGTCTTTTGAACTGCCATTTATCAGGCAGACCTGCAATGCGGAATGTTTCCGGACTTCCGAAAGCAGGATGCGGATGAAACCGGACAGGCGGCTTTGGGTGTCCTTCCGAACCTCGGCAGAACCGCAGATAAGGGGAGGAGCGGCTCGGCTGCATTCCTCCGGGGTGAGATAGCCATCTCCGCGTTTCTGTGCCGATGGAGGGCAGATTTTTTTCGCTTTTCGGGACGGAGAAGCAGCAGAATACCCGTCAGCGGGTGATTTCATCGTGCTTTTAAGTCGATCATCGCACCGGGGGGCTTCTTTTTTTGTCGTAGCGGCAGATCAGAAGCACTCCGATAACGATTTCAACGAGAATGACGGCGGCTCCCGCAATCAGAATAGCGGTGCGGGCAGGGACAGAGCCGAAAATGCCGTGTTGTGCGGCGGCAGTTTCCGAAACCGCCTCGGAAAGCGTATCGGATTCCTGCGGCTGTGTGTCGGAAGCCGGAAGCGGCTGTATATTCTCCCGGATGCCGCATCTTGTACACTGCCGAAAGCTGTTATGCGCATCGGAGGCATCCTGAAAGTTGTGTCCGAGCGGAGGGATTTCCTCGGTTTTAATGACCAAGTCGCAGTATTCGCAATGGGTAATCCGTTTTCCGGCGGTTTCGCAGGCGGGAGCTTCCTCCGTATCTTTGATCACATGTCCGCGCGGCGGGATCTCTTCATCATAGCTTTCTCCGCAGGAGCAGCTGTAGCGGTGATATCCTGACGCGAGACAGGTCGGCTCCTTGGTTTCGGTCAGAATGAATTCATGGTCGCTTGTCTTCGGAACGGAAACACTGTAGATATTTCCGCAGTTTGCGCAGCAATACAGCTTTTCGCCGTTTTTGGAATGACCGGGCGGGGTTTCACGGAGGAATGAATAGGCATGACCTGTTGCCGGGATGGTTTCAAAGCGCTCATGAACATTACTGTACTTGTTCTTATACAGCTCCACCATGTTTTCCGTGAAGCGGCAGGTATATTTTCTGTATCCGTCTGTCTCGCAGCCAGCTGCCTTTGTTTCGGAGAGGAACCAGAAGTGTTTGTCCGGATCCGGAGCATCGCGGAGCTGACGAACCTCCTTGCGGCAGCCGCAGACGGTGCAGCGAACGGAGGATTTTCCGGGATACAGGCAGGAGGTGGGATAATCGACCGTGCGTTCTGCGGCATAGGTGTGCGTGTGACCGGTGTAATATGCGATCAGCGCATCGGCATCTGCCTTTGCCATCAATTTGAGCGATTGCTCAGATTTGACAAGAGCGGCATCCTGCGGATTGGAAAGGCAGCAATGCTCGATGATGATGCTGTCAAAGCCGAATTTCACGCCCCATTTGATCATGCCGTAATAGTCGGACACGGTTGAACCGAAGGCTGTGGTGTCGGCAATGTCCCATTGATATTCCTCGCTCCAATAGAAGATGCGCTTTCCGAAATCGGCGGTTCTGGTCAGAGGATTTTTCCGGATGCCGACATAGGCTTGCAGACGGTTGAGAATACCATCGGACAGGGCGGTCATTGCATATTGCTCCAGAACGGAGTTGCATACGGTCGCTCCGTGATAGGAGGAAGGGGAAAGGCTGTTGAAGTGGAGGCTGACGCAGATATCCGCGTTATGGCTGTCCGCAATCAAGCCCCTTTCGTGAAGATTCAGCAGGGTATTGTTGTCGGTTCGGGTGAGATAGACGGCGAACCTTCCGGTATCCTCCAGATATTGCCTGATGTACTGCGCGATGCGGAGTGCAGGTGCAGCTTCGCTGACGCCGTTTCCGACTGCTCCGGGATCGATTCCGCCGTGTCCGGGGTCCAGCACCACAACAATTTTGCCGTCTGCATCCACGGCGGCGGTACGGAGGGAAAAAATGCAGAAGAGCAGGGAGAAAAAAATCAGAGAAAACAAAAATGCTTTATGTTTCATGTACATTCCTCAAACAGACGGACGGGACATAGGAGTCGGGTCGAATCGGGCGGATTTGTGAAAGAATGGGAAGGTCCGTTCGCCGAACAGGACAGGCGCAGGTCAAAGGCAGCTTTTTTCGATCAGCGGTCGTGGATTTTTCGGGGCAAGACCGCGGGGATGTCTGTCGCACAGCCCGCCGTTAAGCAAAAGGAGGAGGGGATGTCGCGCTCCGGCTTTGCGGCGGGCGCCGCCGGGGGAAATTTTATATGGAAGACGCGCCGCATGATTGCACAGACCCTTGCGGCATTCTCCGGCTTTGCCGATGCGCAGCCGGAGCTTTCATGCGAAATATCATGCTGCCGGTGCGGGATTTTGTGCGATGCACGAAAAAAGAATCGCTGCCCTTTTTCTGAAAAAGAACTTTCATTTTCAGCTTGATGCTGACCGGAGGATGTCTGCCCGGGAAAAGGGAAAGCTGCGTTTCTTCGTTTACCGGAGCGTGACCTTTTTGAAGGCTTTTTTCCCGCGCCGCACGACCATTCCGTTTTTCAGCTCGGCGGAGTCAAAGGTTTTCCGGATATCGGTGATTTTTGCATCGGAAACCGTGACGCCTCCCTGTTCCACGGCGCGTCTCGCTTCCGATCTGGAGGCGACAAGACCGGACTTGACCAAAAGCGTCAGGATATCAACCGCTCCGTCTGTCAGATCCTCTTCGGAAAGCTCTGCGGAGGGCATATCTGCGGAATCGGAGCCAACCATGAAAATAGCGCGCGCTGCCTTTTGTGCCTTTTCCGCTTCCTCCTCGCCGTGAACCAGCTTTGTCAGCTCATATGCAAGGATTTCCTTGGCAGTATTGAGCTGGGCGCCCTCCCAATGCTCCATTTTATCGATTTCCTCCAAAGGAAGGAAGGTGAGCATGCGGATGCATTTCAGAACATCGGCATCTCCGACATTTCTCCAGTACTGATAAAAATCATACGGAGAGGTTTTGTTCGGATCAAGCCAGACGGCGCCGTTTGCCGTCTTTCCCATCTTCTTGCCCTCGGAATTCAAAAGGAGCGTAATTGTCATGGCATAAGCGTCTTTTCCGAGCTTTTTGCGGATCAGCTCCGTACCGCCGAGCATGTTGGACCACTGATCGTCTCCGCCGAACTGCATATTGCAGCCGTAGTGCTGGAACAGATGGTAAAAGTCATAGGACTGCATGATCATGTAGTTGAATTCAAGGAAGGAAAGTCCCTTTTCCATGCGCTGCTTATAGCATTCCGCCGTCAGCATTTTATTGACGGAGAAGCAGGCTCCGATGTTCCGCAGAAGCTCAATATAATTCAGGTCAAGCAGCCAATCGGCGTTGTTTACCATAATTGCCTTGTCATCGCCGAATTCAATAAAACGCTCCATCTGCTTTTTGAAGCAGGCGCAGTTATGCCGGATGGTTTCCGGCGTCATCATGCTGCGCATATCGGTTCTGCCGGAAGGATCTCCGACATAGCCGGTTCCGCCGCCGATCAGTACAACGGGACGGTTTCCAGCCATCTGAAGCCGCTTCATCAGGCACAGCGCCATAAAATGTCCGACATGAAGGGAGTCGGCTGTGGGGTCAAAGCCGATATAAAAGGTTGCTTTCCCTGTATTGATCAGCTCCCGGATCTCAGGCTCGTCCGTCACCTGCTTGATCAGCCCTCTTTTTTGCAGTTCTTCGTAAATCAGCATATCATTTCTCCTTATTTGATCTGTTGTGTTTGACATTTTTTGTACGGTACCCTCAAAAAAAGTCCCTGTCCGGACTGAACCGGACAAGGACGGAAGGACCGCGGTACCACCTTGCTTTGTACATGACTTGCGGCATGCACCTTTTCGGGCATGAAAAACATGTCCGTTCCCGTATAACGGCAGGAGCCCGTCTCTTTTTGAAGGAGAAGCTCGGGAGTGTATTCACCGTACCCGCGGTCCTGCGCCTCTCATCCTCCGGCAGCTTTCTGTTGGCGCGCGGTACAGCTACTTTTCTCCGTCACAGCTTGTTTCTTTTATTATACCGGATGATTTCGGATTTGTCAAGGGAATGCGGGGGAATTATGTACGGCGAATTGACGGGTAAAACGAGGATTTCGTCCGATACGGCTTTTCCGGGAATCGGACTCATGCTTTTTTGGAAAAGATACAGGAGTGAAGGAAGCGGGAGAACACGGAACAGAGCCGTTCTGCTTCAATCGGCAATTCGCGGGCGGGATACCGCACAGTTTCGGTCATGTCGCCGCTGCCGGTGAACAGATATCACCGCGGACAGGCAGGAAAGAAAGATAAATGAGCGGGCGGAACGGCTTTGCTCTGTCTTTGCCCTATGCATCCTTGCGGAGCGCGGCATATTCCGGCTAAGTTTCTTTCCATGAATAGGATTTCAGGAGCGGAATGAAGCATGCCCGTTCCTCAGCGCTTTCTCTGCGTTCCTCCCCGGTCAGCGCATCATAGCAGCATTGGTAGGAGAAAAGTGCGATGCCGGAGCAGGACTTGAGCGAACCGGTGTATTCGATGCAGCGCCTGATGATGTCTTTGTGAAGGGACCATTCGTTTCGACCGGAGCCTGCATAGGCATCGGTTCCGCTGACTGCCTTTGTCAGCGTCATGCCGATAATCAGTCTGACCGAATCGCACTGCACCATGTCCTGCCATTTTTGGCAGACGGATTTAAAATCATTGGTCTGATGCTCCATTCCCCAATAGATCTGCGGGCAGATGTAGTCTGCATACCCGCTTTGGCTGCACCAGGTATATACATCCGCATACAGATTCCGGTAGGTATCCTCCGCACTTCCCGCCGGACTGATTCCGAACAGAATATCCCGGGAAACGGCTTTGATTGCGCGGTACAGTCCGGAGACCAGCTGATTCATCTGACTGCGTCTGAAATCACCGAGAGAAAGCGGGCGGCTGCTCTGTTTTGCATAAGCGGTATACGCCGAAAGATCAAAATCTGGATTTGTCGTGGGATAAAAGTAATCGTCCATATGAATGCCGTCAATATTATAGGAGGCGGCGATTTCGACTGCTCCGGCGATGATCAGACTCCGGACCGGTTCATACGCCGGGTTCAGATAATACCGGTGATTGCAGGCAACAAGATAGGTCCCGTTTTTTTCAGGATCGCGGTACCATCTTCCGACCGCATATTCGGACGGAACCTTCCCGATTTCCTCCTCTGTCATACAGCGGAGCGGATTGATCCACGCATGGACGGAAAGGTTTTTTCCGTGCGCCATTTCAATCAGGATTGCAAACGGATCGTAATCCGCTTGGTTTCCGTATGCACCGACCGTACAGGCTGACATCGGATACAGTGCCGAGGGGTACATGCTGTCCGTATACGGACGAACCTGTACGATGACGGTATTGAAGCCCATGTCCGAGATACGGTTCAGTATGGTCTGAAGCAGAGTCCTGTATTCCGCCTCCGGACGCTGACTGCCGTTTTTGCTGTAGACCTCTGCCATATCGAACTGCGACAGCCAGATGCACTTCATATCGGCATGGTTTACCGGCGTATATGCTTCTTTTCCGGTCAAAGCATTCTTTGTGAGACATATCTGTTTCAGAGAAAACGGAATGCTGTAGACCGGCTTGTTTTCTTTTGTTGTCTCGGTTACGGATTCAAAAAAGAAGTCAAGGGCATTTTGCATTCCGTCGGCATCGTATGCATCGATTACGATTTCAAATCGGGAAGCCCTGACGATATAGCCTCCCTTTCCGAGAGAATTCCGTGCGATTCTGAGGTCCTCCGCTTCCCGATTGGTTCGTCCGATCCGGATTTCGAGATCGGAATGCGCCGCAACGCCGGTCGGTTCATAATCCCCTGCAATTTTCAGAGAACAGCCGGTCATAGCTTCAAAGCGTTCCCGGAATTCGGCTGCGGCATCCAGCTCCCACGGCTGCGCATTTTCTCCGTAAATCACGGTATATCCGCAGGAGCCGTCCGGCGCTGTCAGGCACAGGCGGCTGTCAAACAGATAGGTTTGTCCCGTCCGCCCGGCACATGCATTCAGAAGCCATAGGACAAAGGTCAGGGCGATCATGAAAAACAGCTTTTTTTTCATCATGAGTATCCTTTCGGTATTGCTTGCGGTCCGGGTAATATGAGAATGCCGTGGAGTGATCCTTTGCGCGGCTTGGCTGCCCCGGAAGCAGGCTGCTGCTCGGTTTGTCCGTTTTTTTCGGAGGCGGGCATGGGGCGCCAAAATCCGGATATCCTGTATGACGGCAGTGTGCCGGCATTCCGGTCGTTTCGGAACAGCGGATGCGTCGTGTGGCGGCATCGGCTTCCGGGTATCACCCATGGATATTAAATGCGGAAGTCTTTTCTGTTATGACATGTTTTTCGATCTGACGGCGCTGGTGATGGATTTTCGGATACGCAGCAAGGATCGTATGCGTTCCGAAAACAGCCGGCACGGTATGTTTGCTTTGATATTTTTTTGATATGCAGACTTTTCCGAAGTGTGTGAAAATTCCCATTCATAAAAAGAGCAACTTCGAAAATAATAGTATCAGAACCTGAAACACGGTTCAATTCAAATAGATTTGCAAAACAAAAACACAAGGAGAATTTGTGATGTCTAACAACAACGAAATGAAGGCTGCTCTTGAGAAGTTCAAGATGGAAGCTGCCAGCGAAGTTGGCGTAAACCTGAAGCAGGGCTACAATGGCGATCTGACCGCACGTCAGGCAGGTTCTGTCGGCGGACAGATGGTCAAGAAGATGATCGAGAAGTACGAGAACGATGCAAAGGCTGGCAAATAAGTACTGATTCGATTTCCCGGCAAAGCGTACCGGACACGGCCGCTGACGCGGCTGTGTCCGGATTTTATATGCTGCTTCTCCATGTTTTTCAGCGTTTAAAATGAGGGTATCCGTTTACAATAAGAGTATACACCGTGCCTTCGGGCATAGGGGAGGAAGCGCCGGATGCTTTTGGCATTTGCCGAAAAAGGCTTGGCTTACGGATTTCTTTTTGCAAAAAGCGGTCCTGCATCGGCGTTTCCCGGAGGATAAGAAGATGATCAGAAAGGAAGCCTTTACAAGTGGAAGGCTGCGGCAATCGATATGAAACGAAGCAGGAACGGCTGGGGCGTTCTTATGGCAGCACTGATTTTTTTGACCGGCGCGGACAGCGTATGTGCGGTCAAAGCGCATACCGCACAAGCGCCGTACAATTGGTATTGCAAAAACAGAGAGGGGAATATTCCTCCGGACATTGCGCCGGAATTTTCATTTATCGGTGAACACGGGGGATATTGGCTGGACGAGGAGAAAAAGCAAAAGACGGACGACAAGGTGATTTATCTGACCTTTGATGCAGGCTATGAGAACGGAAATGTGGAGAAAATTCTGGATGCTTTGAAAAAGCATCGGGCGACCGGTGCGTTCTTTGTCCTGAGCAATCTCATTACAACCAACACCGATTTGGTCAGACGGATGAAGGAGGAGGGGCATCTGGTCTGCAATCATACCTCCAAGCACAAGAATATGACGAAAATCACGGAATATACGGCATTTGAGGCGGAATTGAAGGCGTTGGAGCAGGTATACTACGATAAAACCGGCGAGAAGCTGGATCCGTTTTATCGTCCGCCGGAGGGCTGCTTTTCCGAGGAAAATCTGGATTTTGCGCTGCGCTGCGGGTATAAGACAATTTTCTGGAGCTATGCCTATGCGGACTGGGATAATCAGAAGCAGCTGCCGGCGGTGAAGGCAAAGGACAAGGTGCTCGGGCATACGCATAACGGAATGGTGCTTCTTCTGCACCCCACCTCACAGACAAATGCCGAGATCATGGATGATCTGCTGACGGAATGGGAAAAGGAAGGGTATCGCTTCGGGAGTCTGTATGAGCTGACGGGGTCGTGAATATGCATCGGCTGTTTATAAAAAAAGACCGTTTGTGTACGAAAAGGCGGATCGCATCGGGGCTTTTGTGCGCGGTTTTGATTTTGAGTATATTTTTTCCGTTCTTTCCGGGTATTTTGGCGGGCGCAGAGGGCGAGTACCCGATTTACCGGGAAAAGAATCTGAAGAAAAAAATGATCGCCTTGACCTTTGATGACGGTCCCCATCCTGTCCACACACCGGAGATTCTGGATATTCTGAAGGAATACGGCGTTCACGCAACCTTTTTTGTCATCGGGCAAAATGCCGAATATTATCCGGAGCTTATCCGGCGTGAGCTTGCCGAGGGACATGAGATCGGGAATCACACCTATTCACACCCGCATGTTTCCAAAATCACAACGGATCAGCTGCTCAACGAGATTCTGGATACGGAGGACGTGCTGCTGTCTGTCTGCGGATATCAGCCAAGGCTGTTCCGACCGCCGGAGGGATGTTATTCGGAGGTGATCGGAAATCTGCTTGTGCGCATGGATTATGTTCCCGTTATTTGGTCCGTGGACACGCTGGATTGGAAGCGCCCCGCGGCATCTGCCATTGAAAACAGAATTTTAGGGCATGTAAAAAGCGGGGATATTATCCTCTGTCACGATTATGTGACAAAGAGCAATACCCCCGCAGCGCTGAGAAAGGTGATTCCGGCGCTCCTGGAAGAAGGCTATGAATTTGTGACGGTGTCAGAGCTGATGGATGCGGCGCAGGATATTGAGCTTCCGTCGCAGTAAAATACGACGCTGCCCATGCGGTCCGTCCGGTAAACCGTAATATTGTTCTGCTTGAGCTTTTGCGTGGTTTCCCGGTGCGGGTGTCCGTAGTCATTGCCTTTCCCGCAGGAAATGACGGCGAAGGACGGGGATACCGCCTTTAAAAGGGCATCGGAGGTCGATGTGACGGAGCCGTGATGACCGATCTTCAGAACATCTGCACGAAAAACATCCGGGGAGGAGGAGAAACGCTTCAGGATCTCTGCCTCCTCTGTTTTTTCGGCGTCACCGGTGAATAAAAACCGTTTCTGACCGATATCAAGGCGCAATACCACCGAGCAGTTGTTCAGCTCATCCGCGTGGATGACGACAGGACCCAAAAGGGTGAACGAAGCATCGGCAAACGGATATGTTTCGTCCGGAGCCGCTGTCTTCATGGCTGCGCCGCTCCTGTCCAGCGCTTTCAGCGTTTTTTCAAAGGTGCTTGTTGTTGTCGTGACATCGGGGAGGATAACGGTTCCGACCTTGTAGGTGTCAAGAATCATATCCGCTCCGCCGATGTGGTCCTCATGCGGATGCGTCAGGATCAGATAATCCAGCCGCTTCACAGAATGCTTATCCAGATAAGTGCGCAAAGCCGTCTCGGCAGAATTCGGACCGGCATCAATCAGCATGTTTTCACCGGTGGGCGCCTGAATCAGCGCACTGTCTCCCTGACCGACGTCAATCACGTGAATCCGATAGGCGGCGTTGCTCTGCATGTCGGCAGGCTCGGTCTGCACCGGATTTCCGAAGATGTCTTTTCCGGTAAGCGCGGGATAGAAATAAGACAGCAGAAGGATGGCAGCAAGAAAGCAGAGGGTCAGAAGGTAGGATGCGGGACTGTGTGAACTCTTTTTTCTTTTTCTGGTGGAGGACATATGTAAAAACCGCCTTCGCTTAGGCGGCGGCTCCTTTCCTTTTTGGAATGGTGCATGCCGGAGTGACCGATGCATGAAGGAAATATGAAAAATCAATGACTGCTGCGGAGGCTGAGGCGGACATAAGGCGCCTTGGACTATGCCGCTCCGATCGGAAAAGAATCTGCATGTGCGGATGGTATGAACTTTTTCCTTGAAGCAGCCGTCTCTTTGGGAGAGCGGTCCGGAAGGTCGGTTTTCCGAAAAGCGGCTGCAAGTGCCGTCCGACTGCGTTGCGGTGCGCATCGGGGCAGCTGCCGGGAGGAAAATTCAGATCAGCCGGCGCGCGGTATGTACATGCGTTTTTTTGAAAAAATCCGCTTTTTCAGGGGAGGGCGGAGGGCATCCTCTGTTTCAACAGTATGCGCATTCCAAAGATGCTGTGCCGCGCCGGGGCGTTTTGCGGCGGTGCCCCCGTGCCTCCGATCAAACGATACGCAATCGGCTGCGCTTGTGCAGCTGAACCGGAATGCGGAGACTAGGCACTTTTGTGCTGCCGTATGCTGTGCCGGAGCGGCTGCAAGTGCCGCTCCGGGAAGCGGCATTCGCAGAAGATATTGAGGCTCTCACGGGGCATTGGGACGGGAATCGGATTTTCGATGCGGTCAGGCAGTCTGACCCATCGGATGCTGTTTTGTCCGAACAGGAACAGCCGACAGCGGCATATCAGCCTCTTTTTTGAAAAATACCGGCGCACAGGCACCTGTGCAGAAGACTGCAAAGGGGAAGTGCCGGTACACACAGCAGGAACCACAGCAGAGAAAAAAGCGGGCAGACCTGTCCGAGCAGATTAAAGGGTCTTTTGGAGTAATCCCAGACGCCCCAGTGTAAGATCCGGTTGACAATACAGCCGACCGAAAACTCCGCAGCGGTGATAACCAGTGCCCCCGCCGCGCAGCGGAGCAGAAAGGGCTTTTCGGGATATTTTCGCTGAATCCGGTACAGACAGACCAGACAAAAGCCTCCTGTCAGCGCCATGGTCCAGTGCGAAAAGCCGCGCCACAGGATCTCAATACCGGTATAGCTCAAGGCTCCGGTGCCGAATACGGCAAGAGACTCCGGGATAAAGTCCGAAATGGCTTTTTTCATCATCTGTATACCCGACCTTCTGCGAAAAGCATGCTTTCGCGTAATCGGAGACAGATTGCCTGCGAATTGCCTCCGTCCCATACAGTATGACCGGATGCCGGCATTGCCATACGGGCAAAGGCGGGAGAGCGGGATGAAAATGACCGATACGTTATTTTTTCGGAATGACTCCGCAAAGCGGAAAAATCGCGGCTGCACAGTGTCAGCCGCGACGGTGCGGAGAGGCAGCCGGGAGCCAATCTGTTTTGCTCAGCCGTCCTTGCAGGCGGCGCAAAACGGAAGAATCGGAAGCTCCCGGACCGCTCCGGCGCGTCCTGCGGGATAGCCCGCGGGTGACCGGAGAGCGGCAGGGCAGGTGCAGGGCTGCGCGGCTTTTTATTTTTCGGAAGTCCCGGACATTCATGTCCGGAAGGATGCGAACGGATGGGAAAGCGGGAATCAGAAGATTCCGTTTGCCTCTGCCCATTGCCGGTTTCTGCGGCGGATCCGGAGAATATCCAGAACAATTGCCGCGCCGAACAGACCGACGCCGATCAGGGAGACCTTGCTGGCAACCGTATAGCATTTCGGGCTGTATACCATCCGTACCTCATGGGTTCCCGCATCAATATCAAAGGCAGTCAGAGAATCCAGCGCCTTATAGGTCTGAACCTCATTTCCGTCCACTGTGATCTTCCAGCCGGCATCATACGGAATGGTCGCAAAGACAGAGGTCATTTCCTCCGGTACGGTGATCGTGCCGGTAATTTCCGTATCTGCAAAGGACGTGATGTTGAGTCCGCCCTGCTGAAGCTTCTGCATGGAAGAGCGGAATGCATCGTAATCTACGGAATAGAAATAATTTTCTTTGTTTCTCAGGTAAATCGGCTCATCGTCTTTCAGGGTCAGTGTGACCTTGACCTCCTGCTCCTCCTCATAGACACCGAGCGAGAACACACGGTTGGAGTCGCTGCCGAAATAGCTGCCGAGTGATTTTCCGTTGACCGATATCTTGCATTCGCGCGGATAATCGGTGGCAAAATAGCAGAACAGCTCGGAATGGGGGCGTGCGGTCAGCGTAAAGGTGACCGATGCGGTTTTTCCGGTTACGGTAGGACCGTATTTCCAGTGATCGACGTAATTTCTTGCCACATCGATGTTGTCCAGCGTTGTCGGCACATCCTCATACGGGACATAGATCGGAACCGGCTCGCTCTGTCCAAGCATGGTGCCGACAAGCGCGTTCATGCGCTCAAACGGAGAATGGTATGCCTCCATGTTGAACGCCCCGGTTTTCCGGTCCGCAGCAAAGGCGAGGGAGAGCGCATACGGGTTCTCATAGACATAATAATTATGCTTTTCATCCGATTTGATCAGGTTATACAGCTCCGTGCTCTGCACGCCCTCGGAAATGATATATTTCAGGTCGAAAATGGAATCCGAGACGGGATGTCCGCCCAGATATTTGGACCAGTGGGAGGTCGAAGAATAGCCGAATTCCCTCAGGAGCTTGACCGTGGACGCGTTCAGGGTCGAGGTGGAATTGGAAAGCCCGTGGAAATGCAGCGCCATGCTGTCATTTGTCTTGCGGTGGAAATTTTTTTCCATACGGTAAAACGGAGAGGTGTCATATGCCTGCACGTACTCCACAAGCGGGCGAACCTTTTCCATATAGCTGTTGTAGGAGGTGCGGGAGCTGATGACCACATCCTGATCCAGCGCGATAGTTCCGAACAGTCCGGAAACAAACAGCTCGACACAGACCGTTGCCAGCAGAATCGCCGAGGATGCGCGCCCGATGGAGCCTTTGCATTCCATGTACAGCACGACCACATATGCCGCGAGGCAGGCAACGCTGAACCAGATGCATTTCAGGTCGCTGATATATTCGTAATCCTGCTTCTGGATCAGCATCAGAATAATGCCGAGCAGTGCGGCATCGATGACGACGTATTTGAAGTTGAGCTTTCCGATATACTCCAGCGCCTTATAGGAGAAGACCAGCATCAGGAAGACAAACATAAAGCTGTAGCGGTAGTTGAGCCAGTTGGGACGCTGGAAGCCGTGCCAGACGATATCGACCGCAGAGCAGTCAAAGGAGAAGAGCAGGATCAGAAGCAGATAGCCGGAAAGCAGACGCTCTCTCGCGCGGATCCGCGAGGTGAGGAAATAAAGCGGGAGCAGCATCAGTGCAACGGTTCCGCAATAAACGAAGGGGAGTCCGGCAGGACGCACGGTGTCATAGGAGCCGGGGAAGAACTTTGTGAAAAAGTCCAGAAGGTCAAAGTTTTGCGAGAACGTGAAATTCGGCTTGGAGAAGGAGCTCTTTCCGAATTGCAGCGAGGTGTATGCCGGATACCAGATGATCATGGAGATCATGATGACGATTCCGGAATAGACAGCCATGCGCAGAAGAGAGCGCCAGAAGTGATTTTCCTCCATGTAAAAGTTGTTTTCGAACTTCCTGTTGTGCGCAAAATAATAATAGAAGAAATACAGGGCGCAGAAGATGCACATCATATAGCCGATGTAGAAATTCGACAGCATGCAGAGCGAGAGGGAAACGACATATAGCCCGAATTTCTGCCGGCAGATCAGCCGTTCGATTCCGAGGGCGACAAGCGGAAGCAGGATCAGGTTGTCCACCCACATGGTGTTATGTCCGAAGGCGATCATATAGCCGCAAAGCGCATAGCACATGGACAGGGAAATGATCCGCAATTTGCTGGTGTGGCTGATCTGATGCAGGTAGTAAGCCATGGTGGCGCCCATAGAGCCGACCTTCAGAAGCATGATCAGGAGCAGTCCTTCCGTGATGTGTTCCTCGGAAAACAGACAGATCAGGAAGGAGAACGGGCTTGCCAGATAATAGGCATACATACCCATGAATTCGCCTCCGATGGAGCGGTTCCACGTATAGAGCAGGCTTCCGCCGTTTAAGACCTTATCGCGCAGCTCTTCAAAGAAGTACACATACTGTCCGTTCAGATCCAGAACCAGTACGGAGTTTGTCCCGAAGGGGTAAACCTCCATCGCGATGAAAATCAGCCACATAATCAGGGCGGGGAGGAGAAATGCGAAGAGGAGATAGCCGTATTCAAAACGGTTCACCGTGTCGCGGAGCTTTCCGAAGGTTTTTTTAAACAAAGAGATACCGCCTTTCCGTCAGGTGTGCGGCAGAACCTGCCGTATGTTTTTTTCCAGTTTGATACGGGGGACCGTGACGTCCCTCCCGCATTTACAGCATACAATCCGGATGTCGGAGCCGACACGCATGACCCGAAACAGCTCGGAACCGCAGGGGTGCGGCTTTTTCAGCTTCAGCGTGTCACCGACAGAAAAAGAAATAATCTTCATGTGTCAGTGTCCTTTTCCGTAACCGGCATAATAATCTCCGGATGCCGGACGGATGGAAAGCGGCGCTTGTTCCGCCCGGAGATCCAATAAAAATATTGACATGTTTCGGTTATTATAGCATAGTTTTTCTGAAAAGGCAAGAGAAAAAAGAGCATCCGTGCCGAAATCGGGACAATGCATGGAGCGCTTTGGCAGAAAACAAAGAAGGATGCCGGTCTGAAGATTGAAACCGCATGCCGTGCGGTGCATTCAGAGGCGGAACCGACAGGATGGGGAGTGCGCGGAGCCTGCATTTTGACGGGCGCGTTATCCGGCATGGAAGGCGCTTTTTTCAGATTGCCTGCGGCTGTCTGTCCGGGATGCCGGAAACAGTGGTACTGCGTGAGACCGAACGGAAGACACCGCAGACAGGAGTGCCGCAGCGAAGCCTGACGGCGAACGGGACGGGGATGTATGGCATGACGGCATTTTTGTAATCGGCATCGGAAAAGTCGCCGGCGCGTCTTGCATTTCTTGTAATATTGCGGTATACTGGTACTGGTTTTTGCTGCTTTGCGGGGCAGCCTCCGGGTCACGGAGGCAGTGCCTTGACCGGAACGGGAAAAGCCGATGCTGGATGCTGACGGAGAGGGCTGCCGCATACAATCGCGGCTGCACCGGGAAGGGTGTCCGGCAAATGCCTTTCGCTGCGGGCAGGTATCGAATGCCCGAACCGCGGTGCTTTGGGATTTGCCGTGCCGGGGAGGGTCCGCGGACTGCCGCAAGCCGACCGCCGTGTTGTGCGGACTTTGCCGTCTGAGCCGCGGCGGTCAGACCGGGCGGAATGTCTGTGTCAGACGTTTCGGCGGGAATACGCACACATTTTCCGAGGCACGGAGCTGTTTCAACATCGGGCAATTTTGCAGGAAGCTGCGCTTCACTGCTAAAAAGCATTTGCTCAGGCAAAAGCAATGTTCGTCAGACGAAAGCGGTTTTTCATTCGAAACGGCTTTCGCAAATGAAAACAATTTTTATAAATGAAGCAATTTTCTTAAAATGCAGACGAAGGAGATTTTTATGGGATACTTGTATGATATTCATGTGCACTGTTCGGAGAACAGCCATTGCTCCCCCTGCTGCGGCAGGGACATTGCCCGTGCCTATATCAAAGCCGGCTATGCCGGCATTGTGATGACCAATCATTTTCTGGGCGGACATCAGACCGATCTTTCATCGATTGACTGGGAAGCGGAGGCAACGAACTTCCTGTCCGGCTACCTTCACGCAAAGGAGGTCGGCGACAGGGAAGGTCTGGACGTGTTTTTCGGATGGGAGTATAATTATCAGGGGGCGGACCTTCTGACCTACGGGCTTGGACTTGACTGGCTCCTTGCGCATCCGGACATGTGCGCATGGGACATCGTGCGGTATTTCAGAGAGGTACATGCAGGGGGTGGCTTCATTTGCCATGCCCATCCGTTCCGGGAGGCGCCGAACATCCCGTATATTCAGCTTTTCCCGCAGTATGAGGATGCCGTTGAAGTGTATAACGGCAGTCACCGTCCCGGCGGGGCATATGATCCCGTATTCAACGACCGCGCTCTGTGGTATGCAGGGCAGTACGGGAAGATCAAGCTTGTCGGCTCGGATACGCACGGAACCGATTCCGAGGGAATGCCGAGCTGCCGCGGCTCTGTTTGCTTTAATCACAGAATTTCGTCCGTCCGGGAGATGATTGCGCTGTTCCGGAGCCGCTCCTATTCCATCAGCCACAATTGGGACCGGCTGGCGCAGGACTGATGCCTGACCGTGCAGCGCTCGGAAGGAGAGACCGCCTCGTTACTCTGTGCGCAGAACGGCGAGAGCCGCAAAAACCGCATATACGCTCCGGCATTGATCGGAAGGCGGGCGTTCTGTTCCGGCTGAACCGCAGGAACCGGGCACGCCGCAGGAATACTGTGGAATGGAGTTTACTGTGAGAAAATACATTATATTTCTTGTTGCGTTCTGCATCGGCATGAGCATGCTTGCAATCGGCGCAGGAGCGGAAGAGGCTTCGGTTTCACTGTCAGCCTCCGGCTCCGTTTGCGCGGGTGATACCGTCATGCTTCGGGTTCGTTTGTCCGGCGAGGAAATCAGCGCGTTTGAAGGGGAAATTCTGTATGACCCGGAAAGGCTCAGCTATCAGTACAGCTCGGATTCGCCGGCCGGCTGGGAGCTTTCGCTCTCCGCGTCCTACGGCAGCATACGGCTTCTCGGCACGGACCGGACCGGGAAAAATCCGATTTCGGGAGAGGCGCGCGTGGTCACGCTGGTGTTCCGGGCGCATGATACCCTGCATGACGGGGATGTTATCACCATAAAGTCATCGTCCTTCACGGTCACGGACCGGGAAAAGGAGCTTCCTTTGTCCGATGCCGAATACCGTGCGGAGATTTCCGGACAGCAGTCCTCCGATGCATGGCTCCGGGAGCTTTCTGTCCGCGGTGTGACGCTTTCGCCTTCCTTTTCCGCAGATGTTTCGGAGTACCGCGCGCAGGTCCCGTTTTCAACCGAGACTCTGGAAATTTTGTTTTCGGCGGCACCCGGCGCTTCGGTTTCGGTGTCGGGGGAGAAGCTTTCGGTCGGGGAGAACACCGTAAGAATTCTTGTGACTGCGGAGGACGGGAGCGAACGGCTGTATACTGTGCTTGTGACGCGCACCGGGAACCCGGAATACACCCCGTCCGGAGATGCCTCCCTGTCCGAAATCAGGCTTTCCTGCGGCACGCTGTCTCCGTCCTTTCGCTGGGATATTGAGGCATATGTGATCTATCTTCCGTTTGAAGCGGCGGAGCTGTCTGTATCGGGTATTCCGAATCATGCCGCCGCAAGGTGCGCGGATATCGGAAGCACTGCGCTTTCCGTCGGGGACAATGTGCTGCGGCTGATCTGCACAGCCGAGGACGGCACGGAGCGCATTTATGTGCTGCATGCGGTCAGAATGCCGGCATTCAATGGGAATACGGTTGTTTTTCCGGACGGAGAGCAGACCGGAGGCGGAGAGGATACCGCGGCGCAGACCGGTTCCGGGACGGCGTCCGACACTTCTCCGAAAAGTCCCGATGAAACCGGAACGGACGCGCAGACAGACATGGCAGCTTACGCGATCGCCCTGATCAGAACGCACCGGCTTTTGCTTGCGGGGCTTGCGCTTGCCGGTATCCCTCTTGTTTTGTGGCTTGTGTTTCTGATCCGCAGACACAGGAAAAAGAAGGGGCATGCCCCTAAGCATGCCTGACAGGCGTTTGTGCGGCTTCCGAATGAAATCTGCCTTCCGGCTGTGCCGGGAGGCTTTCTGTTTCGGGCTGCCGCGCAATCCGCAGACGGGCTTCGTTTTGCGGAATTGATCCCTGAGAGAGCTTTTTCTGCCCCGGACGGGCTGCGCTTGGCTTGATGCGGCATGATGCCTTTGGGGAGGTATATTTTTCAGGAAGGTCTGTTTTGAGCAGCTCTGCTGCTTTTTCTTTTTGCAAAGGGGCGTGCCGGATCATGCGCCGGAAAGGAATGACGCTGCCGGTCCCGCTGCTTTTTCGGATTTTTTCGTTTGATACGGCTCCCTTTGGGGCTTTTTTTGACCGGTTTTCCCGGGGACACGCATTTTCCTCCGGTTTTCTCATAAGATAAAGCATCCAGAGAAACGGAGTGATTGATGTATGCCGGGAATTTTATCGGCGCTGCTTTTTCGGTTCTTTTATGTATTTTTGAAGGTATCCGGTTCGCATTCCTTTCCGCCGCCGCTCGATCCGGAAAAGGAGGCGGAGTGCTTTTTGAAAATGAAGGAGGGTGACAAGAAGGCAAGGGCTGTTCTGATCGAACATAATCTCAGGTTGGTGGCGCACATTGTCAAGAAATATTACGGCTCCGGCTATACGCAGGAGGATCTGATGTCAATCGGAACGATCGGGCTGATCAAGGCAATCGATTCTTTTCATCCCGAGAACGGCACACGGTTTGCGACCTATGCAAGCAAATGTCTGCAAAACGAAATACTGATGTTTTTCCGTTCCCAGAAAAAGCGTCTGGGAGAGGTCTCCGTGCATGAGACCATCGATATCGATAAGGATGGAAATCCTTTGACCTACATTGATATTATCAGCTGCGAAGACACCATTGCAGAGGATATTGATCTGAAGATCCGGAGCGCGAAGGCAAAGCGTCTGATCGGGAGCATTCTGACTCCCAGGGAGCGTCAGATCATCATCCTGCGGTACGGACTCGGACGCGAGCCGCCCGCACCGCAGAGGGAAATTGCGGAAAAGCTCGGGATATCGCGGTCCTATGTCAGCAGAATTGAGAAGTCGGCGCTTGAAAAGCTGCGTGTCGGGTTGTCCCGACCGGGGTTCTAAACGGCGGGGACGATGCATAGAATGGCAGCAGAAAATGAGTGCACGGAGGTTGTGTCGCTATGAATATCAAAGACTATGCCCGCTCCGGTGAACCGGAGCGGAAGGAAAACGTCGTTTCGGAATTGTTTGCGCAAACGGTTTATGACGAATTGAGCGAGGATTTTATTCTTCCGGATGTGCTTCCGGATGTGAAAAGGCTTCTGACTGTCACACCGTCTGTGCTGCTCAGGGAACAGAGCGTGACGGATAAGGGAATTTTGTTCAGCGGGGAGGTCGGCTGCTGCATCCTGTACTGTGCCGATTCGGACCGCCTGAAAAGCGTCACGTTTCAGGTGCCGTTTTCCCATGAGGAAAGCATCGGCAGCATTGGGGAGGCATCCTGCACGGCATCGGTGATCCCCTATATTGCGGAGGATACCACAAGACTTCTGAATCCGCGCAAAATCGGAATACGGCTGAAGCTGTGTACGGGCATCCGCGTGTTCGGCAGCGCACCGGTTTCCGTCAATATATCGGGCAAGCACAGCGCCGATGACGAGCTGGCGATGGAGCGGGATACCTATACGGCAAAGCGGCTCTGCATTCTTACGGGAGAAAAACAAAATGTCAATGTCAGCGAGGACATTGAGCTTGACAGCACAAATCCCTCCATCGGAGAGATTATCGGGTGCAGCCTCAGGATCATTCCCGCCGAGACCAGAGTGATCCAGGAAAATGCCGAGATTGTGGCGGAGGCGGTTTTCCGCTGCCTGTATGAGTCGGAAAATGGCAATTATTTTGTTGTGGTGAAGAAATTCCAGCTGGAGGAGTCCGTGGAAATGCCGGAGGCGGAGAACGGCTGCGAATGCCTGACAAGAATGTACTGCGGACCGGTTCGGGTTTCGGCGCAGAACAACAGCTACGGAGAGCGCAGGATTATTGAACTGGATGCCTCCTTCCATGTTTCCGTTGCCGCTATGAAAAACGAGGAGACCGTTTTGACGCGGGACGTATACTCCACGGAATATGTTTCGGCAAACACCTATGAAACCAGACGGATTGCCAGCTTTGAGCGGGCATATTCCACCAATTTTTCGGTCAACGCCTCAAGAACCAGGGAGGAATGCTCGGCAGAGCAGGCAAATGCGATTCTGGACGGAAATACGGAGGCGGTGATTACCGGCATCCGCTATGACCAGGATCGAAAAAAGCTGATTCTGGAGGGTACCGCCCGCGTCACCGCAATCACCGTTTCGCCGCCGGCAGGCGAAGATGAGGAAATGCAGTACGGACTTTCCGGGTTTCAGGAGCCGTTCCGCTGTGAAATGGATGTGCCCGGCTACGGAGATTACTCCGATGCGATCGCCGTCTGCGATGTGATGGCGGCGCGGTACCGTCTGGACAGTACAAAGGTGTATGCGGATGTGGAGATCGGCATCCGGCTGCACATGATAGACAATATGCCGCAGACGGTCGTGACCGGAATTGAGCTGGATGCCGAAAAGCCTTACGATACCCAGAAGCTTCCTCCGGTTACACTGTATTATCCGAGACAGGGCGAAACGTTATGGGAAATTGCAAAACGGTATCATACAACGCGCTATGCCATCTGTCAGGCGAATGGGATTGAGGAGGGGACTGCACAACCGGATGCACACGTTCTTTTGATCCCGCGCGGCAAGAAGAAGTCTCCGTCCTATTCCAAAATCATATAAAATGAAAAAGGGGCTGTTAAAAACGAGCGGTTTTTAACAGCCCCTGAAAGCTGTGGGCGGAATACCGGCGCTTTGATGCAAATGCGGGGCGGCTTTCGGGGGGAAGGCTGCCGTTATTGTGCAGAATCCGGAAAATCCGGTGTCTTTTCGGCTTTCATCCGGTTCTGATAGGCGCGGGGAGACAAGCCGAAGTGCTTGCGGAATACCTTTGAAAAGCTGAATATGTCCGGATAGCCGACACTGAAGGCGGTTTCTCCCGGGGTCAGCGAATATCGGATCAGAAATTCCGCTGCCTTTTCCATGCGGTAATCCACAATATACTGCTGAGGCGACTTCCCGGTGTACTTTTTGAAAATTGCGCTGAAGTAGCTGCGGTCAATATTGAGCTGCTTTGCCAAAGCCTCCACGCCGAGGGCGTTCATATAGTTGGTGTGAATGTAGTTCTGTGCCTTGCAGACGTATTCAAAGGTTTTGCCGTGACGCCGGTCATTCGGGCGGTGAAAGAGGGACAGAAGCTCATAGATTTTTCCGCACAGATAAAAGCACGCTTCCTTTTGCTCCTGCGGCTTGCTTTTGTAGGTGCGCAGAGCTTCGAAAATCTGTGCGCTTTCGGGAAGCGTGACGATATGCTGATCCTGCAGAAAGGAGAGGCTCAGCGTGCTTGCAAAGCCGAGCCAGCAGTAGTGCCACGGATGCTCCGCATCGGCGCAGTAATAGGTCAGCTCATACGGATGAATGATGAACATCTGTCCCGCCGCCACGCGTTGTGTCTGCCCGCCGGTCTGAAAGGTCCCCTTTCCGGAGATGACGTAATGGATCAGATAGTATTCCCGGATCGCGGGACCGTAGCTGTGCAACGGATCACAGATCTCTTCTCCACACATTATGGGACTGATGTCATTCAGACTTTTGTCCTCAATCATAAGCTCCGGAAAGCGCATAATTTCATTCCTTTCATATTACAGCCAAGCCTTCTGCCGTGCAAAGCAGCCGGCAGGAACCGGGATTTTATCTCTTGCATAATCTTTGGTATGAAAATGAAGCGGCAAATGTGACTTTCTCTGATTTTTTTGCGGAGGAGACTGCATTTCAAAAATCACGCCGGCATTTCGGATAAGACGGAGATTCTGTCTGCCCAATGTACGGATCAGATGCAAAATCTCACATTATGACAAAACCAGCACACCTCAGGCTCTTTCAAAATATGCGGAATATGGTATCATAAAAAACAGAAAAACGGGATGGGAAAGAAACGGTGCGACCGGTTCTGACCCGTAGAACCGGCAGACGGGATGACTCCCTGCCTGCCGTCCGAAAAACCGACAGGAGGTGTTTTTGTGCCGAAGATTACATTTATGGGAGCGGGGAGTACGGTATTTGCCCGCAATGTTTTGGGAGACTGCATGTGCAGCGAGGTCCTGAACGGGATTGATATTGCTCTGTACGATATCGATGCACAGCGTCTTGAGGAGAGCCGCGTCATTATTGAAGCCATCAACCTTGGAAAGGGAGAAAAATGCAGGATCCGGTGCTATCTCGGGGTGGAAAACCGCAAGGAAGCGCTTCGCGGCGCGACGTTTGTGGTCAATGCGATTCAGGTCGGGCTGTATGATCCCTGCACCATTACGGATTTTGAAATACCGAAAAAATACGGCTTGCGCCAGACGATCGGAGATACGCTCGGGATCGGCGGGATTATGCGCGGATTGCGGACGATTCCGGTGGTTGCGGATTTTGCGCGCGATATGGAAGAGGTCTGCCCGGACGCGTGGTTTTTGAACTATGTCAACCCGATGGCGATGGTCTCCGGGTTTATGCAGCGGTATACCCCCATCAAAACCGTCGGACTCTGCCACAGCGTGCAGGTGTGCTCCTGGGGACTTCTCAACAGTCTTGGCATGCAGGACAAAATCGAGGGGCGCCGCGAGCTGATTGCCGGCATCAATCACATGGCTTGGCTGCTTGAGATTTACGACAGGGACGGAAACGACCTGTATCCGGAGATCAAACGGCGCGCCAAGGAGAAAAATGCGGCAGAGAAGCACTGGGACATGGTGCGGTATGATTACATCGACAAGCTCGGCTATTACTGCACCGAATCAAGCGAGCATAACGCGGAATACAACATGTTCTATATCAAGAGCAAATATCCGGAGCGGATTGAGCAGTTCAACATTCCGCTGGATGAATATCCGCGCCGCTGCGTCAATCAGATCGCGGGATGGCAGGCGGAAAAACAGCGCCTGACAGAGAATCCGATTCTGGCGCATGAGCGGAGCGGAGAATATGCATCGTATATTATGGAATCCATTCTGACCAATCAGCCCTATAAGATCGGCGGAAACGTACTGAACCGGGGCGGATTGATTGAAAACCTGCCTCAGGACGCCTGCGTTGAGGTGCCGTGCCTCGTGGACGGAAGAGGAGTCCATCCGTGCTCTGTCGGAAGGCTGCCCGTTCAGCTTGCCGCCATGAACATGACCAACATCAATGTGCAGCTTCTGACCATTGAGGCTGCCGTGACCCGGAAAAAGGAGCATATCTATCAGGCAGCCATGCTTGATCCGCACACCGGCAGCGAGCTGACGCCGGATGAAATCGTTCACATGGTGGATGATCTTCTTGAGGCGCATCGGGGCTGGCTTCCCGAATACCATTGACCGGAAACGGACGCCTTGCTGCGGCGTTCCTCCTTCAGGGTGCTGCGGCGCTTTGGGCAGAGCGGCTTCCTCCAATCGCAAAGGACGGGAGAAGTCTGTGCATGAGATGATTTCCGGCTGAACGGAAAAGCCTGCTGCCGGGGCTTGGCGGCGGGCTTTTCGTGCGCCGCCTCTCCCGCATGAAAGCCTTTAGAAGTTTCTTTATGGGGATGCTTCCGTCATGTGTGCCGCACAAACCGGCGGCAGGGACCTATCGTTAACAGCTGCGGCTGGGGTGAGCTGCCGGAATTGCATTGCGGCAGTCTGACTGACGCTTCGCGGACGGCTTTGAACGGCGGTTTGATAAGGTTTGTAAGGCTGTCGCTTTGCGGTGTGTCCGGTCAATCGTATTATAACAGCTTTCCCGGATAAAGTCAACAAAGAAGCCGGATCGCATAAGGGGTGAGGAAAGCAGGAAACCCACTTTGCTTTATTCCGCTGACATTTTGAAGAGTACCCGCTGACGCCTTCGGTGCTGCTGCGGGGCTGACTCACTTTTTGATTGCGCACGGCATGCATTTTTGCAGTTTTTCGGAGACGGCGGAAATTCGTCAGTCTGTATGAATTATCTGTTGACAAATGCGGGAAAATTTGATATAATACAATACAAAGATTGAAAGGAGGGGTTTTCAATGAAAACAACGAAAATCAGACTTGCTTCTATTCAGGATGTCCGTGATTTTGTTGATATTATGACGACGCAGAATATGGATATTGATCTGACTTCCGGTCGTTATACGGTTGATGCAAAATCCATTATGGGAATCTTCTCTCTGGATCTGCTTTCTCCCATCACACTGACTGCGCATTCGGATGACTGCGATGAATTGATGAAGAAAATCGACAGATTCATTGTGAAAGAGTAATGACTGCCTATCGATAGAATACCGGTGCCGCAAATGCTTTTGCGCCCGGTGTTTTATTTTTTGGTGATAAAGAATGCGGACATGTATGCCTGACGGTGTACGTGTCCGCTTTTCTGCGGGAGAAGACCGCGCGACGGCATGGGTGGGTGGCATAGAAGGCATGTTCTTTGCATATAATTCCGGGAAAGAACTGCATCGGGGCGGTTTTTCGGAAAAGAGGGAAAACCTTTTATGCGGCTGCTCCTTCTCCCCGCAGCCTGGGCTTTCGGCTTTATCCGACCGCAATTCTGCCGGGAAGGACGGAAGGAAAGGCGTGCTCCGCTTTTTACAGGCACATCCCCGACTCCTCAAAGAAAGGAAGCTTTTGCAGAGGCGAAAGCCATGGTGGTTTTTATGAAACTCAGACGATATCGGTTCTTATGTGCGGTATTTGCCGTTTTGCTGCTCTGCGGAACTGTATGCTATGCAGAGGAGGAGCTTCCGTTTACCGTGGAAGCCAAGGCTGCCGTTCTGATGGAGGCGAACACGGGAAAAATATTGTATGCTTCCAATATTGACGAGCCTCTTCCTCCTGCATCCGTGACGAAGATCATGACGCTGCTTTTGACTATGGAGGCGATAGACAGCGGGAAGATTTCGTGGGAGGATACCGTACAGGTCAGCGAGAACGCTGCTTCCATGGGAGGCTCTCAGGTCTTTTTGAAGCCGGGGGAGACAATGAGCGTGACGGACATGGTAAAGTCCGTTGTGATTTCCTCGGCAAACGATGCGGCGGTCGCCTTATCCGAATTTGTTGCCGGAAGCGAGGAGACGTTTGTTTCCATGATGAACGCGCGCGCAGCCGAGCTTGGCATGGAGCATACCTCGTTTGAAAATCCGACCGGATTGGACGATACCGTAACCAATCATACGATCAGCGCGGAGGATATTGCGATCATGTCGCGCGAGCTTGTCGTGAAGCACCCGAAAATACTGGAATACAGCAGCATCTGGATGGATACCATCCGCGACGGCGCGTTCGGGCTGTCGAATACCAACCGCCTGATCCGGTTCTATCACGGAGCGAACGGACTGAAAACAGGCTCCACCTCCAAAGCCGGCTTTTGCATCAGCGCGACTGCCAAACGGGACGGCATGCAGCTGATTGCGGTTATTATGGGTTCGCCAAACCGCGATATCCGCAACGAAGCGGCAAAAAAGCTGCTTGATTACGGCTTCTCTACATATTCTTATGTTTGCTTTACAGAGGGAAATCTGGAGCCGGTCCATGTGCTCGGCGGCATCACGGACAGCTGCGGGCTCCGGTATGGGAAAGCGGATTTTGTTCTGCCGAAGGGAAGCGCATCGTCCGTGACGCAGAGTGTTACGGTTCCGGAACAGATATCCGCGCCGGTTCAAGCCGGAGATGTGATCGGCAGCATTTCCTATATGCTCAACGGAGAGGTTCTCGGAAGCGTGGAGGTGACGGCAGCGGAGGATGTGCCGAAAATCAGCTATCTTGGATTTTTCAAACGGATTCTGACCCGGTTTTTCCTGAACTGAAAAACGGCTGTCTGCCAGGAAGCGTGCCGGGGGAAGCTGCGGCGGGAGAAGCCGTCTGTGCAATCGGTAAGCCTTCTTTGCCCCATGCCGCGGTAAGCCGGGTACAGACTGTAGAAAGCCCCTCGGCGGCACAGACGACAGTGGCTGGAAATCCATTCCTGAAAAGATGCGCCGTATGCTGCTCTGCCGCCGGGCGCGCGGGGAAAAGCTTTCGGCTTCCGGCGTGCTTTGTGCTTGACAGGCTCTCTGTTTTATGCGATAATATGGAAAAACAGACAAAAACGGAGGTCGTGCAATGAGCTTTGATTACGAATATCACAAATCGCAGGAGATTCTTCATGTCGGCTGTATGAAGCCGAGGGCATACTATATTCCGTTCGACTCTGATGCCGAGGCGGCATCTGCCGGTGACAGGCGCGCTGCATCGGGAAGATTTATGTCTCTCTGCGGCGAATGGGATTTTCGGTATTATCCGGAGCCAAAAGCCATCGGAGAGATCGCTTCTGCCGGCTTTGATGCGGAAACGGAATTTGAAAAGATGACTGTCCCGGGGAGCTGGCAGATGTTTTCGGGGCGCGGCTATGATACGCCGCACTATACGAATGTCAACTATCCGTTTCCGGTCGATCCTCCGCATGTGCCGGATGCAAATCCCGCCGCACTCTACAGGCGCGAGGTATATATTTCTGCGGAGCGCCTTGAGAACCGGGAGGTTTTTCTGAATTTTGAAGGAGTTGACTCCTGCTTTTACCTTTGGGTGAACGATAAGTTTGTCGGATACAGTCAGGTCAGCCATATGACAAGCGAATTCCGCGTGACGGAACAGCTTCATGCCGGGAGCAATACCGTAAAGGTGCTGGTTTTCAAATGGTGCGACGGCTCCTATCTGGAGGATCAGGACAAATACCGGTTTTCGGGGATATTCCGGGAGGTGTACCTCCTGTTCCGCGATCTGCAGCACATTGCCGATATTTATGCCCGTCCCCGGCTTCCTGAAAATGATGCGCAGGGAGTTCTTGAGGTTTCTCTGACGTTCTTTCAGCCGGGCGGCGGGGAGATCGGGTACCGCCTCCTTTCTCCCTCCGGCTCGGAGGAGGCTCTTGGGACTGCCGTGCTTGACGGTGACGGAGGCTTTTCCGTATCGGTCCGGACTCCTGTGCTTTGGTCGGATGAAATACCGGCGCTTTATACGCTGTGCCTTTCCTGCGGAGGCGAACATATTCGCATTCATACGGGCTTCCGGCGTGTTTATGTAAAGGACAGGGTGCTGTACATAAACGACGCAAAGGTCAAGGCAAAGGGGGTCAACCGGCATGACAGCCATCCTCTGCTCGGTTCGGCGACACCGTATGATCACATGCTGCGTGATCTTTATATTCTGAAGCGGCATAATGTGAACATGATCCGCACCAGCCACTATCCGAACGATCCCCGGCTGCCCGGGCTTTGCGACCGCCTTGGCATTTATCTGTGCGATGAAACCGATTTTGAAGCGCACGGAATGGCTGCCGTGGGGGATTGGGACTACTTTGTGCGGGAGCCGGCATGGAAGGAAGCTCTGCTTGACCGTGTGACACGCATGTTTGAACGCGACAAAAACCATGCGTCGGTGATTATGTGGTCGCTCGGCAATGAATCCGGGATGGGAGAAAATCAGCATGCGATGGCGGACTATCTGCATGCGCGTATGCCGGGATGTCTGGTTCACTGTGAGGATGTTTCACGCCGCATGCATTCGGATTATTCCGGAAGCGAGGTCAGGGAATGCCCGTGGGTGGATGTGGAAAGCCGCATGTATCCGAGCCTTGACGAAGCAAAGGCGTATCTTTCGCAAAAAGGATATACCAAGCCCTTTTTTCTGTGCGAGTACAGCCATGCCATGGGAAACGGTCCCGGCTGCCTGTCTCAGTATTGGGACCTGATCGATTCCGAGGACTCCTTTTTCGGCGGCTGTGTCTGGGAGTTTACGGATCATTCGGTTGCTGTCGGGGAGGATGTATACGCCGATCCGCAGTATACCTACGGCGGTGATTTCGGGGATGCTCCGAATGACGGGAACTTTTGTGTGGACGGGCTTGTTTATCCCGACCGGCGTCCGCATACCGGGCTTCTTGAGCTGAAGCAGGCGATCAAGCCATTCTGTCTGACCGGTTATAATCTGAAGGAAGGATGGATAGAGCTTAAAAACCTGCGCTTTTTCCGCTCTCTTGAGGATCTTTCGCTTTACTGGAGCGTGGAATGTGACGGAAGGACGGCGGCGGACGGGCTGATTCCGGTGCTTTCCGTCCAGCCGGGGATGCGCGGCAGGCTGCATATTCCGACAGCGGAGCTGAAGCTTGCCGGCGAATGCTGTCTCAATCTTTCCGTGAGACAAAACCGTGCAGCAGAGTGGGCAGAGGCAGGCTATGAGGTCGGGTTTGAGCAGGTAATGCTTGAAGCCGATTCTCCAAAGAATCCCGTGGGCGGAGCCTTGCAGGGAACCGTTCTCCTTGAAGAGCATGCCGGATACTATACCGTAACCGCACCGGCTGCCGGGACGGTGTACCGCATTGACCGTCAGAGCGGACTGATCGCTTCGGTTGTGCATGACGGCATGGAGCTTGTCGCCGAACCGGTCAGACCTGCTGTGTGGCGCGCACCGACCGATAATGACCGGAACATCAAAAATGAATGGTTCCGTGCCGGCTTTGACCGGTGTGAGAGCAAGTGCTATTCCTGTTCTGCCGAAACAGGGGAGGGCGGGGGTGTGACGGTGCATTCCCGGATATCGCTTGGTGCGCGCGCTCTGCGCCCGGTGCTTTGGGCGCTTTTGCAGTACCGTTTTGCGGCGGACGGGAGCGTGACTCTTGTGATCGATGCTTCGGTGAGGGAAGGGGTGCCGATGCTTCCGCGCTTCGGCATGCAGCTCATGCTGCCTTACGGCATGGAATATATCCGGTATTTCGGCAGGGGAGCGTGCGAGAGCTATATCGATAAGCGTCTTGCTTCAAGGCTCGGCATTTACACGACCACTGCAACCGACAATTTCGAACATTATATCCGTCCGCAGGAAAACTCCGCGCACGCCGATACAAGGTGGGTTACAGTTGCAACCGCAGCCGGGCACGGGCTTGCCGTGACTATGAAAAGCGCACCGTTTTCCTTCAATTGCTGCCGCTTTACGTCGGAACAGCTTACCGTAACGCGCCATGACTATGAGCTTGTTCCGCTTCGCGCGACCGTTTTGAATATCGATTACCGACAGACCGGAATCGGCTCTAACTCATGCGGTCCGCGGCTTTCCGGGCAGTATCGGTTTGAGGAGCGGGCGTTTACGTTCGCGTTTCGGCTGACGCCCTGCTTTGTGAATGATATCGACCCGTTTTCCGTTTGTCGCGCTCGGGAGCAGCCGACGGGCCTCTGACCGGAGGGCTGTCGGTAAGCGTCTGCTTTGTCATCGGCTGAACCGATGTGCGAAGAAATCATAAGAAGGGGCTGTTAAAAACTCAAAGTT
Organism: uncultured Eubacteriales bacterium; assembly: GCA_934432725.1. Classification (GTDB taxonomy): domain Bacteria; phylum Bacillota; class Clostridia; order Oscillospirales; family CAG-272; genus CAKRZE01. The sequence goes on from CAKRZE010000001.1 coordinate 50,429, forward strand.
TTTAACAGCCCTCAAAAATTCCGGGCGGATTTTTGCATTTCTGATGCGATCCTGGTCGTTTTTCCCCCGTGCCTTTGTTTTTTCGGATTTCTCCGCGGCAAAACGGCGGCACTTGACCGCATGGATCAATGCCAAGGGGGGGTAACCCCCAAAAACGATCTTTTTACACTCCCTGCCGTTCTGTGACACGGGATTAAATTACAATCGTTCTTTCATAAATATCCACCGGTTGATAGGATCATCTGTTTCGCTTTCATAGCAATGGAGATTGAGGGAATTGATCACATGGATTTGGCAATGCGCTTTTCCGGTGCGGAGCGTTATTGTATTGCGTTTATTATAATCCCCCCTATCGTATGGAACCCATTTCGCGTCGCTGCCAGTGGGTTTTTTATATTGATTCGCAGGATGCCGTTATTGTTTTCAACTCCCAAAAATTCAACAAAGGAAGCATCAAATGATGAAAAGGAAACCTCCCGCACTTTCGCGCGGGAGGTTTGTGTTTACAGGTCAATTTGGATGCAGCCCCGCATCATCACAAATCATCCTCGTCTACAAGCCCCATCGAAGATTGCTCATCCAACATCGCTTTAAGATGCTTTCTATCTGTAATATTGTACTCCCAAATTTTCTCACTGCATATATAACATTTTTTCGGTTTATTATCAGAAATAATTTTGCCATCAGCAATTCTTACGCTATAACCGTCTATCAGCACACCCGGGGTTATGTATTTTTGCAATATATGCGGAATGTCTTCCCGCGTAGATACAAAATGAAAGCGTATCTCCCATGTGTCGCCGACCTTATCAATGCTGCATTCCTTCGCGATGCCGTAATCCAAAATTCGTTTGTCCACCGTTTCAAGAGATAATCCGAAATGATATTCATTCACGACAACCAACGGTTTGTCATTGGGAGCAAAGTCAAAAAGATGGTCCATAGTCATTGTGCAACGCTTCCTCAATCATACGATTTGTATTTTGGAACCAATCTTATTATATCAAGTAACAAGCACTATGTAAAGCGATTGGTGATTTATTTTGTCAACCAACAGTTATCAGACAACGGAAAATAAAACTCCCGCACGTCAGTGCGGGAGTTTTGGCTGGGATGGCGCGGCTCGAACGCGCGTAATGCAGGAGTCAAAGTCCTGTGCCTTAACCAACTTGGCTACATCCCAATACACTTATTCAGTATACCATCTTTTTTCGGCTTTGTCAAGATGAATTTGCGTCTTGGCAACGGGACGTGTATTTCCAAGGCAAATGCAGCGGCGGCAAGGGTCCTGCATTGACAGTAAGAAATGAACAAACGAAAAATATTTACAAAAACATTTTGACTATTGGGGGGTTCTATGATATAATCAAATGATATCAGGCGCAGTATGCCTGCCTGCCGGATAAGAGCCGTCTCCGGACGGTTCTGACGGCAGCGGAGCGTGCGGCGGTACAACGAAATCGGCTTCGGTCCGCGACAGCCGGGAGGATTGGCAATATGATTATTCTTGGAATTGATCCGGGTTTGGCGATTGTCGGATACGGCGTTGTGGAGTACCGGAGCAATCGATTCCGCACACTTGCTTACGGAGCCATAACCACGCCGGCACATACGCCGACGGAGGACCGTCTGGTGATGATTTATAAGGAGCTTGGCGAACTGATTGAGCTGTATCATCCGGATGATGTGGCGGTGGAGGAGCTTTTTTTCAACACCAATACCACGACCGGAATTGCCGTTGCAGAGGCGCGCGGTGTGATCATGCTTTGCGCCAGACAGCATCATCTGAATTTTTACGAATATACGCCGCTTCAGGTCAAGCAGGCTGTGGTAGGCTACGGAAGGGCGGAAAAAAAGCAGATCATCATGATGGTACAAACCATACTGAAATTGACGAAGGCACCGAGGCTGGACGATACGGCGGATGCCTTGGCAATTGCGATATGTCATGCACATACGGGGGCTTCCCGGATCCGGGACTTTTATAACAGGGTGTAAGACGGCAGTCTATCCGGCTGATTCGCCGCAGAGCGGCAGGGAGCGGCAGACAGGACGGAACAAAAAAGCGGGTGCCGTGCGTCTCAGCGTTTGCAGGAACGGATTTTACAGAGATCCTATATGATAAAGGAGAGACTTCTATGCTGTACTATATTTCCGGAGAGCTTGTTATGACCGATCAGAGCTTTGCCGTAATTGACGCAGGCGGAATCGGCTATAAGCTGACGGTCACGGGCAATACGCTCGGAAAGCTTGCGGCGCAGACCGGCAAAAAGGCGAGACTTTATACGCATATGGCGGTGCGTGAGGACGCTGTTGAGCTTTATGGGTTTTATACAACAGAGGAGCTTCATGCATTCCGGCTTCTGATCTCCGTTTCGGGAGTCGGGGCGAAATCGGCGGTATCCGTTCTGTCTTTGATGACGCCCGAGCGCTTTGCGCTTGCCGTGACGACGGGCGACACGAAGGCAATTGCGAAAGCAAGCGGAATCGGGGCGAAAACCGCGGCGAGAATTGTTTTGGAGCTGAAGGATAAGGTTGCAAAGGAGATTTCCTGCGAGGATGCGGATCAGGCTCTGCCCGAGGAGCTGTCCGGGGGCGCAGGCGGAAAGCTTTCGGAGGCGCAGAATGCTCTGATGGTGCTGGGCTATACCCGTGCAGAGGCGCAGTATGCGCTGAAGGGGATCTCGCAGGATGCCGATCTGGAGGGCATGATCCGGGAAGCGCTGCGTAAGCTGATGAAGACCTGAAAGGAACGTCTGATTCATGGATGAAAAAGAATTTGATTTTGAAAACCGCATTGTCACTTCCTCTCTGACCGAGGAGGACCGCGATGCGGAGCAGAGCCTTCGCCCGCGTTCTCTTGATGAATATGTGGGACAGCAGAAGGCAAAAGAAAATCTGAAAATATATATTGATGCGGCAAAAATGCGGGGAGAAACGCTGGATCATATTCTTCTGTACGGTCCGCCCGGACTCGGAAAGACAACGCTTTCCGCGATTATCGCCAATGAAATGGGCGTGAATATCCGCGTCACCTCCGGTCCGGCGATCGAAAAGCCGGGCGATCTTGTGGCGCTTCTCACCAATCTGAACGAAAACGATATTCTGTTCATCGATGAAATCCACCGCCTGCCGCGGACGGTTGAGGAGATTCTGTATCCGGCGATGGAGGATTATGTGGTTGATCTGATCGTCGGCAAGGGTCCGGCGGCAAGAAGCATTCCGCTTTCGCTGCCGAGGTTCACGCTGATCGGGGCTACCACCCGTGCCGGACAGCTTTCCACGCCGCTGCGGGACCGTTTCGGCGTCCTTTTGAAGCTGGAGCTGTATACAACAGAGGAGCTTACCGATATCGTAAGCCGCAGCGCCGGTATTCTGCACATTGGCATTGACGGGTACGGGGCGCGGGAAATTGCTTCCCGCTCGCGCGGAACCCCGCGGATTGCAAACCGGCTTTTGAAGCGGGTGCGGGATTTTGCGCAGGTTAAGGGCAACGGAATCATAGACCGCGACATTGCGGATTATGCGCTGAGCCGGCTGGAGATCGACCGGCTCGGACTGGATGCCGTTGACCGCAGGATGCTTGAGGTCATTATCCGCTTTTACGGCGGAGGTCCGGTCGGACTTGAAACTCTTGCGGCGACCGTCGGGGAGGAGAGCGTCACCTTAGAGGACGTCTATGAGCCCTATCTGATGCAGATCGGCTATTTGTCCCGCACGCCGCGGGGAAGATGCGCCACCAGACTCGCCTATGAGCATCTTGATATCCCGTATGAGGCCGGGAGCGCCGGAGCGGCAGCCGCGCAGAAGGCGGCGGGACAGCTGGACTTTTTCGGACGGGAAACGGATACGGAAGACAGTATATACTGAGAGAGTTTTGCAGGAATGACATGGCTTTATGCCGCAATCGCGCTTCTTTTGTCACCCGATGCGGCTTCTGCGTCTTGTCTCGGAGCTGTTCGGGAGAACCGCCGCCGACAGACTCCGCATCCGCCTGCGCGCCTTGCGCCGGTGAGGTGCCAAAGATCAAACAAAGCTGATGGCGGCAACCGCACATCTGTTTGTGCGCCCTGCGCCGGGGAGTCTGCTTTGCTGTTGGCGGTTTCCCCTTCGTGCAAAACGACACCGGGACCGGCAAGGCATTTTCGAAAGGCTCCGGAGCTTCCTGCGGAACGGGATAACGCTTCGGGCGCAGTCTGACAACTTGAAGCTGAGCAAAAAACAGACCCTGCGGCATGAAGCTGCACTCCGAAAAGGGAATGCACCGCCGCGGCTTGATCCGATACAGGAGAAAGGAAGAATATGGGCAGATTATTCGGAACGGACGGAATCCGCGGGGTTGCGGGCTCCGAGCTTACGGCAGAATGCGGATACAGATTGGGGCTTGCCGTTGCAGAGGTGCTGACGGAGGAAAACGGGGGAAAGCCCCGTATTCTGATCGGCAAGGATACGCGGCATTCGGGCGACATGTTTGAGGCGGCGATCGCCGCGGGACTGTGCGCCATGGGGAGCGATGTGACCTTGCTCGGCGTTGTACCGACGCCTGCGGTTGCGTTCCTCGTCCGCGCCCTGCATGCCGATGCAGGCATTATGATATCGGCATCGCACAACCCGAGCGAATACAACGGGCTGAAGGTATTCAGCGGGGAAGGCTATAAGCTTTCCGATGCGCTGGAGGAGAAAATCGAAGCCATTATTCTCGGGGAAATTCAGGTGAAGCCGGTCAGCGGTGCGCGGATCGGCTGTGTGACGTTTGATGAAAGTGCTGCCGCTCTGTATGAAAAGCACGTGGTTTCCATTCTGAAAAGCGCAGACAGCCCCTTCTTACCGGAAAGACGCATTCTGTTTGACCTGTCCAACGGTTCGGCATCGCGCACGGCTCCTCTGATCTTTTCGAAATCCAATATGGGGGATTTTCGCTGCGACTTTGTTGCGGGAGAGCCGGACGGCTTTAATATCAACCGGGACTGCGGTTCGACGCACACCGACCGCCTTGCAGAGCTTGTGGCAAAGGGCGGCTATTCCATGGGAATCGCCTTTGACGGCGATGCCGACAGATGCCTTGCCGTTGATGAAAAGGGAAATCTGATCGACGGAGATATGATCATAGCCTCTGTTGCACTGGATATGCAAAGGAAGGGAACACTGCACCATGACACGGCGGTTGTGACAAAGCTGTCCAACCTCGGCTTCCATCTGTTTGCGGAGGAACACGGCATTCATGTCGCGGTGACGGATGTGGGAGACCGGTATGTGCTGGAGGAAATGCTCCGCTCCGGTGCGAACATCGGCGGCGAGCAGTCCGGACACATTATCATGACCGATTATGCGACGACCGGAGACGGTGAGGTTACGGCGGCGGTCATGCTTTCGCTCCTTGCAGCCAACCCCGATCGGTCCGCATCGGAGCTGTTCGGCGCAATGAAAAGTCTGCCGCAGGTGTCGCGCAACGTTCATGTGGAAAACGCAATGAAAAAGCGCGTGATGGAGAACCCCAAGCTTCTTTCCAAGCGCGATGCGATTGCGCAGACGCTCGGCTGCAAGGGACGGATTCTCCTGCGCCCCTCCGGAACCGAGGCACTGATCCGGATTATGCTGGAAGGAGAGGATATCGGTCAGATCCGCGCGATGGCAGAGGAGATGGCGGATATGATTGACGAGATATGTGGGCAGCAGTAAACTGGAAGGACTACACTCTGCTTGACTGCTCGGACGGAGAGCGCCTGGAGCAGTGGGGCAAATATACGCTGATCCGTCCGGATCCGCAGGTGATCTGGAAAAACGAAAAGAAGCATCCGCTCTGGGCGGGGGCAGACGCGGTCTATCATCGCTCCCGTGCGGGGGGCGGCGGCTGGAGCAGCAAAAAGCTTCCGGAGATGTGGAAAATCGGCTATGAGCCGCTCGGACTGACCTTCGGGATCCGTGCCATGGGCTTTAAGCATACCGGTCTGTTTCCGGAGCAGGCGGTAAACTGGGATTGGTTTACCGGGCTGATCCGCCGCGCCTGTGCGGAGGGAAAGAAGCCGCGGGTTCTGAATTTGTTTGCATACACGGGCGGGGCTACTGTCGCATGTGCAAAGGCTGGCGCCGAGGTGTGCCATGTGGATGCTTCCCGCGGGATGGTTTCCTGCGCAAAGGAAAATGCGGCGTTTTGCGGGCTGGAACAGGCTCCGATCCGCTATATCGTAGACGACTGCAAAAAGTTTGTGGAGCGCGAAATCCGCCGCGGCAGCCGCTATGACGCGGTGATCATGGATCCGCCGTCCTACGGAAGAGGTCCGAACGGGGAAATGTGGAAGCTGGAGGAAAGCATCGATGCGCTTGTCAAGCTGACGGCGGGCGTTTTGCGGAAGAATCCGCTGTTTTTCCTGATCAATTCCTATACGACCGGGCTTTCTCCGTCGGCTATGGGCTATATTCTGCAAAATGTCATGCTCGGCACTTTCGGCGGAAGCGTGACGGCAGACGAGATCGGACTGCCTGCCAGACAAACCGGATTTGTACTTCCGTGCGGCTCTTCCGCGCGCTGGCAGCAGTGAAAAGCCGGAAGAAGCTTTTCTGTGCCCGCGGCGCGGCGGCTATGCCGTATTCAAACAGGCAGGGGACATCCGCAGCCTGATTGACCGGCAACGGAAGCCCGTGATTTCCACGAAATGAAAGGATACGTTTGCACCGAAAAGGGACAAACCGTACAGTTATGAAGAATCAACCGTTTATACAAATTGAAAATCTTTCTTTTTCCTACGGAGAAGGAGCGGAGCATGCAAATGTTCTGGAGGACATCAACCTTTCGATCGAGAAGGGATCGTTTGTCGCCGTGCTCGGTCACAACGGCTCCGGAAAATCGACGCTTGCCAAGCTGATCAATATGATTCTTGCTCCGACCTCCGGAAAAATTCTGATTGACGGGAGAGATATCACGTCATCCGATATGACGGAGGACGAAATGTTTGAGATCCGCCGTAAGGTCGGTATGGTATTTCAGAACCCGGACAATCAGCTTGTCGCTACGGTTGTGGAGGAGGACATTGCGTTCGGACCGGAAAATCTCGGCGTTGAGCCAAAGGAGATCCGGCGCCGGGTGGACGAGGCATTGCGGATTGTCCATATGAGCGCGTATGCCCGGCATTCGCCGCACCAGCTGTCCGGCGGACAGAAGCAGAGGGTTGCCATTGCGGGGATCATTGCAATGCTGCCGGAATGCATCATTTTCGATGAATCGACCGCTATGCTTGATCCGAGCGGGAGAAAAGAAGTGATGGATACCATTGAAATGCTGAACCGGGATTTCGGCATCACGGTGCTCCATATTACGCATAATATGGAGGAGGCTGTGCGTGCGCAGAGGGTGGTCGTGATCAATGACGGCAGGCTGTTCATGGACGGCACACCGCGGCAGGTATTCGGGCAGGTGGAAAAGCTCCAGCAGGTCGGGCTGGATGTTCCGCAGGTGACGGAGCTGTTTTATGAGCTGAACCGGGCAGGCTTCCGGCTGAGACGGGATATTCTTCAGGAAGAGGAAGGCGCAAGCGTGCTTGCAGGCATGATGAAATGAGCAAAATCAGTGTAAATAACGTCAGTTATATATACAGCAAGGATACACCGTTCATGAAAAAGGCATTGGACGATGTTTCCGTTGCGATCGAAGAAAACAGAATCACCGGGCTGATCGGGCATACGGGCTGCGGCAAATCAACGCTTGTGCAGCTGTTGAACGGCTTGCTCAAGCCGGATGCGGGTGAGATTCTTCTGGACGGACAGAATATCTGGGCTGATCCGAAAAAAATTGCCGATATCCGGTTCCGCATCGGGATCGTGTTTCAATACCCGGAATATCAGCTTTTTGAAGAAACCGTATGGGCGGATATCGCGTTCGGTCCGCGCAATATGGGACTGTCGGGAGATGAGATCAAACGCCGCGTAGAGGAGGCAGCTCTGTTTGCGGGGCTTGATCCGGCGCTGCTGCAAAAATCCCCGTTTGATCTTTCGGGCGGGCAGAAAAGGCGCGCTGCGGTCGCCGGGGTCATGGCAATGGAGCCGGAGGTTCTGATTCTGGACGAGCCCGCTGCCGGACTTGATCCGCTCGGACGCGAAGAGATTCTCGGCGGTATCCGGACATACCAGCGTCAGAAGAGGAGCACGGTCGTCATTGTCAGCCACAGCATGGAGGACATGGCAAGGTATGCGGATGAGCTTATCGTTCTGGAGCACGGCAGGGTATATATGACCGGAAGCTGCCGGGAGGTGTTCCGCCGGGCGGGCGATCTGACGGCGGTCGGACTTGACATTCCGCAGATCACGCGCTTTATGCGTCTGCTTCAGGCAAAGGGCGCGCCTGTGAGAACGGATATTTTTACAGTGGAAGAAGCAAAGGATGAAATTGTGCGCGTTCTTTCCGCACAGAGAAAAAAATCGGCGGGAGGCGGTGCGAAATGATTACGGATATTACGCTCGGTCAGTATTTTCCCGGCACCTCGCCGATTCACCGTCTGGACCCGCGCGTCAAGATTATTTTGACAATTCTGTATATCACCGTGATTTTTCTTGCCAAAAACGTCTGGAGCTTTGCATTTCTTTTGGCGGTCACGGCAGTGATGATCCTGATTTCAAGAATTCCGCTCCGGCTGATCCTGAAGGGCTTGAAGCCTCTGATCTTCATTATCGCGTTTACGGCTGTTGTCAACATTTTCTGGACAACCGGAGAAAAACCGCTTGTTTCCTGGTGGATTATTCAGATCTATCCGGAGGGACTGATGTTCGGCGCGCTGATGATTGTCCGTGTCGTTGCCATGCTGGCGGGAACCAGTGTGCTTCTGACGTATACAACGTCTCCGATCGCCTTGACCGACGGTCTGGAGCGGCTTTTGTACCCGCTGAGCTTTTTGCATATGCCGGTGCATGAATTTTCCATGATGATGACCCTTGCACTTCGCTTTGTTCCGACTCTGGTGGAGGAAACCGACAAAATCATGAAGGCGCAGATGGCACGCGGAGTGGATTTCAAACGCGGAAGTCTCGTGAATCGGGTCAAGGCGCTGATTCCGATCATGATCCCTTTGTTTGTTTCGGCGTTTCGCCGTGCCGGGGAGCTTGCGGTAGCCATGGAATGCCGCTGCTATCGCGGCGGAGAGGGCAGGACCCGCATGACACAGCATAAAATCACGGCGGCGGATATTGCCGCGCTCCTTCTGCTTGTTCTTGTCGGAGCTGCGACCGTTCTGATTAACAGGTTTGCACCGGGGTTCACCATATGAAGCTGGTTTTGCGTCTTTCGTATGTAGGAACCGGGTTTCACGGCTTTCAGGTACAGCCGGGCGGGGTCAGGACCGTTCAGAAAACGGTGCAGGACGCTGTCGGCATGCTGTACGGAGAGCGATATGCGGTGACAGGCTGCTCCCGCACGGACAGCGGCGTGCATGCCAGGGAGTTTTTTCTGACGGTGGATGCCGGAGAGGACTCCTTGAAAATTCCGTGCGCGAGACTTCCCGCAGCAATGAACCGCTATTTGCCGGATGATGTGGCTGTCACGGGAGCGGCGCTTGCGGGAGATGATTTTCATCCGCGCTACAGCGTTTTGGAAAAAGAGTATATTTACCTGATTGACCATGGGAGCGCAAGAAATCCGTTTCTCTGCGGAAGAGCGCTGTTTTATCCGAAGCCTCTGCATCCGGACAGAATGCGTCAGGCTGCTTCCGCGTTCTGCGGAAGGCATGACTTTTCAGCCTTCATGGCTTCCGGCTCCGATGTGACCGATACTGTCCGGACGGTAAAGGCAGCGGAGGTTGCGGACGAGGGGGATATCCTTCGTTTTTCGGTGACTGCCGACGGATTTTTATACAACATGGTCCGCATCATGGTCGGGACTCTGCTTGCGGTTTCCGAGGGAAAGACGGCGGCGGAAGAGATCCCGCAAATTCTTTCATCTCGCGACCGTAGGCTTGCGGGACGCACCGCACCGCCGGACGGGCTGTATCTGAACCGCGTCCGGTATCCTGCGGGGCTTTTTGAGATGGAATAACAGGCAAGGCGCGCTGTCGGTCTGCACATGCGCGATGGATCACGCGCAGCGCAGAGCAGACAGAACGGCAGGGCTTAAACCGCATAGCAGAAAGGAAGGGGAGACGGGGCATGAAGCAAGACAAACCGAACAGTGAGCCGACCTCCGACCACGGTAAAATCGTGAAGGAAGCGGCACAGCCCATACCTTCGGATCCGGCATATCGGATCCGGCAGCGGCACACATATGAGAATCCATATTATCTCAGTATTTCGACAAAGCTGAAATGGGTTAAATTTGTCGTAGTGGTCTTTACGGTCGTTTTCTTTCTGATTATGATCTCGGTGTTCCGGAAAGATATCACGGTGGAGAAATTCCGGTATTTTTTCCGTGATCTGAATCTGAATTCGCCGAAATATACGGAAGAATTTTCTTCGATTCAGTATGACAGCGCCGCAGGCTCCTCCTATGGGAAATTCCGGGATTATTTTGTGATCGTCCGCCCGGGAGAGACGCTTTTGTACAATTCTTCCGGCATCCGCTCGCTTCAGCTGACCAACACCTTTTACAATCCGTATCTTCTGACGTCGGAAAACACTTTTCTTGTTTATGATATGGGAGAAACGTCCGGTGCATATACTGTATACAATGCGTTTTCCGCTTTGAAGAGCGTAAAATGCGACTATCCGGTCAGCGGTGCGGCAATGAGCCGGAACGGCATGTATGCCATCCTGACAAGATCGGCGGAATATAAGAGCGTTGTCGAGGTATACGATGAAAGCTCGGAGCTGATCTGTCGGATATCCAAGGACAAATATGTCATGGGACTGGCGCTTTCTCCGGACGGAATGAAGCTGGCGCTTGTGTCGGTATCGGATGAAGGCGGGTTCTGGGTGTCTGAGGTCGGAGTTTACGACCCGTTTGAATCGCAGCCGCTGTATTCCGAAACCTTTGAGGGGAAAATGCTGTATGACTGCCGGATAACCTCAGACGGTTATATGCAGCTTTCATCGGACGAAGGGGTTCTGTTCTACGATGCCTCCTATCAGAAAACCTCGGAATTTTCGTATAACGGAAACATTCCGGTTGCGGCGTATGCCGACGGAGCGTATCTTTCGGTCGTCTTCAATAAAACCGTGCTCGGAAACGAAAAAAATGTGCAGATTATGGATACGGCTGGGAAAAAGCTTTGGGAGGGGACCGTCACCGGTCAGCTGAAGCATGCCGTTTCGGGGGAGGATTGTGTTTATCTTCTTTTGGAGGACACGGTTTTGCGGATAGACTGTATGCGGGGCGAAAAAGAGTCCGTTCCGATTTCGAAAAACTGTCAGCAGCTGGTTTTATGGAGCGGTCAGCGTCTGATGTGCTGCTATGCCAATTATGCGGAATCAATCTCAGGAGCACCGTCCCTGGGTGAGGATACAGATACGCAGGCTGCACCGTAAGCTCGCTTTTGCAGACGTTTTATCCAATCAATATGAAAGAGAGGATTTCCCATATGGCATTTATTCTGGACGCTGTCATTATTGCGATCATTGCCGCAGGCTTTATAATCGGCTGGAACCGGGGATTTGTAAAGTCGGCAATGTCATTGCTGTCTTCCCTGATTGCGCTTGTTCTGGCATCGGTCTTTACGGAACGGACAGCTGCGTGGCTGAACGGGAAATATGTATATCCGTTTGTAAGCTCCAAGGTGGAGCAGGCGATCTCGGGTATTACGGGTGCGGGAGAAAATGCGCTGGACGTGAATACCCTTTTACGGGATGCGCCGGAATCCTTCACGCGGCTTTTAAACACGTTTGGCATCCGTCTGGAAACCATGAAGGCGGATCTTTCCTCCGCCATGGAAGCAGGCGGGGAGACCCTGAAAAAGGCGGTGATTGATTATATCGCTGCACCGGCATCGCGTGTGTTTTCGACCGCGGTTGCTTTTCTGTTCCTGTTTCTGGTGTTTCTTCTTGTGCTGAAGCTTGTATCCCTTCTGCTTGAGGCTGTGATGCGGCTTCCGGTTCTGAAAACAATGAACGCGTTTTTGGGGCTGGTATTCGGAGGGATAGCGGGAATTCTGATTGCTTGGGGCTTTTCGGCTGCGCTTGCGCGTCTGATGCCGACGCTCTCGGCGCTGTATCCGAATGCGGTCAGTGAGGCTACGGTGCAAAACACGGTGATTTTGCGGTTTTTGGCTGAAAACAGTATTATTACTGTCCTGAACCGCTTATAAAACAGTTCGGTCAAAAAGGAGTACTTTTCATGGAGTTGTGTTCAAGGTGTCACAAACGGATGCCGGTGGTATTCGTTTCGAAATTTGAAAACGGAAAAATGGTCAACGAGGGGCTTTGCATCAAATGTGCGCGGGAGCTTGGCATCAAGCAGGTGGAAGCGGCGATTCAGCAGATGGGACTCTCGGATGAGGATATTGAGCGCATGAGCGCCGAGGTGGACCCGGAGGAGCTTCAGGCGGAAATCGATTCGCTGACGGCACAGAACGAGGAAAACGGCAAGGCGCCGGCAATGGATTTTTCCAAGTTATTCGGGAATATGATGGGGGCTTCCGCACCCTCCGGCTCCGAAACGGAGGAGCCGCAGAAAAACGGCATCGGAAAAAAGCAGAAGCAGGACAAAAGCAGAAAGTTCCTTGACGCCTACTGCATGAACCTGACCGCCAAGGCGGCAGAGGGTAAGCTGGATGCCGTCATCGGCAGAGACCGGGAGCTGACGCGCGTGCTTCAGATTCTTTGCAGACGTCAGAAAAACAATCCCTGTCTGATCGGTGAGCCGGGAGTCGGCAAAACTGCGATTGCGGAGGCGCTTGCACAAAGGATTGTGGAGCACAAGGTGCCTTACAAGCTTGCGGATAAGGAGGTTTATCTGATGGACCTGACGGCGCTTGTCGCCGGAACGCAGTTCCGCGGTCAGTTCGAAACAAGAATGAAGGGACTGATTGAAGAGGTAAAAAAGCTTGGAAACATCCTTCTTGTCATCGATGAGGTTCATACCATTGCATCCGCCGGTGATGCGGAGGGAAGCATGAATGCCGCAAATATCCTCAAGCCCGCACTCTCCCGGGGAGAATTGCAGGTGATCGGCGCAACGACGCTGACGGAATACCGGAAGTATATCGAAAAGGATGCGGCTTTGGAGCGCAGATTCCAGCCGATTGTCGTGGAGGAGCCTTCGGTCGAGGATACCTGTACGATGCTGACCGGAATCAAAAAGTATTATGAGGATTTTCATAAGATCCGTATTCCGGATGCGGTCGTCCGCAATGCCGTCGTACTTTCCGAGCGGTATATCACCGACCGTTTCCTGCCGGACAAGGCAATTGACCTTTTGGATGAAGCGGCAGCGCATGTAGAGCTTGAAAATCCGTGCATCGGTGCTGCCGAACAGACAAAAAAGGAGCTGGAGGCTGCGATAGCGGAACGGGAAAAGCTTGAAAGCGAGAGCGAAAACACCACCGATGAGGCTGCTCTTCCGGAAAAATATCAGAAAATTGCCGATTTGCGGACCAAAGAGATCAATTTGCAGACCGAGCTTGACCGGCAGAATGCCGAAAAGGCTAAGCTGGAGCTGACGACAAACGACATTGCACAGGTGATCGAGGTCTGGACGGGAATCCCTGCATCCAGAATAACCGAAAACGAATTCCACAGGATCGATCGGCTTGAGGCAACCCTGAAGAGCAGAATCATCGGGCAGGATCAGGCGGTGGAGGCTGTCTCGCGTGCCATCAAACGGAACAGGGCGGGTGTGACCTCCAAGCGTAAGCCGGTATCCTTCATTTTTGCGGGTCCGACCGGTGTCGGAAAAACAGAGCTGGTCAAGCAGCTTTCGGCTGAACTGTTTGATTCTCCCGATGCGCTGATTCGGCTTGATATGTCGGAATATATGGAAAAGCATGCGGTGTCCCGCATGATCGGCTCTCCTCCCGGATATGTCGGCTATGACGATGCGGGACAGCTTACCGAGAAAGTCCGCCGTAAGCCGTATTCGGTTATTTTGCTGGATGAGATCGAAAAGGCGCATCCGGATGTGATGAATATCCTGCTCCAGATTCTGGATGACGGAAGAATCACGGATGCGCACGGCAAAACCGTTAATTTTGAAAATACCGTGATTGTGATGACCACCAATGTCGGCTCCGGTACCGGCACAATGGCTCCCGGCTTCGGCGGAAGCGAAGAGCTGAGAAACGAGGGCAAGACGGAAAAGGCGCTTTCGGAGTTTTTGCGTCCGGAGTTTTTGAACCGCGTCGATGGGGTTATCACCTTCCGTTCGCTGGATGAAAGCGATTTTGAGAAAATCGCGGTTCTGATGCTGAACGAGCTGAAAAGCACGCTTGCGGAAAGAGAGATCCGGTTTGCATTCACAGAGGCGGCTTCAAAGCAGATTGCCAAGAATTCCTTCAGCCGGAAATACGGCGCGCGAAATATGCGCCGCTATATTCAGCGTGAGGTGGAGGATCAGATCGCCAATCGTTTGATTGGAAGCTATGACAAGGATATCGGGCTGATCTCCTTGGATGCGGAGGACGGAAAACTGGTAATTGCCTGCATCTGAGATCGGAAAGGAAGCATATGACAGAGCGATGGTATGACAAGGGAATCCGTCAGGTTGAGACGATTCTGGGGACGGATTCCCGCACCGGACTGAAAAACAGTGAAGCAAAGCGCCGCAGAAGGTCCGGAAAAAATGACATTTATAAGCTTCCGCGGACATCTTTTCTGTCTTATCTGAAGCATATTCTCACCGATTATACAGCCATTCTTCTTTTGCTGACCGTTTTGACAGCCGTGATATTCGAGCGTGTTTATTCCTTGCTTGCGGCTTTGGCTCTTTTGATTTTGTACTATGCCGCCGTGATTTTCTCCTATGTTAAGGCGCAGCGTGTTCTGGAGGGAATGGCATATTACGCGCTTCCGAACGCAAAGGTGATGCGTGAGGGAAAGCTCTATATGATGAAGCAGGAGCAGCTTGTACAGGGAGATGTGATTTTTCTGACGGCGGGCGATATTGTTCCCTGCGATGCACGGATTGTCGAAGCCGAGGATCTGGAAGCGCTTGAAACGGGCTTGACGGGAGTAACCCGCGCAGTCCGGAAGAGAGCTGACTTTACCGCGCAGGGGGATATTCCTCCCTCCGCGCAGAAAAATATGCTGTTCGCCTCTACAATCCTGACCGCAGGGCATGCAAAAGCGGTAGCGTGTGCGGTCGGCTCTGAAACGCTTGTCTGCAAAATGCAGAAAAATCAGCCGATCATTTCCCATGACCGGCTTGAGGTTTTGACCGAGCTGAAAACAGGCGGGCGCCGCTGCTCTCTTGCGATGAGCATCCTGATTTTTCTCGTTACGGTGCTGGATTTGTTTTTGCAGCATAATACACTGATCGATACGTTTCTGACGTCTCTTTCGCTTGCGGTATCCTCCATGAGCGAGTTTTTTGCTGCGTTCGGGTTCATTATTGTCGCCTGCGGCATATTCGGCGCAGTAAAGAAGTATAAGGATGTCAATTCCGGCGCACTGATCAAGAATACGGACAAGCTTGCCGTTCTGAGAAAAATCACCTGTCTGGTTTTGCCGAAGGACGGTGTCTTCACGGTGCGCGGCGGGAAGATCGACCGTGTCTATGCGAACGGAGATGTGCATATCGCCGGAGAGCACGGATTTGAGAAGAATGCGGCGCAGACGGTGCGCTATGCGCTTTTGTCCACCGGACTTTACGGAGGAAGCCGCTTGATTGAAAACAATCAGCGCTATGAAAACGTCTATTCCAAGGAAGAGGAATGCATCATCCGTCTTGCGGAGCAGATGGGAATCTACAATATCAGTCTGGAGCAGAAGTATCCGCTTCTGGATCACAGGGTGGCAGATAAGACCAACCCGTTTGAAACCTCGCTGTTCCGTCATGAGGACGGCTTTGTGGTGGCACTGCGCGGAAGACCGGCGCAGATTATCCGCAACGCATCCTTCTACTGTGAATACGGCAGGCTTTTTCCGATGACGGACGAGATCCGGAGAGATCTTCTGATCTCGGCGGAGCTTTTGGAAAAGCAGGCATACCGCGTTCTTGCCGTTGCGTCCAAGAGCGTTCCGTATTCCACGCTTGTGCGCATGAGCGCCTGTCAATCCGATGTGATATTTGAGGGCATGGTCGCAATGAAGGAGCCTGCGCTGTCCGGTGCGGCGAAGATTGCTGCAAAATGCGCGGCTGCCGGTATTAAGGTAATTATGCTTTCCGATGATGTTTCCGATACCAGCGTTCATTTTGCCGAGGCTGCGGGCATCATTGAAGGACCGGAGCAGGCCTTGACCGGGGCGGGGATGAACGATATGCGCGAAGGCATTTTTCGGGCGGATCTTGACCGGTACCGGCTGTATCAGGGGCTGAATCTTGCGCAGAAGCGAAAGCTTTTGGAGTGTCTGAAGGAGGACGGAGAAACGGTCGGGGTACTCGGCAGAGAGCTTGATGAAATTATTTTGCTCAAGGAAGCGGACGTCGGTTTTTCCCAGAGCATGACCATTTCCGAACGTGCGGGGAAAAACGGAGTCGATCTGACAAGCCGCAGCATTCCGGTATATGCAAGAAACGGAAAAGGAAGTGCCCGGAACGGCTGCGAGGCGCTCAAATTTGTTTCGGATGTCATTGTATCGGAGGCGGACAAGGCGGGAAACGGAGGCTTTCATGCCGTCATCCGGTCTGTCCTTGCGGCAAAGGGAATCTATCTGAATCTGCGGCGCGTGTTTCACTATCTGATTACCGTTCAGACTGCGCGGCTGCTGATCGTTCTCTACGGTATCCTGAGCGGAACGGTGCTGCTTAACCCGACGCAGATCCTGTATACCGGGCTTGTGATGGATTTTGCTGCGGTTCTGGTATTTGCCTTTGAGCGACCGGGCGAAGAGCTTTTAAAGGAACCGTGTGAAGCGGGCTCGGAGAACGATGCCGAACGGGCAAGGAGCAGGGAAGCCCTGCCGTTCGTCCTGTTCGGTATGCTTTGGGGCATCGCAGCGGTCATTCTGCCGCGCCTTGCGGGACAGGTCGGAGTCATCGGCTCAGATGCGCAAAGGATGTCTGCGGTTTTTATCGGATTTCTTCTGACACAATACGGGCTGGTGCTGAGCAGCAAACGGGAGCGTCTGTTTCAATTGCGGGATATTCGGATCAATCAGGCGTCGTTTGTGCTGTTTGTGCTGTTTGCCGGCTTTTTGGCGCTCGGCGTTTTCTGGAAGCCGTTTGGAGCACTGTTCGGCATCACGGCGATGCCGGCAGCGGTGTGGGGCATTACTCTTTTGGTCCCGGTACTCATGCTTGCGGTTTTCGAGATTTTTAAGCTTCTGAGGCGGCGTGAACGTCCGGAGAAAAAACATCTTGATTTTGACGGAGCATGATTTGCTGCTTCGCTGCCCGAAAGCCGATGCGCGGCTTGCTTTTCCGGTATTTTCGTGTGCCCTAATTAAAATACCACCCCGACTTTGCCGTCCCTTCAGACCGACGCAGCAGCTGCGCCGACTGTGGGGACGGTTTTTTATGGCGCAGGAGCAAGGCGGCTCCGGGTGTGCGTCATTTCGGCGGAAAAACGCAAGGCTCTTCGGGAGTGCCCCCTGCGGCAGGACAGATCAAAATGTGCTTTCCGTATGTCCCGAACGGCTGTCAAATCTGTTTGCACGTGCTGGCATGATGGATGTGATGGCGGCATCTGCAATGGTCAGAACGCTCCGCAGTTCTTTGCGGTCTGTTTCTCCCTCCCCCCAAAAAAGAGCCGCTTCCGATCGGAAAACGGCTCTTTTTATAAAGATACAGCTGTGCGGGAAGTATTTTTGGGATGCGGAAAGCAAGCCTGCCGCCAGCCTTGCAGACGCTTCCGAAAAGCAAGCCGGAGGCGCCTCTCCCTCGTTCTTCGGAAAGCCCGGAGTCTGCCGGAGCCGCCGCACTGCCCCCGCTGCTGCACGAAATAGGGGAAAGGAGCTTGCTGACAGGAGCCTCCCGTGCCTTAAAAGCTTCCTCTGTAGCTCATGACAGCGCACAGAATCTGCGCAGTCTGCCCGCGGTTCAAAACGGAATTCGGAGAAACGGAGCCGTCCCCGGTTCCTTTGAATACGCCGATTCCGCTCAGCGCATAGAATGCATCGGTCGCCCATGCAGGGATGTCGTTCTGGTCGCGGAACTCCGTTTTTACCACCGGAACCGTGATATTCAGCATCCGGTTCAGAAAGACGGCTGCTTCTGCACGGGTAATCTCCCTGTTCGGGAAAAAGCACAGTCCGGTCTCGGTTTCGGTGCCCTTCGCAAAGCTCAGCTGCACGGCGGCGTTGACATAGCCCTTATATGCCGAGGGAATGTCGGCGTCATCGGCAAAATCCGTGGCGGCTGCCGTTGTGGAAATGCGATAGCCGGTCGCCTTCATTGCCATGACCAGAAATTCCAGCCGCGTTACAGGAGTATCCGGTTGGAACAGCAGCTTTCCGCCGTCATTTGTGCCGGTCATGATCTGATGCTCGGTCATCATGATCGCGGGGTAATGCGCCCAATGACCGATCAGGTCCTTGTATACGATATCGCTCCCTTTTCCGACCGTGATCTCAACGGTAACAGGATCCGAGGTGTTGCCGTATTTGTCGATGGCAACATAGGTAAAGCGATCCTTTCCGGTAAAATCCGTGACCGGCGTGTAATAATAGCTCCCGTAATGCCGGTCTGTGACGGTCAGGATTCCCTTTTCGGGATAGTCGGTCACTTCATACGTAAGAGTATCGTTTTCCGGGTCTACTGCGCTCATGTTTCCGTAGCAGGCAATGTTGGAGACTGTTTTAATATGCAGCGCCGTGTTTTTCACCGGCTCTACGCTCGGAGCATAATTGATCTCCTTCAGAAGGTACAGATTGCAGGTGACGTCATAAACCGCCGTTTTTCCGGCACGGAATATAAAGCTGCAATCGGTTGCCTCTGTGCTGTTTTCGGGAACAAAGCGAAGTGCGCTGATTTTGCTTCGGCTGATGGTCTGGTTTTTTGTGACCGGCATTGTGCCCAGCATCAGTCTGCCCTCCGTGACCAGAGGAAGCGTCAAAACCGTAACGCTGCTGATGCGGGATACGCCGAGCGCTTTATCAAAATCCTCCGCACGGAAGGATATTTCACGCCCGACAAGCCCTGATTTTGTCATGGTGAGCTCGCCGGAAATGATATGCATGGCAGGCGTCAACAGTCCGCTTTCCGCAAAGACGGCGGAAATCAGACCGAGCAGCAGGGTTGCCGTCAATAGCAGCGTCAGGGTGAGCTTTTTTTTCTGATTCATCGTAGATGACCTCCCGTAATTATGAATAATATGAAACTTTATCGGTGTGTTCGCCGGAAAACGATTGCATTTTACGGCACAAAGGGTTATAATACGCACAGGAGTCGGTCCTTTGGTGTTTGACTCCGCCGGTTTCGGGCGGATTTATGGGACTGCTCAGGCTTTTTTCAAAATACCTTTGCGGATAGGGCATTTTCCTTTTCACGGATCCATGCATCCGGCTGACTGTCCTTGAAATCTTCCGGATATTTTCAGAGCAGCCGTACTCCCGGGGAGCGGAGTTCTGTTTTCCGATCGTTTGTGTGCGGAAAGGCGGGAATCGAGGTGTGCCCTGAGCGCTGTGCGAGACATTTCTTTTCCGGCTGGTTGCTGCGAGGCATCGCTTCAAAAAGGATCGGTGCCGCAAAGCGGCTTTCCTATGAGAACAGCTCCGGAACAGGAAGAGAAGCATATTGGTAAGATGCACGGTCGTGTTATTTTGAAATAGAACCATTTTATGATTGATTGCCCTTTGAGAGCGGGATGCGGTCCGTTTTTCTTCTTCCGGCAGGACATGCCGGAGTGAGGGGGCGTCATGTCCTGCCTCGGCATTGGTTTCTTTTGGATTGGTGCTTTTGGGGAAATGGCTGCTTTTTACGGAAGGCTTATTTTCTTCGGATTTGGAAAGGAATATCATTACGGATTGTTTTGCCTCCATGGCTGTAAAACGGAGATCGACATGGATTTTTATATCGGACCGGAGCAGGAAAATAAAGTGCTTCTGACGTATCTTCGTCAGAATCTGTCCCTTTCACGCGCCTGCATCACTGCACTGAAGAAAGCGGAGGACGGGATTTTACTCAACGGCAGACATGTGACCGTGCGCGCGGTTCTGGCGGAGGGGGATGTACTCTCCCTGAAGCTGGAGGACAGCGCAGAGCAGGAAGAGTCCGGAATTGTTCCGCGACACCTTCCGTTTGAGGTGCTCTATGAGGATCAGGATGTGCTTGCCGCGAATAAACCCGCCAATATGCCCACGCATCCTTCGCACGGACATTATGAGGACACGCTTGCGAATGCTGCTGCGTGGTATTTTCGGGAAAAGCACCAGCCCTTTGTATTCCGTGCGGTTAACCGCCTTGACCGCGATACCAGCGGCATTGTGCTGCTTGCGAAAAACCGAAGAGCCGCAGCGCTTCTTGCGCAGGGGATGCAGGAGCATCTGTTTCAAAAGCAGTATACGGCAGTTTTGTTCGGCAGACTGCCGCAGGACAGCGGGCAGATCCGCCTGCCGATCCGCAGAAAGCTTCCAAGCATCATAGAACGGGAGGTTTGCGCCCCGGGAGAAGGTGCCGATGCCTTCACACAGTATGAGGTGCTGCAAAGAGTCGGAAGGCTGACACTGGCTGCGGCATTCCCGAAAACAGGAAGAACGCATCAGCTTCGTGTCCACTTTTCCGCCATTGGTTTTCCGATTGCCGGCGATACACTGTACGGAACACCCCAAAGCGCTGCCTGTGCACCCCGCCAGGCGCTTCATTGCAGCGTTCTTTCTTTTCCGCATCCCGCCGGAGGCACTGTTTCGGTAACGGCGCCTTTGCCCGAGGATATCCGCCGTTTGCTTTCCGCAGAAGAGGAGTTGTGCCAGCATGCATAAAGTTTATACCGTTATAAGGAAAAATTGTCCGCTCCCGGCGCTTTGCCTGATTCTTGCGGCAGTCGCAGCCGGAATCGTTCACCTCGGGTGCGTCCTGAGCGTTTCCTTCGCCGATTTCATGAATGTACACGTCAGCTGGATCGTGCGTGCCGTGCTTGCAAAGGGGACGAATCTGTTTCCGTTTTCCGTCGCGGAAATACTCCTGATTCTTCTTCCTGTCATTTTGGTGATTCTGATTGTTCTGACCGTAAAAAAGGGGCGTTCGGAGGATGAGACCGTGCTGCGCCGGTATACCTGTTCGCTGCTCGGCGTCTGCTCTCTTCTGTACTCTATATTTGTATTCGGCTTTGCCTCCGGTTATTACGCTTCCGGACTGGACAGAAAGCTGGATCTCAGGGAACGCGCCGTCTCGGCGGAGGAGCTGTACCGCACGGCGGAGGTGCTTCGTGCGCAGTGTGAAGAAGAGGCGCAAACTATTTCATTCCGATATGGTTCCTTTTCCGTTATGCCGTATTCTTTGGACGAAATGAATACAAAGCTGAACGATGCCTATGAAAAGGCGGCGGACAAGTATTCCTTCCTGCGGTCATTCCGCTCCAATCTGAAATATGTCCTGCTCAGCGAGCCGATGTCCTATACGCATATTACAGGTGTTTATACCTATTTTACCGGAGAAGCAAATATCAACGTCAATTTCCCTGACTATACGATTCCGTATACAGCTGCACATGAGCTTTCGCATCAGCGCGGAATCGCAAGAGAAGAGGAAGCCAATTTCATGGCTTATCTGGTCTGCATGGAAAGCGATGACTCCTATATCCGCTACAGCGCCGCTTTCAACCTGTTGGAATATGTCATGAACGCGCTGTACTCCGCCGACCGGACGCTGTACGGGAAAATGTGGAGCTCTCTTGACAGCAGGTTTCAGTATGAAATGATCGCGTATAATGAGTTTTTTGAAAAATACCGTGAAAATAAGGTGGCAGATGTCAGCGAAAAGGTCAACGATACCTATCTGAAATCGCAGGGACAAACACAGGGAAGCCGCAGCTATGGCTGTGTGGTGGACCTTGCCGTGCTGTATTTATGCGGAAGCGGGGAATAGGCTCCGGTTTTTCCCGGTAGCAATTCAATTTATGCCGCATATCATAGGAATATGAGCAGTTACGGTTCGGATTTTGTAAAACCACGGTTTGAAAACCGGTTGGCTGCCAAAAAACACTGTACAATTTCTACAAAAATCCGATAAAATAATAAAATCTCTTTTCAAATCAATAAAAATGTGCTATACTAAGCTGTAACTGTGCAAAAATGATACGGTGTGGATTTCCGCATGCCCCGCTTGAAGCGTAAGCCGGCGGAAAAACAGCTTTTTTACATACCGGAGAATCCGGCAAGGGTCTCCGGAATATCCTGAAGGGAAGGCAAACATGCCCGCCTGCGGCTTGTTGTGCGTATATACGATCATGGAGAAAATCATTGTTTCCGGAGGGCGGCCGCTGCACGGAACGATCGAAATCGGCGGAATGAAGAACGCGGCGCTCGGAATTATTATGGGAACACTGCTGACGGAGGATAAATGTGTCATTGAAAATCTTCCGGCAGTCAATGACGTTGAAATCTCATTTCAGATTCTTCGCAACATGGGTGTAACCGTCACCCCGCTCGGCAAAAACACGGTGGAAATTGATACAACCTATGCTGAGATCGATACGAAATCTCCATCCGATCTGTACAGAAGAATGCGCGCCTCTTATTATCTGCTCGGTGCGGAGCTCGGCAGATTCGGGCGTGCAAGGGTCGGCTGTCCCGGCGGCTGCGATTTCGGCTCCCGTCCGATCGATCAGCATATCAAGGGCTTTGAGGCGCTCGGCGCCGCAATCACGATCGATGATTCCTATATTCATGCGGATGCAGGTATCGGTCTGAGGGGAAACAGCATATTCTTTGACGTGATTACGGTCGGGGGCACCATGAATGTGATGCTTGCCGCTGTCAAGGCAAAGGGAACCACAGTCATTGAAAATGCCGCGCGCGAGCCGCATATTGTGGATCTTGCGAACTTTCTGAACACCTGCGGCGCCAAGATTACAGGTGCCGGCACCGATACCATTAAAATCAAGGGTGTTGACAGGCTTCACGGATGTACGTATGCCATCATTCCGGATATGATCGAAGCCGGAACCTATATGATCGCTGCGGCTGCGACCGGAGGAAATGTCAAGATCTCCAACGTGATTCCCAAGCACCTTGACTCCATTTCAGCCAAGCTTGTGGAAATGGGCGTTGAGGTGGATGAGCACGATGAATATATCATTGTATCCGGTTCAAACCGCCGTCTGACGCATATCAATCTGAAAACAATGCCGTATCCCGGCTATCCGACCGATATGCAGCCGCAGATTTGTGTGCTTTTGTGTATGGCAGACGGAGTGAGCCGGCTGAGCGAGGATATTTACGACAGCCGCTTCCGGTATGTGGAGGAGCTGCGCCGGATGGGCGCCGAAATACGGATTGCCGGCAAAACCGCCACGATCACAGGCGGAAAAAGGCTGCACGCTGCGCGGGTCCGCGCCGTTGATCTGCGCGCGGGAGCCGCAATGGTCATTGCCGCGCTTGCTGCGGACGGCGTGACGGAAATTGAAGACATTCATCATATCGAACGCGGGTATGACGATATCGTGGGAAAGCTGAGATTGGTCGGCGCCGATATTAAAAAAATATCCGTTCCGGATACAACGCTGTAACGGTGCCGGAAGCGGAAGGACCGGCTTTTCCCGGAAAAGATAAAACGGTTGATCGGATTGTTGAAGCACGATGAGTAATGTGATTATTTTTGATGTCGACGGGGTTCTGGTAAACTCGGAGGATGCGATGACAAGAGCCTGCATGCAGGCTCTTCATGAGAACGGGATTCCCGCCGAATATGACGACTTTAAAACGTTTACCGGCATGGGAGACGATAAGTTTATTGCCGGCGTTGCGGGGCTGTACGGATATACCGCCGACCCCGGAATCAAAAAACGCGCGTATGAGATTTACCTGCAAACCGCTCCGGAGCAGGTTCGGGTGTATGCGTGGACCGGACAGCTTTTGCGGGATTGTGCGGAAAAGGGTTATGTGCTTGCCGCTGCGTCTTCCTCTGATCGGGAAAAGGTGCTGTGCAACCTTGCCTGCATCGGAAAGGAAAGCGAGCTGTTCCGCGCGGTTATTACCGGCTCGGAGGTACAAAAGAAAAAGCCTGCACCGGATCTTTTTATCAAAGCGCTGTCTGCCGCCGGAGGGGATCCTTACCACTGCATTGTGGCGGAGGACGCGGTATCTGGTATTTTGGCGGCAAAGGCGGCAGGAATGGTTGCCGTCGGTGTGACGACCTCCTTTCGCGCGGATGCCCTGTATGAAGCGGGCGCGGATTTTACCGTGGATGATCTTTTGCAGCTGGAGCAAATTGCCGCATCGGTTTTTTCGATGAATCACGGATAATACCGGCGGGGCCGGTTTTTCCGGCAATCTCGGATATCCGTTATAAACCAAGGAGCAGCCTTGCTTGGATCGGGCTGCTTTTTTGTGTCCGGTTGCGCTTCCGTCCGGAGATTTTGGCTGTAAGTACGCACGCCGAAACGGACGATTTCTTTTGTGAAGAAATCATAATCAGGAAATCAGAATTCCGTCACATTTCTTTTGAGGTGTCTTCATAATGACCGTGTATACTAAGGACAACAAAATACAAAAACGAGGTATGAGTCATGAGAAAACGGAATCGGGCAGTCTGCATTTTGCTTTCTTTCTCCATCCTGATCGGGTCGGTTCTTCTTTTGAGCAGCTGCTCCGGCAAAGACGGAAACAGCTCCGGAGACGAAGCAGAGGCTTCGGCGTCTCTGCCGGATGAATCTGCCGCTGCCGAAGCGGAGGAGGAAGCCGCGCTTGCGGCAAGCACAGTCAAATATACAGAAAAGGATCTTAATACCTCATATGATGCGGAAAAGGACGGCTTTATCCGATTTGATACGCAGATAACGGCATCGGATGGGGTGACCGTGGAGGGCAATATTGCCACGGTGGTCAAAAGCGGAACCTATCTTGTCAGCGGGCAAAGCGAGGATGCGCAGCTGCGGATTGAGCTTTCTGAGCGTGAAAGCGTTCATCTGATTTTTTCCGGCGTCTCAATTTCCTGTAGCTTTGATGCTCCGGTATATGTGAAAAGCACCTCAAAGCTTATCATCACGCTGGAGGACGGAACCGAAAACGTATTGATTGATTTATCACCTGCCAAAGATGCAGCTGCATCCGACAGTTCCGCAGAGGCATCGGATTCGGGCGAAGCGAAGGCGGACGAGCCGTGCGCCGCACTGTTTTCAGAGGAAGATCTGACCATAAACGGAGGCGGAGCGCTTACCGTTCGAAGCGAAAATCAAAGCGGCATCATCAGTAAAGATGTGGTAAAGCTGATTGACGCGGTTATCTCGGTCGAAGCGAAGGACCGGGGGATCAAGGGAAAAGACGGCATCGCGGTCCGCAATGCAAATATCCGGATCAGGTCCGGCGGAGACGGCATGAAAGCGACAAACAGTACGTCCTCTCCTCTCGGCTTTATTCTGATAGAGTCCGGAGAGCTTCAGATCACGGCAGAAAGGGACGGAATTCAGGCGGAAGGCGCTCTGACGGTCAACGGAGGAACGCTGAATCTCACGGTGGGCGGCGGCTCAGATGCGGCGGAGAGCAGCGGCTCCCGTCAAAAGGACAGCCGGACACTGTCTGCGGGTCAGACTGAAAGCGAATCCGAAATCAGTCAGAAGGGCTTGAAGGCAGGAAGCTGTATTCTGATTACGGGCGGTACGATTGCGGTTGATTCCTGTGACGATGCCATACACACAGACGGCTCGTGCATCATCTGGGGAGGAGAGCTTTCACTTCAAACAGGCGATGACGGAATTCACGCGGACAAGACGCTGACCGTGGAGGACGGAACGATCCGGATTCTGAAATCGTATGAGGGGCTGGAAGCTGCGGCAATTTATATCAAGGGCGGCTACGCGGAAATTTCAGCGGAGGATGACGGAATCAATGCGGCAAGCAAGTCTGCGGCACAGGAATTTCAGGAATTTCCCGGCGAAATGCCGTCCGACGGTTTCACGCAGGATTCCGGAGAAGCGCCGCAGGACAGGAAGCTGTTTCCCTCTCCCGACGGCGATGAGGCTTTGGGGTTCCCGGACGGAAAGCCGGACGGACAACCCGGCTTTCCCGGAAATTCCTCCTCGGGAGGGGCGCTGTATATCAGCGGAGGATATTGCTATATTAACGCCAAAGGAGACGGTCTTGATTCCAACGGTTTGATTCGGATGACCGGCGGAACAGTGTTGATTTCAGGTCCTGAGGACAACGGAAACAGCGCCATCGACTATGACGGATCCTTTACCATGGACGGAGGAATTCTCATTGCGGCGGGAAGCTCCGGAATGGTGCAGCAGCCCGGCTCCGATTCGGCAGCCTATACCGTAATGGCATCCTTTACAAAGCAGTCTGCCGGAACAATCGTCAGCCTGCGCACCGGGGATGACAAGGATATTGTCACGTTTGCCCCTGCGAAAGCATTTGACAACCTCGTTGTATGCACCCCGGATCTGAAAAAGGGGGAAAGCTATACACTGTATGCGGGCGGCAGCTGCACCGGTCAGTCCGAAAACGGGCTTTACAGCGGGGGAGAATATACCGGCGGCACAGCGCTCTGCACGGTTACGATCGAAAACACTTGTACGGTCTCGGGCTCTGCCGGGAACGGCTTCGGAGGCGGAGGACAGGGCGGAGGCTTTCCGGGAAGAGGCGATGGGAAGGGACCCGGCGGACGGAGGTGACATGCTCTTCCGTAAAAATCAGGGAAATGTGCCCGGAATGCCGGCAGTTTCCCTAACCGGAGATACAGCGGCGCCGTATTGCGATTGAGATCTGCCGCAGGTCACGGATACCAAAAAGAAAACTGTATTTGTAAAAAGCACCGCGCCTCACCGATGTTACAGCGCTCGGCATTGCGGCACAAAACCGGAGCGGCATATGCTTCGGAGCAGCGCACTGTGTGAAGATGCAGCTTTGCCGACCTGCGGCACTTCTTGGTGAAAAGCGCTGAGGTATGGGTGTTTTGGGTTTTTGCCTTGAGATATGGCTTGGCATTTCGTTTGTTTTTGGAGCTGCGGGCAAATCTATGCAAGAAGAGCCTCGGTACGCAGACTCTTTTTGGGCAGTTCCCGGTTTTACAGCCGAAAATTTCGGATCGATGAAAAATATTCATGTCTGCCGCCTTGTTTTTTGAAGATAAATTCGGTATAATAAGCTTAGTCCGTTGAAGAGCGGGAACTCTTTGCCGGCGGCAGGATGCTTCACGGCAGCTCCGGTTCCGCTTATGCGGTCTCAGCCGTTGGCATGAGGCAAGACCTGTTTTGTGCAAAAACGCAATTCCGACAGAAAAGGAAGGAAGCTTTCGCAAATCCGAAAGCCGCACTGATAGAATATGATGATTTCCACAAAGGGGCGCTATGCACTCCGGATCATGATTGATCTTGCACAGCATGAAGGAGAAGGGTACATTTCGCTGAAGGATATTGCCGGTCGGCAGAATGTATCGTTGAAATATCTGGAGATGATTGCTGCTCTTTTGAATAAGGGCAGGCTGGTTGTCAGCTCCCGCGGGAAAGAGGGCGGCTATAAGCTGGCAAAGCCGAAGGAGGAGATTACGGTTTCGGAGGTCATGGCAATTACGGAAGGCTCTCTTGCTCCGGTTGCCTGTCTGACAAGGATGGATCAGACTCCCTGCGAACGGGCGGACGGGTGTCTGACGCTTCCCATGTGGCGCCACCTGGATAAGCTGATCGAGGATTATTTATCCGGAATCAGCATTGCGGATCTGCTCAGCGGCAATGTCTGAGAATCCGGAATGTCCGCCTCATTTTGCGCAATGCGGCTTTTGATCTGCCGAAGATGGTTATCGGGCGGAGCCGATTCGATCTGCCGTATAAGCGAACCGGATGCTGTCTTGCGGCATTTGAGACGGAAAATGCGGCTGTTCGGAAGCCACATATAAGGGTTACTTCGGAAGCAGTGAAGCGTTTATGAATACCAGATGTGCCGCTTCATGGAATCCGGCTGCTTTCTGCCCATGCCGCAATCTGCTTTATGCATACATGCGGACATGCCGCATGTACGTCAGAAAAACCGTTCGGCGTTGTTCTGCAGCTGTAAAAATCGGGAATAGCGGCTCCTGTTATCCGTTTTTCGGGAGAGCCGAGATGAATCGGCTGCCGCAGGGGGAGGAGAAAAACGTGCGGCTGGAACAGAAATAGCCGTCAGGCAGAAACCCGCGTAAAATTGTTTTAATGGCGGTATTTTTTCCATTATTCCTATTGACACTATAGGAAAAGTATGATATTATAAAAGCAGAAAAGATAATCATGAAATGGGGGAAAGCATGATGTATATATATGCCGACAATGCTGCAACAACCGAAATGAGTCCTGCCGCCAAACGCCGTATGACGGAAGTAATCAATGAAAGCTGGGGAAATCCCTCCAGCCTGCACGGCAACGGACAAGCTGCAAAGGAGGTTCTGGAGCAGGCACGTGAGACCGTTGCTTCCTGTATCGGGGCAAAGCCGGGAGAAATCTATTTCACATCCGGCGGCAGTGAAGCAGACAATCAGGCGATCATCAGTGCCGCCGAGGCGGGTGCAAAAAAAGGAAAGATGCATCTGATTTCCACAAAATTTGAGCATCATGCCGTTCTTCATACGCTGGAACGCCTGAAGAAGCAGGGATTTTCGGTTACGCTTCTGGATGTTCATGAGGACGGCATGGTCCGTCCGGAGGAGGTAGCTGCGGCAATCAGCCCGGATACCGCACTGGTTTCCGTGATGTACGCAAACAATGAAATCGGCACTGTTCAGCCGATCCGTGAAATCGGTGCGATCTGCCGGGAAAAGGGTGTTCTGTTTCATACGGATGCCGTTCAGGCAGTCGGGCATATTCCGGTCAACGCTGCGGAGGACGCGGTGGATTATCTTTCTGTTTCCGGGCATAAATTTCACGGTCCGAAGGGAATCGGCTTCCTGTATGCAAGACGCGGCGCTCCGCTTAGAAGCCTTATCGACGGAGGCGCGCAGGAGCGCGGAAAACGCGCCGGGACAGAAAATGTTCCCGCTGCCGCAGCCATGGCAACCGCGCTTTCTGAGGCGGTCGGCAGCATGGAGCGGGATATGAAGACCGTTTCCGATATGAGAGATCAGCTGATCCGGGCATTTTCGGCAGTGCCGCACGCAAGGCTGAACGGCGATCCGGTTCACCGCCTGCCGGGAACCGTCAACTTCTGCTTTGAGGGCATTGAGGGAGAATCGCTGATCCTGTATCTGGACGATCTGGGAATTGCGTCCTCCTCCGGCTCTGCCTGCACCTCGGGCTCTTTGGATCCGAGTCATGTTCTGCTGTCTCTCGGTCTTCCGCATGAGGTGGCACACGGCTCCCTGCGGCTTTCCATTGACGCATATAATACGCCGGAAGAGATCTCATATATCTGCAATGCAGTGCCGCAGGTTGTAGCCCGTTTGCGGGAAATGTCTCCGGTTTGGGAAGAGCTTGAAAACGGAACAAGAAAACATCTGATCTGACAAAGGAAAGGCTTCTTCCGTGCGGAAGAGGGAAAGGAACAACAATATGCTTTACAGTGAAAAAGTCATGGACCATTTCAGAAATCCGCGCAACCTCGGAAAAATGGACGATGCGGACGGCATCGGAGAGGTCGGAAACGCCAAATGCGGGGATATTATGAAAATGTATATCAAGGTGCGCGACGGAATCATCACGGATGTGAAGTTCAACACCTTCGGGTGCGGAAGTGCAATCGCAACCTCCTCTATGGCGACAGAAATGATCAAAGGGAAGCCGGTGGAAGAGGCGCTGACACTGACAAACAAAGCGGTTGTGGAGGCTTTGGACGGGCTTCCCGCACACAAGCTGCACTGCTCGGTGCTTGCGGAGGAGGCAGTCAAGGCTGCTGTCCGGGATTATTATGAGAAAAACGGAATTCCGTATGATCATGAGCATTTTTGCGGACATTCCTCCTGCGCCGTCTGCTGTGCGGGCGACTCCGAAGAAAACAAATAATCCGTCAAAGAAGGCAGCGCGTCTGATGCAGAATGAAACCGGAACCGGTTTTCACCGTAACGTTCGGCATCGGCGTTGCCATTGCGAATGTACCGATACGGATAAAAATACCGCCGCAGAAGCCAACGGTTCTGCGGCGGTTTCTTGTGTTCCGATTTGTTTTTGAGAGTAATCCGTCCAAATAAAATAGCTGCATGGAAAAAAACGGAGCAAGGGACTTCCGAACCCTCGTGCGCCGGCTTTCCGGCAGGAAAAACAGACCGGATAAAGCTGACAGGGGCGGGAAAGCTCCGATTTTTCCGAAGTGTTTTCCGTATGATGAGAAACGCTTCAGCGAAGGGTCAGCTCTGCCCGGCAGGTGTTTCCTCCCATCCGATAATAGACGAACAGACGGTTATCCGCAATGCACCAACAGGGACCGTCCATACCGAAGCCGGTTACAGGCGTTCCGTCCTTTTCCGTCTGCCTCATCAGCGGCGCTTCAATGGTCTCCCAGTGAATCAGATCGGTGGAACGGGCAAAGGAATGCGTCCAGAAGGAGCCGTTGAAATTTCCGTTTCTCTGCTCGGTGCTGATTTCATACACCATATAGTAATAACCGCCGATATAGATGATATCCCGCCTTCCGGTCGTTCCGGCGTGAAGCGTTTTGGGTTCGGTCGGAATGATCGGTTTTTTCTCCATGGTGAGGTTTTTCAGATCCTTGCCGTACGCAACGCCGATCTGGCAGGTACGGAAGTCAAAGCCGTGGAAAAATACATACCACGTATCTCCGACCTTATAAAGGTCGGGCGTTCCGACATTTGCCTTCTGCCATGAAATAGAAGTTTTTTTGTACAGCAAAACCCCCTGCTTCTCCCAATGAATGCCGTCCTTAGAGGTGGCGTATGCAATGTTTTCAAGCGTTCCGTATTTGCTTCCTTCCGTTCCCTTGCATTCATACGCGATGTAGTAGGTTCCGTCCGTATCGAGCCAGACACCTGCAAAATAAGCGCCGTTTGCATCATAATCCTGATCCGGCTGGATGACGCAGCCCTTGTCGGTGAAATGCAGTCCGTCTCTTGAGGTTGCAAGTCCGACGCCGCCCTTTCCGGTTTTCGTTGCGTAGCAGATGTAATATGCCCGGTATTCTCCGTTTACGTAAACCATATCCGGAAAGTGCATGTGAAAGGATTGTCCGATGTTTCTGTCCGTTGTTTTTTCTACCGTCTTCCCGGTAAAAATACCGTCCAGAATGGCTGAAAATCTGGAATCTGCCTCCTCCTGCGTCAAGCCGAACAGACCGTTCGGATTTGTGACAGAGTCTGTGCCTTCCGTTTCGGACGCCTGATAGGTTCCGTCTATTCTGAAATTGACGGCAACGGAAAGATCTGTTTTCTTTTCAAAGGAATCTGCGCTCCGGTAACCCGCGCCCTCCTCCAAAAAGCGGGTCACCGCTTCCTGCAAAGCGTCGCCGCTTCGACCGAGCAAAAACAGCGTATTCTCTTTGATAAACACTGCGTATCCGTTTTCCGGAAGCCCGTCAAAGGCGCCTCCGTCATCGCGGTCGGTCAAGCCGATTGCAATTTCCGCTTCTGTGCCCTTTTCTTCACGGTCCGTGACAAGGGCGTATTCCGCGCCGGTAACGGACTCCAAAGCGGCTTTCAGCCGCTCTGCCTGCTGCTGTGCGTCAGCCGTTTTCTCCGAGTAAACAATACGGACCGATGCCTTGCTGTTCTGCGCCAGACAAAATTCGTTTTTTGTCTTATCTCCCGAACAGGAGACCATGCCGAGGGTCAGAGGGAAAAGCAAAAGGAAAAGCCATGGATTTTTCTTCATACCGTCATCTAACCTTCCTTTGGGACAGATTTTGTTCCTGATGAAAAACAGAAAAGGTTATGGAGTCGTCCCAATCTTGGTTTCATTATAACAAGTTTTTCAAAAAATGCAATACTGTTTTAAAAAAATATCACTATTTTAAGAAAAATATGTTAACAATTGAGAAACGTTACATTTCATGATGTAAAGTCTTTGCTGAATGCGCAGGCGAGATCTGTTCAGAAGGGCAGGGACACGGAACCGACTGTACGCTGCGTGCCCGGCGCGGCGAAAGCCTACCGCATCTTCTCATAAAACGGCTGAACAAAAAACAGGCGGTGTAAATAAAGCTCTTTTTTGAGTTTTTTTACACCGCCGTATATTTATCGGAACCGGGGCTTGACACCGCCGCCTGCGTCAGCCGCACACGGGCAAGGCATTCATTCGCTGCGGACATTCGGAAATTTCGGCTGTGATGCCGAATCCGACGGCTTGCCGCCCGGTCCTTATGCTTGGTCCCTTCGCGGCAAGGATACCGTGCGTTTGAAGCCTCCGCCGTGCTCAGTTTGCAAACTGGCTGTTGTAAAGCTTTGCGTAAAAGCCGTTCTGATTCAGAAGCTCATCATGCTTGCCGGATTCAATAACGTTTCCGTCCTTCATCACAAGGATCCTGTCTGCTTCCCGTATGGTGGACAGCCGGTGGGCGACAATGAAGCTGGTCCGTCCCTGCATCATGCGTGCAAACGCCTCCTGAATCTTCAGCTCGGTGCGGGTATCAATGGATGAGGTCGCCTCGTCCAGAATCAGCATCGGCGGCAGACAGAGCATAACACGGGCAATGCAGAGAAGCTGCTTCTGTCCCTGCGACAGGCTGCCTCCGTTCTCGGTCATCGGTGTGTCATACCCCTGCGGAAGGCGCCTGATAAAGCTGTCGGCATGTGCCGCCTTGGCAGCGGCAATCATTTCCTCGTCCGTTGCATCCGGCTTCCCCATACAGATATTTTCCCGTACCGTACCGGTTTTCAGCCAAGTCTCCTGAAGCACCATGCCATAGCTGCGCCGGAGCGAGTCCCTTGTGACATCGCGGATGTCCTGTCCTTCCACCCGGATGCTCCCCTCATTGACGTCATAAAACCGCATCAAAAGATTGATCACGGTCGTTTTCCCGCAGCCGGTCGGACCGACAATAGCAACACGCTGTCCCGGATGCACCTCAAGATTCATGTCCTGAATCAGCTTTTTTCCGGCGACATACGAAAAGCTGACATGTGACATGGATACATTCCCGTCCACACAGGAAAGCACCTTCGCGCCCGGCTTTTCAGGGAGCTGCGGTGTTTCGGCGATAAAGGCGAAAATCCGATCCGCGCAGGCAATGGCGTTCTGAAGCTCCGTGATAACGCCGGAAATTTCGTTAAACGGTTTCGTATACTGATTGGCATAGCTCAGGAAGCAGGACAGCGTACCGACCGACATGGCTGCGGCTCCGCCGATGACGCCGATGGCGGAGAGCGCACCCGTGCAGCCGACCGCTGCATACACCAGACTGTTGACAAAGCGTGTGGACGGATTGACAAGGGAGGAGAAAAAGGATGCGTTCAGGGAACAGCGCTCCAGACGTCCGTTGATATCGTCAAATCTGGAGAGCATCTCATCCTCATGCGAAAACGCCTGCACGACCTTTTGATGCACGACCGCCTCATCAATCAGTGCGGTCTGCTCCGCCCGGATTTCAGACTGGTGCTTGAACAGGGAATAGGTTTTCCGTGAAATGAAGCGCGCGACAAGCAGAGAGATCGGTGTGATGACCACAACCGTCAAAGCAATCCACGGATTCAGGGAAAACATGATGCCGAGCGTTCCGAAAATCGTCAGAATTCCGGTGAAAAGCTGGGTAAAGCCAAGCAAAAGACCGTCCGCGAAGGTATCGGCATCGGTGATGATGCGGCTTACGGTTTCGCCTGCCGGGTGTGTGTCCAGATAGGCGAGCGGAAGGATCTGAAGCTTGCGGAACGCTTCCTGCCGGATATCACGGACAATTTCAAAGGAAATTTTATTGTTTACGGCGCTCATGACCCATTGCGCCGCCGCCGTGATTCCGATGCAGACGGCGGCTTTGATAAGCAGCGGGACAATGACGGAAAAGTTCACATTTCCGGCTCCGACGGCGGCATCGATCGCCCTGCCGATCAGAATCGGAACATAGAGCGTCAGAAATACGCTGACGGCAGCCAACAGAACAGAGAGAAGCGTCAGAAACCGGTACGGACGCAGATAATGAAGGACATTTTTAAGCGTTGCACGGTTTTTCTTCATGGACGGCATCCTCCTTTCTGAATTGGGAATCATAGATTTCCCGGTAAACCGGGCAGGTCTTCAAAAGCTCCTCATGCGTTCCGATGCCGACTGCATGTCCGTCGTCAAGGACGATGATCCGGTCTGCATGCATGATGGAGGAGGTGCGCTGCGACACGATAAACACCGTGGGATGGAAGCTCAGCTTTTTCAAAGCCATCCGGAGGCTGGCATCCGTTGCAAAATCAAGCGCTGAGGTGCTGTCGTCCAGAATCAGAATCTCGGGTCTGCGCACCAGTGCCCGCGCAATCGTCAGGCGCTGCAGCTGACCGCCGGAGAGATTTCTGCCGTTCTGTTCCACAGGCTCCTCCAGACCAAGCTCCTTCCGGTTGATCACATCCTCGGACTGGGAAGCGGAAACCGCCTCCTTTACCGCTTCCTCGGTTGCATTTTTATCGCCCCACAGCAGGTTTTCTCGGATCGTGCCGCGGAAAAGAACCGCTTTCTGCGGCACAACGCCGACCATGCCGCGCAGCTCCCGCAGAGAAATCTGCCTGACGTCCCTGCCCCCGATCTGCACGCTCCCCTCCGTTGCATCGTAAAACCGCGGGATCAGGTTGACAAGGGAGCTTTTTCCGGAGCCGGTACCTCCGATAATGCCGACCGTTTCCCCCGGCATTGCGGAAAAGCTGATATCTGTCAAAGCCGGCGCCGATGAGCCGTGATAGGTAAGCGATACATGTGAGAAGGTGACGGTATGCGTTAGATCCGCGGGAAGCGCCCCGTTTCCGGCGTCCTTCATGGAGGGAGAAAGTGCAAGTACGCTCTCCATTCGCTTTTCACAGGCAACGGACTTGGTCATGGTGATGATCAGGTTTGCAAGCTTGACAAGCTCCACCAGAATCTGGGACATATAATTGTAAAGCGCGACCACGGCGCCCTGTGTGATGATTCCTGCCTCCACCCGGATGGCGCCCTTATAAATGAGTAGGAGGATTGCCAGATTGACCAGTACATAGGTCATAGGGTTCAGCAGTGCCGCGATTTTTCCGGTGAAGGTCTGCTCGGCGGTAAGCTCATCGCATTTTTGATCAAACTCACCAATCTCCTGTTTTTCCCGGCAAAAAGCGCGGATAATCCGCGTTCCGGTCAGGTTTTCTCTCGTGAGTCCGAGAACTGCGTCCAGCTTTTGCTGGATTTTTTTATAGAGCGGAATGCAGACCAGCATAACCGCGAAAATGACCGCCGCCAAAAGCGGAATAACCGCAAGAAATACCAGCGCGGTTTTGGAATCGACGGTTAACGCCATGATTGCCGCTCCGAACACAATAAAAGGAGAGCGCAAAAGAAGGCGCAGCGTCAGATTGATGCCGGACTGTACCTGATTGGCGTCGCTGGTCAGACGCGTGATCATTGTGGAATTTCCGAGGGTATCCAGCTCGGTAAAGGAAAGCTTTTGAATGTGTGCAAACAGCGTATGCTTCAGCCCTGCCGCAATTCCTGCCGATGCCTTGGCGGCAAAATACTGTGCAACCACGGTGCAGGCAAGTCCGAGAACACCGAAGCAGACAAGCAGAAGCGCCATGCGGATGATATAGCTCTGATCCTTTGCCGCGATGCCGATGTCAATGATTTTTTTCATGATAAGCGGAACGCAAAGCTCAAAGGATGCTTCCAGGAGCTTGAAAACCGGGCTCAGGATGCATTCCTTTCTGAAAGGCTTTGCCTGACGGAATAAATATTTCACAGATACCTCCTATGTTCTGCAAGGGAGAGTTTCCGACCTCCGAGAGCAATAGGAAGGGAAGGTTATGAACACGGAATTGCTCATAAGGCGGAAGATGAAACCCGTTGCATTTTGTTTGAAATTATGATAGTATAAGCATGCATGTGAATCTGCACGGACATTTTTGCGCCGCGCGACAGGGAGCATGCGCGAAGGGCGCTTCGCGCGGGGGACAGTCATGTCCCCGGAAATCCTTTATGGAAGGATTTCCAATGCGTATTATAACACACAAATCGCCATATGAAAAGTATTAATTCTGAATGAAAGGCATACGAAACAAATATGGATTTGAAACAATTGCATTATTTTATGGTGATTGCCGAGGAGGGGAGCATCTCCGGTGCATCCAAACGCCTTTATATGTCACAGCCCCCGCTCAGTGCACAGATGAAGCTTTTGGAAAAGGAACTCGGCACTGTCCTGTTTGAGCGCGGTACCAGGAAAATACGTCTGACAGATGCGGGAAAACAGCTGTACCGAAGAGCGGCAGCCATCACGGAGCTTTGTACTGCCGCAAAGGAGGAGGCGGCGGAGCTGGGCAGGAGGGATGGCGGCTGTGTGCGGTTCGGCGTTGTTTCTTCGGTTGCGGAGCTTGCGGCCGGAAGCTGGATGCCTGATTTTTGCCGGTCGCATCCGCGGGTTCACTTTGAAATCACGGAAGGGAACACCTATCAGCTTTTGGAAAAGCTGAATACCGATCTTTTGCATTTTGCGGTTGTGCGCACTCCTTTCTCGGCGGAGGGAATCCGGTCCTTTCCGCTTGGTGAGGAGCAGATCGTTGCGGTCGGAACCGAAAAGCTGATCGGCAGTGAGGATGTGCTGTCGCTCGGTCAGATCGGGTCAATTCCGTTGATTCTATATCGAAGGTGGGAAAAGATCATACGTCAGGCGGTTCAGAAACAGAAATGTGATCTGAACTGCGTCTGTCTGTGCGATGATGCCCGAACTGCTCTCTGTGCGGCGGCGGGGGAGATCGGTGCGGCGCTGCTTCCGGAATCCGCGGCCTCCTCTGCGCAGAAATCCGGTATGCGGATATGCAGGGTACCCGAAATCAATCTGAAATCCGGCATTGTTCTGATTCGCCGGGAGGGCGGAATTTTGCCGGCGTGTGCCGCGGAATTTTTGTCCTATATCAAAACAACCTATGGCAATGCAGCAAAAGAATCATCTGAATTGAACAAAAAAAATATAAAAAATTGATGAAAACAGTAGATTTTTTTGAATATATATGATATAATACCCAAGAATGTGTTTTACTTATTACAATATACACAGTTATTCAATCTGTATTTGGAGGAAAAGCGATGAAGAAGTTTTCTACTGTGCCTTTTCGCGGCACACACGATCAGGAAGCTGAGATGAAGGCATGGCTGCAGGAACATAAAGATGTCCGCGGCGTGGCAATGCCCGCTTTGCAGAAAGCGCAGGATATTTACGGCTATTTGCCCATCGAAGTGCTGCAGATGATCGCGGACGAGCTTCAGATGCCGATGTCAGAGCTTTACGGCATCGCAACATTCTATGCGCAGTTTGCGCTCTGCCCGAAGGGCAGTTACGCCATTTCCGTATGTCTCGGAACTGCCTGCTATGTGAAGGGGTCCGGAGATCTGATGGAAGAATTGAAGAAAGAACTGAAGATCGACGCAGATGAATGCACCCCGGACGGAAGATTCTCCCTGACGGCATGTCGCTGTATCGGTGCGTGCGGACTTGCTCCCGTTCTGACGGTCAACGGAGAGGTATACGGTCGTCTCACGACGAAGGATATTCCCGGCATCCTTGCCAAGTACCAGGGCTGATCTGATTGCAGCCATATATAATAAGGAGGATATCTCATGATCAAAACGATTGCTGATCTGAATGCGTTAAAAGAATCTGCAAAGGATTCCGTCGCTCTCCGTGTCGGACAGAAAAGCACCGAGACATATAAGCGGCATGTTCTTGTCTGCGGCGGTACCGGATGTACTTCGTCGCACAGCGATACCATCATCAAGGAGCTTCGTGAGGAGCTTGCAAAGCGCGGCATGGAAAAGGACGTTAAGGTGGTTCAGACCGGATGCTTCGGTCTCTGCGCCCTCGGTCCGATTATGATTGTTTACCCCGAAGGCTCCTTCTATTCCCGCGTCACGCCGGAGTATATTCCGGAAATTGTGGAAAGCCACCTTGTAAACGGAGAAGTCGTCAAGAAGTACCTGTACGCGGAAACCGTTTGCGAAACCGGAGAAATCAAGCCTCTGAATCAAACTGATTTCTATAAAAAGCAGGTTCGCGTTGCACTCCGCAACTGCGGCGTGATCGACCCGGAATCTTTTTCCGAGTATGTGGCGCGTGACGGCTATCAGGCTCTGGCAAAGGTACTGACCGAATATCAGCCGAAGGAAGTCACAAAGATCGTGCTTGATTCCGGACTGCGCGGAAGAGGCGGTGCCGGCTTCCCGACCGGACGCAAATGGGGTCTGGTTGCGGACGGACCGCAGAAGTATGTCGTCTGCAACGCGGACGAGGGCGACCCGGGCGCTTTCATGGACCGTTCTGTTCTGGAGGGCGACCCGCACTGCATCATTGAAGCTATGGCGATTGCAGGCTATGCGATCGGCGCAAACCAGGGCTATGTGTACGTAAGAGCAGAATATCCGATTGCCGTTGAGCGTCTTCAGATCGCCATCAACGAGGCAAGAGAAGCCGGGATTCTCGGCAAACATATCTTCGGTACGGATTTCGACTTTGATCTTGACATCCGTCTCGGCGCCGGCGCGTTTGTCTGCGGTGAGGAAACAGCTCTGATGACCTCTATCGAGGGACACAGAGGCGAGCCGCACGTCCGTCCTCCGTTCCCGGCAGTCAAGGGTCTGTTCCAGTGTCCTACGGTTGAAAACAACGTTGAAACCTTTGCGAACATTCCGCAGATCATCCTGAAGGGCGCGGAGTGGTTCGCTTCCATGGGAACCGAAAAGTCCAAGGGCACCAAGGTCTTTGCGCTCGGCGGAAAGATCAAGCACACCGGACTTGTGGAGATTCCGATGGGCACCACGCTCCGCGAAATCATTGAAGAAATCGGCGGCGGCATTCCGGACGGAAAGAAGTTCAAGGCTGTTCAGACCGGAGGTCCTTCCGGCGGATGCATTCCGGCATCTTTGATGGATACGCCGATCGACTATGACAACCTGACCGCAATGGGCTGCATGATGGGCTCCGGCGGTATGATTGTCATGGACGAGGACACCTGCATGGTGGATATGGCAAAGTTCTTCCTGGAATTCACCGTGGATGAATCCTGCGGAAAATGCACGCCCTGCCGCGTCGGCATCAAGCGCCTGCTTGAAAAGCTGGAGAAGATCACAAACGGAAACGGAACGATGGAAGATCTGGAGGATATGGAGCAGCTCTGCGCATACATTAAGCAGAATGCGCTTTGTGCCCTCGGTCAGACCGCCCCGAACCCGGTTCTTGCAACCCTGAAGTTCTTCCGCGAAGAATATATTGCGCATATCGTTGATAAAAAGTGTCCCGCCGGAGTCTGCAAAGCACTTCTGAGCTATGTCATTGATCCCGTGAAGTGCAAAGGCTGCACGGCATGCGCACGGAAATGTCCTGTCGGTGCGATTTCCGGAACGGTTAAGAATCCGCATACAATCGACAATTCCAAATGCATTAAGTGCGGCGCCTGCATGACAACCTGTAAGTTTGGCGCAATCAGTAAGAAATAAGGGGGCATGCGAACCATGGATATGATTAATCTGAAAATAAACGGTATTGCAGTCAGTGTTCCGAAGGGCTCTACAATTCTTGAAGCTGCCCGCGCAGCGGGAATTGAGGTTCCGACGCTCTGCTACATGAAGAAAATCAATGAGATCGGCGCGTGCCGTATCTGCCTGGTGGAAGCAACCGGCGCACGCGGACTGGTTCCTGCCTGCCTGTATGCCGCAGCAGACGGCATGGAGGTACAGACCAATTCCGCAAAGGTTCGTGCCGCACGCAAAACCACACTGGAGCTGATGCTCTCTACGCATGACAAGAAATGTCTTTCCTGCGTCCGTTCCGGCAGCTGCGAGCTGCAGAAGCTCTGCCAGGAATACGGCGTTGAGGACGACGGAAAATACGACGGATTCAAGCCGGTCTATGAAAAGGATGAATCCACGTACCATCTTGTCCGCGATAACAACAAGTGCATTCTCTGCCGCCGCTGCGTTGCTGCCTGCAAGGAGCAGTATGTCAGCGTGATCGGTGCAACGGACCGCGGCATTGAAACCTCAATCGGTACGCATTTCAGAAAGGCATTGGATGAATCCCCCTGCATTTCCTGCGGACAGTGCATCAACGTATGTCCGACCGGCGCTTTGACCGAAAAGGACGATACCGACAAGGTATGGGCTGCTCTGGCAGATCCGGCAAAGACGGTGATCGTTCAGACCGCTCCCGCTGTGCGCGCTGCGCTTGGCGAAGAGTTCGGTCTTCCGATCGGAACGAATGTCGAGGGCAAAATGGTTGCCGCACTGCGCCGCCTCGGCTTTGACCGTGTGTTTGATACGGACTTTGCGGCTGACGTTACGATTGTAGAGGAAGCGCATGAGCTGGTCGAGCGTATCAACAATCATGATGTGCTGCCGATGATTACCTCCTGCTCTCCCGGATGGGTCAAGTTCGCGGAATACTACTATCCGGAGCTTCTGCCGCACCTGTCCACCTGCAAGTCCCCGATGACCATGGGCGGCGCTATTATCAAGACATATTACGCGGAGAAAATGGGTCTTGATCCGCAGAATATTGTGGTTGTTGCCGCAATGCCCTGCACAGCCAAGAAATTTGAGATTCACCGCGATAATGAAGCCGCTGCCGGTGTTCCGGATGTGGATATT
The DNA here is from genome assembly GCA_934432725.1 of uncultured Eubacteriales bacterium. Classification (GTDB taxonomy): domain Bacteria; phylum Bacillota; class Clostridia; order Oscillospirales; family CAG-272; genus CAKRZE01. The sequence continues at coordinate 91,231 of CAKRZE010000001.1, forward strand.
TCCATCACGACAAGAGAGCTTGCCCGCATGATCAAGCGCGCAGGTCTTCAGTTCAACATGCTTCCCGATGAGGAATATGACTCTCCGCTCGGAGAGGATACCGGCGCTGCCGTGATCTTCGGTGCCACCGGAGGCGTTATGGAGGCTGCGCTCCGTACCGCAAACGACTGGCTGACCGGCAAGGACAATGCCGATATTGAATACCACGCCGTTCGCGGAACCGCAGGTCTGAAGGAAGCCGCCGTCACCATCAACGGCATGGATATCAAGGTTGCCGTTGCCAGCGGAGCCGCTTCTGCAAAAGCCGTCATGGACAAAATCAAGTCCGGCGAAGCAGACTGGACCTTTGTGGAAATCATGGGCTGCCCGGGAGGCTGCGTCAACGGCGGCGGACAGCCGATTCAGCCGCAGTATGTCCGTGATACCGTGGATATCAAGGCGCTGCGTGCCAAGGCTTTGTATGACGCGGACGCCGCGATGGCAATCCGCAAATCTCATGAGTCTCCCGTGGTGAAGGAGCTGTATTCCACTTATTATGAGGGATATGGCTGCGAAAAAGCGCATCATGCACTCCACACCTCATATGCGGCGCGCAAAAAGTATTAATGACGCGTTCTGAAGCACCGAAATAAAAAATATGCCCGGTTGTGCGATATTTTCCGTCAACCGGGCATTGCGTTCATCCCGATGCATAAACTGTTGGGAATGCAAACGGACAGGAAATGCAAAGCCTGCACAGCTGCGCTGCTTCAGAAGCAAGAGCGAAAAGCCTGTGGTTCGGCAAAAGAGGATACTCCCCTTTGCCTTGCCGGGTGCCGGACCTGACAGAGTGCCGTAAATTGACCTGTTGCGGAAAGACTCTGCACACGGACCTCACAGCATCCAAATCATTCGGAAATCATTCCGGGAAAGGTTCAGAAAAGTATGAATCAGACCACCCCGTTTCAGCCGGCAGCCGGACTGCCTCAGAACATCACCGCACTCAATGAAGAAATTGAAAAATGCAAGCGCAAATATGCCGGTGCAAGAGCCAGCCTTTTGTGTGTTGCCGGTTTTACTGCAATCAATATTCTCCTTGCCGCTTTCGGCGGGGATATTTACATGCTTTTTTCCGCAATCACTCCGTATGTGATCACCGTGACCGGAACGGTATGGCAGCAGGAGAGCGGTCAGATGCTCTATCTGATCATTGGTGTTGCAGTCGGCTTGCTGGTTACAGTACCGTATCTGCTCGCTTGGATCTTTTCGAAGAAAAAGACGATCTGGGTCACCTTTGCACTGATTTATTATATACTGGATTGTCTGTTTTATGTTTTTGTGTTTGATGTCTCCTTGCTCTATTCGATTCTGTTCCATATTGTTGTGCTGGTCGAATTGATCATCGGAGTCAAATACGGCGCAAAGCTGAAAAAGTGCAAAGCGGCGCTTGCCGCTATGGCACAGAATGCTCAGCCTGCCGACCCGAGTGCTGCGGAGGCGCAGGCATCGGAATCTGCCGCGGTCGGTGCCATACCGGCGCAGAACGGCGGATATCAGAAGCCGGAGACTGAAAAAATTCCCGAAAATACCGATACTTTGCAGAAACCTGACCGGAACCGACCGGATTCCGACTCGGAGCAGGCAAAGTAAGGGCAGCGGCTATGTGCCGCTATTCAAAAAACGGAGCTGCCGCCGAAAGGCGGAGGCTCCGTTTTTTCGTCTGAGGGTTATTCCTCCGGAAGCTGAGAAAGCATATTTTCTATGAGAATGCCGTACCCTCTTGCCGGATCGTTGATCAAAACGTGCGTGACCGCTCCGACCAGCTTTCCGTCCTGCAGCACGGGGGAACCAGACATGCCCTGTACGATGCCTCCGGTTTTCTTGAGCAGTGCCGGATCCGTTACAGTGATGACAAAGCCCTTCAGATCCCCTCCGCTGCGGTTAATGTTGGATATCTGAATTTCATAGGAGCTGATTCCGTTTTCGTCCAGAGTACACAAAACGGTTGCGCTTCCTTCATGAATTTCGTCCTTCAGTGCAATCGGAACCGGTGTAAACGGCGTTTGAGGGATCTGTGACAGCACGCCGTATACTCCTGCAGCGGAGTTTTTCAGCATGGTTCCCGTTTTTTGCGCGTTAAAATATCCCTTCAGCTCTCCCGGAGTACCCGGGGTTCCGGGAATCACGCCGCTGATTGTGACATCCATGACGCTTCCGCGTAAAAGCAGCATCAGATCACCGGTATCCACATCGCAGATACCGTGCCCCAGTCCGCCGAAGCTGCCGTCCTCCGGTATGATGAAGGTAACCGTTCCGATTCCGGCTGTACTGTCCCGGATCCAGACTCCAGCCTTATACGTTTGCTCGGTTTTGTGCTTTGCCGGATGAAGCGTTACGGTTATTTCCTTGCCGTCGCGCAGAAGTGTGATTTGCAGCGGAACACCGCCGCTTTTTTCCACGGCTTCGGTTACTTCTTCCGCAGAGTTGATTTCTTTTCCGTTGATTTTACAGATAATATCCTTGACCCGGATGCCCGCTTCATGTGCGGGACTGAAGGTGCCTTTTTCGCTTTCCACATCGGAAATTCCAACGACAAGAACGCCCTTGGTGTACATTTTAACACCGAACGGCATGCCTCCAGGAAGAACACGGATATCCCGATATGTGCTGATATTGATCTTCTTGACCGGAAGAACTCCGAAAAGATTTGCGTTTGCGTTCGCCCTGCGGCTTACGCCGTTATCCCCCTCTGCTTCCGTTAATTCCAGGTCGCAGCAATATCCGGCGCTGATCGCTTCTCCCTCCCGGAATGACAGCGAGGAGGGAATGATGGCATCCGAAATTCCGGCAAGCGCTGCAATGCCGATCAGAAGGACAAGCAGGATGCGCGGGATATCGGAATGTTTGGTTTTATGCTTGTTTTTAGCAGACATATTTTTGTTTCCCAACCTTTGATTTTCTTCGGATCGGTTCGCAGCGTATGAAGCTGTTCAAATCCTGTATATACTATGACGTGATGTGAGCGTATTTATGTCAAGTAATATTTAGGGAAGCTGCAAGCCGCAAGAAAGTACGGCAAAAAACATGTAAATTTCATTTTTATGACGGCGGCACCTGCGTCGGCAGCTTCCGGCGGAATTGCGGATGTTCTTCAGACAGCAAAAGCCGCAAAATGCCGATGAAACGGTTTGCCGCTCCGTTTTTCATCAAATTTTCTGTTCACCTGAATTTCATGGTTCGGAAAAAGCAGGAACCTTGAGCATGGAAAGAAGCGTTCATAAGGATTAAAAAGAAGGTTCTTTTGAAGCGGGAAGATGTTTTTTTGTAAAAGCAGTCCGATCCCCTCATATGAGTATGATCCGGTCAAAGCGCACCCATACAGGAAAATGCGATTCTGACGTCTGTTTTTTAATAAATCGCACTCCTCGGAATGCATTTAAGGGCTTTCCGGTTCCGGCTGCCGATTTAAAAAGGGTCGGAAGAAGCGGCAAAAGGTCCGGAACGCAGCTTCACGCATTGATTGACAGAATAAGGCTTTGGGTTTGCCGGAGCATGTTGACAAAAGCACTTCTTTCGGCTACAATAAGTTTGTCCGGGAATCTCCGGTGCAGCGCTTTTGGCGAAAAATCAACGGGCATTTTGCCGTTTTGGTTCTAAAGCGTCTGTGTCATTTTGTGAAACGGAGCCTCTGCGTTCATTTTGCACCGTGGATTGTTTTTCGGAACATGTTCAAGGATGTGTGTATACTTATAATAGTACATTTTTGAAAGCAAAGGAATGCCGCGCGGCGTGAAGCTATATTCAGCCGTGACAAAACACGGTCGTTTCCACGCATAAATCGTCTCAAAATAAACCGCAGTGTGCGAAGACTTGGCTTTTGCGGGTGGAAAATACAAAAAAATTCATTGTGATTTATGCCGCCGTATGAGGCGGCGGAATGGAGAAGGGTATGAACTATGTGATCAGCGGATATGAGCCGGAGACGATGTTTCATTATTTTGAACAGATCAGCGCTATTCCGCGCAGCTCCGGACATGAGGATAAAATTGTTGATTTTCTGGAGGATTTCGCAAAAAAGAACGGTTTGGAATATATAAGGGATGCTCACAAAAATATCCTGATCAAAAAGCCGGCTGCTCCCGGCTGGGAGGGAAAGCCTGCGGTGCTTTTGCAGGGGCATACCGATATGGTCTGCGAGAAAAGAGAGGGAAGCACGCACGATTTCTCAAAGGATGGTCTGACGCTTCTTGTAGAAAACGGCATTCTGCATGCCGACGGAACGACGCTTGGCGGGGACGATGGGGTTGCTGTTGCAATGATGCTTGCCATACTGGAGGACCGGAGCCTTCTGCATCCCCGTCTGGAGTGCCTGTTTACATCGGACGAAGAGGTCGGAATGAGCGGTGCTGCCCATTTTGATTATTCCAAAATCACGGCGGAACGCATGATCAACCTCGACTCGGAAACGGAAGGCGAAGCAACCGTCAGCTGTGCGGGGGGAGCCAGAGCGCAGCTGCTTCTTCCGTGTGAGAAAACGGCGATTCCGGAGGCAGGGAAGCTTCTTTCGGTCAGAATCACCGGACTTGCCGGCGGACACTCCGGATCCGATATCCACTTGCAGAAGGCGAATGCCGATATCCTGCTTGCGCGGCTGCTTGCCGTTGTCTATGAAAAAACCCCCTGCAATCTTATTTCGATTGCGGGAGGTACAAAGGATAATGCAATTCCGCGGGAAGCCTCTGCCGTATTCTTCACCTGCAATCCGGAGGAGGCGGGGGAGTGCCTGCGCGCTGCGGAAAAGAAGATTCGCAAAGAGCTGACGGATGCGGATGCCGGCTTCCGCATCAAAATCGGAAAACCGTCCCGCGAGCCCGGCGAAAAAATGATGACCTTCCGCTCCACGCGCCGTGTGATGGACGCCGTTTTACTTGCACCGAACGGGGTTTACACAAAATGCCCGAAGGACTTTTCGCTGGTGGAGGCATCCTCTAACCTCGGCATCCTGAATGAGGAAAACGGAGCTGTGGTCATGACGTGGCTCTGCCGTTCCTCTTCGGAAAGCAGAATGGATGCGCTTCTGGATCGCTATAAGCGTCTTGCAGCGCTTCTGGAGGCGGACTTTAAGGTATTCAACCGCTATCCCGGATGGGAAATGCGAAAGGATTCCGCATTGCAGCGCGATTTCATCGATGCCTGCCGTCAGATATACGGCGGCTCGGTCACGCCGCGCATTACCGCCATTCATGCCGGACTGGAATGCGGTCTGATTATATCGGCAGTCGATCATCCGCTTGATGCCATTTCCATCGGACCGGCACTTTCAAACATTCACACACCGGATGAAACGCTGGAGCTTTCTTCTTATGCGCGCCTGTGGAAGCTTGTAATGCTGCTGCTGCAGAAGTAACCGAAAAAACGGCATGCAATCATCAGCCCCCTTCGCCCAAACAGTGCTTATGCACCTCAGAGCGAGGGGGCGCCCTTGTTTTCTGTTCTCCGGTAAGGGGGAAAATTGCTTTCCGATGGTCTGCGGCGTTGATAGAAGTTTACCGAGTTTCCGTAATTTCTGCCGTATTCCGCTGCCTGTACAATATCCTTCGGGGCATAAAAGCCTCGCAAGGAGCGAAGCCGGCATCGGCTGCCGGATGGTCATTTGCCGTGAAGCTGCCGGACCGCAGAAGCCGTACAAAGCGCCATGACAGCAAGCAGCAAAAGCAAATACCACGGAAAAAGATAAACGGACAGCAGCTGCACAAGCCATCCGAAGAGAGCCGGAGCCAGCATGATTCCCGCGTAAGCCGCAGCCATCAGAAATCCGATATACGCCTGCGCGTATTCGGCACCGCAATATTGCGGCACGGCATGAAGCAGATTCGGAAAAATCGGTCCTGTTCCGAGTCCGGTCAGAAAAAAAGAGATTGCCGAAAATGCCGCAGGAAGTGGGAGCAGCCAAAGGAAAACCGCGAGGGAGAGCGTTATCTGACCGCATACGATCAGGCGCTGTGCGGTCATTGTCTTCGGAAAAACCGCAGAAAGAACGCCGGAAAGGAATCTGCCCAGTGCGATTCCGACATAATAAAGCGTCAGCATCCGCGCCGCACCGCCGACAGTCATGCCTCCTGTCTGAACCAGATAGGTGCTGCCCCATGTTCCGGCGGTATATTCTATGGCGCAGGAAGCGGCAAATATGCCGCAGGCAGCCTGAACGGAGGGCTTTTTCAGCATCCGGACAGGGCTCAGAGGCACTGTCCCGGTGGGTCCGGTTTCCGGGGCGTTTGTTTTTCTCACCTTGTTCCAAAGAGGAAGCGCCAGAACCGTAATGACGGAAATTACAAGCTGTACCCAAAACGCCAGACGGTACCCGGCGCGCCAGCTGTTCTGTCCCTGCAGTGTGTATGACATCAGATAAGGACTGAGCGAAACGCCGATTCCGTAAAAGCAATGGAGAAAATTCATGTGCATTGCCTTATAATGAACCGATACATAATTGTTCAGCGCAGCATCAATTGCTCCCGCGCCAAAGCCGAGCGGGATTGCAAACAGACACATGACGGGAAAGCTTGCCGACACGGAAAATCCAAACAGAGATGCTGCGGTCAGTGCGGTGCTGAGCGCCGTGATTTTCGCCGTTCCAAATCGGCGGATCAGGCTTGCACTGAAAAGACTGGACAGAATCGTACATCCGGAAATCAGCAGGGTGATCAGGTTTGCATAAGAAACGGGGAGCCGGAATTCCCGGTAAATAGCCGGCCAGGCGCTCCCGAACAGCGAATCCGGGACGCCAAGTCCGATAAACGCAATATAGATCACAAAAAGCAATAAAACAGACATAAGCATACATTCCTTGCAGCAATTCGAAATAACGGGAAAGCATAGGCGGTTAATCAGCGGAAAATCAAACAGACGAACCGTTTCCGGCAGTCGGCAGAACGGACTTCCGCCATATTATAACATTGCCGGCTCTCATCCGTCAAGCCGTATGAGGTGCTTCTTTCTACAGGATATGCCGCCACTCCTCCCGGCGTTCCCTCCGGTCTGCGCGGAAAGATCCGATTCTGACATCGGCTCAAATCGGACAAAACCTGCCGCTGTGCGCTTTCCCCCGTGCAGGCAGAAGCCGCAGGATTCTTTGTTTACTTTATTTTCCGTACTCTTCCATTCATTTCAAAACGGATTTTACAAATCAATGCTTCACTGTGTCATAGGATCAAAAAACAATATATTGTGCGAAACCGTATTGACAACAACTAAATATTGGGGTATAATGGTACACAGAGTCCGGCGCGGAACGGCAAGCCGAGGTGCTGACGGACAAAATACGCCGAGGCGCTGCAGATGGCTTAAGTCCGGATCCGGGAGTCTCACTTCACAGACGCTGGAATCCGACGATCCAAACCGACACGGAAGAATGCGTCAACAGAAATCGGAAAGGAACGATGCTGAGCATGATAATCGGCGGACTGCAAAAGCTGACGCTGCTTGATTTTCCAGGGCATACGGCATGTACACTGTTTACCGTCGGATGCAATTTTAGATGTCCTTTTTGCCACAATGCGGCGCTTGTGGAGAGCGGAAGCACGGTCGAACAGATCCGTGAGGACACGCTTTTTCGCTTTCTTGAAAAAAGAAGAGGGCTGCTCGACGGCGTTGCCGTGACGGGCGGAGAGCCGCTTTTACATGCAGATCTGAAGGAACTGCTCCGGAAAATCAAAGCATTGGGCTACAGCGTTAAGCTTGACACAAACGGCTCTTTTCCGGATCGGCTTGCCGAGATCATGGAAAGCGGCTTGGCGGACTATGTGGCGATGGACATCAAAAGCAGTCCTGCACAGTATGCCGAGGTTGCCGGAACAGGAGCGTTTACGGATCGCGTGCTTGAAAGCATTCGTCTTTTAAGGACGGGGAATGTTGCATACGAATTTAGGACAACGGCAGTACATCCATTTCATACCGTACAGGATTTTGCAGAAATCGGAAAGCTGATTCAAGGCGCTCCGCGCTATTTTATTCAGTGCTTCCGGGATTCCGGCAATATCTTAAAATCCGGGTGTACTGCGCCGGATCATAAGACGCTGCATGCATTTTTAGAAGCGGTGCAGCCCTATGTGCCTTCGGCAGAGCTTCGGGGGGTATAAGCGAAGCAAAGCCGAGCAGGCGAAGCAAAAAACGGGCAGAAAGCTTTTTTCAATGGCTTTGTACAGCTGTGCGGTTCAGCGTTCCGCAAAACAGGCAGACCGCATCGGGCATGGGACCGGCACACAGCCAGCGGCAGCGGGATAAATTACAGACGGCGGCAGCCGGATGAACCACAGACGGCGGCAGCCGGATGAACCACAGACGGCGGCAGCCGGATGAACCACAGACGGCGGCAGCCGGATGAATCACAGACGGCGGCAGCCGGATGAATCACAGACGGCGGCAGCCGGATGAACCACAGACGGCGGCAGCCGGATGATATTTATATAATGGGGGATGGGGAAATGTATCAGGTTCAGAAAAGAGACGGCAGAATCATTGATTTCGATATCAAGCGAATCATCAAAGCGATCAGACTGGCATTTGAAGCGCAGGAAAAGCAGTACAACGAATCGGTGATCGACTTCCTTGCTTTGAAGGTCACGGCAGATTTTGAGCCGAAAATCAAGGAAAACGTAATCAGCGTTGAGGATATCCAGGACAGCGTGGAATCGGTTCTGATTCAGGCAGGCTATTCGGATGTGGCAAAGGCATACATTCTCTACCGCAGACAGCATGAGAAAATGCGCGAGATCAAATCGACGGCGCTTGACTATAAGCAGATTGTGGACCAGTACCTGCATGCCAATGACTGGCGCGTCAAGGAAAATTCGACCGTCACGTACTCGGTCGGAGGTCTGATTCTTTCCAACTCCGGTGCCATTACGGCGAATTATTGGCTTTCCGAGGTATATGACGATGAGATTGCCAATGCCCACCGCAATGCGGATATTCATATTCACGATCTCAGCATGCTGACCGGCTACTGCGCCGGATGGTCCCTGAAGCAGCTTATTCAGGAGGGACTGGGCGGCGTTCCGGGAAAGATTACCTCGGCGCCCGCCAAGCATCTTGCCACGCTGTGTAATCAGATGGTGAACTTCCTCGGCATCATGCAGAATGAATGGGCAGGGGCGCAGGCGTTTTCTTCCTTTGATACATATCTTGCTCCCTTCGTCAAGGCGGATAATCTGTCCTATGAACAGGTAAAGAAATGCGTGGAATCCTTCATTTACGGCGTCAATACGCCTTCCAGATGGGGGACGCAGGCTCCTTTTTCCAATATCACGCTGGACTGGACCGTCCCGAACGATCTTGCGGAGCTGAACGCGATTGTCGGCGGACGCGAAATGGACTTCAAGTACAAGGACTGCAAAAAAGAAATGGATATGGTCAACCGCGCCTTTATCGAAACCATGATCGAGGGTGATGCCAACGGCCGCGGCTTCCAGTATCCGATTCCGACGTATTCCATCACCCGCGACTTTGACTGGTCCGACACGGAAAACAACCGGCTTCTGTTTGAGATGACCTCCAAGTACGGGACACCTTACTTCTCCAACTACATCAACAGCGATATGCAGCCGAGCGATGTCCGCAGCATGTGCTGCCGGCTCCGTCTGGACCTGAGAGAGCTGCGCAGAAAAACCGGCGGCTTCTTCGGGAGCGGCGAGAGCACGGGCTCTGTCGGTGTTGTCACCATCAATATGCCGCGGATCGCGTATTTGTCCAAGACGCCGGAGGAATTTTACCGCCGTCTGGATCACATGATGGATATTTCCGCGCGTTCTCTGAAAATCAAGCGCACGGTCATTACAAAGCTTTTACAGGAGGGGCTGTATCCGTATACCGCGCGGTATCTTGGAAGCTTTGACAACCATTTTTCGACCATCGGACTTGTCGGCATGAATGAAGCCGGTCTGAACGCGGCATGGCTGCGCAAGGATCTGACACATCCGGAAACACAGGAATTTACCAAGGATGTTCTGAATCACATGCGGGAGCGCCTGTCCGATTATCAGGAAAAATACGGAGATCTTTACAATCTGGAAGCAACCCCCGCAGAATCGACCGCATACCGTCTGGCAAAGCATGACAAAAAGCGCTTCGGCGATATCATCACCGCCTCCGAAAACGAGGATACGCCGTACTATACAAACAGCTCGCATCTGCCCGTCGGCTACACCGAGGACATCTTCACCGCGCTGGATATTCAGGATGAGCTGCAAACGCTTTATACCTCCGGAACTGTGTTCCACGCCTTCCTCGGTGAAAAGCTGCCTGACTGGAAGGCAGCGGCGCAGCTGGTGCGTAAGATTGCGGAGAACTATCAGCTTCCGTACTACACGCTTTCTCCGACCTATTCCGTATGCCGTGAGCACGGCTATATCGCGGGTGAGGTGTATGTCTGCCCGACCTGCGGAAAGAAGACCGAGGTTTACAGCAGAATTACCGGCTACTACCGTCCGGTTCAGAACTGGAATACCGGAAAGTCTCAGGAATTCAAGGACAGAAAGCTCTATGACATTTCTTCCTCCATGGCAAGGTTTGATCAGGAAAAGCACGGCATCCGGGCGGAAGGGAAGAAGCCCGCAGCTTCATCCGAGCCTGCCGGGCAGCATGATGCTGCGATCCTTCCGGAGGAGAACGGGGAACAGCTCCTGCTGTTTGCAACGCGCACCTGTCCGAACTGCCGGATGGCAAAGAGCTTTTTGGACCACGCCGGAATGGCGTACCGTGAGATCATTGCGGATGAGGCACCGGAGCTTGCACGGGAATATGAGGTGACGTCCGCTCCGACGCTTGTCCGGCTGTTCGGGAACGGTCGCGAAAACATTCAGAATGTTTCCAATATCAGAAAGTTTATCGGAAGCCGCACGGAAGCATGACACAGGAGTGTAACACAGAAATGTAATATGCAGGGGTGCATGACACAGGAGCGTAAGCAATATGATGTACGATATCATGATCATCGGAGCCGGTCCTGCCGGACTGACTGCCGGGATATACGCAAGGCGAGCCGGAAAATCCGTCCTGATCCTGGAAAAGGAAACCTTCGGCGGACAGATTACGCATTCGCCTAAGGTGGAGAATTATCCGGGTTTTCCCGAAATGAGCGGCAGCGATTTCGGAGAGAAGCTGGTCGATCAGGCGCTGCGTCTTGGCTGTGAGATAGAGCTTGACCGCGTTTCCGCATTGCAGCGGGATCGGGAACGGTTTCGGATCATCGGAGAAACCGGCGTGTACGACGGATACAGCGTGATTATTGCAGCGGGTTCCCGTCACCGTGAACTGGGACTGCCGCGCGAGCGGGAGCTTGTCGGCTGCGGCGTCTGCTATTGTGCGGTCTGTGACGGGGCGTTTTACAGAGGGAAGCGCGCCGTGGTTGTCGGCGGGGGGAATTCAGCGCTTCAGGAAGCGGTTTTTCTGAAGGACATCTGCGCCGATGTCACCCTGGTACAGAATCTTGATTATTTTACAGGAGAAGAAAGTCTTCTTTCTATCCTGAAAAAAGCGGAAAATGTACATTTCATGACGGGAAGCGTCGTGAGTGCCCTGATCGGGAAGCATGCGCTTGAAGAAATCAGAGTGCTTCACACCGCAGCCGGAAAAGAAGAGGCTCTGCAAACGGACGCGCTGTTTGTAGCAATCGGTCAGGAGCCGGATAACAGCGTTTTCAAGCCCTTTGTAAAGCTGGATGAAAACGGCTATATTCTGGCGGATGAAACCTGCGTATTGCCGGAGCCCGGACTCTTTGCGGCGGGCGATTGCCGGTCAAAGCGGATCCGGCAGATCGTAACTGCGGCATCGGACGGCGCCCAGGCGGCAATCGCAGCCTGCCGTTATGTGGATCAGCAGAATGTGTCCGGAAATCATTGACCTTGACGAAGGAATACACACACCGCACGCCCATGGTGAGCCTCTGCGGCAGAGAGCAATGTACTTGGCGGACAGCTGCATCGGCTCCCGGGTTGCGTTCGGATAAAAGCCGAAAATATCATTGCCTGCCGAACGGATGAAACCGATTCGTTTGATTCTGCCTGTTCCATTCGCAAAAAAGCGTAAGAAAGGAAGCTTTTATTATGATAAAAAAAGAAATCGACCGGCTTATTGCCGCAGATGCCGAGATCGGCAGTGCCGTTCTGGAAGAATACAACCGGCAAAGGGACGGAATTGAACTGATTGCCTCCGAAAATGTCGTCTCGGAACCGGTTTTGCTTGCAATGGGCAGCATCCTGACCAATAAATACGCCGAAGGATATCCCGGACACCGCTATTACGGCGGCTGCCGCTGTGTGGATGTTGTGGAGCAAATTGCGATAGACCGTGCAAAACAGCTGTACGGGGCGGAGCATGTCAATGTACAGCCTCACAGCGGTGCACAGGCAAACATGGCGGTTTATTTTGCACTCCTTCAGCCGGGAGACACCGTCATGGGCATGAGCCTTGCCTGCGGCGGACACCTGACACACGGAAGTCCGGTGAACCTTTCGGGAAAATATTATCATTTTATCCCTTACGGCGTAAGGGAGGACACCGGATTGATCGATTATGATCGGCTGGAGCAGCTTGCAAAAGAGAATCATCCGAAGCTGATCGTGGCGGGTGCCTCTGCATACCCGCGTGCGATTGATTTCAAGCGGATTGCCGGAATTGCACATGAGGTCGGCGCGTATTTTATGGTGGATATGGCGCACATTGCGGGTTTGGTCGCTGCGGGTGAACACGAAAGCCCGGTTCCGTATGCCGATGTGGTAACCACCACCACGCATAAGACGCTCCGCGGACCGCGCGGCGGAATGATTCTCTGCCGGGAGGCGCTCGGAAAACAGATTGATAAGGCGATTTTCCCCGGAACACAGGGCGGTCCCCTGATGCATATCATTGCGGCAAAGGCAGTCTGCTTCGGAGAAGCACTGAAGGACAGCTTCCGCGCCTATCAGCATCAGATCGTACTGAATTCCAAGGCTTTTGCCGAGGCGCTTCTGAAGGAAGGCTTTGCACTGGTCACGGGAGGAACGGATAACCACCTCTGCCTGATCGACCTCAGACCGATGCAGGTGACCGGAAAGGATATGGAAACGCGTTTGGATGAGGTCGGCATTACCGTTAACAAGAATGCCATTCCGAATGATCCGCAAAAGCCGACCGTGACCAGCGGAATCCGCGTCGGAACGCCCGCCGTAACCACGCGCGGCTTTACGGAAGCGGATATGGAGCATGTCGCACATCTGATGGCGCTCTGCGCACGCGATTTTGATGCGTCCGCGGCATATGTGCGGGAGGAGGTCCGGAAGCTCTGCGAAAAATATCCTCTGTTTGAATAATCCCATCGGCGGTCAAGCTGCGGAAAGAAAATCTCACGCGCTTTGCTGCCGGACAGAACATCAAGCCGGGGACAAAAATGAAGCCCGCAGAACCAAAGCCGATCTGCCTCCGGGGGCAGCTGTCCGGAAAAATGCCGGGCAGCGTTAAAGAACGGGGGCTCCGGAAAAACAAGGCTCCCCTGCACGAGACCGATCCGCTCCGGTTCCCGTTATCCGCAGATATCGGGGCAGGCGTGAGCGGCTCGGAAGCGCGATTTTTTCGGAAAAACGGAGTATCCCCGGCGCAAAGTCTTGTTTCTTCCGTACTGCCATCGTTTTTGGCAGCAAGCAATGACGCAGTGCAATTTTTCGGCAGCCGCTTAAATTCTATGCACATGCTCCTGCGCCTGTTTGATCGGTTAAAGCTGCGCCGGCGGCATTTTGCACGGTCGGATCAATCACAGACGAAAAAAAGCCTGTTAACGCATGGAAAGAAGAAAAACACCTTGACACAGCGGTTGAATGGGTATATAATAAAGAATAAATGAAACAGATGAAAGGATCAGAGCAACTATGAAGAGAATCAGAACAATCAAGACCCGTGATCTGTCCGTCAGCGCAAAGAACGGCGGCTGCGGCGAATGCCAGACCTCCTGCCAGTCCGCCTGCAAGACCTCCTGCGGCGTTGCGAATCAGAAGTGCGAGAACAAGAACAATAAGTGATCTGACAAACAAAAACTGCCGCCTGCTCACCGGAGTTGTGGGCAAGCGGCTTTTTGGCGGTATAGGGTTTGCGAGGCTCTGTGACAGAAAAGCCCGTATGACGGGGGCGGACGCGCCGATCCGGCTGGATTGGCGGAAGAATATTGGGAAGAACCGTTATTATTTTTACACCTTGCCGGAAAGCAGCTGAGCCGTATTTGTTCGGTGCTGCGGATGGTGGCTTTACGGCAGAGACGATGCCCGGAATTGCGGGATTTTTGCTTAAATTAAATGTTTTACAGCCGTTAAAACGGCACGGAGAAGCAAATGATACATCAATACAAGCTGAATGGCTATAATATCGTTCTGGATGTCTACAGCGGTTCTGTGCATGCCGTGGATGATATTGCATATGACATGATCGCGCTGTACGAAGAGGTTCCGGAGGAGGAGCTGATCGACCGCATGCTCCGGAAATACGGCGAACGCCCGGATGTCAGCCGGGAAGAGCTGAGGGAGTGCTATGCGGATATTACGGCATTGAAGGAGCAGAAGCAGCTGTTTACGAAGGACGTCTACAGCGGGATGGCGTTTGATCTGAAAAACCGCAATACGGAAATCAAAGCCCTTTGCCTGCATATCGCTCACACCTGCAACCTGAATTGCAGCTATTGCTTTGCAAGTCAGGGAAAATATCACGGCGACCGCGCACTGATGCCGTTCTCCGTTGGAAAACAGGCAATTGACTTTTTGATCGCACACTCCGGCAAACGAACCAATCTGGAGGTGGATTTCTTCGGCGGAGAGCCTCTTATGAATTTTGACGTAGTCAAACAAATTGTCGCATATGCCCGCTCCGTTGAAAAAGAACACCACAAGAATTTCCGGTTTACCCTGACGACAAACGGAATGCTGATTGATGACGATGTCATTGATTTCTGCAATCGGGAAATGCAGAATGTTGTACTCAGTCTGGACGGACGCAAGGAGGTTCATGACCGTCTGCGCCGTGACTATGCCGGAAACGGAAGCTATGACAAAATTGTGCCGAAATTTCAGCAGCTGGTCAAGGCGCGCGGCGGAAAAAACTACTATGTCCGCGGAACATTCACGCACAACAATGTGGATTTTACAAACGATATTTTCCATATGGCTGACCTTGGCTTTACAGAGCTGTCCATGGAGCCGGTTGTCTGCGCCCCCGATGATCCGTATGCGCTGACCGATGCCGACCTTCCGGAGCTTTTCCGGCAGTATGAGCTTCTGGCAAAAGAAATGCTGCGCAGAGAGCAGGAAGGGCACGGATTCACTTTTTACCATTACATGATTGATCTGAACCACGGTCCCTGCATCTACAAGCGTATTTCGGGCTGCGGCTCCGGGACGGAATATTATGCTGTCACACCATGGGGCGAGCTTTATCCGTGTCACCAATTCGTCGGCGATGAAAAGTACAGCATGGGCAACGTCTGGGACGGTGTGACCAACACAGAGCTGCGGGACAAGTTTAAGCTCTGCAATGTCTATTCCAGAGAAAAATGTCACGACTGCTGGGCAAAGCTGTATTGCTCCGGAGGCTGTGCAGCCAATGCATACCATGCTGCCGGCGACATCCGCGATATCTATGAATACGGCTGCAAGCTGTTCCGGAAACGGATCGAATGTGCAATCATGCTGAAGGTGGCAGAGGCAGAGCAGGGCGAAATCGAAGTCTGAAATTATTCCGGTCCGGGGAATGCCGAATGCCGAATGCATGGAAAACGGAATTACCTGCAATGAGAACCCGTCAATATAATACCGCAAGGCATCGAAACGGTGCTTTGCGGTATTTTTATTTCTACCAATAAAATGCGATTTTCTGTCAATGCAGCAATGCCGGGAAAGGCGTCCGGAAGCGGCAAAAGGAGTCTGGCACGGCATGATCCGGCAAAAAGCGTTGCGATATTTTTTTAAAAGCCAGCCGCTGCCGAAGGAAACATATATTCAAATTCCGCAAACCGCAGGAAACGGACAGCTTCTCCGGTGACTTTCCATATCGGAAACGGTCTTGGTCAAAAGCAGAGCGGCGCCGCTGCCGAAGGTTCGGCAGGCACTGTCAATCCCGCTTCCGATGACCGGAAAATTACAGCGCAGCGCTGCCTCCCGTCCCTGTTTTTCCGTACCGCAAGGCAGCATATAGCCGGAATCACAGTTTTATGTGAGAAAGCATACATTGGATATGAAGGAATCCGGCGGTGCCGAATGAAAAAAGCTATATTATAAGAAACACTAAGGCGCCGCGAAGATTTTCGGAACAGACGGTGAGAAAGGATTCGTGAATATATGACGATCTATGTGGTACAGAGCGGAGATACGCTTCAATCGATTGCCGCGCGCTTTGGCGTCAGTCAGGAACGGATTGCAAGGGATAATATGCTGCAGGATCCGGACCGCCTGATTGTCGGGCAGGCACTTGTGATTCTCAAGCCCCGGCAAAGTGTTACCGTAAGGGAGGGAGATACCCTTTTTTCGGTTGCAAGAGCAAACCGAACAACCGTAAATCAGCTGATGCGGGACAATCCGGCATTGGGCGGAAAAACCGATGTTTATCCGGGGCAGACTCTGGTTTTATCCTATGATCAGCAAAGGGAAGGGAGCATGGCGGTAAACGGTTATGCGTATCCCTTCATCGAACGTGATGTGCTCAGGCAGACGCTTCCGTATCTGACTTATATCACAGTTTTTACATACGGCTTCAAGCCGGACGGGACGCTGATTGAAGCGGATGATGCCGAGATCTTATCCATTATTCGGGAGTATCCGGCAAAGCCTCTGCTTTTGCTTTCCACCTTGACGGACGAGGGCGTTTTTTCCAATGAGCTTTCCCATGCTCTTTTGTCCGACCCTGCCGCACAGCGAAGTCTGACCACAAACCTTCTGAATACGCTTCGTGCCAAGGGGTATAGCGGTGTGGACGTGGATTTTGAATATATCTACCCGGAGGATCGTGACGCCTACACCGCGTTTATCGCCGCACTGACAACCATTTTAAATTCCGAGGGCTATTCCGTGGCAGTCTCTCTCGCCCCCAAAACCTCAGCCGATCAGCCCGGACTGCTCTATGAAGCACATGACTATCGCGCACTTGGAGAAGCGGCAAATACGCTCATCGCGATGACATATGAGTGGGGGTATTCATTTGGCCCTCCCATGGCGGTATCGCCGCTTAATAAGGTGCGCGAGGTTATTGAATTTGCCGTCACACAAATACCGCCCGAAAAGCTTCTGATGGGAATGCCGAATTACGGATATGACTGGCAGCTCCCGTTTATTTCCGGGGAAAGCCGCGCGGAATCCCTGTCCAATCAGGAGGCGGTCAGGCGTGCAGGCGAAAATCAGGCTGCCATTTCCTATGATGAAACGGCACAGGCTCCGTATTACAATTATTACAGGGACGGAAAAGAGCACGTTGTCTGGTTTGAGGATGCGCGCAGCGTGCAGGCACAGTCACGTCTGGTTGGAGAATACGGCTTGCAGGGGCTTTCCGTTTGGAATATTATGCGATATTTCCCGCAGCTTTGGCTGGTGTTGAACGCGCTCTACAATATTGAATGAAAGCGCTGCCCGGTATTGTGCGTTTTAACTTCATAAATCCTCTGTACTCTATACAAAGCGGGGCAAAACAGCTCCGCTTTTAAAAATGTTTCGAGCGAAGCTCCTCTTTTTTTATTGGCGCAAACCTTCTGCCCGCTTGCCTTTTGCCGATCTTTTACGAAAAGAATTGACACACGCCGATTTGTGGTTTATAATAGAGGCGATGCAAAGTTGCAGGAACGGAAAACAGAAAGAGGTATCTTTTTATGCAGCATATTGAACTCGGCTTCGGCAAACAGGGCGTTGCCCTTGACATTGATGAAAAAAATCTTCAGACCGTTCTGTTGCCCAATGAGGTCACGGTAACGCTTCGGGGTACGGATGAAGTGAAGCGCGGGCTTGACGCCCCCATCGGAAAACCCAAGCTCTCTTCCTATCATCTGAAGGGCAAGAAAATCGTAATTGTGACCAGTGATATTACGCGTCCGGTTCCTTCCTATAAAATTATCCCCTCTATTCTCACGGAATTAACGGCAGCAGGCGCAGAGGACGAAAATATTACCGTTGTGTTTGCGCTCGGCTCGCACCGCAGCCATACGGAGGAGGAAAAGCGTCATCTTGTCGGCGATGCCGTCTATGACCGTGTCTCATGTGTGGATGCAAACGCAGCAAACTGTGTCCATCTCGGTCAAACAACGCGCGGCACGCCCGTGGATATTTTTGACGTGGTTGCCAATGCAGACTTCCGGATCTGTGTCGGAAATATCGAATATCATTATTTTGCCGGCTACAGCGGCGGAATGAAGGCAATCATGCCCGGGGTTTCCACGAAGGAGGCCATTCGCTGCAACCACAGCCATATGGTAGAGGCAGGCTCTTATGCCGGACACCTTGCCGGGAATCCGGTGCGGGAAGACATTGAAGAGGTTGCAGAATTCTGTCCGGTGGACTATATCGTCAATGTGGTGCTGGATGCACATAAGGAAATCATCTGCTGCGTTGCGGGAGATGTTGTGGATGCACATCGCGCCGGCTGTCGGTTTCTGGACCGTCTGTACAAATGCCACATTGATCATCCGGCAGATATTGTGATTGTTTCTGCGGGCGGATTCCCGAAGGATATGAATATGTATCAGGCACAAAAGGCACTGGACAATGCGAAGCATGCAGTGCGGGAAGGCGGCATAATCATTTGGGTTGCTGCCTGCACAGAGGGACTCGGGCAGCCTGTATTTGAAAAGTGGATGACCGGACATCAGAAGAGCAGCGATATGATTCCGCATATCCGCTCGGAGTTTGTGCTGGGCGGGCACAAGGCTGCGGCGATTGCTCTGGTGATGGAAAAAGCAAAGATTTTTCTTGTTTCCGACCTTGATCCGGACTTTGTCAGATCCCTGTTTATGGAGCCGCAAACCTCCGTTGCCTCTGCTTTGGCAGAAGCCTACCGCATTCTCGGGCATGATGCGCATGTCATTGTCATGCCTTACGGCGGGTCTACTCTGCCGACAACCGAAAAACCGGAAAACTAAGCGATAGTATTTTACCGGAACCGTGCATATTCCACATGTACGGTTCTTTTTTATATCCGGGGTACTTTTGCCGGGGAGCAGTCCCGACACAGCGTGATTTTTCGTGTGCGAAGGGGGCCTGCGGCACAGGAGGCATATCCGTGTGTGTGCAGATTATATGTGTCAGCATCAATGCATTCCTCTGCATTGGCGGCTGCGATGCGGATTGCCGGTCACGGGGAGTTCATGGGGCAGTCCCATGCCGCTATAGGGCTGAGCAAGCTGCCGGATTTTCCGACGGTTATGATGTAGGCAGAACAGGCGGGAATTGCGTTCCGGTTACAGGAAAAGACACCTTGCGCCTTCGTCGGGGAAGCAAGCCTGCCGGCGGAGCATCTGCATGAGGTTCCCGGCGGCTTGCCTGCATGCCGGCGGTTCCCGGCAGATATCGCCTTCTCCGCGTCTAAGCCGCTCGGGCTGGCACAAAGCTGCAAAAAAGAAATATTTTTTGGATTTTCATCCGGGGTTTTCTCCCAAAACGCCCGCATACAGTAAAATTACATGCCGGCGAAAGAAATCCACGCATCAATTTGTTGATTTCGGACAAAGAAACGATTGACAATATTCTTTTTATATGATACTATAATGGTGTTCAGCATGTTTGAATGAAACGGTAAGCATGTTCAAATCACACAGAAATCTCAAAATCGCAACATTTCCGAAAAAAACAGGCGGTTTTAGGATTTCAAAGCAAATGCTGCAAAACAAAAACACCGGGAGGTAACGGATGGGAATCATCAAAAGAGCCATTCTCTGTACACTGGCATTCTCCATGATGTTTTCGTTTGCCGCATGCCACACGTCTGGCGGCGGAACGGAGACCGGAGAAGAGGAATCCAAGAGTCAGGAAACAAAACCGCAAAAGCCGCAAAGTGAAATTCCGCAGGTGGATCAATCGGATTTGTTTACATACAATCCGGTCCACAGCACCACAGCCCAGTCGGCGCTGAAGGCGACTGCGGCAGACATGGAAACATGTCAGGCGTGGTACCGCGCAAACGTTCTGTATGACGGAACGGGGGACGGCATGCCTCCGTATGACTTCATGGTCGGGGACCTCCATTTTCAGGAAAGCCTGTCGGATTGGACCTTTCAGGTAGGAGAGCCGTCGGCTGAGGGCGCATATATGCGCGGCGGCATTACCACAGAGGTTACCGTGACGCACAAATCCGTGCCGATTACGGTCACGGTTCAGGCAACAATCTATACCAATTATCCGACCTGCGAATGGACGGTGTGGCTGAAGAATACCGGCACCTCCGATACGGATGCCGTCACAAAGTTCTATGCCATCAATTCCGAGGTTGAAATACCGGACAACGGAGAGGACAGCTCGGTTGATGTTTATACCAGCAACGGAAGCTCCGATACCATAAACGCATTCAAATTCAACATGAATAAGCTGTATGCCGGGAAAAGCGTGACCCTCAGCGGTCTGCTCGGAAAGCCCTCCTATGCCAGCATGCCGTTTGCCAATGTCGTCGGTAAGAACCGCAGCTTTGTGGTCGGAATCGGCTGGAGCGGTCAATGGAAAATGAGCATACTGCACCGCAATGTTGAAAAAGACATTGTACGGGTGCGCGTCTGCCAGGAAAACATGAATATTCCGCTGTATCCCGGAGAGTCCATCCGGTCTCCGCTTGTCAGCATGCAGTTTTATCAGGGAAATGTCACCAAAGGGCAGAACATCTTCCGCAGCTGGATCAATGACAGCGTATTCCCGGAGGGAACCAAGCAGTCGATCTTCGGGGGGCCGATCCGCTACAGTCTGATGGAAAAAGCGACAACGGAAAACATGAATATCAACGTGCAGAAAATCAAGTCGATGAATCTGCCTGTCGATTATTTCTGGATGGATGCCGGATGGTACCGGCTGATCGGCGCCACATGGGTCAATACCGGTACATGGAAGCCGGACCCCAGACGGTTCCCGAACGGCATCACCGATATCTCTGCGGAAGCCAATAAAAACGGCATGGGAACGGTTTTGTGGTTTGAGCCGGAGCGCGTTTGCCCCGGAACCGACACCTATCAGTTGAAAAACAAGCATAGGGACTGGATTCTGTTCCCGGATACTTCTGTCGGCGGAAATATCGGCGGCGGTTCATGGGGACTTTACAATTTCTCAAGCGATGAAGCAACCGATTATATGATTGATCTGATCAGCAGTCAGATCAAGGCACAGGGACTGAGCGTTTATCGGCAGGACTTCAATTCCGACCCGCTTGCATATTGGGTTCAGGCGGACCGGAAGTATTATGACGGCAGATCCGGCATGTGCGAAAATCTTTACGTGGTCAATTTCTACAGATTCTGGGATTCTCTTCTGGAGCAAAACGAGGGTCTGGTCATTGACAACTGCGCATCCGGCGGAAGACGGCTGGATCTGGAAACCATCCGCCGCTCCATTACCGTGTGGCGCAATGACTATTGCCATGACGTTACGGCACAGCAGCTGCATACCTACGGACTTTCCGAATGGCTGCCGCTGCACGGAACCGGTACAATTCATTCCGGCTATTTTGACACAAAGATCGGCGGAGGCGAAACCGATACATATATTTTCCGCAGCCAGATGAGTCCGCTTCTGCTTCTCTCCTGGGATTTTGAAAATACCGGCTTGAACTGGAAGAGGAATAAGAAGCTGGTGGAGGACTATCTTTCCTTCCGGTCCTATTACCGCGGCAATTACTATCCGCTGACTCCCTTCAACGATACGGAGAACACCTACTTTGCCATGCAGTTTACCTCGGAGGACGAGAAAGAGGGAATGGTTCTTATGTACCGGCGTCCGAAGGCGACTCAGCCCTATTGCCTCCTGAAAATGAACGGTCTGAATCCGGAAGCCTGCTATGACATCTGGAGCATCGATGCACCGGGAACCGTCTATACCTATACAGGTAAAACCCTGATGGAGGACGGCGTACCCTTCAACGCAAAGAAGAAGGGAACCGCTTTGGTACTGATGTATAAGGAATATGAGGGATAATCAAAAGGTTTATCTCCCGACCCAACGCAGCTTTCTGTAAAAAACGGCGCAGATCAACGGAAAAACTCCGTCTGTCTGCGCCTGATTTTTATCCGGATGTTTTTGGCGATGCGTCAAGCCTTTTGCGGAATGCCGCAAGGGCGTTTGCATGCAGGGATTCAGTCAGGTCCGCCTTCCGGCGAAACGATTCGGGGAAACGATTCTCGGAAAAGCAAACCGTCCGGACAGGCAAAGAAACGGCTCCCTATACCTGCCGGCGAAAAAATAATGCTTTTCCGGAAAAGGAGCGGCGCTGAAACAACAGCGTCCGCGCCGGCAGATGAATGGCTCTGCGTCCCCATGCCGGATGTGCTGCTTTTTGCACCCGTGCAGAACGGTTTTTCGGCTCAGTGCCACAGGAAAGAAATGCGGTACGGCGGTTAATCACTGTTCTTTTCCGCTTGTGAAGGTGTTTCTTTCTTACGGATCTGTCCCCGGCGCTTTGCACGCAGAGAGCGGACAGAAGCAGCCGATTTCCATATGACAATGCCCGCAATATAAAAAAGAGCGCAGAGAACAATAAGATTGCCGACCTTCACATACAGTGTCGTTTTTGAGGAAAACCGAACCTCGCCGATGACATAGCCCTCCTTCAGCGGCTCAAGCAGTCCGGTTATTTCGCCGCTCGGCGTTATGACCGAAGAAATTCCCGTGTTGGCAGCGCGCGCCACATAGCGTCCGCTTTCCACCGCGCGCAATACGGCGTGTCCGTTGTGCTGGTATACCGCCGCAGAATCCAGATACCAGGAATCGTTGGTAATCAGGGCGATCAGCCCCGCGCCGTTTCTGACGGAATCCCTTGTGAGCGTCTCATAAATTGAATCAAAACAAATCAGGGCGCCGACATTGCCCCATTGCGTGGAAATCAGTGTGGCTTCGGTTCCGGGTGTCAGATCGTCGCTTAAAAGATTCATCTCGCTCAGCTGCGGAAGAACCGTGCGGATCAGCTCCGCCATCGGGACATACTCTCCGAACGGGACCAGATGCCGCTTGTAGTATATAGCATCTCCTCTTGTGCCGTCCGGATAATAGGCAAGCATGGCATTGTAGACGTTTGTCTGATTGGTTTCCGGATCAAACATGGTATCCAGTGTGCCGACCAGAAGAACCGCTCCGGTTTCCTGCGACAGACTGCGGAGCTGTCCGTCATAGTGCAGGTTGTGACGAACCGGAAAGGTCAGAACGGTCTCAGGCCAAAGCACCAAGCGAACATCTCCCTCGGCACATGCTTCCCGGGTCAGCGCGGAATACAGCGTGGCGGAATGCTCTGCCGAATCATCTGCCCATTTCTCTCCGGAGGCGAGATTTCCCTGAATCAAGGCGACCTTGACCGGCTCCTGTTCACTCTGCCGGCGGAGTGCCGACAACCGAAGCAAGCCGAACAAGCCGTTTGACAGCATAACCATCAGCGCCGCTGCCAAAGGAAGATACCGGACAACGCCGCGCCTGCTTTTTTTCGATGCGGAACCGGACTTCTTCGCATGAATTCCGAATTCTGCATCGGATGCTCCGGGTTCAGGCTCAGGCACCTGTCCGGAGTCAAAAAAATGGCTGTCCGACCTTGCAAAGGATGCTGCAAAGACCTGTGGTGCCTCTGCCGAAGCTGTTTCCGCTTTGACAGCAGGTCCGACCTCATCAGAGGAGGCTTGCAGGACAGTGCTGCCGCCTTGCAGACTGCCGGCACCGGAAGCGTCGGCTTCTGCACACTGTCCGCATACGGTGTCAGCGGTCTTTTGCTCCCCAGTCCCGGAAACGACCGTCTTGCGGCAAAAGTCCGCCCCGCTCGGGTCCGGTTCGCCCGGAATCTGCCCAAAGCTGCTCCTCCGCTTTTTTCGGGAAAGGAAAAATGCTTCGTTTTTCAGATAAAACAGCGCAAGAAATCCGTTGGTCAGAACGATCAGAAAGCCGGTGAAGTACGACCCAAGCAGAGAAGCGCTTTGAATCATCGGAAGGGCTCCGTACTGCGATACCGCCAGCCTTCCCCACGGAACTCCCGTCCAGCCAAGTGTTTGCAGCCATTCAAATGCACACCAGCACGATGCCGCCGAAAAGGGTGCTGTCCATGCGGCGCGCGGAATCAGGAGCTTTCGGAAGAAAAACGGTACAAAAGCAATTTCAAGCGCCTGTAAAAGCGAAAGCCCGATCCAACAGGTTGCGATGACCAAAATACTCTGCGCTTCATTCAAGCCCATAAACTCCATGGGATACAGCTTCACAAACCAGTAATACAGCAGAA
The DNA here is from genome assembly GCA_934432725.1 of uncultured Eubacteriales bacterium. Lineage (GTDB taxonomy): Bacteria > Bacillota > Clostridia > Oscillospirales > CAG-272 > CAKRZE01. The sequence continues at coordinate 115,639 of CAKRZE010000001.1, forward strand.
TATAAAAGCCCATTCCGAACACAAGCCCGTGCCGGTAAGCCGATTTCTTTTTGGCTGCAATCACGAACAGCGGCGCCAGTGAAATCCACGACAGCACATAAAGCTTCGGAAACAAAAAGGGAAGCGCAGTCAGAAGACCTGACAGGAAGACAAACAAATAACTCATAAATCTTCTCCTGCTTTTCAGAAAGAAAGCCCGTCCGTATCAAATTCCTTCAAAAACCATATCCGCTGCGGATCTACGGTAAAGCGTCTTCCTTTCAAATAGGAAAGGAGTGTTCCGTCGGTAAATTCCGCGCTGTAGGAGGTCAATGCCTGAAACTTATAGCCGCGTTTCCGGTCGTCACGGTTTACGCCGTACTTGCCGTCTCCGAGCAGCGGATGTCCGATCGAAGCCATGTGGGCGCGAATCTGATGCGTTCTTCCCGTAACCAGCTCCACCTCAAGCAGGGAAAGATTGTTTTTTGAAGTCAAAAGCCTGTATTTTGTTACGATCCTGCGTGCATCGGCGTTTTCTCCGCGCGGCTTTGTCCGGTATACGGTCACAAGATTGGATTTCTGATCCTTTGAAAGATAGCCGGTCAGCACAGCCTCCCTCTTTTCGGGGACTCCGTGAACGGCGCAGAGATACTTTTTGACGATCTTACGGTCACGGATCAGCTCGTTCATCTCGCGCAGAGCAGCCGCATTTTTGGCTGCCATCACAATTCCGCTTGTATTGCGGTCGATCCGGTTGCAGAGCGCGGGAGCAAAGGTCTGCTCCTCATCCGGCTTGTATTCACCCTTACGGTACAGATATGCCTGAATATGGCAGATCAGCGTATTGATTTCTTCTCCCTCATCCGGATGTACGATCATTCCCGCCGGCTTGTCCGCCAGAAGAATATTATCATCCTCATAAATGACATTCAGATGCGGCGTGATCCGGCGAAAGGCATCCGGGACTGCATCGGCAGCGAAAATATCCTCCGGAAGAAAGAGCTGAAGGGTATCCCCTTCGCAAAGCACATAATCCGGCTCCGTGCGCTTCCGGTTCACTTTGATTTTTTTTGTCCGGATTGATTTGTAAAGCAGCGGCTGCGGGAGCGCCGGAACCGCCTTGCTCAGAAATTTATCGACGCGCTGACCGGCATCGTTTTTGTTGACAGTTAAAATCCGCATGAAGCGTTCTCCTTCAAGGTATACAGCATAACGGCAGAGAGCCTGATTTTCCATGGAGAGAAAGTGACGGGATACACAGACCGTCCTGCGTGGGCTTTGTGATATGAGACTCCGAATTTATCCGGTGTACGGAAGCCTTGACCGGCAGACCGGAAGAGGCGCCCGTATCGCGGCACCGATCAAAGGCATTTTACGCAGGAGTGAGCCGCTCTCGTCTTTATCGGAAAGCGAAAACGTCCTTTCAGAGCGAATACGCAGCAAAAAGAGCAGTCCCGGTAAACGATGAATATGAAGGCAGAAGAAGCATTGTCCGGCAAGCACACCTTTCCGGAAGAAAAGAAGCCCTTATACATCTATACTTATTATAGTTATTTTTTTGATGCTGTCAACAAAAAACTTGCTTTGCGTCCCCGCTGATCTCAGAAAAAACAGCCTCTGCCGCATTCCTCCGATGCCGCTTCCCAAGCCGCACTGCCGGATATAGACCTATGCAGCAAGCCGTCCTCTCCGCCGCAGACTCTGATTCAGGTGCGGCAGACGATGAACGGTCCGTTTTATAAGCGTTTGTCCATGCGATTCAAGGGGTGACGGATGTTCCCCGAGAGCGGATTTGGCACGGCAAAAAGCGATACAGTCAAAAGAACATTCTGACTGTATCGCCGTCCGCTGCCGCAGACAAAAGCTCAATTTCGCCTCAAAGGGGCATCCGGCACACCGATGCACAGCCTTGCTTTTCAGATATCTCCACCGCACAGTCGGCTTGCAAAGGTCATCCGCAAAGCTTCTGCATCGGCGGAAAGAGTGATCTTCCGCGGCGCCCCCCTGTTGGCGCGGCTTTGCGCCGCTCCCTTCGGGCAGAGGATCCGCTGCCGAGAAGGGCTTATTTTAAAAAAGCGGGACTTGACAAAATGTTTGTGAAATGTTAAAATATTTCGGTGTCAGATCTTTTTTTCGATACATTTTTTAGCCACTTCGTTATCGGGTGTTGCAAGAAGAAAGATATAGCTCCCCTTGCTGTAGATCTCCGCCTGATAGCGGCTGTAATCATAGTCGCCGCCCTCTGTCTGTGCCAGAAAATATTTGTGCAGAAGGTCGGCGCGATGACACATCATTTTGCAGACGGTATCGGCATCCGTCTCGTTTTTCACTTTTACAATGTGAATTTCGTATACCTGCGGACGGTCCGGAAGCCGTATGGCATAGGAATCAATCAGTTCCCATTCCGGAAGCGTGCCGTATACGCCCGTATAGATGAAGGAAGCATCCGTTTCACTCAGAAACCCCTGCTCCCCCTCCGCTTTCCCGGAAAGATAGACGGAATCGGAAGCCGGCATATCCGGATAAAGCGCGGTCAGCTCCTTAAGCAATGCGCTGCAGTCTGTCTGTCCGCGCAGCCCGCATGCACTGAACAGCATCAGAAGGCTGCTCAGAAAAAGAACCGTGGCGAGTATTTTTTTCATGGCGGTTCACCATACCTTTCTTCTGAATCGGAAATTGTTTACTGTATTTTATTGTGCCTGTACCTGCAATATGACAGGCACTCTTCATTTTTTTCGTTTTATCCTGTTTTTGCCCCGCAGAGATTGGCTGCATATTGTAAAGCGCCCGGCCGGGAGATGCCTGTGCGCCGATCCGGAGGCATAGAAGGCGCTTAGGCAGCCCGATTGATGATAAGGCGCATTTTGTTTCGTCCGTTTTCCGGCACCGGCATCTTTCCGGACGGCGGAGCATGAAAACCGGAACCTCGGGTGGGATCCGGCAGAGCTTTACGGAAAGGGAAGCTTTCACTTGAGAAAGCATCAGTATCGACACCATGAAATACATCCTGAGATATCTCGCTCCATACCGTACCCGTATTCTGTACGGCTCCGTGATCAAATTCGCCGGAACCATTATGGATCTCGTGCTGCCGTGGATCCTTGCCTATCTGATCGACGATGTTGTGCCGGAGAAGCATATCGGCGCTATCGTTTTATGGGGCGTGGTGATGATGATCGCCGCACTGTTCGGACTGCTCGGAAATGTCCGGGCAAACCGTATGGCTTCTTCGGTTGCGCGGGATGCCACACGGTGTATCCGTCACGACCTGTTTGATAAAATTCAGTCGCTGTCCTCCGCGCAGGTCGATGCCTACACGGTGCCGTCTCTGGAGGCAAGACTGACCTCGGATACCTACAATCTGCACCAGATGATCGGTGCCATGCAGCGCCTCGGTTTTCGTGCCCCGATCCTGCTGATCGGCGGCATTGCGGTCTCCGCTTTCTTTCAGCCGATCCTGACGCTTGTCATTGTGGCAGTGCTTCCGTTCATTGCCTTTCTTGTATTCCGAGTATCCGCACGCGGCATCCCGCTTTATACAGCCTCTCAGAGGGCGGTGGATGATCTGACCCGTGTGGTACGGGAAAACGTACAGGGTATACGCGTCATTAAGGCGCTTTCCCGGGAGGCATATGAAAATGACCGCTTTGATACCGTAAACCGGTCGGTAAACCGCAGGGAAACAGCTGCCGGCACCGTCATGGCTGCAACCAATCCGCTCATGACGCTTTTTCTGAACCTCGGTCTGACGCTTGTCATTCTGACAGGAGCCTACTGCGTCAACCGCGGCATGTTCCAATGCGGCAAAATCATTGCGTTCATGTCCTATTTTACAATCATTCTGAATGCCATGCTTTCGGTATCCAGAATGTTTGTCATCTATTCCAAGGGCGTTGCCTCCGCCGCGCGGATTGGAGAAATTCTGGATACGCCGAAGGACCTGCATACCGAGCCAAGCGATGAAGATTCCGGGATGGATCACGCCGGGGAGACGGAGCATATCCGCTTTTCCGATGTATCGTTTTCTTATCTCGGAGACTGCGCAAACGCAGTTTCCGACATCAATATTTCCGTCAAAAAGGGAGCTTCTCTCGGTATTCTCGGCGCAACGGGAAGCGGAAAGAGTACGCTGATCCGTCTTTTGATGCGTTTTTACGATGTCGGAGCGGGAAAGATTCTGATTGGCGGCAAAAACATCAAATCCATTCCGCCCTCTGAGCTGTACACCATGATCGGAGCCGTCATGCAGAACGATATCATTTTTGAGGGCTCTATCGAGGACAATATCCGCTTCGGAAGAAGCATTACGCACCATATGGTTGTCCGTGCAGCGGAAATCGCACAGGCGTCCGGCTTTATCCATGAGAAAAAAGAGGGCTATGCACACATGCTGACCTATAAGGGGACGAACCTGAGCGGAGGGCAAAAGCAGCGCATTCTGATTGCCCGTGCATTGGCAGGCAGCCCGGACATTCTGATTCTGGACGATTCCTCAAGCGCTCTGGATTACAAGACGGATGCAGAGCTGAGGAACGCCCTGCGGCGGAACACTGCGGGTGTCACCAAGATCATCGTCGCCCAAAGAGTCAGCGCCGTCATGGACTGCGACGAGATCCTCGTTCTGGAGGAAGGGAAAATAGTCGGAAGAGGAACGGATGCGGAGCTGAGACGAAATTGCGAAATTTACCGGGAGATCAGCGAATCGCAGATGGGGGGAATCGTGGTTGCCTGAATCCAAACATACACAAAACGCAAAGCAGGGGACGGGAAAAATCAAATTCTCCGTGCTGCTCCGCCTGATCGCTTATGTATTTGAAAAGCCGGTCCCGATCACGCTTGCCTTTTTGGTCATGCTTGCCTCCAATGTTCTTGCGCTGATTGCACCGAAGCTGTCAGGGCTTGCAATCGGAGCCATCGGTGTCGGAAACACCGATTTCGGACGCGTGCTATCCTACTGCGGGCAAATGGCATTCTGCTATGCGGCATCCGCCGCCCTCTCCTATCTGCTCTCCTTTATGATGATCCGGATCAGCCGCGATGTCACATTCCGGATGCGGAAGGAGGTTTTTTCCCACCTTTTGAAGCTTCCTGTCTCATATTTTGACACGCGTCAGCCCGGCGATATCGTCAGCCATCTCTCCTATGACATTGATACCATCAATGCATCACTCTCCAACGATCTGCTTCAGATTTTTGCCAGTGTGATCACCGTTGCGGGCTCCCTTGTCATGATGCTGACCATCCAGCCGGTCCTTGTGCTTGTTTTTGCACTGACCGTACCGATTTCCCTCGCTTTTACACGGTATAAGTCCGTTCACGTCCGCCCCCTGTTCAAAAAAAGATCAGCCTCCCTCGGAAAGCTGAACGGATATGCGGAGGAAATGATTTCCGGACAGAAAACCATCCGCGCCTTTCATCAGGAAAAGACGATTGTCAGAAACTTTGACGCCAAAAACGATGACGCCGTCAATGCCTACTATGAAGCGGATTATCAGGCGTGCATGATCGGTCCCTCAGTCAATTTCATCAACAATCTCTCCCTTGCTCTGATCAGCATGTTCGGCGCAGTTCTGTACCTGTACCGGATGGCGGAGCTGAGTGATATCTCCTCCTTTATCCTTTACTCCAGAAAATTTGCCGGTCCGATCAACGAGGCGGCAAATATCATCAGTGAGCTTGCATCCGCCACTGCGGCTGCGGAGCGCGTTTTTACACTTTTGGATGAACCGGAGGAGACGGCAGATGCCCCGGACGCCCTGACGCTCCGAAATGCACGGGGAGAGGTTGCACTTGACAGCGTAGACTTCGGCTACAGTGAAAAACAGCCGATCCTGAAGCAGATCAATCTGCATGTCAACCCGGGCGAAACCATTGCCGTCGTCGGTCCGACCGGAGCGGGAAAGACCACGCTGATCAATCTGCTGATGCGGTTTTACGACCCATTGAACGGCTGCATTTATGTGGATTCTGTCCCGGTCACAAAGCTGACCCGAAGCTCTCTGCGCGCGGCTTATACCATGGTTTTACAGGATACCTGGCTGTTTCAGGGAACAATCTATGAAAATATCGCATACGGCAGGGAGGACGTAAGCCCGGAGGAAGTGCGAGAGGCTGCGGAGTCTGCCGGAATTCTGTCCTATATCGAAGCGCTTCCGGAAGGCTTTGACACAGTCATCACGGATAACGGCTCCAATCTGTCAAAAGGGCAAAAGCAGCTGATCACCATTGCCCGCGCTATGGTGTCCGATGCAAATATGCTGATTCTGGATGAAGCCACCTCAAACGTTGACTCCAGAACCGAGCTGAAAATCCAACGGGCAATGACCGGACTGATGAAGGGAAAAACCTGCTTTGTCATTGCCCATCGACTCTCCACCGTTCAGAATGCAGACCGAATTCTGGTCATTCGGGACGGTGTGATCGCGGAGCAGGGAAGCCATGACGCCCTGATGCGGAAACAGGGATTTTATTACACATTGTTCACCTCGCAGTTTCAATAAACCTCATACCGAAAGGAAACCGGCTGCAAAAGAGAAATAGAGACGGAAAGCGGAAGGACAACGCCTTCCGCCGGTATTTTGCAGCGCTCATTATCTGAAAAAAACAATTTTCCCTTGTAAAGCCGACTGCAATTCCGAAGAAAGGGCGCTTTTGCCGATGCAAAAGCCATGGTCATAAAAATGTTGAACGAAAAGCAAAAGAAGGTAATCGGACCGGTCTGCATATTCCTGTCCGCCCTGCTGTTTTCTCTGGGAGGCGTATGCATCAGCTATATTCCGACCTGGCACGCTCTTTCCATTAACGGGGCGCGCGGACTGATTTCCGCCGTTCTGATCGGTCTTTACATGCTGATATCCGGGCATCGCATTGTGTGGAACCGTTCGGTGCTGCTCGGCGCGTTTTTCATGTGCTCGATGATGACGACTTATGTATTTGCAAATAAATTGACTACTGCCGCAAATGCCATTGTCCTGCAATTTACCGCTCCTGTCTTTATTATTTTCTTCATGTGGCTTTTCTTTCGTCAGAAGCCGGTCAAGCTGGATATTATAACCGCACTTCTTGTGCTTGCAGGAATTATCTGCTTTTTCCTTGACGGCTTGGGCGGAGGCGGTGTGCTCGGAGATATCATTGCGATCATCTCCGGTGCCCTGTATGCAGGTGTCTTCATGATGAATGCATTTCCGGGCGGAGATCCGCTTTCCTCAATTCTTCTGGGACATGCTGCCTGCGGAGTCATCGGACTGCCGTTTCTGTGTACCGAAACGGATTTTTCAACAACTGTCATTATCTCCGTCCTGATTCTCGGCTTATTTCAGCTTGGCTTTGCCTACATATTGTTTTCCGTCGGTATCCGTCATACCTCTCCGGTAGCGGCGTCCCTGATTGCCGGCATTGAACCGATCATGAACCCCATCCTGGCAGCATGGCTTGCACATCAGTATATGAAGCCGCTTTCTCTGATCGGTGCGGCAATCGTCATTGTTTCCATTGTCGGATACAATGTTATCAAGCAGCTGCGCGGAGAGCCGAAACGACAGTAAATGAATGATTCCCCCCGTGTCCCGATGCCGCCTCCATGCAGTCAACGGCAAGGATATCTCCGCCAAACCTCATCCCGAATTCCAAAATACAACAAAAGCCTGCTCTGCCTCTGTCGGAAAATCTCCGGACAGGGGCAAACAGGCTTTTTTGAAGAGCACATACCAAAGCAGCACAATATATTCGGTTTCAAGACAAGGCATTGCAGAGCAGATGAATCCTCACCTGTCTTTTCTGAAGCGGCAAATGCCGATATAAAAAACGAACGGAAAGTCTAATGCCGCAAAATACCGTTTTCTGTCATCCGCTTGCGGATGGGGATACAACAGTGTCTGCAGATGGTATTGATCATCGCATGGTTCTTTAAAACGGCATTCGCCATCCTTACAAAAGGGCTTTGTACAGCTCGCTTTTCGCAATCCCGCGATCCTTGGCAGCCGCTTTGATCGCATCCATCTTTTTCATCCCCTGTCCGATGTAAAACCGGACATGCTCCTCCGCACTCATTTCAGCCCAGAAGGTCTGATCCGGCGTTTCTACAAAGCCTTCCACGACCAGAACATATTCTCCGCGCGGCTTTTGCTCCCGATAAAACGCCAGTGCGGAATCGATGTCAGTCCGGATCACCTCTTCATTCAGCTTTGTCAGCTCCCGGCAAAGTGCAATGCGGCGGTCTCCGCCAAGTGCGTCCCGCATCAGGGTAAGCGTATCCGTCAGACGGTGCGGAGCCTCATAAAAAATATGTGTCCGGACATCGCGCCGGATTCGCTCCAGCGTCTGCCTTCTGTCAGAAACACGTCCCTCCAGAAAGCCCTCAAAGCAGAACCTTCTTGTATCAAGACCGGAAAGCGTCAATGCCGTAATTGCGGCACAGCAGCCGGGAACAGAGGTGACAGGGATCCCGGCAGCAATACACTCTCCGACAAGCTCCTCTCCCGGGTCGGAAATTGCCGGGGTTCCGGCATCCGTCACAAGGGCGCAGGATTCTCCTGCCAGAAGGCGCTTCAGGATGGCTTCGCTTGCCTCATGGCGGTTATGATCGTGATAGGGGATCATCGACTGCACAATCCCCATAGTTGAAAGCAGCCGCGCTGCCACACGGGTATCCTCTGCGGCAATAAAATTGACCTCCGTTAAAATCTTAACGGCACGCGCCGAAAGATCGGAAAGATTGCCGATCGGCGTTGCAACGAGGTACAGCGTACCTTCCTCAACCCTGTTCTTTTCATCTGTCATAAAAATCACCGTCTCGATAAATTTTTTGAATATCCTCCGTGTCCTGACCGTCTCCATCCGTAAGGATCAGCGGGCGCAGCAGGCGAAGACCGCTTGACGCACCCTTTTTTGCCTCCAGAAGAACAAGACACGGCTCATGCCGGACCGTGGCGGAAACGAATACGGCGCGCTTCGGCTCCAATCCCGCCCCCCGCAGCGCTGCCATAAGATCCGTAAGCCTGTCCGGACGATAGACGCAGTAAAACAGTCCGCCGTATTTCAGGCATGCCGATGCGGCGGAGCAGAACGCTTCAATTCCGCCCATCACCTCATGGCGTGCGATGAATTTCACCTCAGCTTCATTGGGAAAACCTGAGTCCTGCTTCATATAGGGCGGATTTGTAAAAACGATATCCGTTTCCCCGCGGAAATCACGCAGGTCCATCGGGAGCACAGAAATCTTATCCTTCAATCCGTTGAGGGTTATATTTTTTTCGGCAATCGCAGCACAGGATTCCTGCACCTCCAGTGCCGTAATGTGCGCCAGCTTATTTCTTTTGGCAAGAAGCATGGAAATAATGCCGGACCCGGTCCCGAATTCCACCGCATGGCAGCGCGGAGCGCGGCGGACAAACGCAGCCAGCAGCAGTGCATCTGTTCCGAACAACAGTCCGTCCGGATGCTGCAAAAGCGAAAGCTGATCATTCACTTCAATCACATTGGCATCGGCATTCAATGCGTTCTCCTTTCCCGGCTTCTTGCCGAATTTGTTTTCGTATAAAATGCAGGCAGGGAATATTTCGCGGATACGAGGAAAGCACGGCGGGGCTTCTCATGAAAAGCATATCCGAAAGCAATTGCGTTTAAGCATCGGATGCGGTCAGGTGCCGCGCAGGAGCGTTCAAAAGGGTCCATCGCCGATATGCCGCATATCCTGCGCCTGTTTTTGCACTGACCGTACCGATCCCCACACTATACGGCAGAATCCCGCAAACAACGCTCCGGTCTGCGGGTGTCTGTTTCCGGGCAAACTCCTTCCGGTTCACACAAAGGACTGAACCAGCTCCTTAAACGCCCTTCCGCGCACCTCAAAATTCGGAAACGCATCAAAGCTTGCACATGCAGGGGAGAGAAGAACCACATCGCCCGGAGCTGCAAGCTCCTTCGCGCGCAGCACGGCATCGCGCAGATCAGAGGCATTGACCAGAGCCGGAGCGTTTTCCCGATAATCCGGACAGGAGGTGATTGCCTCTCTGATCTTTCCGGCGGTTGCGCCGGTCAGTATCACAGCCTTTGCCTTTTCGCAGACCGGCTTTCCGAGCGGATCAAACGGAATGTGTTTGTCGTATCCGCCCATGATCACAATCACCTTCTGACGGAAAGCGGAAAGAGCCGCAATCGTGCGCGTCGGACTGGAATCAATGGAGCTGTTATAATACCGGACGCCGTCAAATTCACGTACAAGCTCACACCGATGCTCCACGCCGCCGAAGGTTTCGGCAAGACGGGCAATGATCTCTTTTCCGACAAGCGGATATACCGCCGCGGTCATCGCCATATAATTTTCGATGTTATGGTGACCGGGAAGAAGCACCTTCTCGGTTTCAAAAATCTTTTCGTCTCCGTACCATACAAAGCCGTCATGCTCGCAAACTTCTCCGTCCCCGCCGAACATAACCACCTCGGTTCCGGGTCTCGCGGCATTTGCCATAGCGCGCGTTGTCTCATTTGCGGCATTGAGCACCAACCGGGAGCCGGGCTTCTGGAATCGGAATATATTTTTCTTGGACTCGGTATATTCCTCCATACCGGTATGCCAGTCAAGATGGTTCGGAGCCACATTGGTAATCACGGCAATGTCGGGCGAACGGTGCATGGCATGGAGCTGAAACGAAGAAAGCTCCACCACCGCAAGGTCGTCTGCATGCATGGCTTCGACAAGCGGAAGAAGCGGTCTGCCGATATTCCCGCCGACATAAACCTTATCCTTTCCGAACTTCTCCGAAAGAGCAAGATATGTCAGCGTGGTCGTTGTCGTCTTCCCGTCAGAGCCGGTGATGCCGACAATCCTGCACGGACACAGCTCAAAAAAAAGCTCCATTTCCGAGGTGAGCAGAGAACCGTGCAAAACCGCCTCCCTCAGCTTCGGGTGATCGGAACGGATGCCGGGGGCTTTGCAGATAATATCCTCGTTGATGCCGTCAAGATAGGAATCCCCGCAAATGAATCGCACCCCCTTCTGTTTCAGCGCCTGTGCTTCCGCAGGGAGCTGTTCAAACGGCTTGCGGTCCCGTGCCGTCACTGCGGCGCCGTGTGAAAGAAAAAAAGAAATCACGGGCGTATTGGATATTCCAACGCCAACCACCGAAACGGTCTTATGATGAAAATCATATTGCAGCATAAAGCTCTGTCCTCCCAAATGAAGTTGTTCTCCCCATATGTGATGTCATCCGTCCGGCTGCCGAGCGCCGTTTTGCTCATTCCGCAAAGCGGGCCGTGCAGAAAGACGCAGAGCATCAGCGGGAACGGTCAGTAAACGCCTGACCGGATAACAATCGGAAAAACGTGAAGAGAAAGCAGCAAAAAGCATTCATGAATATTGATGCATCGCGCCGCCTTTTCCCGAAAAGCGCCGATGCGCTTCGATCAATGCGAAATGCGGAATAACGGCAAGCTCAGACAGAGGAAAACACAGCCTCCGACGAGCCGGAATCTGTCCCGCAGGCAACCCTGTCATATACCTGCGGAAAAGCAGTCAGGGCACCGATATAAAGTCCTCTCCCGGTGTTTCCCCATAAGCAAAAGGGCTTCTGCCGCCGCATGGACAGGATAAGCAATGCGCCGGGAAGCGAACGCGCAGCCTTCCGCATCCGTGCAGAGCATCAAAAAATCGGCTCCGGCGGTTTTCTTCAGATGTACGCGGGGACTTCGGCGCTGCTGTTCTGCCCGCAATACCCTCAAAATGCTGATGCGCCCGCCGCCGCGCGTCACCTCATGCGTGCCAGCCGCAAAAGCCCCGCGCGCAGAACCTCGGCAAAGCGCGAAAGCTCCTCCTCCGTGTTGTCTGCACCCATACTGATCCGAAGCGTACAGTCAGCCTCCCGTTCTGTCAGACCGAACGCCAGAAGCACCGGACTTGCGGTTCTGTGATGAGAGGAGCAGGCGGAGCCGCTGGAAACACAGATATTTTCCGCAGAAAGGTAGCGCAGCATGACCTCGCTCTTGATGCCGGGAAGCGTCAGACTGACGATGCCGGGCCAATATGCACCGCAGGGTGAATTGACACGGACCTCTTCCGGAAGGCATGCCAAAAGATGCTTCCGCAGCCGTATCATATGCTCGGAAAGCTGCGCTCCGGCATGCTGTCTTTCTCGCACCGCCTCTGCAAAGCCCGCGATTCCGGGCATATTTTCGGTTCCGGAGCGCAGCCCGTTCTCCTGTCCGCCGCCCCATGTAACAGGAAGCAGCTGCTTTTTGCGGAGCAGGACAGGGTCGATGTACAGCGCGCCGATCCCCTTCGGACCGTTGATTTTATGCCCGGATACTGTGACAAGGTCTGCGCGGAGCTTTTCCGGCAGAACCGGCAGCTTTCCGAATGCCTGCACGGCATCGGTGTGCGTGATGCAGGACGGCACCGTTTCTTTCACAAGTCCGAAGGCGCTTTTAATATCATAGGCAGCACCGGTCTCATTGTTGACCGTCATAATACTGACAAGGACCGTATGATCGGTTAAAGCGCCGCGCAGCTCATCAAGGTCAAGAACGCCGTTTTTGGTGGACAGCCGCACGACCTCGCATTTTCCCTCCCGCTCCAGATGCGCGACAGGTTCTGAAATTGCGGGGTGCTCACTGTCCGTTATAATCACGCGCGGAAGGAAATTCCTGTGCTTTGCAGTCAACACACCCGTCACGGCAAGATTATCCGCCTCCGTACCGCTTCCCGTAAAGACAAGCGCCCCGGTCTGCGCCGGATTTCGTATGCCGAATGCCGAAAGAACAGTCTGCCGGGAATCCTGAAGCAGCTTATTTGCTTCCATTCCGCAGCAGTGAACCGAGGACGGATTTCCCCAGCAGACATTCAGCGCCTCCAGCATGCGTTGCGCGACCCCGGGACTTGGAGCCGTGGTCGCGCTGTTATCTAAATATATTCTTTTTTCCGTCATAATCCGTCAGTCGTCAAACATAATATGCGATACTATGCTTTCGGCATCCTCCAGACCCTTTTGATAATGCTCCTCTGTGGAGGTATAGGTGAAAATGTAAACATATCCCTCCCGGATGGCAATCACCTGCATGAATTTATAGGAGACCTCCGAAAGCTTTGCCGTGTATACATACTTCAGTCCCGGAACAGTCCCGTCGAGGAGGATATTTTCTCCCTCCGTCTCATAGGAAAGCTCCGAAAACGATTTCCGAAGCGCATCGGAATATGCGCTCCAATACTCGCTGAGGGATGTGGACGAATCCTCCAGCTTCTGCGGATAGAAAGAGATGTTCCCGGAGTCCGTAGATGCGGTTGTCAGTCCGGTGGAGGTGTCAACGGTCCATGTGTTCGGCACATAAAGCTTATAGGAGGCGTCCTTTCCGGATGCGAGCTGCATGCCGGCGGGAACCCATGAATCTCCGATCGACTGTCCGCTGCACGCCATAAGGATCGCGCCCACCGCGAGGAGGACAACAATCGAAACGATTTTTTTCACATCTTTTTTTTGCATATCCATAACCCTTTCTCAGACGGGAATCACGCAGAGAAGCAAAAGGCTTTGCGCAAAATCTCCAAATACATCTAATATTATATGCATAAAACTCTGAATTGTCAATTAATTTTCCGTAAACACTCATATAGATGTTGAAAAAAGGAAAATCTTATGTTACAATAGAAGTATGAATTTATTGTGAGAGGGTATCCTGCGCACATACAAATTAATTCCGGAAGCCGCCTGTTTTTAAAACAGAGCAGGCAGCGCTTCGAAAGGTGTGGTGATGGCATGAAGCCGCGGATTCTTGTGGTCAGCTCTGCAAGCATGGATTTTTATATGGAGGTTCCCGCGCTTCCCAGACCGGGAAGATCCTGTCCGGCATCGGAGTATTCAATGCTGCCGGGAGGAAAGGGAGCCATTGTTTCCGCCGCATTGTCCGAATTCGGTGCCGACCCGGTTTTCTGCACAAGGCTCGGCTCGGATTCCAACGGAACCAGACTGCGCAACTTTTATGCGGAATCCGGAATCGATAACCGCTTTGTCGGACTGACGCGCGGCTGCCGGACAGGCATGAATGTTGTCATGACGGATCCTGAGGGAAACAATATGCGGGTATCCTGCAACGGGCTCTCGGACCGGCTGCGTCCCTCCGATGTGGAGGATGCCTTCACCTGTTATCCGGACGGAGTGCTTCTGCAATTTGAGGTTCCGTCGGACACGGTGATCGCCGCAACGGAATTCGCTGCGGAGCAGAACATTCCGGTGTTTGTGGACGCGAGCGCATCCAACATGAAGGTTCCGCTGGAGGAGCTGAAAAACGTTGAGATTTTTTGCCCGAATGAAGAAACGACCGAGGCGCTGACCGGCTGTAAGCTGAGAACCCCCGATGAATGCATGCGCGCCGCCCTTGCCTTCAATACAAGGGTGCCTGCAAAATACTATGTACTGAGAATGGCGGAGCGGGGAGCGTTTCTTTACGACGGCAGGATCTACAGGATTGTCACAACCTATGACACGGACGTTATCGATACGTACGGCGCCGGCGATATTTTCTGTGCCATGCTGTTTTCGGAATACCTGAAAAACGGCGGCAATATCCTGCATGCGATTGAGTATGCCAACATCGCGGCATCCATCAGTGTCTCCCGCAAGGGCGGCATAGCAGCGATTCCCTCAACGGAAGAGGTAGAGGCTTTCATCCGCGACAATGAGGTTCAATTCGAACAGTAAACGGAGCATGGTATGGGGTACGTAAAAACAGAACACACCGGAATCCTGTCTGAGGGCGGCAGGATGCTGTCCTATATGCTGTTTGAGCCGGAAAGCCCGCCGAAAGCAATCCTGCATATTCTTCCCGGACTTGCCGAAGACCCGGACAGGCTGGAAGAAGCCGGACTGCCCGCGCACATGACGGATGCCGGCATTTTGGTTTGCTGTGCCACCGCCCAAGTCAAGACGGAGCAAGGCGGCGGAATCGATATCTCCTGGCTTCCGGAAAAAGACTCCGTCACAGAGCTTTTCGGCGTGCTTCGAAAAAAATACCGAAACCTCCCGTATATCGTTTTGGGAATCGGGACGGGATCGCTTGTTCTGCGCAGTCTGCTTCCGGAGGCAGGCACGATGTTTGACGGATGCGCACTGTGCGGAACCTATACGGAGACCGCGGGTACCCTGACTCCTCTGCTTCTCGCAAGACTCGCCTCGCTCTTGTTCGGAGATGCGCACGCCTGCGGCACGGTCACAAGACTGCATTACGGTCGGATGAACGCCGTGTGCAGGGCGGAGCAGAGCCGTCTGCTCTCTTGGCTCTGTTCCGGGCAGGGAGACAGCCGCGCGGCAGAGAAACCGTATATACTGCCGGACGGCAGAATCCGCGCATATACCGCCGGGGAGTGTCTGGAGCTTTACCGTTTAATCCGCGCACTCAATGCAGAGGACGCTTCGGAAAAGCTTCCGCGTTCGCTTCCGGTTCTGCTGCTTTCCGGGAAGGAGGATCCCGCAGGAGGCATGGGAGAGGGCATACGCGCATTGCATCAGGCTCTGTTTGAGGCAGAGCTTGACGATCTGCAAATGAAGCTCTATGACGGATGCCGTCATGCACTTATGTATGAGCCTTGCCGGGAGCAGCTTTATGCCGATCTTGAGGACTGGATCCTCGGCATCTGCCAGGCAAAGCTGCAATGCAAAACGCTTCCCGCCTTCCGAAAGCCGGATACGGATTGAGCCGGACAAAGCCGTTTTGCCGGCATCCCCTTCCGGAGACCTTCAGACTGCCGTCGCCGAAAAAGCATGTCCCCGCAGGGAGACGGAGCGTTGCTCCGCGCTCCCTTTTGTGTGCCATAACATATGAGACTCTCTTTCGGCACAGGGGAATTCCGACTGTCTGCAGTATGGCATAGAGAGCCATTCCGGAATAAAAAAAGCACCGGCTCCTTGCTGTTTTTCAGAGCGAAGCGGTTGAGGCGGCAAAGAAACGTTCATATTTCAAAAGACGAAAGAAAGGAAGCTTTCGCAAAGCGGAAGCGTTGATTCTGATTATGAAACGATATCTCGGCATTGATTACGGAGATGTCCGCACGGGACTTGCCGTAAACGATTCGCTCGGCATTATTGCCAGCGGAATCGGCACCATAGAAGCGGGAGGACCGCGCGTTCTTGCAAAAAAAATTGCAGCCGTTTGCCGGGAACGTCAGATTGAAGAGATCGTTCTCGGAAATCCGGTCAACATGAACGGAACAGCGGGACCCCGCACCGAAAAAATCACCGCATTTGCCGAAATGCTTCGGGAGGAAACGGGACTTGACGTTCATTTGATGGATGAACGCTGTACGACAATGGTCGCAGCAAGGTATCTCAATGAGACAAACACGAGGGGAAAAAAGCGGAAAGCGGTCATTGACACGCTCTCGGCGGAAATCATTCTTCAGGATTATATGGATATGTGCAAAAGAGGGCTTCAGCCGTAAGCAGACGGCTCTTTACGGGGCTTACTCCGGCTTGCGGGGAACGGTTCTTCCGAAAAATGACTTGACAAATTCAAAAAATGATTCTATTATAGTAAACATGCCCTTTTAGTATTCGGTATTGTTCAGAGATAAAGGAGAAACAAATGTTCAAAAAGCTGTCCGGCTGCATCCGTGAATATCGGAAGGTCACGCTGCTGACACCGGTTTTTATTATTTTCGAAGTGATTCTGGAATGCCTGATCCCGTTTATTATTGCAGGACTGGTCAATGAAATCAAGGCAGGCTGCGCTTTCGGTGTTATTGCGCGCTACGGTGCGATTCTGTTTCTGATGGCATGTCTGTCGCTTACCTGCGGCGCCGTTGCCGGAAAAACCTGCGCAAGGGCGTCCTCCGGCTTTGCGAAAAATCTGCGGCATGACCTGTTTTATAAAATTCAGGATTTTTCCTTTGAAAACATCGATCGGTTTTCCTCCTCATCGCTTGTAACCAGAATGACGACCGATGTGACAAACGTTCAGTTTTCCTTTATGGTACTGATCCGGACGGCCATCCGCAGTCCTCTGATGTTCCTCTTTGCCTGCATCATGTCATTTGTGATGGGAGGCAGGCTGGCGCTGATGTTCGTTGTTGTTATCCCGCTGCTCGGTTTCGGTCTGTATCTGATCAGCCGCAAGGCAATGCCGATGTTCCGCAGAGTGTTCCGGAAATACGATACGCTCAATGAATCCATTCAGGAGAATGTTGCCGGCATGCGTGTCGTCAAATCATTTGTCCGCGAAGACTATGAGAGGGAAAAATTCGACAAAGCCGCGGACAGCATCCGGGTTGACTTTACAAAAGCGGAGCGTCTTGTCGCTTGGAACAGCCCGCTGATGCAGTTCTGTCTGTATTTTATCATGATCGTTGTGCTGTATTTCGGCTCATATCTGATCATCTCATCCTCCGGAGCCAATCTGGACGTTGGACAGTTTTCCGCGATGCTCACCTATGGTTTTCAGATTCTGATGTCTTTGATGATGCTCTCCATGGTATATGTCATCCTGACGTTTTCTGCGGAATCCGCAAGAAGAATTTATGAAATTTTGGATGAGAAGCCCACTCTGACGGGAAAGCCGGATGCCTGCACGCAGGTCGCGGACGGGTCCGTTGACTTTTGCGATGTCAGCTTCAAATATTCCGAGCATGCGGACCGTTTTGCACTGGAGGACATCAATCTGCATATCCGGTCCGGTGAAACCGTCGGAATTCTCGGTGGAACAGGCTCATCGAAATCCACATTGATCCAGTTGATCCCGAGGCTGTACGATGTCACAAAGGGAGCCGTTCTGGTCGGCGGAATTGATGTAAGAGATTACGACCTGAACGCGCTGCGAAATCAGGTGGCTGTCGTGCTTCAGAAAAATGTGCTGTTCTCGGGAACCATCCGTGAAAATCTGAAATGGGGCAATCCGGATGCAACCGATGAGGAATTGAAGGAAGCCTGCCGTATGGCTTGCGCGGATGAATTTATCGCCTCCTTCCCGGACGGATATGATACATGGATTGAACAGGGCGGCGCCAATGTCTCCGGCGGTCAGAAGCAGCGGCTTTGCATTGCGCGCGCGCTTTTGAAAAAGCCGAAGGTTCTGATTCTGGATGATTCCACCAGCGCAGTCGATACCAAAACAGACGCTGTGATCCGCAAAGCTATGCGTGAATATATCCCGTCCACCACAAAGATCATCATTGCACAGAGAGTTTCCTCCGTTCAGGATGCAGACACGATACTGATGATGGAGGGCGGCAGAATTGCTGCGGCAGGAACCCACGAGGAGCTGCTCAGGACAAACGAAACCTATCGAGATATTTATACCGCGCAGAATCAGGGCAGCGCGGAAAACTGAGCGTCCCGGCTGGCGGAGATTTCTGACATTTGTTTCCGGACAGGCGGCAATGCCATGGATGGCTTCACGTTCCATCCCGGAAAAACATGCGTTTTCCGCATACAAGAAGACGGTGCGGAGCTGAAAGAAGCCTGCTGCAAGCCCGATCTGCGGCATGCAGCGCTGCCATTGTCTAAGATCCGTAAGGCGCAGCTTCGGAGGACTTCGCAACGGCTTTTCAAAAACCGTCCGGATTCCGTATGACCCGTCAGAGGAGATTTTGCGGCATTTTGGAAGGATGAAGCATTCCGCTGCTCTCTGAACGGCGGAAAATTTGCGTCATAAAGCCCGCCGTATATCCGAAGAAAGTCACGGGATAAAAGGACGGCTCCTGCGACAGCACCATGCGGCTTTTGCCATGTGAATGACAACCCGTTTTGCTTTTTAAAACCGTCCGGATTCCAAAGAACGATCATAAGACGGATAAATAACGCTTCCGTTCAATATTTTGCGGCGTTGGCTGTCTGAATGACAACAGTTTTGCTTGAAAAAGTCTGCCGCGATTCCGAAGAAAGGAAGCTTTTGCGTCAGCAAAAGCTATGGTTATAAAAATGAAAAAAAATCGGAAAAACGAAAGGGAACCCGTGAAAAAGGGAACTATGCTTCGCCTGATTCGGACCCTGTTCCGCTTCTTTCCCGTCATCATGCCGCTTGTAACGGTATGTACGGTTTTTTCAGCCATCATCACCTCTCTGCCTTCGGTATTTATGCAAAAGGTGCTTGCGGTGATCGAACAGTATTTTGCCGATGGAAACTGGAGCGCGGCAAAACCGGAAATCATTGAAAAGGTAGGACTTCTTGCACTGTTCTACGTCATTTCGATTCTTTCCCTGATACTGGAAACTCAGATTCTTGCCTATGTCACGCAGGGCTTTCTGTACAAGCTCCGCAAGAAGATGTTTGACGGCATGCAAAGCCTCCCGATCCGGTATTTCGATACCCATAAAAACGGGGACATCATGAGTTATTATACCAATGATATCGATACCATCCGGGAAATGGTTTCAAGCTCGCTTCCCAATCTGCTCAAGTCCGGCGTCATTGTCCTGACCGTCTTCGGAATCATGCTGTATTATTCCGTGTGGCTGACACTCCTTGTGCTTGCCGGCGTTGCAGCCATGATTCTGGTCACCAAAAAGATCGGCGGAAAATCGGCTGGCTTCTTTGTGAAGCAGCAGAAGGCTCTCGGTAAGGTGGAAGGATATATTGAAGAAATGATGAACGGGCAAAAGGTCGTCAAGGTTTTTTGTCACGAAAAAGAGAGCGAACAGAAATTCGATGAAATCAATGACGCGCTGTTTCAGGACTCCGATGCCGCCAACCGGTTTGCCAATATGCTGATGCCGATTCTGAATAACATCGGCAACGTACTGTATGTACTGGTCGCGATGGCAGGCGGTCTGCTGCTTCTGTTCAACGTTCCGAACGTCAGTCTGTCCGGTCTTGCCTTCGGAATCAGCATCGCGGTGCCGTTTCTGAATATGACCAAGCAGTTTTCGGGAAATGTCAGTCAGGTGTCCAACCAGATCAACTCAATCGTCATGGGACTTGCAGGTGCAGGCCGCATTTTCGACCTGATGGATGAAAAACCCGAAACCGATGACGGCTATGTGACGCTTGTCAATGCCGAGATTACAGAGGACGGACAAATCCGCGAAGCCGATCATCGTACCGACCGGTGGGCATGGAAGCATCCGCACACAGCCGACGGCACGGTTACCTATACGGAATTAAAGGGCGATGTGCGTCTGACCGATGTGGATTTTGAATATGAACCCGGGAAGCCGGTTCTGCGGGATGTCAGTGTCTTTGCAGAGCCCGGACAGAAGGTTGCCTTTGTCGGCGCAACCGGCGCCGGAAAAACGACGATCACCAATCTGATCAACCGCTTTTACGATATAGCAGACGGAAAGATCCGGTATGACGGTATTAATATCAACAAGATCAGGAAAGCCGATTTAAGACGCTCTCTCGGCATTGTTCTTCAGGACACAAATCTGTTTACCGGCACGGTCATGGAAAACATCCGGTACGGAAGGCTTGATGCGACCGACCAAGAGTGCATAGATGCAGCCAGATTGGCAGGAGCCGATGACTTTATCACGCGCCTCCCTGACGGTTACAATACAAAGCTGACCGGAAACGGTGCCAACCTGTCTCAGGGACAGCGTCAGCTGATTGCGATTGCCCGCGCCGCAGTTGCTGACCCTCCGGTCATGATTCTGGATGAAGCAACCTCGTCAATCGATACGCACACGGAGGCAATCGTTCAGCGCGGCATGGATTCACTGATGGAAGGAAGAACGGTTTTTGTCATTGCGCACAGACTTTCTACCGTCCGGAATTCCGATGTGATTATGGTATTGGACCACGGACGGATCATTGAACGCGGCAGCCACGAAAAGCTTCTTGCGGAAAAAGGCGTGTATTATCAGCTTTATACCGGTGCCTTTGAGATGGAATAATCGGCAGTCCGGATGCATATCTGCATCGTCCCCCATTCCCGGACAACGGAAATGGGGGACTGTAGCTTTCGCCGAATCCGAAAGAGCTCCAACCCCAAAGCCCCCGCAGTGGAAGTCCTGCAGCGTGCGGTAAAAATCCGAAAGGAGGGCATTTCATGCGTACTATTTGGGAACCGTGGCGTTCCTTTTCACAATACGGTCCGGACGCGCTCCTTGGCGGGGAAGCAGATGCCTCTTTGCGGAATCAGCCTGCGTTCTGCCGCATCTTGTCCCTGTATGATCCCCTCAGGCGGGACGGGAGAGAGCGCCGCTCCGTTCAAAGCGGAGAAACCGTATATGTGCGAACTGCACCTGATTTTTTCTCAGAGGAAACAGACGCCCGGCGTGAAGATGCGTGGAGCGTTATACGGGAAAGACCGGACGTGATCTTCGTCCTTGCAACGGAGCAGCCGTACAGAATCAGCCGCATCCTCCCTCGGAATTGGGGAGAAGGCTGGGATAATGTGGTTCTTGCTGTCATATTTGAAAATCAACGGCAGGCAAAGGAAAGAGCATCGGCGCTGTTAAAGCTTCCGTTCAGGCACAAAGCTATTCTGGCTCTGCCATTAACGGGACCGCTTTCTGTTGAAAGATATCTCAAAACCGGATGTGTGGAACAGGTTCTCTGCGGAGGGGATCGGAAAGAAGGCGCCGATCCATGCGATTTTCAGTGGATCTGCACACTGCATGATGAATGCGTCCGGTATGGCGTATACTTCCGCTTCTTGGAAACCGGCAGTGTATTCATACGCGGCGGTACCGTTTACCATATTCCGGATCCTGTGATACAGCGGCAGACTGCGCTGCTTTCCGGCATATATGAGACTGGAAACAAGCCGAACTTTCGTCTTCCCCCGCGCGGCGGCAACGACTCACCGGAAAATCAAGCGGAGCCACGGCGCTTCCGCAGAGTCTGTCTTTCGTGTCCGTCTTCATTTGCCTGCGCCGGATGCCGCTGCTGCGGTCTGTGCAGCGGGAAGCTGTATTCCGAAGAGGAGTTTTGCGCGGAGAAGGTGCAAGGGTTCAGAACCGGGACAGGGAAGGATACCCGGTAAAAAATCGCTCCCGTTCCGAAGCCTGTCCAAGGTCTGCGTACCCGCCGGCAAGCGCACGGGATGTACCGCCCCGTGTAACAACCGGCAGCAAGGCTCCGTCTCGTCAAAGCCGTACAAATGCGTCTGCCTCCACACGCGGAAAAGAACGGGAAAATCCGGACCGAAGACAGAACGGGACGCGGCAGCAGTGAGGTATCATTCAATCTGCGGCAGGCATTCCTTCCGTCCCAGCCCTTCGGCTCTGTCCCCGATTCTTGAAAGCATGCCGAAGGGATATCCGTGCTGTGAAATCCGCCCCAAAAGGCGCATGCAATTGCTCGCTTTCCGAAAAGCTCCGGTTTGCCGCAGCCAAAAATTAAAACCCGCAAAACGCCGGCCATGGCAGCGTTCTGCGGGTTTGTTTTTATCATGGATTTAATTTTCCGGGTTTGAGGGAACACCGGCATTATCCGAGCAGACATTTTCTTAAGATCGTGGGCGAAATGCCGAATCCGGTTATTTACAGCTGCGATGCCCATTCTCCGGATGCCGTATGGAAGCCGGAAGCGGAACGGGAAGCAGATGCACCGCGGCAGGAATTCGGTCTGATATTCGTTCCGAAAATGAAGCGAATCGGTTTGATCGCGCTCGCGTTCGGCAGCCGGATTTTTATCCTCTGCCTCAAAATACATCTGCCATACGACGCAAGGGCAGCATACCCAAGCCGCGGGACCGGACAAAGCCCCGGACTTTTTCAAATGCTCCGTGTCGGGACTGTAAGCGCATGGAACAAAGCGAGTCAAACTCACCGGCAAAGAATCAGCTCTGAAAGAAAGACGATAATACAGCAGCCGACAGACACCTTCGTCAGATCCGCCCCGAACCATGAAAGCAGAATTCCCGCGACCAGAGCCAGAAGACCCGACCACTGACTTTGGGTTGCGTGCAGAATTGCGGGAAAGGTCATGACCGCCAAGGTTACATACGGCACATAATATAAAAATGACCGAAGAAATCGGTTCCGGATCTCCCTGCGGATCAGGGTCAGAGGGGTCACACGGATCAGATACGTGACAAGCGCCATCACGGCAATGTAAATATATGTATTATGCTGCATGTTCATCCTTCTTTCCGTCCCTGTCCACCGGGAACAGCACTGCGGCAATGCAGGAGATCAACACCGTCAGTATGATTACACGCATTCCGTCGGACAGTGCGGATAGGAACGGAATGCAGCCGCACAAAAAGCTCGCCGCAAAGCTGATCAGGACAATGCCGAGAATGACGCGGTTTTTTCTGGCTGGCGGAATGATCACGGCGATAAACATACCGTACAGTGCAACGCTCAGCGCACTGACCGCCCGCAGAGGCAGAAGATTTCCCGCGAGCACGCCGAGCCCGGTTCCGACTGCCCAGCAGGGAATGGATACCAGCATCGCTCCGTAGCTGTACAGCGGATTCAGATATCCCGGCTTTGCAACCGATATGCCGAACAGCTCATCGGTCACATCAAAGCCGACAAGAAGCCGATGGATCAGGGGGGTATCCGGAGCAAATTTCTGGCTCAGGGCGCAGCTCATCAAAAGGTATCGGATATTGGTTACGAACATTACAAGCGCCGTCTCCCAATAGGATGCCTGTGAAGAAATCAGAAGAAAGCCGGCGTATTCTCCGGCAGAGGCATTGTTCAAAAGACTCGCAATTACCCCCTGCCAGACGGAAAGTCCCGCATTTCTTGCCGCGATTCCGAGCGTAAACGAAACCGCGAAATAGCCCACCGCAATCGGGGTTCCGTCCCGGATGCCCGACAAAAAGGCGCGGCTCCGTTCGGATTGAGCATACATCCTGTTTTTTGATTGAACCGATCTGGATTTCATTGCAGATGACCGTTAGCTTTCCTTCATGAAAGCGTCCTTCCGTGTTTTGTGCTGCTTTTTGTCCGGGTTTCAGCAAACCGGTCTGTTTCTCTCACGATCCGGCAGCTCCGTCCACAGCCGCCTGTTTTTGATGCGGCAAATCAGACGGAGAATCGCTGCCGCAGCGCCCTGAAAGCCGTATACGGCATACGGAATCATCAGAATTACGTATGTCAGAACATACTGGGACTTCGCTTCAAACAATTCATGATACAGAAAGCCTCCCAGTACAACAAGCGGGAGCAGAAACAACCGCGGATTTTTTTCGTGCAGCAGACGAATCACCGCAAAAAACATGCCGGCATAAATAAGCTGCACAAACTGATCCATCAAAAATTTCACCGTATGCTCGCCCTCTCCGCACACATATGCAGCAATTCCCGTTTTTTCTCCGTATTGACCGCGCACCTGGTTGTTCCAGATGCTCTGAAAGCTTGTTTCGTTCCACTGGCTCAAGCCCTTACACACGAAAAAACGGACCGCGTCCAGCGGATGTTCCGAAAAATACCGCGCCCTTTCCCGAATCGCATCAATCGCAAGTCTCGAAGTCTCCTCGCGGTTTTCTCCGGTCTGACGGAAATTTGTCACCGTATAGGCGGGGGCATACCAGCCCGGTCCGATTCCGCTTTCATGCAGCCCGAGCGCCAGCCAGCATACCATGGGGATTCCGTCTCCGAAGTCCTTTCCGGTTCTCTTTTCGTACTGCCACTGTCCGAAGCCCTTCAGCCCGAGCACCGCGGCGGCAATCAGAAGAACTGCCGAAGCTCTGCGGAGGCGTGTTTGGATATCAATCCCGGAAGAAATGCCGCGAAGGAGCCCGATCAGCAGCACCGCCACCCAGACGATCATATTATTCAGCTTCAGCCCGACGGAAACAGACAAAAGAACCGCGCTCCCCATGGCATACCGAAGCCTGTCTGACTCGCAATACCCGAAAAACAGATACATACCCCATACAGCAAAACAAAAGCCCGGAATATTCCCGTACAGGAAGGAGCAGAAAAGCACCGGCTGTCCAAACAGAGCAAGCGCGCCTGCTGTCAAAACGGTAACTGAAAAGCGGTGAAACAGCCGGTCTGTAATCAGGACCAAGCCTGCCTCGGCAGCGGCAAGACACACGACATTGATGATCTCAAGCGGAAGATACCAGCCTTCGTTCAGAAACAGCACATACGACCAAAGCTCCGTCCACAGCACATAGCCGAGCTGAAACGGAAAATATCTGAAGTAATAGGATTCCGCAATATAATGAGAATCTCCGTTCGCCATCGCCGCACCGGCGCGCGTGACAACAAGCGAATCATGCGTAGGTGCGGACTGCGACATCAGAATCCAGAGCACGCCGATCAGCAAAATCCAGAGAAACAGGCACAGCGCGGGAAGACGCGCATTCTGCGCCTTGTGTTCATCCAAGGCAGACAGTTTCCGGTTCAGAGCCGTGCAGCCGGTCAAAAACAGTGCGAGAATCAAAAGATTGAAAGCCCACGTGTCCCATCTGAGCTCCGCGCATTCAAGCATTTCATTGTTCATATTCATATCTGTTGTCTGCACCAGTGCGCCGACCGAAAGGAAAAACATGGCGGCAAGAAGAAGACCCGCGATCAAAAGCATTCCCGCGCGTTCTGTTTTGCCGCATCGTTCTCCCTGAATAATATGATTCATTGTCCGTAACCGTTGCTTTTGCGGAAGAAAAGCTTCCTTTCCCGGATTATTTTTATTACAGTATCGCTCTGCGATTCCTGACCCGCTTTCGTTTCCTGTTTCTCGGTGCATCAGGCAAAAGACTGCCGAAAACGCCTCCGGTCAAAGAGCTGCAAAAAGATACGATAGCATAAGCCGGATTGATTATAGCACAGAGTAAAAACGCTGTCAAGTAAGGCGGATTCTCCAGCCGGAGCGCGGGCAGAAAAGGAACAGATTTTTCTTGTACATTCGGTTATTCCCGCACAGTCACACTGTCCAAGGGGGAATTCGATTCCGGCACAGTCGGCCCGCATTGGCGGCAAGAGTACGAAGCCTGCGGGGCTTTTTTACCGAACACAGAAAGCCCGCCATGAGGTTCTCTTTCGGAAAGAAATTAACAGCTCCTCGAAAACGCCGGACTGGATTCCTGCATTTTTGATGCAATCTTGGTGTTTTTGCCCCAGAGTCTTTGGTTTTCGGATGATTCCGCGGCAAAACCGCAGCGCCTGACCGCCGAGACCAACGCCGGCGTAGCGTAAAAACGCAAAACGTGTTTTCTACGCTCCTATTTTCCGGGAAATACGGTCCGCATTTCCTCGGAAAATGCCGCAGCATTTTTCTTTTTGCACATATTTTTTTCTGATATTCGTACAAAACGCCGATAGTGTCGATGATTGGCTCTTGCATTCAAAAAGCTTTGATGCTATAATAATTTCATCATATTTCATGCAAAGCCATTCGGTACGGAGCCATATTCCGTATCGGAAAAGCATTGTTTAGCGGAGGGAACGAGATGGATAAACCGACCACTGCGGGAACCGGCAGCAGCGGAATGGAAAAGGTTGCCGCGTTTATCGTCGATAAGCGCAATTTGTTTTTTCTGGTGTTTGCAGTTCTGGTTGTGTTCAGTGCATTTTCAAGAAACTGGGTCAAGGTTGAAAATTCTCTGGACGCCTATCTGCCCGCATCTTCCAAAACAAATTTGGGACTTTCCGTGATGGACCGCGACTTCACGACATACGGAACCGCAAAGGTCATGATCGCCAACCTGTCGGCAGATGAAGCCGATGCACTGCGCGAACGGATTCTGAGCTTTGACGGCGTTTTTTCCGTAGACTTTGACCATACGGAAAAGCACTATAAAAACGCATCCGCTCTGTTTGACGTAACCTTTCTGGACGGGGAGGATACAGAGGAGTGCCAGAATGCGCTGAATTTCCTGAAGACCGAGCTGTCCGACTATGATCTGTACATTTCGACCGGCATCGGAGATCAGACCTCCGAGATCATTGCGGCAGAAATGAACGTTATCATTATTATTGTCGCCGTTGTTGTGGTTACGGTACTGATCCTGACCTCGGAAACCTATGCAGAGGTTCCGGTTCTGCTGATCACCTTTATTGTATCGGCAATTCTGACCATGGGGACCAACTACATATTCGGCACGATTTCCTTTGTCTCCAATTCTGTCACCGTTGTGCTTCAGCTTGCGCTCTCCATTGACTATGCAATCATTTTCTGCAACCGGTACAAAGAAGAGCACCTGAAGCTGCCGGTCCGCGAAGCGGTGATCATTGCGCTGAGCAAGGCAATTCCGGAGATCTTCGCCAGCAGCCTTACCACGGTCGGTGGGCTGTTCGCCATGCTGTTCATGCAGTTCCGCATCGGTCCCGATATGGCGATCTGTCTGATCAAGGCAATTCTGCTCAGCCTTCTGTCTGTCTTTATTCTGATGCCGGGACTTTTGGTTTTATTCGGAAATCTCATGGATAAAACCAGACACAAAAGCTTTATCCCAAAAATCCCCCTGGTCGGAAAATACGCATATGTCACGCGGTTTATCGTCCCGCCGGTATTTGTCCTGCTTGTGGTCGGTGCTGCGCTTGTTTCCGCAAAATGCCCCTATGTTTACGGCTATGACACCCTGACCACTCCAAAGCTGAATGATACGCAGGTTGCATCGCAAATGATCAAAGAGAATTTCTCCGACTCCAACATGGTGGCTCTGATGGTTCCATCGGGCAGCTATGAGCAGGAGCGTGAGCTTCTGAAAAAGCTGGAAGAGCGCGATGAGGTGCAGTCCACGCTCGGCTTGTCCAATATCGAAGCCATGAGCGGTTACACGCTCGCGGACCGCCTCACTCCGCGGCAGTTTGCAGAGCTTCTGGATATGGATTATGAGGTTGCCGTACTTGTTTACTCCGCCTATGCGGTCAGTGATGAAAATTACGGAAAAATCGTCAGCGGCATCTCGGATTACAGCATTCCGCTGATCGATATTTTCATGTTTGTATACGATGAAGTGGAAAACGGATATGTGACGCTGGAGCCGGAGCTTCAGAAGCAGCTTGACGATGCTTACAGTCAGATGGTCCGTGCAAAAAAGCAGCTGCAAAGCGATTCCTACAGCCGTATGCTGGTCTATCTTGACCTCCCGGTGAGCGGTCAGCAGACCTTTGACTTTATCGACACCATCTATGACACGGCAGGCGCCCTGTATCCCGAAAACGATGTATACGTAGTCGGACAGTCAACCAGCCAGTACGATTTCTGCAAATCGTTTGAAAAAGACAACACCGTTGTTTCGGTCGTTTCGATTCTGATCGTTCTGGTAGTGCTTCTGTTCACCTTCAAATCGGTCGGCATGCCGATCCTTCTGATTCTGGTCATCCAGGGAAGCATCTGGTTCAATTTCTCTGTCCCGACCCTGATGGGAAGCGATGTATTTTTCATGAGCTATCTGATTGTCAGCTCCATTCAGATGGGAGCCAACATCGATTACGCCATTGTCATATCAAGCCGGTATATGGAGCTGAAAAACACCATGCCGCGCAAGCAGGCAATTATCGAAACCATGAACCTATCCTTCCCGACGATTATCACCTCCGGCACCATGCTGGCGGTGGCGGGAATCCTGATCGGCAACATGACCTCCGAGGCGTGCATTGCGGGAATCGGAGACGCGCTCGGACGCGGCACCCTGATATCAATCTTTATTGTCATGTTTGTTCTCCCGCAGATTCTGCTTCTCGGAGACAGGATCATTGATAAAACCGCCTTTACCGTACCGAAAGCAATCCGGCACCGCGCAGCATCCGGAAATGTGCGGGTGGACGGTCTTGTGCGCGGCGAGATCAGGGGAACCGTGAACGGAACCGTTCATGCAACCGTAAACGGGGATGTCAATCTGAATGTCATTTCCGGCAATGTTTTGGAACAGGAGGAAAGCGGACATGAAAATCCGGAACAACCAGAAGAAAGCCGGTAAAAGAGCCGTTTTTTGGGGGCGTGCGGCAGCCCTTGTTCTGACAGGTATTCTTCTCCTCGGCATAGCTGCGCCGGTGTTTGCCGCAGATGAGCCGGGAACCGTTTATATCGGATCGGCAAAGGAATTTGAAGAATTCGCCGAGCACTGCCGGCTTGATACCTGGTCACAGGGCAAAAAATTTGTTATTACAAAGGATATTGATCTGTCCGGCATCCGGTTTTCCGGCATTCCGTCGTTCGGCGGCACGCTTGACGGACAGGGACATTCCGTAAGCGGTCTGGAGCTGACAGAGGCGCTCTCCCCCGCAGGACTGTTCTGCGTGATACAAGAGGGAGGCTCCGTTTCAAATCTTGCGGTTACAGGTCGCGTCACGCCGTCCGGCAGCCGGGAAAAGCTCGGCGGCATTGCCGGAATCAATCACGGAACCGTCTCATCGTGCAGCTTCAGCGGGATCATATCGGGAGAAGAGAAGATCGGCGGAATTGCCGGATATAATACCTCTACCGGACTGATTGCGGACTGTACGGTCAGGGGGGTTCTGACAGGAAGCAGCATGACCGGCGGCATCGTCGGAGAAAATGCAGGCTCTGTGACGGGATGCCGGAATGAGAGCGGCGTCAATATTACGGACGTTGAAAAAACCCTGAGGCTTCAGGATATTTCCTTTGATATTACAAGCCTCAAGCTTTCTGAAAATCTGAGCATATCCTCGGTTGATACCGGAGGAATCGCGGGATATTCCAGCGGTATTCTGATCAACAATCACAACAGCGGAAAAATCGGTTATCCGCATATCGGCTACAATACGGGCGGCATTGTGGGAAGAACCTGCGGATATATCTCCGGCTGTACAAATGACGGAGAAATATACGGCAGGAAAGAGGTCGGCGGCATTGCCGGACAGCAGGAGCCGAATGTGACGCTCCGCTTTCCGCAAAGCACGGTTGACCGGCTTGCAGAGGAGCTTGACCGGATCTATGCACAGACCGAAAAGGCACTGGAGGATGCAGGGAATTCCTCCTCGGCGGTTTCCGTTCGCCTCAGAATGCTGCTTGCAAGCCTGAATGAGGCTAAGAACAGCACCAAAGAGCTGAGTAATCTGACCACGGAGTGGGCAAACTCCAATATCGATGAGGCAAACCGGCTGAGCAGCATGACGGCGGAAATGCTCGAAGGATTTGCGGGAATATCCGACCGCCTGCGTGAAATCAGCGATGTTCTGGAGCAGGCAATGCAGCAGGGCGCCGACGGCATGGGGCAGCTTGCTTCGGCTGCCAGACTCAGTGCCGATGCACTCGGTTCTGTGCGAAAAGGACTGGATGAGGCTTACGCTGCATCGGAGGAGCTTCATAAGAACGTACTGCTGATACAGGACGGCTGCGAGGTGCTGAGAAATGCATTCCGTATTCAGGATCGGGACGCTTTCAAGGCTTCTCTTGAACAGATTTCAAACGGCATGGACGCGGCAGCGCTTGCCATGACGCAGATTTCGGCTGCCGCAAAGAAAATATCCGATCTGTTTGAGGACTGTACGTGGTTCGATCCTGCGCTGCAAAGCATCGGGCGTCTGGGGGATGATCTTGCAGACACGGCATCTGCCGTCAAAAAGTGCTCCGATGCTTTGAAAAAGCTGGAAGACAATGTAAGCGTTGACTGGGATAAGCTGAAAGAGGGCGCGGATGAATTTACTGCCGCCTTGGATGCCGTCTGCGCACTGGCAGATGCGGTTGACCGTTCGCTTGCCTCGGTGAAGGACGCCCTTCTGGAAATCACGGACGGAGTGACGGCGATGCGGAATGCCGTAACCGTCAATGATCCGGAAGCTGTAAAAAACGGCTTTTCCAAGATTGAGCACGGAATCTCGGCGCTTACGGACGCATGCCGCGCAATGAGCGATGCCGCCTCAAGGCTTGAAGAAAAGTGGAGGGATGCAGAATGGGTAGACCCGCTGCTTGACGGCATGGCAGATTTTATCCGCACGCTCGGAGAAATGACAAAGCATCTTTCAAACATCAAAGATGCGGAAGACCGCATCCGCGATCAGATCGTCATCAATGAGGAGCTTGCAGAGGAAGCGCTGAAGCAGCTTTCCGAAGCAGTGGATCGGCTGCTTTCGGCATCGGAGGAAATTCTTTCTGCCCTAAAGAAAATAAATACCGGATATGAAATGGTTCTTGCCGGTCTGGAGCAGCTGAAGCAGGCGCTTGTATGTAAGGATCCGGACGCTGCAAAAGCGGCTGTCGCACAGTGCCGCGCCGGAATTCTGCAAATCGCACAGGCGTATGAGGAAATGAAAGCCGCTGCGGATACCATCAGCACCATTCTGCGCGAAACAGAGGGATTGGGCGGACTTCTGAAAAATTGGAAAAGCCTTGTCGAAGCCTTCCGTTCTTTCGGTGACGGTCTTTCCGGATTTGCCGGGGGCTGCCGCACCACGGCGGAAGCACTTCTGAAATTTTCCGAGACACTGGGCGTTGACTGGGACGCAGCCCTGCGGGGTGCATCCGATGTCATTCACGGGATCGAAACCGTTCTGGAGGGTACCAGACAGCTTGCTCAGGCAAACGCAGATATGGTTGACGCAGTTTCCGAATTAATTTCCGGTCTTCGCAAGCTCAAGCAGGCAATCACCGTGAATGATATTTCCGAAATCGTAAAAGCCGCGGAGGATATCCGAAAGGAGCTGGGGCTGCTGCTGCCGGTGTGCAGGGATGCCTGCGCCGCCGCCGAAAAGGTAATCGGAGCACTCAAGGATGCCCGCGCATGGGGAGACGAATGCGAGGAAGATGTCAAGGCGCTTCTGGAAGCGTTCGGCAAAGCTTCGGATGCGCTCGGACAGATCAATGAAGGCATCGGAGATATCACGGAAAACACCGAAATCGATGCAGAGGCGCTTTCGGGCGGATTTTCTCTCACGCTGGAAGGTGTACGCGATCTTGCCATGTCCGCAGATTCGCTCCGCGCAGTCTGTGCAGATTTAAAAACAGTCTCATCTCACCTTTCTCTTTGCGTCAAAGCGTGGAAGGATGCCGTCAAAGCCAAGGACCCGGATGCTGTCCGGGATGCCCTGACGCAGCTGAATCAGGCGGTCGCGGAAGGAGCGGACGCCGCGGCTGATGCAGGCAGGGAAGTGAGGACACTTTCCGAAATCCTGCAAGGCGCCGGTCCTTGGGCAAAGGAGCTTCAGACAGCCGCAGGTGAGCTTATAACCGCTTCCGACACCCTGACGCATGCACTGCAATCGGTGCATCAGGCAATTTCCGATATAAAAGAGAACGTCAACATCGACGGAACGGCAGCCAAGGACGGGCTGGATAAGCTGCGCAGCGGAATCAGCGGAGTGATACGGTCTACCGACGGCTTCCGCACGGCACTGAAGCATTTTTCAGAGGCGTCCGGTACGCTTCAGGAAGCCTCCGGCACGGCATCCGATGCACTATGCAGCTTCCGTGATGCAATGGAATCTGCATCTGATGCATCCGGCAAAATTTCAGATATGTTCTCTGAGCTTTCCGCACTGCTTGGGCGAATCACCTCTGAAAATCCCATTCATTTCTCCGGAATCAGCGGAAGCATGACGGATGCCGGAGCCAATCTCTACCAGAATATCGGAGATATCGTTTCAGCTGCGGAGGCGCTGAATACCGACACCGAATCCGCCTCTGCCGTATTGATTCAGGATCTGAAGGAACTGACGGAAAGCATACACAACGCAATGAATCTTGCCCTTCAGATTGTAAAGGACGGCAGGGAGCTTTCACTGGATGATATCTATGAAGATATCTCGGAATCCGTGCCGGAGGATGAAACACTCGGAAAAATCGAAGGCTGCAAAAACACCGGCACCGTAAACGGCGATGTCAATACCGGCGGCGTTGTCGGCGCTATGGCAATAGAATATGACTTTGACCCCGAGGATGACCTGAACCGCACAGGCTCTGTCAAGCTGCACTTCCGGTTCCAGACGCGGGCGGTTGTCAAAAACTGCATCAACGAGGGACACATCATTTCCAAGAAAAACTGTGCAGGCGGTATTACCGGAAAAATGCAGCTCGGCGCGATTCTTTCCTGCGAAAATTACGGAGATACGGTCAGCACGGACGGAAGCTATGTCGGCGGAATTGCCGGAGAAGCCACCTCCGCAATCAAAAATTGCTTCAGCAAATGTACGCTTTCCGGTTTAAAGTACGTCGGCGGCATATCCGGAAGCTCCAAAAAGGTTCAGAACTGCTATTCCTTTGTTAAAATTGACCGTTTTACACAGTTCGGCGGTGCAATCTCGGGAAGCACCGAGGGCGAATTTTCGGCGAATCTCTTCCTCTCCGATGCTCTGGAGGGCTTGGACCGCTTCAGCAGCGCGGGGCAGGCTGAGCATATCACGTTTGAAGATCTCCGGAAAACCGACGGAATTCCGGAAGCCTTCCTCTCCCTGAAGCTCCGGTTTACGGCGGATGATACCGTGCTGTCCGAAAGAAGCTTCACCTACGGCGAATCCTTTGACGAAAAGGCATACCCCGGTATTCCGGAAAAAGAGGGCTGCTATGCATATTGGAGCACGACAGCACTGGAAAATCTGACCTTTGACACTACAGTCTCGGTCATCTATGTTCCTTTTGTGACCTCCCTGACCAGTGAGCAGAAGCGTGATCAGAAGCGCGCCGTTTTCCTTGCGGAAGGACGCTTCATTGATCAGAATGTCATTACAGCAGAGGCTCAGCCCATCGATTCCGAGGTCTGCGAGGTAGCATCCGGTTGGCGTGAGATTTTAAAGAGCTTCTTCTCGGCTCCCTTCAAGCCGATCAGCTATGAAGTGACGGAGCAGTGGCTTCTGACCGTCCCGGACGATGGCAGCGAGACACATCTGATCCGGTATCTGCCGAAGGACGGAAAGCCGGAAAAAACCGATATTTACCTGAAAGAGGACGGAATCTGGAAAAAGGCGGATACTTCCGTATACGGAAGCTATCTGGTATTCCGCGCAACCGGAAACACCCTGGAGATCGCCGCCGTTTCCAAGCTTCCCACCCGCAGTATCATTATTGCGATCTGTATCCTTTCCGCAGCGATTCTGCTTTTCATCATACTGATCGTCGGAAGCTGTGTTCGAAGCCGGAAAAGAAGGCGCAGCCAGACTGTTTTCCCATCGATTCAAAGCTTTGGGGAGCAAACATGGCAGAAACCCGCAGACGGGCATGACCAAACAGTGCCGGCGGATGCTCCGGGTTCCGCACCGGAGTCTAAAATACATACCGCTTCGGACACCGTTTCCGAAACGGAGCAAAGGCAATCCGAACCCACCCCTCCCGAAGACAGCACCGGCAAGTGTGAATAAGCATTCTGTTTGCTGCCCCGGTCGGTTTGCGGTTTAAACATTTTTCTGCACGCCGGATTTATATCGGCAAGCTCCATCGATTTCTGTAGTAATGCAAAGATGCCCCCGGGAAGAAATTTTCGGGGGCTTTCCGTTGTGAATGGAACCTGCTGCTTCGGGAATTTTTTCAAACGCACGGTATTCTACAGTATCATACGAACCGGGAAGAGTCACCCTTCTGTCTGCCGATAAACAATCCTCGCTTTTGTTTTTTGTTTCAAACCAAACAGAGACCGAGGCGGCTGTTATCCGCATCAGTCCCTGCTGCATGTGCCTCCCGTCCAATCCCCGTCCGGGCACATCCCGGCAGGGACAGACCGCACCCGGCGCAATCGGTGCAGGCAAAGGACAGCCAACTTGCAAAAAATCATATTTTTTACATATTTCCGGTAGAACTTTACGGAATATCGTGCTATAATATAAAAAATGTTGCCGCGCATGATTTGTCTTGCACCCGGAAAAATCGCTGCACTTTATGGTCAAGCGAATGGTAACAAGGAAAAAAGTGCTCTTCTTCCGGAATCAGACCGCTTCCTTTCCAATGAGGAGGCGAAGAATACGCATGCAGTGAGGCAAAGCTGCCGGAAACGCTTCGGTACAAAAAGAATTTGATGCAGATTGGAGTAAGGAGTATTATGGTTAAAATTGCATTATTGGGGTTTGGAACAGTGGGAAGCGGCGTATATGAGGTTCTTGAAAAAAACAGCGCCTTGATACACCGTCAGACCGGACTTGAAATTGAAATCAAATATATTCTGGATCTGCGGGAATTTCCGGAGCATCCACTCGGAAACCGCGTGGTACATGATTTTGCCATCATTGCGCAGGACCCGGAGATAGCGATCGTATGTGAAATGATGGGAGGAGTCCACCCGGCATACGACTTTACAAAGGCTGCGCTTGAGGCAGGGAAGAACGTGGTCACCTCAAACAAGGCGGTTGTTGCTGCTTACGGACCGGAGCTTCTTGCACTCGCGGCAGAAAAGAAGGTTCGGTATCTGTTTGAAGCATCAGTCGGCGGCGGTATTCCGATTATCCGTCCGATGCAGACCTGCATGAACGGAAATGAAATTACGGAAATCGCGGGAATCCTGAACGGAACAACAAACTATATTCTGACCTCTATGGAAAAAGAGGGCGTTTCTTTCGAAGAGGCGCTTTCCCGTGCGCAGAAGCTCGGATATGCGGAAGCCGATCCTTCCGCCGATATTGAGGGCGCGGACGCATGCAGAAAAATCTGTATTCTGGCAGCTGTCGCTTTCGGAACGCTGGTTCCGTATGAGTCGGTTGCCTGTGAGGGAATCACGCGGATCACAAATGAAGATGTTGCCAAGGCTGCGGAGAAAAATGCCGCAATCAAGCTGATTGGACGCGCGGTCAAATGCCCTGACGGAAAGCTGTACCTTTCCGTTTCCCCCTATGCCGTCAGACGCGACAATCCCCTGGCGCATATCGATGATGTGTTCAACGGCGTTCTTGTGCGGGGCAATGTTTCCGGCGATCTGATGTTTTACGGCAAGGGCGCCGGAAAGCTGCCTACCGCAAGCGCGGTTGTTTCGGATATTCTTGACATTGCTTCTCATGTCGGAAATCAACCCGTACAGCCTCAGTGGGTACGCGATGCATCGTGTCTTGCGACTGCTTTACCGGAGGAGCTTGCTTCCGAATCAGCCGAAACGCTCGGAACACCTGTTTTGCACCCGGCGCTTGCATAAAATAACGCCGCGTCTCGGCAATGACGGTATTCGACATAAGAAGAATGCATATCACATTGACGATTGTCATGACCGATATGGAAAAATCCGAGATATCCCAAATGATTTGCGGGGCAAGGACAGCGCCGGCAAAACCCGAAAGTCCGTATAACCACAAATAAATGTGCACCCCCCGCGCCGAAGGTTTTTGTCTGTTTAAAAACCGCAGCGCTTCGGTTCCGTAATACGCCCAGGCAACCACGGAAGCAAATGCAAACAGTACAATGGATACGGATAAAAAGATTCCGGCTCCATGCCCGATGCCTTTTTCATACGCCAGAAGTGCAAGCGCCGTTCCGTCAGCCTGCCCGATCAGATCCGGCTCCAGCAGGATGACAACTGCAGTCATCGTACACAATACAATTGTATCGACAAATACCTCGACAATGCCGAAAAAGCCCTGTTCCACAGGGCTTTTTGCTTCTGCGGATGCATATGCAAAGGGGGCGGTTCCGCAGCCCGCCTCATTGGACAAAATCCCTCGCGCGGTACCGAAACGGAGTCCGCGCATGGTCAGATAGCCGAGAATTCCTCCGATCCCAGCCTCCGGTCGGAAGGCGTCCGCCATGATTTTTGAAAAGACGCCGGGGAGGGAAGAGCAGCGGGATAAAATAATCCAGACCGAAACAATAAAATAACCTCCGCTCAGCAGCGGAACCAAAACGGATGTAAGCCGGACAATCCTTTTTCCTCCGCCCAATGTCACATACAGCACGCCCACCGACATCACAAGTCCCGTAATCCACCTCGGCGTGTGAAAAATGGTATCAAGCGCTTCCGCCGCAGCAAAGGTCTGCACCGTATTTCCAACGGAAAAATTGGCAGCAAGCAAAAAGAACGAAAAGCCGGCAGCAAGCAGGGGGAGCTTCAGTCCGTCCCGAATATAATACGGTGTGCCGCCATATGCGGCTCCGTCTTTTTTATATTGGTACTTTACCGCCAAAAGGATTTCTGCATATTTTACAAACATTGCGAAAACCGCACTCACCCACATCCAGAAAACAGCTCCAGGTCCGCCTGCGGTAATTGCAGCAGCAACCCCGGTAATATTTCCGACACCAAGTGTTCCGGCAAGCGCCATCAGCATAGATTTCCAAGGAGGAAGTGCATTCGGATCCTCCTGCTTTCGAAATAAGGCAGCCAAAACCGTACGAAAATGCAAAATCGGAAAAAATCCAAGGCGAATGATAAAATATCCTCCGCATATGATCAGAATAACCGGCAAAACAGGTCCGAAGAAATACTGGTTCAAAAATGACAGCATACGATATCTCCTGTATAACAAAAAGGCATTGTATCGTTCTATCATTATTTTCGAAAACGGAAGCATATGCACAGAGCGGAAAAATAAATTTCTATTTAGAATAATAGACACAGAAAATTACACACTGCAAAATATGGAAGAAATCCCATGCAAAGAGAAATCGTCATAAAAAAACGTTTTCGCATACGGAATGAGGCTTTATGTTATCATATGACAAACAAAGAACCGGGACCGTATCACTTATACAGACAATTCTTTTGGGCTCTTTGTGATACGAAGGACAGCCGCCACGACAGTCATACAATCTCAATCTCATGAGGAGCGTCAGTATCAAAGCTGTCATAATAAGGAGCTGCGGGACGCTGTCCATCGGCAATCCGCTAAAATGAGCGACAGGATCTAAAGCCAAAATCGGGAACACCTCACATCCAAATGGAGTTCAACTACGTTTCGCAGTGCTGTATATACAGGATAACTTTATTGAGACGCGAAGCAATCGTATGATAATTATGATAATTCGGTTTTTTACTTTGGAACTCAAGTATTGTAATTCGCGAACAATTTTGAATTGCTGCAAATCGTAAACATTAGTTTGCCTACAACTTGCCACGGGCTGCCTGTGGATAAAAAACTGTAGATGAGTAGATAAATGGCAGAAACAAAAATCAGCAATCACCAAAAAAAATCAAAATTCTCCAAGTGCCGTATGGAAGCCAGAGACAGAACGGGAGTCTGATATTACACGGCGGGAATTTGATATTATATTTGAAGCAAAAAGATTACCTGATCGTTCCAGACGGCGGCTGTATCGCCGATAAAAATCAATAAGACCGGAAAAATCAAGCTCCGAAGGTAAAAAGCTGCCGGGGGAACAACGTAAGAACACACGTGTTTATTATACTTGTTTTTGTGTGCCAATTATACCAAATAGAAATTTAGTACAATTGAGTGAAGCAATCATGTTGTTGCGTGAACATGGTGGTAACGTTGCCGATCTTGTTCTTGATCTTGCTAACAACAATCCTGTTTACGGTGAGAACGTGCTTAAGACGCTTCAACGTTATATAGAAGCAAATTCCCAATAAAGCGAAGTATTATGAAGTATTATTATGTAAAATTGTTCTACATTTATCCGAATATCCGAAAAACGCGTACCACAACGTGTACGCGTTTTTTCATACCTTGTAAACATAAACCGAATCCAAAAGAATCGGAGCAAAAATTACACACCGAGAAAAAGCTTGACATACGACATATATTCGCGCACCAAGCTTGTCCACAGCTGCCACATATCGGACGAAGGCGCCGAGCAGCTGAGCACGGTCAAACCGTTCCGTCTGGCAAGCAGCTGAATACGCGCAATATGGAAGTCGGAGGAAACTGCAATCAGCGGACGTTCATTCAAACCGTTTTCCGACAGAATCGCGCGGAACCCTCCGAAATTTTCAATCGTATCCATCGCCTCGGCGTCTATGTAGATGCGTTCGGCATCAATGCCTTTTTCGACAAGATACTGCTGCATTGCAACAGCTTCCGCAATATCCTCGTCAAGTCCCTGCCCTCCGCTCACAAGGCAAACGGAGGAAGAATCTTCCTCAAGCAGTTTCAGCGCCGTATCCAGCCGCAGACGCAGCGTTCTGGAAGGAACCGTGCCGTTGACTTTACATCCGAATACAAGCACTGCGCTGCCCTGAGGCATATTCTGCGGCGTCAGTTCCGTGTTGGCTTTGACTCCGATATAGCCGCATAATATCAGAAATGTGACAACATAAAACGTCATTCCGTATGCGAAAACGTTTTTTATTGCATAATAACTCCGCTTCAGAAGCTTTTTCCATATTTTTCTGAACAAAATAGGGACAAGCACCATCAGAATCACAGTCAGAGACAGAATAATTGCCTTCAGATTCCCCGTTCTGAATCCGAACTGGAGTGCGAAGGAGAGATATGCGAACAAAACAAACGTACCCGTCACGCCGATCAGAATATTCAAAAATTTATTATAGTGTTTCATTTGAAAAAAGTATCCTCATACATTAAGCAAAGACCCGAGCAACGAACAATAACGAAAAGAGAACCGGGCGCATCGGCTGCCGCATGGCGACTGTCCCTCATATCGCAAAACGCTCAAATAAGTGATTTTCCCGACCGAGCGGAGAGACACCCGGGAAAACAGCTTTTCACGGCTTACGGGGACAAAAATGGTTACGGCATTTCCGCATATGCACCCGTAAATTCCTGAATTCCGTTTTTCACCTTTAGCAATGCCGTATTCGTTATCTGTGTTTTCAGAAAATCCGAAAAACCGCGCCCGGACTCTCGCCAAACCTCGGTCAAATTAAGCGCTGCGGCTTGGCGGTTCCGCATCATAAACAATGAAGTCCGTTCGGGCTGTGTCAAGCAGCTTACAGACAGGAAAACGGATTGCGAAGCTTCATTTCCGGAACGAGTGTCAGACCGAATTCCTGCCGCAGTGCATCCGCCTCCCGTTCCGTTTCCGGCTTCCATACGGCATCCGGAGAATGGGCATCGCAGCCGTAAATAACCGGATTCTGCATTTCGCCCACGATCTTAAGAAAACGTCTGCTCGGATAATGCCGGCGTTCCCTCAGACCCAGAAAATTAATTTCCAGGGGAATATCGCATTCCTTTGCGCAGGCACAGAGCCGACGCATTTCTTTCTCATATACCGCATCGTCACCGGTAAAATTCAACACATCCGGGTGTGCCATATAGGAAAAGCAGCCGGTCCGAAGCCCCTCACAGGTCTGATCCACAAAGCATTTCAGAATATCGGGGTTATCGGTGGGATTCGGACACCACCATGCACCCTCATCAAATTCATTTTTGGTAAAATGCTGCCCCATAATCAGATAATCCAACGGATAGTCATGCAGAAAAGCAAGCGTTTTCCGGAAAAGCTTCGGATAATATTCCGCTTCAAACCCGATCAGGATCCGGATATCGTTCCTGTATTCCTCCCGCAGACGAAGAAGTGTTTCAAAATAGTCCGGGGTATCCTCGTGCGTCACACGGAAGCCGGAATATTCCCCGCCTTCAAAAACATAGGGAGAATGATCCGAAAATCCGAGGATCCGGATGCCATGTGCAATCGCCGTTTCGATATATTCGCGCTCTGTTCCGACGGCATGGTGACAACGAAAGGTGTGTGTGTGATAATTGGCGTACATAACGTTTGATACTCCTTAAAAAATGAAATGATCCTGCTGCAATCATATCTCAGGCAAGCTTTTCAGCCCTGCGCTTCCGTTTTATCTATGATGTCCGGATAAAATTCCCCAAACTTCAGGATACACTCCGGAATATCCTTCGGGAACCCGCCCGGAAATGTGACGCGGACAGAGATACTGACCGGCTCATCGGACAACGAAGCATAGTCCTCAGACTGAATTAAAATATACGCGTAATACATGTCCGCATTGATTGCAGGTTCCTTTCCGAGGATATTCAGAAGGAACGAAAGGCTGTCTGCAACATCATCCCGATCGTCGGCCGCGTCGCCGGTATTGTACGGCAGACGGATATGCGCCTCCCGTGCGTTATAATTGTCGTAAAGATCAAAAACCAAATAGTACTGCCCTGTGATTTCATTCCGCTGCATGGCTTCCAGTATCTCAAATGCCCGATCGACCTCAGCCTGCTCTTCCGCCGCGACATAACTCCTGTATTTGGCAGCTGCCTGCGGGCAGATATCCTCATAGAGCGGAATGCGCACCCGAATGCTTTTCATCTCCTGAACGGTCGAAACCGCAAAGGTGCAGAGCGGTCCGTCGGGATTGTAGGTCCGTTCCGCCGATTCTTCGTCTCCGGAACCATATGTCGGAACAGACAAGCCGTGAAGCCGGTTGTACCACGCGGTAAAATCGGAAACGGCGACCTCATACCGCATGATATCATAGACCTCCTTCAGCTGCTTCTGCGTCAGCTTCGTGCCTTCCTGATAAATCATAATATCCTGTTCGCTGCACTCCGGCAGATTCATATAAAGCTGTCGGACCTCGTCATTGTCCCGCAGCATTCTGACAATCATCTGCATATCAACGGAAGAAATATATATGCGGCGGTAACGGGTTCCGCCTGCCGTCCGGATGCTGCAGGTGATAGTCTCCACGAAATCCCCATAATTATTGTAAGAATCAGCCTGTTTTTCGTAATAGGACTTGATCTGCTCTTCAATATCGGCATATGGCGCTTTTTTGTTCTTCAGATTTTTCACGTTGTTCTGCAAGGACCGGGAAATCATGAGAATGGTATCATGATCCGTAATCCGGAGTGCCCCGATTTTCTGCTCCAGATAGCCTTGGAAGGTGTATACAGAGGAAGATGAGAGTTTTGTGACGTCCGGCAGAATGCTGATGCTTTGAATCTGCTCCTCGGAGGGCGTATAGTTCAGCGCGGCAGAATGAGCACCGAACAGCCCTCCGATCAAAGCACCGTTGAGCAGCACGACAATCCCGAGCGCGGGGACGGCGCGGAGAAGATTCTTCCACTTTTTTGTGGTAATCAGTTCATAGATAAAGTAGATCAGGATCGCAATGATATAAAGCACCGTATACTGGAAGAATTCCGTGGAATGCATCCGATGCCCGGATATCAGATTATTGAACAGAATGCAGGTAACAAGAGAGCAGTATGCCATCGTTACGGTGATCCGGTACAGTGCCTGAAGCTTCCGGTTCGGTGCCGCAGCCGAGGCGGATTCCGACGGACGCTTCCGGAACAGAATACAGCCCGCCGCAAAATAAACCGCGGCAAGACAGAAGGTATACAGCGCAGCCTTCCCGCTTGTGAGAATCACCGATGGAGAAACGTCAAAGTAACTGCCGAACAAAAGATCAAACGTGCCGTACACACACCCGGTCACAATATTGTAATCGGAACCGAACAGCGGAAAAATCCGGTTTGTCACAAGAATCGGAAGCGCCTCTGTCAGGACATAGCAGATGAGAGCGATCAGAAGCCGCGGCAGAAAGAGCAAAAGTCCGCTCAGAATCAGATTGTTGAAGCGCGTGCCCGTGATGGACATTGCCGTCACGATTACGCAGGAAACCAGAAGCGAGGCGATCAGACAGTTCAGCGCCAGCATGAGCATAGAAGCAAAATTCAGAGCCAGAAAGCGATGACAAATCAGAATGGCAGTCACGGAAATCAAAGTGCTGCCGCCGATGATAACGGCAAGCCATGTGGAAATTGCAGCCATAAAGCTGACATAAATACAGGTGCGGGTATGCGGAAGCGCGTGGTAAAAATCGGAGGTGTTCCGCTTATTCAGAAAGCCGAATAAGCCGAGCGTCATAATCGGAGCAGCCAGAACAAAGGCTGCGATCAGAATCGGATGCACGGAAAGACCGATGACATGCTGCACACTCGGCGTTCCGGAAAGTGCCGATGAATAATATCTGATGCGGGAAAGCTCGTTTACAACGTATCCGATCGGAAAAAGAATTGCTTCAATTGAGAAAATAACAAGCATCAGGATCCCGGTCAGCTTCAGTTGCCTTAACCCCTCCAGATATAAACCGATCTGAAAAAATTTATTCTTTTTCATAAATAGAACCGTTGCCTTGCGCAAGCGAAGGCTTCCTTTCTGTCTCAGAGGTGATCTGCCGCAGCGTGTTCTTCGGCAGAAATAACAGCGGATTCTTCCCTTTCGTAATCAGCCTTCGGATTGAAAGGAATAGCCGAGTGCCTCCATCTCATACGTGAATACTTCTTCCAGCGTCAAGGGAAGCACATCCAGAATCACCGGATGCAGGGCAGACAGCCTGCTCACTGTCTCTTCCCTGT
Source organism: uncultured Eubacteriales bacterium (assembly GCA_934432725.1). Taxonomy (GTDB): domain Bacteria; phylum Bacillota; class Clostridia; order Oscillospirales; family CAG-272; genus CAKRZE01. The sequence continues at coordinate 158,565 of CAKRZE010000001.1, forward strand.
CGCCCTTGACAATCATATTGGAAACGGAGCCGTGCTTGACGAAATACAGGATATCAAGCCCCGCAAAAAGGTCCTTTGTATACTCCTCCCGGAAAGCAATCTGGATCTTGAACTGCGTGGTTTTCAGCTTTTGGATATCGCTTTCCAGAACCAGACCGCCCTTGTGCAGAAGCGACAGCTGATCACAGGTATCCTCCAGCTCACGCAGAGAGTGCGAGGTGATAATGGCGGAGGCGTTCCGCTCCACAACATCTTGGCAGATCAGGCGCTTGACATAATTCCGCATGACCGGATCCAGACCGTCAAAGGTTTCATCAAAAAAGATGTAGTCCGGACGGGTGGAAATTGCAAGAATGGTAGCTGCCTGCCGTTTCATTCCCTTTGAAAAGGTTACAATCGGCTTTTCCGGGTTCAGCTTGAAGGTGCCGGTCAATTCGCGGAACCTTCCCCAGTCGAAATGCGGGTAAACAGAACGGTACATCCGCGCCATCCGATACATGGTTGCACCGCCGAGGAAGTAAAGCTCATCCGGAACATACGCAATTCTTGATTTGACAGCGGGATTCTCCCAGACCGGCATTCCGTCGATGAGAACACTGCCGCCGTCCGGCTTGTATACACCGGAAAGCAGTCTTAAAAACGTAGATTTTCCGGCTCCGTTTGATCCGACCATGCCGTAAATACATCCATCCTCAATGGTGGCGGATATATGGTTCAGCGCACAGAAGCCATCGAAATATTTACACAGTTGATCCGATTTTATCATAGCGGTCACTTCTTTCGCGTAACGAAAGCATCCTTTCTTACAAGATAAAACGCAAACTCCCGGAACATGTACGGCTGCCGCAAAAAAATGAAACGGAATCCGGCAGCCTTTCAAATGGGATATAGCGCTTTGAAATGGCGGAACGGCGGAATATAGCCAGCCCTGACGGCAGGCTCGGCGCCAATCCTCAATCTTTGCAATGCTCAATCAATTCTTCAAACAGGCCTGATATTTTTGTACGGCAGTCGAAAGCTGCGTCATGGCAAGTGCTTCCGCACCGGAGCAAAACGCAGGAAAATGCTCAGAATCCGAAATACAGCTCCCATTGGATATGTCCCAATGCGGCAAAACGCTTCAAGCGGATGAAGCCGGGAAATTCCGCAAAATCGCCGGCAGACGGCGTATCGCGGAAGAGCGGCTCAACATGAGCCTGTGCCGTACACGCTGTCCACGCAGCCGGATATTTCTTCCCGGGTTATGCCGGCAAGCGCCAGCTCGGAAAGCAGCACATAAAGCTCTTTCAGCCTTCCGCGCTTATACTGATGGAGCACTTCGATCGCGTTGTCACAGACAAAGCGTCCCTTTCCCGGGACAGAATGAATGACGCCGCGCAGATCAAGCTCGGAATATGCTTTTTGAACCGTATTGGGGTTGATCGACAGTTCGATGGATAAATTTCGCACAGACGGAATCTGTTCACCTTCCTTCAGAAGTCCTGTCAGAATCAGTCTTTCCGTCTGCTCTATGATTTGCTCATATACAGGCTGTCTGGACATCGGATCTATCTGGAACATATTTCGTCTCCTTTCACGCGTACTATTCCACATGGTACAGTTATATCATACCACCCCTTTTCCGTTTTGTCAAGACCAATCAACCGAAGATGTAAGACTTTTTGTATCCTCCAAGCCGCAATATCAATCAGACTTGCATTCACATAATCGGACATGGCGGGCGAATGCTTTCGGGAAGCTTTCTTTTCCTTAAAACCAAGGAGCTGTTCATGAAAAAACCGTTTTTTCGGACCGTTTATTCTCCGAAAGAATCCGGCAAGCCGATCCGAAAAAGAGGCGTTTGTGCCAAGCTTAACACTGTAGCTGCCAGCGGAAGCTGTCCGGAATTCCGATTTCTGTTATTTTTAAACGAAGCGTTTCCTGTTCCGTCCGGATACATTGCACTGCGGCACTTCAGCCGCAGCTTGGATTCATCATTTTCTCAAGCTCCGAATCACAGCATATCGCCGGGCAAATGGCGGCATATGGACCCGTTTGCAGCGCTCCGGGAAAGTACGCCACCGCAAATGCAGCCGTCTCCGGCTCCGTCAAGGGCGGCTCGGTCCGTTGGAGTCCGTGCATCCTGTTTCCCGCAGGTCAAAATCCAGGAGATTGCTCCGCGTTGGAAAAATCATGCACAATCAAAAACCGCATCCCGGAAAAGGGATGCGGCTGGATTGTCTGAATTTGTGCGGAATCCAAAAACTGCCGGAGAGGGTGCTCGGCGCTTTTCAATGCCGGAGCTTCCCGATACCGGCACATGACAAGCCAGCCGTGCGGGCGCTCAAAGTCCCGGTGCAGGCTGCGTGACCTTTGCGAGCAGTCACCTTTTAGCTTGTCACCCTGATCAAGGCTCCGCTTTTGCCATAGCGGCAATATCTCCGACGCCGCTTAAAACGATGCTCGGACGGTACGCATACTTATTCAGCGTTTCGCGGGTGGAAACGCCGGAGAGCACCAGAACGGTTGTCATACCGCTCTCCATCCCGGAAATCACATCTGTATCCATCCGGTCTCCGACCATAACCGCTTCGGCAGAGTGGCATTGCAGCATCCGCAGCCCGGTACGCATCATCAAGGGATTCGGTTTTCCGCAGAAATACGCCTGCTTCCCTGTCGCCATTTCAATGGGAGAGATCAGCGCACGGCAGGCGGGGGCAATTCCGCTTTCAATGGGTCCGGAAACATCGGAATTGGCACCGATCAGCTTTGCACCTGACATGACTAAATTGGTGGCTTTGGTCAGGGTATCCAGGGAGTAGGACCTTCCCTCGCCCACCACCACATAATCCGGATTGACATCGTTCATAGTGATGCCTGCATCGTACAGCGCATTCAGAAGTCCAGCCTCCCCGATTGCAAACACAGAGCATCCCGGCGACTGCTCCTTCAGGAAAGCAGCCGTTGCCAGTGCGCTGGTATAGAAATGCTCCTCCGGCACATCCAGCCCCATCCGGCCAAGCTTTTGGTTCAGCTCACGCGGTGTATATCCGCTGTTGTTGGTGAGGAAAAGATATTCCTTTTTTTCATCATGAAGCCACTGAATAAATTCAGCCACGCCCGGCAGGATGCGGTTCCCATGATAGATCACGCCGTCCATATCGCAGATGAATCCCTTTTTCTTATTGAAATCGATCGCATTTGCCGCAGTTCCCATACAGTATCGCTCCTTTGTTATGTAATTCGACTGAAAAAGCTTCCGGTAAAAGCTGTTTTTCGGCTGTACGCCGTTCTTTTTTGATTTATGACCTTCCGGCGCCGAAAAGCCGGTCAGTTATGTCCGTTGTTTGATCATATAACCCGAAATTCGGAAGAAATTTTGATTTTCCGGACATCAGTCATCCATTTTTTGTGTAATGATCGGTTTTCCGTCTTTATCCAGAAGCGGAGTCAGCCCGCCCGCATGTCCGTCTTGATGAAACAGATAATTTACACCTGTTTCATTATCTACCCAGATTTCCATGGTTGTCAATGTTCCCTGCGTATAAAGCACTTCGAACCGTTTCCCTTTTGACATTTCTTTTCCTCCGAATAAATGATTTCCAAACACTGTCATGATGCAATTACAGAAAGAAGCCTGAATCAACGATGCATTTTGAAACCCGCCCGGGATTGGCACCCGCCGCCGTCAGCATCGGTCATTTCCAAAGGAATCCCGGAGAGGAACGGTATGCAGCCGCATAATGTTGATTCCGCCAATTCTGCCATGACGCAGCAAAAGTGGGCATTTTTGCGAGACCGTCAATTGCGCAGCCGCGCGGGGAGCGCGGACACAGCGCACAGCGGCTGGATTTTGCCGCTTCCGCAAAAGCTCTGCGCATGATATCTCAAATCAAGCAAGCCTTCATGAATTTGCGGCGAAGCCGGCAAATTCGCAAAATGCGGCAGACCAACTATGCCTCTCAGGAAAATGTTATCCGCATTGATTATACCATAAATCATCTGAAAAATCAATGCTTTCCTGACCGCCTTCCGAAAACAGTTCCGACAGTGCAGCCATATCGATATAGTCATATCGATATGCAATTTTTATATTGCAATATAGAAAGCCCTGTGCTATAATGGGAGCATGGGACATGTATATATGCCCTTCTGTACGGTCGGAGACCCCCCGCACCTTTTGTAAAGTATGAAACCTATTTTGAGTTCACAGCCGCAAAAGCGGAGCTGTCTCTTTCCGACCGCCAAGATTTTGTTATTTTTAACCGGAATTTCTCCGAATATCCGGTTCGAAAGGAGTACAGGCATGTATCAGATTGTAAAAAAGGAACGTTTGAATCCCACTGTTACGCGCATGGAAATCTCGGCACCGTTTGTCGCAGCGAAGGCTGAACCGGGACAATTCATTATTCTGAGGGTCGATGCAGACGGTGAACGAATTCCGCTCACCATCGCTGATTTCGACCGGCAAAAAGGGACTGTCACAATCATTTTTCAGATTGTCGGCGCAACGACCGAAAAACTGAACCACAAAGAAGAGGGTGACTTCATTCAGGATTTTGTCGGTCCGCTCGGCATTGCCGCGGAAACAGACCATTTGAAAAATGTTTGTATTGTCGGCGGAGGCGTTGGCTGTGCCATCGCGCTTCCTATCGCAAAGAAACTGCACCAGCACGGCTGCAAGGTCACATCCGTGATCGGATTCCGCTCCAAGGATCTTCTGATTCTGGAGGACGATTTCAGAGAAGCATCGGACAAGCTGGTTGTCATGACGGATGACGGCTCCTATGGGCGTCACGGAAACGTCTGCGTCCCCCTGAAGGAAATGCTGGACAGCGGTGAGACGTTCGACCGCGTTATCACGATCGGTCCTCTGATCATGATGAAATTTGTGGTTGCAACCGTCAAGCCCTTTGGCGTACCGTGCACTGTTTCCATGAACCCGATCATGATTGATGGAACCGGCATGTGCGGCGGATGCCGTCTGACACTCCATGAGGCTGACGGCTCAAAGGTCACGAAATTCGCCTGTGTTGACGGTCCGGACTTCGATGGCTATGCCGTTGACTTTGACGAAGCAATGTCAAGAGGCGCCATGTACCGTGATTTTGAGCGCCATGCATATGAAGAAACCTGCAATCTTTTCCGGAAGGAGGCTGACTAAGATGGCGGCACATAATATGAGTCCCAAAAAGAATCCTATGCCTTCACAGGACCCGAAGGTTCGTGCACACAATTTTGATGAGGTGGCAATCGGTTATTCCGAGGAAACAGCCATTGATGAAGCGCTGCGCTGCCTCTCCTGCAAAAACATGCCCTGCGTTTCCGGCTGTCCTGTCAACATTCACATCCCGGAATTCATCTCAAAAATTAAAGAAGGTGACTTTGAGGGAGCCTACCAGATTATTCAGCTCACCTCTTCCCTGCCTGCCGTATGCGGTCGTGTATGTCCGCAGGAAACGCAGTGCGAAGCAAAATGTGTACGCGGCATCAAGGGCGAGCCTGTCGGCATCGGCAGACTGGAGCGCTTTGTTGCGGACTGGCACAATGCGCACAGCACCGAAAAGCCCGCAGTTCCCGCTCCCAACGGTCACCGCGTTGCAATTGTCGGCTCCGGTCCGTCCGGCTTGACCTGCGCGGGGGATCTTGCAAAGCTCGGCTATGACGTTTCCGTTTTCGAAGCGCTCCATACTGCCGGCGGCGTTCTGGTTTACGGCATTCCGGAATTCCGTCTGCCGAAGGCAATCGTGCAGAAGGAAGTCGATACGCTCGCCGCAATGGGCGTCAAAATCGACACAAATATGGTCATCGGTAAAACGCTGACTGTGGATGAGTTGTTCGAAATGGGATTTGAGGCTGTTTTCATCGGCTCCGGTGCCGGACTCCCGAACTTTATGGGAATTCCGGGCGAAGCATACAAGGGCGTGTATTCCGCAAATGAGTTCCTGACGCGCTCCAACCTGATGAAGGCTTACCGCGGCGACCCCGACACCCCGATCATGAAGGGCGGAAAGGTGGCAGTCGTCGGCGGCGGAAACGTTGCCATGGATGCCGCAAGAACCGCTTTGCGTCTCGGTGCCGAAAAGGTTTACATCGTCTACAGACGCTCCATGGAGGAGCTTCCCGCCAGAAAGGAAGAGGTCGAGCACGCACAGGAGGAAGGAATTGAATTCCTGCTTCTGAATAACCCGGTGGAGATTCTCGGCTATGAGAACCCGGATGACCGCCGCGACCCGAAGAACGGCTTTGTAACCGGCATGCGCTGCATCAAAATGCAGCTTGGAGAGCCGGATGCAAAGGGACGCCGGCGCCCCATTCCGATTGAAGGAAGCGAATTTGTCATTGACGTTGATACCGTCGTTATGGCGATCGGAACCTCCCCGAATCCGCTGATCAAATCGACCACCAAGGGATTGGAGGTCAATCGTCACGGCGGAATCATCGTTGAGGAAGAAACTGCAAAAACCTCAAGAGAGGGCGTTTATGCCGGCGGTGATGCCGTGACGGGCGCTGCAACAGTTATTTCCGCAATGGGTGCAGGAAAGCTTGCCGCAAAGTCTATTGACGAGTACATCAAGGGACGTCAGTAAGAAAACGGCGGTCTTTCGCACCTCGGCGCTCCCGCCTTCGATTCAGTTCTGAAAATCATGAAAAAGCAGTCTGCTGTCAGCAATGCAGCGGCTGCTTTTTGTGTCCTCTCCGGTGCGGCAGCCGACATCCGGCAGCTTTTCTCCGCAGCTTAATCTCCCCCGGAGCATGCCCGGCAAAGCGAGTCTTTCCGCAGCCGTACAAGCGCTAAACAAACGCGGTTAAAGCACCGCCTTCGCATTTGCTTCGAAAATCGGACGTCAGAACATATGAAAAAAGCAAAGGAAGGTTAAGTGAGCAAAAAAGCGTCGGAAAGAAACGCCCAAAAAGCGAAAGAAATTTGACAAAGCGGAAAGAATATGCTATACTGAAAAAGATTACTGCATTACTTCCCGCATTTTTACACTGCTGCGTACAGTGGTCGGACCGCACGGTATCGCCGCCGCATCTGCGGCATGAACCGTGCGAAAGGTCCGCACGCGAAAATACAGAATAAGGAGCGCGGTCTTCCGCAAAAAAGAATGATTACAGTATCAAATGTCAGTTTTCAGTTCGGCGGACAGCTTTTGTTCAAGGATGTCGATCTGAAATTTACTCCCGGCAACTGCTATGGCATCATCGGTGCAAACGGCGCCGGCAAATCCACCTTTCTGCGTATTCTGTGCGGAGAGCTGGAACCGACGCGCGGAAATGTTTCGATTTCCCCGACCGACCGCCTGTCCGTTTTGAAGCAGGACCACTTTGCCTACGATTCCTATTCCGTACTGGATACCGTCATTCTCGGAAATCCGAGACTGTATGATATCATGAAGGAAAAGGATGCGCTCTATGCAAAGCCGGATTTCTCCGATGAAGACGGAATCCGCGCAGCCGAGCTGGAGGCGGAATTCGCGGAGCTGAACGGCTGGGAGGCAGAATCCGATGCATCCAAGCTGATTCAGGGCTTGGGACTCTCCGATGACCTCCTGCAGGAAACCATGGCTTCCCTGAAGGAATCCGAAAAGGTCAAGGTTCTTCTGGCACAGGCACTGTTCGGAAATCCGGACATCATTCTTCTGGACGAGCCGACAAACGGTCTTGATATTGACGCAGTCACATGGCTTGAGGATTTTCTGTCCGACTATTTCGGCACGGTTCTGGTGGTTTCCCATGACCGTCATTTCCTGAACAATGTTTGTACGAATATCGTTGACATCGACTACGGCTCCATCAAAATGTATGTCGGAAACTATGAATTCTGGTATGAATCCAGCCAGCTGATGCAGCGCCTGCTCAAGCAGCAGAACAAGCGGAATGAAGATAAAATCAAGGAGCTGCAAACCTTTATTGCCCGCTTCTCCGCAAACAAGTCCAAAGCACGCCAGGCGACCTCACGCCGTAACCTTCTGGAAAAGCTCACGGTTGAAGAGATGCCCGCCTCCTCCAGAAGATATCCGTTCATCGGCTTTGACATGGATCGGGAGCCCGGCAAGGACATTCTGACGGTTTCGGAGCTTTCCAAGACAATTGACGGGACACCGCTCTTCAACAAGCTCTCCTTCTCCGTGCAGAAGGACGACAAAATTGCATTGATCGGAAGCGAGCAGGCAATTACTGCACTCTTCCGCATCCTGATGGAGGAGGATACCCCCGATTCCGGCTCCTTCAAATGGGGGATCAGTATTACAAAATCTTATTTTCCGCACGACAATACCGCCTATTTCTCCGGCTGCACGGACTCCATTCTTGACTGGATGCGAAGATATTCCAAGGATCAGACCGAGACGTATCTGCGCGGCTTCCTCGGCAGAATGCTGTTCTCCAACGACAGCGTATTCAAGCCGGTCAACGTTCTGTCCGGCGGCGAAAAGGTTCGCTGCATGTTTTCCCGCATGATGCTGTTCGGCTCTAATTTCCTGATTCTTGATCAGCCGACGGATCATCTGGACCTGGAGTCAATCACTGCGGTCAACAACGCACTCTCCGATTTTCGCGGAAACATCATGTTCTCCTCGCACGACTATGAAATCGTAAATACTGTTGCAAACCGCATCATTGAGATTGCGCCGGACGGTATCACAGACCGCCGCTGCACCTATGAGGAGTTTGTCGCCTATAAAAAATCTCTCGGCAGCGCAACCGTCATACTCTGACACCACCCATGCTCAGTACATGTGAGCGCGTACCGTATAAAAAAGGGGCTGTTAAAAACCTAAATGTTTTTAACAGCCCCTTCAAAAATGTCGGTCGGGCTTTTGGTATTTTTGATGTAAGCCCGGCATTTTTTGCACCGGCACCTTTGTTTTTCGGCTTTTCCCGTGACAAAACGGCGGCGCTCGGTTCTAAAGACCCATGTCCGATGGGGATAAAAAACACAAAATGAGTTTTTTATCCCATTTTTTCTTTTCGGGCGTTCCGCGTTTTTGCACAGCGCGGTTCTCTCCGTATCACAAAATTCCCCCGGCTGCTGTGTACGGACGATTGCAATGATATGTGCAGCATGACAGCAAAACGACGGCTTTGCAGCAATCGGAAGAAGCCACGAAGCACAGCCCTTGCCTTTTCTTCCGGGCAGCCCAAAAAACACCGCGGACAGGGACGACGGCAGATAAGACCTTTCCCGAGACGAGAGGGGACGGCACAACCTGTGCCGTCCCCTGTTTTGAATCAAACCGCAGAAGAACCTTCCCGGTTCTTTTCTGCTTATCTGCGTTTCTCGCGGATTTCGCAAAGGATGTCCTCCATAAACCGGTCAACCGGCATAGCGCCGAGATCGACACCCTTTCTGCTTCGAACTGCGACCGCGCCGTTTTCCGCTTCCTTTGCACCGATGACCAGCATATACGGAACCTTCTGAAGCTGCGCCTCACGGATTTTATAGCCGATTTTTTCGTTCCGCGCATCCGTTTCTGTCCGGATCCCGGCGGCAGTCAGCTTGTCTGCAACCGCCTTTGCGTATTCTGCCTGATCATCTCCGATCGGAAGAATTTTTACCTGCGTCGGAGCAATCCACACAGGGAGCGCTCCGGCATACTTCTCCAGCATATAGGCAAGCGTCCGCTCATAGCAGCCGAGCGAGGTGCGGTGAATGATATACGGCGTTTTCTTCTGGTTATCGGAGTCTACATACTCCATACCGAACTGCTTTGCAAGAAGCAGGTCGATCTGAATCGTGGCAAGCGTATCCTCCTTGCCGAAGACGTTCTTATACTGCACATCCAGCTTCGGACCGTAGAACGCTGCTTCGTCAATGCCGATCGTGTAATCCACATGCAGGTCATTCAGAATCTTTGCCATCAGGCTCTGCGCCTCTTCCCACTGCTCCGGCGTACCCTCATATTTGTTGTGCGGGTTGGCGGGATCCCACTGCGAGAAGCGGAAGGTGCAGTCCTCAAGCAGACCGACAGTGCCGAGGAAATACTGAATCAGCTCCAGACAGCCCTTGAACTCCTCCTCCAGCTGCTCCGGACGAAGAATCAGATGCCCTTCGGAGATTGTGAACTGCCGGACACGGATCAGACCGTGCATTTCGCCGCTGTCCTCATTGCGGAACAGCGTTGAGGTTTCACCGAGCCGCATCGGCAGATCGCGATAGGAACGGTTCTTGTTCAGGAAGACCTGATACTGGAACGGGCAGGTCATCGGACGGAGCGCAAAGCACTCTTTTGTATAGTCGTTCGGATCGCCCACCACGAACATGCCGTCCAGATAGTGATCCCAGTGACCGGAAATCTTATAAAGCTCCCGCTTTGCCATCAGCGGAGTTTTGGTCAGAAGATATCCGCGCGACTGCTCCGTATCCTCCACCCAGCGCTGAAGCAGCTGAATGACCCTGGCGCCCTTCGGCAGCATGATCGGCAGTCCCTGCCCTACGCAATCCACGGTCGTAAAATACTCCAGCTCTCTGCCGATTTTGTTGTGGTCGCGCTTTTTCGCTTCCTCCTGCTGTGCAAGATATGCATTCAGCTCCTCCTTGGTCGGGAATGCAATGCCGTAAATGCGCTGAAGCATCTTGTTCTTCGCATTTCCCTCCCAGTACGCGCCGGTGCACTGCGTCAGACGGAACGCCTTGACAGAGCCGGTCGAAAACAGATGCGGCCCGGCACAGAGATCGACGAATTCGCCCTGTCTGTAGAAGGAAATGTCATCCCCCTCCGGGATGCGGGCGATCAGGGCAACCTTGTACGGCTCTTCTCTGCTCTCCATCAGGCGGACAGCCTCATCGCGGGGCAGAAGAAAGCGCTCCATACGCAGATTTTCATGCACAATCTTCTTCATCTCACCCTCAATCGTCTTCAGCACCTCGGGTGTAAACGGAACATCGCTGTCGATATCGTAATAAAACCCGTTGTCAATAGCAGGTCCGATGGTCAGCTTAGCTGCCGGATACAGGCGCTTGACCGCCTGAGCAAGAACATGGGACGCCGTATGCCAGAATACTTTTTTTCCGGCGGGATCCGCGAAGGTGACAGGCTCAGCGGTCTTTCCCGCAGCCACCTCATGGGAAAGCTCCGTGTTTGTTCCGTCCACGGATGCGCAAAGCACATTCTTATCCATTTTTCCGGCTTCCTTTAAAATTTCATATGCAGTCATGTTTGACCCTCCTCAAAAAATCGACCCCGGACAGCGATGCTGATCTGCTGTCCGGGGTGAAGATAATAGTAACTATCCGCACGGTTCCACCCGAGCTTTTCACTCATTTATGGAATTGTTCAAACGGATGGTACCCTTCCGATGCAAAGGTCCTGCTTTCAGCCTGTGGCACGGACTCTCTGTGCAATGTCGCTTCGGTCGGACGTGTTCCGTCCTCATACAGTTTTCTCTGTATGTTTTCATTGTAGCACAGCCTTTTTCTTTTGTCAAGCAGTCTTTTGCAAAAGTACGCAGAGATTTTGTCTGCCTGTCAACGCAGTGCAAAGACGCATATCCGCTGCCGGTATAGAGACTCCCAGCCCCGAAAGGAAGGAGCGGGACGCCGCAGAGACCTCAGAGAGGCTGTTTGCTTTGCTCTTCCGGAAGCAATTGTAAAAGCATTGCAAAGACCGCTTTAATCCGAAGCCCGCGCGTATTTCGGGCTCCGATTCCTTCTGCTGTCCTGATTTCTGTCTCCCCGTCAGGCGTTTACCGTCTGCGCTGAGGAGTTCGCAGAGGACGCGGGCTTTCGACCATACAAATAAGCCCTCCCCCGCTTTCCGGTCCGTTCGATTACTCCGAGCTTTAAAAGCACCGACAGCCCGCGTGCGGCAAGCGTTCTGCTAATCCGGCAGACGGCAGCAAGCTCCTTTGCCTCAAACGGGTCCTTCAGCGTATCCGGAAGCATTCCCGAAAAATCCTCGGGAGTGTCAAGAGAAATCCAGCTGTCAATCGCAACGGGAATACGCTCCGCCCGTGTGGAGCCGCGCTTTTTATCACGGCTCCAGCCGTTCAGATTCCGGTACTCCTCCGCATCCACCATGCAGATCCGAAAATGCAGACGCTCATGCGGAAGAAGCTCCCGCAAAGAATACAGCTCATAAAATATCTCCTGCGGCACACCCGTTTTCGGCGATTTTCTCTTTTTTGTCATATCGCCGCTGGTCTGGTCGATCCAAATCAGCCACTTCACACGCGTCACCGGATAAACGACCGTGACATCATTGCCGTTGTCCAGAAAACAGCGGAGCTTGTCCTTCATGGCATAAAAATTTCTGGTCTGAACCTCGGTAATCCGGTTTCCGTCCAGAATATCCGCCACATACCCGCAGCACTTTACCTCCTGCTTTGCCTGATCCGGCTGGAGATAATTTTTCAGACTGGCGTGCAGCGTTTTTTCCTTCAGCTCCCCGATTCCTTTTCCCATTGCCTGTACCTCTTTCGTTGCCGCCGGTGTCCGGCAGTTTTTGCGGTGCATTCCAAACTGCCGGACAGTCCTTCGGCGTACATTCCGTTGCTTTTCACGCAGGAACGGAAACGGTTTCTCCCCGTTTCATCCGCGTTCCGTTATTTTCTCTGGCAGCCGCAGCCGTCCGGACCGTGAAACGGCGGCGGAGAAAACTCGCTGACCGGAAACGCCATCCGTTCAAACATCGCGCAGGGATCGTGATCTCCTGCAGGCGGGCATACCTTATCCGGAACATTGTATTCCACCGCCTGGAGCTGATACTGACCGGGACGTTCGATCCGGACCACCGAGAAGAAACCGAGCGACAGGCTCAGATACTTTTCACGGTCTCCGTCACGCTCGCACAGGCATCCGCTGAGCATGTTCAGCACGCGCTCCGGAAAATCCTCGGAGCCGCAGCACGGGCACTTGCAGACCTCCTTGACGCAGCAGCCGAGCACAACGGGATCCACCGTTTCGACTACCGCAACAGGCAGATTGTTTCCCATGCTTGCCGCGCAGCTTTGACACGGTTCGTCATCTCCGTTGCTGCGGAAAACATGCACATTTCCTTCGGAACCGTACAGAACCGACCGCTTTTCACAGCAGCAGACACCGTCAAATTCCTGCGGTCTTCCGGGCGCCACACAGGCTTCGAACACCGCTTTCACATAAAAACGGATCCGGATCTGATAAAATCCGCGATTAAATGCAACCGGCTCCACATCGATATTCATCCCGCAGATCTCGGCACATTTGGCGCGGACACTGCTTGCCTTCTCTATGATATCCTGTCCGAAGTCGGTCAGATAACACCGAACGTCCTCAAAACAATCCTTATCCCTGCAGCTGTCATAAATGCGGTTGCAGTCCACGCAGATCGTTTCCCGGCAGTTCTGCTGTATATTTCTGCTATCGGGCATATGTTTGTTTCCCCCATTCTTTGGCATTCGGATACGAAAGCTTCCGCATCGGAAGCCGTATCTTCCTTACCATTCTATGCAGGAAACATTTTTCTGGCACACAAAAAGAATCTGCCGATTCCCCGGATTCCGGAGAAAGGGCAGATCCTCTGCTTTTGTCAGATCAGGGCGCGTACCGCCTCCGGAAGAGCCTCCGGTGCGCAGGAAACCGTCATCACCACGTTCAGCTCCTTGTCCTCCGCAAATGCCTTGACAGCCAGAACAAACCGTTCAAATGTATCGAGCTTGTTGTCGCAGATCTTCAGGGCAGAATCAATAAACAGATCGGTCAGATCGTGATTGCTCGCGTAAATTCCCGCAAGGAAGCCATACAGTGCATCCGCACTGGCAATCCTGTATTCGTCGGTATCGATCAGGCGCGCCTGATAGTTAATCTCATGAATCAGCTTTCCGCCCTTTTCAAGGCAGACAACCGAACCGGGGGTTTCGTTGACCTTCGCATTGACCATCTCGATCAGTGTCTTTGTTTTTCCGGATCCCTTCAGGCCCACAATGAGTTTTAGCATAAAAAATACCTCCGTTTAAGTTATTGTGAAGGTGACGGCACATGGCAGTCACCGGATTCGCTTCAAAAGTGCCTCGCGTTTGATCCTGTTTTTTTCGCCCGGCTTTCCGAGCAGCGCATACATATTATCTTTATATCCCTCTACTCCCGGCTGATTGAACGGGTTGACCCCGAGGATATAGCCGGACAAGGCGCATGCCGTCTCAAAGAAGTACACCAGATATCCGAAGTGGAAAGCGTCCCGCTTTCCGAGCGTCAAAAGGATATTCGGCACTCCTCCGTCGGTGTGGGACAAAACGGTTGCGAGATAGGCGTTTTTCTGAACCTCATAAAGCGGCTTTCCCGCAACGCAATTCATCTCATCGGAATCGGCTTCATCATACGGAATGACCGCAGTGTCCTCTTCCGCTCCGAAGAAGACAACCGTTTCAAAGAGATTTCTCTCCCCCTGCTGAATCAGCTGACCGAGAGAATGCAGATCTGTGGAGAATACGGCGGATGCCGGGAAAATCCCCTTGCCGTCCTTGCCCTCCGATTCACCGTAAAGCTGCTTCCACCATTCGCCTGTCATGGCAAAAGCGGGCTCATATGCAGCCAGAATTTCTATCTTTTTGCCGCCTCTGTACAAAATGTTGCGCAAAGCTGCATAGCGCGCGCAGTCGTTGTCCGGCGTTGCATCCAGCATATAGGCTTCTCTCGCCCTTGCCGCGCCCTCCATCATAGCAGATATGTCGATTCCGGCAACCGCAATCGGCAGAAGTCCGACAGCCGTCAGAACAGAATACCGTCCGCCGATATCATCCGGAATGACAAAGCATTCATAGCCCATATCAACGGCAAAGGGCTTTAGGTTTCCGCGCGCCCGGTCGGTCGTCACAAAAATCCGTTTCCGCGCCTCCTCTTTTCCGCAGCGCTCTTCCAGCATCATGCGGAAGAAGCGGAATGCGATAGCGGGTTCTGTCGTTGTGCCGGATTTCGAAATAACATTGATGCATACCCGTTTGCCCTCACAAAGCGCAAGCAGCTCATTCAGGCAGGCAGTGCTGATGCTGTTTCCGGCAAAATAAATCTCCGGTCCCTCTTTCCCATCTTTTTTTATGCGGTTGTACAGCTGTCCGCGGCAAAATTCAATGGCTGCCCTTGCACCGAGATAGGAGCCGCCGATGCCGATAACTATAAAAATATCGCAGTTTTGCCGGATATAGGAGGCTGCCTTCTGAATGCGCGCGAACTCTTCCCGGTCATAAGCGACCGGCAGATCGACCCATCCGAGAAACGAACTTCCGGCGCCGCTGCGGTTTTTAATCAGATCATATGCATGAACAACCTCGGTCCGCATGTCGGAGCGCTGTTGATCCGTGATATAGTCCTTCAGATATTTTTCAGACAATGTTAAATTCATATCACACATTCCCTCTGTTTCTTGTTTATATTATACCACATCAGTTTCCCCATTTCAAGGGGAAACTATGAAAAAAATCTAAGCAAATAAAAATTCAGCAAAACATCACATTTGCAAACCTCCGGATATACTCTTTCCGATGGGAAAATCCCCGCACCGGGTGCCGAAAAAAGAGCCTTGCAGCCCGAAATCCGCACAGTGCCGCAGCGCGCGCCGGCAGTGTCTTTCTGCCGAACGGTGCAGGACATGTCTGGCAGCTCGCCGGGCGGCACCGCGCCCCGAAAAAGAAAACGGCAGGACAGCGCAGACCGCAGGAAACCGAAAAATGCTCAAAATTGCTTTCCCGATCAGACCGCTGCGCACCGAAACACTTTTCCCGTCAGCAAACAAAAGACTTGGCACAAAAGCGGCCCTCCGTTCGGAAAAACAGCGCGCAGCATCCAGTCCTGTCGGAAATCAGCTTCTTTCCATACATATGCTCCCCGGCAAAGCTTTATTTCCGACGGAAAGATAAACGGCCGCGCAAAAATCCGCCGTCTGAACGAAAAAACACCGCAGCCCGGAAAACCGGAGCTGCGGCGCTTTGACCAGACCTGTAAGCCGGGTTCTGTCATATCCCTTTCGGAACGTTACGGTCATCTGTCTTGTTCTGCCGTTACCGGCAGACTCTGTGCCACCCAGGAGATTCCGGCGGGCAGCCGTGACGGTTTCCCGTCCTCTCCACGGTGTTGCTTCGGATAGGGTTTACATTTGCACGGTGTTACCACAGTGCCGGTGAGCTCTTACCTCGCCTTTCCATCCTTACATGATGAAGCCATCATGCGGTTTATTTCTGTTGCACTTTCCCGGAGGTCACCCTCGGCGGACGTTATCCGTTATCCTGCCCTGCGAAGCCCGGACTTTCCTCACGCTGACACCTTTCGGCAACACAGCGCGCGATCGTACCGTCTGGTCATCTTTTATTATACACATTTTCGGGAAAATGTCAACCGAAAAGCAAGAATCGGTTCACGATTCCGGCAGTCGGCGCTCTCTTCCGGAAATCTCCCATTGCCACGCGCCTCCTTCAACCTCCGAAAAAGCATCGGGGCAGCGCCTGCATATGATAAGCCCCCGAACCTGACGCAAAGGTCCCCTGCGGCTCACTCCGCACATCGGACGGCAGCCTGCACCGTCCCCGCAGAACCGGGCATTTCCTTTCCCATCATGGAACAGCATACCGCAAAGAGGATAGAAAGCCGGCGTTCTGTGCATTTTATTGCAGAGCAGGAACGCCGCCTGTAGCCTTTTCATGCCGTTCCGCGCCATACGTTCAGCCCGGCTGTCAAGTCGGTCCGGCTTCGCTTTCAACAGCGCCGCCCGGCGGGTCCGGCATTCCGTCTTAAAGTATATTCGGCAAGTCTCCGGCTGCCCCGCCCCCGGATGCTCTTCCGAAAGCAATGCCGGAAATGAAGCCGTTTTGCAACGATTTTCACACAGTTATAAGCCGCCGTACAAAGAATCCGGTCATTTTCGCCGATTGACAAACGGGGCTAAACTCGTTATAATAACATTATAATAACATTGCCGTGCAGTGAATCCCGGCATGCTTTCACTGCGCAAGCATCTGATTCCGGAGGTTTCCATGAACGATAAAAAAGTTTTGACCGTACAGGATATTTCCTGCGTCGGACAGTGCTCCCTCACCGTTGCGCTTCCGATCATCTCGGCATGCGGGATCGAGACCTGCGTGCTTCCCTCTGCGGTACTGTCAACGCACACCGGAGGGTTTACCGGCTATACCTTTCGCGATCTGACGGGAGACATTCCCGCAATCGTCCGCCACTGGAAAAAGGAAGGGATTTCTTTTGACGCAATCTACAGCGGCTACCTCGGAAGCAGAGAACAGATCGCCTTGGTAAAGGAAATCATGCACACCATGGGAACTCCGGACAGCATTTCCATCGCAGACCCTGCTATGGCTGACAACGGAAAGCTGTATCCCGGCTTTGACGATGCTTTTGTAGAGGATATGAAGCAGCTCTGCTCCGCGGCGGACATCATACTGCCCAACATCACAGAAGCATGCCTGCTGACCGGAACGGAATACCGTGAGGTATACGACAAAGCCTATATCGACCGCCTTCTGACCGCGCTTTCGGCAGCGGGAGCGGGCACCATCGTGCTGACCGGGGTCGGCTACACCCCGGACACGACCGGCGTTGTCACAAAGGAGCCGGGAAAAGCTCCCGTTCACTATATTCATAAGCGGTTTCCGACCGGATGTCACGGCACGGGAGATGTGTTTGCCTCCGCCTTCACCGGTGCGCTCCTGCGGGGCAGATCCGTGTGCGAAGCAGCCAAAATAGCCGCTGACTTTACGCTTCGCTGCATTGAAAACACACTGCCGGACGAAAAGCATCGCTACGGGGTAAAATTTGAGCAGATGCTCCCTTCTTTGATCCGCGCTCTGGAGGAATAAATCTGCCGCGCGGCTCTTTTGCGGACCAATGCAATCTGCACAGCCCAATGGCAGATCATACCCTTCCCGCATCTGCGTTTTCCGTCCGAACCGCAGCCGCACGGAGACGGGCGCACAGGCAGCACAGCTCCCAGTCGGCATGCTCATCATTCCGGAGCCTGTGCCGCCGTGCGCTTCCGGTCACACGCCCTCCGGCAAAGCAGCCATCCCGAAAGAGCGCAGCCGGGACCCCGATTCGAACGGCGGCAGCCGGAACCCACGTCAGGACCGCAGCTTCCGTCCGCCTGCCCGGGAAATGCAAAGCCGCCGGTTTGGCAAAAAGCTTTGATTTCATTTTTTCGGAACATGCTTTCCGAAGAGGGTGTCAAGCCGATTGCGCGCCTGCCGGCACCGTTCATCCTCATCCGGTTCGGATCAAATTCCGCGCCGGTCCGTATCCCCGACGCTTTTCCGATCATTTATTCCACCGCGAGAAAGGATGCTTTCGCCTGCACGAAAGTCAGGGTCATTGATATGCGGATCGATAAATTCTTATCCGACATGGGAATTGCCACGCGAAAAGAAGCGGCGGTTCTCGCAAAAAAAGGCTGCATCACCGTGGACGGGATATGCATCAGCCGGGCAAATGAACATATTGACCCTGTTTGCCAGCGGATCTGTGTAAACGGCGTCGGAATCGACTATACCCCATTCTTCTATCTGATGCTGCACAAGCCGGAGGGATATGTATCCTCCACCGATGACCCCGGAGCGCCCACGGTTCTGGAGCTTCTGCCCGAGCGCTACCGGCGTGTGGGATTGTTTCCGGCAGGACGGCTTGACCGCAATACAACCGGCTTTTTGCTTCTGACCAACAACGGTCCTTTGGCGCACCGCCTGCTCGCACCCGCGTCCCACGTTGCAAAGGAGTATGCCTTCCGCGTCAAATTTCCGCTGAGTGCCGAGGATGCGGACGAACTGCGGCGAGGAGTTGAGATCGAAGGCGGATATACCACGCTCCCCTGCTCGCTCACCGTTTCCGAATCGGATCCGAAAAGCGGAGTAATCACGCTGCATGAGGGAAAATACCATCAGATCAAGCTGATGATGAAGGCGGTTCACAATCAGATTCTTTCGCTCAGCCGCATTTCCTTTGCCGGCATTCCGCTTGACCCCGTTCTGAAGCCGGGAGAATTCCGCCCGCTCACCCCGCAGGAGGAAGAGCACCTGACGCACTCCGTTCCGTAATGTCATGCGGCAGAAGAGCCGGCAAAAGCTCTCCTGCCGCGTTTTTATCCGGCTGTGCGAAGTCCTGTTCTTTCGTCCGGATCGGAGGCGGATCGCGCCCTGCCCCTCCGAATTTTGAAAGAACCTTTCGGCTTATCCTCCGCACGGAAGATCAGTCAGGAACCTCCTCCTGCAATATGATCTGCATGAGCAGCTCCTCCCCCGCGCGGAATACCGTAACCGTCACAGTGTCGCCCGGCTTTTTTGTCTTCATCAGAGCTCTGTAATCCTCCGCGGACTGAACCGCCGTGTCATCCACCGCCGTGATGAAATCTCCCTTGCTTATTCCTGCCTTCTCCGCCGCAGAGGAGGCGTCAACCGCCGTAATATAAATGCCGGTCTTTGACAGCTGATCCTTCACACGGGTTCCGAGCAGACGCAAATAATATTGGTAAGCCTCCGAAGCATCCGTATAGGAAATGCCGAGCGTAGCCCGCCCCCTGATATAGCCGTACCGGATAAGATCATCTGCGCTTTCCGCCGCCTGATTGACCGGCACGCAGAAGCCGAGTCCCTCTACGCTTGATGCGGCATACTTTGCCGTCACGATTCCGATCACCTGACCGTATGCGTTAAAGGCGGGACCTCCGGAGTTCCCGGAATTGACTGCGGCATCGATCTGAAACATTTCAATCGGACCGTCGCCTGTGTCGATTTCCCTTCCCAACGCCGAAATAATTCCGCGCGTCATTGTATAGGTCAGCTCTCCCAGCGGGTTTCCGATGATCACAACATCCTCTCCGACTGCAATGGAATCGGCATCGCCGAGTGTAACCGCGCGCAATCCGGAAGCGTTGATTTTCAGAACGGCAATGTCGTTTTCCGTATCCGCACCGATGCGTGTTCCCTCATAAACCGTTCCGTCGTAAAGGGTCACCGTGTACGTGCTTCCGTTCTCGATCACATGGTGATTGGTCAGAATATAACCGTCCTCCGAGATAATAAAGCCGGTACCCGTGCTTGCCGAAGCCGAAACCTGCCCGAATATATTGGTGGTGGTCCCCTCCGTTGTGATTCCGACGACGGAATGCACATTTTCGGCATATATTTCACTTGCGCTCTTGGTGTCGCCGGATGCAGCCCGAAGCTGCGCAGAAAGGCGGATGCCGTTCGCCTCATGATTATCCGCGCTGCTTCCGGAGGAATCGGTTCGGCTCTGCTCCATTCCGCCGGAGGATGCATCTTCCGTTTCCGCAGCCTCCGTGCGGAGCGTTTCCGCTGCGCCTGTGTCCGCCGTATGCTTCGGAATCAGAAACGAAGCTCCGACTCCCGCCGCAAAGCAGACCGCACATGCAAGAAGCGCTGACAGCAAACGTCTCTTCCTTGTTCTCTTTCCGCTCAAGCCGGATCCGGAATACCGTCCGGCCTCCCCTGCTGTCTCCGAAAAGCAGCTGCGTCCCTCCGGATTCCCGGTGTGCGTTCCATTCTGATCATAATTCATCGCGTTCCGCCCCCTCAGTTTTTTCGCTTCGTGTACGGTCTGACGGCTTTTTCCGTCTTTTATCGTATTCATCATATCCCCTGAAGCTTGCCTCAAGTATAACCCTGCCATCTGAAGACCGTGTGACGGAAGCCTGAAGACAAGCAAAAAAACACATGATTATTTTCCCCGCCGCCCTTGTTATTTTTTGCGGAATTGTGTATAATACACGTAAGGAACATACCGATACATATCCGTCAAGGCAAAAGCGCCTGCGGTCCGTTTTCAGAGGATACCTCCCGCCGCCTGCACAAAAGTGCCTCTGACAGCCCGGTCGGCACAGCCCTTGCGGAATTGTCCGTCGATTCTGTGTCTCATCAAGGAGCCGTTTATGCTTGACAGCTTTCTTTACAGCATTCAGGTCATTTTCCCCATATTTTTTCTTGTGTTTCTCGGGTGGCTTTTCGGAAGGCTCGGCATGCTCTCCTCCGCATTTTTCCGGGATGCCAACCGCTTTGTCTTCAAGGTGACGCTTCCGGTTACACTGTATCTGGAGATTCTGTCCTGCGGACTTCCCTCCTCGGGCGGAAAGCTCCTTTTATACGTGATTTCCGGCATTCTCGCACTGTTTCTGGTTCTGACACTGACGGTTCCTATGCTGATCCGCAACAATGACAGACGCGGCGCATTTATTCAGGGGGTATACCGCTCCAATATTGCGATCCTCGGTGTCCCCTTGATTGAGAACATGTTCGGCAATCGGGGCATATCCGTTCTTTCTGTTGTCATGCCGTTTTCCATTATCCTGTACAATATTCTTGCCGTTGTAATCCTCAGCATTTTTGCACCTGCCGACAAGAAAAAGAAACCCGCAGAGCTGTTTCGCTCCATCATCCGAAGCGTTATCACGAACCCATTGATTATCGGCATTGTGCTCGCTCTTATGACCGCGCTGCTTCACATCAGGCTCCCGGTGCTTGCCGAGAAGAGCCTCCGCTATCTTTCCGGACTGACCATGCCGCTTGCCCTTATGACGCTTGGTGCAACCTTTTCCGTACACAAGCTCAAGGGGCGCATTTCCATGGCAATATCCGCATCTCTGCTTCGGACCGTCATCGTCCCGCTGCTGTTTGTGACAGCCGGCGCACTTTTCGGCTTCCGCGATGCAGAGCTTGGCGTCATTTTTGTGGTATTTGCAAGTCCGACAGCTGTTTCAAGCTATATTATGGCGGAAAACATGGGCTCCGACCATGAGCTTGCGGGACAGATTGTTCTGATCACCACGCTCCTGTCCCTGTTCACCCTGTTTGCCGGAACATTTCTTCTGAAACAGATGCAGCTGATCTGAGCGGCTTGGAAACTGTGCATTTCCGATTGAAATTTTATAGAATTAAATAAGAAAGGGTGCCTTCGGCAGCGAAGGCTTACGGTACTTATGTATTATGATGAATCTTGAAAAAGAAATCCGGGAGCAGCCGGACGTTTTGTCTGCGGTTCTTGTCTGCAATGAATCGGTTTATGCCGAGCTGCTTCGTCAGATCCGGCTGAAAAATCCTCGGAATGTTTATTTTGCCGCACGCGGCACCTCGGACCATGCCTGCATCTTTGCACAGTATCTGTTCGCCCTGTATCTCGGAATCCCCTGCGGGCTTTCCACCCCCTCCGCAATCTCGCAGTACGGCGCCAGAATCAACTATGCGGATTCTCTCGTGATCGGCGTTTCCCAGTCCGGAGCCGCCGAAGACGTGATGTCTGTCCTGAATGATGCCAAGCAGAGCGGTGCAATCACGGTTGCCGTCACCAATACAAAGGATTCTCCGCTGGCAAAAATGGCGGATTTTCATCTTGACTGCTGTGCGGGTCCCGAACTGAGCATCGCCGCAACCAAAACCTTTACGGCGCAGATGTACCTGCTTGCCGGTCTTGCTGCGCGCTGGAGCGAATCAAAGGTGCTGACGGACGAGCTTGCGCTTGTGCCGCAAACGGTTGAACATGCGCTGCGGACGCTCCCGGATCAGCTGCATGCCATCATTTCCGATTACCGAAACATGAAAAACGGTGTTGTGCTCGGCAGAGGCATGATGTATCCGATCGCACTGGAGGGCGCCCTTAAGATTCTTGAAACCAACCGGCTCCGCATGAAGGGCTATTCGGTGTCGGACTTTTATCACGGTCCGTTTGCACAGCTGTCCGGCGATGAAACAGTGTTTCTTCTTGCGGGAGCAGGTCCGTGCTTCAATGACTCCATGGCAATGCTGAAAAAGCTGAATGATAATCAGATCAAAACCGTTGTCATCACCGATGCGGAAGCGCTCACGGAGCCTGCCGCGCAGGTCCTTCGTCTGCCGGAAACAGGCTCGGACGTTGTCTCGGCATTTTCCTCGGCTGTCGCCATGCAGCTTTTTGCCGCAATGCTGGCACAGACCCGGGGAATTGATCCGGATCAGAGCAAGGTCCTGAAAAAGGTCACTGTCACCAAATAAAGCCGACACGATTTTTGATTTTTTTACATGCAAAAATGAAAATCCCCTTTTCAACCGCACATTCCTATGGTATAATAAATGCGGATAACATTTTCCGAATAGGTGCAACTGGTCTGCCGCATTTTGCGAATTTGCCGGCTTTGCCGTCAAATTCAAGAGGCTTTACTTGAATTTATGGATAATGTATCCGGTTTTATCTGTACATCGGTACGGCGGCAGCGTACCTGCCCTGATGTACAGTGCAAATGATGCTCCCCGGACCTGCGGCAGATGCATATATCCCTGAGCAGATGGCGCGGATATCTGATTTGCCCGCCCACGTCTGGATGTGTTTTTTCGGTTTCAAAGCTTTTTCATACGCCGAAAAGCGGTTTTTGTACACAAAACAATGTCAGCTCATCAATGATTTTGAAGAAAGGAATCCGCACCGGTGTGCGGATCGGGTATTTTCATGAACAGTGCTTTATACGGAGAACTCAGCGTAATCGGAACCTGCGGCTGTGAGCAGTTTCTGAAGAAGGTTGATTCTTATCTGCGCGAATGGCGCGGATCGGACAGCTCTTTTATTACTGTACCGGAGTGCAAAAGGTTCGGTTCCGGTGAAGCAAAGGCGATGCTGCATGATTCCCTTCGCGGCTATGACGTATACATTGTCGCCGACATGTATAACTACGGTGTCAAATACCGGATGTACGGCGCGGAATATCCGATGAGCCCGGATGACCATTTTCAGGATCTGAAACGCATTATCAATGCAATTGCAGGAAAAGCGCGCCGCATTTCTGTCGTCATGCCGATGATGTATGAAAGCCGCCAGGACAAGCGTCATATGCGTGAGTCTCTGGACTGCGCCATGGCATTGCAGGAGCTTGAGAACATGGGAGTCTCCAACATCCTGACCTTTGACGTTCATAACATCGGCGTACAGAACGCGATCCCCCTGATCGGCTTTGACAATATCAAATGTACATATCAGATGATCAAGGCTTTGGTTCGCGTGGAGCCGGACATTGTCGTGGATGCGGACAACCTGATGGTCGTTTCTCCGGATGAAGGCGGAATGGAACGCTGCATCTATTATTCCTCCGTGCTCGGCTGCGACCTCGGCATGTTCTACAAGCGCCGTGACTACACGATTGTTGTAAACGGAAAAAATCCGATCGTTGCGCATGAATATCTCGGCAGACCGGTTGAGGGAAAGGATGTTATCATTGTTGACGATATCATCTCCTCCGGTGAATCCATGATGGATGTCGCATATCAGCTGAAGCAGCGCGGAGCAAAACGGATTTTTATCTTTGCGACCTTTGGTCTGTTCTGTGAGGGACTTGAAACGATTGATGCAGCATATCGCGCCGGCAATTTCACCAAGATCTTTACAACAAACCTGGTATACCGCAGTCCTGAGCTGCTTGCACGTCCATGGTATACGGAGGTTGACCTGAGCAAATATGTGGCGCTTTTGATCGATACCCTGAACCATGATGAAACGATCAATCATGTGCTGAACCCCGGCGAGAAAATCAAGGCATTGCTTGAGCGGCACAAATCAGCTCTTGAGCATTCTTAAGACTTTTGTTCATTCGATCTGTAATTCTGCCTGAAGGATATCAGGTTTATACACAAAAAATCAGCCCGCTATCGAACCGATGGCGGGTCTTTTGTTCGGCGCCCGCAAGTGATTTACGAAAACCGGCATATGTTGACGTTTTCATAGAATATCAGCTTTCCAGCCTTGAAATTTTCCCTATATTATGGTATAATAACCGCAGGAAGGGCTGCCGAGCATCCCTTCGCGGCTGACGCCTCTCCGTGCTTCGCACGGCTGCGGCATTGACGGCTTCGCAAAAATGTCTGTGCAAGCACACATTTTTGCTTCATGATATAATAAATGTGGATAACAATCGCACGACAGGCGCAGTTAATCTGCCGCATTCTGCGAATTTGCCGGCTTTGCCGTCAAATTCATGACATCTTGCTTCAATCTGTAGTATAATACGCACAGGAAATCCTCTGCCGAGGCTTTCCGGGGCTTGACAGCCCACAGCGCGGCGCTTTGCCGCGCGTGCTCCTTGACGGGCGGCGTAAAAATGTTTGTGCAAGCACACATTTTTACTTGCGGTTTAATACGC
The DNA here is from genome assembly GCA_934432725.1 of uncultured Eubacteriales bacterium. Taxonomy (GTDB): domain Bacteria; phylum Bacillota; class Clostridia; order Oscillospirales; family CAG-272; genus CAKRZE01. The sequence continues at coordinate 183,623 of CAKRZE010000001.1, forward strand.
ACAGGAAACCCTCTGCCGAGGCTTTCCGGGGCTTGACAGCCCTCAGCGCGGCGCTTTGCCGCGCGTGCTCCTTGACGAGCGGCGTAAAAACACCACATCCTCCTCATTTTATCATATCCGGCTGAAAACTGTCCGGCATCTTGTACCGTAACGCACCCTGCACAAGGCAAGAAAAACTCTGCGGCAGCAGGCGCTCCGACCGCATGCAGATTCTGCCCACAATGTCTCGGCAGAAATTTCATATCCTTTTTCGCCAACCATATTTCGTTTCAGCAACCGATTCATCCACGGACATTTATATACTCAACCTCTGTTTTCAAAGTGCAAAGCTGCTCTGCCGCACAGTTGCAAGCAGTACAGTATTCAACTGCGGCATTCAAACCAACTGAAGCCATCACCGGCATACGCAAGAAAGGAATTTAGCATATGCAGCAGATCAAGTATTCTTCCTCCGGCTTGACACAAGCCGAGGCAGAGGAACGGAAAGCGCAGGGACTTTCAAACACAGCCTCCGCTCATACCGGCAAAAGCATCAAACAAATTATTATATCCAATACATTTACCTATTTTAATGTTATTTTTTTCATCATAACCGTTCTTCTCTGTATTGTTCATTCCTTTCGGAATCTCACATTCCTGCCAATTGTAATCGGCAACACGCTGGTCGGAATTATTCAGGAAATCCGCGCCAAGAAGGTTCTGGACAAGATGAATCTTCTCAACGCCCCGCATGCCGAGGTGATACGGGACGGAAAACAGCAGCAGGTCCGGTCGGAGGAGCTGGTCAAGGACGATGTAGTCATCTTCTCGTCCGGCAATCAGATCTGTGCGGATGCGCGTGTTCTGGAGGGCTCGGCTGTCGTAAATGAATCGCTCCTGACCGGTGAAGAAGACGAAATCAAAAAAGAACCGGGCGATATTTTGCTTTCCGGAAGCTATGTCATATCCGGCGAATGCTGTGCGGTCCTTGAGAAGGTGGGAAATGCTTCTTATATCTCGGGACTTACCGCAGAGGCAAAAAAGACAAAGGACTCTGAGCAGTCCGAAATGATCCGTTCCATCAACCGTATTGTGAAATGGATGGGAATTCTCCTGATCCCGATCGGCGGTGTTTTATTCTACCAAGGTCATTATATCAATCACGAATCCTTCGGCGACAGCATCGTGTCCATGGTGGCGGCAGTCATCGGAATGATCCCGGAGGGCTTGTACTTGCTGACCACCGTTGCTTTGGCGCTGGGAACCATCCGGCTGGCGCGCCGGAAGGTTTTGCTGAACGATATGAAAAGCATTGAAGCGCTTGCGCGCGTTGATGTTCTTTGCGTGGACAAGACCGGAACCATTACAGAGCCGAAAATGCAGCTCCAGAAAATCATTCCGGCAAACAACGAAGAAAAGCTGCCGGAAAACAGCTTCGAAGAGCTTCTGTTTTACTATGCCGCAGCATCTCCGGACAATAATGCAACAATGGAGGCGCTCCGGACGTTCTGCCGGGATGCCATGGCTGACAAACCAACGGAAAGCCGGAATCCCACCGATGTACTCCCCTTCTCCTCCGCCGTGAAATACGGTGCCGTAGCCTTTGAAGAAGGAACATGGCTTTTGGGAGCGCCCGAATGTGTCCTCAGTGAAGCCGTCCTGCATACCTGCCGTATAAAAATCAATCCGTATATCCGAAAAGGCTACCGCGTGCTTGCCTTTGCATTTCAAAAAGAACCGCCTGAGACCCCGTTAGATTCTGCAAACCGTTACCCTGTATGTTTTCTGGCATTCTCCAACGCGATCCGGGAAAACGCGGAAAAAACATTTCGGTATTTTAAGGATCAGGGCGTAGCCATCAAGGTCATTTCCGGCGACAACCCGGAAACCGTATCGGAAATTGCCAAAAACGCCGGTATCGAAAATACCGGACTGTTTGTCAATGCAGCAACGCTGGATACCGATGCTGCCATTGAAAAAGCCGCTCAGACCTACACAGTGTTCGGCAGAGTCACGCCAAGACAAAAGCAGAAGCTGGTGCAGGCGCTCAAAAAGCAGGGGCATACCGTTGCGATGACAGGCGATGGAGTCAATGATATCCTTGCCATGAAAACCGCCGACTGCTCCATTGCCATGGCATCCGGGAGCGAAGCCGTATCGCAGGCGGCGCAGGTCGTTCTGATGGATTCCGATTTTGCACACATGCCCAATGTCGTAGCAGAAGGCAGACGGGTTGTAAACAACATCCAGCGTTCTGCCAGCCTTTTCCTTGTAAAAAATATTTTTTCCGTTCTGCTCTCCATCATGGCATCGGTTCTGATGCTGACCTATCCGCTGGAGCCGGCACATATTTCCCTGATCAGTATGTTTACCATCGGAATTCCCGGTTTCCTGCTGGCGCTGGAAAGCAATAAAAAAAGAATCGAAGGAAACTTTTTGAAAAACGTACTGATCCGTGCCCTTCCTGCCGGCTTGACCGACACGATCATTGTCGGATCCCTTACGATTTTCGGACAGGTATTTGACCTGCCGAAGGGCGATGTCGCAACGGTTTCCACGCTTGTGCTCTCGGTTGTGGGCTTTATGATTCTGCACAGAATCAGCACACCCTTCAATAAATACCGTCTGTTTGTTTTTCTGGTCAATATAACCGGCATCATTCTCTCCTTCGCCCTGATTCCGGATTTCTTCTCCATTGCCCGTATACCGATCACAAGTGTACTGCTGACCGTTATTTTCTGCTTTGCGGCAGAGTCTCTGTTCCGGATTCTGACGTGGATCACGGAGCGCGGCGGCTCCTATATCAGACACCAATGGAAGAAATGGCAGGAAAAACGGCAGCAGGATTAAACGGAACAGGCTCCGTCTGATATCCGTACACCGGTATGCCGCTTTGATGCGCATAAGCCCCTTTGGACCAGCCGGCAGCAAAAAGCCGGCATCCGCCGGACGGGCACGGTATCGTTAATCTGGATTGTAGGTATGACTTTTTTCCGTACAGACTGAAGAGCGGTCATACCTCCTTCATCACTTTGGCAGTAAAAGCAGCAGAGCGAAGATGAAAGGGATTCCCCTTCCGTCTTCGCTCTTTCTGTATCCGGAATTGATTTCTTCTGTTTTTGTGCTTTTCTAAATTCCCGTCTTTGCTCTTTTTGTGCGGAGCCACGTCCGCTGCCTGTACAATTTTCTTATTCGGAAGCCCGCCCTTTGGTGTTCACCCTTTTTCAGCTTCAGCCTTCTGTTTTGCGCTCTCCGCTGCACGGTCGCCGTCCCGCCGAGCTTCCTTTTTTATACGCTTCTGTTTCCGCAGCCTGAAAAGAAGCAGCCCCGCAAAAACCGCAAGCAAGGAGAACAGTCCGATGATAACCATACGGTTTGCGTTGTCCGGATAAAAGCATCGTATCATCAGGTATGCGGGCAAAGCTGCGGAGAGCATATCCATGCAGCACCTTCCCGATCCGGAAAATCTGCCTTCTGCGGCATCAGACATCAGAACAAGCTGCAGGGCAAGCGGATACGGCAGAGAAAATGCAAAAAATGCAATGGTTTGCGCCAGAATATGCCCGCTGAACGATGCAATACACAGGCAAACCGTCATCAAAGCGGAAAATGCGGCAAACAGCCAAAAGAGAAAACACCGCACCTTTTTTCTGAAATTCTGTGCTTTCCCGATCCCCGCACAGATCCGAATCAAATCTCCGTAAACACGTCGAAGCAGGAACGGAACCCCGAAAAAGGAAATACCCGCCGTCACGTAGGGTCCAAGTATAAAATCGGGTCTGGAATACGCATACTGTGCAATCGGGATCAGCAGACAGGACAGAAGCAGGCAAACAGCGGTCGAAGTCCGAAGCTTTCTTACCACAAGGTTCATCAGAAACAAAGACAATGCCAAAACCGCCACGGGAAGTTTCAGCTGCCGTAAAACCCCCGGTGCCTGCTGCGCTTTCCCCCACAATCCATTATAGAAAGGAAATGCAAAAACAGCCGCATAAACAAAAAGCAGGCAGCACACCGTCCAGCCGGCAAGCGCTATGACAAACAGCAGCTTTTCATACCATATTTTTTTCATGACAGCCATCCTTTCCGAAGCAAACAGCGCCCGGCTCATATCACGAAACGCTTGCAGAATAAAAACAGCCGCCGCCCGGAGCATGACAGGCGGCAGCCGCATAACCGAAAAAAGCCGACAGAAGGCGCGCGGCAGCAATTCGCGCACATCCCGAAGCCCGGTTTCCGGTGCCGGATATTCCGATCGGAAATGCCTTATGCCTCCGGCACCGATGCCGCAACAAACGCGCGGAACAGCGCAGCGGCATCCTCAAATTCCGCCGAGAGCCGCTCCGGGTGCCACTGTACGCCAAGCACGAACCGCTTTTCGGGCATATAAATTCCCTCCGTCACGCCATCCGAGGTAAAAGCGCAGCGCCGATACCCGGGTGCAATATTGCGAACCGCCTGATGGTGGTGACTGTTCATGAAGATCGTACTTTTTCCGCCAAGAATGTCGGACAGAAGCGTATCGGGAACCACTTTGATTTTCTGTGTTGCAATATGAGACGGCGTGCATTGACTGTGCTGGAGCGGAACCTCAGCCTTGACCTGAGACGGAATATCCTGATACAATGTCCCTCCCGCCGCAACATTCATCAGCTGAATTCCGCGGCAGATTCCGAAAATCGGCTTATCCGTTTCAATTACCGCACGGTACAGCGCAATCTCCGCTTCATCCCGCATAGGCAGCACCTCTCCGCAGGAAAGCATCGTTTCCTGCCCGTAGTACGCCGGCATAACGTCCTCTCCTCCAACGAATAAAAAGCCGTCAAAAGCGCTTATCAGCCGCCGTATGTCCTCTTTCTCCTGCGTCATGCCGAGCATAACCGGAATTCCTCCGGCGCGTGCCACCGACTCCATATAGGTCCGATATATATGATATGACTTGCCCGAATCGTCAAGACTCGCCGTCAATGCAATCAAAGGCTTCAATGTAATTCCCCCGTTCCTTTCCAGCCGCATGCTGCGGCAATGTGTAACAAATTGCCCGTTATCAGTCTTCCCGCACGGAAGAGGACTCCACAGCACCACTGTATGCATGCTTGGTTAAAAAGTTGTTCAGCTCCCCTTCACAGCGGCTTCTGTCTGTCAGGTAACTGAGTCCGTGCCCCGCATCCTCAACAAGCACCAGCTTCTTTTCCGAAGTACACGCTTCATATGTACGGAGCGTCATTTCGGGCGGGACAAAATGGTCCGCCAAACCGTGAAGAAAGAGGACCGGCAGATGATTTTTCCGCATCGCCTCCACCGTGCTGAAATCGGAAAAGCCGTACCCGGCTTTCCTTTTGCAGATGCGGTTCGTAAGCGGAAGGAAAATCGCGGGAGGCAGATGAAACTGCGTCCGCAGCACATGCCTGAACTCTTCCTCGGGAGAGGTAAACGGACAGTCGGAGATAATACCCCGCACCTGCTTCGGAAGACGTTCACAGGAAGCCATCAGCACGGTTGTTGCGCCCATGGAGATACCCTCCAGAAAAATATCGGTATTTTCTCCGACTCTGTCTGCAAGCCATTCTGCCCACACCGGAATATCCCGTCTTTCCAGAATCCCGAATCCGATATAAGTCCCCTCGCTCTCTCCGTGCGCACGCTGATCAATCAGAAGAACCGCATACCCCGCCTCATGATAGTACCGCACAATGCAGGAAAAATCAAAATCGGCGCAGGAATGAAACCCGTGTGCAAGCAGAATCGCGCCCTTCATTTTACCCTCGGCAGGCAGAAACCGACCGTGCAGCTTCAGCCCGTCAAAGCTCGTCACCGTAACCTGCTCCGCCGTCTGTACACGGATATACCGCATTCCGCCGCAGATCTCCGCGCCGTACTTTTCCCATTTGGTCCCCTGCATATCCTCCTCGGATGAGGGAGTCTGCGGAAGCCGCCTTGTCGCGGCGTAATCAAACAGCAAAAACGGAGCTGCCCCGAAAAATATCGCGGCAAGCACCAAAACAAGTCCGATTCCGATCCAGAGAATTGTCTCCATATATGTGTCTCCTTTCGGCGCATGCATGCAATGGCGGGAAAAATACAAACGCCTGCTGCATTTTTGCTTTCCGTCAATCAGACAGTCCCCCTCCGATCCCGGAGGGCTTATTTCTGCATCATTTTTTCAAGCTTTTCGCGTTGTCTGGCATAGCGGTATGCTGTTTCATAATCCCCCGCTGCCGCCGCACACCGTTCCCCCATCCTGTATGCCCGATATTGGTTGACGGCATCCGGTTTTTGCTTCAGCAATCCGTCAAGCAGTGCCAGACAATCTGCCGTGCGTCCTGTCTTCTCTGCCACAGCAGCCCGAAGCATCGTTTCAAGCATAGGGGAGAGCTTGTCTCTGCAGTTTAAAACGGCATCCGGCAGAGCAAGCTTGCCGCATACAGCCATTGTATAGATAAAACGCACGACAGCGGCGCTTCCGGCAGCTGCAATGCAATCCGTCAAAACAAACGGAAAATCCGCCGGATCCTCGTTCATGCACAGATCGATTGCCGACACATAGCGTGATGCAAACTCTCCGCATGATGCCGGATACATCGATTGAGCTGCATACGTCAGGCACTGCTGCATCAGCTCCCGCGCCTTTTTCAGTCTCCCCTTTCGGTACTCCTCTTCACCGAGATGAAAGCAGCAAACCGAAAGCATCAGAAAAAGCTCATCGTCCGGCGGCTCCAGCTGACCGGCAATGCGCAGACACGCCGCATACTGTTTTTCACAAAACAGCTTTTTCAGCCGGTCAAACACCCGATATTTGACATAAAACGCTTCGTCCTCATCCGACGAAAGAAAGTATCCGGCAGGCATTTCCAGCCGCTGTGCCAGATACAAAACCGTGGAAACGGACGGAGAAGCCGATCCGCTCTCGATCTGGCTGAGCATATTGCGTGTGATCCTGCCGCCCGCAAGCTCCGCCTGGGTCAGATTCTTTTCCTTGCGGAGTCTTCGAATCTTTTCTCCGATGGTAGCCAAATCCTCTGCCTCCGTTCCGTCCGTGTTCCGGAGTGTTCCTCCTGCCGGTATCAGTTCTTTTCGTTCCCGTCCGCAGCGTCTGCCTGCGTAATTTTGCCTTGAAGCTCCGAAAGAATCGCCTCACCGTTTTTGATAAAAGTGCTGCCGGAATTTTTCAGATGGCTCTGAATATCGGCAAGCTTTCCGTTCATTTCGGTGAGCAGAAGGCTGCATTCCGCCGCATACTGTGCACTCTGCACCCGAATCCGTTCGTCCGCTTCCAGAAGCAGCTGCTTGGTACGCAGGATCCCGTTGGTCTGCTTTTCCTTTGCCTGTCTGTCAGCCTCAGCCAGCATTTCATCGGACTTTTGTCTGGCGTCCTCAATAATCTCCTCAGCCTCTGCCTTAGCGCTGAGAATAATGTCTCCGATTTTATGGCTCATGCTTTCATAGCGCTTGGCATTTTCCTCATTTTCGGCACTGCTTTTCACCGACTCCGCAGAATGAAGCTCCATTTGCTCCATTTTTGCATGAAGTGCGGCATTTTCCGATGCCAAAGCCTCTTTTTCCGCGCGCAGCTGCGCAAGCTGCTCTGCCATATCGGTCTTTTGCTGCTGTGCCTGCGAAGCAATTTCATTGCACGATGTAAGCTTTTTGTTCAGCGCCTCGACCTGTCCCTTCGCATCCTCCAGAGCGGGACGAAGTGCTTCCGCCTCGGCGATCCGGTCGTTCAGACGGCGAAGCTCCTTCTGGGTGCGTTCGTTCTCTCTTGCAAACTGCTCATGAATCTGCGTGATATAGCGATTGACGTCGTCCTTCTGATACCCGCGAAAACTTTCACGGAAAACAACGCCGTTTTGCTCTTTTCCTGTCATGAATGTTTTCCATCCTTTCTGTTTTTACGGTTCCCCGCCTTGCCCTTCCGGGCTTGCTCCTGCCCGGGTCGGTTTCCGCTCCGGTGACCGGAAGCGCCCTGCTTTGCCGCATGTCCGGTCTGCATTTGGGATGTGCGTCCGCTTTGCTTACCGCGTCTCCGCCCATCCTCCGGCTTTCCTGCAGAACGACCTCCAGCCGTTTTGCTTCCGCCCCGGAATTCCTCGCATCTTTCCGGTCTGACAAGCTGCCCGGGACCGTTTCCGATCAGATCCTCTCTTCCGCACCGGCGGAGAGCTTCCCGGACCATAGCGGCATTTTCCGGGCGTCCCCACTGCAAAAGTGCCCGCTGAAGCCGTTTTTCCGTATAGTCGGTCGTCACATAAACTTTTTTCATGGTAATGGGATCGATTCCGGTATAATACATACAGGTCGAAACCGTTCCGGGCGTCGGATAAAAATCCTGAACCTGCTCCGGAGAATAGCCGCCCTTTTTCAGGTATTCCGCAAGCCGCACGGCATCCTCCATCCTGCTCCCCGGGTGAGAGGACATCAGATACGGAACCAGATACTGTTCCTTTCCGCATTCCTTTGTCAACTCAAAAAAGCGCTTTACAAACCGATTATATACACTGATCTCCGGCTTTCCCATATAGTGCAGCACCGTATCGCAGCAATGCTCCGGCGCAACCTTCAGCTGCCCGCTGACATGGTCCCTGACAAGCTTTCTGAAAAAGCTCTCGTCCCGATCGTATATCAGATAATCAAAGCGGATTCCGGAACGGATAAACACCTTTTTCACCTTCGGTACCCGCTCGATTGCCTGCAGGAGCGCAATATACTCGCTGTGATCGACCACAAGATTTTTGCACGGCACCGGAGCAAGGCACTTACGGTCCGGGCAGACACCCTTTGTCAGCTGCTTGTCGCAGGCGGCGCGTCTGAAGTTCGCAGTCGGACCCCCGACATCATGAATATATCCCTTGAAACCGTCCAGCTTTGTGATCTTTTCCGCTTCCCTGACACAGGATGCAATGCTGCGTGAGCGGACGCTTCTTCCCTGATGGAAGGTCAGGGCGCAGAAATTGCAGGACCCGAAGCATCCGCGGTTGTGCGTGATGGAAAACCGGACCTCGCTGATTCCCGGAATACCGCCCGCCTTTTCATAAGAGGGATGATAGGTTCTCATATAAGGAAGATCGTAAACATGGTCAAGCTCTTCCTGCTCAAGGGGAGGCATCGGAGGATTCTGAACCAGCTTTTTGCCGTCATACAGCTCCACAATGGCTCTTCCCCGGATTGCATCCTGCTCCCGGTACTGCACGCCGAACGCCTCCGCATAGCGATGCTTGTCCGTTTTCAGCTCATCATAGCTGAAAACCGCCGCCACCGGAAAGTGCACCGGAGCTTCAGGCTGCGTCAGATAACAGGTCCCGCGGACATCCTGTATCTTCTTGACCGGAATGCCCTTGTCCAAAAGCTCTGCCACCCGAACGATGATCTTTTCTCCCATTCCGTACATCAGAATGTCGGCACGGGAATCGACAAGAATGCTTCTGCGCACCCGGTCCTCCCAGTAATCGTAATGTGCAAACCGGCGAAGCGAAGCCTCAAGCCCCCCGATCAGAATCGGAACGTCTCCGTAAGCCTCCCTGATCCTGTTGCAATACACGATTACGGCGCGATCCGGTCTAAAACCGGTCTTTCCGCCCGGGGAATAGTAATCAAAATTCCGTTTTTTCTTTGCAACCGTATAGTGCGCCACCATCGAATCGATATTGCCGCTGGAAACCAGAAAACCGAGCCGCGGCTTTCCGAATTCTCGAAACGGCTCCGCACTCCGGTAATCCGGCTGCGGCAGCATCGCGACCGTAAATCCGGCATCCTCCAGCACACGGGAAATAATCGCCGGACCGAAGGACGGGTGATCCACATAGGCATCACCCGACACATACACGAAATCCGGCTGTGTCCAGCCCAAACGGTCCATTTCCGCACGGTTGATCGGCAAAAAACCGTTGTTATTTTCCTTCATTTCTGTCGGCATCACTGCGCAACTTCCACCATTTCAAAAACTTCAAATATGTCGTTTTCCTTCATGTCGTTGAATTTCTCAAGTCCGATGCCGCATTCAAATCCGGCAGCAACCTCTTTGACATCGTCCTTGAAGCGTCTGAGCGAGGAGATGTTGTCCTCCGCAATCACAACGCTGTCGCGCAGAATGCGGATCTTGGATTTTCTTGTAACCTTTCCGTCCATGACATAGGCGCCCGCGATCGTCCCGACATTCGGCACATGGATGGTCTGTCTGACCTGCACGTGTCCGATGATGTTTTCCTTGAACGACGGTGCAAGCATGCCCTTCATGGCTGCCGTGATCTCGTTGATGCAGTCATAAATGATCCGATATGTCCGGATATCAACCTTCTGACGCTCGGCGGCATCCATCGCGCTCTTATCCGGGCGGACATTAAAGCCGATAATGATCGCGTTGGAGACCGATGCAAGCATGACATCGGATTCGGTAATCCCTCCGACTGCGGCATGGACAATATGAACCTTGACCTGATCGTTGGAGAGCTTCAGAAGCGCCTGCTTGACAGCCTCGGAGGAGCCGACCACATCCGCCTTGATAATCACATTCAGCTCTTTCGCGCCGTCATTGATCTGAGCAAACAGATCATCCAGATTGACCCGGCTGTTGGCGGAGAACTCCTCCTCCTTTGCACGTGCCTTTCTCTGCTCGGCATATTCTCTTGCCATTCTTTCGTCATCCACGGCGGCAAAGGAATCTCCGGAAACCGGGACCTCGGACAAGCCGACGATTTCAACCGGCTCGGACGGATATACTGCCTTAACTGCCTTGCCCTTGTCGTTTGTCATGGCACGGACGCGTCCGACAGCCGTTCCGGCGATGACGATATCGCCGCTGTGCAGGGTTCCGTTCTGAACCAGAACCGTTGCAACCGGTCCGCGCCCCTTATCCAGTCTTGCCTCAATGACAATACCCTTTGCTTTTCTGTTCGGATTTGCCTTCAGGTCCTTCATCTCGGCAACCAGAAGCACGCTCTCCAAAAGATTGTCGATACCCTTCTTGGTCAGCGCGGAAACCGGGCAGCAGATGACATCTCCGCCCCAATCCTCCGGAACAAGACCGTACTGGGTAAGCTGCTGCTTGATATTTTCCGGCTGCGCTCCCGGCTTATCCATCTTATTGATGGCGACCACGATGTCCAGTCCGGCAGCCTTTGCGTGATTGATTGCCTCTATGGTCTGCGGCATGATACCGTCGTCGGCTGCAACGACCAGAATCGCAATATCCGTTGCCATCGCGCCGCGCGCGCGCATTGCCGTAAAGGCTTCATGTCCGGGGGTATCAAGGAAGGTGATATCCTGTCCGTTGACATTCACGCGGTAAGCACCGATATGCTGGGTAATGCCGCCTGCCTCGCCCTGTGTTACGTTGGTATGCCGGATCGCGTCCAGAATGGAGGTTTTTCCGTGGTCAACGTGTCCCATGACGCAGACAACGGGCGCTCTCGGAACCAGATCCTCCGGCTTATCCTCTGTCTCGTCAAACAGTTTTTCTTCGATGGTAACAGTCACCTCTTTCGTGACCTTTGCACCAAGCTCCTCCGCAATCAGCGATGCCGTATCAAAATCGACCGTCTGATTCAGTGTAGCCATCACGCCGAGCATCATCAGACGCTTAATCACCTCGGCACCAGATGCCTTCAGCTTCTGCGCAAGCTCCGAAACCGTCAGCTCATCGGGAATCGAAACCTGAAGCGGCTGCTTTTTCACCGGCTCCTGCGGCTTTTTCTGACCGAACGGCTGCTTCTTTCCGTTCTTTCCCATTCTTCCGTCACGGTTATTCCAGCTGCTGCCCTGCTGCTGTTTGCCTCCGTTTCTGCCGCCCTGCATGGGAGCGCCGGACTTGTTTCCGTTGTTCTGCTTTTTAAGCTTCTGCGTTCCGCCGTCAAACTTTCTGTCCGAATCCGAGGGAACCATATTGACCAGCTTATCATCATATTTGGACAGGTCCACAGAGGTCGTGCGGGTATCGACAACTCTCGCGCCCTGCTTTCCGCCGCGCGTATCGCTGATTGCATCGGAGGAAATCGTAACCGGCTTTTCGGAGACCGGCTGAACCGGACGCGGCTTGAGGGTCTGCACCGGCACGGGCTGCTGTCTTGCCGGCTTCTGCGTGTGCTGCTCGTTCTTTCCGTTCTTTACGGAGGCACCGAAATTCGGCTTCTTGTCAAAGCGGTTCTGTCCCTGCGCACGGTTATCCGGATGAATCACATTCGGCTTCCCGGGTGTTCTTACCGCATCGGTCCGCTTCGGAGCTGCGGAAGCATCGGAGCTTCCCTCTTTTTTCGCCTCTGCGGCAGCACCGGCGCCGGATTGGCTTGCAGCAGTTGTATCGGCAGAAGCAGACGCTCCCGGCTTCCCGCTTTCGGCGGCATTCTGCTCCGGCTGATCTGCAGTCTTTTCGGAAGCTGCCGCAGGCTGAGCCTTGGCGTTCTTCACAGACGCGGAAAGAGCCTTGTCAGCCTGTACCGCATCCTCTTTTGCAGGCGCCGCAGATACCTCCGCTTCCTTTGCCTTCTGAAGCGTGATCCTCGCGCTGCCGCTGATATAAGCGTCCATATTGGAGATGGTGGCATTCTGTGTGGACAGATATTCCATCACAATACCGTATTCATCCGGCTCCAGACTGGTGGAGTGCGTCTTTCCCTCAACGCCAGCCTTGGTCAGAAGCTCCTGCAGCTCCTTGGTTTTCAGATTCAACTCTTTCGCAAGCGTACTGATTTTCATCTTTGCGTTTGTTATCATAATGTATCCTTCTTTCATCCCGGAGATGAAATATTACCCTTTCACATTTATTATGAGCGTAAAGTGCCGTCCGTTTCCGATACAACCGGAAAACCGGAGCTGTTATTTACGGTCTGCCGGTGCCGCATTTTCCGAAGTTTTTCCTCCGGCATCCTCCGAAGCGTTTTCCGCACTGCGGTCAAACAGCGCTCCGACCGCCTTTGCAAAGCTCTTATCAAACAGTCCGACCACCGCCACATCAGCGGATTTCCCCAGAATATGAGAAAGCTCTGCCATAGCCGCATCCGTGCGTTCGCAGCGAACGTTATGGTACGTGCAGGCATTGGTCAAACGCTTCACGGTATTGGCGGAGGCATCGGCTGCAATCAGGACAATGCCGGCATTTTTGCGTTTTGGATTTTCCTCCGGCAGCTTATCCCTGCGCCTGACCTCCTCTGTCACCTGATCGGCTCCGGTCACTGCCTTTCTCGCACGCGCCGCAAAGCCCAGCAGCGACAAAAGCTTTTTATGTTCGGTATCATTCATGTCCGGTCAGCTCCTCCTCCAGCGCATCGTAAACCTCCTGCGGTATCAGACAGGAAAGACTTTTTTCCAGCTTTTTTGCTTTCCTCGCCTTCTTCAGACATTGAAGGTTTTTACAAAGATAGGCGCCTCTTCCCGATTTTTTACCGACAAAGTCAAGCAAAATACCCTCGTCCGGTGTGCGCACCACCCGGATCAGCTCCTTCTTCGGCGCAGCCTTGCCGCAGCCGATGCAATGACGTTCCGGTATCTTTTTTTCCTGCATGGTTCAACCGTCCTTTCCGGTCTCACAAATGAATTCCCATCAGCATTCAGACCGTCTTTCGCTCATACGCGGTCCCTGCTTCTTCAGTCTCCGACCTTAATGTCGATCTTATAACCGGTCAGCTTCGCGGCAAGACGCGCGTTCTGACCCTCCTTGCCGATTGCAAGAGAAAGCTGCTCCGGCTTGACATACACCTTGCAGGTTCTTTCCCCGTCAATTTCCACGGACTGAACCTCGGCAGGAGAAAGCGCTGCCTTGATGTATTCCTCCGGCTGCTCGTTGTAGGCAATCACATCGACTTTTTCGCCGTTCAGCTCCTCTGTAATTCCGGCGATCCGCATGCCGCGGTTTCCGATGCACGCTCCGACCGGATCGACTGCGGGATCTCTGGACTCCACCGCAATCTTGCTTCTGGAGCCTGCCTCGCGGATCACGCCGCGAATCACCACGGTCCCGTCCTGAATCTCCGGAATTTCAAGCTCAAACAGCCGCTTGAGCAGACCGGAATGTGTGCGGGAAAGCGTCACCATCGGTCCCTTCATCTCATTTCTGACCTCGGTGATAAACACCTTGATATGCTCTCCCTCCGTGAAATGCTCTCCCGGAATCTGCTCGGATTTCAGGAGCGTAGCCTTGGAGGTTCCGGTTTCCACCGTAACGTTGCCCGTCAGAGGATCGATGCGAAGCACGGTAGCCGTCACGATTTCTTCCTTTTTGTTTTCATATTCCTTGATCATCATGCCGCGCTCTGCCTCGCGGATTCCCTGAATAATCACCTGCTTGGCGGTCTGTGCGCTGAGACGGCGGAAATTCTTTGTTTTCATTTCGATTTCCACCACATCGTCAAGGCTGTACTTCTTGGAGATCTTTCTGGCATCGCTGAGAGATATCTGCGTGGTTTCATCCTCCACTTCTTCCACCACGGTTTTCTGCTGATACACTCTGACATCGTGCTTTTGCGGATCCAAAACAACCCTGACGTTGCTGTTTCCGCCCTCTTCGCGCTTGTATGCACTGACCAGAGCCGCTTCCACGCGCTCCAGCATATATTCCTTCGGAATACCCTTCTGCTTTTCCAGCATCTCCAGTGCGACAAAAAATTCTCCGACATCAATCGATTTAGAGTTAACCTTAGAGCTGTTCATTTTCATGACCGTTGCTTTCGCCTGACGAAAGCTTCCTTTCTTCGGGAGTGAGGCGGTCTTTCCGGTTCATCCTTCTTTTCCGGCAGATCAAAACCGCAAGACCGGATCAGAGCCGTAAAGCCCGATCCTGATACCCTCAAAATAATATCATTTGATTTTGTTATACATCATCCTGAGAAAAATCATAATATAGCTGCATTCTGCTGATCTTCTCGCGCGGAACCGACCCGTTGCCGGCAGGAGCACCTTCAAAGAGCACGGAATCGTTCCCCTCGTCATAGCCTGCAAGCACCGCGCGGAACTGCCTGACGCCGTTTTCTGCCGTGAAGAGCTTCACCTCAACTGTCTGTCCGGCACAGGCTGCGATGTGCGCGGGAGTCCTTATGACGCGTTCCACGCCGGGAGAGGATACCTCCAGATCATATGCCTGCGGAATCGGATCCGCTTCATCCAGAACGGGATCAATCGCCCTGTGAACCGCTTCACAGTCGGTGATATCCACCCCGCCTTCTTTATCGATGGTAATCCGGAGAATGTAAACGCCCCCCTCCTTGCCGTATTCCACATCCCAGAGGGAGCAGCCTTTTTCTTCCACATAGGGTCTTACAAGTGTTTCGACCGTGGCTGCAATGTTTGATGCCTTTGCCATTTGTTCCTCCGTTTCTTATAAAAAGATTGAAGAGCAGGTTCTCTGCTCTTCAATCTCCTCTATTATTTCATTCTGACAATAGTATATCACGCCTTTTCCGAAAATTCAAGTGTTTTTTGCACTTTTCGGAAAATATTCTCCTGTTTTTCGGTTGGGCGTCAGGCATCCGAACAGAAAGGCAGCTCGGTCTCCCGGAAAAGCGTCAGGTGCGGAAAAAAGGAGGCTTCGAAAAGCCGCAGCGGCTTCCGGTAAAAAGCAGCAGTCTTTTGCGGCAAAAGAGAAGAAACTCCCTTCCCGTCCCCAACCGTGCAAAAAGCCTCCCGACTCCGGAAAGCAGTCATATTTCCGCATTCCGATCCGAAGAGCGGATCGCCCTCTCCAAATCCGGCACAGCCACGCTTTCCCGGCAAAGACAAATCCCGGATCCCCGCACATGCGGCGGTCCGGGACTTTTGCAGGTTTAAAGGCGCAAAGCGGATTCGCAGACTGCCTCAGAACGCCCACGTTCCGTTTCGGAAAATCGGGATTTCCTTCCCGTCCTCCGTCACGCCCGTAATGGACAAATCCTCTGTGCCGATCATGAAATCCTCATGAATCATAGAGTCATTGATGCCCTTTTCACGGCATTCCGCAAGCGTATATTTTTCAAAATCCTTCAGGCAGTTTGTAAAGCCCATGCCGAGCGCAAGATGGCAGACCGCATTTTCATCGAAAAGCGTATTATAGAACAGAATCCCGCTCTGATTGATCGGGCTTTCGAACGGAACCAGCGCACATTCTCCGAGGTAGGATGCCCCCTCGTCCATGGAAATCAGACGCTTTAAAAGTGCCTCGTTCTTCTCCGCATGCACCTCAACCGCCTTTCCGTCCCGGAAACGAATCGAGAAATTTTCAATCAGCTCTCCGTGATAGGACAGCGGCTTGGACGCATAGACGATTCCCTCGGCTTCTCCGCGCTTCGGCGTCACAAACACCTCCTCCGAGGGGATGTTCGGATTGTAAAACACATCTCCGCCGAGCGTGCGCTCGCCGCCGCCCATGAAAAGCGCATCAGGAATCAAGCCGACCGTAAGATCGGTGCCGTTTCCGGCTTTATACCGGAGATACCGCAGATTCAGCGAATTCAGATAGGTATAGCGCGCCTCCAGATCGGCATTGTGCAGCTTCCATGCCTCAACCGGGTCATCGGTCGCACGGGAGGTATAGAGAATCGCTTCCCACAGCTTTTCCATGGCGCGGGCAGTGCGCTCATGCGGGAAAAGCTTTTTTGCCCATGCGGCGCCCGGAACTGCGGCAATGCACCACTGATACCGATTTTCCATTGCATCCCGGTAGGGCTTGATGATCTTATAGCGCTCCTGCATGGATTTTGCGTTCTTTTCCTGATTCATGCCGCGGGAGCCGTCCGGATCCTCGGAAACAAGATAAATCATGCACGGCAGCGTATCGGCACGGTGCTTCAGACGCTCCTCCTCCCATTTTTCCACGGTAGAAAGCGTTTTCAGGGAGCGATAGCGGACATGAACCTTGTCAAGCGGCTGATAGCTCCATTCAACCGTCACCTTTTTGGCACCGGATTTATATGCTTCCTCAACCACCATTTTTACAAACTCCGGCTGATCAAGCTCCGCGCGGACAATGACCTCCTGCCCCTTCTGAACATGAATGCCGCAGTTTACAATCAGCTGTGCATATTTCCGAAGAACTGTCTTTTTCATACTCTGTAACCCCGCCTCCGCAGAACGCGAAGGCTTCCTTTCCTTCCTGCAATAATGCTGCAATAATGCTGTAATAATGCTTTTCTGCCCCTGTCGTTCGCGGCGTGCGATCGGCATCAAAGGCTGCATCGCGGCGCGCCGCCGGGTCCTGTGCTTTCCTTGCGCGGGAGTAAAGCCGACAGCTCCGTGCCCCCCGCGATTGCCGCAGAATCCCCATGCGCCGAGCGGCATCCGTCCGACAGCCGGAAAGCCGTTCAGGCTCCGGCGGAAGCGCACCGCATGGATGCCGGCTGCCGGAAAGAGCAGTCTCATAAGTGCTCGCCGGAAAATCCCTCTGTGCCGCAGCCTGCCAAGACAGCGAAACACAGAGAGCCGGTCAGTCCTTGCCTCCCGGCACGGCTCTTGCAATGATCGCTCTGGAATCCAATGCACCGTCGATGCGGACCGTAAATCCGATTTCCGAAAGCGCATAGCCGCTCATCCGTCCCACGGGCACATCGTTCACCGTGACCTCATACGGAAGATCATAGGAAAGTCCGCGGAACCGAACGTGAAATTCCGGATTTTCCGGCTTTGTCAGCGTAAACACCCCGATCATAGCCACCGTGCGGTCCTTTGCCGCAAGCTCCAGAATACCTGCCGCATCCGGCGCATGCTCGTCCACAACCGGCGTGTGATGGAATACCCGGCAGCCGGGAAGCACGGGACGCAGCACCTCTTTATAGGTCCGGAGCATACGCTTGATCTTATCCGCCTGCGCTTCATTCATGGAAACCCATTCCGGGATATGGTAAGAGAATACCGGGTTGCCGAAGCGGGCGACATTCAGCTGAAAGTCCAGCGTTGCCGCGACATGCACATTCTGTCCGCCGATTCCGCGCACCATATATTCCATCGGCAAAAGCATGGAGCAGCCGTTGATCACGCGGTAAGACATCGGAGCCACCTGCTGGTCGGTGATCCATGTGTTTGACATCGGCTGGAGCATACCGGCATCGATCCGCGCTCCGCCGCCGGCACAGTTCTGGAAAATAACACGCGGATACTTTTTGCGCAGACGCTTAAACAGCGCATACCAGTTTGCGTAATACCGCAGATCGCGGTTTTCCGGAATTCCCGCATGGTCCATCACGGAGGCAAAGGAATACGCGCCGGAATCAAGCCTGAAAAAGTCAAGATCATAACGCTCGATCAGTCCGCAGATCGTATCCTCCGCCCACTTCAGTCCCTCCGGCACCGAAATGTCCGCCACGCGGCTGGCGCCGTCAATTGTATAGCCTCCGTCATAGCCGACAAGCTTCGGCGGGTATTCCGCATCCCAGAGCACACTGCGCGGTCCGATCTTCTCACAGTCCACCCACAAGCCGAACTTCAGCCCCTTGGATCTGGCATAGTCGCGAATGCCTTCAATGCCGATCGGATATCTGCATTCCTCCGGTTCCCATGTTCCGCAAAAACCGCTCCAGTCCTCTTCCCCGCGCGGCGGTGCATACCATGAGGCATCCAGATAAAACACCTCTGCACCGAATGCGGCGGCGCGGTCGATTCCCGCAAGCACCATTTCCTGCGACATATCAACCTCCGGACCGATGCCGGACTCCAGAACGCACGTCTTTTCAAATTCACGGTTGAAGATGCGGAAATGGTCGTTCATCTCGTTAAAGGCGTCATCCGGCGATCCCGGAATCACGCAGACATGCATCCGGGGCGTCTCAAACGCCTCCTGAGGGTCCAGAACCAGCACCGGAGCGGTCGCACCCACATCCGCCGAATAAGAAAGACAGGTTCCGCCGTACACCGAGCAGTTCTGAAAGGTGAACGTATACGCGCCGGAAAAACCGAGCTGCGCACACATCACAGTGCCGTTCATCCTGTTCTGAAGGCAGAAAAACGGGATCCGGAACCGCTCAAAATAGTTGGTCCTGCCAAAGGAGAAGGTATTGCGCGGCAGGTCGATTTCATGATAGTCGCCCTCGCACGCACCCGTGCTGTCCATCATATAGCCGAGCCTGAACGCACGGTCAATCGGCAGCGCGTTCCCCTGCGCGATCCCGCCGCCCATCACGGTAATGCGTGAGATTTCAAGCGCCTTCTCTCCCCGGTTTTCCAGCGTCAGATAACGTGTCAGAGCGCGCGTGCCGTCAAGCAGCGTATGTACCGTCACGGCAAGCGGCAGAGTGGTTTGGGCAAGCTTCAGTCTTGCGTGCAGAACACCGTCCTCCTCCGCAGTGTCGAAGGATTCGAATTCATATCCGCCAATAAGCTCTCTGCCCGCGACTGCAATCCGGAAAAAATCCGGAAACACATACGGATGCGGATCCATCCGCGGCACTCCGCCGGTCGTGGCAGTCTGCGGCGGATAGCCGGAAACGCCCCAGCCCACAGCATAGCCGCGTGAACCCTCCAGCATTTCCTCATAGACAGTCATTCCGGTGCGGTAGCAGAAAAACCTTCTGCCGCCCTCCTCGGTTGCATATGCATCGGTAAACCTTGTCATAGCCTCGAATTCTCCTTTTTGTTTCTATATCCGAATTACCGCTCGGCGCGGTCAGTCTGCCTTTACTGCGGCAGGAAGGTCAAGCGAGCGGTTGAATGCCTCCACCGCGGAGGATATCAGCTCATCCGTCATTTTCATTGCTTCCTTTGCATACGGAACATCGGTGGAGGAGCGGTTCAGTCCGTATTCATCCGGCTGCTCCAATGCCGCGGCAAGCGGAATGATGCGGTAATCCCAGTATCCGTCCGACTCCATATACCGGTGAACCCAGGTCGGAATCGTTTCAACCCCGGCTATCATGCAGCTTCCGTCGCTGTACTTCCGGATGCGCAGCTGAACCATCAGCCCGTTTTCGGTATTGACATTATTGCCATGGCAATACTCCGCACTGAGCGTCTGTCTGCACTGATTGGACACATAATTGCCGAGCGAATAGAAGCAGATCGTCCGGTGAGAGGGATCTCTGCCCGAAACGAGGGGTTCGGCAGGCTGCACCACATGCGGATGCGAGCCGATGATCGCATCGACGCCGAGATCGCAGAGCTTCTGCGCAACCGCCTTCTGATTGGCGGACGGCTGGGTATAATATTCCACCCCCCAATGGATATAAAACACGATAAGCTCCGCGCCCTGTTCCCGCATTTCCGAAATACGGGCTTCCGCGCTTTCGTAAAACTGATCCAGCAGACCGTTGTTGTAAAGATCGATATACTGCAGATCGTTTGCCGAAATGGGTATCCCGTTGATGGTGCGGTTTACGGTATCCGAACCGAGATCGTCCGCATAGTTGAGAAAGCCTACTTTAACGCCGTTTACATCCGCAATTCTGTAGGACCTGCCCTCCGTTGTCTGACGCGCACCGATATAGTCCAAGCCGTACTGCTCAAACATGGAAACCGTGCGCTGAAGTCCGGAAAGCCGATGGTCATAGGCGTGATTGTTGGCAAACAGCACCATATTGAAGCCGGCGCCCTTCACGGCATCCAGCGATGAATCCGGCGAATTGAACGCGGGAAAACCGGAATATGGCACGGATGTGCCGGAGAGTGTCGTTTCAAAATTCACCACCGCATAATCGGCAGCCCTCACGAACGGCGCAACATACTGAAACGTGTCCGTAAAATCATAGGTGCCGGACGCCGGACGGTATGCGGAATTGACCTGCGGCAAATGAAACATAATGTCTCCCGCCGAAAGAATCGTAACCTCGCGGTACGTCAAAGGTCCGTTTGTTTCCTCTCCGCCCCGGGTCTCCTCACCGGTCTGCGGAACGTTGTTGCCGGTCACATCCGCAGTGCCGGCTTTTGTTCCATCCGGTGCATCGGTTTCCGGCAGAGGCACGGTGCTGTTTCTGCGGTTCATAACCAGAATGATTCCGGTCAGCGCAATCAGAAGGACAGCCAATGTAAGCAAAAGATAGGGGATGGAGCTGCCGCCCGGGCGCCTTTTTTTCTTCGGATGACGGCGCGCATCGGGGCGTCTGCCGGATGACGGCATTCTGTGGTTCACGGTTCTGCCTCCCTTTCCTGAACAGGCAAGCTCTGCGCTTTCCCGTCCTTTCGGTTTTTCAGTCAAATTACGGATCCGGTCCGAACGGAGCTTTCCGCCGTACCGGAAAAGGGCTTCACGGTTCATCCAAAGCGTCTGACCGTGTCATGCCGGTCAATCAATCGCTTCTTGTCGGCACAAACGGTATGATGCGGCTTGCAAGGTTTGCAACGGTCATGCTTTGCAGCCACACGCGTCCCGGACCGCGCAGCGTTGTCAGAAACAATCCTTCTCCGCCGAACAGCACGTTTTTAAAGCCCCTTACCGTCTCGACCGAATACTGAACGGTCGCCTCAAAGGCAGCCACATTTCCCGTGTTGACGCGGAGCAGCTCACCCGGCGCAAGATCGTAGGTCCGGATGGAGCCGTCCAGTTCGCAGAAAACCATTCCTCTCCCGGAAAAGCGCTGCAAAAGGAAGCCTTCGCCTCCGAAAAAGCCGCCCATCGCCCGGGTCGATGTCAGGGAAACCTCAACCTCCGGCTGTGCGCAGAGAAAAGCGCCCTTCTGTGCAATGATCTCATAGCCCGGACGGAGCTCAAAGCCGCGAATCTCCCCGGGCAGAGAGGATGCAAACGTAATTTCCTGCCCCGGCATGCGTGCGGTATAGGTTGCAATGAACAGGCTCTCGCCCGTCAGAACACGGGACAGTCCCCCGAAAAAGCCGCCGCGCATATTGGTGTTCATTTCGATGCCGTCTGTCATCCATGACATTCCGCCGGATTGCGTATAGATGCTTTCCCCGGCATCCAGCCGGACTGTAAGGGCAGGCATAGTATTGCCCCAGATCTGATATTGCATGCAATAATCCTCCAGTCGGTCTCAAATCTATTTCATTATAGCAGGGCTTTTGCAAAAAATCAATCGGTTATCCATAAATTCATAAATTCCGAAAGCCGCGGCAGTCTTCTTCGGACGCTCCGCTTCCGGGCTTCACCGTAAAAGCCCGTTATTCGGAAAACGTACCGATAACGCTGCAAAAGACTGAAAAACAGTCCTCCCGCATGCCCTGCCAAATCGGTTTCACCGTCCCCTGCGGTTTTTGCACGGCACCGAACGGAAAGTCAGTTTTTTCTGAATTATTTTTTGATTATTCACAATTTATCGTATATTCCTTATCCTCCGCATGGTAAAATAAAGGATAGGTGAACATACCCGATGCATGCCGGAAAATTCCGGTCAAAACGGCTGTGATGCGGATCCCTTTTTCCGGAGCCTGCAGCAATTTTGCGGCGTGATCCTCCTGCCGGAAACAGCGCGGCGGTTTGCACGGCATGCGGAAAACCGCACGCCGCAAAGCAGACGCGGATATTATTGATGCCTTGCGCAGGCGCTTCCGCAAGAACTCCGAGCCGCGTTCCGCCGTTCCCCCTACCGTTTTGCGTGCGCCAAACGGACGGGCACTGCGGACGGACAGGAAGCCGGAGGCTTCGGCAGTGCTCTGCCTGTGCCGGTGCTTCACACCAGAATGGAGACATATATGAAAACTGATTCTAAGGTACTCGGCGTTCTCGGAGGGCTCGGACCGGCTGCCTCCGTCTATTTTTATGACATGCTGACCACGCATACAGCCGCCTCCTGCGATCAGGATCACCTGGACATTATTCTGTCCAGCCGCGCAACAACGCCGGACCGGACCGCTTATATTATCGGAGATTCCGATGAGAATCCGCTGGACATCATGACTGAGGACGCAAAACGGCTCCAGCAGTTCGGGGCGGAGCTTCTGGTCATGCCCTGCAATACCGCGCATTATTTCTATGACTCCCTGCGCCGTGCCGTGACCATTCCTTTCCTCAATATTATTGACGTGACCGTGCATCAGTGCGTCAGGCAGGGGGCTGAGAAAATCGGAATTCTTGCTACAACCGGCACAATCGAATCCATGTCCTATCAGCGCCTCTGCCGCAAGCTGAATGTTTCCTATGCCATCCCCTCATCCGCAGGGCAAAGCACGGTGATGGACATTATATACGGCTCTGTCAAGCAGGGCAAGCCCGTAAACCGCGCGGCGTTTGACAGCGCGGCAGATGAGCTGTTCCGGGCGGGCTGTGACTGCATCATCCTCGGCTGTACCGAGCTTTCTCTTGTCAAAAAGCAGGAAATACTGGATAACCGTTTTGTGGACTCTCTTGAGGTTCTTGCATATGAATCCATAAAATCCTGCGGAAAGCAGCCGGTCGGTTTTCCGTTCACAGAGCACTGACGCTTCACACTTCTCTCGGAAGAAACATAAAATGATTTTGATAAGCAGGGCTTATTCCTCCGGATTGCGGTCACAAAGCCGCCGCAAGATCATTTGAAACGGCGAGAGCCCGGCGTGAACCGAGCTTTAACATCAGCTACACATCGTGAATTTTTGCAGGATTTCATTTTGATACTTGCAAAATCAAAAAATATATGCTATAATAGAACCTGTTAAGAAAACTCAACTGTTCAGGAAAAGGAGAACATGCCATGGTAATGACAAACAACAAAACCATTCTGGATTGGATTGAAGAAAAAAAGGCGCTTGTCAAGCCGGACAAGGTTGTCTGGATTGACGGAAGTGAGGCACAGCTCGATGAGCTCAGAAAAATTGCGGTGGCATCCGGCGAGATGATCAAGCTGAATGAAGAACTGCTTCCCGGATGCTATCTCCACAGAACCAAGCCCAACGATGTGGCGCGTGTGGAGGACAGAACCTTCATCTGCTCAAAGGAAGAAATCAACGCAGGTCCCACCAACCACTGGTGCGATCCGCAGGAAATGTATAAAAAGCTTTACGATATCGCACGGAATTCCTATCAGGGCAAGACCATGTATATCATTCCGTTTTCCATGGGTCCCGTGCATTCCCCGCTTGCAAAGGCGGGCATTGAGATCACCGACTCAATCTATGTTGTGCTGAATATGTGCATCATGACGCGCGTCGGAAAAGAGGTTCTGGATGTTCTGGGCGATTCCAATGACTGGGTGCGCGGTTTCCACGCGTCCTGCGACATTGACCCCGAAAAGCGCTATATCTGCCAGTTCCCTGAGGACAACGCCATTATCTCGGTCAACTCCGCATACGGCGGAAACGTTCTGCTCGGCAAGAAATGCTTTGCACTCCGCATTGCATCCTATCAGGGCTGGAAGGAAGGCTGGATGGCAGAGCACATGCTGATTCTCGGCATTGAAAATCCGCAGCACGAAGTAAAATACGTTGCTGCCGCATTCCCGTCTGCCTGCGGAAAAACCAACCTCGCCATGATGATTCCTCCGGAATATCTCCGCAAAAAAGGCTACAAGGTCTGGACAGTCGGAGATGACATCGCATGGATGCGCATCGGAGAGGATGGCAGACTGTATGCCATCAACCCGGAGAACGGCTTCTTCGGCGTTGCTCCCGGCACCAATGAGCATTCCAACTTCAATGCACTCGCCTCCACGAAAAAGGACACAATCTTCACCAACGTTGCGCTTGATCTTGACACCAACACCGTTTGGTGGGAGGGTCTGAATAAAAACCTCCCGCAGAACTGCATTGACTGGAAGGGCAACAAATGGGATCCTTCCAAGTTCAACAAGGCAGATAAATCCACCTATGCCGCACATCCGAACTCCCGTTTCACCGCTCCGGCAAAGAACTGCCCCTGCCTCTCCCCCGAATTCGACAAGGGCGCCGGAGTGCCGATTTCCGCCATTATCTTCGGCGGCCGCCGTGCGAAATGCGCGCCTCTGGTATATCAGTCCAAGAGCTGGGAAAACGGCGTGTTCATCGGCTCTGCGATGGCTTCCGAAACAACGGCTGCCGCTGCGGGCGCAGTCGGCGTAGTGCGCCGCGACCCGATGGCAATGCTTCCCTTCTGCGGCTATAACATGGGCGATTATTTTGCTCACTGGCTTGAGATGGGCAAAAAAATGGGCGATAAGGCGCCGAAAATCTTCAACGTCAACTGGTTCAGAACCGATGATGACGGAAACTTCATCTGGCCCGGCTTCGGCGATAATATGCGCGTGGTCAACTGGATTCTCGACCGCTGCGAAGGCAAGGTCGATGCGGAAGAGACGGCAATCGGATATGTTCCGAAGCCCGGTGACATTGACCTGACCGACCTTGCTCTTGACAGCGAAACGCTGAAGGGCATTCTGGCAATCGACAAGGACGTCTGGACAAAGGAAGCGGACGAAATCACCGAGCACTATAAGAAGTTCGGCGATAAGCTCCCGAAAGAGCTTGCCGATCAGCTTGCTTCGCTGAAAAAAGCACTTGCTTCCATGAATTGACGGCAATCACGGCATGCATTGAGCTGAAAAGCGACAGCAATCCGCCAAATCCGCTCGCAGCAACGCTGTTTGATTGACAAAGCATATCGCGCATCCGCCTCCTCCCACACCACTTACCGGCAGCCGCGAAGAAGCTGACACCGTACATTGTCGCTTCGTCCCACGGCTGCCGTGCGTTATCATCCACACGAATCGTAAACTCCGGCTTTGCGGGGAAAGCTTCTGCCGAACATGCTTCCCCTCCGGGCAGCACGCCGCTTCCCCGGGATTCCCGTCCGAGGTCCGCACTGCCGCCGCTTATCCGAATTCGAAAATCCAAACGCAAAAGTACGCGCAAAAGTACGTTTGTTCCAATCGGAGCGCTTCCTTTCACCCGGAAGGTTCCGCAAACGGAAAAGCTCCCCCATTCGTTCCTGTAAAAACGCAGGAGCATTCCTTATTTTTGTGCCGCCGAGGTCACAGCATGTCAATTATGATGATTCAAACTCGCAAAAAGAAAGCCGAAGACGCAGAATTGCCAAAGCCGCTCTGTCTTTCCGAAATCGCCCGCGTTTCCGGAGTGTCCGAAGATACCCTTGAGCTGCATTCCGTCATAGATTCCACAAACACGCGCGCGCTTATGCTGGCTGCTTCCGGGTCCGGCGTCCTATGTGTTCTGGCCGAAGCGCAAACTGCAGGGCGGGGGAAACAGGGCAGATCATTTTTCTCTCCTCCGGGTTTCGGATTATACATGAGCGTGCTCATCCGCGCTCCGCTCTCGCCGGAAGCATGTATGCTTCTGACGCCCTATGCCGCAGTTGCCGTTGCCGATTCACTCAGAGCTGTCTCTTCGGCAGAACCGAAAATCAAGTGGGTCAACGACATTTATCTGCATCAGAAAAAGGTCTGCGGCATTTTGACAGAGCCGGTCTTTTCCTCCGAAACAGGTCTTTTATCCCATGCAGTTGTCGGAATCGGAATCAATGTCGCAAAGCAGCGCTTCCCCGATGACCTGTGTGCAATCGCCTCCTCCGTTGAAAATGAGTACGACTGCCATGTGGACCGCAGTCAGCTGGCGGGAGAAATTCTTAAACGTCTGCTGCGGATCGACTCCGAAGAACAGCTCCGGAGCTGCCTTCCGGCATACCGAAAAGATCAGCTGCTTCTGGGGAAGGAAATCACCGTATACCGTGGAAATGAAACATTCCGCGCGAAGGCTCTTGCCATCACGGAGGAAGGCGCGCTGCTTGTCCGGGATCGGGACGGAAGAACCTTCCCCGTCTTCTGCGGAGAGGTTTCTGTCCGGCAAAGCTGACGTCAAACGCTTCAGCAGGGACCGGCACGGCATCCACAGCCGGCTTCCGGCTCCGATTCGCCTGTTTTTGATATGATTTCCGGCACAGTTCGTTCAAACGCCCGATTTTTTGAAGACGCGCACACCCGATCCGAATTTCATGTTTGACCTTTTTATTATTTTCCGCCCTCTTTGGCGCTACACCCGATTGTGCCGGGCGCGAATTCCGCTACCGATGCCGGTCTAAAAAGCTCATGAAGAGTTTTTTTCACCGGCATATTCTTTTTTGCCGATAAGAAAATCGTCTCTGCCGCCAAAAACAAAAGCACTTATCATACGGCCATCTTCTTCTCACTCTTTCGCCTGACAGCCCCCGCCGGCTGCCATTTTCTCTGTTCCTCTGCCGTTTTTACCGGCAGCCGCGCATCCCTGTTTCCATGCATACCGTTCTCCGAACATAAAAACGCGGCGGCTGTCAGATCGACAGCCGCCGCGTGCGCACATATATATTCCGTCATCAATGCGGAATGCTTGCTCCTACTCCGATTGCAGGGGGTATTATCGCAAACCAAAGAACAGACTGCGGTGCAGCTTCGGCATCAGAGAAGCATTCGGCTTGCCTGTAAAGAGGGACGGCTTTGCCTGTCTGCTTTCTTCCGCCGGATTGCCGGTGCTCTGCCTGCCGGAACCGTGTTCCGCCCGCAGCCGACCGGCATTCCATGCGTATTCTGTCTGCTCCCATGACTTTATTCTGTATCATGACCGTCAGTGCGCTTTTCTGTCATGACGGATCAACCGCTTACCGAATCAGTGCTTTTTCCGAATGCACTGAACCAACAGGGCAATATCGCCAAGCAGCGCCAGGACGGAAATGCACAGTCCCGCGACCGCCACAACCTTCAACACAGAAAGCTCTTTCTGCTGCCGATCATTGACCGAGGAAACTGTCTGCATATTATCACGGTCCTGCGCTTCAAGCTGATCCTTGATCGACTTCAGCTCATTTCTCAAGGCTTCCATTTCGCTCTCCAGCGAATCCCTGACCTGATCCACCTGATTCTTCAGCGCCTCGTCAGCCTCTTTCATTGCCGCCTCCAATGCATCCAGACGGTCGGAAATGGCTTTGATATCGGCTTTGATGAGCTCATCGGCAGCCTTGTATGCCGTATTCAGTGTTTCAACCGCCTCGGTCAGCCTTTCCGAACCGACCTTGTCACCCTGTGCAATGGCTTTGTTCAGCTCCTCAATCGCGCGGTCAAGATTCTTCTGCACCGCATCGATCGAACTCTGAAGCGCCTCATCTGCTTTGGTCAGCTTTTCCTCAAGTGCCTTGAGACTGTCTGACAGGGCGTCTATGTCGGTTTTCAGCAGATCATCCGCAGCCTTATATGCCGTCGTAAGATCCGTGATCGCCTTCAGCAGCGCATCGGCATTTTCCTTATCGCCATCGTTTATCAGCTTTGTGAGGTTCTCGATTGCATCGTCAAGATTTGTCTGGACCGCATCGATCGCATTTCTGAGCGCCTCATCTGCTTTGGTCAGCTTTTCCTCCAAAGCGGCAAGGTCCTCTGCGGTGCCGGACTTCACAAGGTCGTCTGCTTCCTTATAAGCCTTTGTCAGGTCTTCGACTGCCTTTGCAATCGCTTCGTTCTGACCGCTCTCCATCGCATTTTTCAGCGCTTCGGTCGCATCCTCGATCATTTTTGCCACCTGTGCGCTGGTCGTTGCGAATATCACCGTAACCTCATTGGAGTCGCCACTTGCCTTTGTCATGCTTGCGTCATAGGCAACCACGATATAGGCTGCGCTGATGTCGTTTGATGTGACCACGAAGCTGGTCCCATTGGTGGCTCCGAGGAACTCCCGTCTTCCGCCGTCCGTGCGGTAG
This sequence comes from uncultured Eubacteriales bacterium, assembly GCA_934432725.1. Taxonomy (GTDB): domain Bacteria; phylum Bacillota; class Clostridia; order Oscillospirales; family CAG-272; genus CAKRZE01. The sequence goes on from CAKRZE010000001.1 coordinate 212,061, forward strand.
ATCCGGAAGTTCCTCGCATCCGGACGTCCCTCCTGATACACGGGGCGCGTCCATGTCAGAGTTGCCTTTCCGGGCGAATCCGCAGCGTACTGAGCGCTGAGGTCATTCACCGAGGCAACAGGCGCAGACACGCTTCTGACCGCGTATCCGACGAACGGAATACCGCTGAACAGACCGTCGCCCGGATTGGTTTTCCAGCCGATCAGCGTCCAGCTGAACGCATAGCTCATGTCATCGTCGGTCAGGTTCTGCACCGAGCCGGAGGTTGCGGTCGTTGTCACCTGTGCCGTCGAAACGCCCTTTGACTTCAGGGACGAAAGGCTGGTGGTAATACCTGCCGAGGCGCCGAAGCCGGCAAAGCTTGCACCGACGGAAACCGCCAGATTGAGCGATGCACTGTCGGATACGGTTTTCGACTGCTCAAATCCGACGGAGGTGCTGTAAGCAAGCGTGGATATGCCGCCGGAGTGAGAAAGCTCCATCCAGTTGCCGTTGTTGGTCATGCTGAAGCCGCCGCTGTAGTTTGACACATCGGAGGCATATGCAAACGGGTTGCCCTCGTTGTTGAGATAATACTTCTTCATGAGAGCGCCGTCATTCTTCGAAATGATGTCAAGGTAATACGGCTTTGAGCCCTCCACGCCCGCACCGTATTTTTCGTTGTATGCCTCGGCAAACGCATCATACTGCTCCATCGACAGCGAGGTCAGAACGGGATACTGCGGCACGCTGACGACAAGCGACAGAGGCTCATAGGTCGGATTTCCGTTCGCATCGATCCCGGTCATTACGTCATAGCAGTAGAGATACACGAGGGTGCGGCGGATAATGACCTGGTTTTTGTTGTTTGCCTCAAAGGTCGTGGTAAACTCCGTAGTGCGCGATTCGGTGAACGCCTTTGATATGGAGGTGGAAACGGAGGCTTCGATCTCCGTTTTGACCGACGGCGTCTCAAAGCCCGCTGTGATTCCTACGCCGAATGTCTTCTCGGAGCCGGTGCTGGTTGATCTTGTGTAGCTCTCGGAATAGCTGTAGGAGGTCGAACTGTTGCCCGCGCCAAGTTCACTGAAATACGGAGCCGCCTGAAGGAAGGCGACAACATTCGGGTCGGTGTAGGCGCTGAGCGTGGTGCTGTATCGGACCGTGAGCGTATCGTCCGGCACTCTTGAATCATAAATGTCAACATCGGTGACAAAGCAGCCGGAATTGCTGTTTGTACGGGGCGTTGTGTTGTCCGTATAGATGTATCCGGGCACAAAGCGCTTCCACGTTCCTTTATCATCCCTGGAAATGCCGACTCTCTGATAGTAATACCCTTTTCCGTCGTTCCGCTTAAAGCCGACGATCATCTCAATGCATTCTTTTCCGGAGTTGCTGCGGCGCATATTGCCGACCGCGATGCTGCGGATAAATACCTCGTTGACATCAACTCCGTGGCAGGAGGTCACAAGGAAGTTAAAGCCGAAGTTCGTGTCGGACTGACTGCCGCCCGGCACGTCAAGCGCGTCCGAGCCGGATGCCTGCACCAATTCATAAAAGTTGTACTTGCCCTTCTGAGCCTGGTACACATAACCGTTTACGAATACATACGCCCTGCTGTTCAGTCCGTCGAAGCTGACGCACTCCACGGAGCACTGCTGCCAGGACTGTTCGCTTGCTCTCAGACTGTCTCCGTAGCTGATTGCCGAAAGCTGGTTTGCATGCCCGGTGAGCATATCCCCCGCCATGGTGACCAGATCGCCGCCGTTGAGCCGAAACATATGGTATTGGATGCCCGCATTCTCCTTTGAGCTGTCAATGTAGATCGCTCTTCCGTTGGAGTTGAGCTTTCCCATAAAGCCGGCAACGATGACCTCATTCCCGCCGTCTCCGTCAAGGTCGCCGATCGAAACATCGGGCGCAGCCGCCACATAAGTCGCAGAAGACCAATTCACACGCAATTCGGTGTTGCTGACACTCAGATCATTGACACCGGAGGCGCCCTTGCTTCCGCGTCCGACAGCCAGCATCGGAACGCAGGCATTGTAGGCTGCCGATTTATAATTATCGGTGAGATTTCCCGCCGCAGACACCACGGCAAGGTCGTCGATACCGTCGCCGTTCAGATCTCCGCTTGCAAGCGAAACACAAAGTCTGTCTCCGACATGCCTGGACTCCTCCAGATATCCCTCAAGACCGGATCGATGGTCATACGAATATTTTATGTATTCCTTATTGATATACTCGTTTCCGCTGCGGTCAACCGTGACATTCGTTTTGCTCCAGTCCGTTCCGTTGAACGAAACCTCATACAGACCCGCTGCATAACCCAGGCTGGGGTACAGCATGATATGACCGCAATAAAACACAAGCGAATCGCGTCCGTCCCCGTTATAGTCGCCGGCAGTGATGGAAAAATAGTTGTTTGCGTCAACGGTATCCAGACTATCCCATGCAAAGTTGATCCAGGAGCTTTCAATCTTGGTATACGACTTGACAAGAGTATTGGTGTCCATATTATAGATGTACACAGCCGCAGCGCCTCTGGTCGCCAAATTGTCGGCTATCGGATAAAAGCCGAGAACCGCGATGTGGTTCTTTCTGCCGCAGCCTGTCGGGTCAAAAGCCACAGCCTGCGTGAACATAAGGTCGGCAGCCGGACCTGTTCTCGGCAAGCCAGCCTGCAGCTGATTGGACGATAAGCCCTTATATTCGATTTTTGCCCCTTCTCCGGGGATATGCGTATAAAGCTCCGATTTTTCAAGAAGCGTTATCGAGCTGCCCGTGCCGTAGGGCGTGAGAAGCCCGTCGGGCACGGCGGGCGCCGCCTGCTCAAGCATCTTCAAAATATCGTTTCCGCCGATAGATGGATCGACAGGATCCACGAATCTTTCAATAATCGTTTCCGCCGACAGTGCAATGGACGGTATCATGCCGAGCAATGTGCAGATTGCAAGCAGAATACCGATGACTCTTTTTTTCATGCTGTTTCCTCCGGTTTTGTAAGCGTAAGATCGAATTTCGTCTCAAACATGACAAGGAGCCTTTGCATAACCTCGTTTGCAATCGCCTTGACGTCAAGTCCCTTCATGTAGGAGAGAATCTTTTTCAGTTCTTCTTCGGGCACCCTGTATACCCGCAGCGCGGCTGTCAGAAAGCGTTCCAGCTTTCGCTCAAACGGAAAATGAATGTCGCATTTCTTTGCCATATAGCTCCGCATCAGACCCGAGGTACCGATCTCCATTTCATAAAAATCGTTCTCGGTATAGTCCGGAAAGAAGGAGCCGAATATCAGCTTCAGTTCCGCTGTTGTGTTAAGATAGATATATTCCGAAATGTTCGGCAGTGTGTAGGCTTCCAGATAAATTTCCCTCAGATTTTCTTTCATCTCGGTAATGGCAAGCTGAATGGATGTCTCCACTGCATAGGCATACACCGGGGACGGCATGGCTTCTGCAATGCTGCGCGCCATTTTGAACTGTCCTCCGAACATCGTCTTGACAAGCTCCATCAGAATGACGTCCTTTGTATGAAAGAAGTTCTGAAAGCTTCCTCTTGCGACACCGGATTCCTCCACGATCTGGCTGATTGAGGTCTGCTTATAGCCCTGCTCCAAAAACAGCCTGACGCAAACGGAAAGGATTCTTTTTCTTATCTCAACAGCTTCCTGTCTTGTTGACATAACCCACCGCCCTTCATTTTTAATATACATACTAATCATATCACCATTTCAAAGGAAAAGCAATAGTATTTATAAAATATCCTGCGTAAAAATATATTTTTCGCGCAAAGCCGCACCGGAAGCACAGCGCTGTTTTCATCCGGAATGCAGAGCACCGGAATCTTACGAATCTGACAAGGTCATAACCGCCGGTGGAAACCGACGGCGTATACAGCCCCGCAAGAGCATTCGTGCCGGAACAGGACCGAGCCCCGCCGGAATGCCTGCCATAGAAGGCAGCCCCCTGCCCGAAGTTTACTGTTCTCGGCAAGCATGAGCCCCGTCATCCGAAAGGTACGGAAGAACAACCGGACCGGACGCCGGTCAAATGCCCGGAACAAAGGAAAAAGCGCTTCCGGAATGCTGCGAGCGGTTACGGACAGCTTGGTGCAGAACAGATACCTGCAGCCGAAGCAGTCCCTTTTTGCAAGAGCTGTTTTCACTGCATCGGTCTGCCGGCGGCGATTGTTTTCGCGGAAGCATCGGCTGACTTCCGGAACGCAAAAAGACTGCCGCGCAGAAGCGCAGCAGCCAAAAAATATTTTATAAGGAGGGGCATCGGATCCGCAAAGCAGTCAGACAACAATCCGGGTCAGAAGTTTTAACCGTCCGCCCCATGCTCTGCCGCGATGCGATTTCTGCCGGATGCGGGGGCAGCCGTGCGGAGATATTTCTTCGCTCCGCCCCAAGGCATCCCAACCCATTCCGCCGTGCTCCGGATGCTCTATACCGGCACCGGTCCGGCAGTTATCCGTGACGCTGATACGAAGCGTGCTTTTTCTTCAGCAGATTGTATTCCGACCGCGGATTGACAATTTCACGCCAGTCAAGATCCCCTCTGTCCAGCGCACGCACCAGAATTTCGGCGGTCGCAATGTTGGTTGCCACAGGGATGTTGTGAATATCACAGTTCCTCAGCATGACGGAGGCAACCTTGTCCTCCTCGTCATCCATAACGGCGGTATCGCGGAAGTAAATCAGCATGTCGATTTCATCATACGAAATCCGGGAGGTGATTTGCTGCATTCCGCCGTGAGGACCGGACAAAAGACGTTCAATGGAAAGTCCCGTTGCATCCGAAATATATTTTCCGGTTATTCCCGTTGCACATAGATTATGCTTGCTCAGGATACCGCAGTAGGCAATACAGAATTGTGTGATCAGTTCCTTTTTTCTGTCGTCTGCGATAATGGCAATTTCCATCTCAATCAGTCCTTTCGATATATTGAATTATTGTAGGTGCTTAAGCAGCCGGCTTCTGGAAACACCGCGGAAACCGGTGAAAAGCGGAACCTGCACACCGCAGATGCGCGATGCAAGATTCTGATACGCGATCGGAACGTTGGAGCCCTTGATCATATACACAGGCTTTTGCGCTGCCTGATACGCCATCACGCGGCTGTCAAACGGAATCACGGAAATCAGCTGCAAATAGGTATCATCAATGACACCGGATAAGCTGAATGGCTCCTGTACGGTATCGGCAGGATTCAGATCAAAGCAGTTGATCACAAGCCTTCTCTGCGTGATGCCGAGATCAAGAAGCACAGAGCCTGTCCGCTCTGCCGCGCGAATGGAGGTAGGCTGATTGGTCGCCACCACCAGTGCCATAGCAGAAACGGAGGCTGCCATCCTTACACTTTGTCCGATTTCACCGGGGGTATCCAGCAGAATATAATCATACTGCATTCTCTCCGCAATGGAATGCACCATGCGGCGGAACGCCTCCGGATCTACGCTGTCCTCCGAGCGGCTGTACGGCGCGGCAAGCAGCGACAGATTCGGGCATTCCGGATACGGAAGAATTGCCTTTTCCGGGGAGATCACACCCGCCATAATGTCGCAGACATCATAAATAACACTGTCCTCGATGCCGAGAATCAGATCAAGCGAACGAATGCCGAAGTCACAATCGATCACCAGCACCCGAAATCCCTTTTGTGCCAGTGAAATTCCCAGATTGGCAGATATTGTGGATTTACCGACTCCGCCCTTGCAGGACGTAATCATAAGAATTTTTGTACCATTCATGCGGCAGCCTCTTAAATTCGGTATTCCGGACATCCGGTATAAGGCAGCATCTGCTGAAGCCGCAGCCGGTTCCCCGCTTTTCGAAAAACCGAAAAACGGCAGAAACCTTTTCCGCACAGCAAAACTCTCACGATACTATCATATCAGAATATCCGTAGAATGTCAATCAAATACATAAAGTTTTATCTGTCAAGTCCGCATGAAATAGAATTTCATGCATAATTCCCGAATCGGATCATGCAATCCGAAACACAACGCGCTATTATACCACAAAGGATTCATTTTGTCAATGTCAAAGGATTCCTCCGACAGACCTGCAAACGCAATGCAGACACGCTTTCCGCAGAATCCGATCATGCAGAGACAGCCGGGCGGATTCCGCAAAAAAGCATCTTTCGGAAAACCAGCCGCAAAGCAGCTTGCTTTTCTGTCTGCCCTTATGCCTCCGGGGCAGGCTTCAGCAGAAGCGACGGCTGCATGGTTGCTTTCAGCTTATACATCAGGTAATCGTCATCCACCTTGGTCACGGCTCCCCCGATGATCGGATATTCCTCAAGATTTGCCTTGGTTTCCCGCAGCATATCTTCACAAAAAACCATTCCGGGCGTTTCATCAAATTCCGCAATCAGATTGCGGTCATCCGTCAGTCTGAATTTTATCAGTCTGGTGCAGGGCGTTTCCTGATAGCTGATCCTGAGCTTCAGAACAGGACGCTCCTCCTCATCCACCGCGCACTGTCCGGACACCGCCACCCGGTACGGCGCCTTCCGGAAGGTCAGGTCCGTCACCTCCGGCACATCAAAGCCGACCGGCAAACAATAGTCCTCCTCCTGCTCGGTAAAATGCAAAAGGAATTTTCCGTCTGCACAGGAAAAACCGATTTTCCACAGACCGCCCGTATACCGGTTGCTGATCATTTGCAGCAGCATCGGCATCAGTCCGATATGGGAAGCAATGTCTTCCTCTGTCACGAATACCTTCCCGGACCAGATATTCACGCATTCGGAGGGATATGGCAGCTCCTGCCGGCGCGGTCTGTGAAAGAAAAGGAGCCAGTGGTGCTTCGGTTCTGGTCTGCGGTGCGGAATCAGAGAACGGCAGAGCGCTTTCAGCTGTTCCTCGCCCGTATGCGACGGAGGAAGAGACACAGGCGGCGTCAGATTTCCGAAAAACCGCTCTACAAGCTTAAAGTAATTTCCCTGCTGGAACATTTCGTCATTTCCGGCATTTGTCACAAGCAGAATGCCGCTGTCGCGCATACCGAGCACGTTCTGCCCCAGCATGCCGTTAAATAAAAACCAGTCGTGCCTGCGGCAGCGCCATATCTGATACCCGTAATCAAAATCGCCGTATTCCTCCGGCGCCTGCGCATGCACTGCCGTTGCCTGCCGAAGATACGCCTCGGAAATCAGACGACTCCCCTTCCAGATTCCGTCCTGCAAGACAAGCTGCCCGATCTTTGCAAAATCCTCTGGTCTGATGTAAAGCCCCCAGCCGCCCTTTTCGGTGCCTGCCGGACATGTTTCCCAGAAATATGAGCCGATACCGAGCGGTTCATACAGCCGCTGCCGCAAAAATTCCGTCATACTCTTTCCGCTGAGCTTTCGGACGATCGCAGAAAGAAGGTATGTATTCAGGCTGTTATACCGGAAGGTTTTTCCGATTTCCCCAGTCACGGCAGAGTTCAGATAGCATTTCAGCCAGTCCGTATCGGTCATAGCTTCCGCTTCATTGAATACGATTCCGCTCCGCATTGTCAGAACGTCCTCCACGCGCAGCGCGCCGAGCTTCAGCCGCACAATCGGAGAGATCTGCTTTTCGAATATAGAAACAATCTTGTCATCCAGCCGCAGCTTTCCGTCGTCAATCAGCATACCGATCGCAAGCGATGTCACACTTTTGCATGCGGAAAACGTATATTTCGGAACAAGAATATCCTGATCACCGAAGGAGGACTCAAAAATCACCTTTCCTCCGCGCAGAATCATCATATTGTGCATGTGAAGCGAACGGTCATTTTTGACCGCCAGAACAAAGTCCCGCAGCATGGCAGAGGAAATCCCCTGTGATTCCGGGGTCGCGCGCTCAAACGGCTGATCTATGGGAGAAATCACGCATGCAGGCTTTTCCACCGGCGTATCCGTAATCGGAATCACGCTGTGATGGACGTCAAAAACTCTGTTCAGAAGGGTCAGGGTATGTCCGACTGAATTGATATTCATCGCAAATCTCCTTTCGGTCATCAAACGAAGAACGGATTCCGGGGCTTTTCAATTCCGGCACGGCTGTTTTCAGTCCGCCGTGTGAAACGGATTCAGGAAGCGGCTTCCCAATGCGCTTTTGGTATAGTCGGAGGTTTTTCCGAAAAACAGCTGCTTATGCCCCAGCTGAAGAATACGGTTCGCATATTTGACGGCTGCCGGAATGTCGTGCGACACCATAATCACGGTAATTCCGTGCTTCTGATTGATCTCCGATATCACACGGTACATGGAAGCCGTTGCCATAGGATCCAGTCCCGCAACCGGTTCATCCAGAAGCAAAAGCCGACTGGTTGCACACAGTGCGCGCGCCAGAAGAACTCTCTGCTGCTGCCCGCCGGACAAAGCCTGAAAGCTCTGCTTTTTCATGGCTTCCATTCCCATAAGAGCAAGCTTTTCATCCGCATCCGCCCGGTCTGCCTTTCTGTAAAACGGAAGCACACCGCATTGGTTCAGGCGGCCGGAAAGAACCACCTCATAAACGCTCGCCGGGAAATCCTTCTGTGCCGCTGACTGCTGCGGAAGATATCCGATTCCGTCCGGCTTCAAGCCGTCTCCGTATAAAATACTCCCGGTTTCCGGCGCCTTCAGTCCCAAAAGTCCCTTGATCAGAGTGCTCTTTCCGGAGCCGTTTTCCCCGACAATGCACAGGTAATCCCCCGCGTTGACCGAGAAGGATACGTCATGCAGCACGGTTTTCCCGCCATACGCAAAGGATACATTTTCACAGGTGATAAAAGCCACTCCGTTCCCTCCTCAAAAAAGCCTGTCCGTTCTCTTTCCAAGCGTTTTCGGGCTGATCGTTTTTCAGGAAGCAGCCGTAACGCAAAAGCATTTCGAAACCGGAAAACGGTCCGCGCAGCCGGCACGTTTTGCCCGGACCGGCACACGCACCCGCAAAGCAGCCGTCAATCCAAAGCAGCCGTTCCGACAGTCAAGCCACGGCATCCCGGTACTGCATTGCCGCAATCCGGCGGTCAAGCCTGCGTTTGACCACGGTGTAGCAGATAACATGCACCGCCAGTGTGATAAACCACGAAATCGGATACGAAATATACAGGGATTCCAGCGTCCTGAACTGTGCAAACACCGTATAGATCCACACGATCCGCAGTCCGCATGCACCGACAAGCGACACAATCATCGGCATAACGGAATATCCGAGTCCGCGCAGCATTCCGACCATCGTATCCATCATACCGCACAGAAAGTATGTAACGCAGATAAGACTCATACGCTTCATTCCGACCGCAATGGCTTCCTGCTTGTCCGTATAAATACTCAGAAGCTGCGGTGCAAACACAAAAGCAAGCACCCCGGTCAAAGCGCCCGCCGCAAACACAAAGATCAGGCAGTCGCGCAGGATCTTATTGATCCGGTCATACTTCTTTGCACCGTAATTCTGACCGGTAAAGGTAATTGCCGCATGGTAAACGGAATTCATGATCGTATAAATAAAGCCTTCGATATTGGACGCTGCCGTGTTGCCTGCAACAACCGCCGTGGATTGGAAGGAGTTTACCGCCGACTGGATCATAACGTTGGACACGGAAAAGATCGATCCCTGAAGCCCCGCCGGCAAGCCGATTTTCGCCATCATCAAAAGAATTTCTTTGCTGACACGGAGCTTTCGAAGCTCCAGACGGAACGAGCCGGGCATACGCATCAGGCAGATAACCACCAGTATTGCAGACAGCGTCTGTGAAACGGTCGTTGCCAACGCGACACCGCTGACGCCCATATGAAAACCAATGACCGTCACAAGATTCAGAATCACGTTCAAAACCCCTGCCGCAGTCAGGAAATAAAGCGGACGTCTGGTATCTCCTTCGGCGCGGAGAATGGCGCTGCCGAAGTTATAGACCATGCATGCCGGCATTCCGATGAAGTATATTTTCATATACTGCACGGCAAGCGGAAGCACGTCGGGCGGCGTATCCATCAGCGTCAAAAGAGGCTTTGCCATCAGAAAACCGAATACCCCGACCGCAATTCCGCCGATCAGGCTGACCAGAATTGATGTATGCACCGTCCGGCTGACCCCGTCCTCATCCTGTGCACCGAAAAACCGGGCAGCCACGACATTGGTTCCGACGGACAGCCCCATAAACACCTGCACGATCAGATTCACCAGAGAGCCGGTCGATCCTACGGCGCCCAGCGCCTCTTCCCCCGAGTACCTTCCGACCACCACAAGATCCGCCGCATTGAACAGCAGCTGGAGCACGCCGGATGCCATTAAAGGAAGGGAAAACAGCAGTATTTTCGGAAACAGCTTCCCTTCCGTCATATCTATTTCATTTTGTCCCTTTTTGATCCACATATCCTGTCACTTTTTATCACTTTCAGAAAACATGCGGGAACACGCTCCGGCATTCCCGTCAAATATAATCAGATATAAGAAGTATAGCACATTCTCCCGCATTTTGCAAGTACCGCCGGAAAATTGCCGTTCCAAAGCGGATGCCCGTTGGCTTTCCTTTTTTATACAAAAAACGGCTTGCCCCGCCTAAACCGCCTCAAAGCAAACATAAAAGGAAACGGAGCCAAAGAACTCCGTCCCCGTTTTATGCCGACAGTATCTTCCGCAGCCGGAAGTACCGATACACCGAGCGATCCGTTTTACGGTCTCTGCCCCATGCCGCCTTCCAGTGTAAGCGTTTCACCGCTCATGTACTTGAAGTCCTCAGACGCCAGCTGCACGCAGACGCGCCCGATTTCCTTCTCCACATCGCCGTAATGTCCCATCGGAGGCATCTTCACATTCGCCTTAAACGCCTCCGGATATGCCTGCTCGAACTTTTCAAGCTGTGCGGTCCATGCCAGCGGGCAGATCACATTGACGTTAATACCGTCCTTGCCCCATTCGGTTGCGGCAACTCTGGTCAGTCCGCGGATACCTTCCTTGGCAGCGGCATATGCGCACTGTCCGTAATTTCCGAACAAACCTGCTCCGGACGCAAAATTGATCACAGTACCTTTTGTTTCCTTCAGATACGGATAGCATGCCTTCATATAGTAAAATGCTGCATACAGACCGGAATACAGAGCCAGATCAAACTGCTCTGTGGTATGATCCGCCAGCGTCACACCGGAAGCGGATGCCTGCGCGTTATTGATCAGAACATCGATTCTGCCAAAGGTCTCCACTGCTTTTTTCACGACACCCTGCACAATCGCTTCGTTGTCAGAGCCGGCGCTCACGTCAGCCTGCACGGGAAGGACCTTGATCTGATAGAGCCGTTCAAGCTCCTCCTTTGCGTCCTCCAGCTTCTTTACGTTTCTCCCGGTCAGAACGAGATTGGCGCCTTCCTTTGCATATGCCGTGGCAATTCCGTAACCGATCGAGCCGCAGCTTCCGTCAGAAAGCACCGCTCTGCCTCCGCCGGTGATAATCGCCGTCTTATTCGTTAAAAATCCCATTCTTATAGCTCCTTTCTGCTTACAGGATTCGACTATAGTGTAGCAGGTTTTCTGTCAAAAGTCAATCCCACAGGGCATAAAATGTGACAGAATCCCCCTTTGGGGAAAGCATCCGGCTTCCCGCCGCACCTTCGGCATTGAGCCTTTCTTTTTCGGCTCCGGCATTCAAAATAAAGCCCGGTCAACTGCCGAGCTGCCCCATTCCTGCCCTTTACGTATTGCGGCAGGTCCCCGTATCCCCCCGGCAAAACAGAGAACAACTGCGCCCGCAGCATTCGGGCCCTCCGCACTTGACCGCATCCAAAAGGTAAAGCCGCATGCCGGAATGACTGCATCGAAGTGAAATATCGGCTGTACCGGATGGGAATTTGCCGCTTGCATCGCCCTTGCGGGATCTGTGAAATTCGCTTTATGTGTGAAATACGCTTTCGGTGTGCGGAATGCCGGCGGACCCGGTTTTATTTCGCATTGCGATGGCGGCGGTGAGTAATGCTTTGCGGCGCTGTTCAATGAAAAAACCACTTGCAAAAGCAAGTGGTTTTTCGTGGCGGAGAAGGCGAGGATCGAACTCGCGCGCCGGAAACCCGACCTAACAGTTTAGCAAACTGCCCCCTTAACCCCTTGGGTACTTCTCCGTGTCAACATTTGTTATTATACCACAAAGCGTTTTGTTTGGCAATAGTCTAAATATAAACATTCTGTGAACATTGGAACAATTTGCTTTCATGCTCCGGCGCCGGCACCTCCGCGATAAAAGACGCGGGACAGCGGCATATCCGCTGTCCCGCCGGTCTGTGCGTATCAGCTTTTGCTCTTATACTCGGTCGATTCGTAGCCGTAGATACCGCACTCCGTTGTGCCGTCGAAATATTCAAGCTCAATTTCACCGATGCGCAGCTTGCTCAGTTGACTTTTCTTAGTAATATTCTTCATATAGACATGAAACTCGCCAGACAAATCTTTGTAAGCTTTTATCACTTCTCCGTCCTTGAACGGTCCGGTATATTTATACTTTTCCGTAAGGACCTTATCCCCCACCCTGTTATAAAATTCAAGCGTGAACGTAATGTACTTTATATCCTTTCCGCTTGTATTATATGCTTCAAAATCAAATGCATAACTATCGTTTGAATATATGGAGGCTTCCGCAAGAAACTCCCCGCCGATCGGCGCGCCGATACGGGTCCTCATATCCACCATGTTTCTCTCGCCGCATCTTTGACATACGCCGTCGGAAAACGCATGTCCGAGTGCGGCTGTCTGATTCTTTTTATAGCTGTCAGAGCAGTTTCTGCACTGATACAGCGTATAGCCTTCGCTTTCACAGGTCGGAGCCACAGTTGTGGTTTTGTAATCGTGTCCGGTCGCCCTGACTGTTTCGGTATAGCTGTACCCGCAGCCCGTGCAGGTATATTTTTTCTCGCCGGAGGATACGCAGCTGCTGCTTTTAAGAATCTCAACCGAATAGCTGTGTCCCTTCGCCTCAAGCTTCTTCTGATATTCGCCTCCGCATCTTGCGCAGACATAAAATTCCTTTCCTGCCTTTGTACAGGTGTTCTTTTCAGATGATTTCAGCTTGTAATCGTGCCCTTTTTTGGCGATCGGTGCGGGCTTTTCAATTTCCGCCCCGCAAGTCCGGCAAATCGCACCGCCCGTATGACCGTCCTCGGTGCAGGTCGCCTCTTTTGCGGGCAAAGCCTCCCTGGTATGACCTACAGCCGGAATCACCTCCTGCTTTTCCGTGATTTCGCCGCAAACGGAGCAATGACTGCCCTCGGTCAAGCCATCGGTGACACAGCCCGGTGCGACAGCCTCATCGGTAACGATTGTGTGACCGCCCGAAAGCGTTTCCGTCTCGGTCATACCGCAGAGTCTGCATGTGCGCTCCCTTTTGCGGGGCAAATCACAGGACGTGCGTTTTTCCTCCTGCCATTCCCCGAACATATGCACGCATTCCTTCGTTATCGCAGGAGCCTTTCCGAAAAATTTGCATGCCGACAGCATGCTCAGGAGAAGAACAAGTGCAAGGATGCCAATCATCAAACCAGTCTTTTTCATGTCTCTTCCCTGCTTTTGCTTTGTAAAAGAAGCCTTCATACTGTGAAAACCGCTTTCCCAAAATAAAAGCTCTCCCTTTCTTGATTGATTTTTCTTAGGAAAACAAAAAAGTGCGCCCCCAATGAGAGACGCACCGAAAAAGTGCCGCTCTCATTGTTGCCACACAATCTCAATCAAGCCGCAAAGGGACAAATGAAATGAGTAAAGAGAGAAAACACTTTTTACCAAAGTAATTTTCCCTTACGACTTGAATAATATTCGATTGTGTGGCAGTTTCAGTATAGCACACTCCTCAATAAAATGGAAGAGCTTTTCAAAATTTTTTTTGATTTTTTCATACCCCCTCTGTCATCCTCCGAATCGGGCTTTGCCGCCGGACATTCCACTCCCGCATCAGCCTTCCCGCGGTCCGGCCTCGCGTCAGGAGCCGAAAGCCGGCATTCGGACAGTTCGGACATCGGAGCCTTCCGGGCAGTGAGAGACCCGGGAGAATAAAATCCTGCCGTTTCGCATAAAAATGTCGCAGAACGTTTGCCTTCGGAGCACAGTGGAATGCTGCGATGCGAAAGCCGCAACCACGGTCACGTCTTTATGCCCGTCATAACAGTGCTTCGCGGCAGTGCCGCATGGCATTCCTCCGGGCAATGCGTACCCGCTGCCTTCACAGAGGCACAAATTCAGATATTCAGCCGCTGACAGCGGCAGGGAGACTGGAGCACGGTATGAACTATTCTTTCGTCAAAATGCAGAGCGCAGGAAATGACTATATTTACCTTGACTGCATGGAGGGCATGCCGGAAAACCCGGGCGCCATGGCGCGCACACTGTCAAGGCGGCGTTTTTCGGTCGGCAGCGACGGGCTGGTTCTGATCTGCCCGTCACGGCGGGCTGACGCCGGAATGCGCATGTTCAACGCGGACGGCAGCGAGGGAAGCATGTGCGGAAACGCCGTCCGCTGTGTCGGAAAATACCTATATGACAGCGGCAAGGTTTTGAAAACATCGATCACGGTGGAAACCGAAAGCGGTATCCGTCAGCTTTGGCTGTCTCCCGGTTCGCTTCGCGCCCGCCCGGTATCGGCTGACATGGGCTTTGCGAGCTTCCGTCCGGAGGACATTCCGGCAGCTTCCGAGGCAAGCCTGATTGACAAAAGCATAATCGCCGCAGGAAAGCCGCTCCGCATCACCGCGCTTTCTGTCGGAAATCCCCATGCCGTTATCTTTTCGGAAGATTCCCGGGATCCGGACCCGACCAGTCTGGGACCCATACTGGAGCGTCATTCCCTGTTCCCGGATCGGACCAATGTGGAATTTGTCCGCATCCCGGCTTCAGGCACGCTTGCCGTTCGCGTATGGGAACGGGGAAGCGGAGAAACCATGGCTTGCGGAACAGGCGCATGTGCCGCCGCTGCCGCCGCAGTCAGAACAGGCAGAATGCCGCCCTCGCTTCCGATTACGGTCCGGATGCCGGGAGGGGAGCTTACGGTTTTATGCAAGCCGGACTTCCGTCTGACTTTATCCGGCGTCTGCGAAACGGTGTATCGGGGTGAGGTCTCCTATCCGGAATAGTCCGTTTCGGACAGGAGTTTCCCCCATTCTGCCATAAAAGCCCCGCCCCGGAGGCTGCTGCCTGCGGGCTTTTCCGACCTTTTCAAGGCAGCATTCCAATACAAAGCAGAGGCAGCCGGGATGCGCTCCGTTTTGCAGCGAACGCCTCACAGGCGCATACCTCCTATCTTCCCTCCGCAGAAAATCCGCCATTTGTTCTCAAAAAGCCGCACCACATTACAGGAAAGGAATACCGCGCCAAAGCAAACGCGCCGGTCATTTTATGAAGATCAGTCTGAATATGCATTACAACGACCTCTCCAAGCGTTACCTTTTCTCCGAGGTCTCCTGCCGTGTCCGGCAATTTCAAAGCCTGCATCCCCATAAAAAACTTCTGCGTCTCGGAATCGGGGATGTCACGCTCCCCTTGACGGCAAGCATTACCTCTGCGATGCAGCTTGCCTGCTGTGAGCAATCGCTGAAAAGCGGATTTCACGGGTACGGTCCGGAAAACGGCTATGAGTTTCTCCGTGTTTCCGTTGTCTCCCTCTACCGGGAACGCGGCGTCATTCTTTCCCCCGATGAGATTTTCATCTCCGGCGGAGCCAAGGACGATCTCGGCAATCTGACCGAGCTTTTCGGCGACAGTCCGGTTTATCTGCCGGATCCTGCTTATCCCGCGTACCGGGACGTCAATCTTCTGCGCGGTGCCGAAATCATTGACATGGACGCCGGTGCGGAAAGCGATTTTCTTCCCATGCCGCAGAGCGGCTTCGGAACGGGAATCTATTATCTGTGCTCTCCCTCCAATCCGACAGGAGCCGTATTTTCGGAAAAGCAGCTGCGCACATGGGTTGACTTTGCAAACCGCACCGGCTCTCTTCTTCTTTTTGATGCTGCGTACCGGGCATTCATTCACTCCCCCGTGCCGCATTCCGTCTTTGAAATCGCGGGCGCGCGCACCTGTGCGCTTGAGGTCTGCTCCT
The DNA here is from genome assembly GCA_934432725.1 of uncultured Eubacteriales bacterium. GTDB lineage: Bacteria > Bacillota > Clostridia > Oscillospirales > CAG-272 > CAKRZE01. Next base: position 228,067 of record CAKRZE010000001.1, read on the forward strand.
TCTCCAAAAGCGCCGGCTTTACGGGAACACGGTGCGGATATACGGTAATTCCGAAGGAGCTCGGGTGCGGCGATATGCTGCTTCACCGGATGTGGCAAAGAAGGCAGGCGGCAAAATCCAACGGTGTCGCTTACGTTGTACAGCGGGGAGCCGAAGCCGCGCTCTCTCCGGCAGGAAGAAAGGAATGCCGGGAAAACATTGCCTATTATATGGAAAATGCCAGTCTGATTCATGCCTTGCTGCAAAAGCACCGCATCCCCCACAGCGGCGGCACCGATTCTCCGTATATCTGGATGCAGTGCCCGGACGGTCTTGCCTCATGGGAGCTTTTCGACCTTCTGCTGAACCGGATTCAGGTGATCGGAACACCCGGAGCCGGCTTCGGACGGCGCGGTGAGGGTTACTTTCGTCTCTCTGCCTTCGGAAGCCATGAAGATACGGTTGAAGCGGTCAGGCGCATGGACACCCTTTTTTCAAAATGACCCTCATTGCTGCATCGGCAAAAAGAAAAAGACTGTCCGCAGTCAAAATATCGGACCGCTCCTTGCCCCGCACAAAGTAAGGACAGCCGGAGAACGCTCAAAATTGCTTTTCCGGTCAGACCAGAAGGCACCGCCTGAGCATAACCGTTATTTCCCCAAAACAAAGTGAATGCAGAACGGCAGCCGGGAGCGACCATGTCACACAAAACTCCGTGCCGGTATATCGGAACCCCGCCGTGCGGTTTTTCCGGCTTTTCGAAGTAAAATAAAAGGAGATGCCCGGATGCATCCCGCCAAAGACCCGTGTAAGCATAACAACCCCCGCTTTCGGAGATAACCGAAGCAAAAGCATCCGTACAAGCGCGTCCCACAAAGCCCATGCACGCGTGCCGGAACCCCGCCGTGCGGCTTTTTATGCCGGTTGAAACAAAATAAAAGAGGAGCACGTGTCCGAAGACAAGTGCTCCCGTATCTGCGCACAGGGCACACGGCATATTCGGGACTGCATCCGCATTTGGAAAAGCGCCTGCCCGGGTTCCTTGCTTCAGGCAAGATTGATTCCGGAATGCGGACATGTCCCGGTCCCGCCTATTCCTCCGCAGAATCCGGAATCAGCTCTACCACAACAAGCTCCGGCGGGTTATTGACACGCGGAATGAAGCGGTATCCCGCAAGCCCCGAGGTGATGATCATCTGCATATGCGCTCCCAATCGGTAATATCCCTTGTCATACTCGGGAAACCACTCCTGCATCGGAGCATACAAGCCTCCCACAAACGGTATCCGAATCAAGCCGCCGTGCGTATGTCCGCTGAACACAAGATCAACGTCCCAACGCAGAAAGGCTCCGTTGAAAATAAAGGTATCCGGCATATGCGCAAGGCATATTTTCGGTATATCGGTATGTTCAAAATCTGTAAGAAAGCGATATTCCGGAGACGCCTTGAATTCCTCCTCCGTTCTGCCAAAAGCAAAGCCGTGCCCCATAGTGCCCCCGATCCGGAGCGGCTGACCGGCTATCGTCACGTCCACATAGCTGTCGTTGACGACTACGGCCCCGGCCTCCGCCACCTGCGTAAGGAAGGAAGCATCGGCTTGCATGTATGTAAGCTCATGGTTACCGGGAGCAAAATAGACCGGTGCAATTTCGCAAAGCGCCTCCACCAGCCGAAGAAGCTTCTGCACGTCCGCCGCATCCGCGGTGCGATCAATCATGTCGCCGACGAGGAAGACCGCATCCGGAGTTTGTTCCCGGATTTTTGAGATCAGGCGGACGTTATCCCTGCCGAAGGATTTGCCGTGGAGATCGGAAATCAGAACAACACGAAGCGGAGCGAAAATTCCCTCAAGTGAGACACGGTAGGAGGACGTCCGGATGCAGACGGCATCGAGGAAAACGGAAATTCCCAAAATCAAAACGATACCGGCTGTGAGAACGCAGAGAACATGTTTAACCCTTGTTTTGCGCAAGATATTCATTGATACAATTGACGATCCTTTCATAGTACGGAACCGCAAAATCACCCTTGTAGATCCCTGGCATCCCGTATAACTCCGGTATGCTTTTTAGCGCTTCCCCCGCATCCTTACAATAACGGATAAAAGGAAACGCTTTCAGCCATCTGTAAGTCTCCCGAACCTTATGATTATAGTTGCTCAATGCAATACAGGGTGTCCCGGTGATTGCGCAGAAAACCATGCCGTGCAGGCGGTCCGTTACTACAAGAGACGCGCTCTTGAACTGATCAAGCTTCTTCCGGAATATCTCTTCTCTTCTCTCAAACGGAACGAATGGCTCCCCGGCGTGCATATCCGTATACACGACACCGTCCGTCAGCGAACGGCATTCACGCTCAATATTCTGTATATCGCTTTCCGAAATGCTTTTTTCCCAATCGGAGCGAAAGCACAGCAATATTCCGCTTCTCTCCTTTTCGGGAAGCATACCGTTCAGAGACATCACAATATCCGGCGTCAAAAGAATCTCCGTCTTCGGGAAAGCGTCCTTCATATTCCGGTATGATTCCTCTTCCCGTGCAATCAGCAAAAGATGCTTATTTTTTTCATAAATCTTCGCCGCATGAGCCTTTTCTCTGCGTCCTCTCTCCGTGTCCGGAAAACACATTGTCTGCGGCATGGATACAATCAGCTGATCCTTATATCTTTTGATAATTTCTTCCCGGTGCTTTTCATGAAGAACCGTATTGCCGATGCTTCCGCCGCCGCGGAGAATAATCACATCGCCCGGGCGAATCTGCCGTGCTATTTCGCGCTCATAACGGGCATATACCGCTTCATAAATAAAGTGCTTCGGAATATCCGGATAGCATCGGTCGAAAAAGCGTTTTTCGGCAATCCCGATGGCAATGTCTCCGATATTATCGTGTCCCTGTTCCAGTAAAAACCAGAAATTAACTCCTTGTGCACGTTGTACATTTCGCAGGCAATCTTCTGCGTCATTCAGACGGTAATTGACCTCATCGGCAAGGCGCTGCCAACGCTTTTCACAATAAGCGGAATACGGAAGGTATACAAGCTTATGCAAAACCTTGTTTTCCAAGCACAACCGTTTAACGAACTGTTTCAACATTTTCTATCACCAGATCGGGCAGCTGCAAATATCCCCAATATGTTTTGTTCCACGCCAGTCTTGTTCCGCTTTCACTTTGCTGTATCAGAAATGACGCTGCGTCCACAATCACATCCAGATGCTGTTCCGCACCGTATTCATTTATCAGATATATTGCCGGCTTCAGTTTATATTTTCCGGGCGCAAGACCGATCAGGGGCATTCTGACACAAATGCTTTTCCCGTTGACCGTAAACGGCACAACTGTCGTTGCCATGGCAACCGGTGTATCATCGGCTGCATTCAGAACAATCCGCAGCATCAGATCACTGCGCTTCTGAAAGGAATCCATCTGAATGGTAATCCGCATCTCATCCCCGGAAGAGTACGCGGCATTGGGTTTATCAAACCTTAGCTCCGTCATTTTCACAACGGGATTGTGCGGAACACCCGTGTGCTTCTTGCTTCTGAGATCAACCGTCTGCCGCAGCTCCTGAACCGCCGTCTGGGCATAGATGTCTATCGCTTTTTCCACATCTCCGTCAAAAATGAGACTCCCGTGGTCAAGCACAAGGCACCTTGTGCAGAGCTGCCGGATTGTATTCATATTATGGCTGACATACAAAACCGTCCTGCCCTCCGCGCCTGCCGCATCGCCCATTTTGCCGAGGCACTTCTGCTGGAATTTCATGTCTCCGACCGCCAGCACCTCGTCCATGACCATGATCTCACTGTCAAGGTGCGCCGCAACGGCAAACGCAAGCTTGACGTACATGCCGGAGGAATAGCGCTTAACCGGCGTATCGATAAATTTCTCCATCTCCGCAAACTCCACAATCTGATCGAATTTGCGGTCAATTTCCGCTTTTGTCATTCCGAGAATCGCGCCGTTCATATAGACATTCTCCCGCCCGGTCAGCTCCGGGTGAAAGCCCGTGCCCACCTCCAGCATGGAGGCAATGCGCCCGTTATAGGAAATGGTTCCCTTTGTTGGAGCGGTCACGCGGGACAGAAGCTTCAGAAGCGTGGATTTTCCGGCGCCGTTGTGTCCGATGATGCCGAGCGCCTCCCCCTTTTTCACGGAAAAGGACACGTCCTTCAAGGCCTGAAAGCGTTCTCCGCGGCGCTTCTCCCCGCTGCTGCCGATCTGGCTGTTCGGATCCTCTCTGCCGCGGACCGAAGCCCACCAGCTCTGCAAATCGCCGCGCAGTGTTCCGCCTCCGATTGCACCCAGCCGATATTCCTTGGAGACGTGATCGATTTTGATTGCAAGTTCGTCCATCTTTTTTCCCTCAGACCGTATCCATAAAGTTCTTTTCCACCCGGCTGAACAGCACCACGCCGATAAACAGGAGTACAAACGTGGTCCCCCATCCGATCAGGTAATAGTTCCATTCTACAGCACCCGTCCCCAGATAAGCATATCGGAACAGGTTGACAATGGGTGAGATCGGGTTGCACATATACAGCGCATGCCATCTGCCGCCCGGAGCAAAGACAGAAAAGCGGAACATATCGTAAGCGATAGGCGAGCCGTACATCCAAAGCTGTACCCCAAAGCCCACAAGCATGGCAAGATCCCGGTATTTTGTGGTCAGTGCCGAAATAATGATGCCGCAGCCGAGGCTGAGCATGGCAAGCTGAAGTACAATCAGCGGTGTCATCAGCATCCAAAGATTCGGATGAACCCCCTGCCCCGTCACAGCATAATAAACCAAAAAGATCACAAGGAAGCAATATTGAATCGCAAGACCGATCAGCTCCGAAAATACCGTAGAGATCGGCATGACAAGACGGGGGAAATAAACCTTTCCCATCGTCGCACTGTTGGCAACAAAGGTATTCGCCGTCTGCGTCAGGCAGTTTGAAAAATATGTCCACAGAATCGTTCCGGCAAGATAAAAAACAAACGGCGGAACCCCATCAGGGGCAAGTCCGGCAATGTTGCCGAACACAAGCGTAAAAACCACGGTTGTCAGAAGCGGCTGAATAATCGCCCATGCAGGTCCTAAGATCGTCTGCTTGTATTTGGACACAAAGTTTCGCTTGACGAAGAGAAAAATCAGGTCACGGTAAGCAAAGACCTCGCCAAGATGCAGATCAAACCAGCCGGTCTTGGGCTTGATCACCGTGGTAAAATGTTGTTCTTCCATCGGAGCTCCTTTATTTACAGCAATTCATACAGTTTTTTCAGAATCACGGCATTATCCGCTTCAAAGCTGTGACGCGCCAGCTCATCGCGATATCTTTGCAGAATTTGAGGGAAATTTCGCAAACGCTTCACGGAATCCGCGACAGACGCTGCATCTGTTTCGCAAAGCATCCCGTTCCTCCCGTTTTCTATCTGCTCTTCGGCTGCGCTTTTCGTCGCCAGAATGGGCACTCCCAGCAGCCGAGCCTCCAGCACCGTAACGCTGTGCCCCTCAAACCGGCTGGACTGTACATACAGATCAGCCTGCCGGATATACGGATAGGGGTTCGACTGCATGCCGAGAAGCGTCATATGCTTTTCCATGCCGCGCTGGCGGATCCGCTCCCGCAACGCTGCTTCCTCCGGTCCGCCGCCGACAATCCACCAGTGAATATCGGCAATGCCGTCCCCGACCAGCATGGCGCAGGCATCTACAGCAATGTCCATACCTTTTTCGGGTGAAAGCCGTCCGCAGGAAACAATGTGAAAGCCACCCTTCGGAAAAACCGTTCCCGGAACCTCAAGACTTTTTTTGCGCACGCCGTCCGCATCGATCAGGTTATTGACCGCGAGAATCTTATCCGCATATTGCGGGCGGAACTGTCGAAGCCTCTCCGCAAGCGACTCCGACACGGCGATGACTTTCTCCGCTTTTCTGTAACCGTATCCGTCGTGATACTCCTTACGCATTGCGCCGTGATGATAAAACATCAGAAACCGGTCTGCGGAAACCGCGCGGACTGCGGTCTCGGCTGCGCGGTCACTGTAAATCACAGCTGTATCAAAATGCTCGGAGGCAAGCTGCTTTTTGATATAAGCGGCATAGCGCCTCGCTTCGGGCGCCCGCAGGGTCAGACACAAAATGCGCCAGATAAGCCGGCGAAGACCGGAGGCATTCTGCGGCTCCTCCATCAGGTTATATATCCGCTTGCAGGGATACGGCGCGGAAAAGGTCACGGGATGCTGCCTGTCGGAGACGATCAGACGGCACCTCGACGGAATGCGCGGCGCCAGCTCCCTGCTGTCTCGCAGGATCAGACAGGTCACATCATAGCGGTCGTAATCCAACCTGTTCAAAAGATTCACCAGCGCCGTTTCGATCCCGCCGATCCAAAGCGCTTCCGTGATAAAAATAAGCTTTTTTTTCATTTTTCAAATCCGCTCTTTTCGGGCAGAAACTCCTTAAAGGCACCGCGCAGCCTTTCGCGGAGCTTCTCAAAATTCACGCTCCGCTCGGGATCATTGATGCACAGCATATCGTGGCTCTGCTCCCGTATGATGCGGCACAGCCCGTCCACCGTGCTTTCATCGGCACAGGACACGTAATTGTCCGTATTGAAGGGAGCAAACTGTCCGCTTGCCACCTGCCACCAGAGACACACCCATTGGTTCACATCATCGGCACTGCGGAAACGGTGAGCCGTTGTATGCGCCAAAAGCTCCGGCTCCGCGCGCCAGACCGCTTCAAATGTACTCTTGGTGTAAGCCGCAGGTGCGTGCAGGTTTTTAAAACCGGTAAAATAATCGGGAAACAGCCGTTCAACCAGCCTTGTACGAAGGTTGTCCTGCCAGCGGTACGCACGGTTGACATATTTCCTGCCGTGTTTTTTTACCTGCTCGCGCTTGCAGAAATGCGCATTGATCACGCCCATATCATTCACCGCCGCATGCTGCCAGATGCCGATCTCTCCCACAAGCTCTATGGGGTGCTCCCCTCCGTAGGTACAGGGCAGACCATTCCTAAAAAAAGAGGTCGGAGGCGCGGGACGGAGCAGAAACGTGTCGTCATTAAAGTAAACAAAATGCTCCGCCAGCCCCGGAATGCGGTGCAGATTCATCTCAATGGCGTGAGAACTGAAGGTGGGAAGCACCTCTGCCGGAAGAAACTCCGTGTGCTTCACATGATGAAGCTTCGGATGCTCCGTATTCAGAAACGAAGGAATATGTCCGCAGGTGACAAAATGAATCTTTCTCACCCACGGCGCAAAGTTCTCCACTGCGCGGAACCAGTACGGCATCAGCCCCCAATCCCGGAAGCGGTTGACGGAATTGCCGTCGTTTATCGTTTTGCTCTGGTATTTTGCCTTTTCCGCCTGCCAGACGGGATCGTTTCCGTCCACCCACAGAACGACGAAATCAATGTCCATATGTACTCCTCAGGTGATTTTCTTGCCCACAACCGGGAGCTTGCGGATCAGCCATGTCAGAAGAAGGCTGATCAAATATACAATAATCGTTAGCATCGGAACCATCACCAATGGTGACGCGCTAATAACGGTAATATTGGAAAGGTTCAGCATCTCAATGATCAGCGCGTGAACCAAATAAACTCCAAAGCCATGGATCGTTAAAAATTCCCATATTTTTTTTGCCAATGGGGAAAAGGAAAGCCGGGAGACCCTTTTAACAAAGAATGTGAATATTGCCGCAGATTCAACTATTACATTTGGCATTAAGTATTTTGAGAACCACTCAGTATAAACGCCATTAAGCCGAGACTGCCACGTCGTAGCAAAACAGGAAAAAAACACACAAAGAATGCCGAGCACATACAGTATTCTCTCCAGCTTATCGGATACTTTATAGGTCACAAGATAGTAACCAAGCATATAATACCCAGTAAAACCCAATGTAAAGTGAAATGTCGCCTTATTAAATATCTCTGCTATTACAGCGCCAATATAGGGAAGGCTGATTCCATAGTTTGCAACAAACTCCATAAGGATAAAGAGAAGTAAAAAATACTGAAGCAGCACCTTGTTACTAGTGAATTGTTTCAAAAATGGAACTACCATATAGATCCCTACAAGCATAAATAAATACCAAAACGGATATGGACCAACTAAGAATTGCGATATAATGCCTTTCCAGTTTAAGTTGTTGTGTCCGGTATAATAGTACCAAACTTGAAAAATCGCAGACCAAATACAAAAACAGATCACAATATGCTTAATATATTTTTTATACATAAGCTTAATGGAAACATCTCTTTTAGGGTCCAGGAACAAGCATCCTGATATCATAACAAATACAGGAACATCCCATGTTACTGCTGCCCTCAAACAGTTTAAAACGCTCCAATTGAAGCTATATATATCTATACTTTTAACGGGCCCTCCGCATAAGTGCGTCATAATGACGGCAAGCGTAGAAATAAACCGCAATATGTCAAGCTCTGTCTCTCGTTTTTTCTGCTCCGTCATAGATCCTCCCTTTGATTTCCGTATTTTTTTACAATCGTGTTGGATATTGCTGTGCAGACGGGCTATCCGGCTCCGCAGCCGAGGTCGGATTTCTCAGACCGACTTCTCCACTTGCCGCCGGTACAGACCGCAGCTTTTCACAGCGATCGCCAGTCTGTGCCGCAGCTGCGTTTTCCGATTGCGAAGATAGATGCCAAGCGGGCTTCCCATCTCTATGGAAGCATATTTGCTTTGCTTATGCTCTGCGATAATCCTGCGGTTTTGGGGCAGCGGCGCATAATAGAGCTTTTGGCACAGCAGCATTTTATAAAGCATCCCGACTTCCTTCCCGGAAACGCCGAGTGCCCCCAGACTCTCCTCAAACGGCAGCATATACTCCGCAAGATTCTGAATCCTTTGAAGCCGACGGTATGCCCGCTTTTCGTCCTCCCCCTGCCTATAGCGATAAATTACCTCCCGCAAGGAGTAAATCACCCCGCAAAACGGCATAAGCTCCAATACAAAGAGAAAATCCTCCATGAGAATCATATCCCTCCGAAATCTCACGCCGGAGTCAAGGAGAATTTTTCGCCGGTACAGCTTATTCCAAACCGGTGTCAGCGCGTTGCAGTCATAAAACTCCCGAAAGTTCTTTTTCACTTCCGAAAGCGTCAGCATTCCCTCATCGGGCGGCAGGAGTTTTTCCCTTTCATACAGCCTTCCTCGATGATAATAATCAAAACTCATTCCAAACAGCAGCATATCCGGTTTCTTTTCCGATGCAATTTCGGATGCGTGTTCCATTGTCCCGGCATCCACCGTGTCATCCGAATCCACAAACCAGATGTACTCCCCCTGCGCTTCGTCAATTCCGCGGTTGCGCGCAGCGGAGACACCCGCATTTTTCTGATGGACGCATCGAAGCTTCGGATACTGAACGCACAGCGCATCGCACAGCTCCGCTGTGCCGTCCGCAGAGCCGTCATCGATGAGCAGAATTTCGTAGTCCGTCAGACCGCAGGCACGGATACTGCTTACCGTATTCTTTAGTGTTTTCACACAGTTATAGCACGGAATGATCACACTGAATCTCATTCGTCCCGGACCTCCCAGCAAAAGCGGTAATTCAGATAGTTATCGGCGGCATAGGATATTTTGACGCTGAGATTTGTTCTGTAATAATAAAAGCCGGATATCAGAACGGCACAGAGCATGGCAGCCGTTCGCTGCCGGGAGGTCAAGGTCAGGTGCCTGATATGCGCTCCCGGGAGGACCTCATCCGTCTCCGGATACAGCATCATAGGAAGATACAGGATAAAAAACTGGAAATAATAATCGGTCAGACGGGTAAATACGTTATCAAACCCGGAAAATATCTGCAAAACCGCGGCGATGATCATCAGATTCATCAACTTATTAAAGGATTTTCCCTCCATGCCCCGCAAAAGAACGCCGACTACGACAAGTGCCAGAATCATCACAAAGCGGAGTCCAAGTCTGCTTCCGGTCACAAAATCCGTCTCATCATAATAGAATCCGCTGATAAAGGATACGATCTGCCTCCGAAACAGGAATACAAAACCGGCGAAAACTGCATACAGAAGCAGCTTTCGCGTATTCAGACACGTTTTGGCTATCCAGCGGGCAGGCAGAAAAACCAGAGCCGGGGCATGGACGCATCCGGCAAGAAGCGTCAGAGCATAGAACCGTTTCGGCTTCTCCTCCATAATCCCGGTAAAGGCAAGCATCACAAGCGCCATTGCCAAAGCCTGCTTGATGGCGCTGAAGCCGAAAAGATAAAATCCGAAGCAGTTCCAGACAAGATAGCTCAGCCACGGACGGGGAGAATAGCGGTAAATCAAAACCGCCACCGCAAGCTCTGTCACCACGGCAATAAAAATCAGAAAAATCTGGAAATTGCCGTCAGTCACCATAGAAAACGCTTTCTGAAGCCACGAAAACAGAAAATTCCGCCCGCCGTGAAAAACCTCGCTGCTGAACCAGCCCTTATCCGCAATGGTGTAATAATCCCATGCATATTTGCGCAAATCTCCGGTCAGATACATATAACGCCAGCCGCAGACAAAGGCATGGAGCGCAGCCATCAGAATCACATAGGTTTTTCGGCGCTTGTCCTTTTGCGGAAAAAGAAGCCCTCCCGCAAGAACCGCGGCAACCAAATAATAATAGACCTTAATGCCCATTTACGTTCTCCGTTTTTTTGAAATATTCCCGCTTCAGAAAATCTTCCGTCTCCCGCGCCAATCGGTCTCGGCTGAAATCCTTTCCGCGTCGGGCTGCCTTCGCGGCGTACCGCTCCGCAAGCCCCGGCTCGGTCAGCATCCGTTTCAGTCCCCGGTAAAACGCTTCGTCTCCGTTTTCGGTGATCAGACCGTATTCACCGTCGCCCAGAAGCTCCCGCATACCGGAAACATCGGTGGTAACGATGGGCTTTCCCAGAATCAAGCCCTCCGTGATAAAGGTGCTGAAGCCCTCATAAACCGATGAGCAGACAAGGACATCGGCAGCCCGCATCAGACAGTACGGATTTTCCCGGAAGCCGAGCAGTTTTGCCGAAGTCTCCAGACGGTTTTCACGGATAAAGGTCTCCAGAGCCGTGCGCTCTTCCCCTTCCCCGATGATCCAGAGATCATGGTCAATGCCGTCATTGAGAAGACGTCTGTGCGCAGAAAGCGCGCGCATCATTCTTTTTGGGGCGGTCAGTCTGCCCACAAGCACCAAGGTTAGCCTCTGTTTCCGCACATCCTGCGGAAGCGGTTCGGATGCCCTTCGCCTGATCTCGCCGTCATCTACAGTATTGTATACTACCGCCGTGCGGACCGTGCCGCCGTAAAGCTCCGCAAAGCTTTCCCGGACGCTTTCGGACACGCATACCGCATAATCGAATTTTTCATAGTATTTTTTCGTTTCCGCCGCAAAGGCAACCGGATCCCCTATTCGGTTTTTCAGATCGCAATGCACCCATGAAAGCTTCAGCGCCTTTTGATTGGCGGAGCCAGCCATGATTTTGGTTGAACCGCATTCCAGATACGCGGCTTCAATATCATAATCATCCTTCATATGCAGCGGATATGTAAGCCCGAGGGCAGCCTCTGCCCGCATGCGCATCCGGTTCAGCAGGGATGCATTCTTATAGCAGTACCTGTACCGGATTCCGGGAGCAAGGTATTTTGACGCATCCTCCGGATAGAGCGTCTGCACGGTGATGGAAAACTCCGTCCGGTCCATCGCATTCACCAGATTGCGCAGGACCTTCTCCGCACCGCCGCCGGAAAGCGATTCGATAAAAAAGAGTATTTTAATCACAAGGCTTTCCCTTCTCATAAATCAAGTATATTTTTCGCATTGCAGCTCCGGTATCAAAGCCGGACGCCTGCATCACCCCGGCATATCTTTCAGAGTCCTTCCGCTCCGCACCGCAGATTGCATTCACCCAAGCCGTTTTGTCCTCAAGCGGCAGCGGCGAAAGCAGCTCTGTCAAAAATACATCCTTCGGCACTCTGTCCGAAATCACGCACGGCAGACCGTTTGCCTGCACCTCCAGCATTGAGAGCGGCATTCCCTCATACAGCGAGGGAAACGCAAATACGTCCATCGCACAGAGATAATCCGAAACGTTCCGCACATTTCCCGTCAGCCTGACACAGTCTTCAAGATGCAGCTCCCTGATTTTCCGCTCCAGCATGGCTCGATCCGCGCCCTCTCCCAAAAGAAGCAGAAAGGCATTTCCGCGTTTCTTAAGGATTTCCGGCATCAGATTAAGCAGAAACACCTGATTTTTGACGGCTGCCAGATGCCCGGCATGTCCGATCACAAATGCGTTCTGCAAGCCAAGCCCGGCACGGAATGCATCCCGCCTTTTCGGGTCAAAGGCAAACTTTCCGGTATCGATTCCGTTTAAAATCAGCTTACCCCTCCGCTGAAATGCCCACTTCCCGTAAAGCCGCTGTCCTGCCGCCACGCCGCACGCCACACAATCTGTCGCACAGGTGAGGATCAGAAGCCGCATGGCAGCCTCATACAGCCGCACCTTCAGACCGCGCTTTTCCGACAGTGCGGAGTGCGCATGGGAGACTCGCACCGGCACGCCGCACAGCCTGCCCGCAAGCATCGCCCACCCGATGTTGAACATGGTGTGGGCATGGATCACATCGTAACGGCGGGTTTGAAGCAGCCTCCTCAGGCTTTTCATGTAAGAGCGGTAGCCGCAGGACGGCTGCGGAAGGTGAAATACGCGGCATCCGCGCGACTCCAGCTCCGGCTCATATGCCCCGACCTCATCGCCGAACACGACATAGTCTACCGTATATTTCTTTGGATCGGCGCGGAACCCAATATCTGCCGCAACCTTCTCCGCGCCGCCGATCTGAAGAGAGCCCGCCACAACCAAAACACAGTCTGTTCTCATGGCAATCTCCTTCATTTTCCTGCCTTTTTCCGAGCCAGCAGATCAATTGCGTATGACCACCCAAGCGTAACCGGAAGGGCGATGATCCGGCATTTCAGACCGGCAGGCTTCACCTTTTCTTCACGGTATAGTTTACAGATGTTCCGAATTTCCCGCCGCCGCTCCTTTGCGGAATAGTCAAATTTCAAAAGCTCCTTACAGCAGGAATAGACACTGCGGTAAGTCATATAGGACAATGCAGCTTCAAGCTGCTTTGCTGCCTCCGGAGAATGAGAAACGGAACGATACGCCCGATACATACGCCGATTGACCTCCGCAAGCTGCTCCGTCAGATAGGGACGCGCCTTGCGGGAAAGCGAACCGCTGTCTCCTGTATCTATCAAATACAGAATATTCTCTACCGAAGCAATGCTGCGGATATGCATCGCATATTCAAACAGAAAATTCTGATCCTCTCCAATTTCCAAATCCTCACAGAAGCGCAGTTTATTCTCACGAATCAGCTCTGCCCGAAAGCATTTTGACACCATAGAGCTGAACAGATACCGCTGCATCGCCTCTGCGATCCTTCGTGCGATATTGGGTTCTTCCGCCTCATAATAAGTACCTGTGATCCATGCCCGCTTTTCTGCTCCGGCGCTTGCGGCACCGAACATCAGAAGATCGGACGGGTGCTGCGCAAGCTCCCGGTCGATCACGGTCAAATAGTCGTCCGACACATAATCATCGCTGTCCACAAACAGAATATACCTTCCTTCTGCCTGCTCCAACCCCAGATTCCGCGCAGAGGACACGCCGCCGTTCTCTTTTTGAAAATATCTGATCTGCGGGTAACGATCTGCGTAATCCCGGCACACGGCATCGCTTCCGTCTGTCGAGCCGTCATTGATCAAAAGTATCTCATAATCCGCAGCCGGCTGCTTTACCAGGCTGTCAAGGCAGCGCGGCAAAGTCAATTCGGAATTATAGACCGGTACAATTACAGAATACTGTTTCTCCATCTATGCACGACTCCTTAAATGGTTCATAACTTTCAGCAGTACTAACCACGGTAAATACAGTTTCTTTTTCACGCAAAAGAAAAACAATTTCCAATGGAGCGAAAATTCACAAAGCGACAGGTTTTCCAATGGCTTTCCGTAATGTTCGGATTCCCGAATCCGCCGAAGCTCCGTCAGACAGCTTCTTTGACTTTTTTCGTGATCCTCCACCAATCGTATGCCAAGCCCGATTATACTCAAAGAACAACGGTTTTGCAGCGCTTCACTGTACTCCCGCGGAAGTCCCTTTTGTTCAATAAATACCTGCATTCTTCGTTGGAGCTCGGCGTATCGTTCCGACAGATCGGCTTGATATTTATGCGTCAGAGATCTGCTGTTCTCCTTTTGATAGTGATACATCGGTTTTGCGACATATGCAATTGTATTCGCTTTGTAGAATACAGGGATATTAAACAGCAGATCCTCTGACCCTATTGCCCATAGGTCCTCAAATCTCTCTCCTGTCAGCAATTCCCTGCGATAAAGCTTGCCCCACACAGTAACGATGCTATCGACTTTTTGCGGGCGGGCAAGTTCCTTTCCCGTCGGACCGAACAAACGCCTCAAAATGTCTTTTGCCTGTTCCGCATGCCAGACTTCGTCTTTTCCGTCAAACAGCTCCACAGGATAGCTGCCCTTCGGATATTCCCGTGCATACGACCACATAACAATATCTGCCGCGCTCATTTCCGCAAACCGGATCGCACTCTCACAGGTATCTTTGTCGATCCAATCATCGCTGTCCACAAACATCACATAGCTGCCGGTGGCAGCAGAGATACCCGCATTTCTTGCCGCCGAAAGTCCCTGATTATTCTGTGTTATGACTTTCACACGACCGTCCTCCGCCGCGTAGCTTTTCAGCATTTCCGGAGAATTGTCATCGCTTCCGTCGTTCACAAAAATAATTTCCAGCGCCTGATAGGTCTGACTCATAATCATGCCTGCGCATTTTGCCAAATACCTTTCTGTGTTGTATACAGGAACGATTATGCTAATTACATCCTCCACAAGAGCGACACCACCTTTTACCTCATAGCTCCATCAATCGGCATACTACTTGTTCAACTTCTCGGATATCATACTTCTTTACGGCATGCAAGCCATTCCGGGTTACAGTCCGGCATAACTGTATGTTTTTATAATACCGCTCAATTCCTTCCGCAAAGCCGCTTACATCGTCAAAATCATAGGAAAAACCCGTTATACCGTTTTTTACATAATCCGGAATTCCGCCAACATTGGATGTGAGCAGTGGTAATCCGCTCGCCATTGCCTCCAATGCAGCGATTCCCAACCCCTCCCGCATAGACGGATGCGCGTACAGATCCGCACAGTGAAGAATCTCGATAACGTCCCGTCGGTATCCAAAAAACAACACACGATCCTGTATCCCTAACTGCCTTGCCGCAGAACGCAGCTGTTCCAATAACTCGCCGCGCCCGCAAATGCCATAATAGATATTCTTTTCCTCTATTTTCCCCAGCGCTCGAATCAAAACCTCATGGTTCTTTCGATGTTGCAGTTCTCCCACAGACACCATAAAAAACGCATCATCAGGAACGCCAAGCTCTGCACGCTTTTTTGCTCTGTCCACCGAACAGGCAGAAAATTTTTCCGTATCCAGCCCAATCCCGTTGATCCTCTCCACCCGCTTCGCGTGAAACTTCTTTGCTCTCTCATAATCCTCATTGTTGATGGTAACGATCATATCGCACAGGCGGGAGCAGTATTTCTCCACCGGATAGTACAGCAGCCAGTTCCGGAGCGGCGCTCCCTTGTAAAAGTGAAAGCCGTGCACCATATAGATGATCTTTGTCCCGCGTTTTCGCGCCTCACGCGCCGCAAGACGGGTCATAACCCCCATCACAGGCTCATTCGTCCAAATCACATCCCACGAGCTGCCGTCAATCATTTTTTTCAGGTCGCCATAGCCCTTGCTGTTCTTTGCCGAAAAGGGGCTGCGTACCAATCGGACAACATGAATCGGCGCAATGCCGTCCAGCGCCTTGTGCAGATCCTCCAGCCGCCCACCGACATCAGAGCAGGCAAGCTCCACGGAAAAGCCGTGCCGGGACAGATATTTCACATGCGGCACCAGAAACTGAATTGCCATAAGATCCGTGCAGGTCAAAAGCAAATGCTTCATCAGAGCGCCTCCAGAATTTGTTTCGCGATGCCGTCAGCGTCCAAACCGAACTGCGCACGCAGGTATTTCTGATTGCCGACAACGGCACAGTACGTATCGTGCAGTCCGATGCGCTTCAGCCGCGCATGGATCGGAAGCTCCGCCAGAACCTCCGCCACTGCGCTGCCGAAGCCGCCGGAGAGGTTGTGCTCCTCCACGGTGACAATCAGATCAAACACCTTTGCACAGCGTGCAATCGTCTCACGGTCGATGGGCTTGACGGTCGGGAAGGTCCAGACAGCGGGATGCAGATCATGTGCTGCAAGAATCGTTTCCGCACCCAAAACTTCTTCAAAAACAGCGCCGGTAGAGAATATGGCAATGCGCTCGCCGTCATGAACCGGAAGCGCCTTCCCGATCTCAAAGCAGTCAATGCGGTCATGGATCCGCTTCTCCCCGCCGCGTCCGAGCCGGAGATAGCAGGTGCCGGGATAACCTGCAATGGCTTTTGTCGCCGCTTCTGCCTCCACCGGATCTCCGGGGCAAAGCACTGCCACATCCGGCAGCGCCCGCATCACGGCAATGTCCTCGGTTGCCTGATGGCTCATGCCGAGCGAGCCATAGACAAAGCCGCCGCCCACACAGACGATTTTTACATTGGCACGGTGATATGCACAGTCGTTGCGAATCTGCTCCAGACAGCGCAGAGTGGGAAAGTTTCCGATGGAATAGGTGAAA
Source organism: uncultured Eubacteriales bacterium (assembly GCA_934432725.1). Taxonomy (GTDB): domain Bacteria; phylum Bacillota; class Clostridia; order Oscillospirales; family CAG-272; genus CAKRZE01. The sequence goes on from CAKRZE010000001.1 coordinate 244,826, forward strand.
ACCGTCTTCCCCTCCAGCGCCATGCCTGCCGCCAGTGAGGTCATGTTCTGCTCTGCGATTCCGGCGTTGACGAACTGATCCGGCAGCTGCTCCCAAAAGGGCTTCAGCACACCGAAGCCGAGATCGCCGGTCACAAGCTCGATATCAGGATTTTCTTTTGCAAGCGCAATCAGCGTGCGGACAAAGGTATCTCTCATTGAACGGTCTCCTTTTGCCGCGCTTTCAGCAGTCTGCTGCACGGCTTCTGAATAAGTTGTGCGAGTTTATGAACCAGATATGCGTAAATCAGGATCAAACCTGTCACGACAATAAAGTTAAGCGGGAACGCCAATGTACAGAACCGCGCGATGATCGGATACTGCCCGAGGTAAATTTCAAGTGAAATTGCGGCAACGAACTTCATCGGCTTATCCACAATCCCCGAACGGTTCTCAAAAAAGCCCCGCTTTTCCAGTTTCACAAAGAGTAAGCTGATGCAGCATACACTCAAAACGGTCAGAATCGGAAAAGCAAGCTGAAGCACACTCAATTCCGTATAACGAACAATCAGCTTTTTACCGGCAAAATATCCGGCAAAGGACAATACAAGTCCTATTACTTCCAAAAGCGTTATTTTCTTGCTGATCGTCTCATATCGCTCTCGGATGTATGCGCCGAGCAGCATTGACTCGAAAAACATAAAATAGCACCATTTCTCATCAATGCTGTCTATATGATAAAAGCTCTTGTCAAAAACAGTCAGATAAAGCACAAAAAGCAAAGCAAAAACTGCCACAATGATCCATCTGATATCTAAACGAAGCCGCCTCAGCAACCAAACAACAATGTAATATGCCACGTAAAGCAGCATAATCGCTCCGATAAAATGGTACCACGTTGGATAAAAGAGGCAGTGCACATATGCCATAATACCATCCGCACGCCAGAAGCCTGTGAGCAGATTTACCGCAGCGACGATCCACAGGGCCGGATAGATGCGAATGATGCGCTTGGCATACCATCCAGGAAATGACTCCCGAATGTTGTACAGGCAAAAGCCCGATACGAAGAAATAGATGCAGTTTCCGAAGTGTCCTCCGAATGCCATAGCAGAAACGGGCCAGATGTCCGCATAGTGCGAATTGGTAATCATCACAGCCGCGATCGCGCGCAGCCAGTAAACAAACTGGAACACAACTTATCTCCTTACTTACTGTATCTTTATATAGGTCGGGTGCCAGCCGGCAGAGGTCGTGTGGTCATTTCCGATATCCGCCCCCGGCTCCGGTACGGCAGGCGAAGCAATGCCGTCCGGCGTATACGGGTCAACCGCACCGTCGGGTTTTGCGGCATGCAGCTCTGTCACGGCACCGTCATACTCCCATCCATCGTGCGGGAAGCGGTAATGCCAAAGAATATCGTTCTCCATGAAGGACACGCCCTTGCCCTTCACGGTGTCGGCAATGACGACCGTTGGCTTGTGTCCGGGATTTTTTGTATCGGCAAGCGCCGCGCGAAGCGCATCGTGGTCATGCCCGTCAAGCTCGGTCACATTCCAGCCGAACGCACGCCATTTTGCGCCGAAATCCTCCAGAGCCAGCGTTTTTTCGCAGGTATCAAGGCTCTGCATCCGATTGTGGTCCACAATGGCAATAAGGTTTTCCAGCCGGTACTGATTGGCGAACAGCGCCGCCTCCCAGACCGCCCCCTCATCGCACTCGCCATCGCCGAGCACCGCAAATACGCGATGATGCTTTCCGTCCTGCTTTGCAGCCAGCGCCATTCCCGCCGCAGCCGACAAGCCGTGCCCCAGAGAGCCGGTGGAAAAATCAACACCGGGAAGATGGTGTGAAACATGTCCGGACAGCCTGCTTCCGTTCTGATAATGCGTCCGGAGCTCGGCGGGATCGAAGAAACCGCTTTCGGCAAGCGCTGCATACACGGCGGCGCCGGCATGCCCCTTGCTCATGATGAAGCGGTCCCTTTCATCCCACTTCGGATTTCCCGGATCAAACCGCAAAATATCCGCATACAGCACGGCAATGATGTCGGCTGCGGAAAGAATCGCGCCGATATGGCTTCCGCCGGAAAGATGCGTCATTTCAATGCCGTGGCGGCGGATCAGCCAGGCAAGCTCTTTGCTTGTTTTTTTCATCCCGACACCTCATTTAATTCCGAAAGCTCGTCCGCACTCAGCTGCCATCCCAGCGCTCCGGCGTTTGAGATAAGCTGCCCAGGCCGCTTCACGCCGCAAATGACCGCCGAATCCGGCAAGGTATCCAGAATCCAGCGGACCGCACAGGCGGCAACGGTTTTTTCATGGTTTTCGGCTATTTTCGTAAGAACCTCCACGATGCGAAGATTCTGTTCCAGCTTTTTGCCGTGAAAATTCACATAAATCTCCCTGCTGCGGCGATCGTCCGTGCCGAAACCGATATTGTCCTTTGTATATTTCCCGGTGAGAATACCCTGACCGAGACTGCCCCATGTCATGGGCGTTGCATGAAGAACATCCTGCACGGCACGAAGATCCTTCTCGTTTTTGCGGCACGCGAGGGAATATTCATCCTGACAGCAGGCGAATTTTCCGGCATACGGAAGAAGCTCGCGCATATCCTCGCTGTGAATGTTGGAAAGCCCGTAGTTCCGGATCTTACCGGCAGCTTTCAGCTCATCCAGCTTTCCGACCACCTCCGAAACCGGCGTCCTTCCATCGCGGTAGTGGATAGTATAAATATCGATATAGTCCGTGTTCAGCCGTCTGAGACTGCCCTCCAACGCTTTCTCAATGTATTCCGGAGAATTGTCATATTCGGTTTTTCCCGCCCCCGCGCGCACACCGAATTTTGATTCGATCACGACCTCGCAGCGCCGTCCGCCAAGCCCCTTGGCAAGCGTCATTTCCGACTGCCCCAAACCGTATGTATCGGCGGTATCAAAAAAATTCACGCCGCAGTCAAGCGCAGCATGCACAGCGGCAAGAAGCTCTCCTTCATCCACCCTGCCCCAGCCGTAGCCGCCCATGGGACAGCCGCCCATGCACAGCCTTGAAACGCGCAGATCCGTGTTTTGCAGCATAATATATTCCATATGCTCACTCCCCGCAGGATTTTTTGAAAAGTACGCGCCACGCCTTTTTCAAAACGCAGCCGACCGTCTTTACAAACAGCTGAAAATCAGTGCGCAGGGATACCTCTCTGGCATAGCGGATCCTCAGCCGGTTCTTTTTTTGCAGCACATATTTTTCGTACATTTCATCAGCGTTTTCGGCGCCGACAATTTCGTCAAGACTGATAAATGCGATGGAGCTGAAATCCGTGATCCCCGGACGGACCTCAAGAATCAGCTTTTCCTCATTCTGATACGCATCGGTATATCGCAGAAGCTCCGGGCGCGGTCCGACAAAGCTCATGGTCCCGATCAGAACATTGTACACCTGCGGAAGCTCATCCAGTTTCAGCTTTCTCAGGATTCTCCCCGTCCGCGTAATCCGTGGATCGTTCAGCGCGGTGGTTCCTCCGTAGCGGTCCGCGTCCTTCCGCATGGTCCGGAGCTTGAAGATCCGGAACGGCTTGCCGCGGTATCCGCCCCGCAGCGGCGTATAAAGGACGGGAAAGCCGTCCTCGGCGGCAATCACGATGCCGAGCAGCAAAACAACCGGCGTCACCGGAACCGCAAGCAAAAGCGCCAGAATAAAGTCTATTCCGCGTTTGATCCACCGATTGTAAATCCCATAGCAGCCGCACCGCTGCGTCGGGGAAACCGCCTCTGCGGAATGTTCTTTATGTACCTCATAATTCAGCTCTGTTTTCACACGAATATCTCCATTCCGCCGCCAAAGCGCCGGCACAATCAATGGATGAAGCTCTTCCGTATCCCTTCCGGAAAGCAAAATCTGCGAAGCTCTGTCTCCAAAGCAAACGCAGGCATACCCCCGCAGCCTTCCGAAAAAGCCGGCGAATCCATCACGCCGTTCTCCTCCGGCAAATAACCGATCCGCCCTGCGCGCAGGAATACAAAAATCCCCGGAAGCGCAAAAACCGTCAATTCTTAAAAATGCACAGTACACTCCATTTTCCCAATAAAAAAATTATAACACCATTGCGCCTGAAAGGCAATACCAAACCTTTAAAAAGAGGCGGTATTTTTTGTGATATTCCACTTCCCGGCAAACACTCTGCGCAGTATGCCCCAAAGCAGCACAGACTGTCTGCCGAAGCAGCCTCCGCCCCCCGAAAGCAGCAAAAAGCCTCCACCGCTCTCCCGGGTTTTCCTTCTGCATCTTGCTCCAGGGCTTTATAAAAGCATGCATGATCGGCGAAAGCATCAAAAAACACCGCACCGCCGTATCGGCGAAGCGATGTAAGACAGCACTCTTTTCACAGCCGGCAGGCAATCCGGCTTTTGCCGGTTTCCCGCGTTCTGCGTTGTCAATATCTCATGAAGACTCCGGCCCCCTCGGTTTTATCATCCGCACGCGCCAAGGGGAAAACCGGGGATCCGGCTTCCCCATGTGATGGAGCGTTTTTACGGTTCATCGACAGTGACGGATCGAATCATGCTGCTGTTGTCCTCAAATACCACGCGGAGCTTTGCGGAAACAGCTTGCCCCTTATCGTTTTCCATGACGCAATAGATACTGAACTCATTTTCCGAAATCTGCTCCATCCTTCCGAGCGCCTTCCGCTCCGGGCAGACCGAGACGATTTCTCCGTACCGTTCGGAAAACGCCCCCTGCTCCTTGACATACGCCTCTATCCGCTGGCACAAGCCTTCTGCCTTCATTTTTCGGGACCAATATCCGGTCAGGGAAAAGACAAGAATATTCATCGCAGCAAACAGAGCAACCGTGCAAATAACCGTAATTCCGATTTTCCCCTTCCGACTCATACGCTTCATGCGCCATGCCCTTCCTTTCATACCGTCCATACCGCCCGGCTTCCGCAGGTGCGGAGCGAAAGCAGCAAAGGACCCCTCTCCGAATGTCCTGTCAACCCGCCGGCATACCCCGCCGTTTCAGAAATGCGCATTCTCTCTGCGCCCCCTTGCGTTTGGGGATATGCTGCCGCCGAGCACCTCCGGCAGCCGAAATCCGTATTTACCGGATGCTCATACGGGTGCGTCCGTCATCATAATCGGTTTTTATCCGAATATTCGTTGCATGCAGCGCAGCAGCATTTTTGATAAATTGCAGCAAGAGCTGCTCATCTTTTGCATATATTTCAAAACAATCTCCGTCAGTAACAAGCACGGCAAACCGGCAGCTGCTTGCCAGAAAGTCGCGGTAATCCCTGATATCCTGCCGCGCATCTCCCCTGCGGTATGCCTGCAAATTAAGAAAAAACACAAAATAGGGTATGCACGCCTTCAATTTCTCAAAATAGGATGAATCCGTCTTGCCGCCAACAGCAGGCAGTGCGGCGGAAGTGTGTATTTCCTCCTCACTGATATAAAAATCATACCCGCAAAGCGGAATATTCGCAAAAATACCGCCAAGTACGTCCCCATACCCGATATCAGATAAAAATTCTATTCCTCTCATAAAACGATCATTTTGCGTATGCAAAAGCTTCCTTCCCCGGGACAGGAGCGGCATCACAGCACAGGCACGCGCTTTCGGACATCAGACACCGCCGCTCCTTCTCCACACATTCCTTTTTCTCCGTCAGCCAGCCGCAGCACGGCGCACCGCCTATGCCATAAGCCGCATGATCCGCCTCTCATCCTCCCCCTCAAAGGAAATCTGAGAAATGTCCTCTAAAGATACTGCCGATACTCCGTCCGCTTCCCCGTCGCAGGTAAATTGTCTGATCCGGCATTTTCCCTCATCTGCCGTCTCAACAAACCCGGTAATGTCATCATACCCGCTTTGGCAAAGCTCAAATGACACAAGGGTCCGGCGGTCTTTTGCAATCTTCAGCACGGAAAGCATTATATTTTCTCCGTCAATTTTTTCACAAAAATCCGGGAAAGACCCGTCCGAACACAGCTTTTCCATTCTCCTGCCGTATTTTCCGTCTGTCTCTATGCGAAAAACACAGCCTGTATCCATGACAACAACTCCATCGTATGCTCCGTCGGGACTTGCAAGCTGCAATACGACCCAGTTTTCGTCCACCGCAAGCACCTTACCGTAAATGAACCTTGACGGTTCCTGCTCATCTGTATAGATTCCCGCTTTTTTCCCACTTGCGCATAATTCTCTTAACAATCCGATCATAACATGCTCCCTTTCTCTCTGCCGCCTGACGGAATAAACACCGCCGGGCAAATTGTCCGTTTATCTACTGTTCCCGGACCTGCCGATCAAAAACAAGATGGTACGCCGTATTCCTTACATCCGCCGGACGGCGGCGCTCCGGATCAAAGCAAACCGAAAAATCTCCGCTGTCTGAATAACAGAATAGCAGCTCTGCAAAATGATTCGAAACCATCTCATCCAACCTGTGTTTTTGATAGTCACGATAAAACCGCTTGAAGGTCTCCCATTCCGAGACAGGATAAAATAACACTGTTTCAAGATAATAATCGAAAACAGACGGGATGAAATGATAAATATCCTCTCCCGCTTTGATTCTGGCAACCGTCAGATACTCATTCAGCGCCTGTATCTCTCCGCGGCTTCGAAAGAACGCTGGAATTTCACTTTTAAGTTCTCTCTCCCGTTTTGCCGTCAGATTTACCCCGTCCGTGCGGTAAAAACCGAAAAACAATTCCTCTCCGGTCAAAAACGTCTTTAAAATCCGGTCCATGCTGCTCAAATAACCGCTTTGAAAACGAAAATTTTCAAATGTTATTACATGCATCCCCGAAATCCCCGTATATTCATGCACGGCAAGCCGCCTCAACTCTGCCGCCTCCTTTCCCGCCCTCCAAAATACCCCGGAACCGTGTCGTCCTTTCCGGATCATCCGGCTGCGACCGGCAGAACGGAAAATAACATCTGTCGCCGCCTCGGTCTGTCCGCATGCCCTGCGCATCAAGCCGAAAGCGGCTTGGGCCTCCGTCAGGATACCGACTGCTTTCTTTCCGTTTCCTTTTCAATTTCAATGATCCGGATTGCCTTTTGCAAAAAACTTGCCTCCATAAGAATGAAAAGACACAACCCTAATATACCGTCCACAATATCCAAAACAATTCCATATATACGTAAGAAATCTCCTCTCACCACTCTCCATATTTCAAAGCCAAGCCAATCCGCCGTCATATATAAAACCAGACAAAATAATGCACTGATCCAAAAACGGCATTTGAGCAAGCGGTTTGCGCTTTTGGGAATTTTAGAATAAATGATAATATTTTCAATTTCTTTGACATGGTCATAATAACTGTTAGTTCTTATGTGGAATCGCTCGCCCAAGATATAAAAACACAAGTCCTTCAAGCTCATTTTCAAAATCTCCTCCGATGTCAACCGATCCGGAATGCTTGCAGACTCTCACGTATCCGCAAACCGCCGGCGTCCGTATGGACCCGGTCATCCCCATTCTGCTTTTCGCTGAGGAAATACGGTCCGTTTACCGTCAATCCGCGCCCGCCCGCAGATCAATCCCGCAAGAAACGCCTCAAGAACCGGCAGAAGAACCTCATGCCTGTCTGCTTTCCGTGCCATATGCCGCCAAGCCTATCATACTCCGTCAAAGGCTCCGTGCCGCCTCTCTCCTTTTCAGACCTTCACTTCCGATTCATCTCAAGGCGCTTCATTTCTTCAAACGAAATCCGCTGTCCGCACTCCGAGCATCGAAAAAAGCATATCCTGAATTCCATGTCCCCGTCCGCATATGCATCACCGATTTCAAAATCATAGCTTCCGGCTTCCGGCGAATCGGAATTTACACTCACGCTGTCATATGCCACTTCCATTTGTTGTCCGCACACGGGGCAAGCGTGCTTTTTCCAATAAACATAAACCGGCGATGCTCCGTTATAGATATATTTTACCGCAGTCGGCTGATCCGGTCCTGTTCCCTCCGCCTTCCCACAGAAGGTGAGAGAAAGAAGGAGCAGCACCGCCGCAACGAGAACACAGCATCCCAGGATTCTCCGAAGCAGCGACGGTTTGTAATGTTCAATCTTTTTCATTTCGTCAACCGTATAGCTTTTCCCGCAATGACCGCATTGAAACTCCGTTCGGACAACCCTGACATTTCCGATCATACATCCGTCATCGAATGAAAAATCATAGTTTTTTGCCTCATCCGAGCCTGAATTGACAATTTTTGAAGCCCGGGTCACTTCCAGTTCCCTGCCGCACAAAGGGCAATGATGCTTCCTGTATTTCACATAAAACGGACTTTCCCGAACCCACATAATATTATGAACGCCCATTCTCCCATACCCCCGTTTATTTCTTCACAGTCAAAGCTGTCATGTAAAATGAACCACCGCCGAAGCCGTCGTCGGTCTGACCGACCCACGTCAGCCCAGCCGTTTATCCATCCGCAGGCGTTTCCGTGTCTTTAGAGTCCCTCCCGGATGCAAACCCCGAAGTCTCCGGTCAATCCGCCAGTTTAAGATACAATTGCGCACACGCCAATGCCGCATCCACCGCTATAGGGGCTGACGGATACTCAAATACCGACTTATACCGCAGATACACCTTCGGAAGGTTATGCAGTGCCTGAAGCAAATACCAAATCTTCTGCTGCTTTTTCCTGCTCAATGACTGCACCGTGTGCTCCAGCTGTTCGGCAATCGCCTGCATTGTCCGATTTATTTCCAAATAAGGCGAAAGATCACAAAGCGACGACAAAGCGAAATTCTCTTCTTTCCACTGATTGAATGACGCTTCGCTGATGCGGAATTGTTCCGTCCTTTCAAGAATTTTTTTGACAGTTTCATGATCACGCGCCGTTATATGATCGCAGGATATTGCCCGGACCATTTCGCTCATCAGATCAACAGAATCGGCAAGCTCTGCAATATAGCTTTTTGCCCACCACAGCTTGCCCGGGTTGCATCTTCCCTTTTCATAAACGGTCAGCCGATACAAAGCTTCTCCAAAAAACGATTGCTTACAAACCATCACAGTCCCTTTCGGCTTTTTTCAGGAATCGATTGTCAGGGCGCAGAAAACCGCATTCGGAGCCGAGCACGTCCGACTGCACACCCGGTCTGTCATATATACCGATATATCCGATCTTTTCGCTTTCATTATACATCATTTATGCCAATCGGTCAAGGTTTTTTCCAGATAATTCAACTCCGGTCATGCACCTCTGCGCATCCGGCGAGCGCTTCCGCTCCGTCCGGGTACGCGTCGGTCTCTTTTCCCCATGCCTTTGTCCCAGCTGCGGCAAACCGAAAAGCCGGTTGATACAACCTCCGTTGGCTGCACCGACCGGCTTTTCCCGCCTCTTTTTTATATACATTTTCCGCCGATGCAGGGGCATTGGCGCCTCATTTCATCTGTCAGCCGCCCTGATCTCCACTGTCCTTCCGCCGAGGCTTTCATAAATGCGATGGGAGATGGAAAGCACGGTGCGTCCCTCGGAGACGCGGTACAGCGCTTTCAGGACGCGCGCCTCGGTTTCCGCATCAAGGTTGGCGGTAATCTCATCGAGAAGCAGCACAGCAGGATTTGCCGCCGCGGCGCGGGCGATGGACAGAAGCTGCCACTCCCCCTGTGAAAACATGCCCTCCGTGCATACGGTATCATATCCGTCCGGAAGCGCACGGATCGTTTCATCCATGCCGGCAAGCCCTGCCGCATTTTGCGCCATTTCCTCGGAAATGGAAGGATCTCCGAGCGTGATCTGGTCGAGCACCGTTCCGGGCACACGGCTGAAATGCTGTTCCACACAGCCGATGCGGCTCCGCCGCTCACAGTCGGAAATATCCGAAACATCCGTGCCGCCGACGGTGACCGTACCGCTTTCCGGACGGTAAAGACCGAGAATCAGGCGGAATACCGTGCTTTTGCCGGCTCCCGTCCTGCCGACAAGCGTGACCTGTTCTCCCTCCTTCACCGTCATGGAAAAGTCGCGCAGCACCGGCTTTTCGCCATATCCGAAGGTGACATGGGACAGAACCACATCCCCGTGTGCAGCATCGGTCCGCCCCATCGGGACCGTCCGCTCCGGCTGAGAAAGAAACGCATCGATCCGTCTGACTCCCGCCATTGCCGACTGAATGGTCTGTATTTCCATGCCGAGACTTTCGATCGGGGAGAAAATACGGGAGATGTAGTTGATCACGGCGACCGATGTGCCGACCGACATCCCGAACAGCGTCAGGATTTCCGCTTTGCCGGAAGCGGAAAGCAGCATCACGATTCCCACCACCGCCGCATTCAGCAAAAGCACCACGGGAGAGTATATGGCGTCATAGAAGTTTGTTTTTTCCACGGCGGCATAGCTTTCGCCGATGCTTCGGTCATAGCGGCGCTCCATATAGTGCTCCGTGCCGAGCGCGTGGATGGTGCGGATGTTATGAAGCGTTTCCGGAACCTGCCCGGACACCCTTGCGACAGCGCGGCGGTTATCAAGCTGCGCGGCAAGCATTTTCTTCTGCACATGTCGGGTAAAGACGGCAAAAAGCGGAAGGATCAGCAGCAAAACGATCGCAAGTCCTATGTTTTTGACCGCGATAACCGCAAAGATCGAAAGAATGCGGCACGCGTCCGCAGCCATACTGATAATGCCGGAGGTAAAGAGCGCCTCCACGGTATCCACATCCCCCGAAAAGCGCGCCGCCACCTCGCCGGGATTCTGCGAAACAAGTGTTTCTGCCGGCAGCCGCGTAAGCTTTTGCGACATTTCGGAGCGCAGCGCATGGGTCATTTTCTGACCGAACAGTACAAGCAGCGTTTCCTGCGCCGAAGAGAGCACTCCTTCAAGAGCAAGGCTTCCGAAATAGAGGAGCGCGGCGGCAAACGTCAACGGCATTCCGGCGGTCAGACGGTCGATGACGCGGGCAAGCAAAAGCGGCGGAAGAAGCGAAGCCGCAACCGATGCCGCCACACACAAAAGCGTGCCCAGAGTAAGAAACCGATGTGTCACAGCCGCCGATCTCACAGAGGCAAACACGCCGCTCTTATTCCTGTTCTTCATGCTGCTGCCCTCCTGTCTGCCCTTCGTAAAGCCGGCGGTATGACGGAGCCGATCCCATAAGCTCCTCATGCGTGCCGACTGCCGTTTTTCCGTCCTCCATAAAAATCACCCTCTGTATTTCGGGAAAATGGTACAGCCTGTGGGAAAGCAGAAAGACAATCTTGTCCTTCGCGTAATTCCGCAGATTTGCAAAAACCGCATCCTCCGTGTTCCGGTCAAGTGCGGAAAACGGGTCGTCCAGGATCAGCACCGGGCGCGGATGCGCAAGCGTTCTTGCCAGAGCCAGTCTCTGTGCCTGTCCTCCCGAAAGGCGAATGCCGCCCGTTCCGATTGCGGTTTCAAGACCGTCCTCCATGGCAAGCACCTCACCGTACAGCGAGGCAGCGGCAAGATACGGCACAGCATCCTGCTCACTGCCGCAAAGCACGTTGTTCCGCACAGTATCGGTGCTGAGCTCGGGATCATGCCCCAGATAGCCGAATGTCGCCGCGATCTCACGCGAAGAAAGGTCCGAAAGCTCTCTGCCGCCGAAACGGACAGAGCCGCTGTACGGCGCTTCACAGAGAAACACCCGTCCGAGGGTAGATTTTCCGCAGGCAACGGGACCGGTCACGCCGATGATGTCGCCGGGACGCGCTGTCAGGGAAAGTCCCGAGAAAATCTGCTTCTCTCCGTAGGCAAAGGACAGGTTGTCAAGCGTTATACTGTCCGGCTGCGGTATGTTGAGTGCTTTCAGCGGCTCCGGCGATCTCATCAGCGGCTGAATTCTTTTCCAAGAAACCTCCGCCTTCTGCACGGAGTTAAACAGCTTTGCAATCTTGGAGGATTTAGCGGTCAGCTTTGTAAAACAGGAAAGAAAGGTGGTAAATGCCGCAATGTCCCACCCGCTCCATCCGGCTCCGAGCACATTTTTCGCACCGAACCACAGAATAAAAAGCACCCCGGCGCCGGATGCCGCAAGGTACAGAGGCGGAAGCGCCGACTGCCAGACATTGCTTCGCACAGCGGTCTTTTCATAGTTTTTCAGGGCATCCTCATACCGCTCCGCCCTTGCAGCCTCGCAGCCGTATATGCGGTAGGTCACGGCATTCTCCGCGCGGTCAAGTGTGGCACCGCTCAATGCTCCCGCAGCCTTTTTATACGCCGCCCCCGCGCGCTGCACCGGCTTCTTCATCCATGCCGCGCAAAAATACGAAACCGGTGTGAAAATCAGGCTGAGCAGTGCCAGCCGCCAATCGTATACAAAAAGCATCACCGTATAGCCGACCAGAGCCACGCCGGTATCAAAGACCTCTGTGGTAAATTTCCGCATTCCCTCCACGCAGTCATCCACATCGGAGATCGCTTTTGTCATCAGCTCTCCGACTCCCTCTTTTTCTAAGGAAGCCCGGCTTGTGCGCACCAAATTGGCATAAAGAATGCCCTTCATCCGGCGGTTGATGTTGTTGGCAAAGCGGCGGACATAAAAACGCTTGATGAACCGCGCAGCCTGCACAACCAGCGTAACCGCAAGAAAAGCAAGAACCAGAACCGCCATTGCGCCTGCCGTCTCACTTCCGCCGAGAATATCGGCAAGGCACTGGGCAAGCCGTCCCTCAAACCACGGTGTCGCAAGCAGTCCGACATTATAAAGCAATCCGGAAACGGTCACAAAGGTCAGCGGCATCCATTCAACACGAAAATAAGAGCGTATTTTTTCCGGGCAGAAAATTTTTTCAGACTTCATATGTCTTCCAGCCTCCCGCGATTATCGGATCAGGTGCAGAAATCCGGACCGGCTTTCGGCTTTCGATGCCGTGTAGAGCTTATCCAGCAGCGCAGCAAAGGTCTGCGCTTCCGTTTCGGTCAGAACCGAGGTCAGGTACTCATAAAAGGACGACTCGATCTCCGCCTTGGAGCATTTCAGCTTCTCGGCTTTCTCGGTGGGGAAAAGCAGCCTGCTGCGCCGGTCATCCGGATCATCCTCGCGCACAAGAAAGCCTTTTTCTTCAAGGTTTTTTGTTCTTCGCGCAACAGCCGCTTTATCCGCATGCAGCAGCTCTGCAAGCTTTGCCTGCGTACAGCCGGGATGGTGACGCAGCGCATGAATCAGATCGATTTCCGCCGTGCCGACTCCCTCTTCCCGCAGGGAAAGCAGCACCAGTTTTTCCGCCTCGCGTGCAATTTTCGTGATTTTCCGCTCCGTAATGTCCATAGGTGCCTCCGCGTTTTCGTATAGTTGCAGGTACATCGTTGTATATACATCTATCATATCCGAAAACGGCGTTTTGTCAAGGGACATTTTGCCTGCAAGCCAAAAACATACGGATTCCATATCGTATCCCGAGCTCCGCAAAACGCTGCCTTCTGCTTCCAAGCGGCAGAGAGGGAGACAGCCGGCATTGATTCCGGCGGCTGAACGCCGCCGTTTTGCCTCGGAAAAATCCGAAAAAAAGGCACAGGGAAAAACGGCAAAGACCGCATCAAAAATGCCCAAAGCCCGGCCTGTATATTTGAGGGGCTGTTAAACGCATCGTTTTTTTTAACAGCCCCATTTGTTTTATTCTTGCCTGAGCCGGCTGTATCCGGTCCCCGGGCAGCGGTTTTGTACATGGTCCCGTTCCAAAATCCGGAACAGCGAATATGCTCCCTTCCGGGCGGATCACAGTTGAACCCCGATACAGGGCATTTCCGATTGGTGCCCGGCATGCCGCATTCATACCTGCTGTTCTTCCGCGCTCATCTGCTTAAGCACAGCCGTCTGCTCCCGGCTTTTTTGTTCCAGCTCTGCGCCGTAACGGAAGATCAATGAGACGAGAATCAGAACAATCCCGGTTATCACACTTCCGAAATTACCGGCATCTCCGATATGCTCCACCCCCTGCCAGACGGCAACAGCCCCCGATACGGAAATGGCGATAACGGGAATATAGATAAAGCGAATGCCGAGCTTTTTCAGCCTCCCCGCGCCCTTTTCCGTAAACGGTGTACCGTCTGCCAGCTCGGATTTCAGATAACCGTATGCAAGTCCGAAAAGAATCGCATCCGCAATCAGCATAAATGCCGCGGACAGCAGCTCCACACATTTTTGCAGAAGATCTGTCCCATCGGCAAAGATTTTCAGCGGCTCGCCGTAAATCAGAAATACCGAACCGCCATGATACTGCGCTGCGGCACACAGCGCACCGACACCGAACGCCGCCGCGCCGATGATGCAGAGGATATACGCGATCTTGGATAAAATGCGGAAGACGCGAAATGTCTTCTGAATGGCTTCAAGTGATTTCATTTTGTTTTCTCCTTCAACTGAATATGAATTTTCCCTTTTGCACGGCGAGCCTCCACCCGAACAGAATACGCGCCGTCCTTTGGAATATTCACGGTAAAATCCGTTGCTCCCTTACCGTTCCCGGAGTACAGCACATCTCCGTCCGGCGCCCGGATCTCCATGTGCAGCGAGCCCTTTGCGGTTTGAAACCGAATGGCAAGCGCCGCCCCTTCCCTCAGCTCCAATGTGTGCAGATCCGCCCCGGTCATATATTGGATATCAAGCATGTAAGAATCCGGAGCCGCTGTGCGATCCCCGGCAAAGTCCTGCCGGTTATACAAAATCAGAGCGGCTGCCAGCCCGACAATCAGAATCGGGAAAAACAAAAGTACGATAATTCTCTGTCTGGTCATATCTTCACCTCCGCAGCGTGCCGGATGCTTCCCCTTTCGCAACAACCCGTTTTCACGGCAGCTCCGGCAAACGGAAGCATCCGTTTCATTCCTTCCCGCCGTCCCCGGGTCTTTTCGGAATACACATGCCGACAGTGAGACCGACAAGCATGCCAAGGGAAATCGCAATGCCGGTATAGCTTTCAAGCATTGTCCCGATCAGAAGACCAAGGCACATTCCGAGGCTCATTCCTTCCATCCCGTAATCGGCATCCTGTTTTTTGCCCTTCCTTTTCTTTGTCACACCGCGTGCAGCCAGAATCGCCACGGCTAAGCCGACCGCGATCCAGGGCGCAGCAGCTCTGATAAAATCCCAAGCCGTGTTCATATCTGTTCCCCTTATACTCTCTCATCCTGCCATTGTTTTTATGAGCAAATCCGGCAGAGGATTCCCGCTTCGGAGCGGAAGCAGCCTCCGGAGCCGCACATCGCCCCGACCGCTCTCCAAAAAGCAGCGGGTTACAGGCTTCGGCAGCCTTAAATGCCCCATCCGCGCCTTCTCTGCCGGAAAACCAAGGCGCCTGCTTTCTCATACCACATTCAGGGCATGGTTCCGGAAAGGAAGCGTGCCGTAGTGCCGGAAAAGCAGGACTGCCCCGGCTGCAAGCCCGCTCCAAGACTTGAAATCGGCATACATGCCCCCGGCGGCGCATCCCTGCCCGGCAACGCTGCCCGTTTGCGGCAGATTGCCGATGACCGCAGCGGAAAGCACCGTGGACGGCATAAAAAGCAAAGCGTATGTGCTTTATCCGTTTGAAAAGCGTTCTTCCCCCCACCAAGCCGGCATCAATTCCTTCAGAGTCACGGTTTCTCTTGTTTCATAGTTCACCATAATCTCCATGTTTTCATTTTCTTTGTTCAGCTGATACAGAAACTCACGGCACGCACCGCAGGGCATTCCGCTTCCGCCGCCGGACGGAGCCTCATCCCGAAAAGCGATCATTCTTTTGATTCTCGTCTGACCGCTGTTCACATACATGTTAAGAGCGGCAACGCGCTCCGCACACAGGTTCATTACACCGCTGCACGCCTCAATGCAAAAGCCTGCATAAATGGTGCCGTCCCCGCTTTCCAGAGCGCATACCACATGATGTGCGTACACAAAAGGCGATACGTCCTCCGGGTGATATTCTTTTTTCGCCCGTCTATAGAGCTTTTCCCATATATCCATATTCTCCTCCTAAAGTCAGAAAAACAGCCTGTCGTTCGGAAGCGCTTTGATCAAACGAATTGCGACCGCGCCGGGCGGCGCAGCCCGCAGACCGCTCCCTGTCACACGGCAGCTTCAACCATTTATCCGCCTGTGCTTTTACAATAAGCCCAATCATGATTGCAGCGACCGCCATGCGCACAATTATCGGGGGATGAAACCGGCAAAGCCCCGCCCAAAAGGGTTCCCCCTTCGATTTTATGCCATGCCTTTTACAACGGCAAAAGCTCCCGTTCTGCGGCTTTGCAATCGCTTTCCAATCGGCTTGCAATCGGTTCCCAATGCCGGATCGCTTTCGCATGAAGATAAAATCCGCAAATCTCCGCCTGAAGAATTTATCCTTCAGTCCCTCTCCTGCCGATTCCGATCGATGTTTTTTCGGAAAGAATCATATTTTGTTTGACGCATCGATATCCGTCTTTTGCCCGTATATCGCTAAAAACTGCCGGATATGCCGCCCGATCAGCTTCATCACCTCATCCTCGCGCTCCGGCTCACGGTCACAGAGATTGATCCAGACGGAGACAGGAAGGCAGAGCTGCGCCGCCATAATCTCCGGGTCATTGTCCGCCAGTCTGCTCTGACGGATGAGAAACCGTACAAGCCCGGTAAAATAGCGCATAACGTCCGTATAGTTCTGCTTGGTCTGAAGCTCCTTCAGCTTCGGATTCTGAAACTGCTCGATGGTCAGCATCTTACGGGATTTGCTGATCTGCGGATCGTGCAGGATATAGCGGATATGCCCCAGAACCATCTGTACCGCAAGATCGGGCGTAATATCCTGCCTGCCCTCGGTAAATGCAGGGTCATCCCAGTCTGCATGTGCAAAAATCGAATGGTTCCCGTACTCCTCCAAAACCTTTTGCACCAGTTCCTCCAGAATCTCCCGCTTACTTCCGAAATGACTGTAAAGCGAAGCCTTTCGAATGCCGACGGCATCTGCAATTTGTGAAATAGAGGTGGCTTCATAGCCTTTTACAGAGAAGAGATCCAGTGCCGTTTCCAGAATCTCCTGTTTCGTATTGCCCTTTTCCATCATTCCGCTGCCCCCTGTCGGTCGTAATCTCAGTGTCATTATAGCTTCCGACCGGTCGTTTGTCAATAGGAAACAGCGCTTTTTTAAGAAGCTCTCGCCGGTTCCTTTGCAAGAGCACCCAAAAACGTCGGCAGCGCTTCGTTTCCCGCACGAAATGACTGTCCGAATGAACAAATGACGCTGTCGTAAGCATTGCTTTTGCATCTGCAAAGGTTTCTTTTCGAACCGAATCAGGACCGGTCCGATAGACAGAAGCACCGCCGCCCGGGCTGTGCGGATGCAAAGGGACTGTTAAAAATACCGATGTTTTTAACAGCCCATTAAAAATGTCAGTCAGAATTCCGCATTATGATGCCATCCCGATCGTTTTCGTCCCTGTGCCTTTGTTTTTTCAGCTTTCCCTGTGGGTAAAACGGCGGCGTTCAGCCGCTAAGACCAACGCCAAAAGGGTGTAAAAAAACTCAAAACGAATTTTTTACACCCCTTTAAATTACTTTTGTATTTTTCGTTTGGGAAGCGGCGTGACCCGAAGCAGGATTTCTATGACTGCCTTAGCCAGCTCCCGGTTTTCGATATCCAATACGTAATGCACCTTGGCTCCGTCATAGGGAAAGTCCTCCGGCGCGTCCTTCATGATACCTTCAAGCTCCGGCAGCTTTTTGACCATGACGCAGTTGTCGCAGACAAGCAGAATCGGCTTTCCCTGAATATAGACAAGATACTCCCCGAACATTTTTTTACAGGCAACGCCGTCGATTCCGCTCAGCTGATCCAGAACAAACTGAATATACTCTTTTGATGTACTCATTGA
Organism: uncultured Eubacteriales bacterium; assembly: GCA_934432725.1. Lineage (GTDB taxonomy): Bacteria > Bacillota > Clostridia > Oscillospirales > CAG-272 > CAKRZE01. The sequence goes on from CAKRZE010000001.1 coordinate 262,612, forward strand.
TCTTCCGCGCTTTCCCGCAGCTCTGCACCGCAGCGGCAAAGCAGAGAACCTATTATAAACATGATACCGAGTACGATGCTTTCTCTGTTATGATAAAGCAAGTCCATAGCCGCAACCTTTCCGTTCGGTATAAAGATTCCCCGGAGGATAATTTTGATCACAGCACAGCCCTCGGGGAGGATAAGTGCCAGAATGCCGAGCCGCAGCAGCTCTTTTGCACCGGCAAGGGTAAAGGGAGTCCCGGCTTTCAGTTCGTTTTTGAAGAAGCTCTCCGCAAAGCATGCCAGTACCACTTCGCCGGCGCAGACAATCATCCAGCCCAAAACCGTTGCGACAAGGCCGGCATCGTACGAATCCCATGAGATCAGTCCGTGCAGGGTAAGCTCGCCTATTTTGATCAGACTGCTGCCGCCGAAAAGCAGACCGACAAGTGCCGCAATACATCCGCCCAAGCCGATGGAAGCCAGAACAATGGCGATTTCGCTGAGTATTTTCCCGACCTTGGAAAGCGTTTGAATACTCTTAAGTGATTTCATAAAAAGTCCTCCGTTTTTATCGAATCTCAATGTCTCCGTTTGCAGCTTCCACGGTCAGCCTGCCGTACAGGCTGCAAAGCGGACGATACGGCGTCTGCGATTTGCTCTTTCCTGCGGAGCAACACCTCCCAAAGAACCTGACGTAAGCTTCAGCGCCCGTGCAAAGGTTTTTCCCTTTCCAAGCCGCCTCCGGCGCGTTCTGTCAAGTCCGGACCATTCCAGCCTCATGTATGTGCCTTCCCGGCAAACAGCACAGTCCTTCCCTTCATAGATATTTTTTTGACCTCATAACCGTAATCTTCCAGCTCTTTTTTGTATTTCAAAAAAGAATGGTCAAGCGGTACGCCCGCAATTTGTTCTATCTCATCAAAGGTCAATACCATCTGCGGCTTTCCGTTTGCCCGTATGTATTCCCAAAGTGCATTGTATTTGCTCATTGCCCCTCCTTTGCTGACAATACAGCCCTCACTCTTACAGATCACCGCATGCGGAACTGATTCATCGTCTGCCATTTTTCCCTTAGAATCTAAGGTTTTTCTGTAAAACGCAATATCTTCATCATGAATAGTCCTACTATCAATAAATTTATCATCCAATTTCTGAAATATCCTATAACTCTGAAAAAACGGTGATTTGGAGCACATGCGTATTGTCGCAGACCGCGATGACATCTCCCTGAAGGTTCGTGATATAGAAATTCAGAAGGATGTCCCCGTCATTTTCATCGTACCGCAGGCAGTATGTGGGCGAACCGTTCTCATCATAGAAGTATTCGATCCAGTTATTCCCCCACGTTTCACGCAAAAGCTGCGTGCCGCTTTGCCGAGAGCAGGCAGGTTTGCCTGCTCTCGGGCTACTTGATGAAGGAATAACAATGGAGAAAAACAGGTTTTACGTTAGTGTGGAGGGTCACCGCTTTCTAATGTTTGTGTGCCACTTTTTTTCATACGGTTTTATATAAACTTTATCAAAACCTCGCGGCAACCTATAATGATGATACACTAGTATCTCAGGAAGTTCATGTATCGCATCCACAAAATCATATGCTTGTTCATTTTTTCGATTCTTTAATAAATCCAATACATGCTCAATGCAATTCGTCAATAAAGCATATATTTTTTCATCATACAAAAAATCTCTATGAACATAATAATTATACGTAAAAGCGAATTCATATCGAAGATCGCTAGAATCTACAACTGTTACTAATTTCTTACGTATAATATTGTCTGTATATGTTTTGTCACACCCTTTTTTTAACACTTGATGTATTTGATCCAATATCATAATGTTATTTTCATGGTTCACATCCATTCTAATAACCATTAAAACATACGATATATCATACAGATCATTATCGTCTATCATCTTTACCCCCTGTATGCATATACAAATACATCAACAGCTTTTTTGGCTTTAATTGCATATGCAACCCTATGATTACCATTCAAAATAACAACATCAATACCAACCTCCACCATATGATCCCCGCCAAATTTTATTGCATTATTCATACGATAAGGATCCAATGTTGAAAATTTTTTCTTTGGTATTAATGTTTTTGGATCAACCCCATACTGTGGTCCGGTCACTCCGGGCTTAAAAGGCACTCCTATTTTAGGAGACAATTTTTCCACTATATTTCCAGCAAGTTTGCTCGCGCCATAACCAACAGCCGCTTTAGTTGTTCCCCATGCAAATGATTTTGCTGCATCCGCAACATCATCTATCTCACCATCAATTGCATCCATTACAACTTCAGTAATACCAGATACCACACATCCAGCCACTGGTCCTACAGCTGAAGTAATAGCACCGGATACCGCTGCCACACCACCCCTATTCCAATTTATTTCAGATATAGAATTACCTGAAAGAAGCTGTCCAACAACCTCTAAACCAGCAGAAACCACGGCACCTGCAATTATGTGCCAAAACTCGCCGCCTCCGTCAGCACGGACAACGGGGTTATTGTCACAATAAGCATACAGGTTTTTATCGGTCAGAGCAGATGGGGACGCCATCAGAATTTCAGCCGAATCCGGCGATATCATTCTTCCGATCTCAGGATCGTAATACCGACTGGATACGTAGTACAGCCCCGTTTCGCTGTCGTAGACATAGCCTCTGTAGCGCAGACTGTTCCACGATGCCGCGTTGGTCGCGTTCGTCACATCGTCGCCGTTTGTGTTTGTGACGGAAAGCAGCTTGCCCCATGCGTCATAATGGTAGAAGAACCGCGGCACATGCGTATTGTCGCACATCGCAATGACATCGCCTTGCAGATTCGTCACAAAGAAGCTGAGCTGAAGGAAGCCCACACGCTCGTCATACCGCAGCATGTACGACGGTACGCCGTTTTCGTCGTAATAATATTCGACCCAGTTATTCCCCCACGATTCACGCAGAAGCTGCGTGCCGCTTTGCCGAGAGCAGGCAGGTTTGCCTGCTCTCGGTCTGCTTGATGGAAGAATAACAATGAAGAAAAGCAAGTTTTTCGTTCGTATGGAGGGGTACTTCTTTCTTCATTTTCCAAGCAAATTAGTTTTCACTTACTCAATGGTCTAAATTCAGTAATAACAATATTCTCAATTACATTGCCATTATCCTCAAATATCACCCGAAGTTTAGCGAAAAAAGCACTTCCCATATCATTTTTCAAGATGCAATATATCATATATTCATTTGATGAAATCTGCTCCATTCTTTTGATATTCTTTTGATCAGGAGCAACGGAAACAATATTGCCACATTTTTCGAAAAACGTGGGGGCGTCTTTCACATATTCTGTTATCAACTGACATAAACCATCCGCCTTCATTTTTTTCGACCAATACCCTGTCAAGGAAAAAACAAGAATGTTCATCATACAAAATAATACAATTGCACATACTACAAACACCCGAATTTGAGTTTTTCGTTTCATGCTACTCATTTCTTGAAGCACCTCTCAAAGAACTTGGTCAAATTCAACCCAGCGCTAAAATATGCACCGCCAATCGCGTGAATTCCTCCAAAAACAGAACTCAAGACAGCAATCGTATAGTCAAATGATAATTTCAATATCTACTCCTTTTGATACAATATGCAATTCACCTCCCGAAAACATTTGAAACAGCAAGTAAAGACAGGATTCCATACATTCGCTGTTTTTTGGAAGATACGTCTTCAGATATGAAAAATCTTCTTCCACAGTTAGCGAAATGATTGTTTCAGAACTTCCATATTTATCGCCCTTAATTGCAAATGCAATTTCTATACCATGAAAGATTAAGATAATCTTAACATTAAAAATCGGATTAATTAATTCGATTTTTATATTATCTTCACCACATTGATATTGGATATTTTTAAACTTCGCATCATGGACATAACTATTGTACAGTAGTTCTTTTAATTCCCGGAGATTACCCTTATCGTATTTTAGCACATCTTCACCTTCATCATTATCCATATGGAAAATAGATTGTTGCATATGGTTCTGGCACAATAGTTCCCGGATAATAATGCCCTGTGCCGTATATGTGATAATGTGGACCATTTGCATAAATAGGGTTTTCATCCCATCGAAACACTTCGGTATCCGTAAGAGGATTCATCCAACTAATAAATGCCCCATTCTTTGTCCCTGCTCTAAATACTTTAACTAATCCAACCGGATTGAAAGTATTTGGATCTACAGGAAAAATAACTGACCTGTCAGGCTCTTTGGGAGTTGCTATGTCTTCCGATTTTTCTTCAGATTTCGGAACAGAAATATCTGGATATTTCGTGGCTTGATAAATTCCATATCCTATAGCACTTGCAGTTAACAACGCAGCACCAGCCACGGCAACAGCATCTCCAAATGGAAGCGGTCCATCAACCGCAGCCACGCCCCCGCACCCCGCATAAGCAGGAGACATAACGCCCATTGCTTTTCTGATTTCGGCAGCAGCTGTTTTAGCAAATTCCCATATTTCGCTCCAAAGTTTTCCCGTATAGTCAACCCTATTTACAGAATTATTTCCACAATAAGCAAACATGTTAGTGCCCAACACATTGTGCCCTGTAGAACATAACTATCCGGACTAATCCACCGACCGATCTCAGGATCGTAATACCGACTGGATACGTAGTACAGCCCCGTTTCCCTATCGTAAACATACCCGCGATAAAGAAGCGTATTCCAGCCCGCAGAGTTATCCGTGCTTGTGACAACGTTGCCGTTGACATCCGTCACGGAAAGCAGCTTGCCCCATGCATCGTAGTGATAGAAGAACCGCAGCGCGTGCGTATTGTCGCACATCGCAATGATATCGCCCTGAAGGTTCGTCACAAAGAAGCTGAGCTGAAGGAAGCCTACCCGCTCGTCATACCGCAGCATGTACGACGGTACGCCGTTTTCATCGTAATAATATTCAACCCAGTTATTCCCCCACGATTCACGCAAAAGCTGCGTGCCGTCGAAGATATACTGATGCTCCACGCCGTCAACCGTCTTGGACATCCGGATGCCGTCCGCGTTATACGCATAGCTGTAGGTTTTTCCTCCTACCGTTGCGCTTTGCAGCTGTCTGCCGTTCTGCCATGTGAACGTATACCGCCTGCCGTTGTAATAGCTCAGCGCTTGTCAGGAGCACTCCTGACACCTTTAAGGGCTTGGAATTATCCCAGAGGTCTGCCTTTTGTCCCCAAAGGGCAATGCTGGCTGGGATAGTTATACTATAATTTCATAACTCGCCTCTATTCTGTAACAAATATCACATAAAATGAATTTCCGTTTGTTCTTATATAATTTGAAATATATTCAAATGCAACCTTAATACTACATTCGACATTGAATTTGGAATCCCGACTGGATTCCATGTTATAATACCAACTATCATAGTTGTATTCCAATTTTTCTGTCAGAATATCCCCCCCTAAAACGATTTTCTTTTTGATTTTAAAATGCTTAAGGATTAAAATAGCATCTTCTATCATCCAAGCCGTTTCAGTATTGGAAAAATCCACAGAAGTGATTGTTTTATTTCCAATAGTAATTTTCATCTACTCACCTCATCTTCCTAAAAAAACGGTGATTGCACAAACCATTAGGTTCTAAAATGTACTCAAAAACGCCGGGCGTATTATTTATACTTCCAGGCAGTTCAATCAAATTGCGCATAATACCGTCACCACCTTTTAATGGACGCCCCGAATTAATATCAACAAATGTATCAATAACTGACGGAAAAGCGTGATTTAAATCTGCCGCATTATTCATTTGTTTTATAACCTTATCAGTATATCTAATACCGCTCGCGGATGTGTCAACGATATTCTCAACCCTATTTGCTGTTTTTGCTATATCATGTGTTGTATCTACCACATCAGCGACTTTATTAACCGTTTTAACAGCTCATGTCACTTCACCAACGCCTGTTACAAACGGAATAAGATCAATTGCATCTCCTGCTAATCCCGCCCATGCCCAAGGATCTGTTGGATTGACACAAACCTCAACAATACTCGCTCCAAGAGAAATAACATCAAAAACAGTTTCCCAGAGCTGACCGCCGTAGTCAACTCTTACAACAGGATTATTGTCACAATATGCATACAGATTTTTATCGGTCAGAGCAGATGGGGACGCCATCAGAATTTCAGCCGAATCCGGCGATATCATTCTTCCGATCTCAGGATCATAATACCGACTGGATACGTAGTACAGCCCCGTTTCCCTATCGTAAACATACCCGCGACAAAGAAGCGTATTCCAGCCTGCGGAGTTATCCGTGCTTGTGACAACGTTGCCGTTGACATCCGTCACGGAAAGCAGCTTGCCCCATGCGTCATAATGGTAGAAGAACCGCAGCGCGTGCGTATTGTCGCAGACTGCGATGACATCTCCCTGAAGGTTCGTGATATAGAAATTCAGAAGGATATCCCCGTCATTTTCATCATACCGCAGGCAGTATGTGGGCGAACCGTTCTCATCATAGAAGTATTCGACCCAGTTATTCCCCCACGATTCACGCAAAAGCTGCGTGCCGCTTTACCGAGAGCAGGCAGGTTTGCCTGCTCGCGGGTTGCTTAATGGAAGAATAACAATGGAAAAAAGCAGGTTTTGCGTTAGTATGGAAGGGGCCCCGTCCTCTTTTTGCATTATTTCATGACAGTCAATCGTTTTTTGAATATATACTAACGAGTTGATTTAACATATATTGCAATGCATCACTTTCTGAAGGAAACCCCATACAATCATACTCCACTCCCCTTTCTCTGACAAATGTTTCCCAACAAAGTCGATTTTTGCGGATATTATATCCCTCATTTACACTATTATTAAAAGAAACAATTTCGGGAGAAATTCCGTTCTTTTTCAGTTGATCACCAAACTCAGCTCTGTCCATATCATATCAACCCAATGCTCAACGTCTCAAAACTAATCATAATCGGTCACCGCGTAAATGATATGTCTTCATATCGCCCTCATCTTTTCCTGACACGAAAAACCAAACCTCCTACAATTGCACTCACACAGCAGGATGATAAAACTCAATTTTTCCCATATGGTTCTCAATAGAGCGCCATCTGAGCTTTGAAGCACAAATTACAGTACCCGTATACTCATCCAAATCGGATTCCGTCATATCACCGCAATCGCACCAATAAATATTTTCATCTTTCATAATCATTGTGGAATCCAATATTTCACAGGTGTAATTTTCATCAACCGGAAAAAGCCGGACGTATTTCAAACCCTCAAATTCCATCTCTATCATAGAATCCTTTTCGAATTGCCGTTGAATAAGAACACGCAACACCCTGCGATTATTCAACGGATACATGGAAAGATCAGCATCAACATATGCACCGCTTACATAGCTCATTTCTTTTATACAGCTATCGTGAAAATTGCATACTTTTTCCATAAACTTCAGCATTTCATCGTAAGTATTGATTATCTCCCACATAAAGCACCCTTTTTCATAATCATCCAAATATCAAGACCAAACCCCGTCCCCGGTTCCTGACAGTCCGGGCAAGAAATCATCAACAAAGCCATTGATTACTATGTAGTCACCGCAAATAAGTTATCCTATTTAAGCCCTCCGAACGCCAATATGAAAATAACACCACGAATAAGTCTGCACACAGCCGCTTTACTTTCTTTCAATTGCACAATATTTCGTTATTATCGCTGTTAATGGCGCAAAAACCCCCATGTCATTAACATAAATCTCCATCTCCTTGGCTCCAAACATCGAAACATATACGGGTGCCGAGAATTTAAGCCGTTGCCTACAGGATTTCGGACTTTTAAACGATTCTTTGCAGTGTTGTGTCAGTTCGCTTATATCTTTTACGGCGACATATTCCATATCAACATTTTCCATGCAAAGAGACTCCTTGAAAACCTCGTCCGCCATTTTTCTCTTAGGATCTAAGGTTTCTCTGTAAAACGCAATATCTTCATCATGAATAGTCCTCCTCTCAATAAATTCATCATCCAATTTCTGAAATATCATATAACTTCGAAAAAAGCCGGTAATTGGAATTACATAACTATATCCCAATACTTTTCTAGTTTCATAAAAGGAATACAAATGATATCTGCTGTTCAAAAACTGATTAATATCCCACACCATATCGTTTTTGATTCGGTTTTTGTCAGAACTGCCAGGTGCCCATATTGAAATATTATTTTCCCGGATACGGTAAATGTTATGCATTAGAATACTCCTTTCCATGGTTTGAAGAATGCAAAACCTCATCCGAATTCCAAATCTCCCAATAAAGAAAGGCTTGTCTATAATCCGTACCCATTTTTTCAACCCTTTTTAAAATGCAGAAAATGTCTCGCGGTCTTTGTCATAAGTTCTTCCTTTTTCAAAAAAGAACTATCATGCGCTGTCCGGTAATTTTTCACCTCGACATTCCAAAATTTTCGAGGAATCAAATTGCCATTTTCCGAAATAAAAATCGGCAAATCATGCAAGCAATCCGAAAGATCATAAACCCCTTGGACATCATTTTCATTTATTCTTATCAACAACTGCTCACACGCCTCAATAAGGACCGCATAAATGCCTTCATTTTTCAGGAACGGTGCCGGATAATAGCAGTATTTATTATCCACATAAACAAAATCCAACCCTCTATTCTTTTCCAATGGATCAATTGTCCGAAGAACCTTTCGAAATTGATTGGCTTCGAAATGCTTCTGAGAGCCTTTCAGAACCGAAATAATTGCAATTACAATTTTTTTATTCTGTTGACTCTCAGGGAAACAACGAACAGAGCACAAAACTGCATGCAAGTCATACAAATCATATACGCTCAGCATCAATTTTCCTTCACCTTTCCAATTTTCAAGACAAATCAAAACTGACGTAACCGGCTTTTATAATTTCCGTTTCCAAATCAAGAAATTTTCCAACAGCAGACTTGCCTCCGATAAGACTTTTCAGAAAATGCTTTTTAAATACCAACTTGGTTTTTGGCTGCGTATAAAATGTAAACGACAGCGTAGTTATGTCTCTTACTGCTACACATTTACTGCCCTGACTTCTATTTTCCCAAGAATAATTCTTTGCACAATCATCAAAGTTGACATGACAAATGCCATTTGAAGATTGCAATATTACCTCGCTCTCAGTCACATCTATCACATCATAACAAATAATCATTTGGTTTTACTTTCTCTTCATTGCTTTTAAAAAATCATTCGCTTCTCCATTTGGATTAGCTGTTCTGGTTGCTTCAATCATATACCATGAATATTCCAAATCGTGAATAATAATTGGAATTTGCCTTCCGAATTTATTCTTCACAAAACCACTAATCTGTAGTTTTTTGGCAACAGCAACTATTTCAGTGAGCAGTTCATAACAACCGATAGGACCTTTTCCTATATACCGCATATCAGAATCATAACACGCCCTATAATCTTCATATCCAATATTTTCAATACCTTTTTCTCTATACCAATCAAAAAGTATTTTCATACCTTCACCGTCGGCGTCTGCATCAATGATCGGTATTTCATTTTGACGCCAAAAAGCATAGTTCCAACGTTTCTCCGAGGTTTCATCTACACTACCGCAATCGCGTTCGGTATTATAACTTACAGAAAATTGCGTGACATTGGAATATCCATTGTATTTATATGCTTCATTTGCATCAACAAGAAACGAAATAGCATATATGTCACTTTCATCCCAACCAGAAATAATACCGCACAATTTCTTTTCAAGATATCTCTGCAAATCAATCATTTTTACCCACCATATTCCTCTTACTTTTACAAAAAACATACATACCTAGTCCCATCTAATCCCCGTAACTCCAAGGCAGTATGTGGGCGAACCGTTCTCGTCATAGAAGTATTCTATCCAGTTATTCCCCCACGATTCACGCAAAAGCTGCGTGCAGCTTTGCCGGGAGAAAGCAGGATGCTCCCGGCAAACTCACCCATCGTTAGAGAGAATCACTTATCGTGCCAAACCGCCAAAACACTTCCTGTATCATTCTTAACCAAAATATTTGCAACCCCACCCATCATATTAGATTGCAACGTTCCCTGAACCAACCAAGTACCAGTTTTCTCATCAAAGAATACTTGGTATGGTTTTTCGTTTTTTATGCGTTCTCCATATTTCTCAACCCAAATTGCCTCCACTTTTTTTAGAAGATCATTTGCATCAGATATGAAACCCAGATTTTCTTCTGATGGGAAATTATCAATATAATATTGATATTCACTCACCTCAAATGGTTTTATATCCGGCGATTCATTTTTTATGAGCACTACAGCCACTCCTCCAAAAAATACCGCCAAAAGAATACATGCGCATATGGGAAGCCACATTTTTTTACCCATGACCATCACCTCCCCGGGAGATTAGATTCAAACGAAATATCCTTGGATAAGACAACCTCTTTCCCATTTTGTGGATCACACTTTTTCAAAGCGCCCAAAATATAGCAACACAGGTTGGGATGCCTCTCCTTCCCCCCTGTAGAAGTCAAGTATATCTCCCAACGAACTAAGGATGTTCTCTAGTTGATGCGTATTCATCTATTATATAGTGTGCATATCTGGTCGCTTGCCGCTCCCTGCCGATTGGCGTCAATTGAATATCATTGATCCATTGATAGTAGTGCGTCAATTCGTGTGCCAATGAAAGGAGGATCGATGCAAGCGCATTATCATTTCCCAAATCACTTTTCAGTTCTTCATAATCACCTGTTGCAATCCTGACATATGGCTCGTCCAAATATGATAACGGCTCAAAAAAACTTCCTACTACACGATCACCGTCATGTGTGCGAATTGTCTTTGTGCCTTTGACATAAACAACGACTCTTAAAGGAAAGTAATATTGCGTTCGCAGCCAAACCGCAAACTGTGAACAAGCTCGCTTCACTTCAGGATGAACATCTCTATTGTACCGGAATCTTAAGCCTGTTCGTCTGGGAATAGAATCTTGAAGATTCTTTTTCCAATCAATTATTGTCCAAATATGCATATTATTTATACTTTCTGTGTTCTCTACCCGGGGTATGTTTTTTTGGCGGTTTGGGGTTTGACTTGGGTTTCCAATTGTCACTTTGCCGCGCTTTGTTTTTCCTCTCGAGCCCTTGCTTTTTCTGTCCGGGACGAGCATATGGGTCAGGGTTATTGCCAGACGAAGTTTTTACAGAATCATATATTTCTATTCCAACTACAACAGCAGTTGTAACCACAGCTGTTCCGAGAACAAACCAACCGACCGGATTCCATATATTTGAGATGCCGAACGTTCCCGCGGTAGCCAAATAACCACCGCCGGCTAAAGCAAGAGCCCAATATCCATCCGGATCATACGTATTAACCGGATTATTCCAGCAATATGTAAAAAGATTATATTGAAACATTGCTTCATAATCTTCAAGCAACATTTCAGAACAATCCGCATTTATCCACCGACCGACCTCAGGATCATAATACCGACTGGATACGTAGTACAGCCCCGTTTCTTTGTCGTAGACATAGCCTCTGTAGCGCAGACTGTTCCACGATGCCGCGTTGGTCGCGTTCGTCACATCATCGCCGTTTGTGTTTGTGACGGAAAGCAGCTTGCCCCATGCATCGTAGTGATAGAAGAACCGCGGCACATGCGTATTGTCGCAGACTGCGATGACATCTCCCTGAAGGTTCGTGATATAGAAATTCAGAAGGATATCCCCGTCATTTTCATCATACCGCAGGCAGTATGTGGGCGAACCGTTCTCGTCATAGAAGTATTCGACCCAGTTATTCCCCCACGATTCACGCAGAAGCTGCGTGCCGCTTTGCCGAGAGCAGGCAGGTTTGCCTGCTCTCGGGTGGGATTATTGCCAAGCCCATAAATTTCAGGAATAATCCTAACAAGTGAAATGGTATTACACTATGATACGCTTATCCACAATGGCATTGCTCAGCCACTCAGCAGCACGATGAATTTTCTCTCGAGGCGATCCGCTTCTCTGCTCAAATTCGTTTTTGTATTCTATAGCATCAAAGCTGAACGAGTCGGCATCAAATACACGTATACTGATTGGCTCTTTCTCTCGCTCGTCATACAAAACCATAATACTTATTTTTTGATTAGTCCATTCAATGTAATAATACGCTCCATGCTTCTGCTTTATACCCATTTCAAATCCGTACTGCTTTGCTAAAAAGCTAAATTCCCTTTTTAGTGTTGCATATCTTCCCATCATCTCATCCTCACATTAACCAAACATTATACAAATACTGATAACCCTTTGTAAGAGCCACTTCCTTTGCATATGCTCCGGTTAATGCTCCTCCGCAGTCATAAATCGCCCCTTTCAATGCCATAACGCCTTTAACAACGCATTTATTTTGCCACCAGCCGACAGCTTCAGCGGCTTTGGTTCCAGCAACTTTTTTCACGAAGCCGAATTCTTTTAAACCCGAATAGTGCCGCGTTTTTGCCAGTTCAGCTACTCTTTCAAATTGACCCATTTTTCCTATTGTGATTCCAGACTTTGCATTTTTTATCGTTCTTGCTACACCACCTACAACTGAACTTCCAAGAGCAAAAAGCCCTCCTGACATAAATCCATCTGCAGCCCCATCCAAAGCAGCACTACCTACTCCTTCCCAACTTCCGGTAGTAACACGATGTTTGACAGCACTAACTGCCGCACCGCTTACTGTACTTGTTGCCACTCCAATCAAAACTGGAGCAGCTGCACCTCCAGTGGCAACTGTAATAGCAACAGCCGCAACAGTAGCTACAGCCCCAATGGCAACCTTTGCCCAGTTGGGCAAAGACCAGTTACCTTTAACATCAAAGCGGTTAACGGGGTTATTCATACAATACGCAAACAGATTATAACTTAATAAACTGCCATCTGCTCCGAGATAGTCCATATCATCTACATTGATAAACCGACCGATCTCAGGATCATAATACCGACTGGATACGTAGTACAGCCCCGTTTCCCTATCGTAGACGTAGCCTCTGTAGCGCAGACTGTTCCACGATGCCGCGTTGGTCGCGTTCGTCACATCATCGCCGTTTGTGTTTGTGACGGAAAGCAGCTTGCCCCATGCATCGTAGTGATAGAAGAACCGCGGCACATGTGTATTGTCGCAGACTGCGATGACATCTCCCTGAAGGTTCGTCACAAAGAAGCTGAGCTGAAGGAAGCCTACACGCTCGTCATACCGCAGCATGTACGACGGTACGCCGTTTTCGTCGTAATAATATTCGACCCAGTTATTCCCCCACGATTCACGCAAAAGCTGCGTGCCGCTTTGCCGAGAGCAGGCAGGTTTGCCTGCTCACGGGCTACTTGATGAAGGAATAACAATGGAGAAAAACAGGTTTTACGTTAGTGTGGAGGGTCACCTCATCTCTTTCATAGCATATTGCCATTTGATTTTAATTAGGTAGGTAACAATCAATAAGAACAACATCATCAAACCAAAAAGCCAGCAACGTTGGAAACCGTTGGAGATACCAATTGCAGACAATATTTGCTCAAACTTTGCATGCCCAACAATCTCATATATGAGACCAAGAACTCCAACAGCCCCAATTCCACAGAAGGATACCACATGTACTATCCAAACAATTGCTCTAAAAAGCTGCTTCATAATAAGCTGTATCCCCTCTTCTTTGCCCTTTCGAATCGATACTTCTGCTCAATTCCGTCCCAACACCAATTCCCGCACCACAATCCCTCTTGCGACTACTTTTTTTCCCTCGCAAAGATTGAATTCTACACCCACAGCAAGATTATCCGGTGCATAGTCAGATAAATATTTTATAACAGAAAGCGTCTCACTGTGATTGAGCAGGTCCTTATTATTGACAAAAATGCTCCAATACTCTTCCGAATTAGTGGGAGAATTGGGGAAACGAATGATAGGAGCATATTTATCACCGCACGGAAGCATTTTGCGCCCGCCTTCTGCTTCAGTTAACCAATAAATTCTGGCTTCATACTCTTTATTCATTTCATCGCCTCATGTCAAAAACTATCGAAGCACGGAATTTAAGAATTCCAGATCAGAAAAATAATATGCGGGACCGATAGCATCGAGCCGTGGAAAAAAGGAAACGCTGCTATGCGATAATGCAGATTTAGATATTCGAATGCTAATAATTTCGCTGTTACCCAATTTCTTTCCCCATATTTGAGCATCGTTTCTGTTTGTGGCGAAAAACTTTCCTTCCATGTATCTTTCCCCCGAACTTAATCTTCCCGTACTCATAAAACTATTGGCTTCCTCTGGACACACAGAACGATACAACCGCGTGGTAGATAATTTGTTGCCTATTGCTTTTGCCCCACCAGAAAGAATTCCGCTTGTCAAACCCGCAGCCAAAGTTCCTTCCACAGTCGGAGTGCGTCCGTTTACAAGTTCGGTTGCCACATAAGTTCCAGCGCCGATTGTTCCCTGCACAAACCCTGTTGCAACAGCCCCCATCGTTGGGCAAGCCGCAGTAACCGCTCCGGATACCGCGCCTGAAACAGCTGATACTCCAACCTCTGCCCAGTTGATATCCTGCCCGCTGACGGTTTGTGCAACAATGCTTGAAACAGCTCCAATCACCGCACCAATCGCAGCACCAACCACAATGTGCCAAAACTCGCCGCCTCCGTCAGCACGGACAACGGGGTTATTGTCACAATAAGCATACAGGTTTTTATCGGTCAGAGCAGATGGGGACGCCATCAGAATTTCAGCCGAATCCGGCGATATCATTCTTCCAATCTCAGGATCGTAATACCGACTGGATACGTAGTACAGCCCCGTTTCCCTATCGTAAACATACCCGCGATAAAGAAGCGTATTCCAGCCCGCGGAGTTATCCGTGCTTGTGACAACGTTGCCGTTGACATCCGTCACGGAAAGCAGCTTGCCCCATGCATCATAATGGTAGAAGAACCGCAGCGCGTGCGTATTGTCGCACATCGCAATGACATCACCCTGCAGGTTTGTTACAAAGAAGCTGAGCTGAAGGAAGCCCACACGCTCGTCATACCGCAGCATGTACGACGGTACGCCGTTTTCGTCGTAATAATATTCGACCCAGTTATTCCCCCACGATTCACGCAAAAGCTGCGTGCCGTCGAAGATGTACTGATGCTCCACGCCGTCAACCGTCTTGGACATCCGGATGCCGTCCGCGTTATACGCATAGCTGTAGGTTTTTCCTCCTACCGCTGCGCTTTGCAGCTGTCTGCCGTTCTGCCAGGTGAACGTATACCGCCTGCCGTTGTAATAGCTCAGCGCTTATCGGGAGTACTCCTGAAACCTTTAAGGACTTGGGATTATCCTAGCAGTCTGCCTTTTGTCCCCAAAAGGCGATGCTTGCAGTATTAAATCACTCTGAAATTAAACTAAATGCTGATACAAGCCGGTTAAAGTCGTCAATAACTACGTATTGTCCTTTTGCGAACTCAATACACTTTCCCTCACCATAAATGTCCCCAATAGCAAGTATTTTATTATCCGGATCATAATACTTCTTTTTGCAGAACTGCTCATAATCAGAATAGTATACGCCATCTGCATGCGGAAAATCAATCTCCACATATATACATCCAGCGGAAGCAGTAGGTTTTTTAAGTTTTGCAGTTTCACAGCTCAAAAAAACCTGATTTCCCAAGAAGTGTTCTAGTTTATACTTGTTCTCTGTAACAACTGATGTGGCAATTTCAAACGACCAATGGTACGGATAAACCGAAAAAGGACATATTGATGGTGACGGAACGTAAATCATTGAACCATCACCTGTGATAACTGATTTCCCCTGTTTTATTTCATCACATGGCTCATATACAATACATATTGGCTTTTTCATTTTAACTCCTTAGCAAAAAATGACCAATTAGTCCCTTCCCATTAATCGTAGTTAATTCCCAAATACCACTTTGAAAAGTTTGCCGCACATTGCTAAATGCTGTACCTGCTGCTCTAAAAGTATAAACCCCTCCACCTTCATTCGTCATTGTACCATACTTGATTATTTCTTTCTTTAGAAGTGTGGAATCGTAGTACGATCGCTCTCCAACGTGTTTAGCGGCACCATCTGCATATGTATAATTTTGTACATTATTGTAAGCCTCGATTCTTGGCGCATTGGCCTTTAGCCATCCACCACAAACCGTTGTGCCAATTTCGGCAACAGCGGCTGTCGTATGCGCATATGTGTTATAAGCTTTTGCATTGCCTCGAAACACATCATCCCGCATGAAATTATGTCCTGTGACCGCTTCACCAAGCTCCGAGACTCCGTTTACCGCAGTTGCAGCACCAGCTGCCACTGTTACAGCAGCAACCGCCATAATCGCGGGTGCTGCAACTCCACAGGTCAAAACAGACACACCTACAGCAATCGCTGTAACACCGACTGCAAGCCAACCACTGCCTTTAAACAGATTTCCCCAATCCAATGTTCCAGCAGGGTCATAGCCTGTAACCGGGTTATTTCCGCAGTAGGCAAAGAGATTATAACCGGTTAGATTACTGCCCGCGCCTAAGTAACCAATGTTATCTGCATTCAAAAACCGACCAATCTCAGGATCATAATACCGACTGGATACGTAGTACAGCCCCGTTTCCCTATCGTAGACGTAGCCTCTGTAGCGCAGACTGTTCCACGATGCCGCGTTGGTCGCGTTCGTCACATCATCGCCGTTTGTGTTTGTGACGGAAAGCAGCTTGCCCCATGCATCGTAGTGATAGAAGAACCGCGGCACATGCGTATTGTCGCAGACTGCGATGACATCTCCCTGAAGGTTCGTGATATAGAAATTCAGAAGGATATCCCCGTCATTTTCATCATACCGCAGGCAGTATGTGGGCGAACCGTTCTCGTCATAGAAGTATTCGACCCAGTTATTCCCCCACGATTCACGCAGAAGCTGCGTGCCGCTTTGCCGAGAGCAGGCAGGTTTGCCTGCTCTCGGGCTACTTGATGAAGGAATAACAATGGAGAAAAACAGGTTTTGCGTTAGTATAAGTTTTCATATCTTCTTTTTCGTTCCATCTTCGTTAGTAAAGGTGCTTATATTACTCGCTACTCCATTATCATACACGCCACACCTCCATTCCCTACTGCATAGTAGATAATCGCGCTATCACAATGCATTTACGTAAAATGCGATTTCAAGATATCCAATACTTTTAAAAAAACACTGCAATAATTGTTAACGTCTTGACCCAAATTAAGACTCTGAATGTCTGATAATAACTCCGCATAGTCAGGAGCAAATATTACACTTTTTCCATCTCCCCACGGTGATGTATGCGGATTAACTTTTCCCCCCCTTAAAAGATCATTTGCAAAAGCGAATCCCACCTCATAGCAGTCCATAAGATCAAATTCTCCACTTTCATACTCACGTATAAACTCTGGAATTGGAATCCTCAAAAACTCTCGAAGAATCTTGATCTCATCCTTGCGCAGTAGTTTCATACATGAGTCCTCATTGATAAAAGAACGAACGAATAAGCCCAGACGGAGAATAGAATCCACCTACTCCCGCTCCCTTCAGTCTCAAGCTACCGGAACTCATTACTTTACCTATTCCATTACTATTTTTCCACAATTCTATCGCATCGTTTGTATAGGTAATAACATTTTTAGTCATAGCCTTCTTACCTTCCTGAAGGACATGCCTTTTATAATGGTCAGACATATTCGTCCATGGACCTCCCTTTGAGGATGAATCCCATGCCTTGGAAGCCCTTCCCACTTTAACCACGCTTCCAACAGCACCTGTTATTGTACCGGTAATAGAACCTGACAATGCTCCGTCACCCATTCCGTTAAGTGCCGCAGTACCTGCTCCGCGCCAACTCCCGGTAGACACTCTATGGCTTATTGCCCCAGTCGCAGCGCCAAAAGCAGCACCGGAAACCATACCAACAGCAGCGCCTTTGGCTGCTCCTACAGCAACGACTGCTACCGCAGTCCCAGCACCTGCTGTTGCAACAGTGACTGCTGCTACAGCAGCAACAACAGCCACAACGGCAACAGCGGCTACAACCTTTTTAGCCCAATTAGGCCATGTTCCAGTCTCATCAGACATATTGACCGGATTATTGAAGCAATAAGCGTATAGATTATTCTGTGTGAAATTTTCAAAATCCGCAGTCAATGCATCCGGAACGTCCGCACTGATAAATCTCCCGATCTCCGGATCGTAATACCGACTGGATACGTAGTACAGCCCCGTTTCGGCTGGGTTCTGCTACGTACTTGGAGGGGTTGTCCCCCTCCAGGACGACGCTTTTTCGGTGGGTTACGTGTTGAAAAAGAGAATGGAACTGTTATGTACCAGCAAGCATCGCGTTTGGTCACCCAAACACAGACTTGTCAGGAATATTCCTAAAACCTTTATCAACAAACAAGCAATACCGTTCCTCTTTTTCATCGGTTTCATGCGTATAAATAACACTCCAACTAAATGTGTCATCAAATATATATACATCTTCTGGAAGATCATGCTCAAATGATTCTATCCAAGCATCTGTGGAAATAATCTTTGTTTTTGGGAATTTCCAATAATCCGGAATCAAAATTCTTTCACATGAATGTATATCCCACATAATAAATATTCCTCGTTTTCCTTGTAGAAATTGATTCGCTTTACATTCTGAAATGACAGTTGGTTTTAATAGACAATCCCAAAGATAGCCAGTATAACATAATCCATCACTAAACAATATTTTCCGTTCTATATTTTCCTTGTAATATAACGAAGATGTATTGATAAAGTTTTTTATGTATTCGCAACGCAATGTATCCGATTTTGTTGAATCTAATATAGTCATCTTTCTTCCTCCTCACTCAAATATTTTAATAGTTCCTTTAACTCCGCAACTTGTCACATAATTAATGTGTGTATAGTTATGAGGATTCGGAAATTGATGAGCAGCCTCTATTCTAAGAGGTGTTCCACCAGATTGATTAATTAGTTGCATTGCTTGTGCTTTAGTTGGAACGCCTCCATTCAAAGAAGTAATTGTACCTCCATTCCCAACAGTTGATACATTCTCTCGCCACGTTTTATCACCGACCCAACCTTTTCCGCCAACTCCTCTTGATGAAGAATTTCCACCGCAAGTATTATGTACAAGCACAGCACTCCTGCCAACATAATATGTGTGGAAATCCGCGACCTCAAAGTTATAAACCCTGACCGAGGTTTCCAAAAGCTCATGCTGTACCTGTTCTACAATAATATATGTGCCGTTTAGCCTGACAAGGATATCTCCCGCACGCAGATCAACAGCCTTTGTCCAGCCCTTCACGGGCGAGTAAAACGGATGCGACGGCGTGCAGATAATTTCCTCCCCGCTGACTTTCACATGAATCAGCTCGTCCGTTTCTTTGACAAAGGTACGGGTAACCTTCTTCAGCGCCACCTCGCCCGTATCCGGGTTCATCGCCCAGACGATTGCCCCTGCGGCAACATCCTCTATTGCAACTTCACCGATATCCGTCCTTATCTCTGTTCCCGCAACAAAACAGACCGCATTTGCGCCGGCATCAAGAAGCGTTCCGCCCATGGACACTACCGCGATTGAGGCATCTCATATCGTATCATAGGTATCTTCCCCGATACTTTCTTTGATTGGGTTGGCGCCGGTGATCGACTCACCCACCTCGGAGGAACCGATGATTGTCAGTGCCGCCCCGGCAGTTCCCAGAGCAGAGTACCCCAGTGCGACAAGCGGCGCACAGGCTCCGCCGGTTGACACGACCGCAGCAACTGCCAAAGCGCCGATCGTTACCAGCAGCGCTCCCTTCACAAGTTTATCCCAGTTCGGCCAATTCCCGTTGGCATCCGTCATATTGACAGGGTTATTGAAACAATACGTATACATATTGTTTCCCTGTATAACGCCGCCGACATCGGATATGACTCCATCCGCACTGATAAATCTTCCGGTTTCGGGATCATAATATCTGCTGTTGAGATAGTACAGCCCCGTTTCCCTATCGTAGACATAGCCTCTGTAGCGCAGACTGTTCCACGATGCCGCGTTGGTCGCGTTCGTCACATCATCGCCGTTTGTGTTTGTGACGGAAAGCAGCTTGCCCCATGCATCGTAGTGATAGAAGAACCGCGGCACATGTGTATTGTCGCAGACTGCGATGACGTCTCCCTGAAGGTTCGTAATATAGAAATTCAGAAGGATGTCCCCGTCATTTTCATCGTACCGCAGGCAGTATGTGGGCGAACCGTTCTCGTCATAGAAGTATTCGATCCAGTTATTCCCCCACGATTCACGCAAAAGCTGCGTGCCGCTTTGCCGTGAGCAGGCAGGTTTGCCTGCTCTCGGTCTGCTTGATGGAAGAATAACAATGAAGAAAAGCAAGTTTTTCGTTCGTATGGAGGGGTACTTCTTTCATCACTTTTCAAGCAAATTTGTTTAGACTCATTGCATTGTAAAAGATATCTCGGCCTCCCCCCCTCGATTTGAACATCTATGTCCAAGTGATATCCTGAAAATCCCTCATGAATAAGAACATTCAACAACCCATCTTTTACAAGCTCTAATGTCTGCTGATTTACTGTAAACTCTATCTCCTTTCCGACTTTCAACTCATTTTCATTAGAAGTAACCCTCAACACCGCACAATTGTTTTTCCCCACACATTTTATGGCACTAACCTTTTCGCTCAATAACAAATCAAAATGTGCTACGGTTTTTTCGACACATTTCGAAAAATCAAAATCAATGCCAATTGTGTTTTGATCAAAGAAAAGAATGTCAATATTGCTCAACGTCTCAAAACTAATCATAATCAGTCACCGCGTAAATGCTTTTCGTTAGTATGAAAATCTCATCTTTTCTATTTCAGACATTATAGATCAATCCCCCATCTATTTTTAAGCTTTCTCCATTAGCCAATATGATTTGACATGAGCCCTCACTATATCGAATATTTTCTACGGCATCGGGCAATTCATATGTATGGGTCCACTTATCAATTTGCGGATCATATTTCAGAATTTCTATTTCGCATATAATGAATACATATCCTTCCGAGGTCACAATGTCGACGCAAGGGGTATACAGTTCTTTGTAAGAATAGACATGTGCACTTTTGCAATCAACAATATAACACATGCATGTAAGCATGATTAAGCTGTAATGCTTTTGAACAATAGTCACATAATGTATACAGTCAAGTCCAACCCACAATTGATTGATTAGCACACAAAGTCCAGTTGTTTTTTCCTTCATCAAGTAATATTGCCTTTGATTATCATCCCCATCTTGAAGCACAGGAAATGCACATTGCATCTTTATGTAATCATCATATTTCAATTCCCCGGCACTCCAATTGTCCAAAACAAAATCCATTACCGTCCACCTTTGATTATTAAAGCTGCTAAAAAACCATTTTTCCAATATGTTTCCAGTTTTCGGATACCCATAGGTCCACACAAAAGCGTTTCATGCTTTCCTGTCAAGTTGCCTACAGTATCAGATATTCGTATCAACTGATCAAACATATATTTTCTGCCGGAAGGATAAGGCACCCTTTTTCATAATCATCCAAATATCAAGACCAAACCCTGTCCCACACCTGCACCTAACGGTCCGAATAAGAAATCATCAGCGATACCAATTCCTGTTGCAATCCTCGGAAAAACCAATTCGATGTTAAAAAGCATCGCCGGAACCGCCGAATTACCATCACAAATAACGTGCAAGTACTTCATCCTTTGGTCGATCTCCACGCGGACTAATAAAGTCATGAACCAAGAACGGAATGTGCTCCCTGAATTTTGATTCCGAAAAAAACTTCATGAAATTATCATATTCCTGAACAGAGATATCATTATCCCAATACAACTGCTCGCCCAGTGTATAGTAACACTCATCGGTCAGTTCTGTCTGACAAAGCAAATAAAGTTGACGGTAATTCAATTTCATATGGCAGAGCGAGATGCATACCTGCTCCCTGCATTCCCGTTCCGGATAGTAATACAGCATATTAAACGTCGTTTCGGTTACCGAACTGTCTGAAAGTGCTTCAATCACATCATTTAGCATCTTTCTGTATTTTTTTCTCACGACCGTTATATAAATATATTGAATTAAAATATTTTCAGGAATCTCACACAGTTCTCCTTCGT
Source organism: uncultured Eubacteriales bacterium (assembly GCA_934432725.1). Lineage (GTDB taxonomy): Bacteria > Bacillota > Clostridia > Oscillospirales > CAG-272 > CAKRZE01. Next base: position 284,790 of record CAKRZE010000001.1, read on the forward strand.
GAATTCTCAGCCAATCACGACATGCAGATAAATCTGCATGTCCGCATATAACAGACGCAAGAAGCGCACCAAAGTTCCCGTTATCTGAACTTGGGGTAAAATTTGAGTATTGCACCCCGAATCTCCTCCCAGTTGCTTTTGATTACAGTCAATTGTTTATTGGACAACATGGCGTGCCTTTTCATTGGTTGCATATCTAAACCAATTGTCGTTTGAGGTCCATTCCCGCTAACATGCGCATGGGGAACATGCCTCGGATCTTCTCTTGATCTTACTTCGACTTTTACTCCACTTTTCTCCAATATGCACTTATTATGCACCAGAACAGGTTCTTTCCCCACAAAGTAGGTATGGAAATCCGCGACCTCAAAGTTATAAACCCTGACCGGGGTTTCCAAAAGCTCATGCTGTACCTGTTCTACAATAATATATGTGCCGTTTAGCCTGACAAGGATATCTCCCGCACGCAGATCAACAGCCTTTGTCCAGCCCTTCACGGGCGAGTAAAACGGATGCGACGGCGTGCAGATAATTTCCTCCCCGCTGACTTTCACATGAATCAGCTCATCTGTTTCATTGACAAAGGTACGGACAACCTTCTTCAGTGCCACCTCGCCTGTATCCGGATTCATCGCCCAGACAATTGCCCCTGCAGCGACATCCTCTATTGCAACTTCACCTGTATCCGTCCTTATCTCTGTTCCCGCAACAAAACAGACCGCATTTGCGCCGGCATCAAGAAGCGTTCCTCCCATGGACACTACTGCGAGTGAGGCATCTCGTATCGTATCATAGGTATCTTCGCCGATACTTTCTTTGATTGGGTTGGCGCCGGTGATCGACTCACCCACCTCGGAGGAACCGATGATCATTAGTGCCGACCCTGCAGTTCCCAGAGCAGAGTACCCCAGTGCGACAAGCGGTGCACAGGCGCCACCGGTTGACACGACCGCAGCAACTGCCAAAGCGCCGATCGTTACCAGCAGCGCTCCCTTCACAAGTTTATCCCAGTTCGGCCAATTTCCGTTGGCATCCGTCATATTGACAGGGTTATTGAAACAATACATATACATATTGTTTCCCTGTATAACGCCGCCGACATCGGATATGACTCCGTCCGCACTGATAAACCTTCCGGTTTCGGGATCATAATATCTGCTGTTGAGATAGTACAGCCCCGTTTCTTTGTCGTAGACATAGCCTCTGTAGCGCAGACTGTTCCACGATGCCGCATTGGTCGCGTTCGTCACATCATCGCCGTTTGTGTTTGTGACGGAAAGCAGCTTGCCCCATGCATCGTAGTGATAGAAGAACCGCGGCACATGCGTATTGTCGCAGACTGCGATGACATCTCCCTGAAGGTTCGTAATATAGAAATTCAGAAGGATGTCCCCGTCATTTTCATCGTACCGCAGGCAGTATGTGGGCGAACCGTTCTCGTCATAGAAGTATTCGATCCAGTTATTCCCCCACGATTCACGCAAAAGCTGCGTGCCGTCGAAGATATACTGATGCTCCACGCCGTCAACCGTCTTGGACATCCGGATGCCGTCCGCGTTATACGCATAGCTGTAGGTTTTTCCTCCTACCGTTGCGCTTTGCAGCTGTCTGCCGTTCTGCCATGTGAACGTATACCGCCTGCCGTTGTAATAGCTCAGCGGATTGCCGTTCGCGTCATACGTCAGGCTCTCGCCGTTGTATCCGGTCAGCTGGTCGCCCCAGTCTGCATTTCCATAGCTGTAGCTGTCCGTTTTGACAAGTGTCAGCGTGCCGTTGTCATACGTATATGAGGTTCTTTCGGTCAGATTGCCTGCCTGATCATAGGCAAAATGCGTTTCGGTGCCGATTCCGGTCGCTTTGACATAGCGCGTCTCGCGCGTCAGCTGGTTCAGTGCATCGTATGCATATGCCGTCAGCACCGTTCCGTCGTCAATCGAAAGAATGTTGCCGCACGCGTCATAGGTGTACGCCTCCGAGCCGATCAGCGTTCCGTTGCGCCGCCGCTCCACGCGGCTTACCTGCGTTGAGGTGCTTGTGCCGATTGTGCGGTAGATATAATCCGTCCGCACATTGTGCGCAGTCAGTGTCAGCACGCGGGAGGAAATCCGCTCGAATTCGTCGTAATTCCGCGTCACATACGTATTTTCATGTCCGATTGTGGCTTTGCTCAGCCGTCCGAAGCTGTCAAAGGTCCGGGAGGACTTTGACGAGCGTCCCGCGACCGTCCTGCCGCTGCCGGAGAGCCTGCCGCAGCTGTCATACGTGAATTGCTGTGCCAGAAGCTCCTCTGCCGCCGTATACCGGAAGTACCGGATCAGGCGTCCGATGCCGTCGTATTCATATTCGGAGGTCGTGCCCGTCACGCGGTCGTAAATGCGGCTTGCGCGTCCGTTTCCGTCATATGCGACAGTATATCCGCCGGATGTATTTCCATTATATCGCACTTCTTCCAAACGGTCAAGTGTATCATAGAAATTTTCCGCATAGGTCCCGTCCGCATAATCGGTGCGGAGGAGCTTGCCGTTGTTCGCGGCATAGGTGTATGCGGCAAGCGGAGTCTCCTGCGAGCCGACATAGATAGCGGTCAGATTGCCATACGCGTCATAGGTCAGCGTATAGCTGCCGGAGGCTGTGACGATCGCGGTCAGTCTGCCGCTTGTATAGGTATACTGCACCGCCGCTTCTCCGGTGTCAGCCGTGCCGTCTCCGTCCGTATCGGCAAACAGCGAGGTCAGCCGTCCGCAGGGGTCATAGAGATAGGTGGTGCGGCTGCCGTTTGCATTGACGACATAGCTTAGAAGTCCCGTCAGACGGTCATAGTCATATTGGGTCACGCCGCCGGTCGCATCGGTGGTCGAAGCCACAAACGCCTGATCCGACGTATAGGAAACGGAGGTTGTGATCCGTTCGCTGCCGCTGACCGGGTAAATGGTCGTTCCGGTCACGTTTCCGGCTGCGTTATAGGCATTGGAGAGCTTGACGCCCGCCTTATCGGTCACGGACAAAAGGCGGTGCTTTGTCGTTTCGGTCGTACCGTAGGTATACGTATAGGACGAGCCGTCCGCATTCTGTCTGCCGGTCAGGTTGTCGCCCGTGTACACCAAGGTCTGCTTTGACTGATCGGTGGCGCTGACGGAGGTCACATGACCGTTTGCATCATAGGTGTACGTCTGCGCAGGCTCCACGGTCAGCGAGATGTTGTCAAAATAGGCATAGCCCGTATTATAGGAATAGTCGCAGGTCACAACGACCTTTGTGATCTTCAGCGATTCCGAAGCATTTTCCTTTGCGGGAATCACAGAGCCGGAGGCAAACTGCCACAGTCCGCGCACCTCCGGATTGAAGGAGAGCGCACGTGCCTCCGATGTGCCGTCGCTGTAGTACAGCGTTGCGCGCAGGTCAAAGAAGCGGTTTGCGTGACCGCAGGCATAGGAAGAAGCCTCTGCGCTGTTCAGCGATGAGGAATATGCGCATGCCCAGCCCGAAAGAACAAAGGAGGACGTGGCAGGCAGATTCACCTGAATCGTCTGAGACGCGCTTCTTATCACATCGAGACCGCCGGAAGAAAAGTGAAGCGTTCTGCCGCGCAGCATGCTGCTGTATAAATTATCGGCATTTGCAGTGCAGCTCCAGCCGGAAAGCGATGTATGGAAGGCGCCGTTTTCCAGCAGATTGTATACGGACGGAGCGGAGGCAGCCTCCAGCTGCGCACAGTCATACCAGACCGTATCCACCGCGTCCTCCAGACGCAGCTCCACAGTGTAGGTTCCCGTCTCCGTGATCGTATCGGTGACGCTGATTCTGCGCCAGCCGTTCTGCACATCGGTGTCGGTCGTGCCGGTCAGGCGCCGGGATTCCTTTCCGTTGAACACAATATACGCGCCGCCGCCTTCATGAGACGGCGTGACGCCGGTCACATATGCGTATACGGAGAACGTATAGGTCCCCTTGGTGTTGATGCTCACCTCCTGCGTATACTTCAGAAGCACTTCATCCTTGGAGGAGGTCAGAACCGCGGATTTTGTGCCGAGAAATGCTCTTTCCGAGGAGAAATTATAGTAGCAGCGTTCCGCACTGGCGGAGCCGGTCCAGCTGCCGCTCCCCTCAAAGCTGCTGTTTTTCAGCAGATTATCGGCATAATATCCGGAGCCGGAGGAGGAAATCAGCTTATTTCTCTTCTTATACCCTGCGTTTGGGGCAGTGTATGCTGCATTCCCGACGCCGTACAGGCGGTTTTTGTCGGAATCTGTATCGTAAACACAGACGGTTCTGCCGCTGTCGTCAAACAGATAGTTCGTGAAAATATCATCCTTGTTTCCGGGAATATCATCCTTGCCGCTTCCGCGCACAGACGCCCACCCGGAGCCGTAGGAATAGGTCAGCTTCTGTCCCGTAAGCGTGCTCCCGTCCGAAAGCAGCGCAAAATCGCTTACAGCCGAAACCCGCCCGGAGCTGTAGGTATAAAGAAGCCCCGTATCGTCCGTCTTATCCCGGACCGCCGTCAGGTTTCCGCTGCTGTCATAGTCAAATTCGGAAATTTCACCGGTGCTCTTCACGATTCTGCGCAGATATGTATACGCGGAATCCGCAATTTCGCCATTGGAAGCGATGGAGTAGTGAAAGCTCACCCATTCCGACCGGTCTCCGTGATTGACCGTAATCTTCCGCAGCTCCCCGCCATAGCTGTGCGTATACTCCAGAAGGACCGTCTGTGCCGACACGCCCGAGCCAGCCACCGTCAGGGTTATCTTTGTCAGAAGCCCGTTTTCGATCGTATAGGTTCGCGTATTGCCCGTCTCATCGGAAACGGAGACAAGCTGACCGTCTTGGTTGAAGATTTTGCTGTTTCCCGCCTCATCGGTCATACGGTATCCGGAGGAGGTCGTCCTCAGTGTCAGCGGATAGCCGTCCTCGCTCAGATATTCGGTCGTATCCGTCTCACTGCGGACAAAATACAGATTTGTCCCGTTCGCATCGCGGTACAGAAGATACTGCTCTCCCAATGCCGATGCCGCCGAGATGCTTTCGCAGAGACTGAACCTCCATCCGGCGCCCACATTCATCCGGTATGCCTGATCCGAGAATGCATATGCATACGTAGGAGCTCCGTCCGGCTTCTTCAAAGCGGACGAATATACGTGATTGATTGTCAGCGGCAGAATGCCGCCGGCAGTCTGAATATCGCCGTGCGTGAAAATAAGACTCCCGTTGAAAAGGTTCACATTTCCCTGTCCGGAAGCCCCCGCATTCTGCGTGGAATAGGCATATTTCGGATCAAGTCCCTTTGTGTCGCGATAGCTGATTACATAATACGGCTGGATCGACTCCCCTCCGCTGTAATAGGGATTGGACGCCGAGGTAAAGCCGACATAGCCCTCCGCCGATTCGTTCTCGGCGCAAAGCGCCACGCCGTAATTCGTACCGCCGCGGAACCAGCTCTGCGCCGCCGCGGTAATATCAAAGCAAAACCGCTTTCCGTATGTCCCTGCCGTCACGGTCTGATAGTCCAGAATCTGAGACGACATGCCGGGCTTTGAGTTCCATGTCACCGTGCCGGCGTCCCAGCTTCCCGCAATCTGTCTGACAACCACATTCAGATGAGAAAGCGTGGACGGGCTGTAGGAATACCACTGTCCGCTCTCCATCTGCTGCACATACAGCTTTGCCGAAACAATCACTGCTGTGGAAGGAATGGACGATGTGCTTACCGTCGGCTTGATGAGCGCGCGCATGCGGAGCGTGGCAGAATAGTCCGCAAAGCCGCACAGAACCATCTGATATCCCTTGGTATTCAGACCCGGCTGACCCTCAAACACAGTAGCGTCCGTCACCATGGATGCCGTGCCGTTGTATTTGAGCGTAGGATCCACCGTGACCGGGAACGAACGGTCCGCGCTGTTGATCCAGGCGGCATCCGCCGTCACGGTCAGAATATACTGATTCTGATTCTTCTGTGTCAGCTGATACGTGACCGCGCTGCTGTGCACCCCTGCGGCATCCCACATAATCGGTGCAGGAATCGTATATTTCTCTTCTCCCGTGCTGCGGTCGCAAAGCACAATACTGCCGTCCGCACGGAGAGAGGCGCTCAGATGCTTCAGCTTCAGGCGGAACGTATAGCTGTACTCCTCCTGTGCCTCGCGGATTTCAATGCATTCCTTAATCCCGCCGCCGCTGAGCACATACTTCAGATCTGCGCCCGGGAAAACCGAATCGTACCGTACAGAGGATATCTGTCTGCGCAGCTCTGTCAGCGCCGCAAAACCGCTGCTCTGTTCCCCAGCTTCCTCCGGATTCCGAACAACAGCCTGTCGGCTTTTGATGCCGTCAACCACGCCGATACCGATCTGATAATTTCCGTCTTTGACGAAAACAAGCTTGTCCGCGTTGGAGTTTTTCGCAAATTTTACCCGCAGCCCGTTATCGGTCTGATATCCGGCGCTGCCGCTTTCTCCGTCCTCACCGTCATAGCGCAGCGTATTGTCGATCTCTTCCCATTCGCCGTCTGCATTTTGGTAATGAACACGCTCCGCATATTCCACATACCGATAGCTTCCGTCTTCCATCCGGAACACCTTGCTGTTTTCCGTTCTGCAGCCGGTCATTTCGCGGATCTCGCCCTCGGCGTCCTCCGGTTTCTCCTGCATTTCGGTCCCATCGGCAGTTCCCGCCTCTGTACCGTCCTGCAATTCCGCCCCGGTCAGCCGGCTGCTCAGCTCATTCCGTATTGCTCCCACCGGAAGGCTTTCACACAGCATGATAAGCGCAGTCAGAATGCCGATCATCCCGCGTTTTACGAAACGCCTCATACGTCCATCTCCCCTGTTGTTTTTTTCTTTGTCGGTAAAATGTTGACACAATCCACCGCTGCATATCCATTATATCATATATCTGGAATTTTTTCCACAATTGTTTTTCATTTTGTGCAGGCGAACCTCAACATTGTGCAACTTGACATTTTTTATACAGCAATTCACCCGAAAAGTTGGCCATATTTGGATACTTTTTGTATATATACACAATCACCCTCCGTTTCCTTTTTACAGCCGCAGCTTTTTTGCAATCTGTTCCCTGTTTTCACATCGGCTTCCCTGCATACCGCTTCGGAATCTCTGATAAATGCCGCTTACCCATCCGCCCTTCATCTCATCTGCCGATTCAGTCATATGCTGCGCTGTCGGCATAAAAGCTCCCTTAGATACGTCCATCGGTGCAAACAGCCCCTCGCCCACAAGCTTCCCGTATCGCACCGCCGTAAGCAGTCTGATTGATTCCGTTCTGCCATCCGGCATTCTCCCGCACAGTCAAAAAATCGGACACGGGAGCGAGCAGATAGCGGTACAGTGCTCTGCAATGACAGGACAAGTACATCGATGTCCCGATGCTGCGGGGATATGATCCGGCGTTACCGGACAGTGCTGAGGGATTACGGGGCAAGCAACGCGGGGTTGCGCGGCAAGCGCCACAATATTTTATGCAAACAATTGACAAATTCATGATAGAATGATACACTGTTTTTGAAAGCAATTCACCGTTCAGACATTCCGACAAATACGGTACAGAAAGGACAACCTGCCATGAACGATCCATACACAGATTATTCCAAATACTATCCGGCGCAGAAGGAGCTGGAAGCTTGGATTGAGGACATTCACAACGCTGCGGCAGCCGCCGATTTCAAGGCGGAAATTGACCCCACCCCCTACATAAAAGACGACTTCGGACAGTTTCATGCCCCCGCGCACCTTGTCAAATTCACACGGGACGGACATGTTTTCTGGGGAAACTGCCAATTCAAACAGACCGGTTCCCCTTCTCCCCTCCTGGTTCAGCTCTGCGGATACGGCGCCGAGCTTTCCTGCGATTATGACATCGCCGCTCTGGGATATAATCTCCTTCAGCTTTCTCCGCTCGGTTACTGGACCCCGGACGGCTACGACAACAGTCTCCGCAGACATGACTACTGGCCGGTCCTGGAGGACACGGTGCTGACCGGCGCAAAGGGCGGCTATCGGGAATGGCTGATTGATGCGGTATGCGCCGCAAACTGGGCGCGGCGGCAGACCCGTGTAATCGGCGACCACATAAGCTTTTACGGCGGAAGTCAGGGCGGAGGAACAGCGATTCTGCTCGGCTCCCTGTACAAAGACCGCGGAACCGCCTGCGTTGCGGCAGACGAGCCGTTTCTGACAAACTTCCCTCTTGCAAACTTCCGCGGCGCATACGGGCTCGCTTCAAACGGCATGAAGACCGTAACCGATGAGGCTGCCGCGTGGAACGCGCTCGGTTATATCGACACCTGCAATCATGCCAGCCGGCTCTCCTTCCCGGTTCTTCTGACTGCCGGCGGAATGGATACCACCTGCCCGCCCGAAACGGTAAGGAGCCTGTATGACCGGCTTTCCTGCACAAAATCCCTGACATTTATGCCGGAGCATGGGCATGCGACCGGACAGCTGTTTATCAAGCTCGCCATGGCATGGTTCTCCCTTTACGCCTGAAGCCTCCCAAGCAGAAAACAAAGACTATCCCCCGCAGACACTGCCTGCGGGGGATAGCTGCCTGAGCCTCACCGAATCATTTCTTGCTGAAAAAAATATTGTTCCGCAGCGCCGCTTTGCATCATTCATACAGAGAAAAACAATATGGCTCCGGCAGAAACGACTCGGCAAAGAACCCGCAGCTTCTTATGAGAACGCGCAAAAGCATCCCATCCTGACAGTCCCCGCGTCATCCCAAAGACGATGCCCGGAAATCAAGCGGCTTTTTGCCTGTTTCAGAAATCATTCCTGCCTTCGGTGCAAAACGCTCTGTTCTTCGTCCGAATCAAAGCGAGAACCGTTAAAAAACCCGATGCTTTTAACAGCCCCTCAAAAATCCGGTCGGGAATCCGGCATTTTTGATGTGATCCCGGTCTTTTTTGCCTCCGCGCCATTGTTTTTTTGGCTTTTCCCTCGGCAAATCGCCAACGTCCAGCCGCCGGGACCAATATCGGAGGGGTGTAAAAACGCAAAATGCGTTTTTACACCCCTCTTTCCATAAGATATTTCAACTGTAAATCAGAATCGGCTCATGCCGCCCTGCAAATCATTCTTCCTCCGGAGGGGGCGTAAAGCCGGTTTCTTCCCCTTCCAGGGGTTTTTCCGTCTCCGGTTCATCCCCGGTTTCGGGAGGCGGTGCAAGCGTTTCCTCGGTTTCCGTCACAGGCGGTTTGTCCGAATGCTTGTGCAGCTGACAGGAATGGTTGAACTGCGTGGTGCCTCCGGTAATTCCGACAAACTTACCCGAAGGAACTGCATTGATAAAGAACGGATCATTTTCCGTCCCGCCGGGCGCAATTCCCTCCGGCAGCTGCCAGTACATGAACTGCGCGTCAGAAATCGCAACCTGCCGTTCAAAGGACCGTCTGTAGTTCAAAAGCGAGATTTTGACCAGATTTTCAGACGGGCAGGCATCGGTCGCAACCGATTTTGTGACCGTATCGTAATCCACAAGCACGTGTACATCACAATCGGTGTTCGGCATATTATCCGCCGTAAAATAGCCTGTTTCCACGCGGCTTCCGCGCGGGTCCGCAAGGCAGGCTTCCGTAACCAGCTTTCCGGAATCCACACAGTATTTCGCGGTAATCACACCGTCTGCCGTTTCAAAATGCTTCAGCTCCTCGGTTCCCGCAGCGGCGGACTCCAATATATCCTGATGGATCTCGGTCATCAGAGCATCCCAGATCACAAGTGCGGGGTTCGACCCGAAATTCGTCAGCGCCTGCGGCATGGAATAGCCGAACCAGACGCCCCCGATGAAATACGGTGTATAGCCGATAAACCATTTGTCGCACTGGCTCTGTGTCGTTCCCGTTTTACCCGCGACATCCACCGAATTCTTCAGGGTGACACGCGCACCGGTACCGATCTGCACAACCTCCTGAAGCATTTTTGTCATAATGGAGGCAGTGGTCTCCTTGATGACAATCTCGCTCTTCTGCGCATTGTCAATCAGGACGTTACCCTCTCCGTCCAGAACCCGAAGAACGATCCGGGGATTGTTATACACACCGTTGTTTGCGAGAATGGAGTAAGCCGCGGTCAGTTCAAGATTCGTCACACCGTAGGACTGCTGACCGAGCGCAAGCGGCGCATACGCCTTGTCGGTCACAACGGTGCCGTTTGCATTGGAGGACTCGATCAGGCTGTCCACATGGCAGAGATTTTTCGTAAAATCAAAGGAGCGGTCCAGACCGAGCTTTTCCACCGTTTTATAAGCGATGGTGTTGACCGACTGGTGCACTGCGTAATGCACAGGAGTCAGTCCTCTGTAATAGTTTGTTGCATTCTTCGGATATCCGCCCGGACGGGAGTATGAGACCGAGCCGTCCTCTCGAACCGTTTTTGTTCCGAAATTGACGGGGGAATCGTCCAGAACGCTGCCCCAGTTAATCACACCGTATTCAAGTGCAGGAGCATACGCCGAGATAGGCTTGATGGACGAACCGGAAGGACGCTTGGTCTGCGTGGCATAGTTCAGTCCGCGGTTCAGCTCCTTTTCCCCCGTTCCGCCCGCCAAGGCAAGCACGTTTCCGTTTTCCGGATCAATCAGAACAAAGGAGGACTGCGGCTGAATCAAACTCTCGTCCGCCCGCGGAATTTTCGTCTTATCAGCGTAAAACTCCTCAACCAGCCGCTGGAGCTTCAGATTCTGTGCGGTAACGATCTGAAAGCCTCCGGTATAAATCTTCATCACCGCGATCTCGTACGTATAGCCGTATTCCTTCCGCAGAAGGTTGATGGTTTCCTCGATTGCGGCATCGGTATACCATGACTTGATTTCGGCGGAAGAGGAGTCGCCGTCCTCATCCTCCTTGCCGGTGCTGAGCTTCAGATCCTCATAATAGACCGAATAGTACTCCTCATCCGTGATATATCCGTACTCGCGCATGGCGGTCAGAACCACCTGCCGCCGATACGTGTTGTTTTCCGGATTCCTGATCGGATCCCACTTGATCGGGTTCTGCGTGATTCCGACAAGCGCAGCGCACTCCAAAAGCGTCAGATCCTGCACTTCTTTTCCGAAATACTTGAATGCAGCCGCACTGACGCCGTAGCAGCCCTGCCCGAGATAAATCGAATTCAGATACAGCTCCAGGACCTGCTCCTTGGACATTTTTTTAGTCAGGTTCATGGCGCGCATAATCTCCTGAGCCTTCCGCTGAATCGACACCTCGTCATCGCCCGTAGTGTTTTTGATCAGCTGCTGCGTGATCGTGGAAGCGCCCGCCATGCCGGTTCCCGTAAAATACTTCGCGGCATTCTTGACGGTGGAAAGCCAGTCAACACCCCCGTGCTGCCAGAAGCGGTGGTCCTCAATCGACACGATCGCATTCACAAGATCGTCCGGAAAGCTCTCATAAGGCGCCCAGATATGGTTGCTTGAACCGTAAAGGCGCTGGTCCTCCAGCTCCACAATCTCATTGCTTTCATTGACATAGCAGATTTTCGTCGTGGTATTCTCGCTTGCCTTCAGAAAGTCTATATTATCCACGCTGGGATCCACATAATTCATCACATACAGGATGAAGGCGCCCCCGACGATTGTGCCTGTAATCAGCCCGATCAGCAGACAGGTGCAGAAGATATTCAGAATCCAGGAAAGAGCCTTGACAAAAAACTTTCCGGCAACTCCCATTGCGTGTGTAATCTCCTTGCTCCAGTCAATCTCATTTTTCTTCCGTTTGAGCGGCATCGCGGTATCCTCACTCCTTTTCCGTGCATCCAAGAAAGGCAGATTGGCTGCCTCATACAGCAATCAATGTTTTATTATATCCGAAACATTTGAATACTTCATGAATTTTCAGATAATTTTACTGATTCTGTGTTTCTTTTCCTCTCCGAAGTCAGATTTTTGCCGGCGGCTGTGCATCCACCGCGTCAAATCCGCCTGCATGCATCCGGCACGCATAGCCGTAAACGGCAGAGAGAAGCAGAACCAGAACGCCCATCACAAGTCCCATCAGATCCGGTCCGGCACGGAAGGAGATCAGCTCCGCCGCCTCCGGAGGCAGAAAGACCTTGATCAGATAATAATTGAAAAATCTCCGGATCAAAAGAACAGCCGTGTTTCCGATCAGAATACACCATCCGATCTTCCCGATATACCGCGCGTTTGAAAGCAGGAACAGCTTTTTTTCCGCAATATTTTTCATCAGACCGGACAAAAAGAGAAGAATCGGCGTCAATACCGCAAGAATTCCCTCGGCAAGCGCAATCCCGCAGTACAGCGCTGACTTGATCGCGGAAAGCGTAACCGTTTCCGCACCCACTGTGACCAGAATCCCGTTGCAAAGAGAGATCTCATAGGTCCCTCCCGCTGCGATATGGTGCATAAACGGAGGAAGGATCATATCCTCCGGTGCCGTATTCTTGATGCACAGCAAAATCAGAAAAATGATGAAAAGAATCAACATCAGCACAATGGAACAGTAAAACAGCGCCTTACATACGGGTGCCAGTATCCCCGCTGCCGATGAAAACACGGTGCGGTTATCCGGCTCTCCGTTATTTTTTCGGAATAGCTTCATATCATTATCCCTTTCTGCCGTCATTGCGGCACAGTAATCCGGAATTCAGACCCCATTCAAAATAAAATCCGAAAGCTCCTGCTTCTCCGTTCGGACAAGCAGTTATCTTTAACCGGGACTGCGGATGCATCCGGACGGCAGACCGTGGACCTCCGTCCGGTCCCGGTGCATCCCCGCCCGGAATTCAGTCCCCGAACGGATTTCAGCGCAATATGACGTTTTCCTCTCCCAGAAGCTCCGAAAGCTCCCGCAGCACAAACGAAGAAGCGTCCACGCATACGCCATGAACCCTTTCGTATTTCTTTCGCTTGCTGTCATAAAACACAATCGGAACGACACCGTCGAATATCCCGATCAGATTCCACACGCGCCGGAACAGTCCGGATTCCATATCCGGAACACGCAAATACAAAACAGGCGCTCTCCTGTCATTTTCCCCGGCACCTTTCGGTCCATCCCCGGGTTTTCCCTGCCGGACACTCTCTTCCGCACGCTTCTGCCCGTATCCAGCCGTATCCGTCGGTGCGTTTTTCGCCCCAGCCTCCCCGGCTTTCCTCTGCCTGTCCGGTTCGGGAGAAGTCGGAGCCGCCGCCCGCCCCGATGCCTCCGCACCGGGGCTCCCTGCCCCGACCGCCCGACCGGGCTGCCGGTTTACAGCACCCGGACCGGTTTCCGGGTTGCTCCCCTCCGGTACATTGGCATTCTCAGCCGTCCCCTGCGCTCCGGAGGAATTTCTGCCATAGTCAGACCGTCCTTCCGGCTTCCGTTCCGATCCTGTGTCCGGCACGGCGGACCGTCCGTACTCTTTCCCGCGTTCCGGGGCGAACGGATTGCGGAAGGTCTCCGGATGAAATCTCTCATTCGGCAAAAGCGGACAAACCGCCCGGAGGATCACCTTGACCGAATCCGAGCTGCGGAGCGACAGACTTCCGAGCACGGAGATTGCCTGACCGGACCTCAGAAACGGCTGATATTCCAAAAGAACCTTCGGAAAGACAACCAGCTCCATGTCGGCAAACCGGTCCTGAAGCGTCACAAACGCCATGGCTTCGCCGCTTTTGGTAGACTTGTCCACCCGACGCCCGACAATGCCGCAAAGCACCACATTTAAGCCCTCCCGGTATTCCGTCCCGCCGGGCTCGCCCAAGCTCTCCTCTGTGCCCGCCTCCGATCCCGGATCGGCAAAGGCAGCCAGAACCGATGCTGCGGAATCCGGCTGCATCGCCTCGATCTGCGCGGAATACGAATCAAGAAGCTGCCCGGACAAATACATATCCGTGCATTCTTTTTCCATCTGAAGCCGACTGCGCAGAGGCATCTCCGGAATAGCGGGATAGGTAAACTCAAAATGCTCCGAGCCGAAGAAATCCATCTGACCGGAAACACTTCCGCGTCCCCGCGCCGCAAACATTTCAAGAAGCTGCTCATATGCGGCAAGCAGCTGTGAACGGTTGTTGCCGAGCCGGTCAAAGGCTCCCGCTTTAATCAGGACCTCAATTTGCTTCCGGTTCAGCTCCACCGATGCCATCCGGCTGACAAAATCGTAAAACGAGCGGAATTCACCGGCTTCCCGAACGGAAAGGATATTCCGCACAAATGACACTCCGACGCCCTTCAGGGCTAAAAGCCCGAAGCGCACGGCATCCCCCTCGACAGCAAAAAGCATTCTGCTCCGGTTGATATCCGGCGGCAGAACCCGGACCTCCAGCTTGGCACATTCCGCAATATACTGCGTCATTTTCGGAGGGCTGTCCCGCACCGAGGTCAGAAGAGACGCATAGTACGCAACCGGATAGTGCGTCTTCAGGTATGCGGTCTGATACGACAGGATCGCATAGGCTGCGGCATGGCTCTTCTTGAAGCCGTAATTGGAGAAGTCCGTCATCATGCCGAAGAGACGCCCCGCATCCTCTTCGGACACGCCGTTTGCCTTGGCACCGGTCACAAAGCCCTCATATTCCTTTTCAATCACTCCCGCCTTTTTCTTGGCGATCGCGCGCCGCACGATATCCGCCTTGCCGTAGGAATACCCCGCCACCACGCGGAAAATCTGCATGACCTGCTCCTGATACACGATGCAGCCGGCAGTTTCGTCCAGAATGTCGCGCAGCTTATCCGTACAATACCGGATTTTCTCCGGGTGCCTCCGGTTCTCCAGATACACGGGGACAGAGTCCATCGGTCCCGGTCTGTACAGTGCCAGCGCAACCATGATATCCCCGACCGAACGCGGCTGAAATTCGGACAGAAGCTGCCGCATTCCGGCAGATTCCAGCTGAAAGACACCGCCGGTCTGACCGGCAGAGATCAGGCGGAACGTCTCCTCGTCGTCATACGGGATTTTTTTAAGATCAAAGGAGCGGTCCGTTTCCCGCACCAGCTTTGCCGTATTGTCAATAATGGTCAGATACCGGAGCGCAAGAAAATCGAACTTCAGAAGTCCGAGCCTTGCCACGGTATCCATATCATACTGCGTCACGGTCACGTCCCCGTTTTTGGAGAGCGGCAGATATTCGGTCAGCGGCAGATCGGTGATCACCACACCAGCCGCATGGGTCGAAGCATGGCGCGGCATTCCCTCCACCTGCTCCGCTGTATCGATCAGACGCTTCACTTCCGGGTTTCCCGCATAAATCTCCCGAAGACCGGGTTCAAGCTCCAGCGCCTGCCGGAGCGTAAGTCCGGACTCACGCGGGATCCGGCACGCAACCGCATCCACATCGGCATACGCCATTCCGAGCGCGCGCCCGACATCCCTTATGGCAGCCCGAGCCGCCAGCGTCCCGAAGGTAACGATCTGAGCCACATGGTCCGCACCGTACTTGTCCGTCACATACCGGATTACCTCATCGCGGCGGTCATAGCAGAAATCGATATCAAAATCCGGCATGCTGATGCGCTGCGGATTCAAAAAGGACTCAAACAGAAGCTTATATCTGACCGGATCCACCTCCGTGATCCCGATCAGATAGGCAATCAGGCTGCCCGCACCGGAGCCGCGCCCGGGACCGGTCGGAATCCCCTGCGATTTCGCATAATTGACAAAATCCGAGACAATCAGGAAATATTCCGCATACCCCATGGAGCCGATCACAACAAGCTCATATTCAATCCTGTACTTATAGTCATCCGAGGTGCAGGTCTCATCATACCGGATATCCCCGCATTGCAGACGGCGCTCCAAGCCCTCCTTCGTCAGCTCCCGCAGATATGCCTTCGGCTCTTTGCCGTCCGGAGGCGTAAACCGCGGAAGAAACGTCTTGCCGAAGGTGAATGCAAAGCGGCAGCGCCCGGCGATCCGCACTGTATTCTCTATGGCTTGAGGCACCCCGGAAAACAGTGCGTTCATTTCCTCCGTAGATTTATAATAGCGCTCGTCCGTTTCATAGCCGGGCAGCCTCCCGTCCCGCACGGTTCTTCCGGTTCTTATGGCGGAGAGCACGGCATGCACCTCCGCGTCCTCCTTCTTCAGATAATGCACTCCGTTTGTCGCAGCCATGGGGATTCCGCGCTTCTGTGAGATTTCCGCAAGCGCAGCGTTGATCTTTTTCTCCTCCGGCGTCCCATGATCCTGCAATTCCAGATAAAAGAAATCCCTGCCGAACAGCTCATCCATGCAGACGGCATAGCGCTCCGCCTCATGATAATCGTTTTCCAGAATACAGCGGGCAATATAGCTGTCCTCCCCGCCGGACAGCGCGATCAGACCCTCCCGGTTTTCCGAAAGAAGCTCCGGTCTGACGCAGGGCGCTCCGTGTCTGCTCTCAAAAAAGGCTCCCGACACAATGCGGCACAGATTCCGATAGCCCGTCCGGTCGCATACCAACAGAACAAACGGAAACGGCTGTTCTTTTCCGCCGGCATCCGGAAGAAGAGAAATCTCGCATCCGATCACCGGCTGAAGCCCTTCCTCCTCGCACGCAGAATAAAACTCCACCGCTCCGTACAGCACATCCCGGTCGGTCAGTGCCACCGCCGTGTGCCCGGCAGCCTTCGCAGCCCGCACAATATCCCGGATCCGGCACGCGCTGTCCAGCAGGCTGTATTCGCTGTGAAGATGAAGATGAACAAAGTCCGACATTTCCGTTCCTCCTGTATCCGGCTGCTCCAAGCCCTGCATAACCGGGATTTCTTCCGCTACCGCGCGGCAGGCAGATTCCGGACCTGCCGTTTCCCTGTGCAGCCCGCTTTCACACGCACCCGAGGCGCATAAGCCTTGCCGGCAGTGCCTCTTCCGGTTTGCCCGTGCCGCACACACCGCCCTCGTCCCGCCGACGGCACTCTTTCCCATGTTGTGCCTTTTCCCCCGGCTTTTCCGGTGTCAGGCAGCCGCTTATGCCCCTCGCGCCGATACAATTCAAATAAAAGTTATTCCGGTCCGTTCCCCGGGACATCTCCGGAAAATCCGGCGTCCGCATGTACACATTGCTCCGCAAACGCGATGATCTTCTTCAGCCGGTGGCATACGCCCGACCGCGATATCCTCCCGCTGTGCAGCATAACCAGCTCGGCAAGCGTCGCGTCCGGATACGCCGCCCGCAGATCAAAGGTTTCCCGCAGCTCCCCGGGCAGATCATCGGCATGCCCGGATTGAACGATCGTCATAATCGCCTGAAGCTGCTTCTGGGATGCCGTCACGGTCTTATCGATATTGGCGGCATCGCAGTTGGCATGACGGTTTGCGTTGTTCCGGATATCCTTCAGAATTTTCACGTCCATCAGGCGGAACGCCGCCTTCTGCGCCCCGATGAAATTCAGAAAGTCCTCCATTGCCGAGCTGTCCTTGAAATACAGCGATTCCGCATGCCGCGAGGAACGCTTCAGCTGCTTCGGCGGAAGCCCGAAGCTCTCCAGAATCCCGCCAAGCTCAGCAGTCAGTCCGGCGTCACGGGTCAAAAGCTCCAGATGATAATCATTTTCCGGCTCCGTCACGGTTCCGCAGGAAAGAAAAACTCCCCTGACAAAGGCTGCGCGGCAGGGTTCTGCGAAAAAAATGCTGCGATTCACGGTCAGCTTAGGCTGACCGGACTGATATCCAAACACAGAAAAGAGTTTTTCAAGCGCGCCGGACTGCTCCGGAGCAGCCAATACGCAGCAGCCCGCGTGAAACGGCGGAAGCTTTTCGTGAAGCAGCTGCGTGTAAATCTTCCCGACAAGCTGCTGCACCGCCTCATTTTCGGTTTCAAGCACAATCCGGCTTTCGGAAAACTGCTCCGCGCAGAGAAAGAAGCCGTACAGAAACGCAAGCCGGACAGCCGCGCCCCTCAGAGGCTGTGCACAAAGGTCTGTTTTGGTTTCCTGCGAAAAAGAATCGTTCATCCGCCGCGCCTCCTTCTTCTCCGTTTAAAAATTCTTTGACCGGACGCCCTTGATATCTCCGCACCGCAGACAGAGGAGTCCCCCCGAGGCGGTTGCCCCGAAACGGCTTTCTGTCACTCCGGAAAATGCCTGTTCCCGGGTGCCTCAGCCCGCTTTCCGCAAAGCCCGAAAGAGCATCCGGGGCTTCGGAGCCTGCCCCCGTGGGTCGCTTGGCGACCGTCCCGGGAGCGCATCATTTATCTCCGGTAAACTTTTTGATGATATCCCGGTGCAGCACAAGAGCGTGAATTTTCTTTTCCTTCAGATGGGACCCGAGCGCCTCCGCAATTGCCACGGAACGGTGTTTTCCCCCCGTGCACCCGATGGCAATGGTAAGCTGGGATTTCCCCTCCGCCATATACAGCGGAAGCAGAAAATCGATCATATCGTACAGCTTATCCAGAAAGATCTGCGTCTGGCTGTACCCGAACACAAAATCGCGCACCGCACCGTCCAGTCCCGTCATATTTTTCAGAACGGGGTCGTAATACGGGTTCGGGAAACACCTGACGTCAAAAACCAGATCCGCCTCCACGGCGATTCCGTACTTGAAGCCGAAGGAAAGACAGGTGACAAGCATGTTCTTGTCCCCGGTTTCCGTAAAGATCGCCAAAAGCTTTTCCCGCAGCTGCGCATTCGTCAGCGTCGAGGTGTCAATCACATAATCCGCGCGGCTGCGCACCACATCAAGCATAGCCCGCTCCGTTTTGATCGCCTCGCTGATCGAAATGTTCTTCAGCGTGACCAGGGGATGGATCCGGCGGGTTTCCTTGAACCTGTTCATCAGAACATGATTGCTGCAATCGATAAATACCGTCCGCACATCAAAGCCCTTTGCCTTCAGCTCCTCCAGCCTGTCCAAAAGAGACTGAAATTCGATTTCCCCGCGCACATCGATAATAAATGCGACCCGGGAGGCTTTTCCGGGAGTCTTCTGATAAAATTCCGCAAAAACAGGGATCATCGCCACCGGAAGATTGTCGATGCAATAATAACCGATATCCTCCAGTGTATGCGCCGCCTGTGACTTTCCCGCACCGGACATTCCGGTAAGCACTATAAATTCCATATCCGCAACCATGCCCCGCGGTCTCCCGCATCGGGCATCCTTTCCGAAAAAATCCTCCGGCAAATCGGAAAAACCGTTATGCCGCAGTATAAAGCGCTTCCGCGCTGTCAAAACCGGTCATTTTCCACACGCCGCGCCTCTCTGTACAGCTTGTACCGCAAAAGGCACAGAAAACCGGGGAAACAGGTTCTGTATGCCCAAAATCGTTGGTTCCGCACGCCGTACCGCGCCGCACGGGAACCCAAAACCGAAGAATACGTTCCGCGCCGCACAAAGCTGTGTTTTTCCGCACACCGCATCGCGCAGGAGCCAATGCCGGGCAGGCGAACTCCGCCTCAGCTCCTTCCGCCCGCGGTGCAGCATGCACCGCTCCTGCCGCACAAAAGCCGCGATCCGGCGGAAATAAGCCAAATCATCCGTCACTCCTTCCGGAACGGGATCAGCTCCACCTCGCGCTCAAGTACGATTCCGTACTTTTCCCGCACCGCGTCCTGCACATACCGGATCAGCGCCGTAATATCCGCACCGGAGGCGTTTCCCGTATTGATGATAAACCCGGCATGCTTTTCCGAAACCTGTGCGCCGCCGATGGAAAAGCCCTTCAGCCCCGCATCCTCAATCAGCTTTCCCGTATAGGTTCCCGGATATCGCTTAAAGGTGCTGCCCGCACTTCCGAATTCAAGCGGCTGCTTGCTGCGCCGCCGTGCCATCAGCTCCTCCATCCTTGCGCGGATCCGGTCAGGATCTGCGGGAGTGAGCAGAAATTCGGCTCCTATGACCAGCTCCTCTTCCTCCATATAGCGGGAATGGCGGTATCCGAAATGATTCTCGTCTCCTTCATGCACGGTAAAGCAATCCGTCTGCGGCAAATAGCCGAACGTCCTTTCGCATATGCCCGCAATTTCACCGTCATACGCGCCCGCGTTCATATAGACTGCGCCTCCCACAGTTCCCGGAATGCCGTATAAGAACTCCATGCCCGTAAGACCGGCACGCTGCGCATAAACGGAAAGCTGGGTCACCGGCACTCCGGCTCCCGCCGAGATCCGGCAGCCGTCCCGGTGAAGCTCGTTGATATGCGTCAGAAAAACCGCCGCTCCGGAAAACCCGCGGTCGTCAAACAGTACGTTGCTGCCGTTGCCGAATACCCGGTAATAGACCCCCAGCGCGCGCAGCTGCCGGATCACACGCCGCAGCGCATTCCTGCTTTCGGGCCAGATACAGAAATCCGCAGCTCCGCCCACCCGAAAGGTACACATTGTGCGAAGAGGCACCTGCTCCGTAAATGCAAGCTCCGGCTCTTCCTCAAGAAAAGTGCGAAGCTCCCCTGCTTTTTCCGAATCGGTCATTCCGCTTCTCCTCCGTTTTCCGTCATTCTGCCGCCGCTGCACGGTCGGGACAGCGAACCAAAGCTATTCCCGCGCAGACAAAACAGGTCCTGCCGTCACCGATCCCGGAGCCGGCTCTGCGCTTCCTCTTTTCCGGACAGCCCCGGCAGATGCTCCCTTTGCTCCGACTTTTATGCTTATGATCTGTCCCTTTATATGCAGTCCCGGTCAGTTGTATTCTCCGAGCAGCTCCTCTGCGGTCGAAAGAAGCTTGTCCGTGATCTGTGCACCTCCCATGATCCTCGCAATCTCATGGATACGCCCGTCCCGGTCAAGCGGGAGCACATCTGTTTCCGCACGCCCGTCCCGCTCTGTCTTCCGGATCAGGAGCTGCACATTTGCCACCGCCGCGATCTGAGCGGCATGCGTCACGCAGATTACCTGTGTATTGCCCGCCTCCGCCAGCTTTCTCAGCTTAATCCCGATCTTCTGCGCCGTTTTTCCGGAGACACCGGTATCGATCTCATCGAAGATCATCGTTCCGGTCTGCTCTTTCCCCGCCTCCACGCTTTTGATTGCAAGCATGACGCGCGAAAGCTCTCCGCCGGACGCGATTTTTGCCAAGGGCTTCGGAGGCTCTCCCGGGTTCGTGGAAATCAGAAACTCCACACGGTCCATGCCGCGTCTGCCGTATTTCGGTTTTCCGTTCTCATCCTGTTCCCAATGGAAGCCGACCTTAAACCGGGCTTTCCCCATCTCAAGCTCCGAAAGCTCCTTTGTGATCCGATTCTCAAGCTCCTCCGCCGCAAGCTGACGCAGCCTGGTCAGAACCGCCGCTGCCTCTGCCGTCTGCTTTTCGCACACCGCAAGCTCCTGCCCAAGCTCCTCCAGCTTCTCGTCCGACAGCTCGATCTCTTCCAGCTCCCCCGCAGCCTTTTCCCGGTACGCAAGAACCTCCGAAACGGTGGTACCGTATTTTCTTTCCAGCTTGGAGAGAGCGTCCAGCCGCGATTCGATTTTATCCAGCGCCTGATCCGCGTCCTCCTCGCCGTCGCCCAAAAGCTCCTCCGCCGCAAGCCCGATGTCCTCCAGCTCATACCGGAAGCCCTCCAGCTTGTCCGCATATTCCTCTGCGTGCGGCAGGTATTCCGCCAGCGCATGAAGCGAGGCCGCCGCCCTGCCGAGAAGCTCGTAGGCAGGCATCCCCTTTTCGCTCCGGTAAAGGGCACGTGTCACAAGGCTTGCGTGACGTCTGATCTTCTCATAGTTCAGAATCTTCTTCTTCTTCGCCTCAAGCAGCTCCTCCTCTCCGTCAACCGGCTTGACGGAGTCAATATCCGCGATCTGATATTTCAAAAGCTCGATCGTGCGCTGCTTTTCCTGTTCATTGCGGGAAAGCTCCGCCATATGCGAAAGAATCTGCGCCCGCCGCTCATACTGCACGCGATATTCGGCAAGCGGCTGCTCCGCGTCCGCAAAGCTGTCCAGAAACGCAATGTGCGAGGATGGGTCAAGCAGCAGCTGATTGTCATGCTGTCCGTGAATATCGATCAGAAGCGGCATGATCCCGCGCTGCAGGGACAACGGGATGGTTCTGCCGTTGAGCTTGGTCTGGGACTTCCCCTCCGGCGTCACGGTGCGCTGCAGATACAGCATGCCGTCCGCATCCGGCTCCGCTCCGAGCTCGGAAAGCGCCGCGCGGGTCTTTCCGTCCAGCCCTCCGAACATGGCGGAAACCATTGCCCGCTCCGCTCCCGTCCGGATAATATCCTTGGAAAGTCTGCCGCCGAGAAGCAGCTCCAGAGAGCCGATCAGCATGGATTTTCCGGCGCCGGTTTCTCCGGTCAGAGCAGTAAAGCCCTGTTTGAAATCAATATCCGCACACTTGATGACCGCGATGTTCTCGATATGAAGAGACTCCAGCATGACGCATCCTCCTACCCCGATATCCTTCTCAGGAATTATCGGATTTCAGAATTTTCCGGAATTTGCTGACAAACTCAAGCGCCGTTTCATAATCCCGCATCAGAACAAAAATCGTATCGTCCCCCGCGATGGAGCCGACAATTTCGTTCCAGCCCATTCCGTCGATTGCCGCAGCGGCAGCCTGCGCCATCCCGGCATATGTTTTCAGCACAACAAATTTGTCCGTATAATCAATCTTTGTCACAGTCTCCTTGATGATATTCCGGTACTTCACCGAAATACGCATCTCATCGTGGGAGGAAAGCGCATACTTATACGTATGATCGTCCGCCGCAATTTTCACAAGCTTCAGATCCCGGATATCCCTTGACACCGTTGCCTGCGTCACATCAAAGCCGCTTTCCTTCAGCTTTTCAATCAGCTGATCCTGCGTTTCGATGCAGTATTCCGAGATGATCTCGATGATTTTATTGTGTCTTTTGTATTTCATGCCCTTCTCCTTACTGCGCCATATCCGCCGCATTTCAGACCAGTCTGTCACCCTTCGGATTTCCGTCGATTCTGACCAAAGCCGCATACAGCTCCGATTTTTCCACCCGGAGAATATCTCCCGGCTCCATCGCGGCGATGCCGATTCCATCGGATGTCAGATACAGCCTGCCGCCGAAGCCGCAGGTATTGCAAAGCTCCAGAACCGTTGTATCCCGGAACAGGATCGCTCTGCTCTGTCCGGCATGCGGACAAATCGGAATGCAGCCGATTACGCTGAGCGCCGGGTCCATTGCCGGTCCCCCCGCGGACATCGCATAGCCGGTTGAGCCGGTCGGCGTGAAGATTACGGCGCCGTCTGCACGATAGGTATCCGTCCGCCCTCCGTCGGCGGTCACGGTAAAGTCAGCGATCCCGGAAAAAACCGCACGCGTCACACAGACGTCGTTCAGAATCCCGTCCCTTCTGAGAAGCTCCGTTTCGCCGCGCATCCATGCAA
This sequence comes from uncultured Eubacteriales bacterium, assembly GCA_934432725.1. Taxonomy (GTDB): domain Bacteria; phylum Bacillota; class Clostridia; order Oscillospirales; family CAG-272; genus CAKRZE01. The sequence goes on from CAKRZE010000001.1 coordinate 308,033, forward strand.
GCTTCAGCATCGACCGCTTTTCCAGCGTATAGGCACCCTCCGGGATTTTTTTCAGAAGCGAGAGCCGATCCGGCTCCACCTCACAAAGATACCCCATTCTGCCGAGATTTACGCTCAGAATCGGAATCCCTTTTTCCGCCGCCCGATGCGCGGTGCGGATCACAGAGCCGTCCCCGCCCATCACCAGATACATATCCGGCTCAAGTCCCTCGGAGGAGCAGACCGGAAGCAAGTCCTCCTCCATGGCTGACAAAAATTCGGGTGCAATACACAACCGCACAGAGGGATACTCTCCCAATATCCGCGCCGCACGCTTCGTCACCGTCAATCCCGTGTCTTTGTCGGGATTCGGTCTTAATTGTATAATCATGTTCCGCATTCCTCTCCAAAGGGATATTGCAGCTCCGCCGCCGTGCGGCGTCTGCTTTCAATTTCAGCCGATGCTTACTTACGCAGGACAGACGGACCTGCCGCCTTCCTTCACAAACAGGGCAAGATACTCCCTGTTCCCGTCTCCGCCCGCAATCGGCGAGTCCGTTATGCCGCGGCAAAGAAGCCCGTGTGCAAACGCCTCCGCCCGGATCATCTCGCATACCCGCTCATGCACCCGGCGGTCGGTCACAATCCCGTTTTTGTTCAGACAGGCGCGCCCCGCCTCAAACTGCGGCTTGATCAGGCTGATAAAGCGTCCGCCCTCCGCCAATACGTCCGATACCGCATCGTAAATCTTTGTCTGGGATATAAAGGAAAGATCCGCCACCGCAATGTCGCACGGAACGCCGCCGATATCGCACAGCGTCAGATTTCTCGCGTTGAAGCCCTCCATGGAAACCACGCGCGGGTCGGCTGCCAGCCTCGGATGGAGCTGTCCCCTGCCGGAATCCACAGCATATACCAAAGACGCTCCGTTTTGCAGAAGACAGTCGGTAAAGCCCCCTGTGGAGGCACCGAAATCAACCGCCCGGAGTCCTGCCGGACACACGGAAAACCGCCGCAGCGCCGCCTCCAGCTTCAGCCCGCCGCGGCTGACATAGGGCATTACCTCGCCGCGCACCTCCACGACCGGTTCAACTCCGTCCGGAATCAGAAAGGATGCCTTTCGCACCCTTTGACCGTTCACAAAAATGTTGCCTGCCTCAAGCATGCCCTTCGCCTTCTGCCGGCTCTCCGCAAAGCCGTGCCCGGCAAGATACACATCGATCCTCATGATCCGAATTACACCTTGCGGTCCACAAGATACCGCGCCAAAGCAGTCAGTGTGTCCGAATTCGGGTAGGGAGCGATTGCAAGGCACGCTTCCTCAGTCAGCTTCTGTGCCAGGGCATGCGCCTCCCCGCGGTTCAGGAAAGAAAGGAAGGTGGTTTTCTGATCCTCCTCGCCGTCATCCAGAATATCGTCCTCGATCTGGAACGCCAGCCCGACAGCAGACGCATACCGGTCGGCAGCAAGCTGCTTTTCCCGATCGGCTCCGGCAGCAAGGCACCCGAGAACTGCGGCTGCGCGGATCAGACAGCCGGTTTTCAGCCGGTTCATCTTCAGAAGCGTGTCATAATCAAACTGCTTCTCTTCCCCGATTTCGTCCAGGACCTGTCCGCCGATCATGCCGTCTGCCCCAGCCATTTCGGAAAGCAGTAAAACCCCCTTCAGCCTTGCGTCCGCATCAACCTCCCCGTTCCCGGCTGCAACGCCGAACGCGGCGGTCAGAAGCGCGTCGCCCGCAAGGAGCGCGTTTGCATATCCGAATACCTTGTGATTGGTCGGTTTTCCGCGCCGCATGTCGTCATTGTCCATGCACGGCAGATCATCGTGAATCAGGGAGTAGGTGTGTATCATCTCCACCGCGCAGGCAAACGGCAGTGCAGAGCGGTCCTCCCCGCCGAACATGCGGCAGAACTCCAGTGTCAGGGTCGGTCGGATCCGTTTCCCGCCCGCATAGGCAGAATACCGCATCGCCTCAAACAGCACCTGATACTGTTCGTCTCCGCCGGAAAGAAGCTGTTCCATCGCGCGGTCGATCAAAGCCGCATTACTGTGCAGAATCTGTGAAAGCTTGTTCATCATATGTTCCATCCGTTTTCTTCATTAATATCCGGACGCGCTGTTCCGCGGCATCCAGACGGTCGGAGCAGCGCCTGACAAGCGCCGTTCCCTCTTCAAACAGTTTCAGAGAGGCGTCAAGCGGTGCGCTGCCGTCCTCCAGTGCCCGAACAATCTCTTCCAGGCGCTCCATTGATTTTTCAAAGGATTCTTCCTTTTTCATATTTATGACCATGACTCTTGCGTCAGCAAAAGCATCCTTTCTTCGGAATTACAGCCGGTTTTGCTCCGAGAAACCGGTGTCGAAGGACAAATACCGCAAAGCGCTGATCGAAGGCTTGTTTTTTCATATTTATCGCCGTTCTTCGGAATTGCGGCTGGCTTTGCAGAGTAAAACAGGTTCCGTGAAGGCAGGAAAAGCCGGAAAGCATGGATGGAGGGCTTCATTTTCCATGCTTATCACCGTTCTTCGGAGCCTAAAATGATTTTCCGGGCAAAGCCGATGCCTTAGACAGGGAAGCCTCGTCCAGGCGCCCTTCCCGTCCGGAGTCCCTTGCGGAAGAATCTCCGGACCGCATCCGTCTCACGTCTGCCAGACGGTGTTCTCCACAACCGCAAAAATCTTTCCGTCAGAGACCTGAAGCGTCAGCCTGCTTCCCTCCTGAACCTGTCCGACATTTTTGACCAGAGTGCCGTCTGTGTCATAGACCGCCGCATATCCGCGTCCAAGCACCCTGAGCGGACTTACCGCATCCAGAACGGAGGCTTTCCCTAAAAGCTCCCGCCGCTTCTGCACCAGAAGTCGCTCTATTCCGCGGAGCATCGCCGTTTCATTGTTCATCAGCCGAATTCTTTTGTCATCCAGAAACGCCTCCGGCACCGTCAGGGCGCGGCTTTGTGCGTAATGCAGGACTGTTGTTCTGCACCGGGCAAGCTTCTGTTTCAGCGCAGCCTCCATCCGCTCCGCATATGCGGGCAGGGCGGCGCGGAGCGCTCCGGCGTCCGGAACCGCTATCTCTGCGGCGGCAGAAGGCGTCGGCGCCCGCCGGTCGGCGGCAAAATCGCAGATCGTGAAATCTGTTTCATGCCCGACCGCCGAAATGACCGGAACCGACGACGATGCGATCTGACGGGCAAGCGCCTCGTCATTGAATGCCCATAAATCCTCCAATGAGCCTCCGCCCCGCCCGATAATAATCAGATCCACCGGCTTGTCGCGGTTGAAGCAGCGGATTCCCTCCGCCAGCTGCGCTGCGGCGCCCTCCCCCTGCACCAGTGCCGGATACAGGATAAGCTCTGCCATCGGAAAGCGCCTTCCAGCCACATGAATCATGTCTCTTACGGCTGCACCTGTCGGGGACGTGATGATTCCGATCTTTTCCGGAAACGCGGGGAGCGGCTTCTTCCGCGCCTCGTCAAACAGTCCCTCGGCGGCAAGCCTTGCCTTCAGCTGCTCATATGCAATATAAAGCGCTCCGATTCCGTCCGGCTGCATATCGTCCGCATAAAGCTGATACACGCCGTCCCGCACATAGCAGGATATCCTGCCGTGGACAATCACGCGCATTCCGTTTTCCGGCACAAACCGAAGGCGGCAGGCGCTGGAGCGGAACATCACCGTTTTCAGAAGCCCGTCCGCGTCCTTCAGCGTAAAGTACAGATGTCCGGACTTGTAATGATTGGTAAAATTAGATATTTCCCCGCGTACATACACAGAGCCGAGAACCGGAGTATGATCCAGAAGCATGCGCACATACTCATTGACCTGCGATACGGTCAGAACCGCTCTTTCCCTCTCAGCCATGTGTCTCCTCCCAGCGTCTCCTGCACAGAAGCGCGATTCCGGCAGCGTTGTCGCAGGAAAACTGCGGCTCTGCAAAATAAGCGTCAAAACGGCCGGATAAAGCGGGACGTATCAGTCTGTTGCTCATCACGCCGCCGGCATAGATCACGGGAAGCCCCGGATACAGCCTCAATGCCCCCTCCGTCATCCGGACCAGGGTCTCTCCCACGCTTGCAAGGACAAACGCGGCAACCTCCCCGGGCGGTGTCCCCTTGCGGACAAGCTCCGCCGCAAGGTTTTCAAGACCCGAGAAATTACAGCGGCAGCCGTCCACGCTGACACGCGGCTTCACGTTCCCCGCAGCAGCCGCCGCAAGCCGCTCCAGCTCCGCACCGCACGGAAACCGGAGCCCGAGCGTCACACCGATCCGGTCAACCGCTTTTCCGGCACTGATGTCGGCGGTTCCGCCGATCGGCTGAATTTCGCGGTTCTTCACATGCAGAAGCTCGGTCGTTCCGCCGGAAACATGAAACGCCAGAAATTCCTTATCGCAAAGGTCCTCTCTGCCGCAGGAATACAGTGCCGCAGCCAGATGTCCGCGCTGATGAGAGAAGGTATAAAGCGGCACTCCGAGAAGGGAAGCCACTGCCGAAGCCGCAGCCTTTCCCGAAAGAAAGCACGGCATATAGGAGCCGGGGCAGTCTCGCGGCGTGACGGATACGCCTACAGCCGTGGGGATCACCCTGCCGAGCTGTGCAATCACACCGGGAAGATTGACCGTATGCGCAAAGACCGCATCGCTTTGCCTCAGCCCGCATTCCCCCTCCCGGACCGCAAGCAGCTGACGGATGCTGCGGGAGATTCCGCCATCCTCCTCGCATACGGCGGCAGAGGTGGTGTAATTGCTGGTATCAATTCCGAGAAAACGCCTGCCGGCGCCGTCCCGGACGGAAGCCGGAAATGCGGCAGCCTGCGTGCCCCGGGATAGCAGAACGCCCGTCCCGCAGCCCTCTCCGCGTTCCGTCTCAGAGGTTGAACTCTCATTCATACTGTGATCCGACGCTTTTGCAGGGAGCAAAAGCACTCCTTTCCTGCCCGGATTTGTCCGGAACTGCCCGAACGGTTAAGGTTAAAGCCGCAGCGCCACCGGCAGGCGGCGTCTTCAGATCATTTCTGATCCGCATCCGTCTTTCCGAGCTCCGCTGCCACGGCGCTGAGAATGCCGTTTGTGAACTTCGGTGCATCACCGGTTTCGTATTTTTTCACAAGCTCGATCGCCTCGTTGATCGATACGCGGTATGGAAGCTCGGACTCGTCAAGATACATCATCTCATACACACTCAGACGCAGCGCTGCCAGAACCACCTTGGACATCCGCTTTGTTTTCCATCCGACGGCATGTGCCTCGATCTTTCCGTCGATCTCGTCTTTATGCGCCATGACTCCGAAAAAAACATCCCGCACATATGCATCGTCCTCAAAGCCTCTCGCGTCCCGTTCCGCCGCATACAGCTCCTCCGGCAGCAGCTCCTTTTGAAATTCGCTCTCAAAAATCAGAGAAAAGGCGGTGTCTCTCGCCGTGCGTCTGTCCATCATTTTTCAATTCCAAGCCCTGCCGTCCCGGCAAAGGCTTCCCTTTCTTCCGTCTCGGTTCTGTTCCGTATCCGCCGCATTCCCTTCCGCTCTTTCCGGTTTATCCCGTTTAAAAAAGCCGGAAGCGCATGAAAAGCAGCCCCTGATCCTGTATATACATCCCGATTATTCATCACTCCATTATACAGTTTTTTTCATAAAATGTCAACCGCCCCGCATATATATTTGCGGCAGGTGATTTGATTTTGAAGAAAATTTTTTCCGGGCGTCTGAAGCAAAGCGCCTTTCGGCTTCTGCTGTATACCCTGGCACTGTGCATCCCGGTGCTTTGCGTGCGCTATTCCGAAAGCGGTCCGGATGAAGAAGCCTCTGTGACCGCAAAATACATCAAATGGGTGGAATTCCGTGTAACCGAAGAGGCTCTGACCGACGCCATGAGGCTTGATATCGAAACCTATCCGACAGAGCGGCACATCCCGTGGACCGATGCTCTGGCTTATCTCGGCGCAAAAAGCGGCGGGGATTTTTCAGGCTATGCCAAAAGTGAGCTGGACCGTTTTGCAGCCCTTGTCCGGGACGGAGGAAGCATAGAGGAAATCACGGCTGGGGTTTCCGGATTTTCCTATTACCGGGAGGCATACGGAGCGGTTCTTGACGGCATGATCGGGCTTTATGAGCAGGACGGCGTGACAAAATACGGCTTAAAGGCGTTTTCACCGATAGCGGCGGGATACGGCTATTCCGATTTCCGGGATTTTGGCGCAAAGCGCACCTACGGCTATGCCCGACCGCACCTCGGACACGACATGATGGGAAGCGTCGGAACGCCGATTGTCGCGGTTGAATCCGGATATGTGGAGGCATGCGGATGGAATCAGTACGGCGGATGGCGGATCGGCATCCGCTCGTTTGACGGAAAACGGTACTACTACTATGCGCATCTGCGCAAAAACCATCCGTACTGCGACATCTATGAAGGAAAGACCGTGACGGCGGGAGAGGTGATCGGCTATCTCGGCATGACCGGCTACAGCGCGAAGGAGAACGTCAACAAAATCGATACGCCCCATCTGCACTGGGGAATTGAGCTGATCTTCGATCCGTCTCAAAAGGACGGATGGAACCAGATCTGGATCGATCTCTATGAGCTGACCCGTTTCCTCCATAAAAACCGTGCCGAGGTCCGGTATGATACGGCAGCAGGCGAATATGCCGCGACGCATCCGATCCGCGATCTTTCCGCACCGGATTGATCCGATACCGGTTCTGACCGAACAAAATTTCAATTTTATGCACATTTTGTTCACATTTGCGGTATGACCGGTGGTATAATAGTAGCAAACCGTTGCGGTCTGTCTGTTTTTCGGCAGAAATCTGTCAAGGCTTTGAATTTCAGGCAGCCCGGTTTCCCGCGAAAGGAAGTCAATGTCTTTTATGGAGCTATTCAAAAAGATTCAACGACAGTTTATTTACCCGACCTGCGCTGTTTTCACAATCGTCTGCTTTGTGTTTACGGCTGTCATCTTTTCGGTCAAAACCGATTTCAAAACGCCGGGCGCCACGCCTGCCGGGCTGGGGCTGTTTCTTCTGTTCAGCTTTCTTCTGGTTTGCGCCAATCAGCTCTTTCACACAAAGCTTTCGCTTGCCCTCTGCGTTTTTCTCCATTATCTGGCTGTCACAGCCGACTTTTGCGTCTGTTTCCTGCTAATCGGCGGATATTACGCAAGCACCGGCACGCAGGCGCTTATCGTTCTGCTTGCAGTCACGCTGATCTATTTCGTGATTGCAATCCCCTGCCTGATCATCCGCCGTATCTGCGTTGTCCGGAAAAGGGACGGCAAAAAATATCAGAAGGTCTTTTCAAAAGCGGATTAAAAGGAGCGTCGGCTGTTCCGGCGGTCGGCTCCGTTTTTGCCGCGCTGCGGCAATCATCCGTTTTCATACTTCCGGAAGGAGAGTTCTGCCCGAAAGCGGGCGTGATTAAAAAACATATGAAATCCAAAAAAAAGCAGCCGCGGCTCGATGTCATTGCGCTGACGGTCATTCTCGTTGCATTCCTGTTCACCTGTATTTTGCTGATTCAGCTGGCTTCCTGCACCTCTCATGATACCCCTTCCTCTTCGCAGGGAGAGAGCGAGTCGCTTTTGCCTGCGATCCGGACCGAGCCGGAGGCAACCGAAAAAGATACCGTGCCAGCCGAAACCGAACCATCCAAAACCCAGCCGGTAACTGCCCCGGTCACAGAGCCTGTCACCGAGCCCACAACCGAGCCGGTTACGGAACCCGTCACAGAGCCGCTCAAGCCCGGACCAGACCTCGGGGAATTGACTTATACCCAGTACAACTGGTATGAAGCATTCAACGGCACCATTCTGACAGAGCGGGAGCCCGCATCGCAGGAGTATCTGGACAGCATCACGTTCCTCGGAGACTCTCTGACCTACGGTCTGAAGATATACGGCGTACTCTCGGGCGGAAAAAATACGACACAGGTCTGGTTTCCGAAAAGCGGAACCATATGCCTGAATGAGGTGCCGGATGTGAAAATCTACTATCCGGAGGACGATGAGGAGATCACGGTCCGGGAAGCACTGAAGCGCAAGCAGCCCGAACGGCTCTGCATTTCTCTCGGGGTCAACGGCATTTCGTGGCTGACCGAGGTGACCTTTAAAAATGAATACCGGAAGATTTTGGACACGGTTCTTGAGGTCAGCCCGGATACCGAAATGATTCTTCAGTCCATCTATCCGGTCGGCATAAATTACAAATCCGTAAGGGACATCAATAACAAGAAGATCAGTCAGGCAAACGTGTGGATCGCGCAGCTGGCACAGGAATACGGAATTGCGTACCTCAACACCGCAGAGATTCTTCTTGACACCAACGGCTTCATTAAAGAAGAATTTGTCGGAAGCGATGCACTGCATATGGGACCCGAGGCATATCAGCTTGTCTTAAAGTATATTCTTTCGCATCCGTATTACAAGGGGCAGTGATCCCGCCCGGCTTTCCGCACATAAAGAAGGACTCCGGAAGCGTGAAGGTCTTGGCGGCTCCCGGCATTCTCCCCGACTGACCCTTCAGCGGCGCACCGTTTGCGCATTCCTGCTTCCCTGCGCGTCCGCACGAAAAAAACTCACATGCTTCGGCGCGGGAGACGGCTGTGAAGCCGCTCCGACATTCCTGCGCATCCGCACAAAAAGCTCCGCGCGCAGATGTTCCGGCGTGTTTCCGCGGCGTCTCCCTCAGCCCGATGTGCCGGTCTTCACAGAAGCCGTACACCGCAGTTCCGAAAAACAATCCCTGTAAATTCCGTCATAAAACCCGGCACCGCCGATCAAAAGTCGGCAGCGCCGGGTTTTTACTTTCACATACGGTCCTTCTGCCGGCTCGGACCGGCATCCGGTGCGGATAAGCGATCAGGGTGCATCTTTTCCCGGACATTTGCTCAAATCCGGGATTTCAACCGTTCTGCCGAGCGCGAACGAATACACGCAGGCACGCGAAGCCTCGCATGCAAGCAGCTGGCGCACCGCATATCTGTAATATTGCAGCTGCCTTTCGTGCCTGGAACGGATAAACGCATCCTGCTCCCCTGCGGACTGAAGTTCCTTCGGAATCGCATCGGTCTTGTAATCGACAAGAATCACAGAGCCGTCTGCCCTTCTGTAAAAGCAGTCGATCACACCCTGCACCAGAAGCTCCTCACCGACAAGCTCCTCCTTCAGGACCGGATCCTCCGAAAAGTCCTCCGCCCGGAGCTTCATGTTAAACCGGACCTCGCGGTATATCTCCTTTGCCTGCCGCATATCCCGATACAGGTCCGAGGCGAAGAAGCGTTCAAGCCGGTTCAGCTGCACAAGCGCAGCCGACTGCGGATCAAGAAACTGCTTTTCGGTCAGGCGCTGAAGCTCTGCGCGCACGCCGCTCCGCTCAGCGTTTTCAAAATCGCAGAATTGCATGAACAGATGCGTGGCAGTGCCGCGCTCCGCCGCGCTTGCGCCCTCCGGCTCCGGGAAAAGGAACGCCGGCTTTTTCATCGCCGGGACCTCCTTTTTTCCGTCCGGCGAGTCCCCCCACTGTTCGTCCTCTTCGTCAAGGAGCGATGGGCGTAAGCCGGAAACTGCGATCTTTGCCGGAATTTTGGATGCCGCTTCATGGGGATACCGCCAGGAAAGGCGCGCATAGAGCGCCTTGTACAGCCGCTCCTCCTCAGCATCCGATTTCTTTAAGGCGGAATCCGATGCCTGCTCAGCCGTCCGGACATATTCCTCCGGCGCTCCCTGCTCATGCACGGGCGGATCTTCCGCTTCTGTCTGCCCCTGTGCCAACAAAGCCTCCTGGCAGGCTGCTCCGCCGTGAGAATCCGGGACGGCAGGCTGTTCCGGGTCGCACGCCTTCTTTCCGTCCGGTTCCTTTCCGGCGATAAAAAGCGAATACTTACGGTAATCGGCATATTGCAGCGCCGTCAGAATCCAGCTCAGATAATCCGGCTGTGCCGTCAGAGCATAATCGGACTGCTCCTGTCCGCGGCTCTGCCCGGCAGCCGCCCCGCAGGCTTCATACAGCGCCATAGCATCCTGCTTCACCGTTCCGGTAATCACAAGCCGCTCCTTTGCACGCGTCAGTGCAACATACAGAATCCGCATTTCCTCGGAAATGCTTCCTTCTGCAATCCTGCGCAAAACCGCTCGCCGAAACGGCGAATCAATCTGCGCAAAGCCGGTCCGATCCGTCAGCCTGAACGCCGGTCCCAGAACACGATCCGAGATCAGAAGCTCTCCGGCATCCCGGTGTAAAAGCCTCTGTCCCGTTTCCGATACAAAGCACACCGGAAATTCCAGCCCCTTTGATTTATGAATGGTCATAATCTGCACGGCATCGGATGCCTCGCTGGAAAGCTTTGCGGTTTCAAGCTTCGTTCCGGACGCAATAATCTCGTTCAGATACCGGATGAAGTGATACAGCCCCTTAAACGTTCCGTTTTCAAAGCCGCGCGCATATTCGTACAGAAGCATCAGGTTCGCGCGCTGTCCCTCGCCCGATTCTCCGGTATCCGCCCCGCCGTATACAATCGAAAGAATGCCGGTATCCTGATACAGATACCACAAGAGCCGGTCCACCGGCATTGCCTCGGCTTCCTTTCTGTACTGCGCCAGCCTGTCAAGGAACCGGATGCCCTTTTCGAAATCCGGATGCGCCCCGCAATACAGCCTGAGCGAATCAAACAGCGACCCTGCCTGTCCCTCTGTCCTGATATGGATCAGATCGTCCAGTGAAAACCCGAACAGAGGGCTTTTGAGAAGCCCCGCAAGATGCACATCCCGCTGCGGATTGTCAATGCAGTTCAGGAGGGAGAGCATCAGAAGAACCTCTGCATTTTCGAAAAAGTCATGGGAAATCTGGCTGTAGTATGGAATTCCCCTCTGCTTCAGCGCCTTTTCATAATAAGCGGACGCGCTGCTTGCCGAGCGGAGCAGAATCGCCATATCACCCCAACGGAAGCCCTCTGCCCGAAGCTTCAGAATCCGCTCCGCCACATAGTCGGCTTCCGGGGAGGAGAGCCGTTCCCTGTCGCACTCCCCGGTCAGAACCGCAACCTCCACCGGAGCCGTCCCGGAGGCAGCGCCCTTCCCGCAGACAAGGCTGTCCTCCGGTCCGTATGGCATCCGCCCCTCGTTATGCCGGAACAAAAAGTCGAACACCGTGTTGCAGAAGTCAATGACCGGACGGTCACACCGGAAATTGCTTTGCAGAAACACCGTGTGAACCGACGGAGATACCCGGTAATCCGCAAACAGCTTCGGTGCCGCGCCGCGGAAGGCATAAATGCTCTGCTTGATATCGCCGACCATAAAGCGCTGTGACGTCCCGGCGATCGCAGTGAAAATCCGGTCCTGCAATTCGTTGACATCCTGATATTCGTCTATGTAGATTTCATCGAATTTCAAGCCGATTTCCGCCGCCGTTTCGGTAAGCGTCCCGTCCTCACGGTACAAAAGCCTGTAGGACAGACGTTCAAGGTCCGCATAATTCAGAACACCGCGCCGGTTCTTTTCCCGCGTCAGCCTGCGGTCATACCGCAGAAGAAAGCGGTACAAGCCGTCGCAGACTCCCGCCGAGGCAGAAGCAGTCTTTTCCACCTCCTCCTCTGTCATAGAAAAATAACGGATGCGCAGCTCGGAAAGCCGGTCGGAAAACTGTGAACGCATTTTCCGGAAGCGCTCAAGCTCCGGTGTCATCCGGTCGGCACGCACACTGCCGAGCCTTGGGGGAGCGTACAGTCCGAGCCTCTCCCGCACCGCCGCATAGCTTCCCGCCTCCAGAAGCTTTTCAATTCCCGCAATAAAGTCCGCCTGATATGCAAAGGCTTCCCCGTTTTTTTGCAGAAGCGCCTCATCCTGCCGCAGATATGCAAGCGCCTCCACGGTCTGCGCGGAAAAAAAGCGAAGGAAGCTCAGAAGCTCTCCTTTTGCAAGCTCTCCCCACGGCGTCCTGAGAAAATCAAGGGATGCCGCCTCCGAAAACTGCGCAGCCGCATTTTTCAGAAACTCAATCCCCTCCGGGTACACCCCGACCTGCCGGTAGAGATTCTGAAATGCCTCCAGCATGCGATCGTCCCGCAGCACGGAAAAATGATCGGAAAACCGGTCGAAATCCGGGATTCTCTCATCCGGAAGGATATCTGCGTCATTCGCATAATAGTCCTCCAGCACGGATGCCATAACCTCTCCGCACAAAAGCTGATCCTGCTTCTCATCGATCAGCCGGACCGCGGGCGACAGACCGAGCTTGTCGAAATGAGTCCGCACCAGCTCATAGCAAAAGCTGTCAATTGTCGAGATTCTGGCGCGTCCGAGCGATGCATACTGTCTGAACAGCCGCATATTTCCCGGATTTTCCGCCATTTTTGCAGTTAAAGCAGCCGATATCCGCTGCTTCAGCTCAGCCGCTGCAGCCTTTGTAAAGGTCACAATCAAAAGCCGTCCGATGTCGGCAGGATGCTCCTCATCGGTCAGCCGCCGCAGGATGCGTTCGGTCAGAACCGCAGTCTTTCCGGAGCCGGCGGCAGCCGAAACCAGCACCGAAGGATATGAGACGGAAATGGCTTCCTTCTGTGCCTCCGTCCAGCGCCGCTCTGTCTGTATATTTTTCTGTTCAGCCATCAAAGCTCCCCCTCCGCACAAATTCCGCCCCTGCAAACCGGCTTCAGCGCACAAAAGCCGCACGGATTGTGATCGCCACGCAAAGGCTCCGCATCCGCGCAGCCTCCGAGAATCTCCCGCGCCTTTTCGGACACGGTTTCGGTGATCGTCTTTTCCCAGCGCTCAAATTCGTCATCTGCCCCGATCACGGCAGAGCGCTTTGTGAAGGTTTCATCCTTTTTCAAAGATACGGGGATATACCGCGCCCCCAGATCCGCCTCCATCGCACGCAGAATATCAAGCCGGTTCGTCAGAAGCCCGCAGCGCCGGATGGCGCGCCGCACCTCTTCGGTCACTTCCTCGGCGGACTGCTCCGCAGAGACGGGGAGCGGATCGGTCCGCGCATTGCAGTACAGGACCCCCGCAGGGAGCACCCTCCCTCCGTCCTTTACGCCGAGCTCCTTCAGAAATCCCCGATCCTTCGCCTCCAGAAGCGAAAACAGATACAGAAACATCTGCGTATTCAACCCCTCCTTCAGATCGGCGGGATCAAATTCCTTTCTGCCCGTTTTATAGTCCACCACGCGCACATACACATCGTTTCCCCGGTTCAGCGTGTCCACACGGTCAATCTGTCCGCACACGCACACGTGTCTGCCGTTTCCTGCCGGAATCATCAGCGGCGGAACCGTCTGTTCCCCGGGATATCTGCCGGGAGGCGCAATCTTCAGTTCAAAATACTGCGGCACAAACTCGCTCTGGGAAAACTCGTCCAGAAGGTCCCGCACCAGCTGCTCACAGGAGCGCTTCATCCGCCCGAACGTCCGGACGAGGCGTGCCGAGCACATGCCGCGGTCATACTCAGAGCCGAAGATACCGCCGAGATAGGTCTGTATCATCCCGTCCAGTATTTCTGAAATTTCCCCGTCGGTGTAATCCGTCTTCATGCCGTCTTCCCTCCGGGCAAGCCGCAGAAAGCCCTCCAGCATCCGGTGAATAAAGGTGCCGGAGTCGGACGGAGAAAAGGAATAGCGCCTGATATCGTCAAGCTCCAGATAATATTTGCACCAAAAGGAAAATGCGCACCCGCAAAAGGCATCCAGCCTTGACTGGGTCAGCGTAATGTCCCCCGGGAACAGGCGGTTCACCGTATCCGGCAAGATCCGGACATGCCGCTCCGCAATCGGACAGAGCATCGCCTCAAGCCGACCCGTCCAAAACATATCCTGCCGGTAGATCCGCATCAGCGCTTTTCCGAAGGGCGTCTTCCGGTACGCTGCCGCAAGCTCAAAGGCTGCCGCATACCCCTGCGCCCGCTCCTCCGGCGGGAGGAGCTCCGGTGATACCGGGCGGAGCTCCGGAAACAGCTTCCGTATCCGCAGAACCGGCATGGAGGGACGCAGCGCCTCGCCGCGCAGCCCCATGACCGGATAGGATACGGTCACACTGTCGGAGGCGCAGGTCACCGAGCGGTAGAACCGGTACAGTTCCTCTGCGGAAAGCCTGTCCGTATCGGGCGAAAGCGTCAGCTCACACAGATTTTCCAGCAAAAGCTTGTCGGTATCGCTGAAAATGCTTCCCTCGCTGACCGATGCCGGGAATACGCCCTCATTGGCGCCGAGCAAAAACACATGGCGGATATATCCGGTGCGGAGAAGCCCCGCAGAGCCGATGGTCACAGCATCCGCAGCAGGCGGAATATGCCCGATATCCGAAGCGCGGATCAGCATGGAAAACAGCTTTCCGTACTGCTCTGCCGTCACAGGCAGCTCCGGAAGCACACGGACAAGCTGATCAAGCGCATCCACCGTGCAGTTCCAGATGCGGATCGCCTCCTCATGTTTTTCCGCGCCGCACAGAGCTTCGATTCCGAGCGTTTGCAACAGACCGTACAGCGCGGCACTGACCGAGCGCACCGTTGCCCCCTCTCCGAAAGCCTCAAAAAAGGCGCAGAGCGGTCCCGTCACACGGCGCCTGATCTCATTGATGCAGTTCAGTTCCTCCGCATCCGCCTCGGTCAGCTTATCCCGGTAGCCGCGCGGATGCATGGTCCAGTCGAATTCCTCATACCAGCGCCCCCCGTTGATATTCCAGAGATACGCATACAGCTCCAGCCGGTCACAGTCATCGGCACAGATGCCGCTAAGACCCGTTTTCAGATAGGCTATCACGTCATCACAGCGCCAGTTGTCCGCTTTGATGGCAAGTGCGGAAAGAATCAGCTTGACAAGCGGCTTTTCCTTCAGTTCATCCCTCCGTGCGACAAAATACGGAACTTCGTATTTCTCCAGATAAGCGTCCATTACGCCGGCATAGGACTCCGGGTCCCGCATGATCACCGCAACGTCCCAGAATCGGCATCCGGTCTCCCGCACCTTTTTCAGAATCATCTGCGCGGTATACTCCGCCTCCGCATAAACATCTCCCGCCGAAACCACGGAAACGGCGCTTCCTGCGTCCTCCCTGCCCGCCGCCTGCGCTTCAGCCGCTCTGTCAAAGGAAAACAGCTCCTTCTCCAGCCGGCACAGCGCTTCCGACCGGAAACGCGGCTGCCCTGTCAGACAGATCCTTGACACGGAAGCATCCCGCACACCGGCGGCAAGCTGACGAAGCGTCTTATCGGTATCCCTGACCGCATCGAAAATCATTTCCCCGCTGTCGGGAAGCATCCCCAGCGCCACCGTCACCCGGTCAGCCTGCCGGAACATATGACCGATCACCGCAAACTCCTGCGGCGTAAAGCCGTGGAAGGAGTCAATGTAAACGGAATATCCGCCAAACGCATCGTGCTCCGAAAGAAGCGCATCCAGTCTGGTCAGATCGTCCTGCGGATCATCATATTCTTCCTTTAAAAGCCGCTCATACGCAGCATAGATCAGCCCGATATCGCTCAGCTTTGCGGAAAGCGAGGGCTTTTCCCCCGCGACCTGCGCAGCCGCCTCCATCAGCCTTTGCGGAAGAATCCGGTATGTCTTGCATTCCTTCACGGCGGAAAGCATCAGATCGATCAGACGCGGCATATCGGATAGCGCATTCCCGTATTCCCGCAGCTGCGGCGCGGCAAAAACAAGCGCCTGCCACATGATCAGCGAGCGGGCGCCTTCCCCGATATAGCGGTATGAGAGTCCTCCGAAGGTGCGGAACACACGGTTCGCAAGCCGGCGGAAATTCAGAATCTCAAGATTGACGGTCGGGATCTGTTCTTTTTGCGCCGAAATACAGTCAGCCACCCGGCGCTCCGCCATAACCGCCTCCTGCTCCGGCACCAGCAGAAGAACCCGCCCGCCGCAGGAAAGCTCCCGGATGATCTCTTCGGCGATCCGGGTGCTTTTGCCGCTTCCGGCTCTGCCGTATAAAAAACGGATGTCATGCTTCACGGTATCACCGCTCCCTTCGTATCCTCTTCGGTCAGCTTATCCCGACAGCCGCGCGGATGCGTGGTCCGGCCGAATTCTCCATACCGGCGCTTCCCGTTTCCCCGCCTCAGATCATACGGCGGCGTGCATGCATTCCGGCGGAGAAAAACGGCAGGAGGACCGCGCCTCCTCCTTTGCCTTTGTCTCCGGTTCCACCGTCGCCGGGCGTTTATTTCAGTCCCGTTTTCGTCACCGCACACAAAACGGGCAGGTCAGTCGGTATCGTCCGCATCCTCCGCGTATTTGCTGCCGTTTTGTGCAATGAACTCCTTGCGTGCGGGCAGATTATCCCCCAGAAGCGTATCAAACATCGCATAGGTTGCTTCCTCATCTGCGCCGCAGACCCGAATCAGCCGCCGCGTAGCAGGATTCATCGTGGTCTGCCACATCATATCCGGCTCGTTTTCGCCAAGTCCCTTGGATCGCTGGATCATATACTTTGCGCCGTGCAGAGATTCAATAATTTCCTGCTTTTCCTTCTCGTTATAGGCGAACCGGATCTCGTCTCTGCATGTAATCTCATACAGCGGAGACTCCGCGATATATATCTTTCCGTTCTCGATCAGGGAAGGCAGCAGGCGGTAGAACATCGTCAGAAGCAGCGTGCGGATCTGATATCCGTCCTTGTCCGCATCGGTGCAGATGATGATCTTGCTCCACCTGAGCAGGCTCAGATCAAACGGCGTAATATCGCCCTTCACCTTGCCCTTGATCTCCACCCCGCAGCCGATCACCTTCAGAAGGTCGGTAATAATCTCATTCTTGAATATTTTGTCATACTGACTTTTCAGGCAGTTCAGCGTCTTTCCCCTGACCGGTATGATCGCCTGGAATTCGGAAGCCCTTCCGAGCTTACAGGAGGTCAGCGCGGAATCTCCCTCCACGATATACAGCTCGCGCACCTCCGGGTCCTTGGAGCGGCAGTTCACAAACTTTTCCACCCGGTTTGAAATATCCGTATTACCGGTCAGCTTCTTTTTCAGATTGACCCGCGTGCTTTCCGCCGTCTCGCGGGACCGCTTGTTGATCAGGACCTGTCCGCAGAGCTTCTCGGCATCCTGCGGCTTCTCGGCAAAGTAGATCTCCAGATTGTGCTTCAGAAAATCCGTCATTGCCTCCGCAATAAAGGAATTGGTGATTGCCTCCTTTGTCTGATTGGCATAGGAGGTCTGTGTGGAAAAGCTGTTGGAGACAAAGACCAGGCAGTCCTCAACATCCGCAAATGTGATCTTCGCTTCGTTTTTGTTGTATTTGCCGTTCGCCTTCAGGTACTTGTCCACGGCATACACAAAGGCGGACTTGAGTGCCTTTTCCGGCGATCCGCCGTGCTCCAGAAAGCTGGAATTGTGATAATATTCAATTACATTGACCGTGTTTGAGGCACAGAACGATACCTCCATTTTCAGACGGTATTCCTCCTTGTCCTCGCGGTCGCGGCCCTTTGTTTCGGTTTTCCAGAAAACCGGCGCTGTCAGAGGGTTCTCACCCGCAAGCTCCGAAACATAATCAATGATTCCGTTCGGATAGGAATAATCGTACTCGGTAAAGCTGCCGTCCCCGTTCTCCCATTTCAGATGAAACAGAATTCCGGCATTCACCACCGACTGCTTCTTCAGCATTTCCGTATAGTATTCAAGCGGCACGGCAATGTCCGTGAACACCTCCAGATCCGGAAGCCACCTGACCACGGTTCCGGTTCTTCTCTCCTTTTTCGGAAGCTCTGTGACAACCAGACCGCCCTTCGGATTTCCCTTTTCAAAATCAATTTCGGAGCGGTTCCGCCCATCATAGGAGATTACCTTCATATATGCCGAGCTGTACTGCGTTGCACAGGCGCCGAGCCCGTTCAGACCGAGCGAAAATTCATATGCAGAGGAGGCATTGTTATTGTCGTACTTTCCGCCCGCATACAGCTCGCAGTACACAAGCTCCCAGTTGTACTTCTGCTCTTTTTCGTTATAGCCGAGCGGAACGCCGCGTCCGAAGTCCTCCACCTCAATGGAGTGATCCCGAAACACCGTGATATTGATACGGTCTCCGTAGCCCTCGCGTGCCTCGTCAACCGCATTGGAGAGAATTTCAAACGCCGAATGCTCGCATCCGTCCAGACCGTCCGAACCGAATATCACCGCCGGACGCTTTCTGACACGGTCGGCTCCCTTCAACTGGGAAATGCTCTGATTTCCGTATTCGCCCGTCTTTCCTGCTGTCTCTTTAGCCATCCCAAAAGATTCCTTTACTTTTTTTGATTTTTGATTTATAATAAAAGTATGTTACCCGAAATTACAGCTTATATGGCGGAACAGCACATTCTGTTCTGCAATGCGCTTCCGTTTTCGGCATGCAGCGTGATCAATCCCGCGCTGCTTGCACGTACGCTTCCGGCTCCGGAAAGCGTGATTTCCCTCCTGATCCCCTATTATGACGGAGACGAGCCGGGACGGAACCTCTCGCTCTACGCCGTTGCGCGGGATTACCACCTCTATGCCCGCCGTCTTCTCGGCACGCTCTGCGACAAGCTGAACGAAGCATACCCGTCCTACCGTTTTGTCTGGTACGCCGACCATTCGCCGTTTGATGAAAGGGAAACGGCAGCAAAGGCGGGACTCGGCTTTTACGGGGATAACGGGCTTCTCATCAACGAAACCTACGGCTCCTATGTCTTCCTTGCGGAGATCGCGACCGATATGCCGTTTGCACAGGATGCACAAGTACACAAAATCCGCCGCTGCTCCCATTGCGGCGCATGCCGGCGCGCATGTCCGATGACCGATCAGTGTCTTTCCATGGTCACACAGAAAAAAGGGGGGCTGACCGATTCCGAGAAAGCCATGATTCTTGAAAATGACACCGTATGGGGCTGCGACCTCTGCCAGACCGTCTGTCCGTATAACCGGAACGTCAGAAGTACTCCGATCAAGTTCTTCCGGGAAAACAAAATTTACAGGCTGACATTGCCGCTCCTTGACGGCATGAGCGAAGAAGAGTTCGGCATGCGTGCGTTTGCATGGAGGAAGCGGACAACCATACGGCGGAATCTGATCCTGAAATACGGTTCCTCCGGCAAGGCTCTCCGGTCAGAGGATGAAGCGGATTTTGCATCCGAAAAGCATCCGTCCGATCAGACTCCGGCTCGGAACTGAGAAAACGCGTTTGTGCCGCGAACTGCCACAGTCCCCGCCGGGACTGCCGAAAGCACGCAGCTTCCGAAATTCCTGTCTGCCGGTCTGTACAAGCCGCGCTCCGCAGTCCGTGCCGCGCGAACCGGAAGCAATCCTCCGGGGATCTGCGCATGCAGGATTTCTTTCCGGCTTCCCCGGCGCATGCGGCAGAATATATCCGAAAGCCGTTTGATCCAAGTGCAAAAACCGGCAGAAATGCCTGCAATCGCACAAAACCGCAGATCTGCGCAGGAAAGTCTCTGAAACAGTATACCACATGTTCCGGGGCTTGTCAACCGAACAGGGCGGCGGTGCGGCTCCGCGATACCTTGTAAAACCCGCAAAAAATCGGAAAAAACATATAATCTTGCAAAGAATCCATTGACAAACGGCGCTGTTTATGATATACTTTCTTTCAGTCGGTATGGGCTTGTAGCTCAGCTGGGAGAGCGCCGCGTTCGCAACGCGGAGGTCATGGGTTCGAGCCCCACCAGGTCCACCAATACAATTCAATCCGAACCCCTGCGGTTCGGCTTCGGAGAGTCAATCTCCGCCGACGGGCATTGCCCGCACCCAATATCGGATGAGGTGCGGGCAATGCCGTTTTTTGTCACACGATGCGGGAGCTTGAAATTGACTTCGGATATTTCACCAACGGACAGCGCCCGCACCCAATATCGGATGAGGTGCGGCGCAATGCCGTTTTTTTTACACGATGTGAAAGCTTGAATTTGGCTTCGGATTATACGCCCGCCTTAATTTTGATAGAATTACGGCGGGCTATTCTTATTTCCTGCTCGATGGTTTATTGCGGCACTGCCATAATTTAGGAAAATCGAAATATACGGAGGCATGAAGATGAAACAGCTGATTGTGATTGCGGATATGGAGGGTGCCAGCGGAATTTTCGATTCCAATGCAGAAGCCTTCCTGCACGAAGAGCTGTATCCGCAGAACAAAGCATGGAGAGCATACGGCAGATCGTGCATTACCAGTGATGTCCTTGCAGTGTGCAGCGCCGCCATTGATGCGGAATCGACGACATCCTTCTATATGATATGCATTTTGCAGGATGTACCGAATCAAACATTATGCTTGAAAAGCTGCCCCCCGTGCGTTCGGTGCTTTGATTTGCCGGACAGGCTCATATTCTGGAGCAGAATCCGCGGACAAGCCGCAGCAGAGCCTTACGGAATCGTCACAGTCTGGCAGCACGCAAGAAACGGAGAAGCAAACGCATATTTTCCCCATACAATTCATACGCCGCCGATCGACTCCTTTTACATAAACGGCATTCATGTTGCGGAAATCGGGGAAAGCGTGATGTGCTTTTGCGACGTGCCTTATATCGCAAATATCGGATGCGCGGCATCGCACAAAGAGGCATTGGAGCTGTCGCCGGAGGTTTCCTGCATCACGATAAAGGACAAGAAAAACGGGTGGGAGCCTGCACCGCAAGAAACATATCCGCTGATATACACCGGCATCGTCAAAGCGTTGGAGGAGCATGCAGACAAAACAGCCTATCCCTCTTCGGACAGATACGTTTGTAAGCTCCATCTGACAAAGGACTATTTTTTTGATGCACCGGAGGCTTTCCCGTGGAAAGGCTCCTTTTGCGGAAGGGATGCGGAGTGGGAAGCCCATGACAGCCTGACTGCACTGAGTCTGTTCTGGCGGGTCCACGATTACATCAGAAAACGCTCCTGACTTTTCGGATTATGCACTGCTCCGGGTGACGGCGGAGCCTGATACAAAGCCGTGCGGATACATACAGAGATCGGAGCCGTCCGGGCTTTGGAAGAGCATGCGGCAGTTTTAATTGATCACACAAAATCCCCGGCAGCTTTGAAGGCTGCCGGGGGTTTTTGTAATAAGCCCCAAATTCAAGCCAAGCAGTGCCGGCGTGCGTCAAGGCACGGAGGCGCCTGCTGCCCTCCGGCGAATACGGCAGTCGGCACTGCCCGGCGCTCACGCTTCTCTGTGATCCGAGCGCTCAGACCGGATGAATCCGACGCACCGGATCCGCATCCTCCGCATCAATGCCGAGCTGCTGCTCCCTTCTCCACGCAAAGAATTTCTCGGCAACCTGTTCAAACAGCGCATACGTCAGAACATCCTCATCCTGCTGCATATCTGCCTCGCACTTTTTGCGCAGCATGTCCAGCTCCGGCTCCAGAAGATCTGCGGGACGGCAGGTGATCATTTTGCCGTCTCCTATGATTTTCCGGGCAAAGTCCGGATCCACCGGCACCGGTGTCTTCCCGTACTCACCGCGGATCAGTCCCTTGAATTCCTTGGATACCATCTTATAGCGCTCTCCCGTCAGCACATTCAGAACCGCCTGCGTTCCGACAATCTGCGAGGTCGGCGTGACGAGCGGCGGATACCCTGCGTCCTTCCTGACGCGCGGAACCTCCTCCAGAACCTCGCCGAGACGGTCGCTCTTCCCCTGCTGCTTCAGCTGCGAAATGAGGTTTGACAGCATGCCTCCCGGCACCTGATACAAAAGCGCATTGACATTCACCTTCAATACCTTCGGGTCAAGCAGACCGCATGCAATATACTTCTCCCGCAGCGGCGTAAAATATCTGCATACCTCATCAAGCAGCTTCAGATCAAGCCCCGTATCATATTCCGTCTCCTGAAGCGCCGCAACCAAGGATTCTGTCGGCGGCTGGGATGTACCGAGCGCCATCGGAGAAATTGCGGTATCAATGATATCGCAGCCCGCCTCCACTGCCTTTAAAAGCGTCATGGAGCCGAGTCCGGTCGTGGAGTGCGTATGCACCTCGACCGGCAGCGAGGATTCCTTCTTGATCGTGCGGACAAGCTCCCCGGCGTCATAGGGCTTGAGGAGTCCCGCCATATCCTTGATACAGATGGAATCCGCCCCCATGTCCTCCAGCCTTTTCGCGTATGCGGCAAAATAGGCGTTGTCAAAGACGGGACCGGTCGTATAGGAAATTGCAGCCTGTACGTGCGCCCCCTCCTTCTTCGCGGCGCGGATCGCCGTTTCCAGATTTCTTGCATCGTTAAGTGCATCGAAGATCCGGATGATATCAATTCCGTTTGCCACGGATTTCTGCACGAAATATTCCACCACATCATCCGCATAGTGGCGATAGCCGAGAATATTCTGCCCGCGGAACAGCATTTGCAGCTTTGTATTCTTCACGTTTTTGCGTATCCTGCGGAGCCGGTCCCACGGATCCTCATGAAGAAAGCGCAGGCAGGCGTCAAAGGTCGCCCCGCCCCAGCATTCCAGCGCGGCATAGCCCACCTGATCCATCACCGGCAGAATCGGGAGCATTTCCTCGGTCGTCATCCGCGTTGCGATCAGCGACTGGTGCGAATCGCGCAGAACCGTTTCACAAATTTTCACTTTTGCCATATCAGATCATTCCTTTCTCCGGATCGTATTCAATGCGCAAACCTTGCGAGAAACCAGCCTGCCGCCACTGCGGAGCCGATCACGCCGGCAACATTGGGCCCCATCGCATGCATCAGAAGGAAGTTTGATGGATTTTCCTTTTGCCCGACCATCTGCGAGACCCGTGCAGCCATCGGAACCGCAGAAACGCCGGCAGAGCCGATCAGAGGATTGATCCTGCCCCGCGTCACAAAGCACATCAGCTTTCCGAACAGCACGCCGCCCACAGTAGAAATACAGAATGCGATAAGACCGAGCAGCACGATGAAAAGCGTCTGAAAGGTCAGAAAATTCGTTGCATTTGCAGTAGCTCCGACCGAAACACCGAGAAAGATCGTCAGAATATTTAAAAGCTCATTCTGCGCGGTTTTCGAAAGCCGTTCCGTCACGCCGGTCACGGTCAGAAGATTTCCGAACATCAGAAAGCCGACCAGAGATGCAGCCTCCGGAAGAATCAGACACACCAGAACCGTCACGAAAATCGGAAAAACAATCAGCTCCCGCTTTGAAACGGGACGAAGCGTATCCATCCGGATCATCCGTTCCTTTTTGGTTGTCAGAAGCTTCATGAAGGGCGGCTGAATAAACGGGATCAGCGCCATATAGGAATACGCGGCGATCGCAATCGCACCGAGCTGATCCGGAGCCAGTGTTTTTGCCACCTGAATGGCAGTCGGACCGTCTGCGCCTCCGATCACCCCGATTGCAGCCGCCTGCGGCAGCGTAAAGCCGAGGAAGAGTGCGCCGAAAAAGGCGGTAAACACGCCGAGCTGCGCCGCGGCACCCAAAAGAAGCGATTTCGGATTGGCAATCAAGGGACTGAAATCCGTCATGGCTCCGACACCCATAAAAATCAGAGAAGGATAAATACCGAGCTTCACGCCGAGATACAGAAGGTCGATCAGACCGCCCTCCGTCACGACCTGCCGGATGTCAAACGTCCAGCCCGGATCGTTTGAGACATTGATGAACAGCTCGGAATGATACAGTCCCGCACCCGGCAGATTCGCAAGCAGCATGCCGAATGCGATCGGCAAAAGAAGCAGCGGCTCGAATTTTTTCACGACTGCAAGGTAGACAAGCACAGCTACGATCGCATACATGATCAGATACTTCCACAGCTCTGCGCCCGCCGCTGCAAAGCCGGTTGTTTTTAAGAAATTCAAAATGGTATCAAGCATACAATTATGACCAACGCTTTCGGCATGAAAGCATCCTTTCCCCAGAAGTATGAGGGTGCATACTTCAGCATAAAACCCGCCGGCACAGCGCCGTCTCGGCGCATACCCGCAGCCGTCCGCCCCCGCCGGACCGCCCGACGCATCCCCCGGCAGGACGAGCTTTTCGGTTCGGCATGAGCATCCGCTTCATCCGCACATGCAAGGTCCCGCCTCCGATTGGAATCAAAGCAGATTGCCCGGACAGCCAAAACCGGCGCCTATTGCAAAAACGCACGGCTTCCTTCATTGCTTCCTGTTTCCCGAAGCATCCGCCCGAAACGGTTTCCGAAAAAAGCTCCGGACAGAATCGCCGTACGGCTTACGCCTGCAGCGTCAGAAGCACCTCGCCTGTTTTCACCGTGTCCCCCGGCTTTACCGCAACATCCGCCACGGTTCCGTCCTGCGGAGCAAAGATCTCATTTTCCATCTTCATCGCTTCCAGAATGAAAAGCAGATCGCCGGATTTTACATGCGCTCCCGCCGAAACAAGCACCTTCACGATATTTCCGGGCATCGGAGCGGACACGGGCGTTCCGGAAACCGGCTTCTTCGGCTTTTCCGCGGGCATCTTTTTCGGCTCCTGCGGTGCCGATGCCGCCTGCTCTCCGCCGTCAAGCTCCTCCACCTCAACTTCATATTGGGTCCCGTTTACCGTCACATGAAATCTTCTCATCTTTCAATCACCTGCCTCCGTTTTTCCGAAGGCTCCTTTCCCAACGTGTTTAAATTCTCCCGAGCCGAGCCGTAACCGGACACCGTTTTGCAAAAAGCCGCATCCGCAAGGAAGCAAAAAGCCGCTTTCTCATGTGTCCTTCCGTACCGACCCGAAGACCGTTTTCTCAAAGCGCCGGCAAGCATCAGCCCCCGCGCAAAAGCCTCTGCCGAAGCGGTTATCCGCGTCAGCCGTCATAAAATCCACCGGAGCTATTCCGGGAACGGGATGCGTCCATACAGCCGGGCACCGATTTTCCCGAAAATGAACAGTTCCCGCATCCGGTCTTTTTCCGTGCCGCGTGCGGCTTTTCTTCCGAACCTCATTCTGCCGCATTTTCCGCGGTCATCGGCGGGAGCCGCCCACCTTCCGGAACGAAACCACCCGAAAGCCCTTCGGCTCAAGCTCCGTGCATGCGGCGATCGCTGCCGTAATGGCGGCAACCACCTCGCTGTCATCCTGCATCTGTTCTGCGGGCGACTCCGGAGCAGATGAAACCTCCGGCGGAGGAAGCTCCTCCGTCTGCTGTTTTTTCCGCTTTTCCGGGAGCACGTAGAACAGTACATGAAACAGCTCCAGAGCGCCCCATAAAACGATCAGAATGAAAAATACCAGTAATAACCCGAGCAGCGCCGTCTCGGCACCGATCGAAAGCTTTTCGGAAAGGGACATCCCGTCCCAGACGTCATTTGCAAAGATCACCGGAATACCGAAATCCGTCATCGTATTGCCTCCCCGTCATTCTCCGTATGCGAGCATTTCAAAGGCGGACGCCGCCCTGCCGCGTATATCTGCGGCGGAGACGATATCATCCACCTCGCCGTTCCTTGCCGCCTCTTCCGGCGACACCATAACCGCATTCCATTCTGCAAGCAGCTCTGCCCTCTTTTTCAAGGGCTCCTCCGCCTGCCGGATCTCATCGGCATACAGAAATTCCACCGCGCCGTCAGGCTGCATGGAGCCGATCCGCGCCGTATCGGCGGCAAACACCACATCTGCACCGACAGCCCGGGACCCAAAGCAGATATATGCCGATCCGAACGCATTTCCCAAAATCGCAGTAACCTTCGGCATTTTTCCGGCGGCATATGCCTCTGCAAGTCCGGCGAGCGCCTCCGCATACGGTGCGCGCTCACTTTCCGCACTAAGCTCTGTTCCGACCGTATCCACCAGTGTCAGAAGCGGAACCGAAAAACGATTGCAGAAGGAAATAAACTGCGCCGCTTTTTTCGCCGCTGCCGCAGTGAGGGCACCGGAGCGCACGGAAGGATTGTTTGCCGCAATTCCGACGGTTCTGCCGTTCAGCGCCGCAAATCCCGTTATCATTTCGGGCGCATATTCTTCTTTCAGCTCCAGAAACGTGTCCGAATCCGCCACAGAGGCAATCACCTGCTTCATATCGTAAGCCGGCTGTCCGACAAGCGATGCCGTGGCAAGATCCGGCTCTCCGGCAGTACCTGCTCCCGGCTCCGACACCGTGCCGCTCCGGCTGTCGGAGGGCAGGCGGGAAACAAGTGCCGCAGTCTTTGCCATCAGCGCCGCATCATCCCCGCCGGACAGCGACACAAGCCCCAGCTTTTTCGCATCGGCACAGGTCCCGAAGCTCTCTCCCTTATTTTTCTCCCGCAGAACAAACGGCGGAGCCACAAACAGCTTGCCGTCCGTTTCCTGCATGACCGTAAAATCGTACATTGCGGCAAGTGCAGCCTCCGCTCCCGCGCAAATACCGCGCACCGCCGCAATCTGGGGAATTTCGTTTCTCGCCTCACACACCGTACGCATCACATCGGCATATCCGGCAAGCGCCGAGGTTCCCTCCGGCACAAGAACCCCCGCGCTGTCCAGAACCGCGACAACCGGCGCGCGGCTTTTCCGCGCAGCCTGATAGAGTCTGTTTATTTTCCCGGCATGCGCTGCGGTCCAGACTCCCTTGTCCCGCAGACGGTCCTGGGCATACGCAAAGACAAGCCTCCCGTCAACCGCGCCGTATCCGGTAACAACCCCCTCAAACTCGCTGTCCGAAAAGCCGGAGGACCCCTCCGAAGCCCTTCTGACATATGCGCCGAGCTCCACAAAGGTTCCTGCGTCAAACAGCAGCCCGAGCAGCCTGCGCGCCTCGCTTTGCTCACACGAAAGCAGACTTTTCAGTTCCTCAGCCGTCCTCGGCTCCCTTCTGTCCATTTCACCCATGCAATACTCCTCCGATCCCCGGTGCGGCGGCTAAGGCGAAAGCCCGTGCCGCGCGCCCTCTTATGATCTCATCCTGCCGGCTTTTGACCGGAAACCTCAAAAAGAACCCCGTCTTCCGCACAAATTCAGAAGCCGCTCCACCGACAGGAACAAGTTATTTCCCGTTTTTGAGAATTATACCCCATTATTATGAATATTTTATGAATCACCGTCGCGTTTTTTGTAATTTTTCCCTCATGTTATCATTTGTAAGCCTTCACGCTTACCGGCACAAGACCCTTGCCCGCCTAACACCGCAAAATTTCTCCGCATAAAAAGAAAGCCGGAACGCTGTTTTTGCAGCATCCCGGCTGAAATCCGGAGCAGGCTGTGCATTCCGCAGCGTTCCGGCAGAATATGCGGTCCGGTCGGTCAAAGGACCTCGGAAAAGCCGCAGGGGTCCGGAATTCCAGCCGTGTATCCGGCAAAAAGTAAGGAAACGCCCGCGCACCTTCCGTCCGATCGCCGGCATCAGCCGAAGTCAGCCCCACGCCTCAGGTTCAGCCGTTCCTTCCCTTTCCGGTTCTCTTTTTCCGGACGGAAAAACCAAAGGTGCCGAGCTTGGGTCCGAGCTTATAGTAGGTTCCGTGCGCATATGCCAGAAGCCCGGCACGGTCCAGACAAAGCTTTCCGGAGGAATCCACCAGCTTTTCGTCCACATCCACCGCAACAATATCGGCAAGGAACATATCATGGCTTCCCAATGGGATTACCTCACACACACGGCATTCCAGGGAAAGCGGGCATTCCGAAAGAAGAGGCGCCTCCACTGCCGAGGCATGCTCCGCCGTCAGCCCGCACACCTTCAGCTTATCCTTATCTCTGCCGGAAAACACGCCGCAGTAATCAACGCTTCTGACCAGCTCCGCAGTCGGGAGATTGATGACAAACACCCCGGATTCCCTGATCAGACCGTAGGAATATCTGCTCTGACGCACGGAAACATACGTCTTCGGCGGATCGCTGTTCAGAATTCCGGTCCATGCAACCGTAAACACATTCGGCTTTTCAGTCGTACCGCAGGTCACCAGAACCGGGGGAACCGGCGCAAGCAGCGTTCCGCCCTTCCAAATCAATTTGCTCATGTCACTTATTTCCTTTCTGCTTTTCTCCCGGAAAGCCGCTTCAAAGCAAGCCCCGGACAAATCAGCCGGCACGCGTCAGGGCTTCCCGGGTTGCTCCGCAAGCCAGCGGGAGCATTCCGAAGCCCGGCATTCGCTCAGTAAATCCTTGTCACCCGCACGGTCGTTTGATAATTGCCGCAATAGGAACCGTCCGCCCCGAAATCCGCCTCCGAGCGGTATGCAAAAGCAGTCACCGTAATCGTGTCGCCAAGCGCATCGATGTTTTTCCCTGCCGTCAGTTTAATGGAGGAGATCAGCGTCTTTTCCGTCATCTGCTCCGGCAGCAGATGGCTGTACCACGCGCCCGGCTCCTGATTCACATCGTCATAAAGATATATTTCAAGATAGGAAAAATATGTGCCGAGATCGGACGGCGAAAGAATCACCTCCGTCACCGTCTCTCCGGAATCCCGAAAGAAAAAGGTGACGCTGTATCCGATCCGGAATTGCTCCGCCCCCGGAATTTTCGCGGTGCATTCCCGGAAAACACCGGAAAACGCGGAAGAAGGGAGCCGCTCCTCCGTACTGAAAAACGTGCTGAACGTCTGGATATCCGTGCCCGCAGTCCATTTGAGCGCGCAGTCCCCCATTTTCACACGGGCGCCGAGCATCTTGTCGCGGCGGTAAAAGCCGAGCGCCATTCCGGGAACCGGCGCATCTGTTTCGGGAAGCGTTTCGGCAGACTTCGTATCCGGCGCTTCTCCGGTCGTGTTTTCCGATCCGGTTTCCCGTTCCGTTTCAACTGTTTCCCCGGTTTTCGGGGCAGCCGTACTTTCCGATTCCCGCGGCTGCACGGTATCCGGCGTACACGCGAACAACCCGGCTGTAATCAATGCCGCAAAAAGTCCTGCCGCAGTCCGTTTCATTCTTATCATATTCTCCCCCCGCCTTTTTTGATCCGATCCGATGTATTTTCTTTTTCATATCTTTATTCGCAGAAAAACCGCTCATGCGTCGTCCCCGGCTCCGAAGCCATTCCGGCAGCTCCCGGAGCTTACCGAAACGGAAAAGAGGTACGCCAAAGCGCACCTCTTCATTCGGAAGGAACAGGGAATCCAACGTCTGCAAACGGACGCACGGAAGCACCCGCAAACCGGTTACCTTCCCTTCCGGGCTGGTGGGGGCAAGGGGGCTCGAACCCATGACCTCTCGCATGTGAAGCGAACGCTCTAACCAACTGAGCTATGTCCCCACGACGGATATATTATACACTATTTTTCCGCAAATGTAAATAGCTTTTTCAAAAAAATTCAAAAAAACTTTTTTCAGTGCCAAACCGAGCCGCAAAGCCATGTTCCGGAGCAGCTTGGCGCTTCCTGTAGTGAAGGACTGCGGAAGAACGCCCTTGCAGATATCGGACCGGAAGAAAAGCCGCGATTTTCCAAGAGACTGGGTTAACAGCCGCACAGCGCACTGCCCTTTCATCGCGCCGATGCACAGCGGAAGCCGCAAAGTGAAACCGCCTCCGTTCCCCTCGGCTTCCAAACGGTTCCACCCGATCCTTAAGCCGCAGCGCACAGCACAGAACGGGATTCCGCTTTCCTTCGAATACTCTCCGGGATTCATTGCGTCCGCTCCGCACGCGCTGCGCTGAAAGACATTTCACTAACCTTCGATACATTGCATCCGCTCCGCCTGCACGTGCAGAGCAGAACGGGATTCCGGTTCCCTTCAACGCTCCCGCTTTACTGCATCCGCTGCGCAGACAGAAAAATTTCACTTTCCATCGCTATTCTTTACTCTTTGGTGCATGGCAGAGCTGCCGCGCCCGCACCGCGCGGGAAGGAGCGCAGCGCTCAGCGCGTCAGGAACCTGGACAGGAATTCCTTTGTCTTCGGATGCGAGGGATTTCCGAAGATATCCTGCGGCTTCCCCTCTTCGCAGATGAGACCGTCCGCCATAAACACCACCCCGGTCGAAACATCGCGCGCAAACGCCATCTCGTGAGTCACCACGATCATGGTAAGCCCTTCCTTTGCCAGACCGCGCATAACCTCCAGAACCTCTCCCACCATCTGCGGGTCAAGCGCGCTCGTCGGTTCATCGAACAAAAGCGCCTCCGGCTCCATGGCAAGCGCCCGTGCAATGGCAACACGCTGCTTCTGTCCGCCGGAAAGCTGCGCGGGTTTTGCATTGATATACGGCTCCATGCCGACCTTGCGAAGATAATGCATCGCGGTCTCGCGCGCCTCCTGCCGCCTGCGCTTCAGAACGGAGATCTGCCCCGTCATGCAGTTTTCCAACGCCGTCATATTGTGAAACAGGTTAAAGCTCTGAAAAACCATCCCGACTCTGGCACGGTACCGGGTCAGGCTGAAATCGTCAGATGTGATATCCTGTCCGTGATACAGAATCTGCCCTGCAGTCGGCGTTTCCAGAAGGTTGATGCAGCGGAGCATCGTGCTCTTTCCGGAGCCGGAAGCACCGATCACGCTCAGAACCTCTCCCTTCTTCACGCACAGATTAATGTCCCGCAGCACAGTGTGGTCTCCGAACTGCTTTTGCAGGTGAACCAGTTCAATTACATTTTCCGACATAACAATATCCAATGCTTTCGCCGCAGCGAAAGCTTCCTTTCCCGGTGAATGACAGATGGTTTTGAGACATGCGCATTGCCTCCGGTCTGTGCGCGGCAATACCCATGCAATGAAGGATTTATTTTCCGCAAAAGCCCGCACGCTTCCCGGCACATCGGGGCAAACGCGCCTCCGGATGCCCCCGGACCGATGGATGCCGGGACCCGTCTCTGATCCGCAGTACGCTCCGGTCGATGCACAAAATCGGTTTCCGCCTCAAGGCATACGCCGTTCCTCTTTGAAGCGGCGCTGCCCGGTTTCCTTCCGACGAAGCAGCCGACCGCAGCTGCCGCGCAAATCCGAAGCGATACGGCGCTGCGCTGCGGCGCATGGTTCGGCAATGCCTCTCCCCGGAGCGGTTTGGATAAACCGGCAGGAAACACGCTCAAGCCTTGCGCTCCGTCTCCTTCTGAATGTGTATTTCAGCCATCGGATCGGTCTGTGAACCGAAGATCACATACTGATCCTTTCCCTCCAGATGCCTTTCGACCATCCGCAGAAGCCGCGTGATCGTATAAGTCAGAACAAAATACAAAACGCAAATGATCAGATACGTCTGAAAGGTTTTCAGGGTCTGACGGTTGATGATTCCCGCAAAGTAATACAGCTCTGTCACGCCAATGACATTCAGAACGGAGGTATCCTTGATATTGATCACAAACTCATTGCTCACCGACGGCAGAATGTTGCGCATCACCTGCGGAATAATCACCTTCACCATCGTCTGTGCATGCGTCATTCCGATCGACATGGCTCCCTCAAACTGCCCGCGGTCAACAGAAATGATTCCGCCGCGGACAATTTCCGCCATATACGCGCCGGTATTGATGGAGACAATCAGAATTCCCGAAGGAATCAGAGGAAGCGTTTCCCCGCCGGTCGCAAAGGCATATCCCCAATAAATCACCATGGACTGCACCATCATCGGGGTTCCGCGGAATATCTCCACATACACCGCAATGATCCCGTTCAGAATTTTATGCAGCACCCGGAGAACCGCTTTTTTGGAATACGCCGCCGTCCGCACCACGCCGGTCAGAAGCCCGATGAGAAGTCCCGCCGCCGTACCGGTCAGCGCGATGAGCATGGTATTGCCGATTCCGCGCAAAAGCTGGGGATAATACTGGGTAAAAATATGAAGAACATCATTCAGAAAGCTCATAGACACTCCGTTCCCCCGCGGTCATCATTATTTTTTGATAATCACGACCAGATTGGATTCATAATATGTTACCGAGAAATCAATTTCCTTTTTGCGGTCCGCAGTGGGGCTCATACCCGCCGCAATCGCGTCAATCGTACCGGACTGAACCGCCGGCACCAGAGAATCCCAAGCCATAGAATAAATTTCAAGCTTCATTCCGAGCCTGTTTGCCACATATTTGGCAATCTGAACATCATATCCGTTTGCATACAGTCCCTCTTTGCCTTCACCGCTGATCGGAACGGCACCAAGCGAGCTTCCGTCCGTATCCGTCCAGTTATAAGGCTTATATGCGCACTCCATACCGACCTTCAGCGTACCGTTTGTGGTTTCCGGCGCATCGCAGCTTACCGCAAAGGAATCCACCTTCTTGCCCACGGAAAGGCTGACAATCTGCTCCATCAGCTCTTTTTTCTGCGCTTCCGTGATCTCACTCAGCACCGCATCGATTTTCTCGCGCAGCTGAGAGCCTTTTTTCACGCCGATTGCAATGCCGACATCGGCGGCAGTTGCCTTGAATCCGGTGTCGTTATTCTTAAAAGGAAGATAAGTAAGCGTATCCTCCGAGTCACAGACCGAAAGCGCCGTCGGCTCCTCTGCCACATAGCCGTCGATGGTCCCGCTCTTCAGTGCAACCAGAAGATCGGTGAACTCCGGATACGTGGACGACTTTACATTTTCAATCTGCTTCAGCGCTTCCTCATGGAACGTTCCCGCCTGTGCCGCGATCCTGGCTCCCTTCAGGTCAGCAATCGATTTGGCACTCTTCACATCAACTCTCTCCTCTTTTCCGCAGCCGGCAAGCATCGCACAGCAAAGCGCCAATGAGAGGCATGCAAATGCAATTCTTCTGAGTTTCATAACGTAAATCTCCTTTTCATCAAATAAAATAAAGCCCGTGACCCCCGAAAGAGTATCACAGGCTTTTTATTGCTTCAAACAAAATGCCGTCGATAGCTCTCCACATGATCCATGTGACAGTCCGACGCCTGTTCGGCGCAGTCCCAACAGCAAAGCGGCGGCAACCGCAATGAAGCTTCGGCGGAGTTGCCTTTCTCTCACAGCCGCTTGCCGGCGTTACCGTAAGATACTGATCGCATCCGCAACCTCTATCAATTTTTCTTATTATAAACCGGTTCGTCCCGGTTTGTCAAGTACTTTTTAAAAAAATCCTGATTTTTAACTAAATTATTTTTTCACAATACCGCTGTCACCGCTGCTCCAGCAGGCGGTTCATTTCGCCAAGCACGCTTGCGCAATACCGATCGTAGGTATTTCCGTTTTTCCACTGTGCAATCGCGCCCGCTTCCCCGCGGTTATAACACATCAGAATCTTCGCTTCATCCGAATAATTCCGGGCAAGAAGCGATAAAATATACGCTCCTGAACGAACATTGGATTCAAAATCAAGAAAATCACTGACCCCGATCGCTTTCCGGAGCATCGGAAAGTTCACGGTGTTGATCTGCATAATGCCGTAATTTCTGCCGTCTCCGGACTTGATATTCACGGTATAGCGGGTCTCCGTATACATAATCCCGTATATCAGCTCCGCCTGAAGCCCGTATTCCCCGGCAATCCGGAAAACCAGCTGCTGCTGCTCCTGTGTCAGCGGGATATCCTCATAAACGTGAAACTGTTTTTTTCGCCATTCCCCTATGAGAGAAAGAAGCTCCTGCTTATCGGGTCGCTCCTCCTCCGGAAGCACAATGGTCTCGCCGTATCCGCTCACAGAAGGCGTGAATCTTTGGTGTGCCGGCTTATCATAAGCAATTTCCGGCGAGGTTCCCGCATGTCCCGCTTCCTCAGCGGCAGCGTCAAACCGCTTAACCGTTTCCACTTCCTCTTCAGCGGTCAGATTTCCCGCCGAGGGGGAAGCATCGGTTTCCTGCTCCGTTCTTTTTTCTTCCGCATTCTGCTCTTCCGCATCAGCGCCCGTACATCGGGGAGGATCGGCTTCCCCCTCGGCGGATCCCTCCGCAGCCGGACCGGCTGCCCGGGACATACCGCTCATTGCGCAATGTGCAGAGAACGCTGTCAGACAAACCAATACGGCAGCGGTCACTGCGGTCATTCCTCTTGCGGTTCTTCTCATTTGAGCACCACCTCCGTGTCTCATTCTATGAGACAGCACGGCGCCGCATGACACTCCCGCTTTTCTCAGCCATGACCAAATTCCGCTGCACTTTCGTCTGAAGCATGCCGCAGCTCTTCGATACAGCCTTACCGCGCGCCTCAGTACGGATTTTTCAGCAACAAATCTCATACCAATATAAACCTTTCATCAGCTTGATGCCTGCAATGCACGGCAGCATCCGAAAGCTTTTCGAAGCACCGCCGCAATTCAAACATACTCCATTATATTCATTTCATGATTTTTGTCAAGCTTTTTCTGTTTTTATGCATTTCGGAGGCATTTTTATGCTTATTTTTTAAACAAATAACGAATTTTATATGAATATCATGTTTTTTTCAAAAACCCCTTGATTAATTTCACATTTTATGCTATAATATTTTTTGTCAGATGAAGGGGCATAGCTCAGCTGGTAGAGCAGCGGTCTCCAAAACCGCGTGTCCAGGGTTCGAATCCTTGTACCCCTGCCATGTTGTGTGGTCAAAATCGATCCGCACGATGAAAACAGCCGTTTGGCGAGCCAAACGGCGAGAAAACGGGAGATTTCGAGAGATTTCTCCCGTTT
>CAKRZE010000002.1 GCA_934432725.1 uncultured Eubacteriales bacterium
GGCAAGGCTGCCGGAGGCTGTGTGAATTTCATTTTTATTGTGCCCGGCGCGCCCGGATGCCGCAAACAAGCAGCCGGAGGCTCCGTGTCGGAGTACCCTGACGCCACAGCGAGCCAGACGCAGCAAAGAGGCAATTGTGAAGCGGGAAAAGCACCGATGCCGCGCCGTTCCCGCGCATCAGGGCGGCTTTTCCGCAAATTCCCGCATGCTTCGGTGCATTCCGGAATCGGCTCCGCGTCATTTCCGACCGTTCGGGCAGCTCCGTGCGGGAGCGCCGTTTTTCGTCTTCTGCTGCCCCGGAGTCTGACGCGCGCCGATTTTCAAAGCCGAGCCGGACCGCCTCCCCCCCCCAAGGAGCCTGCCACGCGGCGTCCCGGGCTTATGCCGGCTGCTGCCGGGCGAAAAACTGCTTTCCCACGGCAGCCGGACAGGCGTGCGCCGAATCGGCTGCCGCCGTTCGCCTTCGGCTGCCCGGCAGGTCGGTTTTGCGATACAAGGCAGCGCAGGATTTCCGACGCGGCGCTTTTGCGCGGAGCTGCCCGGCTCTTTGACGGGTCTTTTCCGCTGCCGGTTCTCTGCCCGACGCCCCGCTTCGCCGGCATGCTCCGTCAGGCTTCGGAGCAGAAGCCTCCGCTTCCCGTCGGGCTGTGCCGGATCACTCTCCGCTCCCGTCCCGCACCTCCGGCAGTCCGGCGACCGATGTCAGAAGCGACAAAACGCCCGCCAGCGCCGATGCCGAGGCAACCGCAAGCCAGTTGACCTCCCCCAGCACCGCAGCCGTGCCGACGGTTGCCGCGGCGGTCTGTGCGACGGTTTCGCAATCTGTTTACTGCTGCCTGTTGTCGGCTTCTTCGTCCTTTTTCTCCGGCAAAGCCTGATCCGCGGCTTTTCGGTTAGCCGAAAAGAATTCTGCCATCATCGTTTTCAATGCGGCGACCCCCGAGGCTACCGCGCCCGTCAGCGTCATGACGATCACAGCCTTGGTGCTGCATCCCTGAGACACAGAAAAAATCTTTTCAAGCGCCAGCCCGGACAAAAAGCCTTCTGCAAATGTCCACAGTGCACGCTCTGCCACATTTCTCCAGTCAATTTTTCTTTTCACCCCTATCCCTCCTTCCGATAACACTATATGCCGGGGTTTTCCGAATTGCAAATCGGAAGGAGCCGGTCCTCCAAAGCCGGCTGTCGGCATTCCCGCAGCAGGCAAAAGACTTCCCCGCCGATGCCTCTGCATCACCATTCACGGCGGTCCGCGCGAAAAACAGCGCAAAAAGAAGGCATCCGATCTCTGCAATTCGGAAAAGCGGTGAGGGAACGCAAAAACACCGCCGAAAAGCTCTTGAAAAAGAAAAAAACAGTGTCAAAAAACTCTTTTTGAGTTTCCAAACACTGCCATTGATATTGAGATTCATTCTGACACCGCCGTTCTGCCGCAAACCAGCCGTGAAAGCAGCCGCAGGCAAAAAACGCGTCCGGAATCACCGGAATCTGACCGGCACAGTTAAAGAACCGCCCAAAGCGCCGCTTTTCTCAGATGCGCCTCACCGAAAATCATTCAAACAGATAATCCGCCGCAGAAAATGCGCACACTGTTCCCGTGCTCATTGTCACGCCGATTCGCACGCGGGACTCGCTGCGGTCCTTCTCCGCAAATATCAGAAAGCACACGTTGTCCGTCACCTTCCGCTCCATTTCCTCCATGCCGGAATAGCCCGTCTGCATCAGAAACCGCTTTGCCTCCAGTACGCAAGCCTCCTCATCCCGCCTCACGACCCCGCCCCGGTGTTCCCGGATCATCCGGTATAATCTCCCGTCCGCCCTGCGGATAAGCACGCAGGCGTTGGCACAGTAAAAGCCGTACAGTCCCGCTTCGTCTTCCCCGCGCGCCATTTCCCTGAGCTGCACCGAGCCTCTGAGATATCGGCGGGCAGCCGCCAGCGCCGTTCTGTCGTCTATCCCGTCCGTCTTGCCGGGAGACGCGGGCAGTGCGGCGCGCACGGCATCGCTTCCGGGTCTGTAGTACGGCAGATCGGAAAGCGAGGCAAAAAACGCTTCGGAATATGCCTCATATCCGTTCCTTTCCCGGTAAAGAAAGCCCTGCAAAAGCGCCGTATAGCTCTCAAGCTCATTCAGAAGCCCCGCCTCCTCCTCGCAGTCGGCGATTCCCTCCGCATCGGAAAAATACCGGTTCAGTGACGCGGCTGACGCCGCATCCATCCGGAGATAGCTCAGCGCCTGCTTCCCGGCAATACCGTTCCGGCAAAGCACACGCTGTACCGAGCGCCAGTCGCCCCCGGCACGGTATTCGCCGACAGCCTCCGCAATCCGGCATGTGCTTTCATACAGCTGCTCCGCCGCACGCATTTCCAGACTGCTCCGGTCCTCCTCCAAAAGCTGTTCCGCATTCTGCCACCGTACAAAAAACGCCGCACACAGCACGCACAACACCGTAAGATATGCCGCACGCCTGACTCTTTTCCGTTCGGAAATCATTTTTCCTCGTATTCCCGTATTCATAAATCCACTCTTTTTTTCCGCAGGTTCTTTACAAGACCCGAAAATTTTGTTATAATACATATATAAATATTATGGATCAGAATCGGCAATTCACCCATGAAATGAATGGCAAAACCGCCATTTCGCCACATGAAAGGAAGCGTTTCACATGAAACTGATTCTTGCTATCATTAACAACGACGATGCCTATACAGTCAACACCAGCTTGAGCAAGGCGGGCTTTTTTGTCACCAAGATCTCCTCAACCGGCGGCTTTCTGATGAGCGGAAATTCCACCTTTCTGATCGGCGTCAATGACAGCGATGTAGACGCCTGCATTGACGTTATCGCAAGATACAGCAAAAAGCGGACCCAGCCTATGCCCGTTGATCTGACCTACAGTCCTGCCGTCATGCCGACTGCCGGGAAGGTTACGGTCGGCGGTGCAACCATCTTTGTTCTGAATGTTGAAAAGCATGAACGGGTCTGAACCGGGAATTCCGCACGCATTTTCCGTCCTTTACGGAAATGAAGCCCTGAAAACGCAGCTCGCCGCGCAGCTCCGGACACAGACTCTGCCGCACGCCCTCATTCTGGAGGGAGGCGAGGGCAGCGGCAAGCACACGCTTGCACGGCTGCTTGCCTGTGCGCTTGCCTGCCGGGAGGAGCACGGCGAAAAACCGTGCATGCGCTGCGAGGCGTGCAGAAAAATCCGGGAAGGCATCTGCCCGGACGTCTACACCGTGGGGCTTTCCGGCGACAAAAAAACCGTTGGAGTCGATGCAGTGCGTTCCATCCGTGAAAACGTATATATTGCGCCGAACGAGCTTTCCTGTCGGATTTTTCTTCTGGAGGACGCCCAGACATTCACGGTGCAGGCACAGAATGCGCTTCTGAAAATTCTGGAGGAGCCTCCCGCAGGCGTCTATTTCATCATCATGACCGAAAACGCCTCCTCACTCATTCCGACGGTCCGTTCCCGCGCTCCCACACTGAAGCTTCAGCAGTTTTCACAGTCCGCGCTGTCCGCCTATCTGGAGGAGAACAGCAAAAAAGCGTCCTCGCTCCTGCACGCCGATCCGGAGGCATACAACGCCCTGCTGCGCGCTTCGGACGGGCGGATCGGCAGGGCGCTCTCCCTGCTGCGGGCAAATCAGTCGGGGAAGCCGGCTGCCGTGTGCCGCACAGTAAGCAATTTTCTTGACAAACTCTCGCACACCGACCGTGCTTCATTTCTGCTTGCTGCAGCGGCTGTTCCTGCCAAGCGGGAGGATGCGGAAGCCTTCGGCTTGCAGCTTTGGCTGGCGCTTCGTGATCTTGCCGCAGTCAAACGCACCCGCCGTGCAGCATGCATGTTCTATCCGTCCCGCACCGAAGCCGAAGAAACCGCAGTCTCCTTTGCTCTTTCGGCGCTGATTGAAATGCAGTATGCCGTACTTCAGTATTATGAAGGACTGTTTTCCAATGTAAATGTCCAGACCGCTTCCATGGTCATGGCGCAAAGGCTCTGGAGCATCAAATAACCTCTTTCTTGCCGCCCCGGTTCCTTTGAAACAGCAAATATCACACGGAAAGGATGCTTTTTACAGAAGCCAACAAATAATATGACAGAATATATTGCAGACGAGCCGAACGGCGTCCCGGAACCCCCCGCAAAGGAGTCCGGCAGCGCCTGCCCGTGCAGCTCCGGCTGTGCGGCATGCGGGCACTCTGACGGCTGCCCGGCTTGCGGAGATACGATGCCCGGCGCCTCCGGGGAAGAAACGGAGCGCAGTCGGTCAGAGCCGGATGCCGTACCGGAGACAAATGACGGCGAGCAGACCGGCTCTGCCGAAAACACCAAGGTGCAGGAGGAGCAGAATGCCGGACAGCCGGATGTGGAGATCATCGGCATCCGCTTTAAAAAGCAGGGAAAGCTCTATTACTTTGATCCGGCAGGCTTTTCGGTATCCAAGGACGACCACGTCATTGTCGATACCGCGCGCGGTCCGGAGTACGGCGTCGTATCTCTGGCGAACCAGACGGTCCCCGCCCGCGAGGTCGTGCAGCCCCTGCGCAGAGTGATCCGGGTCGCAACCGAGGAGGACGAGGCTCGCTACCGGAGCAATCTGGAAAAGGAAACCGAGGCGTTCAACATCGGTCTGGAGAAGATTGAAGAGCATAAGCTGGACATGAAGCTGGTCGATGTCGAATACACCTTCGACAACAGCAAGCTGCTCTTCTACTTCACGGCAGACGGACGGGTAGACTTCAGGGACCTTGTCAAATCGCTTGCCTCCGTGTTCCATACGAGAATTGAACTGAGGCAAATCGGCATCCGGGATGAAGCCAAAATGATGGGCGGACTCGGCGTATGCGGACGCCCGTTCTGCTGTGCAAGCTTCCTGAGCGATTTCGTGCAGGTTTCCATCAAGATGGCAAAGGAGCAGAATCTTTCTCTCAACTCCACCAAGATTTCCGGAGCATGCGGCAGGCTGATGTGCTGTCTGCGGTATGAGCATGAGGCTTACCTTGCGGAAACCGCACTGACCCCGAAGGTCGATGCTGTTGTCATCACCCCGGACGGAGAAGGAATCGTCACGGAAACCAGTCCGCTCCGCGGTCTTTGCAAGGTCAGACTGCTGAAGGAGAACGAAACATCGCCGAAGCTGTACCACAGAGATGACCTGAAGCCGACCGATAAAACCCGCAAGGATCTCCCCGTTCAGCCGGAGCGCCGCATAACCGAGCATATCGAAGAACGGCAGGAAAAGCCGGAGCGCCCCCGCATCAAGCCCAAGCGGCGCGAAAGTCTGGACGCTCCCCCGATTACTCCGGATGCAGAGGCAGCGTGCACGGACGGGTCCGTGTCCGTCCAGCCGCCAGCTATCAAGTCTGGCGCTGCGGGACCGGAAACAGCAAAACCGGGCGCAGCCGGCAAAAAAAGAAACCGCCTTCCAAAGGACGGAAACAGAGAAAACGGGCGTGAGCAGAAAAAGCCGCAGAGTGCCGGCAGTCCCAGACAGCGTCCGCCGAAGCGGAGCCGGGATAACCGCGGCGGCAGACAAAATGCAGGAGGCGGCAGCAATCCCCACGAAAAGCAGCAGCCCGAAAAACCAAAAAACACCTGAGCAAAAGTCCGGAAGACGCGGCTGTAAAAAAATTATGAAAATGATTGATTTCCTGCGTCTTCTGTGCTATAATAGTCCAAATCAAAAACGGAGGTATACATAAATGGCATATAAGATTACAGATAAATGCATCGCCTGCGGCGCATGCAAGGATGAATGTCCGGTCAGCGCAATCAGCGAAGGCGACGGCAAGTACGTCATCAATCCCGATGAGTGCATCGACTGCGGCTCCTGCGCAAGCGTATGTCCTGTCGAGGCTCCCGAGGAAGCCTGATTCGTTTCCGCAAAAGAGGTGCGGCAAGGCTCACGGTTTTGTTCTGCAAGACCGGCGCCTTGCCGCGCCCTTTCTGTTTGGCAGACCTCGTTGTACCCTGAACATCCGCAAAAAAGAATTCCGACACTTTAATTCCCCTTTGCGCCGGAAAAGCGTTCCGGACGCATCGTGCCGAAAAGCAGCCCTGCAGAATGCCCCCAAAAAACGGATTTTACCGCTTGCAGTCCCGGAAAACAGCCGCGCTTTTCCCCATTGAGCAAAATCTGCTCGGTCGCGGGACTCTCCCGGAAACCGGAGTCTTCGCCCCTGTTCCTCTATGTGCCGAAAGCGTCAGCGTATCCGTTTCCTGCATGGTAAGGTTTTAACCTCCGCCGCATCGGAATTGTCCGACTCCGATCTGCTTCCGGCACCTTTCCGCCCGCTGCCCGCATATCCGGATCCCTTCCCGCTCCAAAAAGAAACAAGGAGCCGTCAGGCTCCCCACTCTTTTATATATTCAGGAATCTGCCGCCGAAAGCGTCACAGATCCGTGCGTTCCACATATTCGCAGATATCGCGAACCGTATGCAGATCCGAAATATCCTCATCCGCAACCGTAATCCCCGTCCGATCACCGAGCGCTTCCAGAATTTCCACCATATCCAGAGAGTCTGCACCGAGATCGTCCGCAATATCGGTATTCTCATCAATAATATCCGTATCAATCTGCAGCTGCCGTGCGATGATTTCCACAACCATGTCAAACATGTCCCCTACCTCCGTTCCATCCGAATTTTCAGCCGACAACTATTATAACACGTTTTTTGCGGATATCAACCTTTTTTCAAAAAAATTATGGATAAAAATGACTGACATCCCCCAAGCCGCTTTTATGAATTCTGCATACGGCGCCGGCAAAATTGCCCGGAAACCGGCAAAATCCCCTTTACAGAATTGCTTTTTTGCGTTATAATAGTAATGAGTGAAAATCTTCCCGGCAGGACAGAAAGCCGGTCAAACGAAAGTGCAGCGCACGCCCTGTCGATCAAGCAGACAGAGCGCGGCACGCCGCATAAGAAATACGGAGGAATCAGGCATGGCAGGCAGTCCGCGCGATGAAAAAACAGACTTTTTGTTCCGCGCTATTTTATCATTGGATAACCTTGAGGAGTGCTATCGTTTTTTTGAGGATCTTTGCACGATTTCCGAAATTCAGGAAATGGCAAAACGCATCATTGCCGCAAAAATGCTTCAGGACAACTATATTTACACGGAAATCGCCGAAAAAACCGGTCTCAGCACCGCAACCATCAGCCGGGTCAACCGGTGTCTGAAATACGGAAATGACGGCTATACCACGGTTCTGGACCGTGTGGGACGCCGGAAAGGATAAAAGAATGGCAACAGCACAATATACCGCGCTTGCCGCCCTTTACGACCGGCTCAATGCCGACATCGACTATGCTGCGTGGGCGAAATTTCTCGACACGGCGGTCGCAAGGTACGGAAAACCGACCGACAACCTCTGGCTTGACCTTGCCTGCGGCACGGGAACGATCACACTGGAGCTTGCCAGGCGCGGTCATGGGATGATCGGCGCCGATCTTTCCCCGCAGATGCTGAATGTCGCCATGCAAAAGGCGCAGAAGGCAGGACAGGGGGATATCCTGTGGCTCTGTCAGGACATGCGTTCCTTTGAGCTGTACGGTACGGTTGACGCAGTGGTCTGCTGTCTGGACAGCATCAACTATATTCCGTCAAGAGAAGGGCTGATTCAGTGCTTTTCACTGGTCAACAATTACCTCAATCCGGACGGCATTTTTGTCTTTGATGTCAACACACCGAAAAAGTTCCGCGAGGTATACGGCTCCAACGACTATATCCTGGAGGCAGACGGGCTTTTCTGCGGCTGGCACAACTGCTATGACGAAAAAAGCGGAAGCTGTACCTTTGACCTTTCTCTGTTTGTCAGGCAGAGCAAGGGCGGCGCCTATATCCGGACGGATGAACAGCAAAAGGAGTATTGCTACACCCGCCGCACGCTCTGCCATGCACTGGAGCAGTCCGGACTGGAGCTGATGGGCGTTTTTTCCGACTTTGATTTTCACCCGGCAGGCGAATCGGATGAGCGCTGGTTTTTCGTCTGCAAGGGAACCGGAAAAGGGTAACCGACATTCCGTAAGCCCGGTGCCGCGCCCGCTGTCACCCGCCCCGGTCAATCCCATCATATTCCCAAAAGAGGCATGCGTCCCCCGACCGTCTGACGCCCCGTACAGGCAATTCAGACCGACCGGACCGCATGCCTTTTTGCGTGTTGTTTTTCATAAGGAATGGATCCGGATGCCGGGGCAGAACTCTTTTCATACCCGCCGGCAGGACCGGTCCGTAAAAAACGCGGAATGGGGAAAGCAGAGGCATACGCCTCCCTTGCAGCAGGCTTTTCCGACCGTCCTGTCCGATATGCCGCACGGTCCGGCAAAGCGCCTCCGGATCAAGCCGCCTCCGGTCATGCCCCGCAGCACAGTGCGTTTTCCCGGATTCCTGCTTTTTCAAAGCCCTCCCGCAGAACCGATAAGGAAGTCTTAAGCCCGCTCAATCCTTCCTCCAAAAAAACGCTTCTTCCATCTGCTCCGAGCGCTTTTTGGATTTCGGAAGGTACCTGCCCTGATCGGACATATCCACCATATCCAGCAGATTCCGTTCCGATTGCCTCCTGACCGCATCATAAGAAACCCGAATCTCATGAAATGCCACCGTCAGATAAAACAGTCCGTCTGCGGCATCCGCAAACAGGATGTGAAGAACAAACCGTTCCTCTTCATAATAAATCTCATCATATTTCCATGTAAGACCCGCATAATCCGGGCTCTCCCGCTCCAGAATTTCACAGTCGGTCAGGAAAATGTCGCAGATCGGAGTATATGCCCGTGCGGCATCCAGCACAATCCGGATATTGCCGTTTTCCGGAAGAATTGCCGTCACGACCGCGCCGTTCATACAAAAATCCTCCGCAAAGAAGTCCGGCAGAAGCGACCGTGCCAGAAAGCCGGCAGGATCATCCGGCTCCTTTTTCATAACCGATGGATTCCGATACCATTCCTTTGTCCAGTATTTCATCGTTACAACCATAGCTCCCGCAGCCCGCGAAAGCTTCCCTTTTCCGGAATTCAGAGTCAAAGACGTCCTGCTGAAACAATTGCAGCCGGTGCCATGGCAGGTCTTGATGCAACCGGCAAATGCAGTCCCGCAGCTGCCGGCTGCACCCAAGACAAGCCCTGTGCAAAATACCAAAACCGGCGGCAAGGACAAGCGCCTCGCCGCCGGAAACCGTCACATATAAAGTCCGGTCAATCAGATACCCTTCTTATACTCTTCAAGCTTTGTCAGCTCCGAATAGTTATAGGTGCAGACATGACCGGGGAGCGGCATAATCTTGGTATGAATCGCGTCCACAATTCCCTCGGGCTGCGGGAAGAAGTAATTCTCCAGCTCGTGCGCAGGCGTAATCCAGTTCTTAGAGCCGATTGCAACCGCCGGTGCATCCAGATAATCAAAGCAGAACTCATTGATGTTCGCAGCCATATCCTTCATCACGGAGTTACGCTCGCATGCATCTCCGACAATCACGATCTTTCCGGTCTTTTTCACGGATTCGATCACCTTGGAGTAATCGAACGGAACGATCGAACGGGAGTCGATGACCTCCGCAGACACACCGTACTTCTCCTCCAGAATCTTTGCAGCCTCCAGCGCACGGTAAAGCACGGCACCGATCGTCAGAATCGTCACATCCTTACCGACACGCTTCACGTCCGGATCACCGAGCGTGATTTCGTAATGTCCTTCCGGAACGCCGCCCTCATGGAACTCTTCACCCTTATCGTAAATTCTCTGAGATTCAAAGAACACAACCGGATCCGTTCCTTCCAGTGCAGATGCCATCAGTCCCTTTGCATCATACGGCGTGGAGGGGAACACAACCTTCAGACCCGGGATATGCGCGGTCAGGGCGGTCCAATCCTGCGAATGCTGCGCACCGTACTTGGAGCCGACGGAAACACGGAGAATAATCGGCATTTTCAGAATGCCTGCGGACATTGCCTGCCACTTTGCCATCTGGTTAAAGATTTCATCGCCGGCACAGCCGATAAAGTCCGCATACATCAATTCCACAATCACTCTGCCGCCGCACATTGCGTATCCGACAGCGGAGCCGACAATGGCAGACTCGGAAATCGGAGAGTTGAAGAATCTGTGATACGGAACCGCTTCCGTCATCTTCTTGTAAACACCGAATGCGCCGCCCCAGTCGCGGTTATCCTCGCCGTAGGCAATCAGCGTCGGATCGTCATAGAACTTATCAATAATAGGCTCAAACAGACCGTCGCGGATGTTATAGCACTTCATCTTGGAGACAGGCTTGCCGTTTGCATCGGTTGCGGTGCGGATCTTGTTTTTGATTTCCTTCACACGCGGAACCTCGTCCTTCGGCATATTCATTTCCGCCTCTCTGCCGGGATCCATGGACTTGACCTTCTGGTTGGAGAACATAATGGAGGAAATCGCGTCAGGCGTCTTTTCGAAATCCATACGCGGAGAAATCTCATCGTTGATCGCCAGCTTCATGATCTCGGTCATCCGGTTGACAATCATCTCATCGATTGCGGCAAATTCCTCATCGGAAGCCACGCCGCCGAGCACCAGTCTGGTTCTGTACGCCGGAATCGGATCGGCAGCCTTCCACATGTCGATTTCTTCCTGCGTGCGGTAGGTGGAGG
Source organism: uncultured Eubacteriales bacterium (assembly GCA_934432725.1). Taxonomy (GTDB): domain Bacteria; phylum Bacillota; class Clostridia; order Oscillospirales; family CAG-272; genus CAKRZE01. Next base: position 10,638 of record CAKRZE010000002.1, read on the forward strand.
AGTCGGACGGGGAGTGACCGGATACACGGTAGGTCACAACATCCAGCAGAGCCGGACCCTTTCCGGCAAGCAGAAGCTCCTTCTTGCGCGTCACGGCATCGATCACGGCAAGCGGATTATAGCCGTTGACACGCTCCGCATGCATCTGATCGGGGTTGAAGCCTGCGCCCATGCGCGCGACCATATCCCAGCCCATGGTTTCGCCTCTGGTCTGACCGCCCATGCCGTAATGGTTGTTGAACACGTTGAACAGGATCGGCATGCCCTCGCCCTTGCCGTCATTCCAGAGCTTGGTAATCTGGTCCATCGAAGCAAAGTTGAACGCCTCCATGACCGGACCTCTGCCGCAGGCGCCGTCGCCGCAATTTGCAACCACGATGCCCTTCTTGTGATTGGAGCGCTTGTACAGTGCCGCGCCGAGCGCGATGGGAGCGCCGCCTCCGACGATCGCGTTGTTCGGCATGATGCCGAACGGGATGAAGAAGGCGTGCATAGAGCCGCCCAGACCTCTGTTGAAGCCGGTGGTTCTTGCAAAAATCTCAGCCAGTGCGCCATAGAGCAGGAAGTTCTTTGCCAGCTCTCTGACATCGGCATTCGGCATGTACTTTTCCACAACGCTCAGGACGCTGCCGCCGAGGAATTCCTTCATGATGTCATACAGCTCTTTTTCATCCAGCTTGTGAATAGAGGACAGACCCTTTGCAATAATTTCGCCGTGCGAACGGTGCGAACCGAAGGTCAGATCGTCGATATCCAGGTTATACGCTTCACCGACCGCAGAAGCCTCCTGTCCGATAGACAGATGCGCCGGACCGGGGTTGTTGTAATGAACGCCGTTGTATTCGCTCTTGACCTTAACCTCATTCAGCATGGTTTCAAACTCACGGATCGTGCGCATATCGTGATAGATCCGCATTAAATCGTCCTTGCTGTAGATCTTCTGCTCTTCCTCAAGCGTCTTGTCATACTGGCAAACGGGAATATCCGTAAAATGGATATAGCCCTTCTCAAATGCTTTTTCCGGGGTAACCAATTGACTCTTAGGCATAATCTTGTATCTCCTTCAATTTATATTCCTTGAATAATCAGATGGAAAACAGTCCCTCGCGGATGACCTCGCCTACCGTAGGATGCGGGAACACGATCTTTCTCACATCATCCACGCGCATTTCGCGCGCCACCATCATCGCGGCGCCGTAAATGATTTCCGATGCATAATTGCCGATCATCTGCACGCCGATCAGCTTTCTGTGCTCCTTATCGACAAGCAGCTTCACAATGCCGTCGCCGCCCTCATTCTCCGCAATATATCTGCCGGAATACTTCAGCGTAAAGCTCTGCACAGCGGCATCCAGCCCCTTTGCCTTCACGGTTTCGGAGTTTTCACCCACCGATGCAACCTCCGGATTGGTATAAATGACCGACGGAATCGCAAGATAGTTCATCACGTCATGCTTTCCGAGCATGTTGTTCACGGCGACCTCGCCCTCGCGATAGCCGGTATGTGCCAGCATCACCTTGCCGTTCACATCGCCTGCCGCCCACACGCCGGGGACATTGGTTCTGCAGCAATCATCCGTCACAACCGCACCGCGTTCGGTCAGAACGCCGATATTTTCGATGCCGGAGCCCTGTGTGTTCGCTCTTCTGCCGATGCAGACCAAAACGGTATCGGCAGGAACCTTCTCCGCCTTGCCGTCCTTTTCATAGCAGACGCAATCCGTTCCGACCGAGGTCACCTTTGCACCGAGCAGGAACTCAATACCCTTTTTGGTATAGTTTTTCTGCAAAATCTTTCCGATTTCAAGATCGGTAGGTCCGGCGATATGATCCAGCATTTCGATCACCGTGACCTTGGACCCGACGGAATTGAAATAAGATGCCATTTCAAGCCCGATCACGCCTCCGCCGATCACCACCAGTCTTTCCGGAATGGTGCGCATGTCCAGAATCTCGCGGTTCGTCTTGCAGAAGCCGGACGCAACGCCCTCGCGCAGCCCGGGAATCGGCGGAACCACCGCAACAGAACCGGTTGCAAGCAAAAGCTTGGTTGCCTTGTAGACCTGATCCTGCGCCTTCACGGAGAAGCCCTCGGCATCCTTGCCCTGAATCTCACCCGCAGCCGGGATCACCGTAACGCCTAACTTTTTCAAGGTCGCCCCGATGCCGGACACCAGCATCTTGCGGATCTTATCCTTACGGTCAATCACAAAATTGTGATCGATGGAAGCGCCCTCGAATTTCACGCCGTATTCGGCGCCGTGCTTTGCATAGTCGTAAATCTTTGCGGAATACAGAAGGGTCTTTGTCGGGATGCAGCCCTCGTTCAGGCAGACGCCTCCGAGCGCCTTCTCCTCAAACAGCGCAACCTTCATTCCCGCCTCGGCAGCTCTCTCCGCGGCATTATAGCCGGCGGGACCTCCGCCGAGAACAATCAGATCATAAATCATAATGTACCTCCGATCCTGTTATCTGGAAAGCAGCAGATCAAAATTCTCCAGGTTCACGCACAGCTCCTTAAGGAAGCGTGCGGCAGGAGAGCCGTCCAGCGCCCGATGGTCAAAGGTCAGGGACAGTCCCATTGCGGGATAGGAAACGTCCTTGCCGTCTACCGTCTTGATTCTGCGCGTCACCGTGCATACACCGAGGATCCCGGTCTGCGGCGGATTGACAACCGGCGTAAAGCTCTCGATTCCCATATTTCCGAGGTTGGACACCGTGAAGGAGGCGCCCTTCAGAAGATCGGGGCTGATTGTGCCGTTCTTTGCGGCAGAGGTCACCGCATGCGACTTTTCGGCAAGCGCATTCAGCGTCAGCTTTTCTGCACCGAACACGGTGGGAACCAGAAGTCCGCGCTCCGTGTCGCAGGCAATGCCGAGATTCACGCCCGTGAAATAGCGGATCACTCCGGCATCCTCCAGATAGTGCGCATTGAGCTCCCTGTGGTTCAGGATCGTCTTTGCGACCGCGAAGAGGATCATATCGTTCAGCGTAATGTTGCAAAGTCCCAGCTTCTCCGCGTTTGCCTTCAGGCTCTGCCGGTAAGCCAGCAGCTTGGTGGCATCAAAAGAGGTATTCAGCGTCAGCTGAGCCATATTGGACAGCGAAGCATGCATGCTCTTTGCAATCACCTTGCGGATGTTGGAAATCCTGACATCCTCATATTCAGCCGCCGGAGCCTCTGCCTTCGGAGCTTCCGCCTTTACCTCGGCAGCCGGAGCGGGTGCAGTCTCAGCCTTTCTTGCGGACAGAATCTTGCCCTCATCCAGAAGTTTGTTTACATCGCGTTCGATCACGCGTCCCTGCGGACCGGTCGGAACAACCTGCGAAAGATCCGCATCTGTCCGTTCCGCAAGATGTCTTGCACGGGGAGAAATCTTCATAAAGCCGGCATCCGACACGGTCGGCTCTGCCTTCAGTTCGGCAGAAGCGGACTTTTCCGAAGCGGACTCCGTCTGCGCAGCGGGAGCCTCTGCCTTGGCTGCGGCATCCTGTGTACCCGCATCCGAAACAAGACCGCTGATATCCTCGCCCTCTTCGCCGATGATGCACACCGGCTTCAGGCACTCCACATCGTCCCCTTCCTCTGCCAGAACCGCCAGCATCGTTCCGGAGACCGCCGCCAGCTCGTCAAAAGAAGACTTGTCCGTCTCATAGGAAAACAGAACATCGCCCTCCGCGACCTTGTCGCCGGGCTTCTTATTCCACGCCGTAATAATACAGCTTTCCACACTCTGCCCCTGTCTGGGCATAATCACAACAGTTGCCATGCATTCTCCTCCTATACTGAAAACAAAATGGCTGCTAATATAAAATATGGCACCGGCAGCCGGAATCAGGCAATGATGACCTCAACGCCGTATTCCATCGCCTTTTTCTGAACATCATAGGACAATTCATCGTCCGTTATGATGGTGTCAACCTTTTCAAGTGTGCAGAACGTATACGGCAGGCTCTTGTCCAGCTTGGACGAATCCATCAGAACAACGACCTTGTCCGCCTTGTCCACGATCATCTTTTTCAACTCGCACTCAATATAATTTCCGCTGGTCAGACCGCTTCTTCCGGAGATTCCGGACGGAACGATAAACGCAACATCAATATTGATTTCATCCAAAAACTGAATTGCCTGGCTTCCCGATACGGAGACACTGTCCCGGTTCAGCATACCGCCCACGATATTCACAAGCGGACGGCTTTTGTTCATCAAAGCCATCGCAATGTTCAGACCGGTGGTAGTAATGGTCAGTCTTTCATCGGGCAGCCGTTCCGCAAGATACTGAACGGTCGTGCCGGAATCCAGGAAAATCGATCTTCCCGTTTCGATCATTTCAATCGCGCGTTCTGCAATCTTTTCCTTTGCCCCGGTATTCTTCTTCAGACGCTGATTGAACGCGTCCTCCATGGAGGTGGTGATGAACTTCATGGAACGGGCGCCGCCCCTGACCTTGATTGCTTCTCCCTCTTTTTCAAAATACTCAATATCACGGCGCAAGGTCATGCTTGACACCTCTGGAAAACGTTCCTCGAGCTCGTGCAAAGACAGGTATGGCGTTGTCTGCAGCAAATCCCTAATAATTTCACGTCTTGCGGAATGCATAATCAATCTCCTTGTCGCAGTATTTGTTAAAAGATTCGTATCATTTTAACACATCCATGTTATATTATAATCCCATCCCGTCAATATGTCAATGGCTTTGAAAACTTTTTCCTTTTTTCATGCAATTATCTGAAAAAAATCGCAAAAATCCTCGGCTTTTCACGCAAAACATCAAGCTTCCTTCACATCCTCGCAACATTTCCGATCAAAAGCGGAAAAACAGTGCCGAAAAGGGCACCTACGCATTGCACGCTGCATTCTTCCAAACCATTCCGCGCATCGGATAATTCATGTGAATTATCACATCATTTGAACATTTTTCCGTTACCGTTTTCTCTTTGTGCAAAAAGCCGCAGCCTTTCCCCGTTTCCGGCGCCCGTACAGCCTCCGCAGCACCCCGCCGGAACAAAAAAGGAGAGCTGAAACCTCTTTCAGCTCTCCCGGCATTGTGTCCTGCCTCCGGCGCCGCAAAAAATAACCGCGCAAAAAGCAGACAAAATAGCAGAAGTCCGCACAAAACCCGCAGGAATCCAGGATGATATTCCGGAAGGACCGGCGAAGGCACCGGAGGCGGCGCAGCCCCTTGCCGCTTTCCGGAGCTCAATGGAGCGAAAGCAGCTCCTCCACACGAATGATGTCGCCCGCCCCCATCAGGAAAACCATGTCTCCCTCCCGGGCATTTTCCCGGATATAGGACGCAATTTTTTCAAAGCTGTCAAGATACCGCGCATTTTTCACGTGCTGCGCAAGCTGGCAGGAGGAAACCCCATAGGTATTCGCCTCTCTTGCCGCATAAATATCCGCAAAAACCACCTCATCCGCATCTCCGAATGCAGAAACAAACCCATCGAACAGCTCTGCGGTTCTGGAATAAGTATGCGGCTGGAACACGCAAAGGATCCGCTTTCCGAACTGCCGTGCAGCCGCAAGCGTCGCCCGGATCTCTGACGGATGATGCGCATAATCCTCGTACAGCGCCGCTCCGTTCACCGTTCCGCGGAATTCAAACCGGCGCTTTGCCCCGCGGAACTGTTCCAGTCCCTTCCGGATGCTCTCCGCATCAATTCCGTTCTCATGTGCGGCAGCCGCAGCGGCAAGCGCATCATAGATATTATGCTTGCCCGGAACATGCAGCGCCGCATGCGTCAGAAATGCACCGTGCGCATATATATCGAAGGAAGGCATTGCATGCACAAACTGAATGCCTTCTGCGCGGTAGGAAGCATCCCCGGCTTCCAGTCCGAAGGAGATCACGCGTCCGGGATACCCCTCTGTAACCACCCTTACGTTCGGGTCGTCCCAGTTCACGATTGCCTGCTCCGCAAGCCCGATATACCGATGAAAGGACTGTTCCACCCGTTCCAGCGTATGAAAATAATCGGCATGATCCAGATCAACGTTTGTCACAACAGCCGTGGTCGGATAAAAGGAAAGGAAGGAATCCGTATATTCACACGCTTCAAACAGGAAGAAATCCCGGCTCCCCACGCGATAGCAGCCGTGCATGTCGTTCAGCGCCGCGCCGCTGACCACGGTCGGATCCACCCCGGCAGCCATCAGGATCTCCGCACACATCGAGGTCGTTGTGCTTTTTCCGTGCGTCCCCGCGATGCCGATCCGATTCCGATAGCCCGTCATCAGCCAGCCGAGAAAGACCGCTCTGGATATGCAGGGGATTCCAAGCTCCCGCGCATGCATAAGCTCCGGATTGTCCTCTCTGATCGCAGCGGTGTACACAACCGCATCGGCGCCCTCCACCTGCTCCGGGCGGTGCGACGGATATACCGGAATTCCCCGCTCCGCCAGATGCTCCGTCACCGCAGACTGCATGCGGTCCGAGCCGCGCACAAGATACCCGCGCTCCTGCGCAATCGCGGCAAGAGAGGACATGCTGACGCCGCCGATCCCGATGAAATAGAGCGTGTGAGCATGCTCCAGCAGCATATGAATCTCTGTATCGTTCATTTTAATGACCAACGCCTTTGCAAAGGCAAAAGCTTCCTTTCTCATGGAATCGCAGATCCGGACCGATTGCAGCGCTCCCGGCAGACTTCTCCGGAAACGGCAGAAATCCGTCCCGGGCAGCCGCAGCGCCCCCTCCGGGGCATACAGGTACCGAGCCTTCTGTCCGCATCCGCCATCCGTCGGCATTTCCGCGATCAATCTCCCGGAATTTCCTTCCGGCACTTCAAATTTTCACATTTTCATTGCGGGTATTTTAAAAAAGTAAATATTTCATTTTCAAAATTCTTGCTTTTCTGTTGAATACTATTCATAAACATCCCCTATAATGAATGGTACAGGGATGAAAATTTCATGGGAGGTCTGAACATGGTTATTACAGACATCAAAGTCCGCAAGCTTTTCAACGATGACAGTCCGATGAAGGCTGTTGTTTCGGTAACCTTTGACAATCAGCTTGCCGTTCACGATATCAAGGTAATCAATGCGCGCAACCGTTTCTTCATCGTCATGCCCTCGCGCAAAAATCCGGACAACACGTTCCGCGATATTGTCCATCCGATCAACACGGAATTCCGGGAAACGCTGGAAGAAGCGGTCATCGGCGCTTATCACACTGCACTGAAAAACGCGGAAGACACTGCCTCCGCCGAAGAGCAGCATGCGGAATGACCCATGCCTCCCAAAGGCAGAAAAAACCCCCGACAGCAATCACAAAGAATCTTTGACACGTCAAAGATTCTTTTTTTTGCAAAACTCCCGCCGCATCGAAGCCGCAGTCTCCGGTCCGCAAAAGTCTTTTATCCTCCGGCAGAACGGCAGAAGTCCGAGACGGAGCTGCACCGCGCAGCCGGGGACATTCCGCCGGCTTCCGGAATGAATCATTTTCCGGCAGGTCCCGGCACAAAAACAAGCCCGCCCCAATCCGTCAAAGCCCCGTCCTGCAGGGAGATCAGTCCGGTTCCGTGCGCCTCTGCAAAGCGCGCCATCCTGCCGTACTCCGGATGCAGGTCAATTCTTCCGAAAAAGCCGTACAGTCCCGGGCGAATCAGTCCGCCGCACCCGCCGATAAAGCCGGTATCATAGCCGGGCAGCAGAATGTGTCCCGGTCGAATCAGCAGCACATCGACACCGTCTTTCTCCAAAGCCTCTGCCAGCCCTGTGTCCGCCGTGATTACGGCGCGCTCCGCCACAACGGCAGCCGAGCAGCGGGTATAACCCTGACGCACCGCCACAAACCGATGCGCTCCCTGCCGGATTTCGCGGCAGATGCCGCGTGCAAGTCCATATACAGTATGCCCCACCGAAAGAGCATTCAGTCGGACGTCCCCGGGATACTTTGCGCAGAAGGGAGCGTCTGTCCCGTACACATCACAGCCCAACGCAGAAAAAAGGCGCCGGTTCGCATCCAGGTACTCAGCAGGCACCAGCAAAGCATTTCCCTGCCGGTATACAAGCATATCGGGATGCGCCTCTACCGGCGCAGCTATTTTTCCGAAGGGGGGCAGACATATCGGCTCCAGCCCAAGCTCCTTCAGCCTCAAACGGCATTCGACAGGCAAACGACAGTCGGTCAAAACCATCTGATTCATTTTTCCGTCCCGTAATCCGTGTGTTTCCGGAATTACTTTGCCGCCTTTGCGGAACGCAGGCAACGGGAGCACAGATGCATGGTCTTGTTGGTACCGTTCAGCGTAACCTTCACCGTTCTGATGTTCGGCTTAAACATTCTGTTGGTCTTGCGGTTGGAATGGGAAACATTCAGACCGAATACAACGCCCTTTCCGCAAATATCGCACTTTGCCATTTCGGAACACCTCCATATATATCAGTTGTTATTTTCGTATAAAGTTCCATACCAGAGTATTATAGCATAAAGTCAAAATAAATGCAAGATATCTTTTGAATTTTTTTGTTTTTTCTTTTTGGGATAAATGTAAAATAAAACGGGGCAAAAAGAAAGCGTCAAAGCAGGCGCGGTATAATACGCACAGAAACCCTCGGCCGAGGATTTTCCGGGGCTTGACAGTCCCGGCGCGGCATTTTGCCGTGCGTGCTCCTTGACGCGCGGCGTAAAAATGTCACTTTCATATGCAGCATAGCCCATCACCGCGGCACCCAAAACCGCAGAGGTCTGCCTGGACGCCGGACGGTATTCCGCGATTCCGATACCCGCCGTGAGAAAACCGGGGACAAACAGAAGCATGACTGCGGCAGGAGCACTTCCGGAATCCTTGAAAACGAGGCGGGATACTCCCCACGGAAACGGACGAACCGCAGCGCCCGCCGCTTCCATGCGTGAGAACATCGGAAAAAATCAGTCCGGGCAAAGCCGGATCTCTGAAAAAAGCCGCAAAAAATGCCTCCGCGGATAAAAAGCCGTCCCGTTTTCAAAATCGGAACTGCCGCGCAAATTCCCCTGCAATCCATAAATCGCCGCTTGACTTTTCCGATCAGAATGTTTATAATATATGTATATTAAATTTGAAAACCGCTTTCGGATCACGCGGGGAGAGAAGGACAGCGCATGGGATCAATCGGCTCAATTTTCCGGTATTCTTTTATGATCCGCGCGATGCTGGTGGGTATTCCCGTTTCTCTCTGTGCGGCATTGCTCGGTGTCAGCCTGGTGCTCAAACGGTATTCCATGATCGGCGACGGTCTGTCGCACGTGGGATTCGGCGCCATGGCGGTTGCCGTTGCCATGCACTGGTCGCCGCTTCCCGTGGCGATTCCCGTTGTCATTCTGGCGGCGTTTCTGCTTTTACGGCTGCGCAATGACAGCAAAATCAAAGGAGATACGGCAATCGCGCTGATTTCCACATCGGCTTTGGCGCTCGGTGTCATGGTAGTATCCGCCACCAGCGGACTGAATTCCGATGTCAGCAGTTATATGTTCGGCAGCATTTATGCCGTCGGGGAAGAGGATGTCATTCTCTCTTTGTCTCTCGCCCTGACCGTATTGGTTCTGTTTGCCCTGCTGTACAACCGGATTTTTGCCGTAACCTTTGACGAGACCTTTTCCAGAGCGACCGGCGTAAAAGCAGATCTGTATAATATGCTGATTGCAGTCCTGACAGCCGTGACGGTTGTCCTCGGAATGCGGATGATGGGTGCGCTCCTGATTTCGGCGCTGATCGTTTTTCCGGCGACCTCCGCCATGCGCGTATGCCGTTCCTTCCGCGCCGTTGTGCTTTGCGCGGCATGCATCTCGGTATGCTGCTTCTTTGCGGGACTGGTTGCGTCCTGTCTGCTGCCCCTGCCGCCCGGCGGGTGTATTGTCGCGGCAAACGCCGTTGTGTTCGGCATATTTTCGCTTGCTGCCCGTGTGAAGGCAAGATGAATGCGGTTTTCCCAAAGAAAGGGAAACGATCCGGAAGCTGCATTGCCGCGTGCTTCGCGTGCGCAGCTCCCGCTTTGTTTGCAGGAATTTTATTGTATGAAAATGCTGTTTTTGGTTGACGGCGACAACAACATCGGGACCGGTCTGACCGGTCTGAACCTTCTGTCCGAAACGGATACCGTTCTGATTTTCCACAGCCGCGGCATGCAGCTGACAAAGCTGAAGGCGCGCGCCGCACAGAGTCAGGCTGATGTGCAGTTTATCGAAAGCGTCAAGGACGGAAAGAACTCCGTGGACTTTCAGATTATTGCGGAGCTCGGAGTCCGGATCGGTCGCGGCGAGGTGGAGTTCGCATATGTCATCAGTCAGGATCAGGGCTATGTTGCGCCGATCGAAAGTCTGAAGCTTCACTATTCCGATTATTTCCGTGAAATCCGGCTTGCAAGGTCCATCGAGGACTGCCTGCATCTGATTTTCATTCTGCGTGCAGCAACCAGATCCGGACTGTCTGCCGCTCTGGCATCCGAATACGGTTCGGCTCACGGCGACCTGATTTACCGCCATCTGGCAGGTCTGTTCGGCGTGGAGGTACACGATGAAAGCCCTGTCGCTGCGGAAACCGTTCAAGCGGCAGGAGGCATCTCAGCCGCAGCGCCGCTTCCGGAAGCCTCCTCCGAAAAGCCGCAGGGCTTACGGCACGCCGGTCAGCGCTCATCCGGCTTCAGACGCGGGCGCAGAGGTGCGGGCAGCGATGCAGCCCCCTCCGTATCCCTGCCCTCCGCACCCATAGGCAGTGCATCGGAGCAGACCCTACCCTCTGCAAGCCCTCAGACTCCGGAGGAAGAGCAGACCGCAGCGCCGGTCAGCCCGGCTTCCGACAGACATGAAAACGCCCTCCGTTCTGCCCGCAGCAGCGGTCATTCTCCCGTTTCCGCAGAAGATACCGCGATCCGGGCAGAGGCTTCCGCTTCTTTCCGATCCGCTGCCGATATGGACAGCAAACCCGCTTCTCCCGCCTCCAACCAGTCTGCCGCGCCCAAGACGGAGCAAGGCACGGTTCGCGCCGCGGGCAAACCGGACGAAGCGGTCCCGCTTGCCGGCACGGAACAGAAATCCGTCTCCGATGGCGGCATCGCTCATGAGCAAAACAGCGTTGAAGCCGGTGAACCCGCCATCCGGAACGCTGCCGGATCGGGCGCCGGAACAGAGCGCTCCGCCGTACAGCCTTCCGCAAAAGGCAATGAAACCGAAGTACACGCCGCCGATACGGCGGAAAACGCAGAGAAAGCCGTCAATCAGCCGGTTTCTGCCGAAAGCGAAACCGCACCCGGCAAAGCCTCTGCCGCTCCGGCTCAAAAGCAGCCGGCTGCCGAAGGCTCCGACAAAAGCACGGAAGAAGCCGGACCAGCAGCCTCCAAGTCCGATGCCGCAGAGACTCAGAACGAAGCGTCCGCTCCGAAATCCGAGAAAACAGTCATTTATCCGTTCAGACGCGCCCCCGAGAACCGGTATTCAAGCCAGACGCGCCCCGTGGTGGTTTCGGAAGCACCCGTAATTCCGGGCACCGCAGAATCCCATTATTCGAAAAAAAAGAGCGTTCAGGCGAGCTCAGACAACCGGAAGGAGTCCGGAGCAGAAACAAATCAGGCAGCCGCAGGAACCGCCCCGGAGCCGGCGCAAAAAACGGAATCCATCCCAGCTGATCACGCCCGCACGCCTCACCCCGACGACGCTACAAAGCAGCCGCAAGCGCTTTCTAATGCAGGCGATACAAAGCCGGCAGTGAGCCAGACGCGCAGTGCCAAAGCCCCCGCCGAGACGGCTGCCCGGAAGCAGAATAAAAAAGATGCCGCCCAGCCCTCCGCAAAGCCGTCCCCCGCTTCGGAAAAAGTGCCCGCCCAACCGGACCCGCTCCCGATCAAAGAAGCCGCATCGACTGACGGCGGAGCAAAATCGGCAGGCGCTGCCGGTCGGAAGTCTGCTGCCGCCAAGGGAACCGATAAACAGGAACGGACACCCGGAAAGCGTCCTGTAGGACGACCGCCGAAATCCTCCTCCGCGCCTGTCCCCGAAGCGCAGAACGCCGTAGCCTCCGGAAACGGAGCCGAACAGACTCAAACAGCCGCCGGAAAACAGGGGCAGCCGGCAAAGCTTCAGAATCCGGTCCTCTCCGGAAGCAAAAATCAGGACGGTCAGCCCAAAGCTTCCCCCGCAGTGCCGCATTCTGTCCCGCAAAAAAGCGAACAGCAGGATACAGCGCCGACAAGAAAAGCCTCACGGAAGAATTCCCGGCAGAATAAGTCTTCCGCTCCGGATAGCGGAGCTGCTATCGCAGCCGAAGCGCCCTCCGCCAATCAAAGCAGGCAGTCCCCGCGCAGGGAAAATGATCCGGGGACGGGCAAAGCGGGCGTCAAGAACCATAATATGAAGCTGTTTCCGGAGCAGTTTGAAAAAATAAAAGCCGGAACCAAACAGATTGAAATCCGCTGCAACGATGCCAAGCGCCAGAAAATCCGCCCCGGAGATACCATAACGCTGGTCAAGCAGTCCGAGGACGGGGAAACCATGGTAGTTTACGTAACCGGCATGTATCCCGCACCTTCCTTCCGGGAGCTTTTCGAGCAGTTTGACCCCGCAGTCTTCGGATGTGCCGGTCAATCGGTCGATGAAATGCTGAACGGCATTTACAAGATTTTCGACAAGCGCAAGGAAAAGAAATACGGCGCGGTCGGAATCGGAGTATCCCTGAAGCCGGATGGAAGCGCGCCGGAACGGCAGCCGGGCAAATAATCGCACAGAGCATTTAAAAACCGCTCCGCCGACATAAAATCGGCGGAGCGGTTTTTTCATAAACAGCCACAGTGCTGCTCTTTCCCGCATCCTCATAAGAAGCCATAGCATTGAAGCTCTTCCGTCAAAGCGGCACTGTTTTTCCTTCCGTCACTCCCATAAAAAGGCGCCGAAAAAAACGACCTATCCGCAATCATCCGAGCCCTATTTGTGAAGCTTTCGGCATCATGCAGCGCACAGAAAGCCCTGCAAAGCACAGCCTCCGGGACCAGCACCTCCTCGCAGCACAAAGGAAAGACTTTCCGTACAGTCAGTCACACCCGTCGGTCCTCAGACCCCGCGCTGCCGGGGCGCTTGGCAGCTTCACCAAAACATCACCGCCGCATTTTTGTCCGCAGCACCCCGTCCGGTACGCAATGCAGTTTCAGACGGTCCACCCCTCTGCGGCGTTTATGCTTTCAGAAAATGCAGTGCCCCAAACAATCGGTTCAGCTGGCGATGCTGCTTTTTAAAAACCTTTTGAATCAGCGAAAGCTGTTTTTGGGAAAACACTGTCCCCTGCTCCGCTCCGTCCACGCCGGCGCTGTGCCGAAGCAGCTCATCATAGATCATGCTGTACTTCCGGGAGTCCCCTTCAAAATACATCCGGTATAAATGGGCAACATCGGATAAAAGGTTCCACTTTGCAAGCACTGCACCGCAGTCCAACGGATCGGAAAGCACTTCGTTGAAATTGTACTCATATATTTCGTCATCTCCCGCCAAGCGGTCCGCAGACTCCGGCTCTACCGCCTGATACGCGCCGTTTTCAAAGGCAGGAGTGCCCTCGTCATCATTATATACAAGAAAAACAGTTTTCGCTCTCCAGATCACATGTATAATAGAATAGTCCGCATTTATTGGAAGTTCAGGATGTTGCAAGCTTGTCCCTCCTTAAAATCCCGTTTTATCTGCAAATATCTCGGGGCTTTGAAAAAAGTCAGCGGCGCCGGACAGCTCCCGGACCGAGCGGTTCAAACCAGCCTCCGGGCAATTGAGCAACCGCTATAAGCATAGCGGTGCCCACCGGGCAGACGCATTTTATCTGCCGACCGGGTATCCCGCCAGCCGTAAACCAAATACAGTTTAGCATAAAGGTCCTGCCTTGTAAAGAGAACAGCCAAAATATCGCAATATAAGCAATCTAAATCCCAATGTCAAAGAATATTTTACAAATTCTCCCAAAATATCGTCGTGCCGCCTGCGCAAGCCGTCCGAAGGTGACGCCCGAACGCCATTCCCCGGCACGCGTTCCGCATGCAGGGTCCGCAGCCGGCAGGCGCCGAAACTCCGCCGCAAAGGTTTGCCCGGAGCGCATGCATCCCCCCCGAGCCGGGGCTTTTCCGCCTCCGCCGGCTGCGTTTCGGCGGCATCTATCAAAAAGCCGTAAATCAGCTGATTTTCACGGATTGGACAACCTGAAGAAACGCTTCGTCAAAATCGCCGCTGACGCTGGAAAAGGTAATGATGTCGCTGTATGTGCTTCCGAAAAACAGATACTGCGTCTGCCTTTGTAAGACGCCGAACGCGGTAATTTCATATGAGTATTTCAAAACATCCACGCCGTCGATCTTCATTTTTTCAAACGCCGTTGATCTCTCAAACCCGGCAAACACCTGCACATAATATGCGTCCAATATCTCCTGCGTATAATTATCGATCGAGTCAGCATTGCCCTTGCTGAAGGAAATATTGTCGGTCCTTGCCGGATAATCCGCAGGAACCGCAATGAGAACGCCGCTGTAATCCCCCACAATAAAGCCTTCCGGCAGCCTGAGAGTCAGATGATCATATGTGTAAAGCCCCGGTTCTTCAGACCCATTCCCGGTATCCTGCGTGCTTTCCGGCAGGGTCTGTTCATCCGTGACCGCTTCGGTTGCACCGACACTCTCCGATGCGCTTTCCGGAGAGGTTTGTCCGTCAGTGGCTGCCGCAGTTGCCGCAGTCATACTGTCCCCGTCAGCCGTGCTGTCCGGCGTTTTGTTTGTCTTTCCGCAGGCTGCCATGGCAAGCATCGCTGTCAACAGGCAAAGTGCAATTATTTTTTTCATATAAGTCTCCAGCTTTCTTTTTTGCTTTAATAACACAATTATATTCGGAATACACATAAATGTCAATGCTTTTTTCATATTCCGCAACGCGCCGGAGGTATATTTGCCGCTCTTTGCAGTCGGAGTGACGGGCGGGAGCCCGGGAGCAGCCTGCACCGCGCCGAAAAATTCACTTTCACCCGATGCAGGCAAAAGCCGCCCCATTCGCAGAGAACCATAATCGGTCCGCCGCAGCCGCTATGCCTCAAAGGATTGCGCCCGGCTGTTCAATTTTGACACTCAAATCGAAGCTCATAAAACTGCCGCACCCATTCAGGATATATTTTATATCTCCCGCCGTCCCGTATTTGCTTTATCGTTCGCTTTCCGACTCTTCTGTCTAAAATGGCGAAAATGCGTATCAGACAGTGATCGCTTGTGAGCGCGTCAACGATCGGCATTTGCAGAAAATCCACAGCTGCCTGTAAAAAATCCAGCTCGGAAAGCGTACACTCCTTTGCCCATTGCTTCCTCAGCTCCGCAATATCACTGTCCCGGATGCCGTTTTCCGTCCATCGCTCGTTTAAATCATGTTCTTGCTCATACATATTGATCCATGAGAAAACCGCAAGCTCTTTCCCGTCCATCCTGATGGATGCCCGCCCATACGAATTATGAACCCCGTGATAGCGCGTCAGAAAATAGGTTATCCGATCTCTCAATGAATCGCACAGGCACCCGTTTAATTGCTTATTCAGACCCGACCACGATTTATAATGATTCATCCCGGATCCTCCAACTCCAAGTTGTCTGTACAATTATTATAATATATTTCTGCGTCCATATCAAGAGCGGAATGAACTTTCAAAGAAAAAAAGGCCGCAATATCCGGTTGCCGCCGCATGTGAAATGACTTCTCACAAAGCTGAAAATCGTGAAAAAAAGAAGATTCCCCTTCGGACTTCCAATTATACCGTAGAATTCAATGCTATTTACCTCAGGGAGTGGACCAAACCCGGTCCGCGTCCGCAAGACATTTCACACGCCAAGCGCATATTTCACGCACGAAGCCCGCTTTACAAAGCCCGCCGGGATGCATTTCATCGAAAAAAGTGCTTGCCGCAAGCGCTTTTTTCCGGAGACAGCACCCGCAATCCGCTCTCCGCTCCGACAGCCGCTCCGCCTGTTCCCGTCAAACCGAAGCCTGCCGATCCGCAAAAATGATTGCAGAGGCAGAGCAGAATGCCGTTCCCCTCCGGGGCAAAGCAGCCCTGCCCCGATGAAGCGTGCGTTCGATTGAATTTATGTGAAAAAGATGATACAATAAAAGCAATCCGGAGGTTTCGATAAAAATTCTTCTGCCAACCCAACCTTTTCCCGTTTTTTTTGCACTTATAGGTAAACGCCCCTGAAATCTGAAAGGAGACGCTATGAATAATCATTCTGACAAAGACGATGCGCTTCTCGTTGAGATGACGCTGCTCGGCGATGAAAATGCCTATGAAGCGCTCGTGCTCCGTCATCAGCGTGCGGTGATGGGCACGGCTTACAAGGTGACGGGAAACCGCTATTCTGCGGAGGACGCTTCGCAGGATGCCTTCGTTTCGGCATGGATGAATCTGTCCGAACTGCACGACGGCTCAAAATTCGGCGCATGGATCTGTGCGTTTGCCAAAAACTGTGCGAGAACGCTTACGCGGCATTACCGTGCGGCGATACCCGATATCAGCCTGGATGCACTTGACGGCTTTGAGCCTTCGGAGAAAGAGGCTTTTTCCGACGATGACGAAAATGCGGACATTCACAGGGCGGTCGATTCGCTCAGCGAGAAAATACGGGAAACAATCCGACTTCATTACTTTGAAGACAAATCCGTTGCGGAAATAGCCGAAATGCTGTCCGTGCCGGTCGGTACGGTCAAATGGCGTCTTTCAGAGGGGCGAAAACAACTGAGAAAGGGCTACGGAATAATGGAAAAGACCTACAACGAAAACGAAAGCCTCGTCTCCCGCGTCATGCGTCAGGTAGAGGCACTGAAGCTCTGGCAGCTCAAAAACGACAAAAGCGGCTTTGAAGAGGAATACCGTGCGGTTCTTGCCAATGTCGAAGCGCTGGAAGAGTCAAAGGAAAAGAACGCTATGCTTGCCGATACCCTTCTGCGGGGCTGCTGGTGGCTTCCCGGCGAAAAGAATAACGAGGTGTTCGAAAGAATCAAAAAAGCCGCGGAGGCAGGTCATAACGATGATGTAATGGCTGTGATCGCGGGCATGGAGCATGACAAATTTTCCGGCGATGAACGGATCAGATTCATGCGTGAAACGCAGATCCCCTATTACCGCGAAAACGGCTATCCGAAAACGCTGGCATACGTCTGGTTCTGGCTCGGATATGCCTACCGCCTGAAGGAAGAAGCTGAGGAAGCCGTCCGATGCTTTGAGCAGGTCATGAAGCTTCTCGCGCCGTCGGACGTCTATTACGCCAACGCAAAGTCTGCCATCGAAGGAGAGAAGCGCTCGATCGCGGCAGCAAAGGACCCAGGGGTCATCCGCTTCCAGACCGCTGTCACCGGCGAGGTTTACAAAAGGATCGGCAGTAAGCTTTATTTCTGGACACAGCCCGGGTACGGCTTTTCTCCGGATATGGCGGACGCCGGACTTTTTTGGAACATGTCCCGCTGTGACAATATCATATTGGACAAAAAAATGAAGCCCGGCGATACGGTCACATCGTCTGACGGAAAAATAACGCTTACATATCTCAAAAACAGCGGCGTGTGCGACACGCCTGCGGGTCATTTCGAAAACTGCTCCGTGTATGTTCTGGACGGCGAATATTCCGAGCTCACCCATTGCGAAACATGGCTCTGCGGCGGAATCGGTATCGTCCGCCAGATCACAACGCGCTTCGGGAACACGCACGAATGGGTGCTTTCGGCGTATCAGACAAACGGCACGGACGGACTCCTTCCGTTTGCCGCAGGCAACCGTTGGGAATATGCGCTTGCCACCCCCGAAACCGTCGATATAAGAAGAGAAAGAGAGAATATTTTTGAGGTCACCGCCTGCGACGACGGCTCCGTCACGCTTTCTGCCATGAACTTTATGGCTTCAAAGGGCTATTATGACACGTGGGAAGGCAAAATGGCTGAAGCGAGGTACGGCTATTACAAGGAAACAGCGCCTGATACAGAGATCCTCTGCGATGTGAGCGGCGCGATGAAGCGTGCCGAGGAGCTTGCCGCAACGAAGCGTCAAAAGCTGCATACGACTGTGGCAAACAGAGTGATGCGCCGCATTTTTGAGACCGATCCCGACAGCAATCCGGACTATACGGAAAAGGGCAGATGGAATTTCTTTGAATACGACAGGATTCAGAAGGCGGACGGCAGAATCAGCTGTGACGACCGCCGCCAGCACAGCTTTGAATGGAAGGACATGTCTTGCGGCACGGACTGTGACGGATACAAGGTGCTTTACAGCTTCTTCCTCAGTATTTTGCAGGATGCGGCAGGCTGTCTGTGGTCCGACGAATGGACGGACGGCTATCATGCGGATGAGAGAAAGGCAGGCAACTACGTCACGAAGGATTTCAGTGTCACGGGCGGTGAAACGGTCATAACACCTGCCGGAACATTTGAAAACTGCCTGCGCATCGGCTTTGATTATCATTATGAGTCCTGGAGCTACTTCTCCGGCAGAAGCGAATACCTGTTTGCGGACGGGGTCGGCATTGTGCGGTTTGAGCATCCCTTCGGCGACGGCAAATGCGCGGTATGGCAGCTGACGGAATACAGAGGAACCGGCAAGGGTTACTTTCCGACCGACGACGGACTGTTCCGCCGGTATCAGCCGGAGGCGCTGTCTGACGGCTGGCACGGGTCTGTCGAATACACGTTTGACACCGATGAGGAGGGAACGGTCATGTTCAAGGACGCGCTCGGAACGCAGGACAGAGCCGCTTACGAACAAACGCACAAAAAATGATCGAAAATTGTCCTGATGCTATCGTCGGCGCATACAAACCCTCATACGGAGAAATCCCCGCCGCAGATTTCTCTGCGGCGGGGATTTTTTGGTCCTGTTCAATTGTTTGTGATTACTCCGATAAGGAACCGCGCTTTGGGAAACCGGGCTTTTGCCCGGCATCTTTCAAGACCGGAGCGCTTGGGGACGATACCCGAAACCAGTCCTCCGCTCCGGCAGGGACAGCCCGGCTCACCGCACAGACAGGTACGCGCGGCAGCTTTGTTACGATCCTCGAAAAAGAACGGATACCCGAACAGACATCGGTCTTTGGGGGCCGTTGCGGTCTTAAAGGATACCGGGGCGAAATGCCGAAAGCCTTTGCGGTATAAGGATTTTCCGGATTTTTTCAGAAAAGGACCAGATTCGTTTTCTGAAAAAACAAGAATGAATCTGCCATCGACAGTTGACCCGCCAACCGGTGTCATTGATCTCAAAGACACCAATGAATCGCTGTTGCAAAAGGCAAAAAAACGTTGCCGCCTTCGCCGGCAAGCAATGCCCTTGGTCATTGCTTCGGCGCTTCATTTATTCGGGAGTGCGGATAAATGCTTTTCTTCTTCGTCAAAGGAAATCTCCCCAAAGTCATTTCCTTTGCACTGCATTGAACGTTTCCGCTTGGTCTTATCCGTCACAGATCAGGCAGCAAGCAGCTCTTCCTCGTTTTCCGCGAACCTCACGCCACCCGCCTTACCAATACCGTCAGATTGCGCACACGGCGCCTGCGGGACGACGCTTTTTGCGCTTCAAACCGCAGCTTTGACTTCATTATATGCCACAGACGGCTGCAATCGATGGCGCTCGGATACAATTCCCTTTCGTAAGCCTCGCAAACAGCAGCTGCAAAAAATAATTCATCGGCAAAAGTGAAAAAACACTTGACAAGTCACACCACACATGATATACTGTTGCCGTTCAGTTAGCAAAAGCTAACTGAACGCCGTATAAACGAAAACCCGGCACTGCGCTGTCGGATTATCTTTTCAACGAGCAGTTAGCCAATGCTAACCGTAATACAATTCAGGAGCAGAACAATGAGCAGACTTGCTATCATTTGTGCGCCGGACAAATCGGCGCTCTCGGCAATGACGGAAAAACTCGCGGCAGGAGCCGTTTCGGGCGGCGCCGCAGCAGATATTTTCGATGCGGCAATTGATCCCTCGGTACTCGCGGGATATGACGCCGCAGCATTCGGATTGGCAGACGGTTTTGAAAAAACGGACTTCCTCGCAATATTTTCACGCTGTCTGCCAAGGCTTGAAGGCAAAAAAACGGCTTTTTTCGGAAGCCTTGAAGAAGCGGACGAATTTGCCGAAAGTCTGATGCGTGTAGGCAAAGCGGCAAAATGCGTGATGCTTTCCGCAGCCCGCACAGAGGAAGACGCAGAAAGCCTCGGCAGATCGCTGATCCATAAAAAAGAGCCCCGTCCCGATCTTGCGGGCACGGTGCCGATTGTTTTTTCCACAATCACAGGGAACGCCTATAAGCTTGCAGCAGCTGCGGCAGAAGCGGTGCCTGATCATGTCGGTCCCTACAACATCCGCTATATCACAGATGAGGTAATAGATAAATTCGATACTTTTGTGCTTTCCTACTGGTGCAATCACGGCACGGCAGACGACGATACGATCGATCTGATTGCCAGAATGCACGGAAAAAAGCTCGTTGTCATCGGTTCACTCGGGGTCGCCGTTGACACGGCGCACGCCGCCAAGGTTTGCGAAAATGTCACAGCGCTCGCCTCAGAGCACAATACCCTGCTCGGTCATTATCTCTGCCGCGGAAGCATCGACCTGCGCCGCACCTTTGCGCGGACCCGCATTCCCGAGGGACAGAAGGGTCATCTTTCGCAGGAACGCTTTGAAAAGCAGAAGCAGTCGCTCGGTCATCCGAACGCAGAAGAGCTGGATGGCGCGCGGGCGGCAGTTGCGGAGTTTCTGAAAAAAGCATGAAGGTAAAAAAGGTGTCCGAATCTCCCATATCGCAAAAGGGTATGCCGTCCGCCGGAAGGAAAGCTTCACGGCTGATCATCATCGCAACATTCGGTGTGCTTTCCGTCCTGTCTGTACTCATATGCACGGGCATCGGCAGTGTAAAAATCTCCGTTTCCGATGTCATAAAGGCGCTGTTTGTCGATGACGAAAGCATGGCGCGCCTGCTCGTATGGAATCTCCGGTTTCCCCGCGTGCTCGTCGGCGGACTCGTCGGCGTATGTCTGTCGCTGTCGGGCTGCATACTCCAGGGCGTCATGCGCAATACAATGGCGTCACCTTCAACGATCGGCGTAACGGGCGGCGCGAGCTTCATAGGCTATCTTACGCTCGTTGCCTTCCCCGCTTATTCCTATCTGCTTCCGATCGGCTCAATATTCGGCGCATTCATCACCACAATGCTCATATATGCGCTGGCATATCAAAAAGGCGTTTCTCCGGTAAAAATGATCCTGTCCGGCATGGCGGTCTCGGCACTGTTCGGGGCGTTCAACGATATCATCAAGACTTTCTTTGCCGAATCTCTCGGAAACGCCTCGGGGTTTCTTGTCGGCGGACTGAACGGCGCAGGCTGGGAAAGCTTCCGCATGATCCTTCCCTATGCCGCAGTGGGAATTTTCATCTGCGCCTTTCTGCCGGCAAGCATGAATATCCTCATGCTCGGCGATGAAACGGCAAACGCCCTCGGACTGCGCACGGAGGTCTGTCGCTTCTTTCTGATCGCGGTATCCTCGCTTCTCGCCGGCGCAGCGATCTCCGTGGCGGGACTTATCAGCTTTGTCGGTCTTGTCGTACCGCATATTGCAAGACTTCTTGTCGGTTCGGACTATAAATACCTCTTTCCCGCATCGGCTTTGCTCGGATTTTCTCTTGTCAGCATATGCGATACCGTGGGAAGGGTCATCCTGCCGCCGGGAGAGGTCCCCGTCAGCATCATTCTTTCCTTTATCGGCGCGCCGTTCTTTCTGTATCTGCTGCGCACGCGGGAAGGCAGGAGGGGGTGAACGGTATGTATTTCGGTTTTCGTGACATTTCCGTCGGATACGGTAAAAAAGAAGTGCTCCGCGGGCTTTCTCTTGAGATCCGGCAGAGCAAGGTGGTGACGCTCATCGGTCAGAACGGGTGCGGAAAATCGACCCTGCTCAAGACCGTTTCAAAGGCGGTAACGCCGCAGTCGGGCGAGGTCGTATATCTTGACAAAAAGCTGTCCGAATACCCGCCGAAGCAGCTTGCACGGAAAATTGCCTATCTTTCGCAGGCACATGAATCTCCGCCCGACATCGATGTCCGCACGCTGGTTTCTTACGGCAGATTTCCGTATTCGCGTTTCGGACGCGGCATGACGGCAGATGACGGAGTCATCATTGACCGTGCGCTTTCGCTTACGGGACTTACGCGCCTGAAAGACCGCATTCTCGCCACTCTTTCGGGCGGTGAAAGGCAGCGTGCGTGGATTGCCATGACCATTGCGCAGGAGCCGGAGATTCTTATTCTGGATGAGCCGACAACATACCTTGACGTCAGCTATCAGGTAGAGGTGCTGGAGCTGGTGCGGCGTCTGAACCGCGAGCTCGGCATCACCATTGTAATGGTTCTGCACGATATCAATCTTGCCGCACGCTATTCGGATTACCTTGCGGCAATACGCAGCGGAACACTTTTTGCGGTGGGCACACCCGATGAAATGGTAACCGAGAAAAATCTTCGCGACATTTTTGAGATCGAAGCCGCAGTATACCGCGACCCGATACACAAATGCCCGTATTTTATTCCGCAAAGGACCACCTTTGATATAAAATGAGAATCCAAACACAACGGAGGAAAAACCAAATGAAAAAATTATTCGCCATGCTTCTCTGCTTCTGCCTTTTGGCGGGAGTGTTTACCGCCTGCGCCGGTCAAAACCCCGATTCGTCCGACAACACATCCGGTGCTGACACTTCCGCCGCGGACGAAAGTCAGACAACACCGTCCGATGACGGCAAAAAGGACAACGATGCCCTGAAAGCCGCTTTCAAGGCGGAATTTCTCAAGGCGGCAGACGAAGTAACCGTAAATGAAGATTCCGTCACCTTTAAAGATGCAACCTCCACGGACGGTTCTGTCATAACAATCAAAAAGAATCCTGCCAATGTGGTCAATCTCTATGCCAGCTTCACAACGCTCTGGTATGAGGCGGGCGGCTCGGTCATCGGCTGCATCGGCGGCGATTCGTCGCAGGCTCTTTACAATGAATATATCGGCAGAGACATTACCGCCGATGAAGGCATGACAGTAGTTGCCACCTCATCCTCCGGAAAAAAGTGGGACACGGAGAAAATCGTTTCCCTGAAGCCCGACCTTATCATCTGCTCCACTGCAATGAGCGGATATTCCACCATTGAAAAGCCCGCAAAGGCGGCGGATATCCCCGTCATTGCCGTCAGCTATGACGATTTCTCCGACTACCTGAAATGGTTCAAGGTATTCTGCAATCTTTCAGGCAATCCGGAGCTGTGGGACAGCGTAGCGATGAAAGCGCTTGACGATGTAGTAGAAGTCCTTTGCGAGATCCCCGATGAAAATGCTCCGCGCGTATTCAGCATGTTTGCAAATGCAAGCAATCTGGAGGCAAACACCTCGTCTACTGTCGTAGGCGGAATGGTAACGGCAATGAAGGCGGTAAATATCGTGGATGACTGGCAGAATACCGACGGTGCCGAGCGTCTGACAATCAATCTGGAAACAGTGTTTGCGGCAAACCCCGATATCATAATCGTTCAGTGCCACGCGGGAACCGATGCGGCAGCACAGCAGGTTGAGGAAACCTACGGAAGCAATCCCGTATGGCAGTCGCTGAACGCCGTCAAGAACGGAAAGGTATTCTATCTTGAGAAATCCCTCTTCCACAACAAGCCCAACAGCCGCTTTGCGGAAGCATATCAGAAGCTTGCGGAAATCCTCTATCCCGATGCCGATTTCTCCTTCAAAAGCGGGAAATAATGTTCGCAAGCCGCTATAAAAGTCATCACGATGCCTCGCGTAATCTCAAAAAGCACTATGTCTCAGACACGGGAGGGGAGGAATATCTCCCCGCAGTGCTCGGAGGAGCGCCCGGGAGCAGGCGCGTGATATATCTCCATGTACCGTTTTGCAATAAAATATGCTCCTTCTGCCCGTTTCACCGTCCCGATGAGCTGGCGCGGCGGGAATACCACAGGTATCTTATTGATGAAATGCACAAGATACAAGGCTATCCGTATATGAAAGCGCCCATCGATGCCGTAAATTTCGGCGGCGGTACGCCGACCTCGCTTTCTCCCGCGCAAATGAAGGCGGTGCTCGCAGAGCTGAAAAACAGCTTTTCGATTGCGCCGGGAGCGGAGATCAGCGTGGAAACCTCGGCAACGGGTCTTTCGGACGAGATGATTGAAGTGCTCAGAGAAGGCGGCGTAAACCGGCTGTCTGTCGGAATACAGACCTTTGACGACGGCGCGAGAAAGCTGCTCGGCAGGCGCGGAAGCGGAGAATTTGCCGCCTCCCGTGTGACGGCGGCAATAGCAGCCGGAATACGGAACATGAGTGTGGACCTCATCTATAATTACCCCGAGGAAACCGACGCGCAGCTTGCAAACGATCTTGAAATCATATCCGGGCTTGATGTTGCGGGAATATCCTTTTATTCGCTGATGCTCCATGAAAAAACTCCGCTATACCGTCGGCTCGGTAAAAAGGCAAAGGCCGACATGCTTGATATGGGGCGCGAAAAAGAGCTTTTCGACATGATCTTTGATAAGCTTGAGCCGCACGGCTACAAAATGCTGGAGCTGACAAAGCTGGTGAAGAACGGGCGGGACCGCTACGACTATATGGAAATCCGCCACAGCGGCGGAAGCTGTATTGCGCTCGGTCACGGCGCGGGCGGCAATATCGAAAACTATTTTTATCACAATTCGCATACTGTACCCGATGTTTCGGAGGAGCTGCACATATGCTCGCGAGGCAGAGTCCTCCGCCCCGAATACCGTGCGCTTGATTCGCTGGTCTATGCCATGCAGAAGGGCAGCGTCAGCCTCGGTGCGTTTTCGCGGCAGCTCGGCACGGACCTCCTTTCCCTTTTCGGCGAAAAGCTCGCCGTCTTTGCCGATGCGGGATATCTGAATACGGACGGCGACAGGATCACGCTTACCCGCGACGGAGTATTTTTCGGAAATAACATGATTTCCGAGCTGATCGGCATAATCGCCGACAGGTAAATTTACAAAAAGGAGTGGTGGCATGAAGCTGCACGCTTCGGGAGAAGATTATCTAGAGGCGGTATTGATGATTGAGAAAAAGCAGGGCGCAGCACGCTCCATTGACGTTGCCGAACAGCTCGGCGTAAGCAAACCGAGCGTCAGCCGTGCCGTCTCTCTTCTGAAAGAAGGAGGATTTCTCCGCACGGAAAACAAATTTCTGTATCTGACCGACACAGGGCGGGAAATCGCAGAAAAGATATATGAAAGGCACTGCTTTTTTAAGCACAGGCTGGTAAATGCCGGCGTAGATGAAAAAACCGCCGAAAAGGAAGCTTGCCTGCTTGAGCACAGTCTTTCCGATGAAAGCTTTGAAAAAATAAAAAAGGCTTCTCTTTGCGACAGCAAAGACGGCTGAAACAATCCGCAAAATGCAGTGCGCCGCGCACTTTTTCCAAAAAACAGAACATCGGCAATCCGGGCAGCTTTTTGTCTGTACGATTGCCGATCTTCTTTTTTTCAAACAAAGTTTATTTATCGCCGCATGATCGGTCCGCAGCCGCCGATCATTTCTCCAGCGGATTTCAGGCGGAGCGCCCACAAGCCAAATCCGAATATCCGATAGCGCTCCCTGTTCTTATTGATCCAGTTCCGCACCCGCGCTGCATCAAAGGTGTAAGGATAGTGCTGCATAATGTCAGAATCGGCAAGCACGGCATACAGTGCATCAAAATCGTCCGGCATCATTTCCCGCAGGAAAAGGCGCTCTGTTTCCGGCTTTATCATGGCAAATCACCTCTCCATAGCGATATAAAGGCAAATATCGCACCCTGTGCGGTGCTCACCGTGTTCTGAAAATGCATTACTTTCCCTGCTCTGCGATCTGCGCAAGCAGGATCTTCTCCGCATAGCCGCAGGCGCGCTCAACAGAGCCTGCCTCAAACGGATTTGCCAGATTCGCATAGCGCAGGGTTTCCAGGTAGCTGCGGCTGCCGCCGGTCCTGCAAAGTCTGAGATAGTCCTGCCATGCGGCGGACTTGTCCTCGGCATACTTCTTCTTGAACTCCATCGCTCCCATGGTCGTGAGCGTATAGTTGATGTAGTAGAAGGGATAGAGGTAAATGTGCAGCTTGTGATACCAGTAACCGCCGCGCTCCATGAAGGGATCGTTGTCGTACCTGCGCCACGGCATATACTTTTCCTCCAGCAGATGCCACTGATAGGTCCGCTCCTTCGGCGTCAGCTCGGGATGAGCATAACAGATGTGCTGGAACTCGTCCACTGCCACACCGAAGGGCACGAAGGTCAGCGCCTCCTGCAAATGGGCAAAGCGGAATTTATCTGCCTGATCGCCGAAGAACCACTCGGCATAAGGATAGGCGAACTGCTCCATAGACATGGAATGGATCTCCGCAATGTCCGTGGGCTCACTGTAATAGTCCGAAATGGGCTGACTGCGCATCGCCGTATAGCTCGCAAAGGCATGACCCAGCTCATGCGTCAGCACCTGCATATCAAAGATTGTGTGGTTGAAGCAGGAGAACACAAAGGGCGCCTTCAGACTGGGCAGGCTCGACATATAGCCCGTGGATGCCTTGCCCGGCTTGTTTTGCAGGTCCATCAGCTCATGGTCAATCATAAAATCAATGAACTCGCCGGTTTCCGGGCTGATCTCATGATACATCTTCTGTGCAGTTTTGACCATGAATGCATCATCGCCCGCCGGCTCGGCGTTGCCGTCCGGAAACACCATTTTTTCATCGCAGTACATGACATGGTCGATGCCGAGGCGCTTTGCCTGCGCGTCATAAAGCTTCCGGCACAGCGGCACAAGGAAGGTGCGCACCTGTTCACGGAAGGATGCGACCTCCCCCTCGCCGTAGTCCGTGCGTCCCTGTTCCAGATAGCCCACGGGAATATAGTTCTCATAGCCGAGGTTCCTGCCCATCTGATTGCGGATGCGGATCAATTCGTCCCAGATCTCCTCCAGACGCGGCTCGTTGTCTTCATAGAACTTAGAGTACGCCTTAACGGCGGCTGCCCGCATGGTGCGGTCGGGATGCTCAAAGTATTTCTGCACGCCATAGAGATTCAGGGTCTTTCCGTCGAAGGGAATTTCTGCGGTAGCCATGATCTTCTGATATTCGTTTGTCAGGCGGCTTTCCTGCTGGCGCAAAGGGATGTTGGCTTCGCAAAACAGCTTTTTCTGCAAATCCATGCTCACAAAATACTGCTTGCCGAATTCCTTCTCAATCTCCGGACGGAAGGGGCTGGCGGCAATTGCCTCGCTGAGCTCCACCCCCGCACCGCCGAGCGTAGGCAGCGTGTCCTGAAGATAATTGATCTCCGCCTCATAAAATTCATCGCGCGTATCAAGCGTATGACGGATGTGCGCAACAGAATACTGCGTGGAAAGTGCGCAGTTCTCACGATCCATCTCAAAAAGCAGCTCTCGCAGCACGCCATAGCTTTCTGCGTGCGCAACGGCATTCTTCCATGCGGTGAGCTTCGCACGGTATGCCTCCAGGTCGGGGCGCTTGTACTCCAGCGTTGAAAACTTGAAATCCTCCATAGCTTTGTGTTCTCCTTATATTTTTTATTTTGATAGTATTCTGTACCGTATCGGCATCCCGTGCCGGGGGCTTTGCTTAGCGGCAGTATTGCCGGCGACCGGATATCTGGCACTTGATACATATTAAAATGCTTTTTATTTCATCCTTCCGATCTCCCGCAGCGGATTGCCGCCGGGGCTTCCTGCATGCTGCTGAACACGGTGAATATCGGACGGGAAGAGGCGCCGCGTGTTCTTTTGCGGTCAGAGCTTCAATGCCCTTTTATGATACCGGTCTGTACATGTATTCCTTCGTAAATCACGGCTTCGGCGGCATATGCAGCATCCCCGCCATTGTACAATGCACGTTTTGCAGTCTTTGTTTTGCATGGACCGTTTTCATTATATCTTTATTGATAGAATTTGTCAACAGACTTCAAAAAAGCCGCAAAAGCATCCGGCACGACCACTCCCCGCGCCGGATGCCATCTTATCATATTCTTCCTGATTCCTTCTTGTAATCGTGCGCAGCAAGCCCGTTCGGGGTATTGTCCTGACGCGCTTCCATGGCAAGCAGAAGCGGAAAAATCGCTGCGGCAGCGTCCCAGACGATGTACGGCACGCGTCTCGACCGTCACAGCCGAAAAAACCGGTACCGCAGAAGATAGCCATGATTCTTCTGAAAGCTTTTCCGCGTTTTAACGGCTTTTGAATTGTATTTCAGGGTTTCGTTTCGATTCCTCCCGGTGATTCTTCCGCCATGTTTCCTTTTTAAAAATTTCGTTCATCCAGTATCCACTCCTTTGCCGGTTCAATGCCGTCAAAAAATTTGATTGCAAAGCCTTTGCCGTACAGCAGCTTTTTTAACTTTTTACAGGAAAGTCCGTCTGCCCCCACAAAGGCAGCACGCAGAAACCGTTTGCCGGACCCTATGAGTGCCTCTGTGATCTGTGAAATCAATTCTCCCGTGATCCTTGTTTCGTCAAGGACAAATGTAATATATGCCGGGAAGGACGGGCGGCGAAACGCCGCAGCATCCCTGCGCAGCTTCTCTACGGCAAGCCCGGTATACTGATATATCCCGTCCAGATGCTCAAACCATATTTCTCCGCCGGCATATGGAAGAATAAATGATTTTTTCTTTACGCCCGGCAACTCATTCGGATTGGCGCATCCGGATGTATATCTCGTTTCATCTCTTTTCATAAGCATCGTGTTTCTCCGGCTTTCGGATCAGGAAAAAGCTGTCTTTGACTTTGCGCATACCAGTAAAAACCGATGGATCCGCCCTTCGATACAGCCGTTTTGCTCCAATATATGTTGTGCGCGCAGTAATCCGTCTTTGCAGCGCTCCACGGAGAAACCGGGAAATTCCCATTCGATAATGCGCGCGAACCAGACAAGCGCACCGACATCATAGAATTGAATCGGTCTGAAGCATTCCTGCGCGTCCAGAATCGCAAAGCCTGCATCGCAAAACTTCCGGCACACAATCCGAAGATATTGTTCCGGGAACGGCAGCTCCGTCTTTCCCAAAAGCAGCTCCACCAATTCACGATCATTTTCAGCCCCGACCTGTTCCGTGATGAAGGTGCCGCCGTCCTTCAAAACGCGGTAGATATCCTTAACATTAAAATCTCCGTGTCGGTTGATAACCATATCAAATGCGGCATCCCCGAAAGGAAGATTGTCTTTTCCATCGCCTGTACGAAAATCAATTCCCAGCGGGAGCAGGGTTTCTTTGCACAGCTCCGCATTCGGCGGATATGCCTCCGATGCGCCGGTGTTCTCATAAGGGTGGCGGAGCGAGAGCAGAAATTCACCCCCGCCGGTATCGACATCCAACAGCTTCATTTCGGGCTTCAGGCGATCCAGAATGATACGCCGATACTCCCACGGCAAGTCCTTTTCTTCCGTATATCTTTCCGCAATGTGCGAAAAGTCCCATCCGTGAATATGCGCAATGCTTTCTTCCTTTTTCCAATCGCGTATCAATTCGTTTTCATTCACAGTCATTGCACCTTCATTTCTCAAGCCATTCCAAGTCTCGTCCTTTGCCGCTGCCGCCATAGGGCAAGCGCCTTCTCCGGCGGCAAACCCCCAATGCCGCCAATCAGCCCATTTCCAAGCCCATCTCCGTTTCATCGTTCCGGTTGATATCCTGCAAATTGTCTTTGTAAAATCAGATTCACTTGTTTTCTCATGTAATCGCAGGCTAAAAATGCAGCGCAACCCGCTTTTTACGGATTGCACTGCGTCTAAGCTCCCGGCATATTGATTTCTTCCGTTTTTCCGTCCTTGAAACAAATCACGCAGGCATATCTGCACTTCGGACAAAACAGCGGAAAACCCTTCAATACCGTCAGACGTATCCGCGTTATTGTTTTGCCGCCGCATTCGGGACAGCAGAGCCAAGCTGCTTTGAGGTTTTCTTTTTCCGTCCCCCGGACCGCCTCGGTTTACGTTTGAATCAATGTGCGGAATGCGGCATCACGGTCAAAGGTCCCTGCCGCAAAGCCGGGAATTTCCTTGATCGATTTGCAGATGCTGATGCTGACTCCCGTCAGAATCTGCCCGATCTCTCGGTCGGAGTAGGGACAGTCGCCGGTCACGATCAATGTGGACAGGCTATGCGCGATGAGCCACAGATCGCGGAAATAAAGATCTGCTTCTTCGGCGGTGATATGGTAAACATTCATCAGCGCCGGTCGGACAAGCTCCTGCAAATGCCGCATGGACCCCATGGCGCTGTAATCCTTGTTCTGCGTCCGCGTCAGGAATAAAACGCGGTAAAGCTCCGGCTCTTCCCGCGCAAACCGGATATACTGCATCCCGACGCCAAAGAACGGAATTTTCTCTTTCAGTCCGGCATCCGCATAGTCGTCGTACACACGCACCGCAGCGGCATAGACTTCCTGTCTGACGGCATCCATAGAGCCAAAGGCAGTAAACACCGGCTGTGTGGAGGTGCCAAGCTCATCCGCCATCGTTTTTGCGGTCAGCCCGTCAATGCCGTTCGTCCGCACAATCCGCAGAGCCGCCTCCACCATTTCTTTTTTCGTGAATTTGTTCTTCGGAGCCATCGTCTGCATCCTTTCGTCTGATGTAAATCGTACGATACATAATGACCAATGTATATTGAATATTATAATGAAAAAAGATGCGGCTGTCAATAGATGCCGAAAATATTCTGCAATCTGTAGGTTTATAATTTTGAACTACAACTGCGGGCAGCGGCAGATAAGGAATACTCCCTCTATCTGCCGCTGTTTTTGCGATATCATTCTTACAGCTTCCAGCCCACGGCTTGCTCCCGATCGCTGATAAAATGACGGTAAATGCCGTCCTGCGCCATCAGCTCATCGTGCGTACCCCGCTGAACGATCTGCCCCCGGTCCACCACAAGGATCTGATCCGCATGGCGCACGGTTTTCAGCCGGTGAGCGATCATGATGACGGTTTTCTCATGCGTCAGCTCCGCAATTGCCTCCATCAGTTCCTTTTCGTTCTCCGGATCGACATTGGCGGTCGCCTCGTCCAGAATGATGATGGGCGCGTCCTTCATCATGGCGCGGGCAATGGAGAGCCGCTGGCGCTCACCGCCCGAAAGCGTGCAGCCCGCCTCGCCGATAACGGTTTCATAGCCGCGCGGCAGCTTCCTGATAAAGTCGTGGCAGCGGGCTTTCTTCGCCGCATCCACCACCTTTTCCATCGGTGCGTCCGGCTGACCGAAGCGGATATTGTTTGCGATCGTATCACGGAACAGATAGACATTCTGAAACACAAAACTGAAATTCCGCATCAGGCTGTCCATATCGTACTCCCGCACATCGTGCCCGCCGAGCGTGACCCGCCCTCCGTCCACGTCCCAGAAGCGGGAAAGCAGATGGCAGAGCGTAGTCTTGCCGCCGCCGGAGGGACCGACGATGGCGGTCGTTGACCTTTCCGGAATGTCCAGCGTAATTCCGCCTATGATAGGCTTTCCGCCATAGGAGAAACGAATATTCACCGCACGAAGGTCATGGTTCTCCGGCTCAATTACCGCGCCGGAAATATCCATAGCGGGCAGGCTCAGAATGTCCGCTGCCTGATTCACGCAGGTATCCACCACCCGCAAAAGGCTCGATTGCGTACCTGCCTGCTCCAACCCTTCTGTGAGCAGGAAGGAGCAAATACAGAGCATCATGCAGTTCAGCAGTTCCATCTGTCCGCCGGTAAAGAGCATGAGCGACAGCGCCACAACGCCCTCATCAATCAGCTTGGCAACAGCATTCTGTGCCAGCATAAGCGGCAGCAGCTTCAGCTCCATGTCGATGTTGGAGTCCGCGTTTTCATCAATCGCGGAGTCCAAACGGCGGTTATACTTGCCCGTAAGAGAATAAGCTTTCACCTCGGCGATCCCCTTGATGTATTCCAATACCCGCTCGACCACCGCCGTGTCACCGGCGAGCTTGCGGCTTGTCGTCTTTTCGGACTTTACCTGCATGGCACGGTTCACAAGATAATAAATGACAAGTCCGCAGGCGATCAACAGTCCCACACGGCAATCGAACAGAAATACCGCAAGCGTCATGACTGCCGTGGAAAAAAGGCCCTCGGTGACAAGCATGACCACGCGGGTGGATACGCCCGAGAGGTTGTCCATCGTGTTGGTGGTAACGGATGCGATTGCACCGAGGCTGTTCCCGTTAAAATAGCCCATCGGCAGATAGCGCAGATGCTCGGCGATCTGTACGCGCTTGTTCGCAGTCGTGCAGTAGCCGCCGTCCGTCTGCAATGCGGTAGCGCGGTATTTGAGAAGGGATGAGCCGACGACGGATACCAGCATGATCACAAGGGAGCGCAAAATCGTTTTTTCAGTTACGCCGCCGGTCAGGATCGCCTGCAGCATCACGCCGATCGCCGGAATTTTCAGCACCGAAAACAGCGCCGCCGCCACACCGAGGACGATGGAGCAATAGAACTCTCCGCGCTCCCGTTTATCGCAGAAGCGGAAGAATTTCCGCAAAATTTCAAGCATGGTCAATGCCTCCTTCCATGCCGTCACGGGATACCGTATGCGCGTTCCAAAGCGCCTCATACAGCGGACAGGTTTGCAGAAGCTCTGCCTGCGTTCCCGTTGCTTCAATATGACCGTTGTTGACCACAACGATCTGATCCGAATCTGCAACGGTGGAGAGCCTGTGTGCAATGACAATCAGCGTCTTACCCCGCATGAGCCGCGCCACACTCTCCTGAATGATCGCTTCATTCTCCGGATCGGTGTAGGCTGTTGCTTCATCCAGAATGACGATGGGTGCGTTTTTGAGCATGGCGCGGGCGATGGAAATACGCTGCTTTTCACCGCCGGACAGATGTCCTCCACCACATCCGACCACCGTATCAAAACCGTTTTCAAGCCCCATAATGAAGTCATAGCACCCACAGTCACGCGCAGCCTGCTCGACCTCGGCATCGGTCGCATCCGGCTTTCCCATGCGGATGTTCTCCCGCACGGTATCGTCAAACAGGAAATTATCCTGTGACACATAAGCGACAAGCCGGTGATAATGCTCAGCCGAGATATTGCATATATCAGCGCCGCCGACGGTGATACTGCCGCTGTTCACATCCCAAAAGGACGCGATGAGCTTGGCAATGGTGGATTTTCCGCTTCCCGAAGGACCGACCAGCGCGTTGACTGTTCCCTCCCGGAAGGTCAGGTCGATGCCGTGCAATACCTCGGTGTCATTGTAGCCGAAGCAAATACCGTGCAGCTCTACGGTGCTGCCATGCGGTGCTTCTGCGTCTGTTTCCGGACGGGACAACTCGGGGGCTGTCAGAATGTCCGTCACCTGACCGATGACCGTGCCGACCTTGGCCAGATCGTCGGTAAATTTCATGCATCCGATGATGGGCGTAATAAGTCCCATGGACAGAATCACGATCAGAATGAATTTCTCCGGTGTCAGCGTACCGTTTTTCATCAGATGTCCGCCGACGGGAAGCACGGTCAAAAGCGTTGCAGGCATGATGTTCATGGCAAAGGTGAAAAAGAAGTTGCTTTTATTCATCCAATCAATATAGCTTTTGGCGCACTCCCGCGCGGCGGCGACGAACTTTTCGCAGCTGCTTTTCGCCTTGCCGAACACCTTGATGACCTCGATCCCGCCGATGTATTCCACTGCCGTATCGTTGAGGGCGGTCGTTGCCGCCACGGTACGGGCATAGTTTTTCGCATACCCCGCCATCATCAGCATAAAGAAAACCATGCCCAGCGGAAATGTAATCAGACCTGCCAGCGCCATACGCCAATCAAGAGTCAGCAGATAGATAAATGTTGCCAGAACGACAACTGCGTTGCTGCTCATTTCCGGGACCGCATGCGCCAGCGTCGGCTCAATGCTGTCCACACGCTCAACGAGGATGTTTTTCAGCTCCCCGGAGCCTTTGGACTGCACATCGCCGAGCGGCATACGGGAGAGCTTGTCAAGCCCCTGCTTTCGGATATTCCCAAGCACGGAAAAAGTCGCTTTGTGGGACTGCGCTGTGGACAGTGAGTGAAACAGCACCCGCAAAAGCCAGAATGAAGCCATAACCGCGCAATCCGCGAGATAGCCGGACAAGCCGCGGTTTCCGGCAAGCAGCCTGCCTATCACCTGCGCCATGACAAAGAACGGCAGAATCTGAAACGCCGCGCCGATAACGGCAAAGATCACACTTGCGATATAGCCCGATTTTTTCTGTCCGGCAAAGGTGAAAACCCAGCCGAACGTACCTTTTTTCTTTGGCATTTTCTCACCCCACATTGAAAATTTCTTTCATCCGCGTCAGGCTGTCTTCCGTCACGGTCAGATCGTCCCGCATCCCGCCTCCGTCAAGGTGCAGCACGCGTCCGCAGGTGCGGCAGACAAATTCGTAGTCGTGCGTGACGATGAAAATGACTTTGCCCAGATCGGACAGCCGCCGGATGAGTGACGAAAGCCGCACCATGCTGTCATAGTCAAGCCCGCCGGTCGGTTCGTCGAACACAAGCAGCTCCTTGCCGCAGACCATGGAGGTCCCCGCCGCAAGACGCTGCTTCTGCCCGCCCGAAAGCGTATTCGGATGCCGGGTGCGAAACTGCGCAAGTCCGAGCGCCTCAAGCGTGCTTTTTGCAAGCTCCGTGTCGGGATGCCTGATGCCGAAGATGCATTCCGCCTCCACGCTCTCGGCAAAAAGCTGATAATTCACATCCTGCATGACCATATAGGAGCGCTTCATGCGTCCTTTGGGCTTTTGCAGCTTGCCGTTCCACAGATACAAACCGGACGCTTCCCTGTGCAGTCCGCAGAGCGCACGGGCAAAGGTTGTTTTCCCCGCGCCGTTGTGTCCGACAATTGCAATCACCTCCCCGGGCGCGGCTTTCAGGGAGATATTATTCAGCACCGGTTGTTTTTTGTAAGCCAACGACACATTTTGAAGCTCAAGCACCGGCTGTTGTTTTGGCACTGCAGATCGCACCGGTTTTTCCCCTTGCAAGTCGATTGCCCGCAGCCCCATGCTCTGCCGTTCTTCTGCGGACAACGCCGCAAACTGCTCCGGTGTAAAATTACCCGCGATTCTGCCGTTTTCAAGGTAAATGATACGGTCCGCCACATCCATGAGGTAATAAAGCCGGTGTTCCGCGATGAGTACGGTGTTGCCCTGCGACCGAATCAGCTTCAAATGCTCCCGCAGCCCATTGATTGCCGCCATATCCAGATTGGAGGACGGTTCGTCAAGCAGGTAAATCTCCGGATTCATGGCATAGACCGAGGCAAAGGCGATCTTCTGCTTCTCGCCGCCGGAAAGCGCGAAAATGCTGCGTCCGAGGAGATTTTCGATGCGTAACGCCCTTGCGGTTCCCCCGACACGCGATGCAAGCATATCTTGCGGGACAGCCTCGTTTTCCATCCCGAACGCGATCTCACTGTCGGTGTCCACATTGAAAAACTGCGTGCGCGGATTCTGGAACACGCTGCCCACCTTTTCCGCAATGCGGTACATGGGCAGATCGGCAAGGTCCTCCCCGTCCAGTAAAACCTTGCCGCTTAATTCGCCCGCAAAGAATTGCGGGATCAGACCGTTTATCAACCGCGTTAAGGTGGTTTTCCCGCAGCCAGAGCGCCCGCAGAGCAGAACACACTGCCCGTCCGGAACGGTGAGGTCGATATTTTTCAGTCCGCCGTCCGCTCTGTCCGGATAGGCAAAGGACACATTTTTAAATTCGATCATACGCCCACCGCCTTCCAAACGATCTCTGCGGCAAGAAACGCCGTAAACAGCATCATTGCCAGAAAGTCCGCAGCCTGCATCTGAATTTTCACAAGGCAGGTACGGGGCTTGGGGTTCTCAATGCCCCGCGTGACGGAGGCAATGGAAAGCTCGTCTGCCGCCTTGCTTGCCGCTGTCAGAAGCGGGACATAGATACAGTTCACCGTCACGGCGGGGGCTTTCAGAAACCCCCAAAGGCTCGGCGACACATCCCGCAAACGCATCGCGTCCTTGATAAAATGCCAGTCCTCACGGATCGTCGGCAGATACCGGAGCATGACGGCAAGCGGGATTGTCAGCTTCTTCGGAATATGCAGACGCGCCATGGCGGAGAGAAGCTCCCCGGCCTTGGTTGTGCCGATCACAAGCCCCGCCAGCATTCCGCAGGCGTAGACCTTATGGATAAGTCCGAGAAAAGCCGCAAACATTGTCCGCCATGTGCCGGTCAGCACACCCATACACCAGACGGTAAACGCACAGATCAGCGCATAGCCAAGAATGCCGCGCAGTGCGTACCGCCATTTCCCGCAGAGTGCGGAAAGCAGCCCGATAAACGTTACCAAAGCAAACTGAGCATACAGATTCGGCGCAAACATGGCACAGAAAACGCAGAGCAGCATAAGAAACAGCTTTGTGCGCGGGTCCAGATACAGCTTCATTTCGTAATCCCGGCTTTTTCAAATTGCTTGCGGAGCATTTTGCTGCCGGCAAATGCACTGACGACTGCGGCAAGAACGGTTCCGACAAGCATTATAATCAGGAGCCACACCGTTCCGGCATTGCGCATGGAGTCAATATAGGACTGCTCCGTGCCGTTTCCGAGCATGGTTTTTGCCCACCCGTCCGGATTGGCAAAGAACACAAGATACGATCCCGTGCCGCCGAGAGAAATCAAAATGTAGGATAGCGAATTAATCTTCCTGCTCTGATACCGTCCGGCGCCTGCAACGAGGTCGGCGATAATGCCCATGATGAGGTATCCGAGCGCCATTGCCCAGTGCATGCCGGTCACAAACCAGATGATGCACAGAATCGCACCGAGGATTGTAGCTGCAAAACGCTTTTGCACCTTGGCAAGCATAAGCAGATACACGGGCCCGCAGAGCAGCGCGCTGCCCACCGGCATATAAAACGTCAGCACCGGATTCGGCGCGAAGAAAATGCCTCCCACAAGAGCGAAGACAAGAAACAGTGCCGAAAAAGTACCCACAGTGACAAGGTCTTTCACGGTCAGTCCCTTTTTCACGGTCGATTGTTTGTTCATATCATAGTCTCCTTTACTTTCGGCAAACGGATTGACTTTCCGTCTGCTTTTTGTTACAATTCGGTTAGAGGATGCTAACTGAATATATCATACATGACACCGCAATTTTTCGCAACGGTTTGCACTTTGGTTTGCCTGTTCGTTGCAAACAAAAGTCCAATCGTTTCAAGGAGACAGAAAATGAGCAGTAAAATACTTACCGATTACTATAATACGCTGCTGACCGAAAGCAGCTTTATTCCTGCGCCGTGCCATGAAAAATTCAGCCCCGCCGGGAGCTGCTGGACGCTTTCACCCGAGCTTGGCGGCGGTTACTACTGGTTGTATGCGCAGAAGGAGCTTTTTGATATTAAGATCCACGACTTATCCACGACTTCTATTTTCATAACGATTTCGTCCTGAATTTCGATATTCCGGAGGGCATCAGCATTACCCGATACGATTCCATTTCCGGCGAGGAGCTGAATCCATACCGCCGCCTGTCGGCGGGAAATATTCAGACCTTTGTCGGAGGCAAGCAGAACTATAAGGCGATCATCCATAAGCGCATTCCGATCCACTCGGTCGGGATTGAGATTTTCCCGGCGTATTATGAGGATTATCTCAAAAAGCAGTACCCGGATGAATATTTCGACCTTTCCGCTGCATTTCAGTGCGTCGATCAGGCGGCGGACTTTCCCGCCATGTCAAAGCTGCTGTTTGAGATAGAGAACTATCGCGGCGAAGGAATCGCAGCCGCACTGTTTTACGAAGCAAAGGTCACAGAGGCAATTGCTCTTGTCGTGGACAATCAGAAAAAGCAGGCGGCACAGAATGTCCACCCGCTTTCAAAAGCAGATATGGAAGGACTTGAAAATGTGATCAGCTATATTGCCGACCATTATGCGTTTGACATTCCGCTTTCCCGCCTTGCCGGCATCGCCTGCATGAGCGAAAGCAAGCTGAAAACCTGCTTCAAGCGGCACACCGGATGCACCGTCACCGAATATACGGCTGCCCCACAAAATCCACCTTGAAAGAAGTCGGGTACTTTGCCTCCTTTTCCGGGGTATACCACTTGACATATTTCACGATGCTCTTTTTATTCTCCGCTTTACCCTTGTCGGTATTCAGGTCGGTTCTGGCAAAATACCACTTGATGTGATAAAGGGAGCGCCGCATCATCTCCTGCACGGTCTTGGGCGGGATCCTCTTTTCGCTTGCCACATACGGTGCAACGAAGGCGAGCGCGAACAGCTCGTTGTACGCCATGGGGTTGCCGCCGCCGATATCGTCCGCTTTCGCAACCAATTCCCGATAGACCCTTTTGCTCTTTTTCATAATCTCCGAGGCATACACCTTGCCGTATTTTTCGGCAAGGACCTTTTTCATCGGACCTTTGAACATCCAGAAATAAAAGCCGTTGTATTTCATTTCACGTATCCTCCCGTGGTTTGCTGACAGACGCAAGCAGCGCAGCCATAGTGTAAACCGCCAGCGGCTCCGCATATGTTTCCGCGGCTCTGCGTTCGGAGCATGCAGAGAAATCCTTCCCGCATTCACAACTGCGTGCCGGTCCTCGTTTGCGCAGCCCTCCGACGGCAGCGCTCATACTGCTTTGCGCATTGGGATTTTGCACAGGCTCTTTCGTTATATCTCCGCTCCGTTATCGGTTCAGAAACGCGCGGATCGTCTTGATATACGCATCCGTTTTCAATACTGTTGACAGATGCCCGCCCGAAACATAGGATATCTGCGGACCGTGCATCAATTTGATAAGATCCCCCTGCATTTTTCCCGAGAAGAAATCCTGATCGGGCAGAATGAGCAGAATCTTACCCTCAAGCGCCGCAAAATCCGCTTCGGTCACAGGTCTCTGGTTCATGAGGTCGGCTAAAAGCCCCGAGATATGCACATCCTTCTCCTGCTTGTAATCCTTAAAGATCGTTTCAAACATATCCTGTGCATAAGCAATCTCCTCCGCACCCTCGCTGCGGATATGGCGCATGCCTGCCTTGATGAGCGTCGGCTTCAGCTTTTCATAGTTGCAGTGCTTCATATACCACAGCATGAGCGGCGCAAAAAAGTATTTGTTTTTCAGACTTTTCAGGGTATTTGCGTCCATTCCGCCGGTGGAGATGAGGATCAGTCCCCCCGCCTCACCCGGATATTTCTGTACATAAATCTGTGCCACCATGCCTCCGTCGCTCGCGCCGACAAAGATCGGCTTTTCGATACCGAGCCTCTGAAGAAACGCGTGCATTCCTGTGACAAGCTCCTGATTGGTGCGCAGCTGTTGCGGATAGTCGAACAGGAGCACGCGGCAGTCGCCGGACAGACC
This sequence comes from uncultured Eubacteriales bacterium, assembly GCA_934432725.1. Lineage (GTDB taxonomy): Bacteria > Bacillota > Clostridia > Oscillospirales > CAG-272 > CAKRZE01. The sequence continues at coordinate 50,038 of CAKRZE010000002.1, forward strand.
GTCCGCATAGTCCATCCACATCTCAAGCGTGTTCATCCCGCCGTTCAGGAATACAAGCGTTCTGTCACTCTCTTTTCCGTCCAGGATATAGCGGTACTGTGCGCCGTCCACAGTCATAACCTCGCACGGATGCGCCGCCGTAAACAATTTTAACTTTTCCGAATACAGCATCATATTTTTCTCCTTTACGTGCGCAGATACCGAAGCATGTTCTCATGCTCCGGCTTTGCATCGCGCACAATGTCGATAACCGGATATTCGTGGGAACCCCCCTCGCCGATCTCAAGAATCACCTTCCCACCCGTATCCTCCAGCCTTTTTTCAGACTGCCACACGCGGCGCAGGCAACCTCCGTATCGGCAGACAGCATACCGTCAGATCCTGACAAGAACCCAAGCCGGGCGTGCGCCGTATAGTCCTTCAATTCCCTGCCATGGGTCAGAATCTCGCAGATTGTACCGAAAAGCTGTGCCGCGGCAGCAATATCGGCATTGTCAGGCTTCTGTGCCTTCGCCTTTTCCTCTCCGGTATACAGGCAGGTGCCGGGAGAGGAGATGTAACGCTTTTCGGGCAGCGGGATGCCCTCCCCCAAAGATTAATCTTGAATATACGTCCGAGCGCAGGGCTGCCGCCTGAGGAGGAGCAGCTGCCGACGGCGGCATTGCCGGCTCCGTACTCTGCGTCAGGCTGCTTATATGAGGCGCGGATCCTTTCAGGCGATACATCCGGCGTGTAATCCCATACACAGCGGATCATACGGAATCCCCACATCGCGTCCGGCTTTCCGTGCAAGCTCAATAAGCAGTCTGTAATCCTTTTTCCCGGAGATCCTGCAGCATCCCGCCGCAGATATTCATCAGCACCTTTTTATATGTGATAACCGTCACGGGAACGCCGTCGATCTGCCCCGATGTGAAAGAAAGCTCCCTGTGGGTGCCCTGCCGCCCTTCCCGCGAAACCGCGCAAAAATTTCGTCCGCCGCACCGGTCATCTGCCTTTTGGAGCCGACAAGCCGCATAATCTTCCGCAGAAAGCGGTATTCCTAAGACAAATCGGCATAAGCGTCACTCCCGATCTGTTTTACTCTTTTGGAACACGGCACAACAGAGCAAGCAATCCGCCGAACATCCAGAGATTGCCGAAAGCGATCCATGCGCACGAAAGCGCGTTTGCAAACGGATTGTTTCCGAACACACCCGGCGCCATGGCAATCAGCATACCGATCGGCAGAGAGAATACCCAGCCCCATTTCGGGCAAGGCGTCTGCCCTCCCGCGAATGCTTTGATCTGCGTAACCTCCAGAACAGCGAAAAAGATCCAGAACAGCACGAACGCAGGCAGGATGAAGCAGGCGGCGTACCGCAGAACAGACTCCTCTGCAAGAGCGTGCTTTGCCAGGAACACAAGCGCACAGGTCGGCACATGAAATCCGCACGCGCCGAACATCAGATAACCGAATATACCTGCGCGGAAGCTGTGGGCATATTTCGGCGAATACGGCGCGATCATCCGATAAATGCCGAAATAGGAGAGCCCCTCAAGCGCCATCCCGAACAGCCCGAGGAGCGCTGCGGCGAAGATGCCGCCGTCGGATGTGCCGGTGTATGCCGAAAGCATCCGTAAAATTCCCGTCAGCGTCTCGTCCTCCATCCCCCATCCGAGGATCATGTCCCCGACAACATGCAGCACGGATGCAAGCAGCCCGATCGACAGCAGCTTTTTGATGCGCGGCACATCAAGCCTTGACGAAATTCCGATATCATTGAAAGCACTCATACGTTTTTCCTCTTGTAGCCGCAGTCACAGTACGGTCCGCCGGAAGCAAGCGTATATTCCCGCACAAAATCCGTTGCACCGCCCGCTTCACTCATCGTGTAATCAAGATGACATAAGGCAGGGGTGAGATCGTACAGACCGAGCTTTTGCATCAGCAGACAGATGCCGCACTTTGTAAAGCGCCCTTCATACCCGCTGCCGTCGGGATACTCATAATAGTCCATATTCCACGAATACGGGTTGCGGTCGGCAGCCTTCAGCGCGGCGGTCGCCTTCATTCCGGCAATATCCTTTTCCGTGAATTTATTCTTTCCGCTCTTGCGGCAGAACCATTTCATCGGCTTTGTCATCATCGCATCGGCGTAATATACCGTCAGCCGTTCCACATCCGGACGCTGCGGCATGGAGAGAATAAACGCTCCCAGCATGGCACAGTTGACGATATTCATCTGAAAGCGGTCGCTCTTTTCAAATTCCGGCAAATCGGCGATGATCTCTCTGTACCTCGGCTTTGCTTTTTTCGTGATGGCTTTTGCCGTGTCCGCATCATAACCGAATACGGCAACGAGCTGTTTCCGGAACGAGCCGGCAAACAGCATCCACATCCCCATGGGCATCCCCGCGTATTTCATTCTGCATCTCTCCGTTTCTCCCCGGAGCCTGACGGATCCGGATATTTTATCAAATCATACAGTACGCCGTGCTCACCGAAACGGCGCGTTCCGGCAAGCTCCATGCCGAGATGGACATACTTGTCACACTTGGACCTGGCATCGGTATCCAGAATCACCGGCACGCCGAGCCTGCTGCCCTCGGCAAATGCCATCTCCATAACCCTCCGCATATAACCCTGTCCCCGATACGGCTCTCTGACACAGACCAGACCGACGTAGACATACGGCTTCTTTGCCTTATCAAGCCGTTTGCCGAGCCCCGGACCGCCCCTTGACATGATCCGCATAAAGCGGATGATCTCTTTTATCTTCATGGAGCCGAGAAAGCCCTTGACCAAAGGCAATACGGCTTTCAGCCTGACTTTCTGTCCGGGGAGCCTGTAGGCGATGAAGCCCTCGCCGGCTTCTCCCGTGGCATACAGCATCCCGCTTTGCAGCGCCATACGCACATAGCCGCAAATGAACGCCGCAACAGCTTCTTTGCCCGGGAATGCATCGATCAGTCCGTGCTCCGCGCCGTAATCATAGCAGCCGAAGGCGTGTCCGATGTCCCCGATGATGCTTTCATCCAATGTTTTGATTTTCATAAGCCCCTGCCCTTGCTGCTCCTTTGGAGGACAGCTACTGCGCACGGAATTCTGCCCTTGCACAAAACGTAGCCGGCATCCGGGTATCCGGCATCGGAGCAAAACTGTTTGTATGTATCAGGCGTGAATGCCCGCTTGAAGTCCGCGCCTGCCCTGCCGATGGCGTCCGAAACACCGTTGGTCCTGACGCTGTCCGTCTGATTCATATAAGTCGGAAGGATGATCTTCCCGCCGGGCTTACAGACGCGTTCCAGCTCGTGCAATGCCTGATACGGCTCGTCCAGAAGGTGAATCACATTCGCCGCAACAACCGTATCAAAACGCCCGTCCGGATAGGGAAGACGGAGAATATTCGCCTCATCAAACCGGACATTGCCGTATTTTCCGTATTTCTGTTTCGCCCGCTTCAGCATCTTTGCGGAAAAATCGGTGGCGGTCAGGCTTTTGCAGCGGGGGGCGATCACACCGGTCAAAAGTCCTGTGCCGCAGGCGCATTCAAGCACATCGTCGGAGGGCAAGATCAGCCGCTCTACCGCCGCACACAGCGCCCTGTTTGCTTTTCTGTTGATGATATTTGCAAAAATATCGTATACCCACGCGACATTATCCCAAAACATCGTCAGTCCTCCGCATTCCTTTATCGCTGTTTCTCCGCCTAAGCAGCCGGAAAATGACCGGCACGGTTTTTTCTTCATCCGCCGATGCCTTTCAGAAAGCCGCCCTTTGCATGTTCCTCCGTATCGTCCGATTCGTCATAGGCATCGTATGGCGCGCTCGGGTCGTGGACTCTTTTCCGAAACGGCGAACAGAGCTTATCCCTGTGGGCAAACGCGAATTCGAAATTGTCCGTCCATCCGGTATGACCGGTGATGAACAGCGGACGGATGCCAAGCTTTTTCAGCTTCGCTTCCAGGATGGCAAGCGACTTTACCGCCAACCTGTTGTTTTCCGCCAATGCGGAGATGAAGCTGTAGCCGCCGTCCGCGCCGAACCACAGCGTGTCCCCGGTAAACAGATATTTATCGTCAATGAGATAGACCATGTGCCCCCAGGTATGCCCCGGCACAAGGAAGCATTTGATCTTGATGTCCCCGATGCGCAGGGTTTCGCCGTCCTTCAGCAGCTGCCTGCGGTTGTTGATTGTCACCCGAGGCAGCTTGTAGAGGTGATAGATCACCTTGCGGCGCACCTCTCCGGTCAGATAGCGGTTCTCGACCTCTCCGACATACAGCTTTGCCTTTTTGAACAGTCCGGGACTGTCAGCTTCCACCGCGCCGACATGGTCGGTGTCCTGATGCGTGATGAGAATGTGGCGGACGGACTTCGGATCAATGCCGAGCCACCCCATTTTCTCCGCAAGGCGGTCGTAATTGTAGCCCGCATCGATCATGATTGTGGTATCTCCCTTACGGTAAAAGAAGATGTTTGCCACCCATTCCCGCACGCAGGCGACATTTTCATCGATCCAGCCGGTATTCAGCGGCTTGAAAATCTCCTTGCCGCGGTACATTCTGCTCATTTCTTTTTTCTGAAATTCGGTTGCTTTCCTTGACATATCATCGCCTCCTATTTTGCTTTGCGGCAGTAAAACCATGCAATGCTTTTCAGATTTCCTGTGCAAACGTCTTCATATGCCTTCTTCAGCCGTGCTTTCAGACCGGAAGCCGTCTCATAGGGCGGCGTGAAAAACCCCGCCTTTTCGTAAAGCCGGATGAACCGGTCGGTCCGCTTATGCTCTCCCTGCACATAGAAGCAGCCGCAGAAGGTCCCGCCGGGCTTCAGCACCCGAAAAACCTCCCTATAAGCCGCCTCCTTGTCCGGAAATGCATGGAATCCGTTCAGCGACAGGACAATGTCGAATGTGCCGTCCTCATAGGGAAGCGCACCTACATCCCCCTGCTGAAAGGTCACGTTTTTCAGATGCAGGCGGTCTGCCTTTTCCTTTGCCTGCCCCATCATATCGGGCGAGTAATCAAGGCATGTAATTTCCGCCTCCGGCAGGGTCCGGTAGACCGGCATGGTCAGAACGCCTGTCCCGACCGGCACCTCCAGCAGCCTGCCGGAAAAATGCTCCGGAATACCGGACAACGCCTTTTCCAGATAGGCATCACATTCCGCCTTGTTCATATCCCACACCAGGCGGCACACTGCTTTCCCGCCCGGCGTGGAGCAGGTAATCATTCCGTCATAAAAATGATTGCTGCCTGTCAGACGGTACGCATCGCGAATGGCTTCCTTCCGTTCCATGCTCACTCCTCCGGGTTCAAAAAACTTTTCGCATATCGGTAAAATTCCTGCGGATATATCATCACAAGCTCCGCGTGATCCGTTTTCGGAATGACGCTCATGTGCGCATTCGAAAAATAATTCTTTATGAAGTTGATATTCCCGTGTCGCGCCTTCTTTTCCTCTTCGCCGTACCAATAGGTAATACGACAGCCCGTTTCAGCCGGCTTCGGCGGCAGCGCATAGTTATTCGCCGACCAGAAAATATTGCGGACGGTCTGTTTTGAATAGGTTTTCAAATACGCCGCCAGTGCGTCATATTCCTTCACGGAGTCGCGCCCCGGCAGAGTCCAGCGCTCCGGCGGATAGGCTGCCTCAAGGATTTTGCGGTTTTTCGCAATCAGCCTGAAGCCAAGGTAATCCCGCAGACAGGCAAGACGGCGCAAAATCAGCGGCATCTGATATGGTGTGATACCCGCATCAATAATGGCACGTCCAACAGAAATTATCCCAAGCGCAAGAAAGCGTGTCAGGCACGCGCCCCCAAGTGAACAGCCGTAAGCCGCATCAAGGCGAGTGGTACCGTGCGTACGCAGCCAATCCGTTATCTCATCCACCGTCGTTTCTACGGAGACAAAATCCTCTCCCGTTTCGCCGTGGCCATCATAGACGATCTGCATCACATGATAATCCTGCGAAAGCAAATTAACCGAGTCGGTGAACGCCCACTCCGGTTCCGCCGTGCACGGCAGAAACAGCAGCGTCTTTTCATGTTCTTTTCCGTATTCCAAAACTCTCATACCATCCGCTCCTCCTGCTTTTTGCGGCGTTATTTTCCCAGATTACTCTCTGTCATCGCTCCAAAGAGTGTAGGCGCGCCGCCTGAACTTCTTGTAAAAACTCTTCCGGATGCTCACCGGCAAGACCACCATGACCCAGATCCGTAAAAATCTTTGTTTCAAACGGATACCCGGTTTTCTTCAGAGCCTCAAGTCCAGCCGACAGCTTTTTGTCCACGCTGCCCCTGATCCCGTACCAGAGGAACATATCGGTTCTTTCAACAAGGAATAGTCGGTCTTTTTGCCGATCAGATCGTAGTCCTGGTTCTTCCAGCTGCGCCATGTCGCCATGCCGTAAAGGATACGGTCGGCTTCTTCAAGCGTCCGACCGGTGACCTTTGCGAGAAATTTCTTTCTCTTCGGTCCCGGATGCCCCATGATTGCATAAAACAAACCCGTAAAGAAGAAACAATAAACATCCTTGCCCCACTTGCTCTTGATGTTGGGATAATCCCGTAGCCCCATACCGTCGGCAATCGTTGTTGTGATCGTCAGACGCTTGTCCGCGAGGACTTCCATCAGAACGCGGCATCCGTAGGAAATGCCGTAGAGAATGTCGATCTTGCCGCCATAGTGCGCCGCGATATAATCGCCGAGCCGTTTTGCCTCGTCCATTGGCGATACGAATTCCGTTTCCGGCTCGTCGGGGTTGAAGCCATCGTAAGCAACAAGCACCACATGATAGACCTTCGCCATTTCTTTCGCTGTCGGCAGCATACCGAAATAGCTTGTGCCGCCGCCGTGGAGCATGACCATAAGCTCCGGATTCTCCGTGCCGAATTCAAAGTATTTCATAGCCTTGCTCCAATCTCATTTCTTCAAAATCTCCGTGATTTTGGCAAAGTCCTCACGCGCTTCTTTGAAGTATGGCAGCATACAGTAGCAGTGAACCATCTTCGGACGGGCAAAAGCGGTGTACGGAACATTCACCCGGTTGCAGGCGTTTTCAAAATCGGGCAAAGCACCGTAGAGCACTTCGTCGGCAGAATAGAAGAAGTGGATATCGCCTACGCCGCTAAAATCTCCACGGGAGCCGGAGAGCATATAGTCCGGCACATTCTCACAGCCATGCCGCATGAACTTCTCCACCGTCACCATAAAGGCGTAGTCGACGGAAACGTCCCGTTTATTGAGTGCCTGCATCCGCACCTTTTCTGCATCGTTCCACGGCACCTCGCCGGGAGATACAGCGACGATGTGCCTCGGCTGCGGCAGCGGCTCGGGCTGCGCGTTGTTGTGCGCCGCGATCCCCAGAGCCAGCGCACCGCCGGAGGAAAAGCCGCAGGTACTGACATTTCCGCCGCCATACAGCCCAATCATTTTCCGGTAACATTCGTACACCATCGCGTAGGTCTCGGTAATACAATGCTCCATGCAGAGCGGATAAAATGGGAACCACACATCACAGCCCGTCTCGCGGCACAGCTTACGCATCACAGGCAGGTCGCCTCTGTCCGGTCCGATCACCATGCCGCCGCCGAAAAAATAAAGAATAGCGCGCTCGGACGGCTTCGGATGCTCTCGCACGATCAGGCAGGGAAAGCCGTTTACCACGATCGTTTCATAATATGCCTTGCGGTCGGTGGGCGTAAAAACGCCACGATGCCGGTTCTGCTTTTCAATTTCCTTTCGCAGTGCATCCTCCGGCAAGGTAAACGCCTTTTTTGCGCCGGAGAGCTTGTACGCCGTGCGCAGGATGGATGCAAAAATGCTCATGATTTAGCCCTCTCATTTCCGCGCCGTGACGCATAGCCAACTTTTCTTTTTGTGTATCTGAACATCGTGAAAGCCCGCCTGCTCCAGATACGCCTTCAGCTCTGTGTCTTTATAGATGGTCATGCCGCCGATGATTTCCGTCCACTTCTCATCCTTGTCCGTGTCGCCGTTGCTCTCGTTGCAGATGAGAATGGTTCCGCCGCTCTTCAGCACCCGTCCGACTTCGCAAAAGCACAGCGGCAGGTCGGACCAAAAATAGACCGTCTCAAACGCCGTGACCAGATCGAACTGCTCCGATTCAAACGGCAGCTCCGCCACGCTCGCGCACAGCACATCACAGCGTCCCCTCGCAACGGCGGATTTGTTGACCCTCTTTGATTTTTCAACGCTGACAGGGGAATAGTCGATCCCCCACACAGTGCCTTTCGGACACAACTTCAACAGCCTTTTGATATTCGCCCCGCCGCCACAGCCGCAGTCCAAAACTGTTGCGTTTTCTTCTGCCTGCAGAAAACGGAATCCCCAGTCCGCCAATGCACGGTGACCAAGATTCATCATGGAAACCATCACTTTTCCCCCAAACCCCACCGGCTTGCGGGTATTTTCAAAAAATGACATTTATATTGTCTCCTTAAGGTGCTTTCAAGTATTGTGGAAGTCACGGCAATCTCATGCGGCGTTTTCATCGATGCAGACGGCTCTGCGGTTTTGCACCGAAGGCTTGGCTGCCGCAGCATTCACAAGCATCCAGATACACAGCGCCGCATTGCCGGAGCCTTGACTCAGGACGAAATCCCAAGTAGAAATATCTGCTCCGAGCGCCTGCCGGATATCGGGAATCAGCACAAACACAAGCTGAAAAATGAGCATGTGGAACGCAAATATCCCTCGCGGCAAAACCGTCTTTTTTGTCAGCACCGCAAAGGCGCTTGCGAGAATCAGCAGAATCATTCCCGCATAGGCAAAGTACATGGCGGGCATCAGGCGTCCGTACTGCGCCTGTATCAGTGCCGCTGTATTTTCACGACCAAAAAGCGGCGAGAGCGTAGTCGTCCAATCGGCAAGGCTGCCGATAAACAGGTGCAGCACCCCGGCTGTGGCTATGTAGATCACGCCGCCCGTAAGAAGCGCCGCACGGGTCTTGCGGTACTGCGGCAGTATCTGCCGATACGATACGCGCACGGTGAAAAAGCCGAGCGCCATGCCGGGAAGTCCGGCTGCAACCAACAGCGGAAGCCTCCACGCTTCCCACGTCCCGTTCAGGTATGCTTCTCTCAAAAACAGTCCGCTGTCACTTTGGCTTGCCGGGATTACGCTCAGGCAGAGATCGCCGATGAGCATCAGAAATGCCCCGAGCGCGCCGAGCAGGGCGTCTCTTTTGTAAGCTTTCAGGTCCTTAATATCCATCTTTTCCGTCCCCTTTCCGGTTAGTGCACGCTAACCGCAACGCTTTTGAAAAGCCGCCCTGCGGCAGCTTCCGCTTTTATGAAAACAGTTCCGTACAGTGCCGCGCACCAACAGGTTAGCCTCTGCGATGAACCGCACCGCTCTATACGGGAGATCGTTAAAATCAGCCCCGCACCGCAGCGGCTGCCGATTCTGCGCCGCCTCCGGAGCCGAGCGCATTTTCTTCAGGCAAGGTACTCATGCGGGTTTCATCCGTGATAGTGCTCCGGGCTGATATTTTCGGGAAATCTTTACAGAATCAATACCATATCGTTTCCGATAAAGACCATCACGCCCGTATCCGACATGCGCTTGCAAACGGCGGGAATTGCCTTCGCTGCACACTCTGCCGGCGGGCAAAGCGGCACTTTCGCAAATCGCCAAATCGACAGCCTCACAGAGCCGGGCATGAATATTTTCAAGCGCTGTGAAAAACAGCAGCTCCTTGGAGTCAAAAGATTTATAAAAGGGACCTTTATACTTCCTGCAGCCTGCATTAACCGGTCAACGGGAGCGCATTCCCAAGATCACACTGCGGTGCCGTGCTTCTGCAAGCAGCGCCCTGTAAATCCGCCCGATTTCAAAACCGGAAAAATGCAAATCCATGTCCTCACGCAAAATATGACCGCTATTGTCTATTCGGTCATATTATAGCATATGCAGTTCCGTTTTTCAATAGTTAATTCAAAATATCAAGCCGAAAAGCGCAAAATCCGAACATTTTCGTCCGTGCTTTTGTCCATTTTGATATAGGTGAAATCGTTATCGCCTTTGTGCGGCTCTTTTGTAAAACAGCAAATCGCTGCGGAGTAAACACCGCTCTCGTTGGGGAGTGAGTATATTTATAGTTGCGTGAATTGCCCTGCAAAACCGTAAAGCCAATCGGTGAGCATTTATTGGCACTGTACGAATCAAAAAATCAGATTTCAGGCACAAAACGATGCCGCTTCATGGCGATAACTTCCGGCACGCCTATTGAAACCCGAATGATTTCTGTAGTATAATGTATGTACACACAAACAAATAGGAAATACGGCAGATGAAAAAGTGGATCGTTTGTGCGCTCCATTCGGATATTGGCTGCTTGGAGCGAAAGCTCAGCGATGGAGTATGATCGACATTGACTGTACCCGCCGAGGGAGCAGAAGCAGGAAAACTACTGAACGAAACGGAGAAAAAACAATGGACAAAGATATGTGCGTAGTCTGTGACGATGGGATTTTGAATATTCGTGCCGGTGCGATCATCATGAAAGACGGGAAGCTTTTGATGGCTGGCAATGGCAGAAACTATCTCTACTCTGTTGGAGGCAGGTTAAAATTCGGTGAAACAGCAGAAGAGGCTGTTGTTCGTGAAGTGCTTGAAGAAACAGGCGTCAAGATGGAAATTGACCGCCTTGGCTTTGTGCATGAAAACTATTTCTATGGCGATGCGCCTTCCAATCGGAACAAGCTGATTTATGAAATCTCGTTTTTCTTCTATATGAAAGTACCGGATACCTTTGCCCCGATCAGGGAAAGCTTCATGGAGGATACCGGCAAAGAACACTTGGTGTGGGTTGCACTCGATGAGGACATTAAGATGTATCCGGAATTTTTCAAAACCGAATTGCAGAATCCAACAGACACAGTAAAGTATTTCACTACAGACGGGAGATAAGTGAACAGGAGCAGAATAACATCTATGCCGGACAACAGGAATCAAAGGCGGTCCGATAAGGGTCAGATTCTTCGTAGATGAAAAAGAACCCGGCTTGATACAGGCGAAGATGATGCAGCTTAGTATCGAAAATATGAGCGTTTGCCTCTGCCAAATGGCAATCAACGGATATGAGGAAAAGCCGGACTTGCCTGAACGCCGTGAACCGAAAAAACCTTGACTCGTTTTCCGAAAAAAATCCTTTCGGCTTGGCGCAGGACAATTATGCTCTTCAAAAAAACAAAAGAACACCCCTTGAGATGCTCTCTTCCGGAGGCGACACCCGGAATCCGCCCTCCGCTTCGCTCCGGCAGGGGTTCGAACCGGTTCACCGCGCAGATGCGGTGAACGCGGCAGCTTCGTTGATGCCCACGAAAAAGAACGGACGCCCATTCGGGCATCCGTTCTTTTTGGAGGCGACACCCGGAATCGGACCGGGGATAAAGGTTTTGCAGACCTCTGCCTTACCGCTTGGCTATGTCGCCGTATCCAACCGCAATGGTTGGATTGGAGCGGATTACGGGGCTCGAACCCGCCACCTCGACCTTGGCAAGGTCGCGCTCTACCAAATGAGCTAAATCCGCATTGCCTCCGGCGATTGCCGAAAGCCTGGTGCCTTCGGTCGGAATCGAACCAACGACACGAGGATTTTCAGTCCTCTGCTCTACCGACTGAGCTACAAAGGCTTATTGGCGACCCGAATGGGACTCGAACCCATGACCTCTAGCGTGACAGGCTAGCGTTCTAACCGGCTGAACTACCGGGCCGTTTCTATGGTGGGAACAACAGGACTCGAACCTGTGACCCTCTGCTTGTAAGGCAGATGCTCTCCCAGCTGAGCTATGCTCCCTCTTACAGTTCTTTCGAACGAATTAGATTATACCACACCGCGCCATATTTGTCAATACCTTTTTCTCACTTCTTTCTTTTTTTGAAAAACTTTTGCATCGTACCCTTCCCAAACATGCCTCGTTCCGGAAAGCCTCAGCAGCCGTGAGGAAGCTGCCGACTGGCAGCGCAGGTCAATCCGGCATATGCCATGCGGCAGCCCCCCAACCCTGCCGCAGGCACGGGAGCCTCGGCTTGACAGCTCCGAAAGGGCTCCGGTACATGTCAATGCCAAAGCCGCAGCCCCGCAAAGCAGAAGCCGAACCGTATACGCCCCGGCGGAGGCTTCCGCAGGAAACAATTCCGAAAATCAGGCGCTGTCATCGGCGTCAGCCGGCAAAAGTCTCTCGCTCCCGCATATAAGCCTGATCCGAAAGCCGCAGCAGCATAAGCAGAAATGCGGAATTACTGTTCCTTCTTTCCCTTAGAAACTGCCTTTTCTTTTTCCTCCGCCTTCTTCTTCCCGCCGCGGAAGCTGAATTTGTTCTCCGTGTGGTCATGCAGCCGCTTAATATTCGAACGGTGCAGCCATACCACCAGACATGCCATCAGAAACGCAAAAACAACACTTAAATTTCTTCCGTTTTCATCCCCCACATGCATCACTGCCTGCACATTGGAAAGAATCACCGGATACATCAGCATGCACAGAATAGAACCGAGCGAAATATATTTGGTCATTCCGACGATCACGGCAAACAGAATCAAAAGTATGACAAATACCAGAGGGTTCGTGCAAAGCACCACCGCAGCAGCCACCGCGACTCCCTTTCCTCCCCGGAAGCCGAAAAAGCAGGGATAGGCATGCCCGATCATACAGAACAGCCCCGCTGTATAAGCTCCGTACACACCGCAAAGGAGCCTGCCGAGCAGTACGGCAATGACCGCTTTCATCAGATCGCCGAGCAGGGTAAAAAGCGCTGCCTTTTTCCCGTATACCCGCATCATATTGGTCGTTCCGCCGTTCCCGCTGCCATGCTTGCGCACATCGTCACTGTACTTGTATTTTGAAATAATTACGCCAAAATTCAGGCTGCCCAGAAAATAACCGAGCACCCCCATCAGAAGAATTGCCAGTATATAAAGCAGCATTCCGTTCGGCACTTCATAATACTCCAGAAGTTTGCCGAGATAGCCCTTATAACCGAGCTCCTGCAGCGTCATTTGCATTCCGTCCACCTCCGGCTTACTCTGTCTCTGCCTTGTCGCCGCGCTGCCGGATGATCATCCGGATCGGCGTGCCCTCAAAGCCGAAGACCGTCCGCAGCTGATTTTCGATATACCGCTGATAAGAAAAATGAAACAGCCTTGCATCGTTACAGAAAATCACAAACGTAGGAGGCTGAATTCCCTGCTGCGTCATGTAATACAGCTTGAGATACCGCCCCTTGTCGGAGGGAGGCTGCACCCGTGTCACCGCATCGCCGAGAACGTCGTTCAGCATTCCGGTCGTAATGCGCCTGACCGACTGCTCATACACACCGTTGACCGTTTCGAACAGCCTGACCACGCGCTGCCCCGTCTTTGCGGAGATAAAGAGCAGCGGCGCATACGGCATATAGGAAAGCGCTGTCCGCACCTCGTTTGTAAATGCCTGCATGGTTTTATGGTCCTTTTCGATCAGATCCCACTTATTGACCACGATCACCGAAGGCTTACCTGCCTCGTGCGCGATCCCGGCAATCTTTTCATCCTGCTCCGTCACGCCCTGAGACGCGTCAATCATAATCACGCACACATCCGCGCGCTCCACCGCCAGCTTGGCGCGCAGTACGCTGAATTTCTCCACGCGGTCCTCCACGCGGCTTTGCCGCCGGATCCCTGCAGTATCAATAAACACATATTTGCCGAATTCATTTTCCACCGGCATATCGATCGCGTCCCGCGTTGTCCCCGCAACGTCCGACACGATCATCCGGTCCTCGCCGAGGATCCGGTTGACCAGCGAGCTTTTCCCGGCATTCGGCTTTCCGATCACAGCCACCCGGATCACGCCCTCGTCCCGGTTCTCATACTGCCACTCTGCCGGGAGGAAGGAAAACACCGCATCCAAAAGATCGCCCGTTCCGCTGCCGTGGACAGAAGAAAGCGGAATCGGATCCGTGTCAAAGCCCAGCTCATAGAATTCATAAAACTCCAGCGGAACCTTCCCCACAGAGTCGCATTTGTTGACTGCCGGCACGACCGGCTTGCCGCTCTTTTGCAGCATCACGGCAATATCGCGGTCATCCGCCGTCAAGCCCGCCTGTATGTCCGTCATGAAGATGATAACGTCTGCCGTATCAATCGCAATCTGCGCCTGAAGCCGCATGTGCTTCAGAATCATGCTGTCGCTCTTCGGTTCAATACCGCCGGTATCCACAAGCATAAAGACCCTGCCGTTCCACTCCGCCTCAAAATAAATTCTGTCGCGCGTCACTCCCGGCGTATCCTCCACGATGGAGATCCTTTTACCGGTCAGCTTATTGAACAGCGTGCTTTTTCCCACATTCGGTCTGCCCACGATTGCCACAACCGGCATTCTGCCTGCCGTGCGGGCTGCTCCGTCCTGCGGCACATCCAGAAATTCTTCCATTTTTATGACCATGGCTTCCGCATGTGCGAAAGCTTCCTTTCTTGCTGGATTCGGGTTGGTTTTGCAAGGTGCTTCGCCTCTTCCCGGCAGCGAAGACTGTCCAATGCCGGATAAAGACGCTTCAGATTATTTATGGCTTCGATTTTGCAGCGGAAAGTCTCAGTACAGTAGCTGTTTCACAAATGCAAAGCCGTCATTTTCCGTAAAACACAGCGGAACCCCAAGTGCCTCCGAAACCTCTGCCGGCGTCATATCATCCAAAAACACATCGCCGTCACGCCGCAGCATCACCGAAGGAAGAAACAGCCTTTCGCCGAGGTCCTTTCCCTTCAGCTGTCTGCAAAGATCCTGTCCGGTGATCAGCCCGGCAACCGTAATCCTGTGTCCGAAGAAATCATTCCGGATTCTGAACACCTGCACCTCCGTTTCCGGCGCATACGACATGAGCGTTTCGGTCATTCCGCGGATAAACCGATATGCAGCATAGCCGGTCGCAATGGAGCATCTGCGTTTTTTGTGCAGATCAAACTCCGACAAACCGCCCAGCGCCTGATCAAACTCCGATTTCATGGAGCGGATCATGCCGACTCCGTTTTCAAGCTGCGGAAAGCCCTCATAATAGCTCTCCCTCGGAATCGGGACCCTGCCCCGCACATACCATTCATCCGCCGCGAAAAAGATGCGCGAATGATGCCTGCGAAGGCATCCTGCGGCATATTCCTCCACCTGCCGGACCACCGCCCGACATTCCTCCCTTGAAAAGGGTTCAAGCGGATACAGCCCCTCCCGGTAATCGGTCAGCCCGGACGGCACAACCGAAACGCTCGGCACATGCGGATACAGCGCCTCCAGATCCCGCATGGAGCGCTCCAGCTCAGCCCCGTCGTTCAAGCCGCGGCAAAGCACAATCTGGCAGTTCATCACGATACCCGCAGCCGCAAAACGCTTCATAATCGAAAGAAGCTGCCCCGCCCTGCGGTTTTTCATCATCTTCACGCGAAGCTCCGGATTCGTGGTATGCACGGAAATATTGATCGGGGAGGTTTTCATCTGCACGATCCTTTGAATGTCCGCCTCGGAAAGATTGGTCAGCGTCACATAATTGCCGAGAAGGAAGGACATTCTTGTGTCGTCATCCTTAAAATACAGCGATTTCCGCATACCGGGCGGCAGCTGATCAATGAAGCAAAATACGCATTTATTGCGGCAGGACTGCTCGCGGTCCATCAGATACGTCTCAAAGTCCAGTCCGATATCCCCGTATTTTTCCTTATGGATGGATACCTGAATCAATTCCGGACCGCGATGCAGCAAAAGCGCAAGCTTTTTTTCGGTCAGATAGAAGCGATAGTCCAAAACGTCCCGGATATCGTGTCCGTTAATCTGCAAAAGGATATCGCCCGCCCGAATCCCCGCACGGGACGCAAGAGAGTCGGGTTCTACGCTCTTTACGGTCACCAATCAGATCGCCCCCTTCCGAAATTATCATGCATACCGCATCCGGAAGCTATACCGTTTCCGGAGAAATTGTCCCATGAAAGCGCCCTGCTCCGTCAGCTCCCTGTGAAGCCCAGTTTTCACCGCAAAAAGCCGCGCCATCCCGTAAGAAGCCAACTGCCGCCCGTGCAGACGGAGAACCTCCTCCCGCAAGAGAAAAGCAGCCCGCAAACCCGAAAGAATCATATGCGGTGCCTCCCCGTGCGCTTTCCGCAGTCGCAGACACGGCAGCCACCCGCAAGCGGACCGACAAGTGCGGCACGTTCTGCTTTTGCGACGCCCGTGCGGAAAGTCTGCGGCTCCGGAGCGGTCCGGCAACCGCAGCAATTCCCGCAAACCAAAATCCCTCTTCACTTTTCCGCGCTCCGCACAAGCGGCTTTCACGGTCCGAACGCGCAGAGAACGCCCCCGGCAAACCGGGAAATCCGAATCCTCGGCGTTTTTCCTCCCGCGAGCCTGTTTTCCGTGCAGGCTTTCCAAAAAGCAGAAGCTCCGTCCCGCAAAAAAGGCGCGCAGAAATCCCCTATTTAAAATCGAAAGGCGCGTAAAAAGCATTTACGCGCCCGTTTAGCAAAAGAGGTTCAAAAGTCGGAATCATCCGGACTGTGCCCGGAAACCGGACCGCAGAAGAGCGGCTTTACAAGGGAACCCGGCTGCAATCCGCAAAAGAAGGAGGTCTTATGCCTCTTCCTTTACGTCGATGATCGTCTTACCTTTGTAGTTTTTCCCGCACTTCGGGCAAACTCTGTGCAGCAGAACATATTCGCCGCAGGAGCACTGGGTCATGCCCGGAAGCGTGAGCTTCCATACGCTGGAACGTCTTTTATCGCGTCTTGCTTTCGATGTTTTTCTCTTCGGTACTGCCATTCCTGAGCACCTCCTTCAATTGATAAAAAATCAAATTTTATTTTTCATGATTCGGATCGTCCAGCAGCTGACGCAGAATCTGAAGTCTCGGATCAACCGATTTTGTATCACAGCCGCACGCTCCTTGGTTCAGATCCTTGCCGCACTTCGGACAAAGACCCGCGCAATCCTCTTTGCAGAGGAGCTTTTCCGGAAGCTCCAGATAAATCATATCCGTCACGGGCTCGGAAAGATCGATCTTTTTTCCCCGTGCGATCAGATAGTCATCCGTATCTTCGTTTTCAAGCGTTCCTTCGGCTGCCACACTCTTTTCAAGATCAAGCGCACAGTCTCTGTGGATCGGGGCAAGGCATCTGGCGCACACCGCATCATAGGAATACTGTGCATGAAGCGTCAGATTCATATATCCCGCCATGTTTGTAACCCTGCCGTTCAGATGAACAGGCTTGGAAAACACAATATCCCGGCACGCTTCCTCATCGGGCATATACTCGCCCTCAAACGGCAAAACCGTTGTGTCTCCGTTCAAAATCGGCGTTATATCCAAAAGCATCCACAACACCTCATCTGATTACAAAATATCACGAATGATATTATACACAATCCTTTGCTCTTTGTCAAGATAATTTCAGAAAAACTTGCATTTTCCACTGATTTTTCGTCCCCCGTTCCGCGCCGGCGCCGGCATCATATGAGAACGAGGCAGGAAATGGAATCTCCCCGGATGCATAAATCAGCGGCAGCTCCGGCAATACTTTGCATAACGACCGTATTCCGGATGTCATCACACCGGATGTGATTTTTTCCGATATAAGCATTCTCAAAGGTAAAGGAGAACGCACATTCATGTACTACAGCAAGGTGGAAATCTGCGGTGTCAACACCGCACGGCTTCCCACATTGACTGACCAGGAAAAACGCACCCTGCTTCTGGCGGCACGCGAGGGCAACACCGAGGCGCGCCGAAAGCTGATTGCGGGGAATCTGCGTCTGGTTTTGTCCATTATCCAGCGTTATACCGGCAGAAACGAAAATGCCGACGACTTATTTCAGGTAGGCTGTATCGGGCTGATCAAGGCAGTCGATCATTTCAATACAGATCTGGACGTTAAATTTTCCACCTATGCCGTCCCGATGATCGCGGGCGAGGTCAAACGGTATCTGAGGGACAACAATCAGATCCGGGTCAGCCGCTCGGTCCGCGACATGGCATACCGGGCGCTGACCGCAAGGGAGGAGCTGTCCCGCAGGCTGAACCGGGAGCCCTCCACCGCCGAAATTGCCAGGCATATGAACGAGCAGGATTACCCCTGCCGGGAGGAGGATATTGTACAGGCACTGGAAGCCATTGCAGAGCCGGTTTCTCTGTTTGACCCGGTATACGGCGATGGCGGAGGTGCCGATTCCGTTTTTGTCATGGACCAGATCGGAGACACCGGAAACACCGAGGAAAACTGGCTGGAGGATATCGCGCTGCGCGATGCCATGCGGCATCTCAGCGACAGAGAGCGAAAAATCATCACCATGCGGTTTTACCGCGGCAAAACGCAGACAGAGATTGCAGAAGAGATCGGAATCTCGCAGGCACAGGTTTCCAGACTGGAAAAGGGCGCGCTCGCGCATATCCGAAAGCATTTCTGATCTGCGGCACCTTCTGAAAGCCCCGCAGAAAAGCATGGGACACGCACTGACAATTTAAAAAGCAGGCAGCCATCCGGGGAAGTGAAAACCTCCGGGCATGGCTGCCTGTTCCGCAATATGCGTGAAATCGTGCGCACGGAATGCGCAGAATGCTTCCGAAGCCCCTGCCGGCATACAGCAGGCTGGCATGCTCCGGGCGGCTTCGGCAAAGCTTTCCCAAGCGGCTTTGGTACGGCGCACAGAGCTTCTCCGCGCATCTCCGGTCCCTGTTCCGGCACGCGGCAAAAAACGATGCTCCGGCTTTGCTGCCGCACGCGGCAAAACCGGCATCCGGGGACGGGTCGGAGCGGCACTCGGACCGCCGCCGTCCCGCCCAAGCCCGGGAGCATAGCTCTCTCACGAAAAATCAAACGTAATCTGGTTGGTTTCGCTCAGACCGTCAAGCGCACCCGCATTCTGCAGGATCGTGATAACCGTCTTTGAGACCTGCGCCTTTTCGCGAAGCTCCTCCACGGAGAAAATATCGTTGTTTTCCCGCACCTCCTGGATCTTCTGCGCCGCCGTATCCCCGACGCCGCCCAGTGAGTTAAAGGGACACCGGATCGCATCTCCCTCCGGCAAAAATTTGAATGCATCAGACCTAAAAAAGCTGACCGGCAGAAACCGAATGCCGCGTGCAATCGCCTCATTGACAAGAAGCAGCGTCGGAATCAGGCTTTTTTCGTTCGGAGTGGCATCCTTATTGGCATTAATCTCATCGATTTTTTCCCGGATCCGTTTTCTGCCTCCCATCACGGTCTCCGCATCAAATCCGCCCGGCGCAGCAGTCAGATATGCCGCATAAAAGACAAGCGGCATATGGATTTTATACCAACCGAGCCGGATTGCGGACATAACATACGCTGCGGCATGCGCCTTCGGGAACATATATTTGATCTTTTTGCAGGAGGCGATATACCAGTCCGGCACATCGTGTTTGCGCATTTCCTCCTCCCACTCAGGTGTCAAACCCTTTCCCTTCCGCACCTTTTCCATGATCTTGAAGGAAAGCGCCTTATCGACCCCGTACCGGATCAGGTCGTTCATGATGTTGTCACGGCAGCCGATTACCTGCGAAATGTTGCAGATTCCCTGCCGGATCAGCTCCTGTGCGTTGCCGGTCCAGACATCGGTTCCGTGCGACAGACCCGAGATCTGCAAAAGATCCGCAAAGGAGCGGGGCTTTGCCTCCTCCAGCATCTTAATGGCAAAGCGCGTACCGAACTCCGGAATGCCGTAGGTGCCGAGGTTGGAATCGATGTCCTCCGGCTTCACGCCGATCGACCGCGTTGACAGGAACAAATCGTAAATGGACTTATCGTTCATCGGTACATCCATCACCGAGGTCCCCGAATAGCGCTCCAGCCATTTATATTTTGTCGGAATATCGTGTCCCAGCTCGTCCAGCTTCAGAAGGGTGTCGTGCAGATATTCAAATGTAAAGTGCGTTGTGACAATATCGGAATTCGGGTCATCCGCCGGATGCTGCACCGGACAAAAGTCGTAAATCTCATATTCACGCGGTACCACAACGATTCCGCCCGGATGCTGTCCCGTCGTCCGCTTGACCCCGACGCAATGCCTCACGATCCGGTTCATCTCCGCCTTGTTGACCGAAATGCCGCGTTCCTCCGTATAGTGCATCGCATAGCCGTAGGCTGTCTTGTCCGCCACGCCGCCGATGGTTCCGGCACGGAACACGTTTTCCGCTCCGAACAGCGTTTCGGTGTACTTATGTACCTTTCCCTGCACCTCTCCGGAGAAATTCAAATCAATATCCGGCGATTTGTCTCCGTAAAAGCCCAAAAATGTTTCAAACGGGATGTCGTGTCCGTCCGCCTTCATTTTTTCCCCGCACACCGGACAATTCTTATCCGGCAGATCAAATCCGGAGCCGTATGAGCCGTCGGTAATGAACTCGGAATACCGGCATTTCGGACAATAATAGTGCGGCGGCAGCGGATTCACCTCTGAAATCCCGGCGCAGGACGCGACAAAGGAGGAGCCGACCGAGCCTCTGGAGCCGACAAGATACCCCTGACTTTCGGAATACCACACCAGCTTCTGCGCGATCATATACAAAACGGCAAAGCCGTGCTCGATGATGGAGGTCAGCTCCTTATCCAGCCGCTTCAGAACAATCTCGGGCAGCGGCTTTCCGTACTGCTTTTCCGCATGCTCATAGCAGATCCTCTGCAAATCCTCCTCTGCGCCCTCCATCTTCGGCGTGAAGGTTCCCTTCGGAAACGGACGGATATCCTTTTCAATCTGATCCGCAATCCGGTTGGTGTTGTCGATGACGACCTCGCGCGCCTTCTCCTCTCCGAGATAAGAAAACTCCTCCAGCATCTCCTCCGTTGTCCGGAAGTAAATACCGACATCCTTATCGGCGTCCTGATACTTCATCCCGCTGAGGATTACCTTGCGGTAAAGCTCATCGGTCCTTTCCAGAAAGTGTGCATCACAGGTCGCACAGACCGGCTTGTGAAGCTCATCCGCCAGTGCGATCAGACGTCTGTTCAGATCGCGCAGTCCCTCGTCATCCGCCACAGAGCCCTTGGCAATCAGATACCGGTTGTTGCAGATCGGCTGAATTTCAATGTAATCGTAATAATTCGCAATATCCACAAGCTCCGCGTGGGACTTTCCGGAAAGCACCGCATCGAACAGCTGCCCCTCTGAGCATGCAGAGCCGATGATAAGCCCCTCACGATAATTGTCCAGAACGGTTTTCGGAATGCGCGGAAACCGCCGGTAGTATTGCAGATAGCTGAAGGAAACGAGCTTGTACAGATTCTTCAGCCCCGTCTTGTTCTTCACCAGAATGATCATATGATGGGTCTTCAGCTTCAGCGGGTCCACCTTGTCGGACATTTCCCGGTTCATCGCGGAGATCGTCCGCAAACCGAGCTTTTGCAGCTTGTCCACCATGCAGAAAAAGATCTGCGCCAGCATTTCGGCATCGTCCGATGCGCGGTGATGGTTAAAATCTCCCAGACCGAAATAGTCGGCGACAGCATCCAGCGTATGCTTTTTCAGGTCCTGGTTCAGGTACCGGGACATGGCAACGGTATCCATGAAGGTATTGTCAAAGGGCAGTCCGTTCATTTCACAGACATGACGGATAAAGCCGGTATCAAATCCGGCGTTGTGCGCGATCAGAATCCGGTCCCCGGCGAACCGCAAAAAGGCTTCCACCGCCTCCCGCTGCCCGGGGGCGCCTGCCACCATCTCGTTTGTGATGTGGGTCAGCGCGGTGATATTTTCCGGGATCGGCTCTCCCGGATCGACAAAGGTATCAAAAACCTCCTTCACCTCGCCGCCCTGCACCAGAACGGCTCCGATCTCAATGATCCGGTTGTTCAGAGCGGAAAGTCCGGTCGTTTCGATGTCGAACACCACAAACTCCGCGTCCCATCCCGCGTCCGCTCCGCCGTACACGGCGCGCGCCGTGTCGTCCACGAAGTATGCCTCCATGCCGTAGATCACCTTCTGATCCAGCTTTTCGGCAGCCAGCATTGCCTGCATGTACCCCTGCACGTTGCCGTGGTCGGTAATTGCCACGGCTGGATGCCCCCAGTCATGCGCAACCTCAACCGCGACGTCCGGCGGGATCAGGGCATCCATTGTGGACATCTGCGTATGCAGATGCAGCTCCACTCGCTTCCGCGGCGCGCGGTCGGACCGCTTCAGCCGCTTGATCCTGAAAAGTGCAGCAGGAGATATCGCAAACTCCCCGTCAAAGGTATCCATTTTGACATTGCCGAGCAGTGCGACCGTCATGCCCTCCTTCAGTGCCTTGACAAACGGCTCTGCCGCATCGTTTTCCCCGATATACTTGACCGAAATGGAGGCATCGTCGTCTGTTATACAGAAATTCAGGATGGTTTTGTCTCCCTTGCGGTTCTGCTTCGACTCTATGCAATAGATCTCTCCGAGCACGCATACGCCGCGCCGCGCCGCATTCAGATTCCGGATCGGCGTCGGGTTGATCGGAAACTCACTCCCCCACAAAAGCTGTGCATCTGCAATGTCGAACATCATATTGCCGATCCTGTAGGAGGTATCCGTCAAAGGCTCCGCCTCGATCGGGTCATTCCCGAAAAATGATGCAACATGCACAAGCTGCTGCCGATCCTCTTTGACCTCCTCCTCGGCGGAAGCATGCGGCTTCCCGCCCGCCTGCGGCTCCGGCGTCTTTGGCAGAGAGGAGCGGAGTGACCGCTCCTGATCGCGCAGATACGATTCATAATCAAAGGAATAATCCTCTGTCTGCCGGATCGTGACATGAAAGGAAAGCCCGAATTCCCGCTTGATGATCTGTTCCATCAGCTGCGGTGTTTCCGCGCTGTACAAAAGCTCAATGCCGCCGTTGGAGAAGGAAATCTCCACCGTGATGCAGTCCCCATCCAGAAGGAGTCGGTAGTCGTTGAAAAAGCCGCGGGAGACGGCACCCGTACGCTGAAGCTCCGAAAGCACCTGCGGAAGATATTCCTCGGAAAAGCATTCTGCCGGATACCGCGGCAAAATCCGCATGGAACGAAGCTCATACTGCTTCTCGATATCCGCCTCCACGGCATACAAAAGCTCCTTCGGCACCGTATAATCAAACGCGGCGGAGACCTCTATCATGCGCAGCTCCCTGTCTGCCTTGATCCTGATATCGGACGCCCGCTCCAGAACGGCGGCAAACCGCTGCTCCGAGGGATGATATTTATAAAAGATTTCCAAAAACGTCTTTCCCATATCGTTGTTCCTCTCACCGCATTTTACGGCATTCCAAAACGGAAGCCGCAAAAGAGCATCGTTCTGTCCCGGGCAGTGCTTTCATCCGCACAGCCCTGCCCGCACATCCTTCCGCCGTTCTGTTTCCGCAGTCCGCGCGGCAGTATCCGGCTTTTTCCCGTCTGGCAGGCAGTGCGCAGCCGTAACGTTTTTTCCCTGAAATACCGCTTCTCCCCGCTCCGGACCGCAAAGGCTCCGCCGGAGCTTTCTTTTGCCGCCTCACTCCGAAAAGCGAAATGCTGCCCGTTTAAAAAATGACCGTCATCCGCAAACGGAAGGCGGTCTGCACAGCCCGTAAGGCGTCTGCCCGGAGGCATCCGGCTTTTTCCGGTGTCCGAAAGCAGCTATCCGCCCGGTCCGTCCCATCATCCGGATTTCCGCCGTTCACCAAAGCCGGGCAGAAGCCTCCGGTCAAATCATCTCTCCCGTTTGCAGCGCACAGCCGGTCACTGCAGCTTCCGGATTTCCTCCAAAAGCTCGTCCACGATCCGGTCCTCCGGAATTTTCCTCAGAATTTCCCCTTTTCGGATCAGAATCGCTTCCCCGTTTCCTCCGGCAATCCCGATATCGGCATTCCGTGCCTCACCCGGACCGTTGACAGCACAGCCCATGACGGCAACCGTCAGCGGCTTGCCGGTCAGACCCTCCGCCTCCGCACGTGCCTCCACCTCACCGGCGATCCGTATAATGTCCACTCTTGTTCTGCCGCAGGTCGGGCAGGAAACAAAATTCATCCGATAAGACGAATCCATGCCGAGCGCCCGCAAAAGCGCCTTTCCCTCCCGCACCTCTTCCTCCGGCGGAGCGGTCAGGGACACCCGGATCGTATCTCCGATGCCGCGGCAAAGCAGTGCGCCGATTCCGACAGAGGACTTGATCAGCCCCATATGCGGCGTCCCCGCCTCCGTCACGCCGAGATGCACCGGATACGGATACTGCCCCGCAATCAATTCATTGGCGCGGATCATCTCCGGAACCCGGGAGGACTTGATGGCGATCAGAATGTCATGAAAATCCAGTTCCTCCAAAAGAGAAATGTGCCGGCGGGCGCTCTCAGCCAGTGCCTCCGCAGTCGGAGCGCCGTACTTTGCCAGCAGATCCTTTTCCAGCGAGCCTCCGTTCACCCCGATCCGGATCGGAATCCCATGCGTCCGGCAAGCCGCAACAACCGCCCGGATCCGTTCCTTGGAGCCGATATTTCCGGGATTGATCCGAATCTTGTCCGCACCTGCCGCAGCCGCCTCCACTGCCATCCGGTAATCAAAATGAATATCCGCCACAAGCGTAAGCGGAAAGCCGCTTTCCTTGACGCGTCCCAGAACCCGGACCGTCTCCATATCCGGCACGGACATCCGTACAATATCGCATCCGGCATTCTCCAGCGCCTTCAGCTGATGCATCACCGCATCGTAATCATTTCCCGGCACATTCAGCATTGACTGAACAGCCACCGGCGCGTCTCCGCCGACCATAACCCTTCCCACGCGGATTTTTTTCGTTTTTCTTCGAATCTGATTGTAATTCATCATCACACCCACGTTTTCGCAATCGCGAAGGTCTCCTTTCCCGGCAGCCGCATACTTTTCCGGGCAGTTCAAAGCCCTAAAGGCGACAGCAGCCGTACAGCGCACACAAGACAGCCTTTCCTGCCGCAGCTCAAAGTACAGAGCGGCGCCGAACCTCCTGCGGCTCCCCCGCCGCAGGAGTGCCAACCCGGAAAGCCGTTCAAATACTCCATCCGAAAAGCGGAAGTCCGCCGCAGTCCGGCATCCGGAGGCTCCGAGGGGTCAGCAGAAATCCGGACCATCCGCCGTCAGGAAAACAGTCCCCACACATCCTTGAAGGTAACAAGGATCATAAGCAGCATCAGAAGCACCAGCCCCGCAAAATGCACATACCCTTCATATTTCGGGTTCACCGGCTTCCCGCGGATCAGCTCGATCAGCTGAAACACGATTCTTCCCCCGTCCAGTGCCGGAAGCGGAAGCAGATTGAAAATGCCGAGATTCAGTGCGATCAGCGCCGTCAGGAACAGAAGGTTATAGGAGCCCTCCTTCGCCGCCTCTCCGATTGCCTCCGTCACACCGACCGGACCGGAGACCTGGTCCACCCCAACCTTTCCGCGCACAAGATCGAGCAAGGAATCCCAGATCATCCGCACAGAGGTCATCGATTCATAGAACACATGCTTCAGAACGGAAATCGGATTTTTTTCTTCTCCCGTTACCGAAAAATCAACCATGCCATAGGCAACGCCGCCGGATACCTCAGACGGAAAAACGACATCCTGCAAAACAATGCGGTTTCCGTCCCGAAGCACGGTCACATCCGTCTTTGCGGCTCCGTTCCGCATCACGGCATATCTCAGATCGTAAGCGACATGCACCCTTGTCCGGCCGATCTTGCAGATCGTGTCTCCGATCTGAAGCCCCGCCTGCTGCGTTGCCGCCCCTTCCGCAAAGCGGAAAACGGTCGTTGTTCCCAGAGAACGGGCAGACACCACCATCACAGCTGTCAGAATTACGCCGAGCAGCAGATTCATAAAGGAGCCTGCCGCCGTAATGATCATGCGCTGCCAGACCGGCTTGCGGCTCAGTGCATTTTCATCCGAAGACGCATCATCCTCGCCCTCCATGCTGACATAACCGCCCACCGGAAGCCAGCGAAGCGAATACCGGATCCCGGTTTTCCCGGACACACGCGAAATTGCCTTCGGTCCCATTCCGATGGAGAACTCCAGAATTTTCACATGAAAAAGCCTGGCGGTCAGGTAATGTCCAAGCTCATGAATCAGAATCAAGGCGCCGAAAATCAGAACGGCGATCAATATGGTCCACAGTGTACTTAAAAATCCCATATCCAAACCATCGCCTTCGCAAAGCGAAAGCATCCTTTCCAACGGACTTTAAAACAGCTCCGTCTCCGGCAAAGCCCCAGCCGTCTGCATTTGTTTAAACACCCTTACGGCATCCAAACCGATTTCAGGCTTTGGGAGAGACTGTCCCCGGAAAAGCCGCAGACCTCCGGAAAGCCGCACGTTGTCTGTGCAGACACTTTGCTTCCGAATCGGTCGGCAGCCCCGCAGCCGGAAAATCTGCCGGAGCAAAGCCACTCCTGCGCCCGAAAGACAGCTTCATTCAGAGGCTCCCGCGCGGCATCGCACAAGACAGCGCCGCAGCTGCGATTTTCGGGCATCCTGCCGCCCCGGCGCTCAGGCAAGCGCTCCCACCGCTTCATCCGCGCGTCTGCGCGCCTCCGCGTCCGCCTCTTCCACATCGAAAAGCGAGGGAGAGGGAACGCGCGGACAGGCAAGCGTCACATCGGTCACAATCCTGTCAATATCCCCAAACCGGATTCTTCCGGCAAGAAAATGCGAGACTGCGCGCTCATCTGCGGCGTTCATCACGGCAGGCATAACGCCGCCCTCCGCAAGCGCATGATATGCCAGCGACAAAAGCGGAAAGGCATCGGTATCCGGCTTTGCAAAGGTCAGACCGGACAGCGCGGTAAAGTCCAGCTCCTGCAAGGGACCTTTGGGGCGCCCCGGCCAGCTCAGCGCATACTGAATGCAAAGACGCATATCCGGCACACTCAGCTGTGCAAGAACAGCATTGTCATTATATTCCACCATGGAGTGAATTATACTCTCGCGGTGAATGACGACCTCAATCTGCTCGCCGGAAACACCGAACAGCCTTGCCGCTTCAATCACCTCAAAGCCCTTGTTCATCAGGGTAGCGGAATCCACTGTGATACGCGGTCCCATGCTCCAGGTCGGATGCCGGAGCGCATCGGAAGCCGTCATCCCCCGGATACGCTCCCGCGCCATACCAAAAAAGGGACCCCCTGACGCCGTCAGAATCAGCTTTTTCACATCGGCGCTCCGGTTGCCCTGCAAACACTGAAAAATGGCGCAATGCTCACTGTCCACCGGAAGAATGGGAAGCCTGCGCTGCGCTGCCAGCCGCATGACCTCCGTTCCGAAGGCGACCATAGTCTCCTTGTTGGCAAGCGCCACCTGCTTCCCGCTCTCAAGCGCTGCCAGCGTCGGACGCAGCCCGGCGATTCCGGTCACGGCATTCACTGCAGCGTCTGCCTCGGCAGCCGACACCAGCTCTGCCGCACTGCCTTTTCCGCCAAACACCCTTGTATCGGTATCCGCAATCCGGACCCTCAGATCCTCAGCCGCTTTTTCATCGCACAGCGCGGCAGCAGCCGGACGAAACCGGCGAATCTGCTCCTCAAGCCGCAAAGCATCCGAGCCGGCAGCCAATGCCGAAACCCTTATCCCGTGGTATGCCGCAATTTCAAGCGTCTGCGTCCCGACCGAACCGGTGGAACCGAGCACTGCAATCGTTTCAATCAAATCCTGTTCCTCCCGATGCCGTCAGACTCAAACGAAAAAGGAAAGCCGCACGGAAAGCGTGCAAAGCAGATACAGATACGGCGCCGTAATCAGAATGCTGTCGAATCTGTCCATAATTCCGCCGTGCCCCGGCAAAAGCTTGCCGTAATCCTTTACCCCGTACTGCCGTTTGATCAGCGATGCCACAAGGTCCCCGACCTGCGACAGCGCGGCAACAAACAGCCCCGTCACAAACAAAAACAGATAATTCGGCGTCACGCTCACGATCTTTGACACAATCAGCCCGTACAGACAGGTTGTCAGTCCGGCGCCCAGAACGCCGCCCACGGCGCCCTCCACCGTTTTATGCGGAGATACTGCCGGAATCAGCTTGTGCTTTCCGCAGAATACGCCCGTAAAATAGGCAAAGCTGTCGCTCATCCACGGGATCAGGAAGGAAAGAAGAAAGATGTAAAGCCCGTGCTGCAAATCGCGCAAAAGAGTCATGGAAGCAAAGCCGAACGAAATGTATATCGTAATCATCGCAGTCAGACCCGCGTCCCTGACGGAAAAGCTCTGTCCGGCAAATACGGAGACGCCGAGCAGGTATACCATCAGGCAAAAGCTCACAAAGAAAAGAACCGCAAACAGATTGGCGTACCCGCCGTTTAAGTACCGCACGGAAACATTAAAAAACAGTCCGACCGCAACAGACGGCAGAGAAACATACCATTTCTTCCAAACGCCGATGCAACGAAACATCTCAAAAAGACTGATTCCGGTCAAAAGCACAGTCAGAAACACCATTGCGAAGGTATCGGAAAATACCAGAAAGGGCACCAGAATGCACAGTGCAACGACTGCCGTGATAATTCTTGTTTTCAATTCATCAAATCACTTTCCACAGATTTCCGGCGATGTGCCTCATACACCGCCGAAGCGTCTTTTCCTATGATAAAACTCGGAAACTGCCAGATCCACATCGTGCTCCGTAAAATCCGGCCAGAGCGTATCACAGAAATACAGCTCGGAGTAAACGGATTGCCACGTCAGAAAATTGGAAAGGCGCATTTCCGATCCGGTTCTGACAATCAGATCCGGCTCCGGACTTGCCGCCGTATACAGCCTGGAGGAAATGTCCTCCGCCGTCACTTCTTTTTTTCCGTCGGCAATCAGGGAATTCACGGCATGGACGATCTCATCGCGTCCGCCGTAATTCAGCGCAATATTCAGGATATTGCCGCGATCCTTTGTCGTCTCCTCCAGATTGCGCATCCGTTCTGCGGTTTTTTCTCCGAAAACACGCTTATCTCCGAGAAACACAATCCGCAGATCCTTTTCGCGAAAGCGCCGGAACGCATCCGTCAGATAATCCCCGAACAGTCCGATCAGGGCATTGACCTCTCTCGGCGGTCTTTTCCAGTTCTCTGTCGAAAAGGCATAGACCGTCACATGCGGAATCCCGATATCAACGCAGTATTCCGTGATCTTCTTGAAGGTTTCGGCACCGCATTTGTGACCGTATTCCCGCGGCATGCCGCGTTTTTTTGCCCACCTGCCGTTGCCGTCCATGATAAACGCTATATGCTTCAGACGTCCGTCTCTGTTTTCCGGCATAATTTCACTCCGTTTTGCCAGCCCCCGCCATCCCCCGAAAAAGCGGGGAACAGCGGGACAGCCCGGCGGTCCATCAGATTTCCATGATTTCCTTGTCTTTTGCGGCAGTCAGCCGGTCAATTTCCTTGCAGAAGCGGTCGGTCAGATCCTGCACCGCCTTTTCGGAGGTCTTCTGTTCATCCTCCGTCATTTCGTTTTCCTTTTTCAGCTCCTTGCAGGCATCATTCGCTTCTCTGCGGATATTGCGGATCGCCACCTTGACTTCCTCGCCCATCTTGGCAACCTGCTTTGTCAGCTCGCGGCGGCGCTCCTCGGTCGGCTGCGGGAACAGAAGGCGGATCACCTTGCCGTCGTTGGTCGGAGTAATGCCGACATCGGAGGTCAAAATCGCCTTTTCAATCGCCTTAAGCTGATTTGCCTCCCACGGCTGAATGACAATCGTTCTCGCGTCTGCCACCTTCACGGAAGCAATGTCCGCAACTCTTGCGGGTGCGCCGTAATATTCCACCGTCACACGGTCAAGAATTCCCGGATTTGCTCTGCCCGCGCGGACCGTTCCCAGCTCCTTCGCATACGCATCCAGGGATTTCTGCATCTTTCCTTCGTATTCCTTTGTATTCAGCTTCATATCAGTTTCCTCCGTATACTATCGTTCCGGGCGCTTTTCTGCCCAAAATCACATCTGCAATCGATGCGGGATCATTGGCGTCAAACACCAGCATCCGCTGACCCGTTTCCTGTCCCAGAGCCGCTGCGGCAGCATCGATTGCCTTAAGCGATTCCGTCAGTATCTGCCGATAGGTCAGCGTCTCATACCGCACCGCATCCTCATTGCCGGGTCTGTTCGGATCCTTATTGTAAATCCCGTCAATGTTCTTTGCCATCATCAAAGCATCGCATGCCAGCTCTGCACAGCGCAGCATTGCAGCCGTATCCGTGGAAAAGAACGGATTTCCGGAGCCGCAGGCAAGCAGAACCACATAGCCCTGCTTCATATAGGAAAGTGCCCGCTCCTTCGTAAATATCTCGGCAATTTTCGGCATATCCACGGCGCTGAGAACCTTTGCCGGGACGCCTGCACGGATCAGCGCATCCTGCATGCCGAGCGAATTGATCGCGGTTGCCAGCATTCCCATATTATCGGCAATACACCGATCCATTCCGGAGCCCTGTCTCGCACCTCTCCAGATATTTCCCGCTCCGATCACCACTGCGACCTCAACGCCCGCTTTGACGCACTGTCCGATGGCGTCCGCCACCTGCGCCGTAAAGTCATCGTCCAATATCCGATCCGGATGATCGTGACGCAGCGCCTCCCCTGAAATTTTCAAAAGAACGCGCTTATATTCCGGTTCATTCCGCATTGATCTCAGCTCCTTTTTCAGTCATACAATATTATTTTATCACGAAACCGCCTTTTTGTAAAGTTCATTTTTTGAATTCCGCCGATTTATGTGACCCGCCGCTTCGGATTTTACGGGCAATCCGCAAAAAAGCCGGAAAACGCGCCCGGCAAGCCTTCGAACCGGCAGACGGTGCAAAGAGCACTGCGGACGGCTGCCTGCCGAAGCCTCCCGCCGAATCGGTTTTTCCGGATCACCGCTTCCCCTTCCCCGCTCCGAAAGCAAGGCTCAAGCCCCGGGTGCCGGGATGCCGGTCCCAAAGCTCCTCCCGGCTCATCGCAGACAGCCGCAGCCCTTGCCGGCAAGCCCTGTCCCATAAGGAACGCCGCATCGGCAGAGCCTGCGACGGCAAGCCGCAGCGGCAGCAAATCTGCCCCTACGGCCGCTGCGGCAATGCCCATCCGACCGCTCTCCGCGTAAAGGAGCGTACCGCCGCGCAGCAAAGCAAATGCAAAATCCGGCACAGAGCGCGCCTTCATCCGATCGCCCGGAAAAGGCACGGACATTCCTGCCGCACGGAAGGCTTTCCGGCATCAAAAGTCTTTGACAAGCCCCTCGTCGGACATAATAAAAAGCAGCACGCCGTTTCCGGCGTGCTGCCCGTACCATATCCGAATTACTTAATCAAATCTGCGATTTCCTCTGCAAAATTGTCCTCTCTCTTCTGCAGACCCTCGCCCTTTTCATAACGGTAGAACATCTTGAGCTTGATCGAACCGCCGAGCTTCTTTGCCTCGGTATCCAGATACTGTGCAACCGTCATGGAATCATCCTTGACATACAGCTGATCTGCCAGGCAACAGGATTCGTAGAACTTTCCGAGCTTGCCGGTCACCATCTTTTCGATGATCTGCTGCGGCTTGGAAGCGTTCTTGGGATCGTTCTTCAGCTGTGTCATAATGATTTCCTTTTCCTCTGCAACAGCGGATTCGGGAACATCACAGCGGTTGGTATAAGTGCAGTTCATCGCAGCAACCTGAAGTGCGACATTCTTGGAAATCTCGGCAAAAGCAGGAGCAGCTGCCATCTCATCGGTCGTGTCGAAGGTCACGATAACGCCTGTCTGACCGTTGCCGTGGATATAGGTGCTCATAATGCCGTCCACCACCAGGAAGCGGCGGATCTTGATGTTTTCCTTGATTACGGCGATCTTCTGAATCAGAACATCGGCAACCGTTTCATCGGTTCCGTCGAACCTGCAAGCCTTCAGCGCCTCGACGTCTGCCGGTCTCTCTGCCAGAATCGTCTTCAGAACGCCCTTGACAAAGTGCTTGAATTCATCATTCTTTGCAACAAAGTCCGTCTCTGCGTTCACTTCAATCATAGCGGCAGACTTGCCGTCCTCGCTGCGGAGAATATCCACAACACCCTCGGCAGCAATTCTGTCCGCCTTCTTTGCAGCAACATTCAAGCCCTTCTCACGAAGCAGCTTGATTGCTTCATCCATGTTGCCTTCCGCTTCGGTCAGCGCCTTTTTGCATTCCATCATGCCGCATCCGGTTTTCGCTCTCAGATCGGCAACCTGCTTTGCTGTAATAGCCATCTTAACATCCTGTTCTCCGGCGAATCTGATATTTCCGGAAGCATCCGATCGGTTCCTCCGCCGGGCAAACCGTCCTTCCGTATCTGACCTGCGCAGCGGTTCCGACTTGCCGGTTGACCGCTCAGCCGCAATAACGCTTCTCTCTGCCGATCAAGCCTCGGGCTGCTCTTCAGCCGCAGACTCTTCAGCCTTTTCCGCAAGCTGCTCGCCCTGTCTGCCCTCGATCACGGCGTCTGCAATGACGGAGGTGATCAGCTTGATCGCGCGGATTGCGTCATCGTTTCCGGGGATAATATAATCCGCGTCATCCGGATCGCAGTTGGTGTCAATGATTCCGACAACCGGAATACCGAGCTTCTTTGCTTCCAGAACCGCGATTCTCTCCTTGCGGGGATCGACGATAAACACGGCGTCCGGGAGCTTTTCCATATTCTTGATACCGCCGAGGTTCTTCTCCAGATCGTTGCTTTCCTTCATGAGCTTGGCAACTTCCTTCTTCGGAAGAAGATCGAAGGTTCCGTCTTCCTTCATCTTGGTCAGTGCGTTGAGGCGTGCGACACTCTTCTTGATGGTCTTGAAGTTGGTCATCATACCGCCGGGCCAACGGACGTTGACATAATACTGACCGGCGCGGGTAGCCTCTTCCTTGATGGCATCGGCTGCCTGCTTCTTGGTTCCGACAAACAGGACCGTTCCGCCCTGTGCGGCAAGATCGCGGACAAATGCATACGCTTCATCGAACTTCTTTACGGTCTTCTGAAGGTCGATAATATAAATACCGCCTCTTTCCGTAAAGATGTACTCCGCCATTTTAGGGTTCCATCTTCTGGTGTGATGTCCGAAATGGACGCCTGCTTCAAGCAGCTGTTTGATTGTAATAACTGACATAATTTTCCCTTTCTTCGGTTTGTTCCACCACGGAACCGTGTGAAGCACCGAATGCCGTTCCGTGTGTGATTTTTTGACCGTTTGCTATTATACCACAACGAAAAAAAGATTGCAACAGGCAGGAAAGAATTTACACTTTATTTACAATCAAATCCATGCTT
Organism: uncultured Eubacteriales bacterium; assembly: GCA_934432725.1. Lineage (GTDB taxonomy): Bacteria > Bacillota > Clostridia > Oscillospirales > CAG-272 > CAKRZE01. Next base: position 83,249 of record CAKRZE010000002.1, read on the forward strand.
CCGCCGAAAAATGCCGTCTCACGAAGCTCCCGCGCTGCCGGTGTCCGCCTGCCGAAGCAGACAAAGCGGCGTGCCGCTCCCGCAAGTACCGTGCGCCGCGCAGTCTGAGCGTCCTTCCCTGCGAGCGAACCGCCCTTCCCGAAAAAGTCCTCGGGGCTGCCGCTCCGATGCACGGCAGCCCCGAGATTCCCGGAAACCCGTTTATTTCATTTTTCCGGGCTTTCTGTTTTTGTTGTAGGTGCGCTTATAATCCGTTCCGTCGTCCGTTTCATCGGACTCCTCTGCCTCGGGCAGAGCCTTTTCGGCAAAATGCCTGCCGTAATAGGCATTGAGATACATCTGCCGGATCTCGCTCATAAGCGGATACCGGGGATTGGCGCCGGTGCACTGGTCGTCAAACGCCTGCTCCGTCATTTCATCCAGACGGCTCAAAAAGTCCTCCTCATCCGGAACGTAATCCCGGATGGCCGCCTTGATGCCGACTCTCTCCTTCAGAGCGTTGACTGCGGCAATCAGGTTTTCCAGCTTTTCGCTGTCGGTCACCCCGCCCAGTCCGAGATAATCCGCAACCTCCGCATACCGCTCCAGCGTGTGCGGATGATCATACTGCGAGAAGGTTCCCATCTTTTCCGGCGTATCGCAGGCGTTGAAGCGAAGCACCTCTTCGATCATCAGAGCATTTGCAACGCCGTGCGGCAGGTGATGGAACGAACCGAGCTTGTGCGCCATGGAATGGCAGACACCGAGGAACGCGTTGGCAAACGCCATTCCCGCCATGGTCGCCGCATTTGCCATTTTCTCACGAGCCTCCACATCCGTCTGCCCGTTCTCATAGGCGCGGGGCAGATAGGTGAAGATCTGCTTCAGCGCCTTCAGCGCCAGACCGTCCGTATAATCGGTCGCAAGCATGGAAGCATATGCCTCCAGTGCATGCGTCACCGCATCAATGCCGGAGGCTGCGGTCAGTCCCCGCGGCGCGCTCATGTGGAAGTCCGTATCGATGATCGCCATATCCGGCAGCAGCTCATAGTCGGCAAGCGGATACTTCACACCGCTCTTTTCATCGGTAATCACCGCAAAGGGCGTCACCTCGGAGCCGGTTCCGGCAGAGGTCGGGATCGCAATAAAATATGCCTTCTCTCCCATCTTCGGGAACGTGTACACTCTTTTGCGGATATCGATGAAGCGCATTGCCATATCCATAAAGTCCGCCTCGGGATGCTCATACAGAACCCACATGATCTTTGCGGCATCCATCGCGCTTCCGCCGCCCAGAGCGATAATGCAGTCCGGGCAGAATGCGGTCATCTGTGCTGCACCCTCCCTGGCGCAGGCAAGCGTTGGATCGGGCTGCACGTCAAAGAAGGTTGCATGCACGATCCCCATCGCGTCCAGCTTGTCGGAAATCGGCTTTGTATATCCGTTTTTGTACAGGAAGCTGTCCGTCACAATAAAGGCGCGCTTCTTGTCCATGACGGTCTTCAGCTCGTCCAGCGCAACCGGCAGGCAGCCCTTTTTGATATAAATCTTCTCAGGCGCTCGGAACCAAAGCATATTCTGTCTCCTCTCAGCCACGGTTTTGATGTTCAGAAGCTGCCTGACCCCGACATTCTCACTGACGCTGTTTCCGCCCCATGAGCCGCAGCCCAATGTCAGGGAGGGAGCGAGCTTGAAGTTATAAAGGTCGCCGATGCCGCCCTGCGAGGAAGGAGTATTGACCAGGATCCGGCAGGTCTTCATCCGCGCCGCAAACGCATCCAGCTTATCCCGCGCCGTAATCTCATTGAGATAAATGGAGGACGTATGTCCGAAGCCGCCGTCCGCGATCAGCCGCTCCGCCTTGTCGAATGCCTCCTCAATGCTGTCCGCACGGTACATGGCAAGCACCGGCGACAGCTTTTCGTGAGCAAACGCCTCGGAAAGCTCCACGCTTTCAACCTCTCCGATCAGAATCTTTGTGCCGGCAGGCACATTGATCCCGGCAAGCTCCGCGATCCGGCAGGCGGACTGACCGACGATCTTTGCATTCAGCGCTCCCCCGATCAGAAGAGTTCCTCTGAGCTTCTCCTTTTCCTCCTCATTGAGGAAGTAGCATCCGCGTGCGCGGAACTCGTCCCTCACCGCGTCATACACATTCCGGTGAACGATCACCGACTGCTCGGACGCGCAGATCATTCCGTTGTCAAAGGTCTTGGAATGAATGACAGAGCTGACCGCCAGCAGAATATCGGCGGATTCATCAATAATCGCAGGCGTATTGCCCGGACCGACGCCGATCGCGGGCGTTCCGGAGGAATATGCCGCCTTGACCATCCCCGGACCGCCGGTTGCCAGAATCAGGTCCGATTCCTTCATCACAAGAGCGGTCAGATCAAGGCTCGGCACATCGATCCAGTCGATAATGCCCTCAGGCGCGCCCGCCCGAACAGCCGCCTCCAGAACCACCCGAGCCGCGGCAGCCGTGCATTTTTTGGCACGCGGATGGGGGCTGATCAGAATGGCGTTGCGCGTTTTCAGTGCAAGCAGGCATTTGAAGATTGCGGTAGAGGTCGGATTCGTCGTGGGAATCACTGCGGCAATCACTCCGACAGGCTCTGCGATCCTTTTTACGCCGTAAGCCGTATCCTCTTCAATAACGCCGCAGGTTTTTACGTGCCGGTAAGCATTGTAGATATGTTCGGAGGCATAATTGTTTTTGATCACCTTGTCCTCCGCAATTCCCATACCGGTCTCCTCCACCGCGAGCTTTGCCAAAGGAACACGCGCCTTGTCCGCCGCTGCCGCCGCAGCAAAAAATATCCTGTCTACCTGCTCCTGCGTATAGGAAGCAAACTGCTTTCCTGCGGCTTTCGCACGCTTCAAAGCCGACTCCAGCGACTCCACACTGTCAATGACGGTTCTCTCCTGCATGTTTCACACCATATCGCTTTTGCATATGACGCAAAAGCTTCCTTTCTTTCGGTTCTTTGAGAATCGGGACTGATTTTACAAAAGTGAAAACGTTGTTTCGGGACAGCAAGAGCGGCATAGTGCCGTATTCTTTGCCTCTGTACCCTGCCTGACCGCACACGCCACACGCATGTGTGCGGTATTCTGTCCGGATCGGGCAGCCGGGCGCCGCCGAATCCGAAATACCCGGGAAGCTTCGGCTTTTCGCCGGGATCGATGCATGTTCCGGCACGAAACAGCGGACCTGCTTTTTCAAAGCCGCCGGACCGGACTTCCCAGCCGAAGAGAAGACGATTCCGCGCCCTATCCTACTGCTGCGCTCTGAGCTGCATTTTCAGATGAGCCAGGGAAAGCGCCATGTTTTCGTACTGAACCACCGCATCCTGCGGCGCCCGAAGCCTGCACGGGGAAAAGCAGCACATCGCCTTGACCCCGCAGCCGTATAAAAGCCCGCAAACCTCCTGCGCAGCCTCCGCCGGAACCGCGATAATGCCGATCCGTACCGCATGGGTGCGGCAAAATTCCGGAAGCATCCCGACCGGCAGGACCCTTTTGCCCCCCACAAGCTCCTCTTCTGTAACTTTCTTGTCAAACGCGGCAAGGATTCTGATTCCGTATCCCGCAAAGCCGCCGTAATCCAGAAGCGCCCTTCCGAGCTTTCCGGCTCCGACGATCACGGCGTTTCCGTCGTCCTGTCGAAGAATCTTCTCCATACAGTCGATCAGCTCACCGGTCACATAGCCGATGCGCGGTCTGCCGGTGCAGTTCAATGCGCCGAGATCCTTCCGGACCTGAACCTCGCCCAGTCCAAGCTCCCGTGCCACAGCAGTCGCGGAAACCGTCTGCGTCCCGTCCGGCAGGCTCCTGAGATATTTCAGATACATCGGAAGTCTGCCGAGCGTAGCTTTGGATATTTCATTTTTGTCCATAAAACTCCTGTCCCTCATATCTTAGGATTTCATCTCTCTCCGGCGCGCTCCTGCCTGCACTGCCGATTCCGCGCGGAATCTCTGCATACCGTTATTCTGCCCCGCCCGCCAGAGGCAATACATGCTCCCTGAAAAAGCGTCTCGCATCATCGGCGGGTATACGGTAAACCGTCCCGTTTACCGAGACGGAAACCGTTTTGCAGTCGCATTGCCGCATGCAGAATGCAGCCTCCAGATTAACCCTGCCGTGCAGGCAGTATTCCTCGCACAAATGCTGAAAGGCGGCAATCACATTATGTGCGCCGTTGAGATGACAGGCGGTACCGATGCAGATTCTGATTTCTACCATTTTATTATACCTACTGCTTTCCCGAAAGGAAAAGCTCCCTTTCCCGTACATTCCGGCGATCGACCGGACAAAGAACGCTTTTCGCCGCACAAGCGTCTCTGCCGATTCTTCATTTTTGTTCGTTTCCGGACGCTCCCGCATCCGGCGGTATTTCCCGCGTCCGGAAACCGGCGATTTCAAAAGCTTTCCGCACTCCGCCGACGCCGAACGGGCAGAGAGCAAAACCGCGTCCGTCAGGCATTGGCACTCCGGTTCGGAACCGGGCGGAACCGACTGCCGACCGGTTCCGCAGGCAGCCCATGCCGTTTGCGGCATCCTCCGGGACACGCAGCGGCAATCCGCAGTCCCGGCAGTCTGCCCGCGCAGGATCGATCGCGGGCATGCGCATCCCCGTTTTTTGTCCGGTCAAAACTGTGCAGCCGGCGTGCGGCAGGGGAAATCCGGCAGATCACCCGACCGGCACTCTCTTTAAGCCGCATCTCCGCACACCGGAGCCGTTCCAAGCGCATCAAAGCAATGCCCCCGCGGAGCAACGCGATTCAGACGCTATGCTTTTCCGTATAGCTCACATGCAGAAGCTCATGGACCTTGCCGCAAATAATATCGCGGTATACCGAGGCAATCAGGGGGTTCTCCTCCGAATGCCGGATGCTGAGAAGCCTGTCGGCTTTATACAGTCCCTTTGCCCGCTCTTTCCGGTCATCCATATCGGCAAACGGCTGACCGCCGCCGCAGACACAGCCTCCGGGGCATGCCATCACTTCGATGAAATCGAAATGCTCGCCGTCCTTCATACGGCAGAGGAGCTTCTCCGTGTTGTTCAGACCGCTGACAACCGCGATATGAAGCTTTCCCTCACCGTAAGGCAGATCGAATATCTTGATCCCGTCAGCACCGCGCTGACCGGAATTTGCAATCATCAGAAGCTCCGCTCCGGACTTGTTGGACGCCGCGCGGCGCAAAACCGCCTCGGTCACGCCGCCCGTCACGCCGAAAATCACGCCGGCTCCCGATACGGTTCCGAACGGCATATCGATCGCCTCCGGCTCCAGATCCTGAAACACGATACCGGATTCCTTGATCATCCGGATCAGCTCCTGCGTGGTGATGACCGCATCCACGTTCGGTACGCCGCCGCGCTTGAATTCCTCCCTTGCCGCCTCGAATTTCTTTGCGGTACAGGGCATCACCGCGACATGGAACATCTTTCTTGCGGACTTTTCGCTCTGATCCTTCAGGAGAGAAGCCAGCATCTGCATCGGAGAACGGCAGGTCGAAACATTCTCCAGAAGCTCCGGATGCTTCTTTTCGCAATACTGCACCCACGCGGGGCAGCAGGAGGTGATCAACGGAAGCTTCTCCTGCCTTTCCAGCCGCCCGATAAACTCCTCCGTCTCCTCCATCACAGTAAGATCCGCCCCGAGGGAGGTGTCATAGATTTCGTCAAAGCCCATTCTGCGCAGTGCGGCGACAATCTTTCCCATCACATTTTCGCCGTCCTTTGCGCCAAGCTCTCGCCCGACCGCAACCCGGACGGCGGGTGCGATCTGCACGGTCGTCCGCACGCCGGGATCATCTATCGCCTTCCAGACCGCGCGGATATTGTTCCGCACCACAATGGCTCCCGTCGGACATACCACCGAGCACTGTCCGCACCCGACGCATTCCGATTCGGCAAGCGGCTTTCCGAACGCCGTGCTGATCACCATTTTGGAGCCGCGGAAGGCAAAATCAATCGCTCCGACGTTCTGCACCTCGCTGCATATTCTGACACAGTCGCCGCAGAGGATGCACTTTCCCGCATCCCGCGTAATACAGAGAGAGGAGGTATCATCATCCTTTGTCGAACGCGCATTGTTCGGGAAACGAACGCCTTCAATATGGAACCGCATGGCAAGATCCTGCAATTTGCAGCTTTCGTTGTTTTCGCAGATCGTGCAGTCGCGGCAATGATTGGCAAGGATCAGCTCCAAAATATTTTTACGGTAGCGGCGCAGCCGCTCTGTATTGGTTCTGATCTTCATGCCCGCACGCGGCGGAGTGGAGCATGCCGCATCCAGACCGCCCCATTCGTTCTCCACCATGCACATCCGGCAGGCACCGTATATGGAAAGATCGGAATGATAGCAAAATGTGGGAAGCTTGATCCCGACCTTGCGCAAAACCTCCAAAATATTCTTTTCGCCGTTTATCTCAACCGGTATCCCATCTACCGTCATAAACTGTTTTTCTGACATTCTGTTGACCGCTGCCTCCGTATGTAAGAGGCTTCCTTTCTGAGAAAAAATCCCGGGAGCCGTATTTCACGGCACCTCGCGTATCCAAATGCCGCAGCGCTCCGAGTTCCGCCGTTTTATGCCGGACGGCTCCGGAGCGCAGGACGGACCGTCCCCGCAAAGCGTTTTCTTCGCAAAAGCAAGCGCTCTGCGCCCCATGCATCAGCCCTCCCGGATTGCATGGAACGGGCAGGCTCCGACGCAGCTGCCGCAGCGGATGCATTTGGAAAGATCAATCACAAACGGTTCCTTGACCTTTCCGCTGATGGCATTGACCGGACACTGCCGCGCACATTTGGAGCAGCCCTTGCACAGCGCCGGATCGATTGTGATCCGCATCAGCTTGCGGCAGGCGCCTGCGGGACACTGCTTCCGGTAGATATGCGCCTCATATTCCTCGCGGAAATTCCGGATGGTGCTGACCACCGGGGAGGGTGCGGATTTTCCGAGTCCGCAAAGCGCGGTGGAGGAAATCGTGTCGGCAAGCTCCAGAAGCAGTTCAATATCGCCGTCTCTGCCCTCTCCTGCCACAATTCTCTCAAGGATCTCCAGCATCCGCCGGGTTCCCTCGCGGCAGGGAACGCACTTCCCGCAGGATTCGTTCTGCGTAAAGTTCATAAAGAACCTTGCAACCTCGACCATGCAGGTGTTGGAATCCATCACGACCAGTCCGCCGGAGCCAATCATCGCTCCCACCTGCTTCAGCGTATCAAAGTCAAGCGGCAGATCCAGATGCTCCTTTGTCAGACATGCGCCGGAGGGTCCTCCGATCTGTACCGCCTTGAATTCGCCGTCTCCCCGCATGCCGCCGCCGATATCAAAAATGATCTTCCGCAGCGTTGTTCCCATCGGGACCTCGATCAGACCCGTGTTGTTGATATTGCCGGTCAGGGCGAACGCCTTGGTTCCCGGACTCTTTTCCGTCCCGTAATCGAGATACCAGTCCGCACCGTTATTTATAATGGAAGCAACATTGGCGTAGGTCTCCACGTTGTTCAGAACGGTTGGCTTGTCAAACAGTCCGTGCTCCACGGTGCGCGGAGGCTTGACGCGCGGAAATCCGCGTTTTCCCTCGATCGATGCGGTCAGCGCACTGCCCTCGCCGCAGACAAAGGCGCCGGCGCCGCGGTTGATATGAATGCGGAAGGAAAAGCCGGTTCCGAGAATATCCTCACCCAGAAGTCCAAGCTCCTCTGCCTGCGCAATGGCGCGGCGCAGACGCTGTACCGCCAGCGGATATTCGGCACGCACGTAAATATAGCCCTCGGAAGCGCCGCAGGCAATGCCGGCAATCATCATGCCCTCCAGCATGCGGTGCGGATCCCCCTCCATAATGCTGCGGTCCATAAAGGCGCCGGGATCCCCCTCGTCTCCGTTGCAGACTACATATTTCGGCGTCTCCTTCTGACGTCTGACCTGCGCCCACTTCCGCCCGGCAGGAAAGCCTCCGCCTCCTCTGCCGCGCAGACCGGATTTTGTGATTTCATCCACCAGCTCTTCGCCGGTTCTTTCAAACAGAGCCTTTTCGAAAGCACTGTAGCCGCCGAGCGCAATATACTCACGGATGGAGTCCGCATCGATTCTGCCGCAGTGCTCCAACACAAGGCGGGTCTGCTGCCGATAGAAGGGGATCGATTCCTGCTCCCGGTAAACCTCGCCGTCCCGATGATACGCCAGCCGCTCGATAAACTCGCCGTTCCGGATGGTTTTCTCCACGATCTCGGCGCAGTCCTCCACATGAACCCGCGTATACAGCCAGCCCTGCGGGTCAATGCGGAGAAGCGGTCCCATTTCGCAAAAGCCGTGGCAGCCGCTCTTTTTCAGTCCGACTGCCCCCGCATGCGGCTCTTCCTCCAGCACGACCTCCACCGGCAGCCCCTCGGCTTTCATCAGCTCCAACAGCTTTTCGTATACCTTCAGCGATCCGCCCGCCACACAGCCTGTTCCGGCGCATATGATCACCCGTTCCGTCTGTGCCGCGTATGCAGCCTTTGCCTTTTCACGGTATTCGGCAAGCTCCTGTCTGTCCTTAAGCATTCTTTTCGCCCTCCTTCAGTTTCCGCAGCAGCTCCGAAGCCTTGTCGGGCGTCATTGCCGGATGCACTTCATCATTCACCGTCAGAACCGGGGCCAATCCGCACGCGCCGAGACAGGATACCGTCTCAACCGTAAACAGCAGATCATCCGTTGTTTTTTTCTGCTCCGACAGACCGAGCTCTCCGCGAAGCCGCTCCAGAATCGGAATGGAACGCCGCACATGACATGCGGTTCCGTCGCAAATCTTGATCACATATTTTCCCTTCGGCTCCAAAGAGAAATTTTCATAAAAGGTGGCAACGCTGTATATCCGCGCCTCGCTCATATGGAGCTTGTCCGCAAGATGAGGAAAAACCTCTCTCGGCAGATAATGATAATGCTCCTGAATTTCCTGTAAAACGGCGATGACCGCGCGTTCCCTGCACTCATGTGCGGCAAGTATCCGATCCACCACCGTAAAGTCGAACGATTCCTTCATGTCAGTCCGAATCCCATTGCTTTTGCCGGGGCAAAAGCATCCTTTCCTGTAAAATCAAAAACACCCGCCGGCTACTCCGCATGATCTGCGTCGCCGGTTCTTTGCAAAAACAGCCGCATCATTCGCCTTGACCGCTTCCGCATAATCAAAGCCTCCAGGCGCATGGTGCAAGCGCCTCTGTGCCTTCTGTCTCCCCGGACTTTTAAGCCGGTGCGGAAGAACCGCCCCCGAAGCTGCCCGCCGGTACCGTCCGGGCAGGCTTTGCGTTCCTTTTCCAAAAACGCCGCTTTGCAAAGCCCCCGCAAAACCTCTTTTTTGTGTCATGCGGTCCCGTCAAACACCCGGAGCGCATCGGAGAGCATCCTGCCGTGGTCAAAGGCAAGCGCACCTGCATCAAGCGTATCTCCGGATGCGGAACAAAGCCGGAAATCCGGCGCATGTCCCACGATCCGGAACCACCCGCAGTCCGCCGCGTCATCCCCCGCCAAAGCAGCGGGGCTGTCCGAAATCACAACTCCGTATGCCGCCGAAACGACCCAGCCGCGCGGATCTCTGCCCGGTTCACTGTAAATCCCGGTCAGCCGGAGCGGAAGTCCGGTCACGCCGGTCTCCTCGGCAAGCTCCCTTGCGGCAGTTTCCGGAAGGCTCTCATCCGGCTTGGCAAAGCCGCCCGGAAGCGCCCAGCAGTCAAGAAACGGATGCTTTCCGCGCCTGACCAGAAGAACGAAAAGCTCCTGATCCTCCCGGCGGAACACCAAAATATCCGCTGTCAGGCTCGGCTTCGGATACTGCTTTTTGCGGTATTGCTCCAAAAACTCCCGTTCGGTCAAGCCCTTGTCATCATACATACGCATAAATTCCTGTCACCTTCAGACTCAAGTCACTCAAGCATTTATTTCCGTGAAAAGCCGCCCGATCACCGCATATGCTCCGGAAATGTGCCGCGGCAATCCGGTTTGTACGGAAAAGCTTTTGATTTACGATTTTTCATAAAAATACAGCTCACCATCCGCATTTTCCCGGAATGCACCGAAGCATTGCATCGGCATATCCCCCCAGCAGTGTACCTTCCGGTTCTTATTATACCTGCCGCCGGTACATTTGTGAAATGCTTCTTTGACATATGGGTATCATATATATCGATAATACATATATCTAATAGAAATTCTCCCATCCGATGCGGGCTGTTCCTTTTCCGTCAGCCTCCGCCCGACCCCGAACATACGAAAAAACAGTCTGCCCTGCGCAGACAAAAGACCGGTTCACTTCCATTGTGCCGCCCGCCGGAGGCGCGTTTCACACACCAATCCCATATCCGGCAGAAGCACTCCGTCTGCTCCGGCAGAAAAGCCCTGTGTCATAGGAAGCCCTTCAAAGGCACCTGCGTTGTCCCGCTCCGGTACTGCATTCCTCTCCTGTCGGCTTCCGAGGCAAAAACAGGCGCCCCGCATTGCAGTCCGGCACAATGCGGACACTTTCGGATATACAGTCAGCCTGCAGCCGCACAGACATCCCATCGGCATGCAGAAAGCATCGTGACTCTTCGCTCCTCTTCCGACAGACAGCTTTCCCAAAACCGCCTGAAAGAAAAAGGCCCTCCGGCGCACAGGAAGCACCGAAGAGCCTTTCACCCCGCCGCCCCGAAAAGCGGAAGCTGTTACTGACAGCCACACTTATCGGCGGGGTTCACGTAATAGAAATTCTTGCTGTCCAGGTTCTCGCGCACAATCTCAAGGGCTTCACCGAAGCGCTGATAATGCACAATTTCCCGTTGTCTCAGGAAACGAATCGGTGCAATTACGTCCGGATCGTCCACAAGCTTCAGGATATTGTCATACGTGGTACGAGCCTTTTGCTCTGCCGCCATATCTTCCGAAAGATCCGTGATCGGATCTCCCTTGGACTGCAAATATGCCGCCGTAAACGGAGAGCCCGCCGCAGACTGCGGGTATACGCCGAGTGTATGGTCCACATAATAGGCATCAAACCCCTGCCTGATAATCTCATCTGTCGAAAGGTTCCGTGTCAGCTGGCAGACGATAGCGCCTATCATTTCCAAATGACCAAGTTCTTCCGTGCCGATATCCGTCAACAAACCGCTCACCTGACGGTACGGCATGGCAAAGCGCTGAGAAAGATAGCGCAGGGAAGCGCCAAGCTCTCCGTCCGGTCCGCCGTACTGACTGATGATCACCTTAGCTGCCCGTGCGTCCGGATTTTTGATATTGACCGGAAACTGCAGCCTCTTTTCGTATCCCCACATATCAGTTCAAAGCTCCTTCCCACGGCATCGGTCCGTCAATCCAGCTCCAGCCGTTTTCCGTATTTACATCATAAGCATCAATGGAGCCGTATTGGTCGGTGTACGCCTTCAAAAGCGCCTGACGCTGCTCCTGATAGGTTCGGAACAGCTTCAGCGCCTCACAGCAATCCGGATGAATGTCCAGATACAGCCTCAGCTCATCCATGGCAAAGCTGACCTCATTCAGCTGTCTGAACAGCGCACTCCGTTCCGATACGCACCTGTTGTTCTGTTTGTTCATCATTTCTAACCCTGCTTCCGTCATGCGGAAGCTTCCTTTCCTGCGGAAGGACAGCCGGCTCCGCACTGCGGAATCTGAGCCGTCATCCGCCAATATCACAATGATTCCGCGCTGTCTGACCCGCGCACGTTTCCCGGTAATTCCCGCAAACAAACGCTCGTCAAAACGCAAAGCTGTTTCGGGCAAAAGGAACATGCCGCATCAAATGGCGGCGCAGGATTTCTTTCCCGTGCAGAAGGCAGAAGCTTCCCCTCCGTGTAAAATCTTCCGAAGGCTCTGTTCCCACCGTCAGACGGCACACCCGCACATAGACCCCGTTTCATCCGTCGCATTCCTCCCGGGCTGCACAGGCGGCGCCGTCATCCCGCGAAGTCATCCTAAAACGCCGGCAGTCCCGAAAATCCGCTCTTTGCAGAAAAGCGTTCCGCGCAGTCAGTGTCCGCAATCGATTCCTCATGCTCCTTCTTCTGCATACAGCCCCAAGCCTTCTCCTGCAGCATTGCCCGAACTTTAATGCACACCTTTTTGCCCGATTTGCAGAACAGTTTGCCGGTCGGCACATCTGTCCGCCGGACATACCGCGAAGCATTGTTGCCGTCATCCCGAGCGTGCAGGCTTTACAGCGCTCTGCACTTAAGACCGTTGTCTGCTGCCGGCACAGTACGGCATACTAAGATCCCGAAACAGCGTTCCGCACTGAAACGCCGCTGCGGGCGCATACAGATTCTCAAACCGCTGCGATTTCACATAAGCCATCGCATACGATATCGGCTGTCCGCTGCAAAGGCATCGGCTGTCGGCGCCCCGCTCCTCCTGCTGCCCGCAGGAGCCCCCTGCTCTTCCCACAGCCGCTCTTTCCTGCACGGCAGACGGGTTCCCGCCCGTCCTGCGCTCACACGCACCGTTATGGCGGCAGGAATATCTGTTATATCTGTCCATTTATCTGACCTTGACTTCCGCTTGCACGAAAGCTTCCTTTCTTACAGAATTCGGGGCGGAATTGCAGACGTATCCGCATCGGCTGACAAGAGCTGCAAAACACCGAAGCCCATTTTCCGGGCTCCCTTCCCTTTGCCGCAGCCCTCCCTTTCCGGAAGGCAGCATATGCCTCCTGTTCGGCGGTGTCAAAGCTTGCGGCACGGAATCCGGTGCAAAACCGATTGCACACCGCAGGTCCCCTCCTTCCGATCATTTGCGGTTCCGACAGTATTTTGCTGCGGCACCGCTGTTACCATTCTATGCGCTGCCGAACAGTGTGTGTCTGTTTCCTGTTTTCCCGCAGGGCAGAGCGCCTCCTCTCAACAGGTCCCATTGAAAAAATCCGATTTTCTCCCGCCCGCAGAATCGAAAAACCGTGCCGGAATTGCCAAGCCTCCGTAAGGAGGGCAAAAAGCCATTGACACCGCACGGTTCTTTTCCTATAATATATAAGAGTGGCGCACGCGGATGCAGGAAACCGAAAAAGCGCCGGCTGCCCGCCGGGGACCCGCTTTTCTGACCGGCACAGTGCCGGCACCTGCCCTGCCCGAGCAAATTCCAGCCCGCCCCCGCGCCAAACCCGATGTGCACAGAAAAACCGGCAATTGCACCCGGTCCGCAAAACGCCGCACATATCCGATGCATCCGACACCCGTGCGCACCGGACACTTCCCCGGTAACCGCCGCCTCCCTTCCGGAGACCGCCGTATCTGTGTTTTCCACGCAGCTTCCGCATAAAAAAGAAAGGACGCCGGCCTGCCGGTCCGGCGATTGCAATCATATGTCAGAAACGATTCGATACAGTGCGGTGCAGGAGGAGCGCGCCGTAAAATATCTTCTTCCGACCCGCACCGTGCTCTCGGCACAAGCCGAACAGGATGCCTGCCTGCTCTCCGAGCGTCCGCGGCAGGCTGCCGTCGGATGCGATGACGGCTGCCTTGTGCGGCAGGGCGGCTTTATCCTGCTCGACTTTGGCAGAGAGCTGCAGGGCGGCGTTCTGATCTCGGTCGCCTCCGTATCGTCTCCGGATGCCGCGCTGCGTCTCACCTTTGGGGAAAGCGTTTCTGAAGCGCTTTCCGAGATCGGCGTCAAAAATGCGACAAACGATCATGCACAGCGCGATTTTTCGGTGCAGATCGGCTTTCTCAGCACCTTCCGGGCGGGAAATACCGGCTTTCGCTTCCTCCGTCTGACCGCAGTGCATGCGGATGTGCGGCTGTGCTGTGTACAGGCAGTCTCCGAAATGCGGGATATCCCGTACCGCGGCAGCTTTTCCTGCAATGACCCGCTGCTCTGCGACATCTGGAAAACTGCGGCATACACGGTACAGCTGAACATGCAGGAATACCTGTGGGACGGCATCAAGCGCGACCGTCTGGTATGGATCGGGGACATGCACCCGGAAACGGAAGCAATCACGGCAATCTTCGGCTGTCACGGCATCATTCCGAAAAGTCTGGACCTGATTCGCAGCAGCACCCCGCCCGACCGGTGGATGAACGGCATTCCGAGCTATTCCATGTGGTGGATTATCATCCAGCGGGACTTTTACCTGCAAGGCGGGGACGATGCCTATCTGCGGGAGCAGCAGTCTTATCTGGAGGCGCTCCTGCACCGCATTCTTGCGGTCGTGCTTCCGGACGGCAAAAATCTGCTCGGCGCATCCTTTGTTGACTGGAGCTCCAACGAGACGCCGTATATGGAGGCGGGACAGAACGCCATGCTGGTGCTGTCGCTGGAGGCAGGCAGCGATCTCTGCCGGAGGCTCGGCTCCTCCGCTCTGGCAGAGACCTGCAAAAATACCGCAGCGCTTCTGAAAACCGTGCATTATCCGTTTGAGGGAAACAAGCAGATCGCGGCGCTGACCGTGCTTGCGGGCATTGAAAGCCGGGAGGAAACCTGCCGGAATATCATTGCCGCAAACGGCGCACGCGGCTTTTCCGCGTTTCTCGGCTATTACGGTCTTCTGGCTCTGGCATCTGCCGGAATGATGACCGAGGCACTGAATATCGTAAGGGACTATTGGGGCGGCATGCTGAAGCTCGGCGCCACGACCTTCTGGGAGGACTTTGATCCGGAATGGGCGAACAACGCCGGACGGATCGACGAGCCGGTCCCGCCCGGAAAAAAGGATATCCACGGAGACTTCGGAAGATACTGCTATAAGGGCTTCCGGCACAGTCTGTGCCACGGATGGGCAAGCGGTCCGGCACCGTTTCTGAGCAGACAGGTGCTCGGCATACAGCCCTTGGAGCCCGGCTGCCGCAGGGTCAGAATCAGCCCCCGCCTCGGAGACCTGACACACGCAGAGGGCACTTATCCGACCCCGTTCGGAGAGCTCCGCGTAGCGCATCACATGGAACGCGGAAGGCTGCAAAGCGAAATCCATGCGCCCTCCGAAATCGAAATTGTTTCATGATACAAAAAGCGCTGCCGGATCCCCTCCCCGCAAGGCTCTCCGTTCAGGCGGGTATCACAGAGAACCTCCCGAAGCAGAAAAGCGCGCCTTCAAAGCATACCGGTTCGATGCTCCCCGCATTCTCTGTACGTAAGGTCCTTCCCGACACCATAAAAACCTCCTGCGGCAGTCTTTTCATGTCCTGCCACAGGAGGCTTTTTCATATTTGTTTCCGCCGGACCGGAGCATCCTGTGAAGATGCGTTTTGTTTCGGTCCGACATCGGTCACAGGCAGAGCCGCGCCGCTCTTCCCGTAAAGACTCTGCGGTATTGTCCTGTGCAGCGGAGACTTTGTTTTTCTCCGCAGGGCACACTGCCGGACGGTCCGGATCAACCGCCGTACAGCCCGCCGAGAGCGCCGGACCGGTTCCCGCCGTCCGGCAGTCGTCCGCCAGCCGAAACAGCGCGGTTCTGCCGTACAGCCGCAATGCCCTGCAGCCGTGACTTCAGGTCCGGTTTCACGCACAGCCGAGCCGCCGGACGGAATTTACTGCGCAGCCAAAACAGACAATGCATCGATCCAAAAGCGCCGTCGGCACAGAAGCCCTGCCGGAGCGGACTTATTCTTCCGAACCAGCCGGCTTGACTGCAAGCCTCCTGTCGCGCGGATGCAGCAGCTTGACAAAGCGCTCCCGCCCCACGACAATATGCTCCAGCATCGGCAAATCAATCCGCTCCACCGCACGCCGGATTTCAAGCGTGGTGTGGACATCATCCTCCGAGGGGTCCGCATTGCCGTCCGGATGGTTATGTGCCAAAACGAAAAATGCCGCCTGATACCTCAAACCGATCTCGACAATCTTTCTGATATTCACATCACTTGCAGCAACCGTGCCCTCCGCCAGACGAACGGTTCGGATCAGCTCCATTTTATTGTTGAACAGCATCATTACGCAGACCTCGCGGGTCTCGCCGATATAGTAATTCAGCAAATATTCGCCGATCTGATCCAATGTATCGAAATGCGTATAGCGGTTGGATTTGTCCGTCTGATACACCCGCGACAGCGGTGCAATCAGCTTCAGCAGTGTAGCCGCGTTCTCTCCGATTCCGTCCTGCCGCAAAAGGTCCTCATAGTCGGCATCAAAAACACCGGAAATTGATTTGTACCGCTGTAAAAGCGCATGCGCCAGATCATTGGTATCCTTCTGCGGAATTGCAAAAAACAAGAGCAGCTCCAAAATATTATGGGGTTCAAAATTGCGCAGACCCTCCTGCAAAAACCGAGCTTTCAACCGTTTTCGGTGCTCCTTATGGCAATGCCCGATATCCGGCTTTCCCATCTCACATGACCGTTGCCTCCGTCATAGCGGAGGCTTCCTTTCCCGAGAAAAATCGACAATTTTCGCCGTATTTTCCGTACTATCAGCAAAAAACCCCTCCCGGCAGGCGTCTGAGGCCTCCGGGGTTTCTTTGTCTCCCTATCCCTCTTCCGCAAACAGAGGACAGCGGCGGCACACAGGTCCTGCACTTCCCCTCTGTCAGAAAAAGCTTTGCCGGAACGCGGCACAGCCGCCGTTTCCCGTCCTTCTCTCTTCCGTTCCATGCGGCGGCAATGTTCTCCGCAGGAAGCCCTTTCTGCGATACCGTCTCCCGCCGTGCGGAAACGCAGCGAGACGGCAAGGACCATGATGCCTCAGGCAAGGCTGCATACCCCCGGCCACACGCCAGCCGGCACGCGGAGCTGACCCTGCATTCCGTATTCCTGCCTGCACAGCCCTTTCCCGCCTGACACCGGACAGCATCTGCAGAGCTGCATCCCGAAGAACAGTTACGTCCTTCATACGCCTGCTCCGCAGGACTTCCCTTTGCGTATTATAGCATAGGTGCTCCGTATTTTCAAGTTTTTTTGCGGACAGACACGTTTTTTTTATGAATTTTCAGGAAATCGGGAAAGATGCCTAACTTTATTCATAATTTCGGATTATACTGTATTTAAGCTTATAAACGGAATCCGCAGCCGAGCGGCTGAACCGTAAGAGGTCCCTGTCGGTCCCCGTATCACACCGAGCCGCAGGAGGCGTTTTCCGCAATGCTTCCGCGCCGCGAAGGCAGCACGGAGCAACTGACGAAGCACACTTGCAACGGAGGAATAAACAGAATGAAGCTTG
This sequence comes from uncultured Eubacteriales bacterium, assembly GCA_934432725.1. Lineage (GTDB taxonomy): Bacteria > Bacillota > Clostridia > Oscillospirales > CAG-272 > CAKRZE01. The sequence continues at coordinate 100,357 of CAKRZE010000002.1, forward strand.
AAAAACTTGCCGGCTTTGACGGAGTCAAGGGTCCGGTTCTGCAAATCGTAATGGACGGTGTCGGACTGACCGCTCCAACCGCAGGAAATGCGGTCGCCGCAGCCTATACGCCGACGCTTGATATGCTGATGCGTAATTATCCCACGCTCCGTCTGAAGGCGCACGGAACAGCCGTCGGTCTGCCGACCGATGACGACATGGGAAATTCGGAGGTCGGACATAATGCACTCGGCTCCGGGCAGGTATTCGCACAGGGTGCCAAGCTGGTATCCCAATCCATCGAAAGCGGTAAAATGTTCTGCTCCGATACCTGGAAGGCACTGATTTCGAATGTAAAGGAAAACGGCTCCGTTCTGCATTTTCTGGGTCTGTTTTCAGACGGCAACGTCCACTCTCATATTGACCACCTGAAGGCAATGATCCTGCGGGCAAAGGAGGAGGGCGTAGGCAAGGTCCGCGTACACATCCTGCTCGACGGCAGAGATGTAGGAGAGACCTCGGCGCTTGATTATGTCAGACCGTTTGAGAAATTTCTTTCCTGTCTTCGCAGTGACAGCTTTGACATCAAAATCGCTTCCGGCGGCGGAAGAATGAACATCACCATGGACCGGTATGAAGCAAACTGGAAAATGGTTGAAAAGGGCTGGCACACCCATGTTCTGGGCGATGCGCGGCAATTCTCTTCGGCGGAAGAAGCGATCGAAGCCTACCGTTCGGAGCTTCACGTCATCGATCAGGACCTTCCTCCGTTCGTCATCGCGGAAAACGGGACGCCGGTCGGAGAGATTAAGGACGGAGACAGCGTGATCTTCTTCAACTTCCGCGGCGACCGTTCCATTGAAATTTCAAAGGCATTCGACGATGCACAGTTTGACAAATTTGACCGGGTGCGTTATCCGAAGGTGCTGTATGCCGGCATGCTGGAATATGACGGCGACCTCCACATTCCGCACCGGTATCTGGTCAATCCGCCCGAAATCACAAATACCCTCGGTGAATACCTTGCGGGAACCGGCATTTCGCAGCTTGCAATTTCCGAAACGCAGAAGTTCGGTCACGTGACGTATTTCTGGAACGGCAACAAGTCCGGGAAGTTCAGCGAGGAGCTTGAAACCTATATTGAAATCCCCTCTGACGTGGTCCCGTTTGAACAGCGCCCGTGGATGAAATGTGCCGAAATCACGGATAAGCTGATTGAATGCCTGAGAAGCGGGAAATACCGTTACCTGCGCTGCAACTTCCCCAACGGAGACATGGTCGGTCACACCGGCTCGCTTGCAGCCACCGAATGCTCCATGGAAGCGCTTGATTTGCAGCTTGCACGCCTCCTGAAGGTCGTTGATGAGCTGCACGGCGTTGCGCTGATCACGGCGGACCACGGAAACGCCGATGAAATGTATGAGATCGATAAGAAGACCGGAGATCCGAAAAAAGACAAAAACGGCGCATACAAAGCCAAAACCAGTCATACGCTGAATCCGGTCCCGCTGATCATTTATGACAATTTCTACCGGGAGCACTATACCGTCAAGGAAGACGCAGGCTTCGGGCTGTCCGATGAAGCAGCCACTGTGGTGAATCTGCTTGGCTACAAGGCTCCGTCCATGTGGGATCCTTCCGTTATAGAAGTACACTGAACCGAACGCAGAACATCCGCCCGGCTTTTGCCAAGCCGAAGCCGGGCATGAGGTTTCCCGATATGAAAGAATCAGAGTATTCCACCCTGTCCGGTTTATCCGGCGGCGCAAAGGCAGCGGGGGCTTCCCCGGCGGCTTCCGAGCCATCAAGACCGGCTTTGACGCAGGATTGCGCCCGGTCCGGGCTTGACTCCGTTCCGAAAGACACTGCCCGGGAGAATTCTGCCGCATCAGAGCAACCCGCATCCCCACAGCAGGCTGTCGCCCTGCCGGACGGTCCTGCCTCTGCGTCTGACCGGCAGTCAGGCTCTGACCGGCAGTCAGCCTCTGACCGGCAGTCAGCCTCTGACCGGCAGTCTGGACTGAATTCCGGGGATGAGGATCTGCCTCCGCAAAAGCCTTCCTCCGCAATACACCGGTCTTCTGCCGAGCCATCCCCCCATTCCGCAGACCGTCACCCGGCAGAGGATTCCGCGCAGAAAGCATCTCCGGTCCGGCATGAGGACACGCTTTCGAAGCCACAGACTCCGGATGCGGGAAATTCCCCTTCCGCAGATGATTCCTCCCCGGCTGCAAGCTCTCTCCCGGAAGAAGATACCTCTGTGCGGGAATACATCTTTCAGACGGAGGACGCAGAGGAAGAAGCTTCCCCGTTTCTCCGCTCTCTCGATGAGATCACGCCGGAGGACATCTGCCCGGATGCTCCCGCCGAGCCGAAGGTCCGGAAGGTCGGACTTTCCGAGCTTGCCCGGTATGCCGTGATGAGCGTTTGCATTTGCATTTTTGCCTACTGCGCATTCTACCTGATCCGTCAGCAGCACTACTACAACGCCTCCAGCTCCGAAAACAATTCGATTCAGGAGGAATTCTGGGGCGGTCAGAAGGAATCCGATGTCAAAGCGGCAGCAGCGGAAGGTGCATCGCCTGCCTCTCCCGATTATGCAAAATCGCTCCGCATGACGGAGGACGATTACCGCTCCTTCCTTGAGCAGCTGGAAAAACGTCCGGTCAATGAGAAATTTGAAAAAATCAAAGCAAAACTGAACAGCATCCGCCAGAAAAATTCCGATCTGTACGGCTGGATCCGGATAGACGGAACCGAAATCAACTATCCGATCGTCCAGTCGGATGATAACGAATACTATCTGACCCACAACTATACGGGCGGCTATTCGCCCGCCGGTTCTGTCTTTGCCGACTACCGCTGTGCCGGAAAAATCACAGATAATTACAATACCATTCTGTACGCACATCATATGGCAAGCGGCAGCACCATGTTCCATACGCTGGATAACTATTTCAACGAAACGTTCTTCCGGGAAAATCCCTACATTTATATATATACGCTGGACGGCATTTACACCTTTGAGGTATTCGCCGTATACGTCACGGATATTTCTTATCCGTACATCCGGACGAACTTCAGCACGGATGAGGAATTCACGGAATTTGCCAAGGACCTCCAGACCCGCTCCCTGTATGTCAGGGAAGGTCTGACCTTTGAAAAGAACGAGCATATTCTGACTCTTTCGACCTGTACCAACCTGGTCAAAACCGATCGCATTGCAGTGCAGGCAAAGCTGATCCGGATCGAAACATAAGAGAAGGCACAGGAATTTTCTTTTGCGTCTCTGACATGTCCGCGCATTCCAATCTTTTTCCCGTCTTTTTCCGATAGGAATCTGTCACTCATACCCCCGGGAGTCTCACGGACTTTTTGTGATTCCCCTCCCGGAAACGCCAGCAAGAAAGGACGTCACAACGGCGAAACGGTTCAGGCTATCATGTCTATCAAACTATCTGTAGTCATCCCGATGTTCAATGAAGAAAAAATCTGCGCGGAAACAGCCAAAACGTTGGACGCTTATCTGCGCACCTGCTTTGAGACGGAGGAATACGAAATTCTCTTTGTCAATGACGGCAGCCGCGACAGCTGCGCAGACATCATTTCATCACTCTCCATGGAACGGGTTCGTCTGGCGGGCTATCCGGACAACCGCGGGAAAGGCTCCGCAGTGCGGGAGGGGGTTCTCGCCGCACAGGGAGACTATATCCTTTATACAGACTGTGATCTGGCATACGGAACCGAAGTAATCGGAAAGATGTACCGGGAAGCAGTCAAATGCGGATGCGATGTTCTGATCGGCTCCCGCAACATCAGCCGGGACGGCTATGCGGGCTATACGCCCCTGCGCCGACTGATGTCAAAGACTTACATCAAGGTGATTTCCCTGTTTGCCGGATTTCACTATACGGATTCACAGTGCGGCATCAAATGCCTGCGCAGAGAGACCGCGCACCGGATTTTTTCCGAATGCACCACAAACGGCTTTGCATTTGACCTTGAAATGCTGATTCTTGCCGATATCTACGGCGTTCGCGTTGCAGAGTATCCGGTTAAAATTATCAATCACCGGCAATCCGAATCAAAGGTCAATCCTGTCAAGGATGCGTTTCGCATGATCCGGGACGTCAGGCGGATGAAAAAGCAGCACCGCAGCAAAAAAAAGAATGCGTCCGCTTCCGCAAAGTAACCGACGTTCAAAAAGCGGTCCGAACGGCTTTGCATCGGAAAAACACGGTGCCCCGCACCGCTCGCTTCACTGCCCTCCCCAAAGACGCCTCGGTTTTTCGGAATACCCGGATGCGCTTCCTCAGAACGCCGGACCATGACCCTGACGCCGCTTGGACTGCGGTCTTCGCCCGATTCCTCCAAAATAAAAACCCACGGCACAGCCAAACGGTGCATCCGCCCGGCTGTGCCGTATTTTGTATTTTACGCAGTCATGCCGCAGCAGCGCAAAGAGGTCCTCCTTGCACGCCTTGCAGCCCGGACAAAGGACGTTCTTCTCTCAACGCTCGGCTGCCATATGCCGGAAGGACGCTGCCATCGCGGCATTCACATCCGTTCCGAACCCGTTTTCACAGCATACCGCAGCGCGCAGCGCACATTCCCGGTCGTGTAAATAGGCGCCCTTGGAAAACCAGCGGAATGCCTCATACAGATCCTCATCTGCCGGATATCCGTGCTCATACGCACAACCGACATACAGGATCGCCAAAGGATCATTCGCCTTGGCAGCCCTGAGATACCACCGGAACTGCTTTTCATGCTCCTCCCGCACAACAGGGTCCGAGCTTGCCGTCTCAAAGAAATGATATGCGGAATGCCGCACCTCCTCATCGCCCAGTGCAAGCATCGCTTCGGTATTCCCCTTATCTGCTGCCATCTGATAGAATTCATGCGACAGCTCCGGATCATAGCTCTGATATTCCGAGTCTCCCGTCCACCGTGCCGCCTGCATCAGCGTGTCGATCTGACCGCATTCCACAGCCTGTGCAAAATAGACATGGAACTCCTCCTCGCGGTTTTTTGCCAGACAAAGCTGCCACATCCGGTACAACGCATCCGCATCACCCGAGCGGATCGCCTTTTGCAGCTGCTCCTCCTCCGGGTCCCGGTCAAACCCGATCTCAAGGCGGTGCTTCATGGCAGTGTCCCCTGCCTCTGCCGCGACCCGACAGCATTCCTCCGCCATATCTGCGGAAATCCCGGGAAATCCGCGGTCATACAGCCGACAGATTCCGGCACACGCACCGGGGTCCCGCTGCTCCACGGCATTCCGCAAACAGCGCCGTCCTTCTCCGTCCTGCCGGACAAACGCAAGACCCAGCATCCGGTCCGCATCCTCACAGCCATATGCGGAAGCCTCAAACAACATCCGATACCCCTGCTCTGTATCACCGCCGTGAATCAGGCTGATTGCCTTATGGTATTTTTCTTCTCCTTCTACGGTTGCGTAATATTGCTTTGTTGTCAAGAAAGCTCACCCTTTCCGTCTCATTCCCGTCCGAAGCCGGCGTTTCCTGCCGATCCGTATATTCTGCTTCCCGTATGCCGACAAGACTGACAAAAAGGAACAGCGTTCCACGCTTCGCCGCACACTGCATAAAACCGCCGGACATGCCGCAGCAGAAGGAAAGCCGCCGGCAAAGCCCTTTCGCCGAGCCGCAGGCTCCCCCCGTTTCCGGAGAATGCAAACCGCTTCTCCCAAAGACGGGAAAGCCGTCAGCCCCCGGTCCATACAAAAAATCACATGCGGAATAAGGTCATATTCTCCCGCTTTCCGCTTGTTCAGAAAAACACGGATGGCACTTTGCGCCCCACCGCATCGGTTTTACGGAACACCAATTCAGACAGTATAAATTGATTGCCCTTATATTATAGCACGGCGTTCTTTTTTATACAAGTATTATTTTGATTTCACATTATTTTTGTATATCTTGCACAATCGCAACTTGCATGCATTTCCTCTCACACCGTTTGAGATATACCCGATGGCAGCGCCGGCTCCGCCCCTGACATCGCTCCTTGCCGCATTTTCCGAGCTGTCTGCCGTGCCGCGGCATCCATTCCTTCCGCCAAAAGCACGCTGCACCGGGATAGGGCACGCCTCTTCGTTTCCAAAGCCGAACGCAGCGGCCGGTTCGTCCTGCGGCATCCTCCGCCGAAAGCCCGGAGCAGGTGCGATGCCCGCTTCGCTTCACCCGGATATTCCGTTTTCACCACGCCGGAGGAGAAAATCAAATATTATTCTGTCCGGAGTCATTCCCAAAGTCAAGACGGCTTTTCTTCCCGCTTGCCCGAAAGACGAAGAACAGCAAACGCAGGCAACGCAAGATACCCGGAGGCGCCCCGTCGTCCGGGTGCATCCGCAGTCCCCCAAAGGCCGCTGCGCATCTTCCCGCCCCGGACCGGCAGGACTGCGAAAAAGGTCTGTTAAAAACGCAATGTTTTTAACAGACCCCTCAAAAATACCGGTCAGACTTTGAGCAGTTTGATGCGGTCCCGATCGTCTTTGCTGCCTGCGTCTTTGTCCCCGTGAAAAGCCCCCATATCAAAGCTTTTGAGGGGCTTGGGGCAGTTTTTTTCCTGCGCTGCGCAAGGGTGTAACGCGACACAAAGCGTAACGCGAAAGTGCCCCAACGTATTCCTGCGCCCTTGTTTTTTCGGCTTTCCCTGTGAAAAAACGGCGGCGCTTGCCCGTCCGGACCAATGCCAAAGGGGGGAAACCGCAAAACGGTTTTCCCCCTTACCTTAACCGAGCTTTTCAAAGCAGCATACTCCACCGTTTTCCGGACGCCTCAAGGAAGCATCCGCCGGCAAATCCGCACGGCTCCCGGAACATTCTTCCGATCCGATCCCGGAAGCGCTCCTCCGTCCGGCTGAAGCTTTTCATTCCATCCCGGAGTCCTGGAGCGCATCATAGCCATGCTCGCCTGTCCTGACCTTGATCACGTCATCCACGCCATACAGGAATATTTTCCCGTCCCCGATGTTTCCGGTATGCAGCACACGCTGCACCGTATCCACCAGCGTTTCAACCGGTATTTTGGACACCACCACATCAACCTTTACTTTGGGCAAAAGCCTGGTTTCAATCGGAGCACCGCGGAAGAACGCCTTATGTCCCTTCTGTACTCCGTAACCGGACACATTGGTCACGGTCATACCGGTCACGCCGATCGCCTCAAGCGCCTCCTGAAGCTGCGAAAACCTTGCGGGATTGAGAATAATCGTCGCTTTGGTCGCCGTTGGAGCAGGCTTTTCTTTTGCGCGCGGCGCCGTCACGGTCTCCGCCGCAGGCACAGGCACCGCTTCGGTCACAGACTTGACCGGCTTTTCAGCCTCCACCATTTCGGTCACAGCCACAAAATCCGGATATGCAATGTTTCCGTGCTCCCCGATATCCAGTCCCGTAATCTCCTCCTCGGCGCTCACACGGATGCCGACCGTTTTCTTCAGAACGAACCATGTCAGAGCGGATGCCGCAAACACAAATGCACCGACTGCCGCAATTCCGAGCAGCTCCACACCGAGCAGCCGGAAGCCGCCTCCGTAGAACAGTCCGTCCGCTGTCGAAAGCGTCGTCACACCGCTCTTTGCAAACAGTCCGACGCAAACCGTACCGAATATGCCGCAGCCAAGGTGTACCGAGGTCGCCCCCACCGGATCATCGACACCGATCCGGTCAAAGAAGCCGGTCAGAAGAACCACGATCACGCCCGCAACCGCGCCAATCAGAAGAGAAGCCCCAACAGTCACATATGCACAGCCCGCCGTAATGCCGACCAACCCTGCAAGACAGCCGTTTATGGTCATGCCGAGATCGGGCTTTCCGATCACGATCCATGAAGTCACGGTCGAGGTGAGCACCGCCGCAATGGCAGAGGAGTTTGTCGTAAACAGAATGTGCATTACATCCGCAGGATTCTGGAAGCTCATCGTTGAACCGGGGTTAAATCCGAACCAGCCGAGCCAGAGAACAAACAGACCGATGACGGCAAGGGACATATTGTGTCCCGGGATCGCGCGCGGCTTCCCGTCCTTTCCGTATTTTCCGATTCTCGGACCGAGAATCAACGCACCCGCCAAAGCAGCCCAGCCGCCGACCGAATGTACCACGGTATCACCGGCAAAATCCATAAAGCCGAGCTTTGCAAGCCATCCTCCTCCCCAGATCCAGTGTCCGACAACGGGATAAATGAACAGCGTCAGCACAAAGGAAAAAATGATAAAGGAAAGATACTTAATCCGTTCCGCAACGGCGCCCGAAACAATTGTTGCAGCCGTCCCGCAGAATACAAGCTGGAAAAACACCTTGCCCCAGAACGGAACCGCGGAGGTCAGGGTCTGCGCGTAAAACGAATGGTCGGAGGTCCCCAGAATGAACAGAGACTGCGTTCCGATCAGCGGGTTGTCTCCTCCGAACATCAGTCCCCATCCGAGCAGCAGAAAGCCCAGAGAGGATACTGCAAATACAATAAAGTTCTTTGACAGAATGTTCACCGTATTTTTGGCTCTGGCAAAGCCGGCTTCAACCGATGCAAATCCCAGATTCATAAAGAATACCAGGATGCCAGCCAAAAATACCCATACTGTGTCAATGATCGACGCCATATCCATTTTCAGCACCTCCGGAAAATAAAAAACGGCAAAGGTGCGCCTTACGCGGCACCTTTGCCTTAAGATGCAAATAGTGTATCACTGCATCGCATAAATGTCAAGGGGGCAATCTGTTTTTCGGAGTTTTACCGAATTCCTCCGGCTGCAGCGCCGCCTTTCCCATACAATTCCGCCAAAAATGCGTCCGACACCCGGAGCATCTGACTCCCGTCAGCACTTTTTCTCAAAATGCTCCCTGTAATTGCCGATGCACTGGCGGATGATGTCCACCGCAGCCTCTTTTCCCATCACCTCATTGACCGCCGTTGTTTTTCCCTCCAGCTGCTTGTATACGGAAAAGAAATGACGCATTTCCTCAAAGGTATGACCGGGAAGAGATTCGATGCAGGTATAGGTATTGTAGGTCGGGTCCCCGAACGGAATTGCGATAATTTTCTCATCATTTTTTCCGTTGTCCAGCATTGTTATCACACCGACGGGATAGCATTGTACCAAAACCATCGGATCAATCGGTTCATTGCACAGCACCAAAACGTCCAGAGGGTCTCCGTCATCTGCCAGCGTGCGCGGAATAAAGCCATAGTTCGCCGGATAATGCGTGGACGTATACAGGATTCTGTCCAGAACCAAAAGACCCGTCCGCTTGTCCAGCTCATACTTTTTCTTGCTGCCCTTTTCGATTTCAATCACCGCGAGAAAATCCTCCGGAGAAACGCGGTCAGAATCCACATCATGCCAGATATTCATACGTATCCGTCCCTTTCGTTCGTGCCGGGCATATGCTGCCCTCTGTTATATTTTTTGTTTTTAAACAGTGTTAAGTTTTACATTTATGAACAGTTATTTTCAAAACCACCGTAAAAATCAATGTTTGTTTTTTACAGTATAACATTAAATCCTTTGTTTGTCAATCAAGGAAACGCCGATATCGCACTGTTTTTGAAAAAAGCCGCCGGATCAAAGCGGCTTTCCGCAGAAAAGCAGCCCGGCTGCGCCTATCTTTTAAATCACCTCGGTCATACATTCCCTTCCGGAAAGGCTGCTCCGGTCAAAGCCCCAGGGAAACCCGAATCGGGGCGCCTTCCCTGCCGCCGCAGCTCCCGGGTCACGCATTCCGGGCATTCATGATCAAAAGTCGCCTTTTTATTGCCGAAGGCGGTTCTTTGCCGCGCAGAGTCAACGCCTGCGCGCCAAATCCGGACCTTTTCCGCACCGCCTCTGCTTCCGGGACATTCCGCCGCAGAATCCGATACAGTTATGCTCCGGAGCAGCTGCAAAAAGACCTCCTTTGCGCTCCCGGAGCGGTTCTTTGCCGCACGGAGCCGGCGCTTATGCGCCGGGAAAATTCCGCTCTGTTCCGTCCTCTCCGCGCAAAATAAATTATCATGTTTTTTGTGGTCAATTTCCACCATCCTCTTTACAAATCACAAAAAATCATGTATAATTACCAAAACCAGCGCAAGCCAAAATAACACAAAGGAGCCTTATATGTATCATAACGATTGCGAAAGATTCCATGACGGATGGCGTATCATCCACGATCCTGAAGATACCGGCAAAAAAGAGGAATGGTTTCAGACAGGCATTCCGACCGAAGGCGCAAAGGATGCGTTTATTCCGAGCTTTGCACATCAGTTTTTCTACTATGAGCACGGAATCTTCTGGTATGAAAAGAAATTCAGAACACAACTTCGCGCAAGCGATCTGGAGACCTTTATTCTGCGGATCGGTGCGGCGGATTTCCGCTGCGAGACTTACCTCAACGGCATTCTCCTTGGTGTTCACCTCGGCACAGAGGATCCCTTCTCCTACGACGTCTCCGAGGTTATCCGTCCGGAGGAGGAAAACCTGTTGGTATTCCGCATCTCCAAGCCGTGGGACAAAGAGGTGGACGGATACCGCTTCGGCGAGGTTCCGCACCGCAATCAAAGACCGAATGATATCTGGCCCGGAACCTGCTACAACGAATGCGGTTTCTCCGGCGAAATCAACCTCGCGGTTGTTCCGAAGCTGCGCATCAGCGATATGTTTGTTCACGGCAACATGAAAACAAACGCCGTGGATATCACCTATACCGTTCACTCTGATCTTGAGGAATCCTGTGTCACCACCATCACGACCAGTGTCGGAAACAAGCGCACCGGAGAGCTGTGCAACCGCGTACAGCTTGTTGCCAGAGTGGAAAAGGGCGACCTGCCAGTCTCCGTGTCCGTGCCGCTGGATGACGTGCATCTCTGGAGCTGCGACGATCCGTTTCTGTACTTTGTCAATGCCGAGCTGACCTGTGCCGGAAAGCCGTCTCAGCTTCTCTGCAAGCATACCGGCTTCCGCGATTTCCGCGTCGGAGAGGACGGCTTCTTCCGCCTCAACGGCAAGCGGATCTTCATGCGCTGCTCTCACACCGGAAACTACATGCCCTTCTCCACCCATCAGATTCCGTATGAACCGTGGCTGGTGCGCCGTGACCTTGACATGGCAAAGTCCTCCGGGCTGAACACCATCCGGTTTATTTCCGGCGTGGCAATGCCGGATCAGCTTGACTACTGCGATGAGATCGGACTGATGGTGTATGAGGAGCCGGTCGCCTCCTGGCTGACGGAAAACGGCTCACGCTCCAAGGAGCTTTATCAGAACGCGATTCTGAAAATGGTTCTGCGGGACCGTTCCCACCCGTCCATCTGCGTCTGGGGCATGCTGAACGAAACCGTTCCGACCCCGCCGTTTGACGAATGCTGCCGCTGGGGCAGAGAGACGCTGATGCCGCTGCGGGCACTTGACCGTACAAGACTGGTGCTGTACTCCTCCGGCCGTTTTGACGGCGATGCGTTCACCGGTTCGGTCTCCAACCCGGATTCCGACAAATGGGAATGCCTGTGGAACAAGGAAAGCGAGGACAATCCGGAGCATGTCGGCTGGAAGCCCGGAAATCCCGGTGCGTTCTTTGAAAATGTCGGAGATATTCACTGCTATCCGAGAAACCCCGTCTCCAAATATGACCGCAATCTGCTCCGGACCGTGGGCTGTGATGTCAGGCGCCCGGTCTTCCTCTCCGAAAACGGCTGCGGCTCTCTGTTTGATGTCGTATGGCTCGTCAAAAAATTCGAGCAGATGGGAGTCAGCCGCGATCTTCCCGATGTCCGTCAGATTTACATGATGTATAACCACTACATGGACGACCTGAAGAAGTACGGCTTTGACCGCGAATACGCCTTCCCGGGCGATATTCTGCACGAATCCCAGCGTCTGCACTGCAAGCAGCGCCGCCTGGCGTTCAACATGGTGCGCTCCAATCCGTACATGTGCGGCTATTCCATCACCGGTCTTCTGGATCACTCCATCTGCGGCGAGGGACTCTGGACGTTCTTCCGGGAATGGAAGCCGGGAATCGTTGATGCCATGCAGGAGGGGCTTGCACCTCTGAAATGGTGCCTGTTCCTGGATGACACCCACATCTACGCCGGAAAGCCCGTGCGCGTAGAGGCTGTTTTGGCAAATGAGGATATTCTGAAGGAAAAGGATTATCCCGTTCATATGCGCATTCTCGGAAAGGACGGGATCGTATATGAGAAATCAGCCGTTCTGCATCCGACCTCCGAGCAGCTGAAAACCTTCGCGGTTCCTGTTTTTGACGAAATGATCACCCTGAACGTCCCGACCGGCAAATATGAGCTGCACTGCGATATCGAGGGTGCCGCCGCAATGGACAGCCGTCAGGACTTCTATGTGACCGACAGGGGCGATATCAAAGCCGCACCGATCACCGTTGCCGCGTGGGGACTGAATGACGCAACCCGCAGCCTGCTTGCGGAAAAGGGAATCTCCGTTTCCCCGCTCTCCGATGCCGATCCCGCTGTCCCGACACTGATTCTGATCGGAGACGGTCCTGCCGGGGAAAAAGAGCAGATCTGGAATAAGGTCTATGCGATGGCGGAGGCAGGAAGCCGTGCATTCATCGCCTCCCGCCTTGCGCTCTGCGGACCGGAGGGCTGGTCGCACTATCTCCGCGTAGCGCAAAAGCCGGAAAACTATCCGCCTTATGTCGGCTTCGTTGACTGGCTGTACCACAAGGAATACCTTGCAAGGCGCACACATCCGTACTTCAAGGGCATGCCCTGCGGCATCATGGACTGGGACTACTGGATCTACATGATCAACGGTGCCGACTTCCGCAACAGCCCCGCGCCGGACGAGGTCGCATCCGCATCGTTCGGTCCGGGCAACATCAACGAGCAGGGCTATGAGGGCGGCTTCAATATCGGTACGTACCGGATCGGAAAGGGCGCCCTGATCCTGAATTCCTATAATCTTGTGGAAAACATCGGACTCAATCCGGCTGCGGATCACCTGATGATCAATATCCTGAACGAGGAAGCTGCAAGGCTCTGATTTTCCCCCCATAAAAAATCATAAAAACGGAATGGCTGTCACGGTCATTCCGTTTTTCGTCTCTGGAATCAAAGGAACACGTTCCGCCCGGCACCTCTGCCTGTATGGCTCCCGAAAAAGCCGTCTCCCCGCTTGTCCCGGTCAAAGCCGGTTCCCGCCCGCTATCCCTCCTGCCGCATCCCGTTTTCCGTATCAAGGTCAATTTTTCGGCTTTCGCGCCGAGCCTTTCTGCTCTCCCGGAATAACCGCTCTCCCGGAATAAATGAAGCGTTTTCTCCGTTTTCTCCGATATTCTGCGCGTCTTCTCCGATATCGCCGCTCCGCGCCGAACATGCCCGCCTGCGTATCGCGAAAAGCTCTGCACTCTTTTTCTGACCGCTCCGCCGCCGGGTTCCGGATACTTTTTCCTTCAAACGCTGCGCACAGAAGCCATCGGGAGCTTTCTCGGCGCTCCGCCGCGAGCCTCCGGCGTCACACGTAAGCCCGAGCAGCCGGCTGCGCCATACAATGCTCCGGTTTTTGTGCCGCATGCAATCCCAAAACAAAAAATATTTTGAAAAAGTCACAATGTTCACAGATTAGACTTGACTTCCCGTTTGATTTGTGTTAAAACCCATATGGGATTCAGGATAGACGGAGCCGGAGCGAAAAACGGACATCGCCATCGGCTTTGCCGCATCCGCGCAGGACAGAGCGTCTGCTTCGATAACAGGCAAAGCCCCTCCGCAGTTCCGGTCAATCCCCCGCACCGATCTTTCTGTCGGAATGGAGGACACCATGAACATTACATGCGAAAAAATGATTTTGGCTGTCATGTCGGGAAACGACTATATCGAAGCGGTCAGGGACCTGAATGAGCATGGTTTTTATGCAACGCTCCTCAGCTCCACGGGCGGATTTCTGAAAAAGAAAAACGTCACCCTGATGATCGGGCTGGAGGAGGCGCAGCTGGAAAACGCGCTTGGAATCCTGGAAAAACACGCCGGCTCCAGAATGGATACCGTGTACGTCAAAGGCTCCGGTGCACCGGGTCTGCCTCCCGTTCCCACAAAGGTACAGTGCGGCGGCGTAACCGCATTCGTGCTGCATATCGAACGCTGTGTCAAGTTCTGAAGGAGAGCCGTCCATGGACGCACAGACCAAAGTCATTCTGCGCGATGTCAACCGATCGGTGATCCGATACCGGGGCTTCTATGCGCGATGGGCAGCGCTTCACCGCCTGAATTACCACGAAATGCTTGTTCTTTACACCATCAATGAATCCGGCTTCTGCACGCAGAAGCAGCTCTGCGATGATTACCTGCTTCCGCGCCAGACCATCCACAATGTCATATCGCGCATGCGCCGCGCATCGCTTTTATGCGTCAGTCCGGAGCACAGCAGGGGACGTGAAAAAGCATTTGTTCTGACCGAGGACGGCAGACAGTATGCCGCGCCGCTGATGCAGGATCTTAACGCTGTGGAAAACACGGCGATAAAAGCCCTCGGAACAGACAATCTGAAGCAGCTCGCAGAGCTTTTGAATTCCTACCGGGATGCGCTTCGCACGGCGCTCCGGTCAAAAGAGCAAGGTGATCACTCTCTATGACAAAGATGCGCTCCGAACAGGATTTTTTCGGCAGGGAGAGCATCGGAAAGATCCTTCTGAACATTGCCCCGCCTGTCATGCTGGCACAGCTGATTCAGGCGCTTTACAACATTGTTGACAGCTTCTTTGTCGGAAAATACGCAAAGGATGCCCTGACTGCCGTCACTGTCATCTATCCGCTTCAGCTCATCATTGTCGCGCTCGCCGTCGGAACCGGTGTCGGCGTCAATACCTATATGGCGCGGAAATATGCGCAGGGAGAATGCAAAAAAGCGGAAAATGCCGCCGGAACCGGAACGGTTCTTTCCTTATTGTCATGGCTGGTATTCGCTGTCCTCTCCGCATGCATCATGCGTCCCTATGTCATGACCTCGGCAAAGGAGCCGGAGGCGATCCGGCAGGCGGTTATATACGGAAACATCGTCTGCATCGGCAGTCTCGGAACCTTTCTGGAGGGCGTGTGGTCCAAGGTGCATCAGGCGCGGGGAAACATGAAGCGTCCGATGCTGGCGCAGATCGCCGGCGCTCTGACGAATGTTGTTCTTGACCCGATTCTGATCTTCGGCTTCGGTCCGATCCCGTCGCTCGGCATCGCGGGCGCCGCCTATGCTACCATAGCCGGGCAGGCAATCTCCGCCGTTATCACATTCTTCGGCGGCTTCTACAGACCGCCCGCGCTTCGGAACATCCGGCATTATATCGGCAGAATCTATTTTTACGGCTATTCCTCCATTCTGATGCAGATGCTGTATACGGTATACATCGTCCTGCTGAACCTGATCCTGACCGGATTTTCGGATGCGGCAGTGACCGTTCTCGGACTGTATTATAAAATGCAGAGCTTCTTCTTCATCCCGCTGTTCGGGCTTCAGACCTGCATCGTGCCGGTTCTGAGCTATAATCTGGCGCAGGGCAATCACCGCCGCTGCCGGGAAACAATGCTGGATTCCCTTCTGATCTCCCTGATCTTCATGACAGCGGGAACGCTTTGCTTCCTCCTGCTGCCGGAAGCCCTGATACGCCTGTTCTCAAGCTCCCCCGATGTCATCACGATCGGCAAAGCCGCCTTCCCGCGCATCGGAATCAGCTTTTTTGCGGCGGTGTTCTCTCTGATGATGCCGGTATTTTTTCAGGCAATCGGAAGGGGCGGGGCAAGCCTTCTTCTGTCGCTCACCAGACAGATTTTCGTTTTGGTTCCGGCATTCTGGCTGCTTTCCCGCATCGGTCTGAATGAGGCATGGCTTGCATTTCCGATTGCGGAGACGACGGCGGGCGCCGTCGGGCTGCTTCTCTACGGCAGGCAGCTTTGCAAATGGAGGAGGAAGGACTCCGGTCCTTACAGACAAAATGCCGTGCAAAGCGCATAAGGCACCTCTGCCGCATGCAGTCTGCATCGCAGAGAAAAGAACCTCATATAGCCGGCACTGCCTCTGCCGTCAAAGCGGGTCCCGAAAGAGAAGCAGAGCCGGTTTCACCTCGGAGGAAAGGAGACTTTCGCAAAACGAAAGCCAAGGTCATCGCAATGAAGCATTGCAAAAACAAAAAAAGGACGCTGTTTCTGATCCTATGGATATGCATCCTTGTACTGCTGCTCACGGGCATTCTTCTGCTTGCCGGGCAGGCGGGAGAAAAGACAGAAAGCATCAAGGAGGTTATGCGGGACGGCGTTCTGCATGAGAAAAACAAAATCTCTCTGTTCGGGCTTCCGGTCAATCCGGGCTTGATTTCGGCGTACACCGTCACGGCGCTGCTGCTCCTTGCGGCAGCCCTGATCCGGATTTTTGCCATACCGAAATTCAAATATATTCCGGGAAGGTTCCAGAGCATCCTGGAAAAGCTGGTCGGCTTCTTTTCCGGAATGGCAAGGACAAACAGTCCGCACCGGACCGGCTTTGTCGGCGCGTATATCTTCAGTGCCGGCGTATACATCTTCTTCAGCACGGTTTTTGAGCTTTTCGGCTTTCAGGCAGTCACCACAGAGGGAGCCTCCGTCTCACTCCCGGCGCCGATTGCCGATATCAACGCGGCGATTGCCATGGGCGTGCTGTCCTATCTTGTCATCTTCTTCGCCGGACTCTTCTGCGGCGGTCTGCGGGGCGCACTCGGCGTTCTCAAGGATTTCTCGCTCCCGATCTCCATGAGCTTCCGTCTGTTCGGCGCCCTGCTCAGCGGACTGCTCGTCACCGAGCTTGTGTACTATTATATCTCTCTCAGCTTTGTGCTTCCGGTCCTTGTGGGAATCATGTTCACGCTGCTGCACGCCGTCATTCAGACCTATGTGCTCTGCACGCTGGTTTCCATCTTCTACGGAGAGGCAGTCGAACCGCGGAGCAAAAAGAAACACAAGGCGCCTTCCGGCACCTGACCCGGAGATAAAATTCCGCAGAAAGACAGTCTCCGGCACGGAGCAGACCGGTTTGTCCGATCCGGATAAACGGAAGCTCCGGCATAAAACGAACTCCAAGCCTTCATTCAAAAAAAGAAAGGATGCTTCTGCCGCAGCAGAGGCAACGGTTGTAATCATGAAACACATTAAAATTCTTTCGTTCTTCACACTCCTGCTCCTCGCGCTCACGCTGCTGACCGCAGCAGGCATCTCCGTTTATGCAGACGATGCCTCTGCCGACACTGCCGCTGCCGAAACGCAGACGGCGGAAAAAGCCGATCCGGAAAGCACAAAAGCCATTGCAGCTGCCCTTGCCGTCGGTGTGGTCGCCGCTGTCGGCGCCGTCAGCATGGCAGTTTCCATTGCAAAAAGCACGGAAAGCATGGCTCGCCAGCCCGAGGCTGCCGGAAAAATCAATTCTGCCATGATGCTCGGTCTGGTTTTTATTGAAACCGCGATTATTTACGCGCTGATTGTCGCAATTCTGATCATATTTGTGCTGTAAGGTGAGGGAAAGAACATGCCTCTGAACATAGACTTTTTGCAGGTGCTTCTGCACATGCTGAACTTTGTCATTCTTGCGGGAGGTCTGACGCTGCTTTTGTTCAAACCGGTCAGCCGTTTCCTGGAGGAACGCCGCGCATACTACGAAAAGCTGGAACGGGACAATACAGAGCAGGCGGAGGAGAACAAACGGCTAAAGGAAGAATACGAAAAGAAGCTGGAGGATGCAAAGGAAGAAATCGCCCGGATGCGTCAGGCGGCTGAGGAGGAGTCCTCCGAGGCAGCCAGATCCTGCATAAACGCCGCGAAAGAACAGGCACAGGCGATCATCGCGGCAGCCGAGCAGGAGGCGGAAACCCGCAAAGAGCACATTCTGGACTCTGCACAAACGGAAATCGGAGAGCTGGTCCTTTCCGCAACGCAAAAGCTGCTCAGCGACACGGTCACGCCCGAACGGAATGAAGCGCTGTACGATGAGTTCATCCGTCTGGCGGATCAGACGGTCCGAGATAAGAGGAAACCGGAATGAAGGAACATGAGACAAAGAATCTGATGGAAACAGAAGCCGGGCAACCCCCGCAGGCGCTCCGCGTTGAGATCGACTGCATCACGCCGCCGACCGAACAGCAGCTTGCGCGGATCCGGGAGCTGATGGCAGCGGAATACGGAGCGGAACAGGTTGAATTCGTCATCCGCAAAAATCCCTCGGTTGTCGGCGGCTTTAACATTTTTGTCGGAGACGACAACTATGACTGGAGTACGCTCGGGCGGATCAGACAGCTGCGGAAATCCTTTCAGAAGCTGAGAAAGGAGTATGACCGCACCAAAATCATCTCCCTTTTGCGGGAGGACATTGAGCATTTCGAGCTGGACCCGGGGCATCAGCAGGTCGGCTTTGTCAAGGCTGCGGGCGGAGGCATTGCGATCATCGACGGTCTGAACGATATCTCCTACGGGGAGATTGTGCTGTTTGACTGCGGCATTAAGGGGATGGTGCAGGATATCCGGACCGACGGCACGACCGGTGTTGTCCTGTTCGGAAACGACAGCGAAATCGGCGAGGGCACACGTGTGCTCAGAACACGCCGGACTGCCGGAATCCCGATCAGCAACCGGATTCTCGGCAGGATCATCGACCCGCTCGGAAAGCCGATTGACAACGGTCCCGAGATCGGCGCGAAGGAATACTATCCGATCGAGCGCCCTGCCCCCGGCATCATTGACCGGAAGCCTGTCACCCGTCCGCTGGAAACGGGGATCATCGCGATCGACTCCATGTTCCCGATCGGCTGCGGACAAAGAGAACTGCTGATCGGAGACCGGCAGACCGGAAAAACCTCCGTGGCAGTCGATACCATTCTAAACCAGAAGGGCAAAAATACCGTGTGCGTATACGTTGCCATCGGTCAGAAGGCAAGCGCCGTGGCAAAGGTAGTATCCACACTGGAAAAAGCCGGCGCAATGGAATATACGGTCGTCATCTCATCACCCGCAAGCGATCCGGCTTCCCTCCAATATATCGCTCCCTATGCCGGCTGTGCGGTTGCGGAATACTTTATGTACCGCGGCAGAGACGCACTGATCGTCTATGACGATCTGTCCAAGCACGCGGTTGCCTATCGCACGCTGAGTCTGCTTCTGGAGCGCGCACCCGGAAGAGAAGCATATCCAGGAGACGTGTTTTATCTCCACTCAAGGCTTCTGGAGCGCTCCGCGCAGCTCTCCGATGCTTTGGGCGGCGGCAGCATGACCGCGCTCCCGATCGTGGAGACACAAGCGGGAGATGTATCGGCATACATTCCGACCAACATCATCTCCATCACAGACGGACAGATTTTCCTGGAAAGCGAGCTGTTTTTCGCCGGACAGCGTCCGGCAGTAAACGTCGGACTTTCCGTATCCCGCGTGGGCGGTGCGGCACAGACGCCCATCATGAAAAAAGCGGTCGGCTCTATCCGTCTGGATCTGGCGCAGTATCGGGAAATGCAGGTGTTTTCCAGATTCGGTGGCGATCTGGATGAGCAAACGGTGCGGAATCTGCAATACGGTGCCGGACTGATGCAGCTGCTCCGACAGCCGAACCATTCTCCCATGAGTCAGTGGGAACAGGTCGTCACGCTGGTCTGCGCACAGGAACGGATTTTTCTTGATATCCCGCCAAAAGACATCAAGCGCTTCCAAAAAGAACTTTTGTCCTATTTTGAACAGCGCCACAGTCCGCTCTGTCTGAAAATAGAGCATGGCAGGCATGCGCTGTCCGAGCTGCGGCAGGACATCATAAATGCTGCAAAGGCTTATCTTTCAGAGTCCGGATTCGCTGTCCGGTAAGCTCCGGATAGCAAGAAAAGCGCTTCGGCGCAGGTCGAACGCAGTCCATGCGCCGTAAACTTGCAGAGCGGCATTACCGGAAGCACTCCGTCGGCAGTCAGAGCGCGCCTCCGTCTCCCCACTGTTGAACACATGGACCAAAAGGACAGCCTCTCTCTTCTTCGCATGCTTTTGGGGTTTGCAGAATCACGGTTTTTCAACCTGTGCATGCAGAATCCTCCGGCAGAGGAAAATACATGCCGCCCCGGCGGACACACTGCCCCGGAAAAGCAGTGTTCTCCCCCTTCCGCGCCGAACTGAAGCCTGCCGGTCCCTGTCTGCTGTCTCCGGAATGCTTGCGCTTTCTGCAAATGTCGGAAGCTTTTCCGTTTCCGGAAACCCTCAATCCGCCGGATACCATCTGTATCCGCCACATCGGCAGCGCCGTCACGATCCCGAAGCACCGCCACATCAAAGTCGCGTACAAACGCACCGCAGACCCGGGATTCCCCGGAGAAAGGATGCTTTCCCCCCTTGGAGAGCGCAATGCAGGCATGGAAACCGCAAGTGAAATCAAAAGCCGGATCATCAGCATTGATGAAACCAAAAAGGTCACGGATGCCATGTACATGATTTCCTCCGTAAAAATGCAGCGCGCCAAGCGCGAGGTTCTGAACACAGAACCCTATTTCAAGGCGCTGAAGGAGCAGATCGGATTGCTGTTCCGCTACATTCCGGAAACCGACAACCGCTATTTCCGCGTGCCCTCTCCGGAGCAGGGAAAGCACATGAAGCACGGCATTCTGCTTGTCACCTCCGACAAGGGACTTGCCGGCGTGTATAACCAGACCGCCATCAAGGTCGCGGAGACATATATGCACCGGCACCCGGAAACGGTTCTGTTTATCGTCGGGGAATATGGCAGACAGTATTTTGCCGGGCGAAAAATTCCGTTCGTTCAGGATTTTACCTATTCGGCAGCATTCCCCACCGTATGGGAGGCAAGAAAAATATGCACCGACCTTCTGGAGTATTATGACAGCGGCAGACTGGACGAAATCAACATTATTTACACCGATTATATCAGCGGAAAGCCGGATGAGTGCAAACGGAATTGCCTGCTCCCACTGGAGCGAAGCCGCTTTTATTCCCCGGAGCGCACAACAGCCGAAAAAACCAAGGAATTCCTCCCGGACCCCGACACCGTGCTCAACGGCGTAATTCCCAGCTATCTGACCGGCTTCATTTACAGTTCCCTTGTAGACAGCTATTGCAGCGAACAGGAGGCGCGGATGGAGGCAATGAGCACTGCCGGAAAAAATGCCGAAGAAATCCTGAAAAAGCTGCGTGTCCGGTACAACCGAATCCGGCAGGCGGCAATTACAAGAGAAATGACCGAAATCACATCGGGCGCGAAAGCATTGAGGCAAAAGCAAGGGCTGTAAGCCGAGGCACACCCGAGGTAAGGAGCAAAATCTGATGAATCAAACCACGGAAGCAACGCACACCGGAAAAATTGCAGGCATCAACGGTCCGGTCATTGATGTTGCGTTTGACAAAGCAGCACTGCCCCGGATCAGGGAAAAGCTGTATGTCCAAACTGAACGGGAGACACGTGTCATGGAGGTTTCCCAGCACATCGGCGGAGGTCTTGTCCGGTGTATCATGCTCGGCGCAAGTGAGGGACTGTCCCGCGGCATGACTGTCACCGCAACGGGCGCTCCCATTTCCGTCCCGGTCGGAGAGGCTGTTCTGGGCAGAGTTTTTAATGTGCTTGGAGAGCCGATCGACGGAGAAAAGACTCTTCCCGCCGAAACGCCGCGAAAAAGCATCTATACGCCGCCTCCGCCGTACGCCGACCGCAAAACCTCCGAGGAGATCTTCGAAACCGGCATCAAGGTAATCGATCTTCTGGCACCCTATGCAAAGGGCGGAAAGATCGGTCTGTTCGGCGGTGCCGGCGTCGGAAAAACCGTGCTGATTCAGGAGCTGATTCACAACATTGCCACGCAGCACGGCGGTTATTCCGTTTTCACCGGCGTAGGAGAGCGGAGCCGCGAGGGCAATGATCTGTGGTCGGAAATGCGGGAAAGCGGCGTCATCGAAAAAACCGCTCTGGTATTCGGGCAGATGAATGAAGCGCCCGGCGTCCGCATGCGGGTTGCGCTGTCCGGACTGACCATGGCAGAGCATTTCCGGGATGAATCCCACAAGGATGTCCTTTTATTCATTGACAACATTTTCCGGTTCATTCAGGCGGGAAGCGAGGTTTCCACGCTGCTCGGCAGAATGCCCTCCGCCGTTGGATATCAGCCAACCTTAGCAAACGACCTTGGTGAATTGGAGGAGCGGATTGCTTCCACCAAAAGCGGCTCCGTCACCTCTGTACAGGCAATCTACGTGCCTGCCGATGATCTGACCGATCCTGCACCCGCCACCACCTTTACACACCTGGACGCCACCACGGTCCTCAGCCGCAAGATTGCGGAGCTGGGCATTTATCCGGCTGTCGATCCGCTGGAATCCTCCTCCAGGGTACTGGAGCCTGACGTTGTGGGAGAAGATCACTACAGCACGGCGCGGCGCGTGCAGGAGATTCTGGAGCATTACAAGGAGCTTCAGGATATCATTGCGATCCTCGGCATGGATGAGCTGAGCGACAGTGACAAGCAAACCGTCCTTCGGGCGAGAAAAATTCAGCGTTTCCTGTCTCAGCCCTTCAGTGTAGCCGAAAAATTCACAGGAATTCCCGGTGTGTACGTTCCGCTTTCCGAAACCATCCGGGGCTTCCGCGCCATCGCAGACGGAGAGATGGACGAATATCCGGAAAGCGCCTTCTTCAATGTCGGAACCATCGATGACGTTGTAAAAAAGGCGGCACAGGTCGGCATCTGATTTCGGCACACCTTTCCAGAGACAGGAAAAAAGCCGGAAATCAATCACCGGGCAAAGGAACTGCGGTGCAGCATGGAGCTGTATGCAGGGAGCATGCCGAAAAGCAAGATTCATTTGCATTCGGGCAAAGTGCTCTCTGCCCGGAGCCGTCCCGGAGAATGCCGCCTGATCCGGGTTTCGCGGAGGGAAAGCCGCGCGGCGATCCGATCGGACTCATCCGGATTTCCGTTATCGCTCAAATCCCCCGGGAAGTAAGCCCTGCCGGCTTGTTTCCCATAAACCCACTTTTCGATGCACCCTTGCCGCAGCGGCGGAATGGAGATTGATATGAAAAGCTTTCACCTTGAGATTCTGACCCCGGAACGGGCGTTTTACATCGGGGACTGTCAGTCGCTGATCGTTCCGACAAGCGATGGCATGCTCGGCATCATGGCAAATCACACGCCGCTCACCGCCGCCGTATTTGACGGAGAAGTCTCCTTTGTCAAGCCGGACGGAGAACGGGTTCTGTGTGCTGTTTCTCCCGGGATGCTGGATGTTGCGGACAATACCGTAAAGCTGCTCTGCGAATCCGTTCTGCTCCCCGAAGAAATTGATGAAGAAAAGGAAAGAAGGCAGGCGGAAAATGCCCTGCTTCAGCTGCGCGAAAAGCAAGGGCACCGGGACTATATCCTTTCGCAGCTCGCGTTTGCGAACGCAGTCAACAATCTGCGGGTCAAGCAGCATAATGCCATGCGCATGAACCACCTGTAAAAAACCTCAAAAAAGAAAAAACAGCCTTTAGACGGGCTGTCAGCGCTTCCGCAATCGAAAACAGCTGATCACACCCGTCCGAAGGCTTTTTCTGTCTGCCGGAATCATGAAAAAGGCGCGAAAGGAACGGCACCGACACCGGAATTGTGTCTCTGTCCGCCGGTCTTTTCCGCACACCGAAGCGTTTCCCTGTCCGCCGAAGCCTTTCCGCACCCGAAGCGCTTCTCTGTCCGCCGAAGCCTTTCCGCACCCGAAGCGCTTCTCTGTCCGCCGAAGCTTTTCCGCATCCGAAGCGCTTCTCTGTCTGCGAAGCTTTTCCGCATCCGAAACGCTTCCCTGTCCGCCGGGGCTTTTCTGCCCGCATAGGCTTCTTTGACGTGTCCCCGAAGCTGAATACACGCCGCAAACCGCCGCTGCTCTTCCGGACAAGCCCCGGAGGATGCAGGTGCGCATCGGCAGCGCCGATGCTTCTCCGTTTCGGTGCAACCCAAAACCGCACTTTAAGCGCCGGGGACTTGGCAGCAGTCTCTGACGGCTCCCTGTACTGCCCGGCGCACAGTTTCAGACCGATGCAGCCGCCGGGAGCATGCAGATCGCCCCAGTCAGAACCGGAGCCGACCGTCTTCCGCTCCGGTGCGCCAAAACAATGCGCCCGAACCTGAAGCACAGCGGCAAAGCCCTGCCGGAGCGATTCATCTTTCATTCCAAGTACAAAAGAAGCTGCAAAAATGCGGCATTCCAGCCCTCAATAGGAGCTGATCGGGATATTTTCATCATCCGTACCCTTGATGATTTCACGGATCACCACATAATAGCTGAATTTCGGATTCACCTCGATCAGCACCCGGTCTCCCACGCGGTGTCCCATCAGCGCCTGCCCCATAGGAGACTCCTTGCTGATGTATCCGGACAGCACATCCTGCCGCAGGGAGGTCACGATCTGGTATTCCTCCTCACAGTCCTGATCCTCCGCATACAGCCGGACACGGTCAAACAGCCCGACTACATCAGCGCCCGATTCCGGGGATATGATCACCGCCGTCCGGATCATGTTCTGCAAATACCGGATCCGGCTGTCGTTCTTATTCTTCTCCCGTTTTGCGGAGCGGTACTCATCGTTTTCGCTCAGGTCCCCGAAATCGCGTGTCCGCGCGACCTCTTCCCGCAGCTGCGGACGAAGAGATATTCTGTATTCAATCTCTTCCTGCATCTTTTTGATATCCACTTCTGTCAGTTCATTATGCATACCGAACCCGTGCTCCCGACTCCGGGGGCTTTCCTTTCATTCAAAATCAAATCCGAAAAATCCATGCCCGAAGCCGTCCTTCAACCCATATCCGCCGTCCGGACAATCCGGCAGACGCAGTCAGGAAAGAAGTGCCCGGTCGCTCGCAAACGCATTTCCGCTTGCCTCCGAGAACGCATGCAGCAGCGCCTCCACCGTCAGCTTTTTCTTTTCCTCTCCGGAAATATCAATCACAACGTGCCCGTTATGCATCATGATCAGACGGTTGCCGTGCGCGATGGCGTCCTTCATGTTATGCGTCACCATAAGTGTTGTCAGTTGACCCTCAGCCACAATTTCATCCGTCAGATTCAGGACCTTTTCGGCGGTTTTCGGGTCAAGCGCAGCGGTATGCTCATCCAAAAGAAGCATTTTCGGCTTGACAAGTGTTGCCATCAAAAGCGTGATTGCCTGCCGCTGACCGCCGGAAAGCAGTCCGACCTTGGTGGAAAGACGGTCCTCCAGACCGAGGTCCAGCCGCTTCAGCGCATCACGGTACATGGCGTGCTCTTCCTTTGTCACTTCCCAGCGCAGACCGTGGCGTTTTGTCCGCCGGTACGCCAGCGACAGGTTTTCCTCAATCTCCATGTCGGGAGCCGTTCCCATCATCGGGTCCTGAAACACCCTGCCGAAGTATTTTGCGCGCTTGTATTCCGACATTCCCGTGATATCAATGCCATCCAGCACAATGCTGCCCTCATCGACACGGAACACGCCGGTCAGCGCATTCATCAACGTGGATTTTCCGGCACCGTTTCCGCCTATGACGGTGATAAAATCACCCTTCCGAATGGTGAGGGACAAATGATCCATCGCAGTTTTACGGTTTACTGTCCCGGGGTTGAAGGTCTTGGAGACGTTTTTCATTTCAAGCATAATTCCTGCATCACCCGTCACGCTGCATCCCTCCCCTGCTCATCCGGTTCTTCCTTGCTCTGCTTACTGCCGCGGTGTCCGGCAAACAGCGCCTTCATCTGCGGAAGGCTGAGCGCCACCACCACGATCACTGCCGTCATGATCTTCAGATCGGCAGACGGCATACCGGAATAAATGACAACTGCCACAACCATCCGGTATATCACAGAGCCGACCACGATGCCTGTGAGCTTTGCCACAAAGCCGGTAAGCTTTGCGCAAAGCGCCTCGCCGATAATAATGGACGCCAGACCGATCACGATAGAGCCGACCCCCATATTGACATCCGCATAGTTCTGATACTGCGCCAGAAGCGCCCCAGACACTGCAATCAGACCGTTTGAAAGCGCCAGTCCGAGCACCTTGGTGAAATCCGTATTGATTCCCTGCGCGCGGCACATTCTCTCATTGTTGCCGGTCGCCCGGATCGTACAGCCAAGCTCCGTGCCGAAAAACCAGTACAGCACCGCCACAAAAAGCCCCGCAATAACAAACCCCAAAAGCAGCGAGGTATAGGTCCTTCCGAAATGCAAGCCCTTGTTGGTAAGGGCATACACGGTGCTTTCCTTGAACTTCAGAAGCGACAGATTTGCCGTCCCCGTTTTCCCCGTTGCAAGGCTCATAATGTGAATATTAATGGAATACAGCGAGATCATGGTCAGAATTCCCGCGAGAATCGGAGGAATTTTCAGCTTTGTATGCAAAAGACCGGTCACCGCTCCGGCAATACAGCCGGCAAGAAACGCAAGCAGAACCGTCAGAAACGGGTTCACACCCTTCCAGATCAGCATTGCAGCAACAGAGGCGCCGCACGTAATCGATCCCTCACAGGAAAGATCCGCGAAATTCAGGAGTCTGTAGGAAATAAACACGCCCAAAGCCAGAACCGCCCATATCAAGCCCTGACAAGCTCCCGACAACAGTGTATCAAGCATAATGGTCCGAACCCTTTCTTTCCGTACAGTTCACCGCAAGGCAATACATTTGCCCGCGGTCAACCGCCGATATTGACAGAATGAACATTGGAAACACCGTTTGCAAGCAGGTTATCGGTCGGCACATAAATAATATCCACGCCCGCCTGCTTCAGTGCGACAAATGCCGCCTCAATGTCATTGATGTCCCCGATTCCCTTTTCCACATAATCAAAGCCCTTTGCCTGACATTCCTTGATGCCGAGCTGAACCTGCGTCACCGAGTTGGTCTCAGCGGAGGTGTACAGGAAGCCGATTTTGATCTGATCCTTGCCGAGCAGCTCTGCCATCAGATCGATCTGAAGCGCAACGGGATTCATATCGGACACACCGGAAACATTCTTTCCGGGCTTCTCCAAAGATTCCACCAGGCCCGCGTCCACGGGATCGGTTACAGCACAGAACAAGATCGGAATCGTCTGTGTCGCGGCTGCCGCAGCCTGAGAAGAAGAGGTCGCGATCGTGTAAATCAGATCGACATTCTGGCTGACAAAGCTTTCTGCGATCGTAATGTTGTTCGCCTGCTCATTGCTGGCATTCTGATCAAGAATCGTCACCGTCTTGCCGGCTTCCCCCAATTTGGCGGAAAGCATGTCCTGAAAGCCCTTGTTCGCCTGATCGAGCGCGACATGCTGCACCAGCTGCAAAATACCCACGGTATAATCCGCTCCGGATGCCACGATAGCCGCATCATTGCGCGCCACCTGAACGGTCGTATCCTTGCCGACCTTTGCCTTCACGGACTCCGGAATGGTGAAGCCGATCTCTTCCGCCACCTTTTCGTTGATGCTGAGCGACGGGCTGGTATCCGACTCCACCGGCAGCTCGGAGACGTTCGCTCCGTCCAGAAGAATCTTCGCCGCCATTTCTCCTGCCTTCACACCGAGATTGTAATAATTCACGCCGTAGGTGGCAATCCCGCAGACCGAATTCATTCCGGTTTCCCCGCACACGATCGGCAGCTTATAGCCTCCCGCATTCTGATTCTGACATGAACAAAGCAAGAGCAAAAGCACTGCCATCAGAGCACATATCTTTTTCATTTTCTTTTCTCCTTATTATATTATATTTTTTCGTTTTCATGCTGTTTTCCGCGCTGTAGCATACCGCCCAAAACAGACTCGCCGGGTTCCCGGCTCCGCAAGATCGGGCATTGCCTGCGCACAGGAAGCCGTTCCAAACCGCTTTTTCCGGAAAGAAAACAAAAGTCCCTGTATCCGAAGATACAGAGACGACTTCCATCGTGTTACCACTCTGCTTCACCGCAGCCTCACGGCAGACGGTCTTATCGGGCGCGGACCCCGCGCCCCCGGCATGACGGACCGGCATCCGGCGCAGCCTACTGGTTTCCGTTCGGTGCGCAGCTCCCGAAATGTATTTCGACAGGAGAAGCCGCTGCCTCGCACCCTCCGGCAGTTCTCTGAGACTCCGCGCCTGTGTACTTCTTTTCGATCATTGCTTTTCAAAAATATGATTTATTTTACCATCATTTTTGGCTTTTGTCAATGACTTTTGCGAAAAACATCCGGTTGCCCGTCCGCCGGATCATTGAGCGGGATTGCCGCAGCAATGCGCGCGCACATTCCAAAGGGCTGCACAGCCGGCGGCGCAGACCGCTCCCGGCTCCTCCGTTCATTTCCGCAAAAATCCAAGCAGATTCCAAAGCCGAGCGCTGCTTTGTGCGAACGCGGCATATATCTGCCCGCGTCATCCGCCGCAAGCCCGAAAGCCTGCGGCTTTTTCAAAGCGGCTGCTCACGCATCCGGGTCACCCGCCGAGATATGCTTTTTTGATGGAATCGGAATCGGCAAGCTCCTGCCCGGTTCCGGAAAGCACGATGCGGCCGGATTCCAGCACATACGCCCGATCCGCCATTGCAAGCGCTTTTCCGGCATTCTGCTCCACAAGGAGAATCGTAGTGCCCGCCTTATGGAATTCCCGGATAATATCAAAAATCTGTTCCACAAGGATCGGCGCCAGACCCATGGACGGCTCATCAAGCATCAGAAGCTTCGGCTTACTCATCATGGCGCGCCCGATTGCAAGCATCTGCTGCTCGCCGCCGGACAGCGTTCCCGCCACCTGCTTTCTTCTTTCCTCCAGACGCGGAAAACGCTTGAAAATATCCTCCACATCCGCCTTGCAGTCTCCGCCGCGCGTATAGGCGCCCATTTCCAGATTTTCCATAACGGTCATCTCCTGAAAGATCCGCCTGCCCTCCGGAACATGCGCCATTCCCTTTTTGACCAGCTTATACGCTTCGGTTTTGG
Source organism: uncultured Eubacteriales bacterium (assembly GCA_934432725.1). Lineage (GTDB taxonomy): Bacteria > Bacillota > Clostridia > Oscillospirales > CAG-272 > CAKRZE01. Next base: position 129,224 of record CAKRZE010000002.1, read on the forward strand.
TGATGTCCTCGTCCCTGAAGCGAATCGACCCGGTGTGTGTGCGCAGAACGCCGGAAATGGTCTTCAGCGTTGTGGACTTGCCCGCGCCGTTGGCGCCGATCAGCGCCACGATCTCCCCCTCGTTCACCGAGAACGAAATATCCTTGATTGCATGGATGTTGCCGTAATATACGTTAATACCGCTGACTTCAAGCAGACTCATAATTCGTCCGTTCCTTTCCGATAAAGCATCCGGACCGAAGTCAGGCTTTATCCTTCTTGCCGAGATAGGCTTCGATCACCTTCGGATTGTTTTTGATTTCGTCCGGTGTTCCCTTGGCAATGACTCTTCCGTAATTCAGCACGCAGATACCCTCACAGATTCCCATCACCAGGTTCATATCGTGCTCAATCAGCATAACGGCAATATTGAACATATCCCGGATCTTACGGATGTTGTCCATCAGCTCCGCTGTTTCCGACGGGTTCATGCCGGCAGCAGGCTCGTCAAGTAGAATGATGCCGGGATTGGTCGCAAGCGCCCGGACGATTTCAAGACGTCTCTGTGCGCCGTAAGGAAGACTTCCCGCCTCATATTTTGCCATATTCTCCATATGGAATACCGACAGAAGCTCCATGCAGCGGGCATTTGCCTCCTTCTCCGACCGGAAATAGGAGGGCAGACGGAGCACGGAGGAAACAAAGTTCTGCCGGATTCCGTTATGCATCCCGACCTTGACATTATCCAGCACCGTCATGTTGGAAAACAGCCGGATATTCTGAAAGGTCCGTGCGATGCCCATTCGGTTCACCTGAGCCGTGGTCTTACCGGAGGTGTTCTTCCCGTCAAGCAGGACGGTGCCCGATGTAGGCTGATACACATTGGTCAAAAGATTGAAAACCGTTGTTTTTCCCGCACCGTTCGGACCGATCAGACCGGCGATTTCCGTTCTGCCGACGGTCAGATTGAAATCGTCCACCGCCTTCAGCCCGCTGAAGTTGATGCCGAGATGGCGTGCTTCCAGAATCGGGGATTTATCCGCATCACGCTCGGGAATAATCGCATCGGAGGGCACGCTGACCATTTTGGTGCGTTGTTCTTGTTTTGTCATGATAATAACCGCGCTTTGCCGGGCAAAGCAATCCTTTCATCGGAGCTACAAAAGCCGCAGCCAACCCCGAAGTCCGCTCCGGGCTTTTTCCAAGGTCGGCAAAGCTTCTTACTTGCTTGCGGGATGTGCGTCCTTGTTTTTGCGGGAAAGCAGACTGCGCAGACCCTTCCAGTTCAGTCTGCCGCGCAGCGCCTCAAACCGCGGAGAGCCGTTGAACAGCATAATCAGGATCAAAAGCAGCGCATACATCACCATCCGATAACTATCCAGAGAACGCAGAGCCTCCGGAAGCACCGTAATCACGACCGCCGCAATCACAGAGCCGCGGATGCTGCCCATGCCGCCAAGCACGACAATCACAAGAATCTCAATCGACTTGTTGTAATCAAAGGTGGAAGCCGTCAGAATGTTCAGGTTATGCCCATAGATTACGCCTGCCACGCCCGCAAAGAATGCGGCAACGACAAAGGCAAGCATCTTATAATAGGTAATCGGCAAACCGCATGCCTCCGCCGCGATACGGTTGTCCCGAATTGCGGTCACAGCTCTTCCCTGCCGGCTGTCCAGCATGTTCATCACAAGGATCAGCATAATCATCACAACGACAAAGGAGCTGATAAAATCCGCGTCCTGCGGTGTTCCCTTCAAGCCGGAAGCACCGCCGAGAAAATCAAGGTTGATAATCACCGAACGGATAATCTCACCGAATGCCAAGGTCACAATGGCAAGATAGTCACCCTTTAAACGAAGCACCGGAATTCCGATCAAAAGACCGAATACCGCAGCGACCAGTCCTCCGACCAAAAGCGCAAGCGGATACCGCACGGCAGCAGGAAGAAGGCTCTGCATCTGAATGGAAAACAGACAGCCTGCATACGCGCCGACCGACATAAAGCCTGCGTGTCCCAGTGTCAGCTCACCGAGAAAGCCGACGGTCAGGTTCAGCGACACCGCCAGTATCACGTTGACGCAAATCGGAATCAGCATTGCCTGCATATGTCTGGAAAGCATGCCCGCAGCGCCGAAGATCTCAATAATCAGAAACGCAAGGACGGGAATCGCCAGCGTGATCAGCTTATCCCGCAGCGATTTTTTATGAAACAGTTCTTTGAAACGCATACGGCACCTCACACTTTCTCTCTGAGCTTCTTGCCGAGCAGTCCGGTCGGCTTTACAATCAGCACCACGATCAGAATACCGAACACAATCGCATCCGCAAGATCCGTTGAAATATATGCCTTGGAGAGGTTTTCAATCAGTCCCAGCAGAATGCCCCCGAGCATAGCGCCCGGAATCGAACCGATCCCGCCGAATACCGCTGCCACAAACGCCTTGATGCCGGGCATGGCGCCCGCATAGGGATCGACAAAGCCGTATGTTGAACCGTAAAAAATCCCGGCAACCGCCGCCAGCGCGGAGCCGATTGCAAATGTAATGGATATCGTGCGGTTGACACTGATTCCCATCAGCTCCGCCGCTTCTTTATCCTCGGAGACCGCACGCATCGCCTTGCCCATTCTGGTGCGGTTGATGAACAGCGTCAAGGCAACCATCAAAACGGTCGTAACAATCAGCGTCACGATCGAATCGCCCTTTACGGTCAGATCCTTATAGTGAAATGCAGCCACATTAATGATTTGCGGAAAGCTCTGCTTTCCGGAGCCGAAGATCAAAAGCGCAACGCTTTGCAGAAAATAGCTGACGCCGATTGCAGTAATCAGGACCGACAGCGGGTTCGCCTTTCTCAGCGGCTTATATGCGACCTTTTCGATCACAACGCCCAGTATAACGCAGACAACCACGCACGCAATCACGCCGACATACCACGGAAGCCCCCATGTCGTCACCGTTGTCAATACGGTAAACGCGCCGATCATGATAATATCGCCGTGTGCAAAGTTCAGCATCTTTGCGATCCCATACACCATCGTATAGCCCAATGCAATCAATGCATAGATGCTTCCGAGGCTCAGACCGCTGATTAAATTGGATAAGAAATTCATAAAGCGATTTCACCTTTCCTGCCGGCTGTCTGTTTTGCCTCATATTCCTTATCGGAATAACAGCCCGCACAGCCGTCCGGCAGCTCCTGCGCTTTCCGGCTTTGCATGTGATCCGAAGTCCGATCGGGACGCTTTGATTCCGTTTTTCGGCTCTGCCCCCTGCGGAAGCTTTGCAGTCCCCGACTTGTGCGATTTTCCCTGCCCGTGTTCACAGAGCAGGCGGCTTTCCCTCTGTTTTCTGCCGTCTGCCGCTGTTCTTACCATTATTTATATAACGGCAGCACAAAGCCCACAGCGCAGCCGGGGGCAGAAGCCCCGACCCGCTTGAGCCGTCCGGCTGCCCCAAAGGGGCAGCCCTTTCCGGTCAGGCTCAGTTATATGCCTGATATGCGCCGTTTTTGATGACGACAGCCTTTGCAGACTTGGAAGCTTCGCCGTCGGCACCCCATGTCATCGTGCCGGTTACGCCCTCCAGCTTGATCTTCGTCATGGCGGCAATCAGCTTTTCGTTCAGATCAGCCACCGTGGTATCGGTGATGCCCGTTTCCTTCAGCGCCTCGGCAACTGCGTAAACTGCATCATAGCCGTCGGCTGCAAACTGGTCAGGGGTTGCATTGTAGGCTTCCTTGTAAGCCTTGACGAAATTCACGGTTTTTTCATCGGAAGAGTCTGCCGCGAACGGAGTCAGAAGCATAACGCCCTCTGTCAGATTTGCCTTATCGGCACCCATCTGCTTGATGATGCCGTCCATGCCGTCAACGCCGAAGAAGATGGTCTTCAGTCCGATGCTGTCTGCCTGCGTCAGGATCAGACCGGCATCCGCATAGTACATCGGGAGGAACAGAAGCCCGGCACCGCTGTCCTTGACTGCCTTCAGCTGAACGGAGAAGTCCGTGTTGGACTGATCGGTATAGGACTGCTCGGAAACAACCGTCAGACCCTTTTCGGCAGCTTCCTTGATAAAGTTCTGTGTAATGCCCGTGGAATAATCCGAGGACTTATCGTACAGCACCGCAACCTTTTCCGCAAGCTTCTTTTCCGCAATAAAATCTGCGGCGTACAGACCCTGATCGGGGTCGGTGAAGCATACGCGGAAGCAGTTGTCATACTGTGTGCACTCCTTCTGAGAGCCGGAAGGCGTGATCATCAGGATTCCGTCCTTCTTTGCCTCGGCGGTCAGTGCAACGCATGCCGCAGAGGTAACAGCGCCCAGGGACACCTGCATGCCCTTATCCATCATGGTGTTATATCCGTTGACTGCCGCAGTGGGATCGCACTGGTCATCCTCAAACAGCAGCTCAAGCGTAATGCCGTTGATGCCGCCCTTGGCGTTAATCTCCTTGACCGCAAGCTCAGCTCCCTGCTTCACGGAAATGCCGTATGATGCGTTGTCTCCGGTCAAAGGACCGGTAGCGCCGATCACAAGCTTCTTGCCGTCCGCCTTTGTGCTGTTGCATGCCGTAAAGCATACTGCGCACATGAGCACCGCAAGCACAAACGATAATGCCTTTTTCATATGAATTACCTCTTTCCCGCAGAGTCCGGACTCCAGCCGCCCGCGCAGCATCGCACGGCAAGCGGCATTTTCCTTTTACTCCGCATAATTATTTAAATAAAAAGCAGCCCGGCGGATTTCCGCGAGCTGCTTGCTATTTACGCAATACAAGTCTCCCTGAAATCCGGTTCGATATCATGTACGGAAATAATCTTTCCAATCATCGCAATGGATACCGCTGCAATCGCAATAATAATGATAATCATTCCGCCTACCTGTACATTCAGTCGGAACGCGGATACGCTGACCAGAGCCAGTACCGTTAGTACGGAAATAACAAAAATGGATACCACAGCAAGGGTATCCATTGCAATATATACCGTATGGCAGGGCGCACTGCTGTCCTTGCCGGCAAAGCGTGCTTCCGGCGCATCGAAAAAGGACTTCGTATCTGTGCAATCCGAAGAAAATGCAGTTTTGAATTCTTTCATATTGCAGAATGTCATTTCGAACGCCCTCTCTCTCTTACAGGATGGTATCATTATACATGAGGTTGTTTCGAATGTCAATCGTCATTGCGCACAATATTATCTACCGGAATGCAGAATAATATCATTGCTTTTGCCATGTCCGGATATAATTTGCCGAGATAAACATGCATCATGCGAATACCGCCTCTGCACATTCATGCAAAGCAAATAGAAATATCCTGCAAGCCCGGCAGCGCCGTCCGGCAGCAAAAGCAGCAGAACAGGGTCTGTGCAAAGACGGAATCGGCAGAACAAGGCTTCGCCGAGGCGTTCTGAAGGAGCCGCAAAGCTCCCCCAGCCGCAAGGCGCCGTGTTTTTTTATCCTTCGGCGAAAACATGACGCAAAGCCGGCATTTGCCCGGAATTTCATTCAGCTTCTGCGGAAGCCGCCGAAATTCCAGTCAGGCTCCGGCGAGCACCAGTTCTTTAAGCCCCGTGTGAGCGGAAACGAACCGCCCGCAGAGCGGTTTCCCGGTGAAGCGATGCAGAAAGCGCACAGCTTCACCGAGCCGCGCCGCTCCGAAAAGCCAACCCCAGTCCCGGCTGCCGCCCAAGACGTCCGAAGCCCGCCGCAGGACCGGGTTCATCGCCTTTTCCGATCAAAAATCCGCATAATCTCAAAGATATTCCTTCAGAAGCGCAAAATTTTTCTCCTCGGTTTCACAAAGGCACCTTGCCAAAGCCGTTTCCTCCGCCCCCGCATTCCTGTTGCGGTGCAGCGCACGGATCACCTTACAGATTCCCATCGTTGTTCCGGTCATCATCATCTCTGCCAGATGGGAATCAGAGCGGTCCACCGCAGTGTTCATTTCGGAGGAAAGGAAGCTGCCGGCTTTCTGCATCATGCCAAGCGCCTTCGGCTCTTCACCGAGGCTTTCAATCAGATCGCGTGCGCGTCCGGCAATATCCCGATACTCCTGTGCCTGCGTCTTCAGAAGCCTGCGAAAGCCCTCCGCCTTGGCATATCCGTAAATGTGGCTGATTCCCTCTTCCCCCATTTTGGCATTTTGGTAAACCAGATTCGCCAGACTGTTTTTTGATTCCATAAAACCATCTCTCCTTTCCCGAACTCGGAAAGCGTCCCCCCGCAGAATCCCGCACAAAGGCTCTCATAAGCGCCCCAAAAGCCGCAGATACCGTTCTGAAGCGCTCTTCCGGCGGTCAGCGGATCATTTTCCGATGCTTTCTTTCATTGTGTGCAAAAAATATGAAAATTATTCGAAACAGCCCGCGCATCCCGAACGGCAATCCGCAAAAAGTGATGCTCCCCGCAGGCTCCAAGCCGCAGAGTCTCCCCCGAAAGCCAGCCGTCTCTCCCGTGCTGCCCTTCCGCTCCCCGCGCCGAAGCCTCATTCCAAAACAAAAAGCCTGCCGCACGGAAAGCGGCAAGCCTTGTTATTGATATCCTGCAATGTGCAGTGAAACACAGTCTGCATAACAGGTATTCCGAAATAAGCTGCAAATTACCTCTTCGGCAGATTCTCTGCCCCACGAAAAAGCGAGAAACGGTTTCCATCCTCCCCCGCAGGCATCGCCTTTCCCGCTCAGTCCTTCTTCCCCGCAGCCTTTCCGAAAACCCAGCGGCGCTGAATCCGATAGCTGATTACAAACAGGAAAATATCCACCGGGAGCTTAATCAATGTAGTCAGCCAGTCGCTCTCCGCTCCGGTCAAAACAGTCAGAAGCTTCACCAGACCTGCCGAAACAAGCAGCTGCGGAATGCACAGGCAATAATACCGCACAAAGGCGCCGCCCCATTTTCTGCCGGAGTGGAACACCACCTTTTTGTTGCAAAAGAAGTTGCACAGGGAGGAAATCAGTCTGGAAACCGCAGTGGACCAAAGAATCCGGCTGCTCACTCCCAATAAGGCAAAAATCCACAGAAAAAGGCGGAACGCACCGAAATCAACAGCGCTGGACAGCAGCGAGCTTCCCATAAATTTCAGAATCTGACTGTAAATCCGAAGGGAATCCCGCACCGGATGAAAATGTGAGGTGGCATTTTCATCGATGTATACCGTCTGAATCGGAAGCTCCTCAAACGGAATGTCGTAGGTCTTCAGATCCAGCAGCTGATTGGTCTCATATTCATACCGATCCCCGCGTGTTGTCAGAAAAACCGGAAGGTACCGTGCGGGCAGTGCCCGAAGCCCTGTCTGCGTATCCGATATTTTCAACCCGACGCCTGTCCGGAAGACAAACGAGGTCAGCTTATTTCCGAAACGGCTCCGCTTCGGCACATCGGGTCCGTCAAAATCACGCACCCCCAGGATAACGCAATCCTTCTCCAGCATTTTTTCCGCACAGGCAAGAATGTCCTCCGGGCGATGCTGATTGTCGCCGTCCGCCGTCACAACGCCGGCAGCCTCCGGACAATGCTCCGTTATGTACCGGAATGCGGTCTTCATCGCGGCGCCCTTTCCGCGGTTCACCGCATGTGTCAGGCAGACAACCCCGGGGCACTGCGCCGCTTCCTCGAAATGTTTCTGTTTTTCGGGCAGACTCCCGTCATTTACAACGATAATATGCCGGAAACCGATGTCAATACAGCCCCGGATCACTTCCATCAGCTTTTCATCCGGATTATACGACGGTAAAACCACTGTAACCTGTTCCATACAAAAGCCGCCGCCCACTCTGAAACGGCACGTTCCCCCTTCAATCGCGGAACCCGCAGACCCCGCTTTTTTATATTTCTTTTAAGACGCCAATCCCGCCGCGAACATGCAGCGGTCTTAAGAGAGCTTTCCGCTGAATTTCCGGCAGCCGTGCTATCCTCCCTCCGGCTCACTCCTCCGTCCGCGCTTCATATGTTTCCGGACGCCGAGAAGCCGAAAGTGTCGCACAGGCGCGGCGGTCATTCCCAAACCCGCAAGCCCTGAGTCCGCGCAGAGCATGCCCTGCGCATTGATCTGAAAAAAAGCAGCTGTCCCCGGGATCAGACCCCTGTCAGAACCCCGCTTCCGTCAAACGCCGGAATGAAGCTCTCCGACACAGTCCCGCCCTCCTGAATGTACGCATTCTCTATTCCAAGCCGCACCGCATATGCGATCACCCGATCATATGCATCCTGCGAAACAGGACGGCTCAGCGCAGGATCATGGCAGGACGGCACCGGCGTATACTGATTCATAATGCTGATATAAATATCGTTTCCATAGGTTTCATAGAGGTACCGCAGGATCTCCATGGACTCCCGCTCTCTCCCCGGAAGCAGCAGATGGCGGACAATGACGCCCCTTTCCAGCATTCCGCGGTCATCAAAACGCGGAGAGCCCGTCTGTCTCACCATTTCCCTTAAGGCTTTTTTTGCCCACTCCGCATAGTCCGGGGAGGCAGAAAAGCGTCCTGCCGCATCGCTGTTCTCCCAATACTTAAAGTCCGGCAGGTAAATCTGCACCGTTCCCTCCAGCAGCCGAAGCGCTTCCGGATTTTCATAGCCTCCGCAGTTATAAACCAACGGAATGTGCAGACCGGCGGTGCGTGCCTCCGCCGCAGCCTCCAGGATATGCGGAATAAAGTGCGTCGGCGTCACAAGATTCACGTTGTTGGCTCCCGCATTCTGCAGCTCCAGAAAAATCTCCGCAAGACGCGCGTTTGTGATGGCAAAGCCGTCTTTGCCGCGGCTCAGGCTGTAATTCTGGCAATAGCTGCACCGCATGTTGCAGCCGCTGAAAAACACCGTTCCGGAGCCCTCCTTGCCGGAAATGCAAGGCTCCTCCCATGCATGGAGTCCTGCCCGTGCAGCGCGTAAAGTACCCGTTTCGCCGCAAAAGCCCCGCTCCCCCGCCGCCCGGTTTACGCCGCATTTGCGCGGGCAAAGCGTACAGGACGATAAAAGTGACTGACCCATTATACTCTCCACACCCTTGTATCGGTTCGGAAATCTCAGAAAAACTGCCGCAGCTTTCATTGACGCAGTCGGGCGTTCTTCCGAATTCGGCGAAGCGATGCACTGCGCCGCGTACACATCATTTCCCGCCATGCTCCGGAAAAGCGCCGCGGGCGGTTTTCTTTGGCGCAGTCGGGCGTTCCTCCGAATTCGGCGAAGCGATGCACTGCGCCGCGTACACATCATTTCCCGCTATGCTCCGGAAAAGCGCCCGGCGGTTTTCTTTGGCGCAGTCGGGCGTTCTTCCGAATTCGGCGAAGCGATGCACTGCGCCCTAATTCATATTATAGCACAGGTTTGACCCCGATGCAAGAAATTCTTTTTCGGAAAAAGGCAAAATGAAAAGCAGGGCATGCCAAAACCGCAATCCCGTGTTCCCCGCATGCAATGGACGGAACCCCGGATGCAATCGGCATCCCTGCAATCACCCCCGCAATACAGCCTCACCTTTTCCGTACAGCGATATCCGCGAGAAAAGCCCCGATCAGCGTGATATTCAGGCATATGTAAACATATTCTGTCATATCAATGCTTTGCCGGATCTCGGTAAGCGTCAGATGCGGAAAATCGGAAGCCACCGCTGCAAGGATAAAAAGCGAAAGCAGCAGAGTGACAAAAAGTCCGATGAGAAGAATGCAGGCTGCCTGTTTGCTTATCTTTTTAAGAAAAATCTGCATAAATATCCTCCGTTCTATTTGTGTCATATGACGACACATGCTGCATATTCATTATAACGGAAATCAAAAATCAATTCAATATAAAATATTTGGTTGGCTATCCATGTATTTTTTTGTGTAATAAAAATATGATTATTCTATTTTATATGCATTATTGTATAATATGCCTGTTTTTTCCGTGTTTTTACTTTATCAAAAGAAAATAAAATGTACAATATACATACCAATGCGGGCGTAAAACCGAAAATATGGCTCAACATAAGCACGATATCTATTTTTATGTAAAAAATGCGCATTTACAAAGCATCACGGCGGGTGATACAATAGGCACAACAAATCAAGCACGGAACCAATAAAAACGCCATTGCGAAGTTCCGGTCTGAATCCGAAAAATCAAGATTTTCTGTCCAGAATAGAAAGGATGAAGTGTATCATGAATTCGGTTGCGCTTGAAGTAAGCTCAGTAGTCCGTGAATTTGAAGGTTTTCGTGTGGCATACAGTCTGCAAATGAATGCTCCGGATCACCCGGACAATCCGAACAGCTCCGCAATTTACTCCATTCTGCTGATTCAGCAAAACGGAGACGATCCTGCCGAGGGAAAGCTGTTGTTTGATATCTCCCGCGATAAAAACAGAGCAGAACAAATGTTTCAGATCTTCTCCCACAGCAATGTGCTGATCGGGAATGCAGACGATATCATCGACGAACTCCTCGATCGGTAACCCCCCGATCGGGTTCGTAATATGCTCTTTCCGGCATCCGGAAAGAGCGCAAACCATACTTCCCCCATTAAACAAAGAGGCTTTCCTGCCGGAAAGCCTCTTTGTTTTGTCCGCAGCCGCGGAAAATCCGGAACGGATTGAAAAGCGCCGTTCCGGTTTTGCTCAAAGCGCACGCTGCCCGGCGCCTCCGGGAGGCGATTCCGGCTTTCCAAACGGCTGCCGGGGGCCGCAGCAGTCCGGCGTGCACCTGTGCGCCGTCCGTCACCGATCCTCTTCGGCGCCAAGCTTGCCCATCAGCTTTTTGTTGAATTCCACCGCCGTGTTGTACCCCATCTTCTTCTGACGGTTGTTCATCGCGGCAATTTCCATAATAACCGCAAGGTTTCTTCCGGGCTTGACCGGAATGGTCGTGGTCGGCACGTTGATGCCCATGATTTCCGTATACTCTGCATCCAGTCCGAGCCGGTCATACATTTTTCCCTGCTCCCAAAGCTCAAACTTGATGATCATATCGATCTTTTCCGTGTCCTTGACCGCGCCCATACCGAAAATACGCCGTACATCCACAATTCCGATGCCGCGCAGCTCCACATAATGCCGGATGATTTCCGGCGCAGAGCCGACAAGGGTCTTTGCGGATACCTTTTTGATCTCAACCGCATCGTCCGCAATCAGCCGATGCCCGCGCTTGACCAATTCGATTGCCGTTTCGGATTTTCCCACGCCGGAATCTCCGAGGATCAGAATACCCTCGCCGTATACCTCAACCAGAACGCCGTGCCTGGTAATCCGGGGTGCCAGACTCACGCTGAGCGATGCAATCAGGGCAGCCATGAATTCAGAGGTGCGGCGCGGCGTGCGCAGAATCGGAACCTCATACTGCCTTGCAATCTCCACCACAGCCTCCGGGACCTCAAGCGAGGTGGAATAAACAACAGCCGCCGGTCGGTGGGACAGAAACGCTTTCATATGCTCCAGCCGCTCCTCCTCTGTCAGAGAGTGAAGATAGGCAAACTCATTATTTCCGATCACCTGAATCCGCGCCGGCTCAAAATATCCGAAAAATCCGGCAAGCGCCAGTCCGGGCCGGCTGACATCCGAGCGGCTGATCTCAGCCGGCTTGTCCGGCTTATACAGCACCTCAAGCTGAAATTCCGAAATAATGCCATCAAGCAGCGTATGATAAATAAATTCATTGGAATCCATAACCGTTTTACCTCTTTGCGTTCCGATTCCGGACAGGCATGCCGCCTGCGGTAGTATCATTATATACTTTTTCGGGAAGGAAAGCAAGACATCGGTCAAAATTCCTCTGCAATCGCTTGAAAATCTGCCGAAATTCCATTATAATATAAGAAAGCCATCGGACGGAGTCTTTGCAAAGACCTTGCTGCATCCCCGGCTCCGCCGTACATTCAAAAGTAAAAAGACCGATCATCGGAAAGAAAGGACGGAATGAGCATATGCGTTTATTCACCGCAATTCGTTTTTCGGAGGAGATCAAAGGCAGCCTTACGAAAAGCATCGCCAAGCTGAAGGAATTGCAGATTCAGGGAGCCTTCCCATCCGAAAACGGGCTGTTCCTCACGCTGAATGCACTGGGAGAAACGGACCGGACTGCCGAAGCAAAGGTGATTATGGACCGGATTACCGTTCCGCAGTTCACACTGACCGTCGGAGGCTTCGGCAGCTTCAAGCGCCCGGGCGGCGCTCTGCTGTGGGAGGGTGTGGATCGCTGTACAGAGCTTCTTGATTTGCAGCGCCAGCTTGCAGTCGGCTTCCGGACCACCGGCTATAAGACAGACACGGCAGAATATAAGCCCTATATCACGCTCGCAAAGGAAGCAAAGCTCCCCGCATCATTCGACCAGGCAGGCTTTCTCAGGACGATTCCCTTCCTTTCCATGAATGTGGAAAAGGTCAGCCTGCTCCGCTGCGACCGCATCGACGGCGTAAACAATTATTCCGAAATCTACGCGCGGAGTCTGCCGCTTGAGTAACCGCCGCGCCCCTTCCCGCATACTATAAAAACAAGCAGCCGCAACGGAGCTCCTTCGTCTGCGGCTGTTTTATAATAATAGAGAAAGCGGGGTTCATATGCCGGAAAAAATCAACCGACTGACTGTTTTGGGAGGCGATGCCCGGCAGGTCGCCATGACAGCAAAGCTCTTATCCTGCGGATATACCGTAAGCAGTCTGGCGCTGGGCGAAGCATACTGTGAAGAAGCGCTTTCCGCAGCCTGCGCCTCTGCCTCCGCCGTCATTCTTCCGCTCCCGTACAGTGCAGACGGCGAAACGCTGTTTGCACCGCTTTGCACGGAAAGCATACGGATTCAGACTGTTTTGGACGCGATGCACGCAGGTCAGCGGCTGCTTTGCGGCAAGGGCGATGAGGCGCTGAAAAAAGAGGCGGCAAGCCGTGGAATTCTGTTGACAGATTATTATGAGGACGAGGCGCTGACCGTCATGAATGCCATTCCTACCGCAGAGGGGGCGCTTTCAATCGCGCTGAACGCACTCCCGGTCACGATCCACAATGCCCGTATCACAGTGTTCGGCTTCGGCAGAGTCGCACGGGTCGTGGCAAAGACCATGAAGGCTCTGGGCGCACATGTAACCGTATGTGCAAGAAAGCAGGCGGATTTCGCATGGATGCATGCGGCAGGCTATCATCCGGTGCCCATGCTGCTGCGTGAAACCGCCGTCAGCGATGCTGACCTTGTTATAAACACCGTCCCTGTACTGCTTTTGGACGAAAAAACACTCTCCTGTATGAGAAAAGGCAGTGTTCTGATCGACCTTGCCTCCAAGCCGGGCGGCGTTGACCGGAAGGCTGCGGAGGAGCTTGGCATTCGGGTCATCTGGGCTCTGTCGCTCCCCGGGAAAACCGCTCCCGAAACCGCAGGCGGTTATCTTGCCGACACGGTCATAAGGCTTCTTTCGGAGGTCTGAAGAAGCGATTGCTGCCGGCACCGTTCCCGGCGCCCAGTATTTCAAACCGTCACCGTCAGACCGGGCTTTCTGAGGGCAGGCAGGGAAAATGTCCGCTCCCGTCCGGGCACCGGCTTGGCATGCCGCATCGTTCCCATGTACATCTTTGATATAAAAGCCCGAAAAAGCCCATGCTCTTTTGCGATTCGCCGCAATACGCGAAAAGGCAGCTCCAAATTCTCCGGAAAGGATGCTGCTCCCGGCAAGCCTGCGCATCATGTATCACACCGCGAAGGCTTCCTCCGCAGGCGCATACCCCGATTGCAGCTCCTTGCCGGGAGCAGCGAAGATCAATATGATCGGTTTTGCAATGACCGGCTCCTTCTGCACGCATCAGAAGGCGCTCGGAATTCTGGAAAAGCTGACCGCAGACACCGAGGTTCTGCCGGTCGTCAGCGAATGCGTATACACAACGGACACCCGGTTCGGAACAGCCGCCGACCTTTTAAAGCAATTGCAGGCTCTGTGCGGCAGAGAACCGGTACATACCATACGGGACGCAGAGCCTCTCGGTCCGAAAATCGCTCTGGATGTCCTCCTGATCTGTCCCTGCACGGGAAACACATTGGCAAAGATCGCCGCCGGCATCACCGACACGCCGGTCACCATGGCGGCAAAAGCCCATCTCAGATGCGACCGCCCGCTGGTGCTTGCACTCTGCTCCAATGACGCGCTCGCGGCAAATCTGAAAAACATCGGCACCCTGATGGAGAAGAAGAGTGTATTCTTTGTGCCGATGCGGCAGGATGACCCGGTCAAAAAGCCGCACTCCCTGGTCGCGGATTTCACAAGGGTCTTCGACACGCTGAAGCTCGCCGCAGAGGGAAAGCAGCTTCGCCCGGTCTTTTTGCCCTGAAGCCCGGGGATATAGATATTTTACGCCGCGCTTTCTGCGCTTCGCCGGAAAACAGGGGGTGAAAAACGCATTTTTCGTTTTTTACACCCACCGGCATTGGTCCGGACGGTCAAGTGCCGCCGTTTTGCCGGGGAAACCGAAAAAGCCAAAGGCACCGGGATAAAAACAGCCTTAATTCCGAAGTGCGCCAAAGTTCAAACAAAAGGTCAGAATACATGGGAATGAGTCCGGTACCGAACCGGGCTCATTCCGTTTTATCCGCCCCATCCGATTCGCTCCGGCATTCCTCCGACACGCTGTTCCGAACGGCGATCGACAACGGCAGCTGCCCGGCTTGCACGCGGGCAGTCAGGCTTCCGGTTCCGCGTACCCGGCAGTCCCCCGCAGCCGCTTTGACGGAGCCTTCTTTCCCGGATACCCGCATCACGCGCAGGGAAGCCGCCATTCCTCATCCCTTTGCCCCGTCCTCATCCTTTGCGGGCTGCATGGCTCCGGTGATACAGTCCTCCTCGGCGCAAAGCGGCAAAACAGACACAATCCTGCCGTGAAGCGCGGCATACTCCCCTTCCCCGGCACGAAAACGGACCTCCATGAAATTCGGCGTATGACCGCACAGATATCCGTCCTCCTCGGTTTCCACCAAAACCGAAAGCGGCTGCCCGCAGCGGATCGCGGCATGCAGAATGGCTGTTCGGCTCTTCCGGTCAACCTCCGCAAGCCGGTGCGAGCGCTGTATTTTAACCGGCTCCGGCACCTGCTCCGGCATTTCGGCAGCTTCGGTCCCGGGGCGCACGGAATACGTGAAAATGTGGATGTGCAGAAAACCGATCTCCTCCGCAAACCGAAGCGTATCCTCAAAATCCGCTTCATTCTCGCCGGGAAATCCGGTTATGATATCGGCGGACAGAAGCACCTGCGGCATGCGTTCCCGCATATAGGCGATATTGCGGCGCATCATCCCGCAGTTATACCGTCTCCTCATCCGTGCAAGCGTCCGGTCGCAGCCTGCCTGTACGGACAGATGAAAGTGCGGAACCGATTTGCGCAGCCGTGCAATCCGATCCACAAAATCCGGGCGCATAAACGACGGATCCAGAGAGCCGAGACGGATTCGCTCCAACCCCTCCGCCTCCTCCAGCTCGGAAAGCAGAAGCGGCAGATCATAGGCATACGCTGAGGTTTCAATTCCGGTCAGAACCACCTCCGGACAGCCTCCCGCAGCAAGCTGCCGGACCTCGGAAACAACATCCTCCCGCGGTCTGGAGGTCACATCCCCGCGCACCTTCGGAATAATACAGTATGCACAGTGCGCATTGCACCCGTCCTGAATCTTGACATAGGCGCGGGTCCGTTCAAAATGCGAAATCCGCATCGGTTCAAGCTCCCCCTCCGCCTCCGCCACGGAAATGACCGGATGCAGACCCGGAGCCGCTCCTGCCTCCATCAGATTCAAAGCCCGCAGGACAACCGACATTTTGTTTCTTGTTCCGCAGACATAATCAACGCCGAGCGCGGCAATGGATGCGGCATCCAGCTGCGCCGCGCACCCGGTCACCAGAACATATGCCCCAGGATTCGTTTTCTTTGCACGCCGTATGATCTGCCGCGCCTTTCGGACGCTCTCCGCCGTGACGGCGCAGGTATTGATCACATAGCAGTCGCAGCGCACGGAAAAATCGCAGATTGCAACGCCGTTTTTTTGCAGGGCTTCGGAAATCGCTTCGCTTTCGTACTGATTCACCTTGCAGCCGAGCGTATAGACAGCCGCAGTACGCGTATGTGTCATAAGCAGTTACCCCCAAAACAAAAGCGGCGTCAGAGCAGCTTCTGTTCTCCGATTTAAAATACCCCGGCATGCGGCGCAGAAATACACTGCCGCATACCGGGGTAAGCGTGCCGCCGGAAGGCGGATTCTGTAATCATTTCCGTATACGATCCGTGCGGCGCACGGTGCAGGCGCACGCTTGCCGCAAAATCCGGGCCGTGTCCGAAGCTCCGAACCGGGCTTGCCGCCCCGCAGATGCCATCGGCTTCTGTAACCGGCACGCGATCTTCCCGCGCCGGGCTTCCGCCAAAGCCGCCGCCTATCCGCCGCTGCACAAAGCCGGTCGGCAGAACACGGGGATGATTTCAAAAAAAGAGCAAGCGCATCCGCAGCCTGCTCTGTCCTGGAGCTGGTGGCCGGATTTGAACCGGCGACCTGCTGATTACGAATCAGCTGCACTACCACTGTGCTACACCAGCGATTACTCATATACTATATCACAACCAAACCGTTTTGTCAAGTACAGAACAAAAAAACTTCTGCGGAAGATGAAGCTTTCCGTCCCGCCCCCTGCCCGACTCCCGGCAGCTGCGCAAAACCGCGCCGCATTCCGCCGGTGCGGACATGCCGGGATCCGCAAAGAGCCGGAGCGTCTCCCTCTTATTCGTCTTCCGTCCGTTTTCTCTCCGCGCAGTCGGCACACACTCCGTACAAAACGGTCTTGGAATGATCCACCGTAAAGCCGTGCTGCTGTGCGATATGCGCGGTCAGCTCTTCGATACGCTCACAGTCCACATGCAGCAGCCTGCCGCAAACCAGGCATTTCAGGTGAAAATGATGCCGGCAGCTGTCCCTTCCGTCAGCATCGGACTCGTCCGGAAGCTGATAGCAGGCTGCCGTGCTTCCGTCAATAAAGTACCGCCGGATCTCCCCCGTCTCCACCATGCTGTCCAGCAGACGGTATATCGTAGAAATACCCACGGCAGAGCCGGCGCCGCGCAGTGCATCCGCAATTTCGGCAGCGGTGAAATGCCGTCCGCCCTGTGCACGGACACATTGCAGGATCTCCCCGCGCTGTCTGGTCCTGTATCTTCTGCCTTCGCTCACGGCACTTTTCACCTCTCTCCAAAATCAAAATGCGTCACGCACTCGACCGACCCTGTCCGCGGAAACATATCGACCGGAACCGCGTCTGCCATCCGATAGCCGTTTGCAAGCAGAAAGGCGCTGTCCCGTGCAAGCGTGTCGGCATTGCAGGAAACATAGACGATGCGGCGAACCCTCTCGTCAGCCATTTTCCGCAAAAGCTCTGCGGAGCAGCCCTTCCGCGGCGGGTCAAGAATCACGCAATCCATGCCCTCCACCTCGGCGGAAACGGAGTCTGCACAAAGAAAGGAGGCATTCCGGATATCGTTCAATGCGGCATTGTACTGTGCGTTGCGCACAGCGTCCGGGACAATCTCCACGCCCTTCAGCCGGATGCCCGGCAGAGCCTTTGCTGCCGTCAGTCCGATCGTTCCGGCGCCGCAATACAGGTCGGCAACGGTCTGCGGATTGATTTCTGCCACCCGCCTCACGGCTTCCCGGTACAAAAGCTCTGCGGCATCGTGGTTCACCTGATAAAAAGACAGCGGAGAAATCCGGAAACGCAGTCCGCACAGGATATCGGTAATGCTCCCGTCGCCCAAAAGAGGAACAAGCGTCTTTCCGAGAATCACGTTGGTTTCATCCGGATTGATATTCAGCAAAACGCTTTTGACATCCGGATTCAATGCCGTCAGCGTCCCGACAAGCTCGTCCGTATGGGGAAGCCGGGCAGTGCGCGAGACCGGGCAGACCATGATTTCACCGGTCCCCTTGGCATGGCGCATATAAATATGACGCACCTGCCGGATGCGATATTTGCGCAGATACGCCTGCACGGCGGAAAGAAGCGGCTGAAACACCGGAGACTGAAGCCGGCAATTGTCACAGACAACAATCTCATGACTCCGGCGCGCATAATACCCCGCCTCTGCGGTATCCGGAGACACCGGCAGCTGAATTTTGTTGCGGTATCCGCAAATTTCTCCCGTATGCAGGACCGATCCGACCTCCGCATCGAAAATTCCGGCCTTCCGGAACGCCTGAAGGACATACCCGCGTTTCAGCTCAAGCTCATAGGAATAGGAAATATGCCGATAGGCGCACCCGCCGCAGCGTCCGGACACCGGGCAGTCCGAAGCCGTCCGGTAGGGGGAGGGCGCAAGCACCTCTTCGATCCGCGCCACAGCATAATCCTTTGCGATTTTGATCATTTTCACGCGGAGACGGTCCCCTGTCACCGCCCCGTCAACAAAGACGACCATCCCGTCGATCCGGGCGATGCCGCAGCCCATATTGTTGACATCAACAATGTCACAGAGCGCATACTCGTTTTTTTTCAGCATAATCCATCCCAACCCATCGTAATCCGTTCCTCCGAAGCAAGTCCGCGTCAAAGGGGTTCTTTGTTCCCCGTGCCGCACGCACGCCGGACAAAATGCCTCCGAGCGTCCCGGCTCTCATCACACAGCCTCCGCAGACCTCCCCCGAACAAGCACGTACCATGAAAACCACCCGGTCATGCCTCCGGTTCGTTCTGCACCGGGCAGACCCGGCAGCCGGTCAACCGCTCCGATGCAGCTCCTTCCCGCAGGCACGATGCTTCACTGCGTATTATAATATATCCCGCAGAAAAAAGCAAGGGGCTCCGGCAGACAAGGACCGTACACGGCGGAAGCGAACAGCTCCGCACATCCAAAGCAACCCCTCAAGCCGATCGGAATCCTGCACAAAACTCCGGCTGATGCACACCCGCACACCAGCCGGAGTTCCTATGATGCTGTCATGCGGCAGCGCGTCCGCAGCTTCGGCAAACGGCTGTCCGGCTCCCCAAAAGAGAGGAGCCTCTTCCGTTTCCCGCTGCGTGAGCGAAAAACCGCGAGCGGCGCCCCGTGCCCGATCAGAAATCGCGTGCGAAGCCGCAGGTCCAGCCGCCGTCCACCTTCAGAATTGCGCCGGTCACATATCCTGCGTAATCGGATGCGAGGTACAGCGCGGCATATGCCACATCGGTCGGATCGCCTGCGCGGTGCTGCGGAATGTTGACCAGCATTGCCTCTGCCTTTGCGGCATCATTGTAGAACAGTGCACGGGTACCCTCAAACATAATGGAGCCGGGGGCGATTGCATTGACGCGGATGTTCTTTTCAGCCAGTTCAATTGCCATTGCCTTGGTCAGGTTGGCAACGCCCGCCTTTGCCGCAGCAAATGCACACTGCTTCCGGAACGGAACAAGTCCGACCACAGAGGTAATATTGATGACATTGCCTCCGCCGCCTGCAATCATGTGCGGCAGAATTGCCTTGGATACGTTATATACGCCGTCCAGGTCAACGGAGGTAATCCAATCCCAGTTCTTTTCCGCAAAGCCTTCGATGGAAAAACGGTCCTCCGCCTTGACATTGACGCCCGCATTGTTGATCAGCACATCGATCTTGCCGAAGGTATCGACAATCGCCTGAGCGACCTCGGGAAGCGTCTGACGGTTCGTCACGTCCATTTTGAAGGTCTCGGCAACTCCGCCCTTTTCACGGATGCGCTTCAGCATCTCTTCGGTTTCCGGCTTGAACCCGATATCGCAAATTGCGACCTTGGCGCCCAGTGCGGCAAATTCCTCTGCCATCACAGAACCGATGCCGCCGGCAGCACCGGTGATCACAACCACTTTTCCGGTATAGTCGATCTTCATCATAACAGTAATCCTCCGAAATAATTGTATCGTTCGCCTGTCAGAAGAAACAGGCTGAGAAAACGTTCGCCTTGCTATCAACGTATGTATTATATAAAAACAGAGTCAAAAAGTCAAGTGTATTGACGAAAATAATGTGAATTTCATACGTCCGTCCTGAAAAAAGCACGCAGCCCGCTCTTGCCGGAAGTCTGCCCCTGCGCCACTGACCCGGTCTTCGCCGCGCCCCTTTGCGGCGCGTCCGGAGGGCTGTGACTCAAAAAAATTCAAAAAAGCCCTCGACAAGGATATCCGGGCTGTGTTATACTGATAGTAGTCAGCATGCGCCGACGGGCAGCGTCAGATCGATCCCGGTCCGACCGCTGTCAGGCTGCGCTCCGCATTCACCGGGCGGCATACCTAAAAAATTCCGGTCAGGTTCCGTATCCGCGCCGGTTTGTCCGAGCCTTCAGACAGCATTCTGCGTTTGCAGCACGGCATGCCCGGGATGCTTCAGCCAAAGTCCCATGCAGCATCCGCCCGTACCTCAAACCGCGTTCTGATGTGCAGCGTCTCCGGTTCCCCCCGCACTGCGGCAGGGTCCGCGTGCCGCCGCACCGCATCCAGACGGCGCTCCGCATCGGCGGGGCGTCCCTCCCCGCCCGGTTCTCCCGTCAGCCAAAGCAGCCCCAGCGCCGCCCGGCTTCCCGGAAAAGATCCCGGCAAACGCGCCGCCCTTCATTTTTATCGTTTCACCGCCCCGAAGCCGGCTGAAGGCTTCCGAAACAGCGTATTTCCGGCGAAAAACGTCTGTCTCGCCCCAAAATCTCGCTTCGCCGGAGAAACGGAGTTATCCATGGCATACGGAAAAATGAGAGTTCTGTACTGGAGCAAGAACGCGAAAATGATCAAGCTCGCGGACAAACTCTGCAGCATGTTTGAAATCAAGGGAGAACCAATTCCGCCGGCATACAATCCGGAGAAGGAAAAGCTGGTCTTTATCGGCGTATCCTGCGGAAAAGAAACGCCGGACGTATTGCGCCGGTTTCTCCGTGAAATGAGCCGGGACCGGGCGCAGAACGTTGCCTTTTTCTTTGATGCACCCACGGGCGCAGCCAAGGAGCTGATGAAGCAGGTCAGAGAAGCAGGCGCAAAGGTGCTGGACGATGTTTTCTATTACAAGCCCGGCTTCACGCTTCCGTTTATGAGCGCCGTTAAGGAAGAGGATATGGCGCGCTTCAAAAAATGGGCGGAGGCAGCCGTTGCGCTTGTACACGACTGATCCCCCGACCGCATCTGTCAAAACCGCTCCGCGCAGCATCCGGATGCCTGCTGCCGCGGAGCGGTTTTCTTTTTTGCCTTTGCCGGATCCGCACAGGCTCTTTCACACAGCGTCTCCCGATTGCCGGCGGAATGCCCTCTTTCCCTCCGGTCAGCCCGGATTCTTCTGCACGGTAATCAGAAGATACCCGGAATCCGTGACGGATATCCCGTCTTCCGCAAGCTCGCAATCTCCGTACAGCCGCAAAACGGCATCCCAGCCGCCTTCCGGAAAATTCGCCGTACAGTGAGGCGTGATTACACTGAATGCTTCGCAGGCATACGCACTGCGGTCAATTTCGGAAACCTTCATATGAATTATCCGTCCTTTCCAAACTTCAAAGTGCACGGCTCCCCTTCGGCGCGGTCCGCCCTGCCCGAGAAGCGCGGGATACCGCAGGCATTTCCGACTGCCCGGAAACCGAAAGCGCCTGTCCCGAGCCGTCCTTCCGGGCAGGGTGCAAAAAGAGATTGCGGACCGATCAGGGCGCAATCTCTTCAGAGTATTCAGGAAATCAGTCTGCGTAAACGCTGACGCACTTCTTGTCGCGCGTCACATGCTCAAACTTTACCTTGCCGTCAACCAGCGCATACAGCGTATCGTCAGAACCGCGTCCGACATTCTTACCGGGAAGAATATGGGTTCCGCGCTGTCTGATGATGATGTTTCCGGCGATTACGGACTGACCGTCCGATTTCTTTACGCCAAGTCTCTTGGATTCGGAATCGCGTCCGTTCTTGGTGGAACCAACGCCCTTCTTATGTGCAAAAAACTGCAAACCGAGCTTTAACATTTCGACACCTCCGTTTTCTTTTTCTGAGGATCATGCCTCTTTTTCGCTTACTTCCAGATAGTCGTAATATTCCTCTGTCAGCTCCATCAGCTGCAGATAATAGGAGTACAGAAGACCGGAAACAGCATACTGCTTTTTCGGCTCCGCACCCGAGGACGGGAGCGCATCCCGCACCGTCACCCTGACATCGGCGGTCTTATCGTCGATGGAATACTCCGCATCCGAAGCATAGGCAACCTCGACCGTGTTGATCACCAGCATTGTCATCGCGGAAACTGCGGCGCATACGATATCGTTCCCCGATTCCGCATAATCCGCATGTCCCGTTTCCTGAAAGCCGAAATAAACACCGTCCCGCTTAAAAAATGTGATCCGGATCATACTGTCCGGGATCAGCCGTTGATCGTAACGATCTGAACCTTGGTATAAGGCTGTCTGTGACCGATCTTCTTCTTTTCGTTCTTCTTTGCCTTATATTTCAGAACGTGAATTTTCTTGCCCTTGCCGTTCTTGACGACATTTGCCGTCACGGTAGCGCCTGCGACAACCGGAGCGCCCACAACCAGTCCGTCGTTTCCGGAGACTGCGAGAACCTTGTCAAAGGTCACGGTTTCGCCTTCTGCAACATCCAGTTTTTCGATAAAAACGACATCGCCTTCGTTAACCTTGTACTGCTTTCCGCCTGTTTCAATCACTGCAAACATGAAAAGCACCTCACTTTCATAACCATACCCGAATCAGGGTATGCAGGACTCGCTGAGACAGGCACACGCTCGCGTGATTTCTGAAGCCTGTCAATCATGCGGCATATCATTATACCACTTTATTTCTGCGGTTGTCAAGCCTTTTCTGCGTTTTTTCGGACTTTTTTCGGCATGCTCAAGGAAATCCGCGGCAAATCTGCCGCGCCGAAATCCGCCCTGTACGGATGCCGTCCCGGCGCCGCAGCCCGCATCGCAGCGCCGATGCCTTCCCCGCTTTATGCCGGAAAAAATGAACGCCCGCTCCGGCTTCTGCGAGACTGCCGGAATGCCCCGGCTTCTCCCTTTCCCATGCGCATTAAAATGTTGTCTTTTGCAATTATTTGCAAAAAATCATTGACACCCATCCCGCAGAATGCTATAATTATCTAAATTTAACTTGGCAAACGGGGCTGCTTTATTACAATATGTTAAAAACCTCCCGGCGGCGCGGTCATCCCGCCCGTTCATGCCAAAGGAAAGGACTACGGTATGCCGAAAAACAAACGACTTTACACAGTATCAAATGCCCATCTTGATACACAGTGGAACTGGACCATTCAGGATACAATCCGGGACTGCGTAAAAAACACACTTGTACAGAATTTCGCCCTTCTGGAGCGTTATTCCAACTATCGGTTCAACTTTGAGGGTGCCTTCCGCTACAAGCTGGCAAAGGAATATTATCCGCACCTCTATAAAAAGCTGAAGGAATACGTAAAAGCAGGCAGATGGAATGTTGCGGGAAGCTCATGGGACGCCTGCGATGCCAACATCCCTTCCTCCGAGGCATTCATGCGCCAGATCCTGCTCGGCAACGGATATTGGGAGAGAGAATTCGGAAAAACCAGTCTGGATATCTTTTTGCCGGACTGCTTCGGCTTCCGGTACGCACTCCCCTCCATCGCCTACCACATGGGGCTGAAGGGCTTCTCCACCCAGAAGCTGGTCTGGGGCGTCGGCATGCCGATCGTTGAGGAGGACGGCACGCTCAGCCGTCCGATGCCGGATGACAAAAAGCCGCGCGCGGACCTCTGCCGCTGGACGGGTCCCGACGGAAACACCATTCTCTGCTCCCTGGACGAGGGCGGATACACCTACAACTTTGAATACAGCGGCGATACGCCGATCAATCAGCGCGAGCATCATCTGCATGAAATTGAACGCAACGAAAAGATTGCCGGTGTCCCCTCCCGCTCCATGTATTACGGCGCCGGAGACTACGGCGGCTCCCCGACCGACACGGCGGCAAAGATGGTAAACGAAGCGGTCGCCGATACCGAGGGCGGACTGTTCCAGGTACTGTCCGCATCCTCCGACGACATCTTCCGCGATCTTTCCGAGGAAGAGATCGAAAAGATTCCGGCATACCGCGGAAATCTTCTGATTCCGCACGGCTACGGCGCGATGGTTTCCCACACCATTTCCAAGCGCTGGAACCGCAAGAACGAGCTTCTGGCGGACAGTGCAGAGCGCGCGGACTCCATGGCTGCATGGCTCGGCACGGAGGAATATCCGAAGGAGCGCCTGAGAGATGCATGGGAGACCTTCCTGTGGCACCAGTTCCATGACGATGTAACCGGAACGTCTATCGGAGACGCCTACACCTTCTCCTACAACGATTACGTCATCGCACTGAACACCTTTGCATCGGAGCTGACGGCAGGCGTTGACGGCATCGTCCGCACGCTGCGCACCGACGTAAAGGGAACGCCGGTCGCCGTATTCAACCCGATCTCTTCCGCGCGCACCGATGTTGTGACGGCAAAGCTGCCCGCAAAGAGCGCATATGTCCGCGTGTTTGACGCAGACGGCAATGAGGTTCCCTCCCAGTGCAGACCCGATGCGGACGGCAAGACTGTGACCGTGACCTTCGCGGCATCCGTGGCTCCGGTCAGCTGCACCGTATTTGATGTGCGTGAAAGCGATGCGCCCTGCGCGCTTCAGACCGGCGTCTCCGTCACGGCGGATACTCTGAAAAACGAGAGATATACCGTCAAAATCGATAAAAACGGCGATATTTGCAGCATCGTGGATCATGACCTCGGAAACCGGGAGCTTTTAAGCGCTCCGATCCAGCTTCAGCTGATGCCGGATACCATTCCGGGCGAATACCCCGCATGGGAATATCTGTATGAGGACTTCGCAAAGCCCTATGACACGGTGGCAGCTGCTCCCACGGTTGAGATCACCGAAAACGGTCCCGCAGCGGCTTCTCTGAAGATCACACGTGTTTATAGAGGCACCACCTATGAGCAGACGGTCAGCCTGTATGCGGGCGGAAGCCGTGTGGACGTGGACAACCGCGTGCTCTGGTATACCCGCGAATCCATGCTGCGCGCAGCGTTCCCGTTCACCGCTTCCTCTCCGAAGGTCGTTCTGGACCAGGGACTCGGTGCGGAGGAGTGCGACAATTCCACAACCTTCCCGTACTATCAGTATAACGTCCATCAGTGGGCTGATCTGAACGACCGCGGCGGCGACTTCGGCGTCACTCTGATGAACGACTGCAAGTACAGCATCGATAAGCCGGATGACAGCACGCTCCGTCTGACGTTGATCCGCACGCCGAAGGGCGGCTTCAGCGAGCGCTCCTCGCAGGACTTCCAGGACATGGGTCTGAACCTCTTCCGTTATTCCGTCACCTCTCACGGCGCGGATTACTGCGGCAGAGCCGCAGAGGCGGAGGCGGTCAATCAGCCGCTTAAGGCGTTTGTGACCGGCAAGCACCCCGGAACCGGCTCCTCTCTGTCCTTTGTCAAATCCTCTCACAAAGAAATTCTGGTTCGCTGCCTGAAGCAGGAGGAAAAAGGCGACCGTCTGATCGTCCGCGTTCAGGAGACCTCCGGCAAGGAAGTCAAGGGCGCTTCCCTGACCTTTGCCGCCGACATCCTCTCCGCCGTGGAGACAAACGGCTATGAGACCGCAACCGGAAGTGCAGCATATGAAAACGACACCCTGTCGTTTGACATGATCCCTTACGGCGTGCGCACCTTCGCCCTGACTCTGAAGAAACCGTCTGTCCATGCGGAGGACAAGCGCCAGACCGTTCTGCCGCTGTTCTATACCAAAAAGACCGTCACCGCCAGAGAGCTGACAAAGGAAGGCGAGCTGGCGCGCGGCGTATCGATTCCGGCAGAGCTGTATGAGGAAAACATCAAAGCCGGCGGCGTCCGCTTTGCAATGGGTCCGGTTTACGGCTATAATGCCGTGGAATCCGCAGGGCAGGAAATCCGGCTTCCGCAGGACACCGAGACCGTGTACGTTCTGGCATCCTCTGCTGCCGGAGACAAGAAGGCTGAATTCCGGATCGACGGAACGCCTTATTCCGTCAGCGTTGCGGACTGCATGGAAAACGTCGGCGCATGGGACCTGATCGTCACGGGCGCACACTGCGTGGTCAAGCATGATGAAATCGCTGCCCGCTATACCCACACGCACGACAAGGACGGCGACAGGCTGTATGAGTTCGCATATATCTTCAAATATGCCATCCCGGTTCACGGTGCTTCCGTCCTGACGCTCCCGTCGGACGCAGATATCCTGGTCTTTGCAGCCACTGCCGAGGCAGGCAGCAAAACCGATGCGCTGGCACCACTGTATGACAGCGTTGATGAAAAATCTCAGACGCTTTACCGTCTGACCGTCAAGGACGCGGCAGGCAGCGGCATGTATGCCGCAGGCAGACCGGTCATCCTGCGCACAGAGCAGATTCTGGACGGCGGTCTGTTCGAATCCTGGAAGGGAGAGGACATCAGCTGGCAGGAAGGCAGAAAAGCGCTTTTGATCATGCCCGCGCACGATGCGGAGGCAGCCGCGGTCAGACGGTATATCGGCCGCAACGTTCTGGAAGGCAAAGAGGCTTCCGCCAGCCACTGCGTTGCCGGTGAGGAGCCGGTCAATGCCCTGAGCGAAAACGATTTCAGAAAATGGTGCGGAAAGTCGGACGAAAACGGCTGCTGCTGGCTGGAGGTCGATCTGGGCGATGAAAAGAAGATCGACGGTTGGCTGGTGCGCCACGCGGGTGTCCGGGAAAATGAAGCATGGAACACTGCCGATTTCAGACTGGAGTACCGCACGGACGCAAAAGAGGACTGGAAGGTTGCCGACAGTGTAACGGACAACCGCGAATCGGTCACACTCCGTGACTTTGCTCCCGTCAATGCAAGATACGTCCGGCTGTTTGTCACAAAGCCCACGCATGACGGAAATGAATTCAGCAGAATTTACAATCTTCAGGTTCTTTCCAAGTAAGCCGGAAGATTGACATGGGAAAGCGGCTCCGGTCCTTCGGGCGGCGGCATCCGTATGTACGGAAAACCGCCGCCCGTCCGGTTCGCACGGAGCCTGCGCTTACAACCCAATCACAGGGGTGTTAAAAACTCGTTTTGCGTTTTTAACACCCCCCTTTGACGTTGGTCCGAACCACCCGCCCGGCAGGCGGTTTTATGAGTACCGCACGGACACCGAAAGGTTGCCGACAGCGTAAAGGACAACCGTGAATCGGTCGTCACACTCCGTGAGATACAGAAAAGCAGGGGCATTGCCGGGCCGAATCAGCCCATACAATACCCCTGCCGCGCGTTTTTCCACCGCATTGTGAAGCCTGCGGAGCGGCATCCTCAGCCGGGCATTTTACTGCCCGCCGTGCCCATACCTGCCGTTTCACCGGCATCGGCGGCTCCGCATGCGTCAATCCGATGCTGCTCTGCCGGACCCGGTCCGCATCAAAGAGTGCGTCCCTCAGAAGTCCAGGTCAGAATCGTCAAAGTCAAAATCGAAGTCGGAATCGTCAAAATCGAAATCAAAGTCGGAATCGTCAATTTCACCCCGACCCGGGATGCCGATTTTTTCGCCGATGTCAGCAATCAAAGCCGCCAAAGCATTGTCCGACATATCCAGAAGATTGTCATACGCGGGGAACTCCGGCGCCGGATCATTTGCCTTGATCGTAATGGTCAGGCTGTTGAAGCCGCCGAGCAAGCCGATGCCCGAGCTAACCGAGCCGTCTTCATCATCGGTTCCCTCTTCCGCCGCAGAGATATCGGCGGTGATCACAATGCTTTCCTTGCCGTTCACCGTAACGGTTCCCTTCACCGTTGAGGTGAGGAGCAGATTGTTCGCCCAGAACGACTTTGCCGTATAGGAGTACTCGCTCTTGGAGGCATCGGTGGCTTCCCATTTGAATTCGATCTCGGTTCTGCCGCCATCCTCGGGAGCAGCCGCATCGTCATCCTCATCCGTCTCGATGGCGGTTATTTTGCCTTCCATCGACTTCACGGCCTTTGCTTCCAGATTCATCTGGAAGTGCGCAGTCAGTTCATCAGATGTAAAATCAACCGTAATCTTGGAGGTCTCGTTCGCAAATGTGAGCTTGCCGACCTCTTTTTCCTTTTCCAGGAAGCGGATCTCCGCATTTTTCACGGTTCCGCCCTTCTTGTTGATCACAACGGTAAAGGCGAGGGCGGGTTTATCTTCGCTATCCTCAAACTCCTTCACGGAATTGTCAAGACCCTCATAGAAATCATCCGGCAGCTCATCCACGCCCGGAATGGACTGAATGGAAAGGATAAACGACTTCAGCTGCTGATCTGCCTTAATCTCCGTCACAAACGCCTTGTAAATTTTCGTAAGGTCCTCATGCGTAAGCTGTGCGGAAACCGTGATCTGACCCTTTTCCGAGGTCTTTTCCAGCTTGCCGCTCTCCTCCAGCTGCTTCAGAAGAAGATTGCGGTATCTGGCATACACGGCATTGAGGTCAAGCCCCTCGGCGGAAGAGGAGGTCAGCTGATTGAGCATCTCCTTCAGCATATTCACGTTTTCCTCGCCGATATACATGGAGCTGGAGGGATCCGCCAGCGCGGATGCCGCAAACTTTTCCTTGACCGAGCTCAGGTCAAGTCCGTAGGCTTTGTTTCCCAGAAGCTTTTCGGACGAGACGGCGATGCTGCTCTGCGTCATATCGCATCTGACGCCGAATCCGAGCGCGGAAGCGTTCATATCCGCTCTCACATACTGCTTGCTCGGGTCCTCATTCAGATAAGCAGTCAGGTTCAGGTCTCCCATGCCCTCTTCCTTGCCGCTGATCGAAACAGAGCCGTTCTTTGCGGCGCTCTGAAGAATTTCGGAGTGGAAAAATCCGGATATCTGCTCCGATGTTTTTCCTGCAGCATCGGTCAGCGTTTCGACAGGCGTCCGCTTATCGGCGCAGCCGACCGCAGAAAATGCAACCGTCAAAAGCATTGCCGCGACAAGCAGCAGATTCAAAATTCTCTTTTTCATAATGTGTCAAAAACCTCCGTCTGAATTTGCGGCATATGTATGATTCGCCGCAGAAGCTGCCGCTGAGGCAAGCTGCGACGCCGGAATGATACCGTTTCCGGAAACGGCTCTCCGCTGCCCTTCCAAACGGCAAGGACAGCCGAAGAGATGGGTCCCGTTTATCTTACAAACCGGATGCTTCCGATCTCGGCGCAAAGCTCTCTGCCCGAGAGAAAATCATCGCGGCATGTGTCAATATGATACCAATACAGCGCATCTGTAACCGGAGACATCCCGTTCAGGGCGTCCTCCGCCGCTCTGAGCGCCACATCCGGCGGCTCTTCGGCAAACCGTGCGCGTTTTTCCGCGTCCCAAGCCCAATCGGCATAGGACACCTCCGTCAGCGTATCTCCAAACGAAGCACTTTCCAGCCGGTTCAGAAGCGTCTGCGCCACAGCAAGCTGCGTCAGGTATCCGTATTCCCCGGCTTCCGCCCAGACAATCCGTGCCAAAAGCGCTGTTTTGCCGAACGAACAAAGGTCGGTCTGCTCTGCAATTCCCAGAGAAAGCAGCGTTTTGGGTCCCGCAACTCCGTTTTCCGGCAGATCATGCTCCCGCTGATACCGTCTTACTGCATCCGCCGTGGCTTCGTCATAGATCCCGGCAGCGGGTCCGGTCAGATAACCAAGCTCACAAAGCCTCTCCTGAAGCAGCAGGGTTTCCTCCCCCGCCGTGCCGATTCTGGAAAAAACATCTCTGTTTTCCGTTTCATCTGCGGCTCCCGCAGCCTCCGTCACGGTCTGCCCCGAAGAAGCATCCGTCCGGACAAGCCCCCGGTACAGAGCGCGGTAGGCAAAAAGCGCTGCCGCCATCACAACCCCCGCCGCAAGCCCCGCTCCGCATGCGAACCGCAAATGAAGCCTCTGATTTTCAGCCATTTATCCCATTCCTGCGGAAAACACCGTAAAACGCCGCGGCATTCCCGCCGTCCGAGCAGAAAAACCGCCGGATGCATGCCGAAAAATACATTCCGACCGCAGCACCGATGCTCCGCAAAGCATCCTTTCTCCCGGAGCAAACCCGCATGACACAAAGAAGACGTCTCCCGCATGCATTTTGTTTCCTTCCGGCATCCGCGCGAAAGCCGCGCTTTTGCTTTTATTATATCCGAAGCCGGAAAAAACATGCGGAAAGACAAACCTTGCCTTCCGGCAGTTGACACGCCGCACAGGATGTGGTATGATTACAGTAGCTTTGCGGCTTGTGCCGAAAATGCAATCGGTCAGAAAGGCCATCGTATGTCTTATATTATAATTGAAAAAACAGTTCCTGTCAAGGTATATATCAATTCTGCCGTATCGGAATTAATGAAGCCGGAGGAGCCGTCAGAGTGCGAAGATTTCCTCCTGTCCGCCGCAATTTCGGAGGAGGACCCCGTGCCGAGCACGGATCATATCCGATACATCACGGCAGGCACTCTGACCGTCGGAGCCGATTTCTGCCGGGTCTCATATGCCGAGCGGGAGGACATGGGCTTTACCGATGCGGAAACCTCGCTCTCCTTCTCATGGGACAATCCGCTTGCCGTCACGATGATCCGGACGGGAACGCAGGCTACGGCGATCCGATTTGATCCGGAAGAGCCGCGGCAAATGGTAGCCTACGGAGACGGCGCCTATACCATGGAATTCGCCGTCAATACACGCGCAATCGAAAATACCGTGACCGAAGCGGGCGGAGAAATTCTTCTGGACTATGTCATTGAAATCAACGGGATCAAAACCGAGCGCACGCTGTTCCGGCTGCGGGTCCGTCCCGTCAGACAGCCGCAGCGCGGGTCCGATCCTGTATGACCCGGTCGCAGGGGGCTTCCCTGCCGGCAAACGCCTGCTTTCCCGGCATTGCAGCGGACAGCGGAGGCTGCACCGCACAGGGCTGCGGCAGCATTTCGCTGCATAAAGTCATAAGGAACGGTACAATTCCGTCCGGCTCACAAAACAGAGCGGAAACGCGTTTGCTTTCCGATTCCCCCGCAGGGCGCTGACGGCACTTTTTGCAGGGTCGGCGGCGCACGCCCCGTTTTGCGGAACAGACTGCGGTGCCGCAGCTGCGCTTCGTCTACAAAACAAAACGCCATCGCAGCCCGTCCCGAGAGCGCCCGGCGGACTTCTCGGCAGAGCGGGAAAACCGAGCCTTGCAGAACTGCGCCGCATGCCTGCTTTATACGTACCGCTCTGCGCTCCGGTAGGGTGCCTGCCGGCTTTCCGCCGCGGCGCAGAGGAGCATCCGTTATTCAAAATTGACCCGCAAGGTCCGCTTTGCCTTGCAAAGAAGAGCGGGCGGCACCCGCTCCGTCAAAAACGTTCGCCCGCCCCTTCGGCGCTGTATCCGGAGCGTCCGGGACCACAGCGGCGGACAGAAACAAAACCTGATATCAGCCGCACGGCGGCGGGGAGATCACAATGAACAGCACGGAATTCAACGCCGCTCTGAAAAAGGGCGGGGGCGGTGCATTCCTCTTCTACGGCGAGGAGGATTACCTGAAACGGCATTATCTGCTTGCGGCAAGAAAAGCGCTTCTGTCAGACCCGGGTGCCGACACCTTCAACCACATCCGGCTGGATGAGGAGACGTATTCACCGGACGCTCTTTCCGCCGCGATACAGGCGCTTCCCGTCATGGCGGATAAAAAGCTGATCGAGGTGTCAGGCATCGATTATAACGGTATGCCCGGGCAGGACCGGGAGCTTTTGTGCGATATTTTATCCACAGTTTCTTCCTATGAGTATAATACGCTGATTCTGTACGCGCTGTCCGGCGAGCTTGACGGCGGCACCGAAAAAAATCCGTCTCCCGTCCTGAAGCAGCTTGCGGACTGTGCAGTCCCGGTTCGTTTCAACCGCGAACCCCCGGCGCGCCTTGCACGCTGGATCGGACAGCATTTCTCCTCGCGCGGAGTCTTTGCAGAGCCTGCGCTCTGCACCATGCTCATAGAATACGCCGGTCCGGACATGTATACGCTTGCCGGAGAAACGGAAAAGCTGTCGGCTTTGGTGCTTGCGCGCGGCGATGATCACCTGACCGAAGACGATATCCTGCGCGCAGCCGGAAAAAATGTGCCGAATGATCCGTTTGAATTTGCCAACGCCATTCTGCGCGGCGATACGGACGGCGCCCTCCGGCAGCTTGCGGAAAAAAAGAAAAACAAGGAAAAGCCGGAATTGCTCCTTGCCGGTATTTCCCGCGTCTTTTCCGATCTCTGTCTGGTGCGCGCGCTGTCCGATGCGGGTCTTGCGCAGAGAGACATCGCCGCAAAAGCCAAAATGCATGAATACAAAGCGGGGCTGTATCTCGGCGCCTGCCGGAAAAAGAGTCCCGCGCTTCTGAGGCGCACGCTTGCGCTCTGCCACGAAGCCGACCTGAAGATCAAGAGCACCGCGCTTGACAGCTATGTCGTACTGGACCGTCTGGTGGCGGAAGCGGCAACGATGCGCGACGGAAATCCTGTGAGGTGACACAAATGCAGCAAATGTCGGAAACATTACCCTTGAAAAAGCTTATGACTTTTGCGCTGAACGTTTCGGCGTGCCTCGGAATCACGCTGATTTCCGCTGCCGCCGAACTCGGAATGGCACAGGACACGGCGGTTTCCCCGGCGCAGCTCATCCTGTCCGCGCTGATGCTTGCGGTATGGGGCGTTTTCGAATACCTTGCCTTCCGGAAAAGGCGGTGCGACATCCTGATCTTCCATACGGCGTTCTGGTGCTTTGCCATACTGGGATATCTGATCCTCTGCATCTCGTCAGGGCAGAATGCGGAGCTTGGCTCCGGCATGCGCATCTTCACCGCGATTCTCGGGATACCGGTATCCGGATACTTTTCTCTGATCGCGGCGCTGGGCATTGAAAAGCGGCTGGGGTGCATCGTCATGACGCTTCTGCCCGCCGTCATATTCGCCGCAGTCGGCATATTCCTCATCCTGCGTGCAGCAGCCGATCCAATGCCCGCAGCCTGCACGGAGGAGCCATCCACCGATGACCGGCACGGAAAGAGAAAAAAAAGAAAGCGCAGGAAAAATCATGGAAGATAGCCGTCTGAGCATTCCGCAGACCGTTGTGGTGGAGGGAAAATACGACAAAATCAAGCTCTCCTCCCTGCTGGACGCCCACATCATCACCTGCGACGGCTTCGGCATCTTCCGGGAAAAGGAGAAGCTTGCGCTGATCCGCCGCATTGCGGCACAGCACGGGCTGATCGTCCTGACCGATGCGGACGGCGCAGGACTGGTCATACGGAACTATTTCCGTTCTGCGCTTCCCGCCGAAAACGTCATTCACCTGTATATCCCGGCGAGGGCAGGCAAAGAAAAAAGAAAGTCAGCGCCCTCCAAGGAGGGGCTGCTCGGTGTGGAGGGAACCGATCCTGAGCTGCTGCGCTCCCTCTTCCTGCCCTTCGCACAGAGCAAAGGCTCCGGTACGGAAAAGCCGCAGGGACGCGGGATTACCAAGAGCGATTTTTACGAAGACGGACTGACCGGCGGAAAAGAAAGCAAACGGCTTCGGGAAGCTTTGTCACGCAAAGCATCGCTTCCGGAAAATCTGTCGGCAAATGCGCTTTTGGAAGCTATGAATCTTCTGTACTCTTATGAGGAGTACCAAAAGCTCCTTGCCGCTTGCAGAGGGAAAGGCTCCGAAGCACAGCTTTCCTGACGAACAGCCGCCTTACCGGAAAATCCGTCTCCCTTTTCACGAAAGAGCCCTCCGCACACGCGAAGGCAAAGAGGTATCATGATGTTTTTTCAAAAATGCAAAAATCTGTTTCTGAAATACAAGGAGATCATCCTGTATATCATATTCGGCGTTCTGACAACCGTTGTGAATTTTGTCGTATACACACCCCTGACCAATATGCTCGGAGCAGAGCACACGGTGCTCGGAATCCCGTGGTATCTGTACACAACGGTGATCGCGTGGATTGCGGCGGTGCTGTTCGCCTTTTTCACGAACAAGCTGTTTGTATTTGAGCGGAAAAGCATGAAGGGCAGCGTTGTCATGCGGGAAATGGTCACCTTTGCCGGAGCGCGCATCACCACACTTTTGGTTGAAATGCTTCTGATGTGGCTTTTCATTACGGTCATTCATGCCGATGCGTGGGGACTTGTGCTTTGGGCAGCCGGGCTGCTCGGACAGAAGGGCGACTGGATCATCAAGGCCGGCGTACAGGTGATCGTCGTCATTCTGAATTATATTTTAAGCAAGCTGATCGTATTCCGCAAGGACATGCCGAAGCAGGAAGAAAAAACGTCCTGATTCCGCCCTCCCGTTCCGGAACACACAAAAAAGCACCGCAGGCAAAGCCGGATTTGTCTGCGGGCTTTCCTTTTCCCTGCCTTCAAAGCGGCAATGCAGCCGGAAAGCGCACGGTCCCCCTCCGGAACATAAGCAGTCCGCCTCAGGCTAAGCTTCCTGCCGCCTGTGTTTTATCCTTTTGTGCCCGTCTTTGCCTCGCGCTTCCCCCCGATTGCAAAAAAGTGCGATCTCCAAAAAAAGCAGAGCCGTCTCTCCTGCCCCTCACGTTGCAGCCTTCCGCGTCAGCAGCAGAATCCGCCTCCGTTATCACCAAATCGCTCACTCAATCTTATACAAAATGACGAAAGAAACGCAATATAATAAAAAAATTTTAGGCATTTCTTGCATTTTCTCAAATGTCATGGTATAATAACCGCAGGAAGGGCTGCTGAGCACCCCTTCGCGGCTGACGCCTCCCCGTGCTTCGCGCGGCTGCGGCATTGACGGCTTTGCAAAAATGTTTGTGCAAGCACACATTTTTGCTTCATGGTATAATAACCGCAGGAAGGGCTGCTGAGCAACCCCTTCGCGGCTGACGCCTCCCCGTGCTTCGCGCGGCTGCGGCATTGACGGCTTTGCAAAAATGTCACAGCTCCCGCATTTTTATCTGCGGTTCAATCCTGCATGCTCTTTTCCGGTTCTGCCGGATTTTTCATTTCCTTCCCGTCTTCCCGTCTGGCGCCGGAAATTCGGTGTCCCTCTTTTATTCTAACGCAAATGGAGCTTCTCCTATCATTCTGAAGTAAAGTGAGTTTTTCTTATGTCCAAAAAAGCCTCCCCCCTGTCACGCGCCTCGGCGCTCCTCCTGCTTTTTGCGACCGTTCTGGTCAGTCTTGCTTCCTGCAAAACCACCGTCCCGTCGGACGGCGAAACGGAGGAATCAAGCCCGGGATTATCTGCCGATACCGAAACAAAGCAGTATCTGGACCCTGCCCCTGCCGACCCGGAGCCGGTCCCGGACGACGGAATCTATATCGTCTACAACGTCAATTCGAAGGCTGCCGGCAAAATCAGCGGCAAAAAAAGTCAGAAGATTGATGCGGGAGGCGAAGCCGAGCCGGTCTCGGCAAAGGCATCGCTCGGCTATCGCTTTGTCATGTGGAGCGACGGGCTTACAACCCCCGAAAGATCCGGCGACAGCACGGAGGAATCCGTCTCGCTGACCGCCATTTTCGACTATGACATTCTTTCTCTCCCGATTCTTCTGCTTGACACGGAAACCGGAAGGGACGTCACCTCCAAAACCGAATATATCGGCGCCTCCGTATCCCTTGCCGGCAGCGGAAAATATGACTTCAGCGATACCGATGTTTCGGTGCGCGGACGCGGAAATAATACCTGGACATACGATAAAAAGTCCTATCGGATCAAGCTTTCGGAAAAGCGGAATATTCTCGGCATTGCCTCCGGAAAAAGCAAAAGCTGGGTCCTGCTTGCCAACATGTGCGACCAGTCCCTGCTCCGCAACGACACGGCACTTGCTCTGGACTCCGTATTCCGCCGGGTCGGATGGGAACCGGCGGCAACGAGCGTGGAGGTATATCTGAACGGGGAATACCGGGGAGTCTATCTCCTCGCGGAAGCGATCACGGTCGATAAAAACCGTGTCAATCTGGACGACAGCGGTGTCGAGACCGGGGTGGATACCGGATATCTGATCAAGCTCAGCGCCTATGCGGATACCGTTGATTTTGTCGTGGCAGGCAAGCAGTATGAAATCAGAAGCGATCTTTCCTCCAATGCATCCATCTCGAAAAAGCAGCGGAAGGAAATCGGCTCCTATGTGGAGCAATGCTGGGAAGCGGTCAGAACCGGAAACCGGACGATCATTGAAAATCTGATCGACCTTGAGTCGCTGATCGACGCCTATCTGATGGAGGAATACGTCAAGAATCTGGATATGGGCTGGGACAGCTTTTATCTGTACAAGGACGCGGGCGGAAAGCTGTGCTTCGGTCCTTTGTGGGATTTTGACCTTTCGTTCGGAAACGGAAACGAGACCTGTGAGAGAACCGACGGAATCTACTGCGGGATCTGCTATAACGAGGGTCTGAGCAACCCGTGGTTTTACCGGATGAACTGCTATGAATGGTTCCGCGAGCTTTGTACGGAGCGCTGGAACGCCCTGTACCCCGCGCTCAAACAGGTTCCGGAGCGCGTGCGCCTCACAGCCGAAAACGGCTATGACTCCTTCTGCCGCAATTTTGAGAAATGGAAGATTTTCGGGCGCTGCATGAACCGTGAAACCGAGCGGATCACCTCGCTGCGAACCTACAAGGAGCATTATGAATACTTAGCAAGCTGGATCGGCGAGCGTGGAGAATGGCTGAACCGGTATTACAACACAAAGGACTACCATGACGGCGTCTTTACCTCCAACAGAGAAATTCCCGAGGTAAGAATCGGAAACGAGACTGCAAATTCACTTCAGCAGCAGTACCGCTCCCTGAACGGCTCCATCAAGGAGGGAACGCTTCGGGCAACAGACCGTTCTTTCCCGAACGAGGGCGTTGAAAACCTCTTTGACATGCGCACAGCGCTCAAATACTGCACGGAATGCAGCGGTGAGATCACCGTTTCCTTCAGTCTGGATGACGCAAAGGCGATTGCGGGATACCTCCTGATCACCGCAAACGACACGGACTGGCATGCCGAACGAAATCCGGACGGCTGGTCCATATACGGCTCCAATGACAGGACAAACTGGAAGGAGCTTGAACGCATCTCGGACGGGAAGAACCGTCTGGGCGCGGAAAGCTATACCGCCTACGGGTTTGAAATTGACGAGCCGCAGGCCTTCCGCCATTACAGAATTGTCTTCCGGAATCAGGACATTCTGCAATTTGCCGATATGATCTTCTACGGCTGACCGGCTCCCCGCGCAAACGCCTTCCGCTTATTTTCACATGCAAAAAGCAGCCCGCCGTCAAACGGCAGCGGGCTGCTTTGATTTTTTCTCCGAACCGATGCGGCACGGCAAAACGCAGAGCCAAGCCGGCAGTCTTTCGGCGCCGCGGACTCCGAAGCGGTCTGCAAAATCCCGCGGCGCTGAAGCCATGCCGTTATTCTCCGGCGTTTATTTCTGCATCTTCGCAGGCGGGCAGCTTCAGGTTTCCGGGGTACGCTCCGGCGTACTTTCAGGAATACTCTCGGGTGTACTTCCCGGCGTACTCTCCGGTGTGCTTTCTGCGGTTCCTGTCGGCGTTTCTCCTCCGGGGAGCACGGAGTTTTCCCCGGCGCGTCTCCACGCCTTCCGGTCAAGCATACTTCCGCTGACCGCATACCATCTGCCCGGACGGAAGGTGTTTCCGTTGTTGCTTCCCGTATTCCATGCATCGGAGCCGAACACATACAGCGTTCCGTTCTTTTTGTCGCTGTTGATCGGATTTCCGGTAAAGGGATTGACCGGATCCTCAATCAGGTCCTTCATCGCAAGGGTGGGGACGTCTCCGTTTGTCATAAATTCATCCGAGGTGGTAAATTCGGCATTGCTTCCGAAATCCTTGACCATCAGAAGCGGATAATAGCGCTCGATATCGGTCCCGTCCTCCAGAATCAGATCATCCAGCTGTCTCAGCTCTCTTCCGTGATCCGCCACCAGAATGATCCTTGTGTTATCCCAGACACCGTTCTGCCGCATCCAGTCAAACCATTTTCCGAGCTGAAGCATCGCAGCCATATTGCTCTGATAGTGAATATACTGCACCTCGTTCTCCATCCGGAGCGTTCTGCCGTTCAGCGTAAAGCGGTCGCCGTGCGCTTTTTCGTATTCCCGGTTATCCACAAACGGCTGCGGCGTATAATCCGGCTCCTGAAGCATCATCGGCTCATGCGTGGTATCATTGGTCATCAGAAGGAAGGTATTGATCTCGCTGTCCACAATTTCGGACATGGTGGAAAGGTTCAGAAGCACGTTATACGGCTCCATAAAGGTATTGCTCAAGCCCTCTGAGGCATACCGGCTCCTGACCGTTTGCTGCACGCGGCTGACGCCCGCAGAATTCCGAGCCTGAATGTAGTTTCCGTCATCGTAAATCGTCTCCCGCAGGCAGAGCGGCGCCGCTTTCATCAGCCCGTACAGGAAGAAATTCCGGTCGTTTGTCTGAATCAGACTGCGCTTGTATTCGACATCCGTAAACTTACCCTTGGTAATATAGCGGTTGATCTCGGGGTAGTCGTCATAAATGGAGAGGTCCGGAATCCACGTGTAGTTCGCATACACCGGATCGCAGACAGTCACCTCAAACTGATTGCGGCTGAACAGGACCGGCATCACCTTCAGCGCCTCATTCTGCTTGGACACAAGCGATTCCGTATCGCGCCGGTTGATTTCGTCCGGCGTATATTCATAGCCGCCCAGAAGTGCGGGCGTTCCGAAATTCGTGAATGCTCCGAAGGACAGCACATCGCGGTAATAGGTAAAGCCCGCGAACTGCTCCTGAAGCTCAGGCTTCTCCCGGAACATATACGGCACATATTCGTTCATCCCGCGGTCCAGCATCAGCACAATGACGTTTTTTCCGGTTCTGCTCAGCTTGAAATGCGGCTGGCTATCCCCGGAAGCCGCCTGATTCCTCAGATCCGCGATTCCGCCGTTTATTTTGATCATATTGTAGCCGGACATTCCGATCAGCGCCGCAAGGCAGATGGCAAGCACCTGTGTGGCATGCTTTTTCAGCAGCCGGAAGGTCACGATCAGCGTGACCGCAACGGCAGTCAGAACGGCAAGGTTTAAAAGCTGCTGTCCCGTGGTATACACAAGCGCACTCTCAAACTTCAGGCTCTGGGACAGCGTGCCCGGATTTTTGCCGAAGAACATATAATCCGCGGTAAAAATGCCGCACAGGACCCAGATTCCCCGATCAAACAGCGCCCTTGTCTGCGGCTTTGCCAGCCGGTAAAACACGCCCGCCCACACAACAAAGGTGCCGAGCGCGAGGCTGAAGGAGCTGACTATATACCAGACCGGATCCCGGAACAGCCCCAGATCCACAAATTCCTGCGGTGAGGAAGCGATCACGGCGGAGGGGATCAGGATACCGGTCAGGACAGCCAGAAGCGCCGCGCCGGTGAAAAACAGCTTCTGATTGCCGGTTCCCTGCTCCCCGCTCAGCTTCAGGGGCAACCGCTTCTTCAAAAGCGACCATGCCAGCGGAAGCTGCAATAAAACGCCGCAGCCGACAAGCAGGATCACCGTCCTGACGGTCGTTTCCCGCATCAGGTAAATGCCGTATCCGGCGATAAACAGCCCGGCAGCAGATGCCATGATGCAGAGAATCATCCGGGAATGCTTCAGCTTATAGAAAATCGTCTTTACAAGCGAGAACACGTTGTTCAGCGTCCAGTAGAACACCAGTCCCGCCGGAGACGTATACAGAAAAACAAGGAAAAAGAGTGCCATGGCATACAGCTGAATCTTGGTTTTCAAAGGACTTCCCTTGGTGAAAATCACGCAGGAAACAAGGTTCACTGCGGTCATGATAACGGGAAGAACGTTGACTGTGATTCCTGCGACCGTCAGAAGCCCGTCCGGCTTTCCGAGGTCGGAGATCGGACCGAACGAGGCTCCCTGAAGCAGCTGCAAGCCGGAAAGGAACCGGTATGCGGCAATAAAAAACGGGATTTCCAGAAGCAGCGACACCGCACTCCGCAGCACATATGTGGGCTTATAGTGGTTCTGGCGGTAATAGGTCTGGAGCATCATCATCTTTTCATCGCCCTTGAAGGTCTTCTTGATATGATTCACTCCGTCACGGAGCTTACGCTCCATCGCTTTTTCCTCTTCCTGCATCGCATCGGCGCGCTTGTAAAGCGGAAGCACCAGAAAATTCATCAAAAGGCTCAGCACGACAATCGATGCGCCCGGGTTGCCGATGATCCTGTTCGCCAGCGTATAAATAACCTCAAACAGCAGCTGAAGCGGCTTGAAAAAGATCGAATCCAATATGGTCAAAAATGACATGCTCTGTTCCTTCCTTTCCCGCTCTGCGGTCAGCTTTTGGATTCCGCGCCGCACGCTTCCGGCTGTTTTTCCGTATTTTCCGTCTTTTCCTTCTGACCGGCTTCGTTCCTCTGCGAGGTGATCGCCTCATACCTGCTTTGCAGATAGTCCACGGCGCGCCGTGCACCCTCACCCGGATGCTCCCACGTTTCGGCGCGCACCTCACAGCGTCCCGCCGCATATTTCGGATCGGTCAGGCAGCGGTCGATCAGTCCCTTCAGCGAGGAAAGGTTGTCCGGCGTCAGCTTTTCTCCGATCCGCGGCAGGGCGGTGAAGGTCCAGTACGGCGTATCCAGCCACCATATATCATACGGTCCGCGGTCAAACTCGGTATCCGCGTAAATAACCGGCTTGTCATACACCAGTGAAAAGTCAAAGATGACGCCGGAAAAGTCCGAAATCAGAATGTCGGCACGCTTCAGCACGGAATAGTTGTCATTGTCGCGGTTCCAGCTGAGCCGATCGGAATCCGGGTAACGCTCCATAAGCGAATCGATCAGCTCCTTCTCGGAGGTATAGGACTGCGGGTGCGGCCGTATGACGATCCGGTATCCGGTCTCAAGCAGCACATCGATAATCTTCCCGCCGTACCTGCTGAAAATCGCGCTTGTCCCCCAGGACGGTGCCAGAAGCACCGTTGTCTCATGCTCCCCCACAGGCTCGGTATCCTCGGCAAGCCGCCGTGCCATATCATCCATATACGGAATTCCGATCTTTACAAGCTCCTTTGCGGGCAGCTCGCGGAGCTTTTCCAACGCCCTGACGTCCCGCACCTGATATTCTCCGGAGAGCAGCAGCGCATCGTAATAGTCAATGCCGAACATATGATATCCCGCAACCTCGCTTGCAGCGTGCAGCATGTGAACATAGCAATCGACATTTTTGGAGCGCTTCCACTGATAGACATCCAGACCGGGCGTGGTTGCAAGCAGTACGGTGGCGTTAAGGAAATTCAGCTTGGCAAACGCTCTGTTGTTTTCACCGATGAACATCGGCTTGACATGCGTCAGTGTTGTTTTGAGCGCGGGATCGTCCTCGGATGCCGTCATATATACAACATCAATGCCGCGCCGGTCAAATTCCCGCAAAACCGGCTCAAACACGTTCCAATAGCGCTTGTGATCCGAAAAGACCACATACGGGATTTTATCCCGGTTCACATCGACCCGTTTGCCGCCGCTCAGGAAAAAGCGGAGCTTGACGATCCAGTCCTTGAGCAAATAGTTCAGCGCGCCGAGCAGCCCGATCAGGATTGCAAACAGCATGCTCCCCGTTCCGGGATCTATGTATAATCTCATTCCCATAACCATCCTCCTGAAAGAATCCGGTTCATTTTACAAAAAACGTATGAGCGAAAGCCGCACGGTACGGACGCCGTTTCCGTCCTTCGCCGTCCGGTCCCGACCGCTGCCGCGGCGGGCAGCCTTTTCCGGGGTCCAAAGCCTCCGACCAAAAAAAGACCGGGCAGCTTATCGTCCGAAGCCGGGGCATTCCGCGCCCGATGCTGACGGCAGCGCTTCCGGCATCCGTAAGGGAGCCGGTCCGTGCCCTGACGGCAAAAAGGTGCAGTGCAGGGACAGTATACCGCAAAAAGCCTCTTTTGTCAAGGCTGGGACCCTCTGTACCCGCAAAGCCGGCAGCCGTGCGCCTGTCCGAAGCGGCATCGGATACCGGCACCGCAAAAGCCCCCGAAGAAAGACGCAGCACAGACGGCATCCGCTTCCCGTATCCTCTGAGGCTTTCCCGAAAGTGCCTCTGTTTTTTCGGGCGGATGCAGGGAAAGTTCTTGACAAGACACGCAAATTATGTTATCCTTATAATAAGAATATAGTGGAACTGCACAGATTTTCAATCTGGCACCAACGCTTGAACCGGAAAGAGGGAGCAATATGGAAGATACACTGGTTGTCCATAAAAACGAGATCATTTATTTCGATGCGGTAAACAAATGTCATTACCGTCTCAACGCAGAAAACATCAAAAAGATCACCTATGACCACACGATTCTCAAAAAGTTCTTCGGTCTGAAGAAGGAGCTCGTCGAATTCATCAAGTTTGACATTGAGGATGAGGATATTCCGGCAGAGCTGTACGTATATGAGCACAAGGACCCCCATTTCCGCCGCTATATGGGCAGCGTCCGCTCCTTTGTCGATGACAACAAGGTGCCGCTGGAAATTAAGCGTCTGGATGAATAATCTGCGGGCAGAAGGTCTTACTGCCTGAAGGTCCCGTCCGAACATCCGCCCCGTCTGCCTCTTCGGCAATGCTGGGATCGGCATCGGACGGGACTTTTGTTTTTTCATGCCTGCACCGGCTGTGTGCCTCGGGCGAATGAGCGGCAGCAGGACATTCCGGACCTTTGGCACCGGCACACCCTTCCCTTCTCCGTTTCCCGCTTCCGTTTTCCGAAAAAGAGGCAGGATACAAAGAGGCTGTCAGGCTGCTTTGAACGAGCCTTCGGATATGAGGACCGGATACCGCCTCATCCGATGCGGTCCGGCTGTTTTTTTATTTTCCGGTCTTTTCGGCGGCAGGCTGCCGCGCAGGGTCAAAGCGGTCAATGCCGAAAACAAAGGGACTGTTAAAACCCGGATGCTTTTAACAGTCCCTCAAACATGCCTGCCGGAATTCCGGCATTTTTGGTGCATTCTTGGTTGTTTTTCCCCTGTCCCTTTGTTTTTTCGGCTTTTCCCCGCGGCAAACAGCGGCGTTCAGTCCTCCGGACAATGCCAAAGGGAGTGTGAAAAACGCAAAACAGGCTTTTTTACACTCCCTTTCGCTGTTATCAGTCGATGGTACGGTCGATTTTAAAGCGAACGATCTTTTTAGAGGTGTTTTTCTCGAATTCCGTATCACGCAGCTTCACAATTCCGACTGCCTTATAGGATACCATCCGCGCGTTCACCTGCTTCATTTCGGCGTTGAAGTACGCCTGCGCATCCTCGATCCCGTGTGCCTTGAGCGTTTCGTAATCCGGGTAAATTTCAGCGACGATCACTTCCCTGCCGGGCTGGGACTTGCTCTGTCCCGCATACACAACGACCTCATTTACGCCGCTGATCCGGGATATCTCCGTTTCGATCTCCTCCGGATATACGTTCTTTCCGTTGGAGAAAATAATCAGATTTTTCAGACGTCCGGTAATATAGATCCAGCCGTCCTCATCCAGCTTGCCGTAATCTCCCGTCTTGAAGAAGCCGTCCTCCGTAAAGGCTTTGGCAGTTGCCTCCGGGTCCTTGAAATAGCCCTGCATCACGTTCGGACCCTTGACGGCAATCTCGCCCTCCCCGTTCTCATCCGGATCAAGGATTCTGACCTCTTCCCCGATGATCGGCGT
This sequence comes from uncultured Eubacteriales bacterium, assembly GCA_934432725.1. GTDB lineage: Bacteria > Bacillota > Clostridia > Oscillospirales > CAG-272 > CAKRZE01. Next base: position 172,803 of record CAKRZE010000002.1, read on the forward strand.
TCCGACAGAGCCTTTTTTCTGCAATTTATTCCGGTTGCAGGAGATCAGGGGAGCGCACTCGGTAATGCCGTAGCCGTTGAGAATCGTAATGCCGATGGCGTCAAACGTATCGATAATGTCCTGATTCAGTGCGGCGCCGCCGCAGATGATCATCTCCACCTTGCCGCCGAAGGCATCCAGGACGCTTGCAAACAGCTTTCGTCTGACATCGATGCCGACCTTGCGCAGTCCGTTTGAAACCTTCATCGCCTTGCGCAGGAAGTCCGCCTTGCCCTGCTTCTCCGCGTTTGCCCAGATCCGCTTATAAAAGGTCTCCACAAAAAGAGGAACCAGCACAAGATGCGTCGGCTGAACCTCCTTCAGCTCGTTCAGAAGGTATTTCAGACCGCTGGAAATGAAGATATAGGAGCCCTGTGAGAAATGTCCGACAAAATTGACCGTAGAGCCGAAGGTGTGATGCGGCGGAAGCACATTCATCGTGCGGGGCGTAATGGCAAAGTTATACATGCCCTGCGTCATATCCGACACGATGTTTTTGGTGGAAAGCATGACGCCTTTTCCCTTTCCGGTCGTACCGGAGGTAAAGACAATGGAGGCGACACGGTCCGGATCGATTTCATAGGTATCGTAAGAATCATCGCCTTCCGAGATGCGCTTTGCCCCGTCTGCGGTGATATCGGCGAGGGAGAGCGCCCCCTCCGCCTCCGGCTTTGCGTCCATACAGACAAGCACCGGCTTCTTCGTCATATCCCCGGCAATCTCCGTAACCTTCTGCTCCACAGCCTTGCTGTAAAACACAAACGAGCACTCCGCAGATACCACAATAGACTCCATGTCCGGCACCGGAAGCTCCTTGTCGATCGGAACCGTGACAGCTCCCACCGACATCAGCGCAAAATACGAAAGAATCCAGTGAACCGAGCTTTCTCCGATGAGCGCGGCGTGGCTGTCGCGGATGCCGAGCGCGATCATGCCGGTTCCCATGCTGCGGATTCTGTCACGCGCCTCGGAATAGGTGATGTTTGTAATCTCCGGCTTGCGCGGGTTTTCCTTCCATCCGATTGCCGGACGGTCCGGATACTTCGCCGCGACATTGTCCGTCATCACGCGGAAATCACGGAATACTGTGGTTTCGTAAAGAGGATAATTCTTTTTGGACATAGTGTTGACCAAGGCTTCCGCAGCAGCGGAAGCTTCCTTTCTTAATATCAAAAACAATACGGCTCTGCGGCGCTTCCCGCCGCAAATCCGGCTGAAACAAAAGAACGGCTGAAAACGGTCCCGGGTGAAAAGACAGGAGCGTTTCCGAAAAATCCTCCGCAGGGACAAGGGGTCACGGACGCTTCATGCGCTGTATCAGCATTTCGCTTTCCGTGCGGATTTTATTCACTGCGGCAAGCGTCTCGGAGGCGGCGGCAAAGAAATCGTCGCCGGTTTCCGGCTTGCGCGGCGGCAGAGGCTGTCTGTGCTCCGACAAAATTTCACGGTAGCGGTCATTGGCGTGCCGGATCGCATCCTCCCAGGAAAGATAGATCTCCTCGGAAGCGATCTTTCCGATCTCCTTCAGCGCGCTGCGGTTTCTGCACGCCCAAAGCACGCGCTCCGCAAGCGAATCCGCATCCTCGCGCACCAGAATTCCGTTCCGCATATGTGCGATTCCCTCTGCGGCGCAGCTGTCCGCAATCAGAAGGCTCGGGCAGGAGCACGCGGCTGCCTCCCGTACCACGATCCCGTTCGTATCGAAGGTAGACGGAAACAGAAACAGATCCGCCCGGCTGAAATAGGCGCGCAGAAGCTCCCGGTCCCGGATGGCTCCCGTAAAAATGCACCGGTCCTCCAGACTGATTTCCTTCACATAGTCCTGAATTTCCGCGCGGTCCACACCGTCCCCAACCAGAATAAAGCGAAAATCAAAGCCGGCATCGCGCACCTTCCGCAGCCCGTCCAAGGACAGCCGGACGCCCTTGTACCACATCATTCTGCCGACAAACAGAAAAATCGGGATCTGCTCCGGAAGCCTCCATTTTTCATCCAGCTCCCGGACTGCCTCCGGCGAGGCCTTTCCCTTCGGAAAGTCAACGCCGTTTTCCATCACCGTATACTCCCCCGCATATCCGAGCGAACGGAGGTTTTCCCCCGCACCCCGGCTCACGACCCAAACCTCATCGCAGGCGGAGATGTTATTAATCATGATCCTGATGGTGGCTTCCTGAAGCAGCTTGCTCTTCAGCGCCTTCCGGATGTCAATATCGAATTTTGTATGGTAAGTAAAGATGACCGGAACACCGGTCTGCTCCCGCAGAAGCCGCGCCAGAAAGTTGGAGATCATCGGACAGTGAGAGTGAATGAGCGATGGTCGGAACTGTGCAAGCTGCCGCATCAGCTCGGCGGAAAAGGGCTGTCCGCACCGATAACCGAAGGCGGCGGGAATCGGAAGACTGGAATACCGGTACACCGGAAAATCGTAATGGTCCTCCACGTTCGGATACCGCGGCGTTGCAACTGCGGCATCGGCATACTGCTTTTGCAGAACGGAGGCATAATTGACCACGACGTTGGCAACTCCGTCGATCGTGGGCGGAAAGGAGTCGTTCATCAGTACAATACGCGGACGCTCAGCTGTATTCATAAAAACATTCCTTTCGTATTCTGTCAAAAGAGGCCGGACACGCCTGCGCCGACCGCATAAGCCGTCGGAAAACCGGCAGAGGATTCACGTCATCCCCTCCGGAGGCGAAGCCGTCCGCCGCGGCGGTCAAACCCGCCTTCTGTGCTTTTTGCCGGACCGGCGGTTTACTGACGGCTTTTCTTTCTCTGATTTCTGTAGGCAATGGTCAAGGCCGTCAGGCGCTTGATCCCGTGACAAAGCAGGATCAGAAAGGCAAATACTGCGATCCATCGGATCAGGCTGATATGAACGATCCAGCTGCCGAAGAACCGGATGGCGAAAATGTCCATCAAAATATAAATTGCCATGACAATACAGACGTAAACCGACATGACCAGTGTCTGAGAAAAATAGGTGAACCTGCGAAGCATAAACCATCCGACGATAATGACCGCCGAAACGGCAAAATATTTCAGAACAAACGGAAGCGATGCGTTGAACACCCCGTTTTCCCCGTAAGCCGTATGGAAGATGCGGCTCATGGAGACAACATACAGCACCGGCACAATCAGAAGTCCGCACCACATCAGCCAGAGAAGGACGTTCAGTATACGCTCCAGCCACGACTGCTTCTGCGCGTTTTTCGCAAGCTCCCGGCAGAAATCGCGGTAATCCATCCCGATGACCGCATCCAATGCCTCTCCGCGCTGCTGGCTCTCCAGTGCCATGCCGACCAGATCGGACATGGTTTCTTCAAACACGACCTCATTCAGATAGCACGCTTCCAGATAGTGCCTCATTTTGCGCAGCACACGTCGGTTCTCCTTCGAGAGCTGACCGGTAGCCTTTTTAATCTCACTGCTCATCCGCCGGAACCTCCGTTTTCATAATGTGAGAAACCGCTTGAAACAGCTGATTCCAGCATGCCTCAAAGGACTCCAGATACTGTTTTCCGCTTTCGGTGATCGTAAAGTATTTTCGTTTCGGTCCGAGCGGGGAAGGAAGCAGTGCGGCACTGATATTTCCCTGCTTCTCAAGCCGCATCAGAAGCGGATAGATCGTACCCTCTGCCATATCGCGAAAGCCGACTGCCCTCAGATACTCCATGATTTCGTAACCATATGTGGTTTTCTGGCTGATGATCTTCAGGATACAGCCCTCAAGCGTACCCCGCATCAGCTGCGACTTATCAAAATTCATATGGTCTCCCATCCCGGTCCAGTGATCCGGCGCGTTTGCCGCCGACACGTAAAATATAACTATATTGTACAACATAGTAGCCGCTTTGTCAAGCATTCCCTCCTGGAAGTTGGGACTGTTTCAAAACCCGGGAGGTTTAACAGTCCATCCCTCAAAAATGCCGACCGGAATTCCGGCATTTCCGATGCGATCCTGACCGTTTTTACCCCGTGCCTGTGTTTTTCCGGCATTCCCCGCGGCAAAGCTGCGGCGTTCTGCCGCCGGGATCAATGCCGGCGGGTAAAAAGCGCAAAACAAATTTCCCCTTCTGCGGTATCCTGAGCGGTGTTTCCGGAGAGAAGGTCCGTCCGGAGCAAAGCGCCGCAATTCCCCCGCAGCTCCGTGCCCTGTCCGCAGAGGCTCCCCCGTTCCGCAAGACTTTATACGCATACTCTGCGGCATTCCGGCGAGATGATCCGCACGGAGCAAAGCCGCGCTGCTCCGTGCTCTGTCCGCAGAGGTCCCCCGTTCCGTAAAGCTTTTAAGCGCATGCTCTGCGGCATTCCGGCGAGATGATCCGCACGGAGCAAAGCAGTGCAGCGCCGTGTTCGTCCGCAGAGGCTCCCCCCTGTTCCGCAAGACTTTATACGCATGCTCTGCGGCATTCCGGCGAGATGATCCGCACGGAGCAAAGCCGCACAGCACCGTGTTCCGTCCAAGGAAGCTTCCTCCGCTTTCCCCCCCGGTCAATTTTCCCGTTATACATTGACACCGGGATGAAATTCCTGTATAATACACGCAGCGGGGTCTGTCCGTCCTGCGCCCCCGTGCAGGCAGGCAGCACGCGCATTTCCGAAGAAAGGACGCTTTCACCCGCGTGAAGGCGATTTTGCCGGCAGCATGGAAAAAATCTATACAATTCCGGTCAACGAGACGTTTGACGCCTGTGCGGAGGACTCGGCGTGCGGCTGCCCGTTCTGCCGCCTTGCAAACAGACTGGAGGAGAATGAGCTGGAGCTGATTCTGGGCGCCTCCATGATGGAGCCGGATGTCCGGATCCGCACAAATGCGCTCGGATTTTGCCGTGAGCACTATGACATGATGCTCTCCCGGCAGAAAAAGCTTCCACTCGCGCTGATTCTGCAAAGTCATCTGGACGAGGTCCGGAACGATACGGAGAGCGGCGGGCTTTCCTCTCTGATCAAGGGAGCGGGATCCGGCGTGGCGGAAAAACTGGAAAAGCGGGAAAAAAGCTGCTATGTCTGCGAAAGAACCGAAAGCTCCCTTGCAAAAATGTTTGAAAATGCCGCATGGCTCTGGGAAAACGATCCCGCCTTCCGGAAGAAAACAGATGCCCAGCCGTATTTTTGTCTGCCGCATCTGCGCATGTGGCTGGCTGCGGGACAGCGGGAAATCGGAAAAAAGAATTTTCCTGCCTTTTATAAAGCGGTCGCAGCCGTCTCCAACGCCTATTTTGACAGCCTCCGGGAGGACATCGGCTGGTTTGTCAAAAAATTCGACTACCGCTATGACGCAGAGCCGTGGGGAAACGCCAAGGACGCCTGCGAGCGCGCGATCCGCTTCCTTGCAGGTGACCTGCACCGGAATCCGGGAAAATAACGCACCGCCTGATGCCGTGATTTTCCGCGGTGCAAAAATGCGACGCCGTCGTCAAAGGAGAATTCTCCCCAAGACCGGAACGGGCTTCCCCGCCCGGATGCCGCTTTGCCGGAAGAATGTACCGCCGCCCGGCAGAAAAACCCCGAAAAACCGTCATTCGCATTCCAATCAGAAAGGAATTATATTATATGGAAAAGAAAACGCTTCACATTATACCGCACTCCCACTGGGACAGAGAGTGGTACATGGGCTTTGACCGCCACAGAGTACATCTGGTCGAGCTGTTCGACACGCTGATCGATGTCATGGAAAAGCATCCGGAATATACCTATTATCATATGGACGGTCAGTTCGTCGTCATTGAGGACTATCTGGAAATCCGTCCCGAAATGAAGGACCGCCTGTACAAGCTGATCCGCGAGGACCGCATTCAGATCGGTCCGTGGTATGTATTGCAGGATGAATACCTCACCTCCGGAGAATCCAATGTCCGCAACATGCTTTACGGCATCAAGCTCTGCCGTTCCATCGGCGCGGACCCCGTCATGTGCGGCTATTTCCCGGATTCGTTCGGAAACGTCTCGCAGATCCCGCAGATTCTGCGCGGCTTCGGCATCGACAACGCGGTGTTCGGCAGAGGTCTGAACGATCTCGGCTCCGACAACGCCGTGGTCAAGCAGAACGGCATCACAAGCTCCGAGCTGATGTGGCAGTCCCCGGACGGCTCTGAGGTCATCGGTGTTATGTATGCAAACTGGTATCACAATGCCATGGAGCTGCCCACCGACCGTCAGGCGCTGAAGGACAGGATTCATCAGATTGTCGCCTCCACCGAGCGGTTTGCCGCAACCGACCAGCTGCTCGGCATGAACGGCTGCGACCATCAGCCCGTCCAGACAAACCTTCATGAGGTCATAAAGCTGGCAAATGAGGTGCAGGATGAGGTCACGGTCAAGCAGGGCAATTTCAAGGAATACATGGAGGAAATGCGCAAATACAAGGACCGCTTCCGTCCGTACCGGGGCGAAATCAACGGGCAGTACAGCGCAGGCTTCTATCTCCTGATCAACACCGCCTCCTGCCGCGTCGATATCAAGCAGAAAAACCACGCCGCCGAAAATCTTCTGGCACGCGAGGCGGAGCCGCTCCATGTCATGACCATGCTGGAGGGCGATCCCTATCCGCAGGACTTTCTGTTCTATGCATGGAGAAAGCTGATGCAGAACCATCCGCATGACTCCATCTGCTCCTGCTCCGCCGATGAAGTATACGATGAAATGATGGTCCGCTTCCAGAAATCCATGCTGACGGCAGACGAGATGAAAAAATCCGCGCTGGATTATCTGGCTGCACACGTGGATACACAGGGTGACGGCGACCGCAGCATCATCCTTGCAAGTCTGGAGCCGCACACCACCACCGTCACGGTCCGCACCGATGTCGATTTTGATGAAAACGATCCGGCCGATTCCGTCTACGTCACCGATGAAAACGGGAATGTCATCCCGTCCTCCTTCCGGCATCTCGGCAGAACCTTCACCTATACGCTGCCGAAGGACCGCTTCAGACAGCCGAAGCATGTCAACCGTTTTTCCGTAGAAATGCTCGTCCGGCTTGACACGGGACTCGGATACCGCGTGCTTCAGGTCCATAAGGGAAGCCTGAAAAAGGAAACCGCACTGCGCGTCAGCGGCTTCACGGCGGAAAATGAATTCATTTCCGTCTCCATGAACCGAAACGGCACGTTCAACCTGACCGATAAGCGCAGCGGACGCGTTTATGAAAGCTGCAACTATATCGAGGATCTGAAGGACCACGGAAATACCTATCTGTACGGTCCGGTTGACGGAGACGTCCCGGTCACGAATCTGGAAACGGAGGCTTCTCTGTCCGTTGCAGAGCAGACCGACTACAGCGTCACCTTCCGCGCCGTTCTTTCCCTTGCAATCGACGCCGACATCGTCACCAGCGTCACTGTCACCGCCGGAATTGCGCGCGCCGACATCACGACCGTCATTACAAACCGCGCCGAAAATCACCGCATCCGTGCGATGTTCCCTGCCGGAATTCCCGCAAAAACCGATCTTGCAGAGGGGCAGTTTGACCTTGTCCGCCGCAATATCTATCCGTGGGAGCATTGGCAGAACCCCTATAACACACAGCGCTGCACGACCTTCTTCGCGGTCGAAAGCGAGGATGCGTCCAATCCCGGCTGCCTGTGCATCGCAAACCGCGGTCTGAACGAATATGAGATCATGCGGGACGATACCAACACCATGGCGCAGACGCTTCTCCGCTGCGTCGGCGAAATCGGAGACTGGGGCTATTTCCCGACCCCGAAGGCACAGATGAAGGGAACCTGGACGCTCTGCTATTCCGCCATTCCCTACACCGCAGAAGGAAAAGCGGAAGCGTATGCCGCAGCCTATGATTTCTCCGACATGCCCGCATCCGCCATCCAGAGCGGCTGCCATGCGGGAGAGCTGCCGAGCCGCATGACCTATCTTGCAGCCGACAACAACCTGATCCGCATGTCCGCGCTGAAAAAGGCAGAAAATTCGGAGCATGTCATCTTCCGCGCCTACAACCTCAGCGAAGAACCGCAGACTGTTGAAATCCGGCTTGACCCCCGCTTCCGCGAGGCATATCTTACCGGAATGGATGAAAACAGGCGTGAGCAGCTGCCGATCAAGGATCACTGCATCAGAATGGACTTCGGTGCAAAGAAGATTCTGACCGTAGAGCTTGCCTGATTCCGCATACTCCATCAAAGGGGCTGTTGAAAGCTTGATGTTTTTAACAGCCCCTTAAACATGCCGGTCGGTATCCGGCATGTCGGATGCGGGCTTTTCCGTTTTTCCCTCTGTCCCTTTGCTTTCCGGTTCTCTCGGCAGCCAAACGGCGGCGCTTTCCCGCCGGAACCGATGCCAAGCGGAAGCGTAAATGAGTTTTTACACCTCCATTATTTTCCGCCCTTTTGCAGTGCAGAGCCTCCGCCCCTGTCCCGTTCCTCTGCGTGAGACCGGCTGCAAGAATCAGCCCCACTCCCGAGCGGCATGTCGCCGGGGATTCGGCGGTCCGCCCGCCGAATCCCCCTTTCCCCCCGTTACCGGACTTCCCCGCGCGGACGCTTTTTCGCCCGCAATGTGATGAAATACTGAATTTTGTGTAAAACAAACGGTTTTCGGCGTCCCGGTTCTTGATTTCTCGTCTCATCTGTGGTATACTGATGCTGTATAATTGGTGTTTTTGGTTCATATTTCGAAAAACCGCACCCATGCATCGCAGGGAAGTATGCCGGACACCGCGATATTCCTTCCGGCGCCTCCTTTTCTCACTGCATGCGGCGGCACCGCCTCCGGCAGGCTCACAGCGGTCTTTTGCGGTCCGTCAGACATCCGCTTTGCACTGCATGCAAGCGGCAGCCCCAGCCCGGCAAGGCTCACAGCGGTCTTCTGCGGTCCGTCAGACGTCCGGGCACACCGCTGTGCCGCCATATTGGACAGCGTGTGCCGCACCGATGCCTTCAGAACGGCGGAAAGCGAAGTCCGGCAGGGACTCTTGTGCGCCGGTCATCCGGCAGCCGGACCTGCGGGGCGTGTTGTACTGCGCTCCGGCAGCCGCAGCGATCCGCATACGGAAAAAGCATTCCCTCAAATCATCTCCATTCCCGATGAAAGGAACCTTTCGCACAGCGAAAGCCATGGTCTTAAGCATGATAAAAATCGAGCATCTGGTCAAACGGTACGGCGACAAAACCGTCGTAAACGATATCGGATTTCAGGTCGGAGACGGTGAAATCGTCGGCTTCCTCGGTCCGAACGGCGCCGGCAAATCCACCACCATGAACATGCTGACGGGGTATCTGTCCGCCACCTCCGGAACAGTGGAAATCGACGGCTTTGACATTCTGGAAAACGCGCTGGAGGCAAAAAAGCTGATCGGCTATCTGCCGGAGCAGCCTCCGCTCTACCCGGATATGACGGTCGGAGAATACCTGAATTTCGTATATGAACTGAAGCGCTGTACGCTGAACCGGAAAAAGCACATTGCGGAAATCTGCGAGGTTGTCAAAATCGATGATGTGTACAACCGCATCATCGGGCATCTTTCCAAAGGCTACAAGCAGCGTGTCGGCATTGCACAGGCGCTGATCGGAAATCCGGGCGTCATCATTCTGGACGAGCCGACAGTCGGTCTTGACCCAAAGCAGGTCGTGGAGGTCCGGAACCTGATCCGGACACTCGGGCTGGACCATACGGTCATTCTGAGCACGCACATTTTGTCCGAGGTTCAGGCAGTGTGCGACCGGATCATTGTCATCAACAAGGGAAAAATCGTTGCCGACGAAAGAACCGAGGAAATCGCGACGGCGGTTTCCGGCGGGCGCAGGCTCAGTGTCCGCATCTGCGGTCCGCAGAAGGAGGTTCTGGGCGCCCTGCGCAGCATGCCCGGCGTTTTGTCTGTAGAACCGGCAGGACAGCAGGATATGGACAGCATTACGTACATTCTTGAAACGGAAGAAAGCATTGATATCCGCAAGCCCCTGTTCGGTCTTATGGCAAAGAACAACTGGCCGATCGTCGGTCTGGAGTCCATCGGCGCAAATCTTGAGGATGTATTCCTTTCTCTTTTGGACAAGCAGGAAACAAAATCCCGGAAAAAGCGCGTTAAGGTTTCCGGCTGAGAAAAGCCGGACGCTTCCCTGCCGGACATTCGCCGGCATAACCGGAAACGTGTTTTTCCGTATCCGGATCAAATCCTATTGCAGAAAGGAATCCGTTTATTATGTTTGCCATTTACAAACGCGAAATGCGGAGCTATTTCACATCGCCTCTCGGATATATCTACAGCGGCATTTTTCTCGCCGTCAACGGGGCGGTTTTCTCTGTCTTCACACTGCTGCAGGGAGATAAAAGCTCTCTGTCCAGCTATTTTTCCTCCATTCTGTTTGCCTTTATCGTTCTGATTCCGCTTCTGACCATGCGCTCCTTCGCAGACGAGCGGAAAACCAAGACGGAGCAGCTTCTTCTGACCGCTCCCGTCACGCTTCCCGGCATGGTGTTCGGAAAGTTTCTCGCCGCCTATACCATGTTCGCAGCGACCTTCCTTGTCGGATGTACAAATCTGTATACGATCTACAAGTTCGGTCCGGTCAATGAGTACACCGGCGTTTCGGAGGTCAACACCGCGCAGATCATCGGTTATATCATCGGAATCCTTCTGGTCGGCGCCGCGTTCGTTGCCATCGGAATTTTCATCTCCTCTCTGACGGAAAATCAGATCGTTGCCGCACTCGGAACGATGGCGGTGATGCTGCTCTTTCTGGCAGCCTCCTTTCTCAACAGCAAAATCCCGTTTGCATGGCTGAGAGAAGTGACAAACTGGGTATCCATTTACTCCCGTTACGGCAATTTCGGGCAGGGAATCTTTGACTTCAGTGCGCTTCTGTACTACTGCTCCATCAGCTTCGTATTCCTGTTCCTCACGGTCCGCATTTATGAAAAGCGCCGCTGGGAATAAGCCCCGCCGCACGATGCCCGTTTGATTCTGCTGCCGGCAGCAGCCGGCTCCCAAGAAAGGAAGCTTTGTTTCGCAAAGCATGGTCGCAACAATGAATCTGTTTAAAAACCGAAAATTCAAATACGGCTCCTCCGCAGTTGCTTTGACCTGTGTCTGCATCGCGCTGGTGATCATCGTAAATATTGTCTTTTCCGCCCTTGCCCGGCATTATATGTGGTATGCCGACATGACGACAGAGCAGCTTTTCGATCTGTCGGACGACAGCATCAAGCTGCTTGACGGCTATCGCAGGCAGGACGGACTGAAGATCAAAATCATCTTCTGCATGACGCCGGACGAGCTGGACGGCACCTACTATTATCATCTGGTCCACAATCTGGCGCAGCAGTATGCGCGTGAATTTGATTTTATCGAGGTCGAATACATCGATCTGATCACCCACCCCGGGCTTGCCGATCCCTATAAATCGACCGAGGTTCAGACCATCAAGACGACAAACGTCATTCTGACCGACGGAAGCCGCAGCAAGGTGTTTGCCATGGACGCCTTCTACACCTTCTCCGAAAACTCTCAGAAGGTCTTCGCCTTCAACGGAGAATATAAAATCACGGCAGGCATCCTCTCTCTGGAGGGTGACAACCCGATTGCATATTTCACGACCGGTCACGGAGAATCCGCAGAAAACTCCGCCATGTGGGAGCTGTTTGCGGAAGCCGGCTTTGACGTCCGCACCGTTGACCTGAGCAAGGAAGAGCTGAGCACCAATGCAAAGGTCGTCATCATCAACAATCCGCAGTACGATCTGATGGGCGCAGCCGACACGGTCAATGAGGTCAAGAAAATCGACCGCTTCCTGGACAGTCTCGGCAACCTGATGATCTTCCTGGACGCCACCGACAAATCCTCCTCCTTCCCGGAAATCAACGAGCTTTTGCTGGCATGGGGACTCCGTTTCGAGGACAGCGTGATTTACGATCACGAAAATTCTCTGTCCGTAGACGGAACCGAGCTTGTCGCCTCCTATGCCCCGGACGGTCTGGGTGCAACGCTTGCCTCCTCGCTCACATCGCTTTCCAGCCCTCCGAAAACCGTTGTCAATTACGCACGTCCCGTCACGCTCCTGTGGGAGCAAAGCGATCTTGCCGCCCGCCGCACGTATTCCGTTCTCTCCACCTCGGCTGACAAGACGGCAACCGCCGTTCCTTTCGGAGCCGGCACGGAGGACAATCAGGGAGAAAAGGGCGTCTATACGCTGATGGCAATCTCTGCCGAGATGCGCTATATCAACAATGTTGACGTTTATAACTATGTCATGGTGGCGGGAACCAGTTCCTTTGCGGACAGCAAATACATCGGCTCCTCTTCCTACGGAAACCGAGATATCATTTTCTCCGCCATGCGCGCCTTCGGAAAAACGACCGTGCCGATCGATCTGAATTTCAAGGTGTTTGACAACGAGGCACTGGACATCACAACCGCAGAGGCAGCCAGATGGACTGCCGTCCTCACTTGCGTCCTTCCCGCGGTCGCCCTGGTTGCGGGAACCGTGGTCTATGTCAGGAGACGTCATTTATGAAAAAGGCTATCACCATGTCCGTCCGTCAGAAACGGATCATTATCGCAAGCTCCATCCTCTTTGTCGCTGCACTGCTGTCCTACTTTTTCATCATCAAGCCGCTTGTTGCCAAGCATACCGAGGAGGAAAAGCCCCCGGAGCTTCTGGAGGGAGAGGTTTTGGGAGATTCCAACCGTATTCTCATGATGGAACACATCGAGATGGCGGATATCAAGTCCATCGAGGTGCATAATCAGCACGGTGCCTACACCTTTTACCGCGCCAGCGACGACGCCTTCTACATCAAGGGGCAGGAGGGCGCGCCGTACAGCTATGAGCTTCTCTCCTCCTTAGTGGTTTCCGCCGGCTATACCCTGTCCATGACACGCGTCACAACCGACTGCACGGATTTTCACGAATACGGGCTTGCCGAGGAGGACAATCCGGCATACTATATCATCACCAAAAACGACGGAACCGCCCACAAAATTTACATCGGCAATCTGCTCGCGACCGGAGGCGGCTACTACGCACGGTATGACGGCAGGGGCGCCGTTTATGTGCTGGATACCACAATCGCAGCCACACTGCTCGCGGACATCAACTCCATGATCAAGCCGGTTCTCGGCAGACCCCTTGCCACCAACGATTACTATACGACGGACGATATCTATCTGATCCGGAACGGAAAGCTCGTTGTATTCATTGACTACCGCACGCCGCAGGAGGTCGTCACAGAAGCCGGTATGGGCGATTACGTCATGAAATACCCGACCGCCTATACGGTCAACACCTCAACTGTCAGCTCCCTTCTGGAAACCCTGAAGCAGTTTTACGGCGATAAAACCATCGAATTCGGCAAGGATATCCTGAAATATCTGGAGGAAAACGGGGATGGTGAAGAAACAGGGGAAAGCGACTCCGCCGAAACAGGAGACGATGACGAGGCGGATATGGAATTTATCAGCCGTCTGAAGGAAACCTACGGCATTGACATTGATAACCCCGCCTATCTGCTCCATTACACCTACAAGGATATGCAGACCTTCGTCATCTTCAGCGAGCCGGATGAGGACGGAAATATGTACGCCTTCAGCTCCCTTTACGATCTTGTCGCACAGATCAATATCAGCAGCTGTGAATTTCTGAACTGGGATCTTCTGAAGTTTGTGGACCGTCCGCTGTATGCCGAAAATATCAACGATGTTTCCTCCATTGAAATCGACAGCGAACTGGTCAAGGTAAAGTTCACCTTAGAGGGCGAGGGGCAGGAAATTCTCATCCGCTCCGACCGCAGCGACACCCCGTACGGTGCAACCGATGTCAAGAATTTCAGGCAGTGGTATAAGGATCTGCTCAGCATGAAATTGCAGGATTATGCCAAAAATACCGATACGGACTCCCTCACACTCTATGCAACCTTCACCTTCACCATGGATAACGGCGAAACAATCGTCTACCGCTTCTATCCGTACTCCACCCACCATTGTTATTACACGGTCAACGGAGTCGGAGAATTCTACACAATGAACAACAGTGTGGAAAAGGTGCTCACCGATGCCGTGCGGCTTCTGAACGGCGATTCTGTTGACGCCGACCGCGCATAACCGCGCGAAACCGAAAACCGCCGGAAGGATCCAAAATCCCGCCGGCGGTTCTTTGCCGGAAAATCCGGCTGTCCGCACCTTTTCCGGCAGGCAGACGGAGCTTCGCACCATCCTCCGCCGGCATTCCCTTCTGCCCGCTTCCGATGCGCCCCGGGCTTCCCGAAAAAACACCGATCTTATCCGAAAGGTATGGCATTTATGAAAAAACTACTGTGTGTGCTGCTTTCTGTTCTTTTGCTGTTTGGCTTTGCCGGATGCGGCTCCTCCGTCAAGCCGCAGGACAGCCGAACCGTTCTGACGGTTGACGGAACCAAGGTCACCTATGACGAATTCCGTTATATTTATCTGAATTCCAAATCGGATCTGGACAAGGGCGACAGCAGCGTCTGGGAAAACAATCCCGAATTGCAGGAAAAGCTGACTGCGGAGGTAATCGGAACGCTCCGCCAAAATGCTGCGATTCGCAAAATGGCGAAAAAGTACAAAATTTCTCTGACCAGTGACGAAAAAAAAGAGGTCTATGAAGAAATCGATGCCTTCAGAGCCTCCTGTACGGATGATGCGAGCTATCAAAAGGCGCTGGAGGAGGCGAATCTGAGCGAATATGCGCTGAGGGAAATGAAGCTTTTAAGCCGTCTCTGGAGCAAGCTCTACACCTATGTCACAAGCGAAGCAAGCTTCATCATCCGGGCGGACGATCAGACGCTGCTTGACGATATTCCGAAGAAATTTCTCCGTGCCACGCAGATCCTGATCAAAAACGATCCGGAAAAATCTGACGAAGCCCTCCGCGCCAGAGCGGATGAAGCTCTGGAAAAAGCCAGACAGGGCGAGGATTTTGACGCTCTGATCCGGGAATACGGGGAGGACCCCGGTCTTTCCGACAATCCGGACGGATACTATTTTACAGACGGAGAGCTTCTTGCATACTTTGAGGATACCGCAAAGGAGCTGGAGATCGGCGAGGTCAGCGAGGTCATTCCGTGCGTGTACGGCTACAGCATCATCAAGCGCCTTCCGCTGGAGGACAGCTATATCAAAAAACACATGGAGGACCTGCGTAAGAGCTTTGTCGCCCGCACCTTCCACGAAATGCTTCAGGAGCATACCGATCAGATCACCTATCAGACCACCTCGCTGTATTATGAACTGATCAGGGACGGCATGGCATAAAAGCGAATAAACGGGATGCCTCCATCCGGCTTTTCCCGTCTGCACCACAAGTGATCCTCCCGTTCATACAAAACAAGATTTAAAGGGGTGTAAAAAAACTCGTTTTGCGTTTTTTTACACCCCCGGCAATTATTCCCGGCGGCAGGACGCAGCCGTTTTGCCGCTAAAAATGCCGAAAAGGCAAAGAGACAAAGCAAAAACGGCTGAAATCGAATCAAATCCGGAATTTCAACCGGCATGTTTGAGGGGCTGTTAAAAACCTGAAGGTTTTGAGCAGCCCCTCTTTTGTTTCTATCCGAAAATCAACGTCACAGGTCCTGCGGACCGCCTCAGACGTCTGCATCCTCGTCGTGAATCACCGCAATGCCCAGCTCCGCAAGATCCTTCGGAGACTGCCTGGAGGGGCATTTTGTCATCAGCTCGGAAGCGTTCTGGACCTTCGGGAACGCAATTACCTCCCGGATATCGTCCACACCCAGCATCAGGGCACAAAGGCGGTCAAAGCCGAACGCAAGTCCTCCGTGCGGCGGTGTTCCGTACCGGAATGCCTCAAGCAGGAACCCGAATTTGTCCTGAACCTCATCCTCCTGCATGCCCAGCGCCCGGAACATCTTTTCCTGAATATCGGGCGTATGAATCCGGATTGAGCCTCCGCCCGCTTCCGTTCCGTTGATCACGATGTCATAGGCAATGGACCGAACCTTCTCGGGAGCCGTTTCCAAAAGCGGAATGTCCTCCTCCATCGGCATGGTGAACGGATGATGCTTGGCATAATATCTGCCGTCCTCCTCCGAATACTCCAGAAGCGGAAACTCTGTGATCCACAGCAGCTTATATACGGAACGGTCGATCAGCCCCATTCTCCTTGCGCACTCACACCGCAGCGCACCGAGCGTATCAAAAACGATCTGGCTGCGGTCGGCTGCAATCAGAAGCAGGTCCCCTTCGGCAAAGTCCAGCGTCTTTTCAATGGCTGCGTTCTCCTCCGGCGTCAGGAACTTGGCATAGGAGGAAGAAATCTCACCGCCGACATTCTTCATCCAGCAGAGTCCCTTTGCCCGGTAAGCCTTCACGAATTCGGTCAGACCGTCGATCTCCTTCCGGGAGAACTTATGTGCGCCGCCCTTGACATTGATGCCGCGGACCGAACCGCCTGCCTGAAGCGCGCCCGCGAACACCTTGAAGCCCGTATTTTTCAGAAGCGCGGACAGATCGTGCAGCTCCATTCCGAAGCGAAGATCCGGCTTGTCCGAGCCAAAGCGCTCCATTGCCTCCGCATAGGTCATGCGCTGAAGCGGAAGCTCAAGGTCAATCCCCTTGCATTCCCGGAACAGCCGTTTCAGAAAGCCCTCCACCACGCAGAGCACATCATCCTGTGTCACAAAGGACATTTCCAAATCGATCTGTGTAAATTCCGGCTGACGGTCCGCGCGAAGGTCCTCATCGCGGAAGCAGCGCGCCATCTGGAAATACCGGTCAAAGCCGGACAGCATCAAAAGCTGCTTATACAGCTGCGGCGACTGCGGCAGCGCATAGAACTTGCCGTTGTGTACGCGGGACGGAACCAGATAGTCTCTTGCCCCCTCCGGCGTCGGCTTGATCAGGCAGGGCGTCTCAAGATCAATAAAGCCCTGTTCCGCAAAATAGCTGCGCGCGATTCCCGCAATTCTGGAGCGCATCAGAAGATTGCGCTGCAGATCCGGGCGCCTCAGATCAAGATACCGGTGCTTCAGACGAAGCTCCGGACGGACGCCGCTGTTTTCCTCAATGGCAAACGGAGGCGTCTGCGCCACAGACAAAACCTTCAGCTCCCGTACCGCGATCTCAACCTCTCCCGTCGGAATCGCCGGATTGACAGAGTCCCGCCTTCTCACCGTTCCCTTGGCACAGAGCACGTATTCCGCGCGCACGCCGAACGCAGTGTCGAACACCGCACGGTCCGTTGCCTCGTCAAAGGCAAGCTGGAGCAGGCCCGTTCTGTCCCGCAAATCAATAAAAATCAGACTTCCGAGGTCGCGCTGGCGCTGCGCCCAGCCCATGACGCAAACCTCTTTTCCGATATCCTCCACTCCGAATTCACCGCAATATTTGGTTCTTTTATCCGTTTGATTCAGCAATTCAGCCATTTCACACATGACCTGCCTTTCTATAAATTGCAGCCCTCGACCGCCTCCGCGCGGCCGGCATGCTTCAGATTCCGCCTGATCAAAATAAGTCCGCGCATACCGGCATGCGGATAAGAATCCTTTCTGCCGCCTCTTGCGCATCTGCCGCCGCAGAAATCAGCCCCGGGACACTCCGAGCGCCGAAAACAGCTCGTCCTCCGTATCAAAACGCACCGCAAGCTGCCCGCCTGTTTCCATGTTCTTCAGCTGTGCCGTGCCGGTCTCCAGCTCCTGATCTCCGAGGATCAGCGTATACCGCGCACCGAGCTTGTTGGCGTACTTCATCTGCGCCTTCAGGCTGCGTTCGGCAAGATCGCATTCCGCGTGAACTCCGGTTCTGCGCAGCGCTTCCGTGATGGCAGATGCCTTGACAGAGGCTGCCTGTCCCATGGAGGCAATGTACAGAAGCGGCTTGTCGTCCGGCTCCAGATGAATCCCGCAGCCCTGCATCGCAAGGATCAGCCGGTTAATGCCCATTCCAAAGCCGATTCCGGGGAGTGCGGGACCTCCAAGCTCCTGCATCAGCCCGTCATAACGACCTCCGCCGCAGACGGTGCTCTGTGCGCCCACAACCGGAGCGATAAACTCAAACACCGTGCGCGTATAATAATCCAGTCCGCGCACAATGCCGGAATCCACCTCATACGGGATACCCTCCGCCCGCAGATACTCCTGAAGCGCGGAAAAATGTGAGGCACATGCCGGGCAGAGATGCTCTGTCGTTTTGGGCGCCTTTTCCGCAATGGCGCGGCATTCCGGATTTTTGCAGTCCAGAACGCGCAGCGGATTGGTCTCCAGCCTGCCCTGACAGGTCTGGCAAAGCTCGTCCCGGTGCAGCGCAAGATAGTCCCGCAGCGTTTTCTGAAACTGCGGACGGCAGGAGGGGCAGCCGATGGAATTGATGTGCAGATGAATATTCTGCACACCGAGCTCGGTCAGAAGCGTATTGGCAAGAGAAATCACCGATGCGTCCGCAGCGGCAGCCCCCGCGCCGAACATTTCCACACCGAACTGATAAAACTCCCGGTAGCGTCCCGCCTGCGGCTTCTCATGCCGGAAGCAGTTCAGGATATAATAGAGCTTCAGCGGCAGTACATCGGAGCATTTTCCGTTTTCGATCAGAGCGCGCACGGTCCCGGCAGTCCCCTCCGGACGCAGGGAGATGCTCTTTCCGTCTCTGTCCTGAAACGTATACATTTCCTTCTGCACCACATCGGTGGTGCCGCCGACGCCGCGCTGAAACAACTCTGTCACCTCAAAGGTGGGCAGCCGGATCTCGCCGAAGCCGTAACGCGCCGCCACCTCCCGTGCCTTTCTCTCAATGTATTGCCAGTAAACAACCTCTTCGGGAAGGATATCCATTGTCCCGCGCGGTTTCTGTATCATATGGCGTTCTCCTCTTATGTTTGTTTATACTTTTTAGAATCATATCAGAATATTATAGCATGCAGCCGGAGGAATGTCAAGAAATTCCCCCGAAGGCGGTCAAATATTCCGCCGCACGCACGGTGTTTTCCAAAAGCATCGTAATGGTCATCGGTCCCACGCCGCCCGGAACCGGCGTAATATACCCGGCAACCTTCTCAGCCTCCCGGAAATTCACATCTCCGCAGAGTCTTCCTGCCGCATTCCGGTTCATCCCGACATCGATCACGGCGGCGCCCGGCTTGATCATATCCCCCGTCACAAACTCCGCCCTGCCGATCGCGGAGACCAGAATATCCGCCTCCCGGCAGATTTCCTTCAGATTTTCCGTTTTGGAATGGCACACCGTCACGGTCGCATTCTCGCGCAAAAGCAGCATGGCAAGCGGCTTTCCGACTATATTGGAGCGCCCGAGCACCACCGCCCGTTTGCCCGAAATCGTCACCCCGCTCCGCTTCAGAAGCGCAATCACACCTGCCGGCGTGCAGGGCAGAAAACCGTTTACGCCGGTCATCAACCGTCCGACATTGACCGGATGAAACGCGTCCACATCCTTCTCGGGCGAGATTTTTTCAATCACGCGAAGCGCGTCAAGCTGCGGCGGGAGGGGCAGCTGCAACAGGATCCCGTGAATCCGGGGGCTGTGATTCAGCTGACCGATCAGCTCCTCCAGATCCTCCTGGCGCGTTTCCGCAGGGAGCGTATACCCCTCCGAATAAATCCCCGTCTCCTCGCAGGCGCGGTGCTTGTTCCGCACATAAATCTGCGATGCCGGATCATCCCCGACAAGCACAACCGCAAGCCCCGGACGATTTGCCAGACCTTCCACTCTTTTCTTCAGCTCCGCACGCATCCTTGCGGATATTTCCTTCCCGTCTATGATATATGCCATACTGCTTCCTGTCCTTTTCCGCCCGCTCCCGGGGAGCGGGCAATCTGTTCCCGACCGGAATTTTCCCGATCCGCCCCGTTTATTCCCGAATGCTTCCCTATTCCCGATGTCTCCGTGCACCGCAGCGCCGCACGGCTCCGCAGCCGCAGAGGACACGCCGGATGACCGAAGCCATTCCTGCCGAAGTCTTCCCGCTCTGCGCCGGCGCAGCCTTCGTTCGGCGCTTCCGTTCCCCATGAGGTCCGTAAAGCTGCCGGAGCCGCAGCCGTGCAGGCTGCATACCGCATGCCGCGACCGCAATCCGTGTCCGGCACATTCGAAAAAGCCGTACCGATCAGTCCGCGGCGTTCTCTCCCGGCTTTTCCCCGTCAGAGTCCGGGGGTTGCTCCTTTGCCCCGTTCTCACCATCGTCCGCCGCAGCGCCGTCCGGTGCCGTTCCCTCCGGAGCGCACACCCCCGTCTCTTTGGCACGGGCTTCTCCTGCCGCCGCAGCCGAATCCGCGTGCGCCCCGGCTTTTTTCAGCTCCTTATGCTTCGAATCCGCAGAAGCATGCTTTCCCGGGACTTTTCCGGCTTCCGCAGCTGCCCCGGCAGCCGGCTGTCCGAGCGATTCCGGCTTCCAGCCGTTTTTCCGTGCGGCAATCCCGAATATCAGCAGCATAACGCCTCCCGCAAGGAAGGAAACAAATCCGACAAGCTGAGAGATGCGGAAGGGTCCGACATAAAGGCTGTCGGTCCGCAGACCCTCGATCAGCATCCGTCCGAAGCCGTACCATGTAAGATACATCAGAAATATCTGCCCGTCGTATTTTTTCTTTTTGTAAAGAGCGTTGATCATCAGAAATCCGATCAGGTTCCAGAGCGATTCATATAAAAAGGTGGGATGATAATACGCCGTTCCCTGTGCCGTAGTGATTCCCATGCGCCACGGCAGATCCGTTTCCCCGCCATGCGCCTCGGCGTTGATAAAATTCCCCCAGCGCCCTGCAATCTGACCGATCATCACGCCGGGAGAAAGCAGATCCGCCACCTTTGTGAACTTGATATGCTTCACCCGCGACACAACAAGAGCCGCCAGTGCGCCGCCGATGATGGCGCCGTAAATGGCGATACCGCCCTCCCAGATCGCAATCACGTTGCGGAGCGTTGCAAAAAAGTTTCCGGGCACATAATACGGAAGCTCGGACCAGGTCGTCGCAACATAATAGACCCTTGCGCAAATCACCGCGCTGATCACACAGAAGATCGCATAATCCATCAGATCGTCGGTCGTGACCTGCTCCTGCGCCGCCCGGTATCTGCAATAGAAAAACGCCGCAAGAATGCCAAGTGTAATAATCACGCCATACCACGCAACCGGACGTCCGAAGATCGTGAACGCAACGGTATGTACCTCAAACTCACCGATGCCCAAGCCCGGAAACGACAGGATGTTGATTCTGTCTCCCATAATAATCCACCACGGCTCCCGCCTCAGCGAAAGCTTTCTTCCTTTCCTTTATTGAGAATTACCGGCTGTATTCCGAAGCCGCCGTACGGGTTTTGCCCGTCCGAAGCAGCCCTCCTTTGCGGCGCCGAAAGCGGAAGCTGCGCAGACAGAGTGCTTTCGGCAGGTCTTCCGCCCCCGCCCCGATCGCGGACAAACACGCACAAACCGCTGTCCCCTGCCCGCAGCAAATCGGAAAAAGCGGGCGGGGCAGGCAGAAACATGCCTGCCCCATGCCGGAACATATGCCGTTTTGCGATTCTGACGGCAGCAAAGAATTCCCGTCTCACCGCTTCAGAGATAAAAATATTTTACTACACTTTGCCGGAAAGGTCAACAGATATTTGCAAAAGGTGCTTCTTTTTATCCAGCGGAAAGCAGTTTGCCGACGGCTTTCCGTCCAGCACGCACCGGTCGTCCTTCCCCTGCCGGATTTCCACCCGATACTCCGTGCCGCATATCCGCACCGTATACGCGCAGTCGCCGCAGCCGTGCGGATACACGGAAAAGTGATCTCCCTCCCGGCGGAAGCCGAGCCAGTCCTCGCAAAGCACCCGCAGATACCAGCCCGCCGCGCCGGTATAAAGGCTCCAGCCGCCTCTCCCCGCATGACCGGGAGCGCCGTATACATCCCCTGCCATACAGTACGGCTCAATCCGGTACCGTGCGGCAAGCCGTTCCTCCGTACAGCGCAGCGCCGGGTTGAGCGCTCGCCGGAGCACATTGCCTTCCTCATACATACCGGAAAGCAGCAGCGCCCGCAGCCCCCAGACAGCGCCGTGCGTATACTGACCGCCGTTTTCACGAAGTCCCCCGCAATACCCGCGCAGATACCCGGTTTTTACCGCATCCGCACCGAACGGCGGTGCAAACAGCCGCAGTATCTGCCACTCCCCGTCATACAGGCGGTCAAAGGCGGTCTTTACAGCCTCCCCGGCATGCGCCGCGCCGCAGAACGCGGAAAATGCCTGCGGAAGGAGGAAAATGCGGGCTTCCGGTCCGCGGCTGCCGCCGAGCGGCTCTCCGCCGTCATAATAGCCGCGCAAATACCATGCGCCGTCAAACGCACGCTCCCATGCATTGCGCAGCTCCCCCTGCACCCTGCGGTACCGTGCGGCGCCGTCTGCGTCCCCCCGCTTTTCACACAGCGGAATAAAGCGTCCGAGCACTGTCCAAAGGAAAAACGCGAGCCAGACGCTCTCGCCATTCCCCTCCCTTCCGACTGCGTTCATGCCGTCATTCCAGTCTCCGGTTCCGATCAGAGGAAGCCCGTGTGCGCCGAACCGCAGACCGTGCTCCAGTGCGCGGATGCAGTGCTGCCACAGCGATTCCCGCAGACTGCTCCGCTTCGGCAGCTCATACCGCTCCGTTTCTCCGGGAGACAGGACCGGAGAAGTCAGATAGGGAAGCGGCACCTCGAATATCCCCATGTCTCCCGTATATTCCGCATAGCGCGCCGCAAGTTCGGGAAGCCAAAGGAAATCGTCGGAGCAGCGCGTCCGGACGCCCCTTCCGACCCCGTCCCCGGGATGCCACCAATGCTGTACGTCCCCTTCCTCAAACTGATGCGCCGCAGCTCTGAATATCTGGGTCCGCGTCATCCCCGGCAGATACGGCAGTATCGCCGCCGCATCCTGAAGCTGGTCGCGAAAGCCATAGGCTCCGCCGGACTGATAAAAGCCGGTTCTCGCAAAAATGCGGCACACCGCAGTCTGATAGGGCAGCATGCGGTTGATCATAAGGTCCGTTGCCGCATCCCCGGTCTGTGCCTCAAAAACGGAAAAGATGCCGCACAGGCGGGCAGAATTGCGTGCAAAGGCGTCCTCGGCGTCCCGGACCGTTCTGTACCGCGCAAGCACCTCCCTGCGGACCCGATCCTCTGCAAATACCGGCGAGGCTCCGAGAAGAAACAGACGGCTGCCGTCCGGCTCCCGCCTCTCGGCCAGAAAGCCCTCCCAGTCCGTAAAATCCCCGAAGCAGCTTCGGAACAGAAGCGTTCCGTCCTCCCCGCTCCGCACCACCACCGTTTTTTCCGTGCCTCCCATCACGGCGCGGAGCCGATACTGCACACATCCGGCATCAAAGTCCTCAGCCCCCGTCAGAAAGCGAAGCGTCACCAGCTTGACCGGGAGCTTTTCGTCCACACCGACCCGAACGGCATACGAAACGCCTCCCGCGCAGCCGCGGTATTCTGCGCAGCCCATGCCGAAGCTGACCCGTCCGGCACAGGCGCAGAGATCATATACGGTTCCGTCCTCTCCGGCAGTATACAAAAGCTGCTCTCCGCTCATATCGGAAAGCTTATCGGCGTCCCACGGCGTCAGACGCCGGGTCTGGGCGTTGCCCGCCCACGTATATCCCAGAGAATTCTGCGTAACAAGCGTACCGAACGCGCGGTTTGCATACGGAAACGACCACGGCGCCTGCGGTACCGGTTTTTCCACGGTAAAGCCGTCATCGGTAAAAAAGCCTCCCCGCACGCGAAGCCGAACCTCCTGCCGCACGGGCTCTGCGGCGAGCGGAGCCTGTGCCGGTCTGCGGACTGCGGAAGCGGTCTCCCGGTAAAAATCGCAGCCCGCACGGATACCCTCATAGGAAGCCTCCGGTCCGATTTCCGCATACAGAACGGAAAGCGCAGGCAAAAGCCCCTCTCCGGCATCCGCCGGAACCGGGTATACTCCGCCGTGCGCCGAAAGCAGCGGCTCGCTGCCGCAGACCCGGATAAGTGCAAGCAGCTTCTGCTTTTCCGCATCGAAATAATCCTCTCCGCCCCGGTACAGAAGCACAAGCTCCGAGCGGAGCCCGACCATTCCCATCAGCCGATGGGCGCGGACAAAGCCCTCCAGAAGCCCCCATGCCCTGCTTTCCTCGGAAAGTCCCTCCCGGACCCGCAGGCAGAAAATCGGATCATCTCCGGAAATTCCGAACCTCCAGAGCATATCCCGCCGAAAGAATCCGGAGGGGCGCATGTGCGGATTGCCGTCGCGGAACCGGCAGGCAAGAAGGATCGACAGCGCCGGAAACTGCTCCGCGCGCAGACCGCTCGCCGAAAGACGGTTCTGCATGACGGGGCGCAGCTTTTCCTCGCACAGGCGGAACGCATCCGTCCTCTGCCTCCGGCTGCGCAGCCCGGAAACCGCGCCGACCGCACTCTCCCTGCCCTCCGCAAAGGCAAGCAAAAAAGTAAGACTTCCCCTCCCCTGCCGCAAAGCACAGGATTTTTTCACGGCGCAGAACGGATTGACACAAGCCCCCGTTTCCCCGGCAAGCCGGCGTTTTGAAAGCATTTTCAGCTCCTCTCTGCCGTACAGCAGTCCGAGCCCGTCCCGCCGCGTTTCGAATTGCAGCTCCTCCGGTCCCGAGCCGTCCGTTCCGACAGCAAGAAAGCGTTCGGCATCCTTTTCCGTCCGCCCCCGCCTGCGGTACAGCAAAATCCGTTCGCCGGGGAGGTATTCCGCCTCCAGCGAAAGATCGGAGAATGCCGGATGCGCCGCATGCTCCCGCGGCAAAGCAAGCACCGGCTCAAATACAAGGAGCGGCACAAACGAGCTTTTCACCCCCTCCGCCGTCACCCGGACGGCAAAGCAGGCGTGCTCCGGCATCAGTGTGAAGGAAGCCGTCAGCGTCACTTCCCGCATCCGCAGCACATACCGGATGCTGCCGTCCGCCATTCCCGATTCCATTGTGCTGCCCGCCGAGCAAAGCTCATACACCGTCCCGTCCGCCTCCGCCAGAACATGAAGCCCGTGCAGTCCCTCCGCACGGAAGGGATCCGCTCCGATCGCTGCCGCGCCGGCATACAGCGCAGCCTCTCCCTCCGATGACAGGATTACACGGCAGAAGCCGTCGGAGAGCATGCCGACACGGTAGCCGTCCGTCTGCTTTTCATCGGTACCGCGCGCCGAAAGGGTGAGCTGCTGTCTGCGTCTCAGCTTTTCCCGCGCCTTTTCGGGGTTCATCACAGGACTTCCCGTCGGCGTCCGCTCGCTCAGAAGCTCCGAGGCGCACGCCATCTGCGGATCCGCAAAAAAGCGCCGCACCATGACATCCGAAAAGCAGGCGTTGGCAGCCGCCGCAATGCTCATGCCGACATGATGCGCCATATAGCTGCGGATAACCGCACTGCCGGCGCCCGTCCGCTCCGGCGTAAAGTCCACTGCCTCATAAAAGCCGAACCGTCCGTACAGACCGCTGTGCTTCATCCGGTTCAGATTGGCAAGCGAGCTTCCGGGCGCAAACGCCAGCGTCAGGAAGGACGCGTAGGGTGCATACACGCGGTCCCGGTCCAGATTCCGCCTCAGCCCCAGCTTCTGCACGCCGAAGGCGCGGTACTGGTACAGCATGCCGGCATCAAACGCAAAATACGCGCTCTCCGATTTTCCCCAGATGCCGCGGCACGCCGCACGCTTCTGCTCCCGCACGGTCAGGCAAAGCGCCTCATACTGCAAAGAGCCGGGGTATACCGGCAGAAACAAAGCCGGCATAAACGCTTCAAACATCGTTCCCGACCATGAGGCAAGTCCGATCCTCCCGTGAATTCCGATCAGGAGCCTGGACAGCATGCGCCAGTGCCTCCTCGGAAGCTGTCCGGACGCAATGCCGTAATAGGACGCGATTCTTGCCTCCGACTCATATAGGTCATAGCAGTTTTCCTCCTGCCGCTCCGCCTGCGGTGCCGCCCCGATCCGCAGAAGCTCCCGCTTCCGGTCGTACAGGACGGAAAAGTCCGTCTCCCGAAGCAGCGCCTCAATGCGGAAAATCAGCACCGAAAGCCGCGGCTCCTCCCGGACGTATTCGCGCAGTCCCTCTTTCAAAACCACAAGCGATGCCGCAAAGTTACCGCTGTCCACTGTGGAAACATACGGCGTGCCGAGCACGCGAAGGGTCTGCGTATCATACCAGTTATAAAGATGCCCGTGCCAGCGCGGAAGCCCCTCGACCGTGCGGATTGTCTCCTCCGCTCTGAGATACAGCTCTCTCCCGGTAATATGCCCGAAATCCCGGACGGCAAGACAGGAGACAAGATACATGCCGATATTGGTCGGGGAGGTTCTGTGCGCCGTTGCCTCCACCGGTGAAAGCTGCATGTTGTCCGGCGGAAGTCCGTGCTCGGAGGGCTTGACCGAGGAGACGTAGAACCGCCACAGATCATAGACATACCGGCTCAGGCGGGACTGCTCCGTCCTGCTCAGCCTCTCTTTTTTCCGGACGTTTTTTTTGCCGAGCAAAAAAGCGGTCAGCGGAAATATGAGCCACAAAAGCCCGGTCGCGGCATACAGCGGGTTCCCCCCGCACAGGACAAGAAACAGTCCCCCGAACAGAGCGGAGGGCCAAAGGCGGATCAGATACCGCAGAAAGCCTCCCGCCCGTTTTTCCGATTCGGAGGCTGTCGTCCACGCAAGAAGCCTTCTGTGAGAAACGTGCATCCGGTACAGTGACCGGAACAGGGCGTCCAAAGCGTTGACGGCGTCATACAAAAGCGATCCTGTCGAATACAGGAACATTTTCAGCGCCGAAACGGCTGGCGGAACCAATCCCGCATGGAAGATCCGCCCTGCATGCAGCGGTGTTTTCACAAGAGAGAACAGCAGCGGATACAAAAGGTATGCCAGAGCGAGCAGCCACAGAACATACCCTCCCCCCTCCGTGCCTGCGGCAAACAGCGCAAGAACCGCGGAAACCGGGGTCAGAAGCCTGCGGAGGTTGTCCCAAAGCTGAAGCCGGGAAAGCGCCGGCGCCGGATTCGGAAGCCGCTCCCCGCGCCTGTTCCGGACATGCCGGAAGGAAAATGCCAGCGCCTGAACATCGCCGCGCATCCACCGGTTCTGCCGGTCAAGATACGACAGCACGCTGCCGGGACAGCCGTCCGTCACCGCCACATCGGTCAGAAGCCCGCAGCGCAGCCGCGCACCCTCCAGCAGGTCATGGCTCAGAACGGTCTGCTCCGGAAACGCGTCCTGCAGAAGCGCATCGTATACCGCCGCATCGACCATGCCCTTTCCGCAGAAGATTCCGGTGCCGAACACCGTTTGATACAGCTCATAAAAGGCGGAGGCATACACATCGTTTCCGCCGCCGCCCGTCATCAGTGCGGAAAAGAGCGTATCTCCGGCGGAGGCAAGCGACGTCTCCGTCACGGGCTGAAGCACGCCAAAGCCTTCCCGCACTGCGCCGTCCCGGATCCGGGGGCGGTTGGCGGGATGGCACATCACGCAAAGCATCCGGGAAAGCGTTCCGATACCGGGCACGGTATCTTCATCCAGTGTGACGACATACCGCATCCGGGCAAGGTGCTTCCGATCGCCGAGAACCGTCAGAAACGGACCGTCCTCCCCGCGCCGTATCAGCGCCATAAGATTCAGAAGGGCGCCGCGCTTCCGCTCATAGCCGTTGAAGCTCCCCTCCGCGTTCTCCGTTCTTCTCCGGATGAACAGGCAGAAATGCTCCCCCCATTTTTCGTTCAGCTCTTCGATTGCCGCGCTCAGCGTCCGGATTCGCTCCGCATCCTCGGCTTTTTCCGGCTCGTCCGCTTCCGGAAGATCCCCCAGAATGCCGAAAAGCCCGGGGGTCTCCCGGTTTGCAAGATAGATCCTCTCCAGCCGCTGCTTCAATTCGGCATGCTCCGTCAGAAGCGCCGTGATCACCGTCAGAACCGCAGCATCCTCCGGCAGTGCCGTCTGCTTCAGCCGCGGCAGCGGCTCTGCCCTGAGACACCTGCTGTATACGGAATCCAGAGTCCTTTTGACCAGCTCGACAAGCGGCAAATAGCAGAGAATCAGCGGAAGCGCCGGAAAACCGGCGTACAGCAAGGCAATACAGCCCGCAAGCGGCAGCGCGAAAAGAAGTGCAAAATACAGCCTTCCCGCAAAAGGGTGCGTCCCGGAAAACAGCCGGTTTTCCTCCAGCAGCACAGCGGCAGCCTTGCTTTCCGTCATGCGCCGTTTCCCCGCTTCCTTTTCCACACGGAAGCGGCACCATATTTTTGTCTCTCTGTCCGAGTCGGCAAACGCACGGTCCGAAAGAAGCCTGCGCTCCGCGCCGGACGCGGCTTCGTACAGCCTCTCCGGATCAAGCTCCCCGACACCGCGCAAAAAGCCGAACAGACGTCCGCTTTCCCTTCCGGAAGAAGCATCCGGTCCCTCTGCGTACAGCCGGACCGCCGCAAGGGTCAGATATGCGGGAACACACAAAACCGCGCTGTACGGATAATCATCCCCCTGCAGAAGCGCATATACCGCCTCTGCGGGCTTTCCCTCTTTCAGAATTCCTTCCGTCAGTCTCTCATAGAGCGCAGAATACCGGATTTTCCCGCGTGTCAGCCGCATTGCCTCCGCCATGCGGGTTTCCAGCACATACAGCCCGTCATCGCCCTCCAGTGTCCTGCGCAGAAGCCTCATGATTTTTTTGTCCGTCATTCCGGATACCACCTATGCAAACAGATTTTGATAAAGCCGTGCGGGAAGCCGCCGCAAAAGCGAAAAGTCCAAACGTCCTCCGGGCGTCACAAGCCCGCCGTGTGCAAACCGAAAAACTGCTCTCCGGACAAAATTCCGGCATCCGCAGTTCATGCTCCCGGCGTCCTGCCGCGAATCCGCCGTCTTCGGCTTTCTCCGGCAAAAGGACCCGCACAGCAATAGTATTCCTGTTTTTTCCGCATTTTAATCGGTATTAAGAAACGCCGCTTCCGGACAATCC
The DNA here is from genome assembly GCA_934432725.1 of uncultured Eubacteriales bacterium. Lineage (GTDB taxonomy): Bacteria > Bacillota > Clostridia > Oscillospirales > CAG-272 > CAKRZE01. The sequence goes on from CAKRZE010000002.1 coordinate 201,731, forward strand.
ATCCCGGAAACAAAAAAAGCCCCCTTGCAGGCAGGCTCCGGCATTGGCAGAGCGGCAGTCATCGGCTGGTGCCATACACAAAGCGACCGGAGGACTCCGCACATACCGCGCCGGAAAGCCCTCCGGCACCCGGCTGCTCTCCGCCGCCCGCAAAAGCTCCCCCGGCTGCCGCAGAAAAAGCGGCATTTTTTCGGTCCCGATGCCGCTTCACGGCAAAAAAAGACGGGGCTGCCAAAAATCAAACTGTTTTTAGCAGCCCCTTAAAAATGCCGGTCGGGATCCCGCCGTTTTGGATAAGATCCTGTCCGTTTTTGCCCCGTGCATTTGTATTTTTCTCTGCGGCAGACCCACAGCGCCTGACCGTCGGACCGATGCCGAAGGGACGGTAAAACCGCAAAACATGTTTTGTCCCACCCCCGAAGCCCGGTTTTTCTTTATGCACCGCCGCAAAGCAGCAGACCCGCGCCGCCTGCGCGTTCGGCAGACAAAAAGACCCGCAGATGCCCTCCATCCGTGCGCCGCAGATCAAAACCGCACCGCCCGTCGGAGCTGCGGAGCCTCCTACAGCTGCCCCGCGCGCTCCAGCTCCTCATACAGCGCAAGAAGCTCCTCCTCCAGACGCTCCTTCTCCCCGCACAGCTCTCCGAGATACACATAATCCGTCCCGTCCGAGGCGGCAAGCTTTCCGTCGATCTGCTCCACGCGCTTTTCCTTTTCGGCAATCCCTTCCTTTACGCGGCGCAGTCTGGTCTCCTGCCTGCGCTGCTCCGCCTGCCCCCGCTTCCGGTCCAGATACTGCTCCTTGGAGGCGGAAACCGGCTCCGGAGCAGCACGCTCCTCCGCACGGGCAAGGTGCCTCTGCCGATACTCCAGATACGACTCATAATCGCCGCGGTAGTCAAAAATCCCGCACGGCTCTCCGGCGCCGAAATCCAGAATCCTGGTCGCAAGCTTTCTGACAAAATACCGGTCGTGCGACACGGCGATCACCGTACCGTCAAACGCCTCCAAAGCCTCCTCCAGAGCCTCGCGGGAGCCGATGTCCAGATGGTTTGTCGGCTCGTCCAGAATCAAAAGATTCATTTTTCCCAGAATCAGCTTTGCCAGAGTCAGCCTTGCCTTTTCGCCGCCGCTCAGGACCTCCACCTTTTTCCCCACATCGTCTCCCCGGAACTGAAATGCGGCAAGCGTTGTCCGCAGCTTTGTCTGCGTCATGTCTTCATATTGATTCCACAGCTCGTCCAAAACGGTATTCTCCGCCCGCAGCTGCTGATTTTCCTGATCGTAATAGCCGAGGGTCACGCGATAGCCGTACTCCACCTCTCCCGCCTGAGGTGCAAGCTTCCCGGCAAGCAGCTTGATCAGCGTGGATTTCCCGCACCCGTTCGGTCCGGTGATAAACACTCTTTCCCGCTTCTGCACCGTAAAGCTGACGCTGTGAAACAGCGGCTTGCCCGGATAATCCATGGAGAGCCTTTTTGCCTTCAGCACATCCGTCCCGCTCTCACCGGAGGTGGTAAACCGAAGCCTGATGTTCTCCGGTGCGTTTTCCGGACGCTCCACCCGCACCATTTTATCAAGCTGCTTCTGCCGGCTCTCCGCCGCGATGATATTGCGTTCACGGTTCCACCGGCGCTGCTGCTCGATATAGGCTTCAATCCGCGCGATCTCTCTCTGCTGATTCCTGAAATGGCGCTCCTGGATCTCCCGGTCCGCCTGACGCTGCGCCTGATATGCGGAATAATTCCCGGTGTACAGTCTGCCGTGCGCATATTCGATTTCAAGTATCTTTCCCGCCGTCCTGTCCAGAAAATACCGGTCATGCGAGACAAGCAGAACGGTCTTCCGGCTTGCGCGCAGATACTCCTCCAGCCAGAAAAGCGCATCCGTATCCAGATGGTTGGTCGGCTCGTCCAGCATCAGCACATCCGGGTCCCGCAGAAGCAGGCAGGAGAGCGCCAGACGCGTTTTCTGTCCTCCGGAAAGCGATTCCACCGGCTCCTGCCACTGCTCCTCCGGCAGTCCGAGGTTTTTCAGAATTCCCTTTGCCCGGGAGCGGAACTCCAGCCCGCCCGCGCCGCAAAACGCCTCATACACCGAAGCATACCGTGCGGCAGCCGCGGCATCGCCCGCCTCCATCGCGGCATGGAGCCGCTCCAGCTCACCCTCCTGCCGGACAAGCTCCGAAAAGACCTTCAGCGTCTCCTCCCAGACCGTACCGCTGCCCTCAAAGCCGGCATTCTGCGACAGAACGCCGAGCGTTTTATCGCGGGAAAGGTACACCTTTCCGCTGTCCGGTGTATATTCGCCCGTGATGATCCGGAAAAGCGATGATTTCCCGGCTCCGTTCACACCGACGATTCCCAGTTTGTCTCCCTCGTTCAGGCTGAATGTGATTCCGTCCAGAATCACGTCTCCTCCGAACGAAAGCGTCAGATTGTCACAGCTCAGCGCTATCATGCCTCATCCTCACCTCTCTGCCGAATATCACACGAAAAAGGCTGCCGCGTCCCAAGGACACGATGCAGCCGGACCGGCAGGCGCGGCAGAGCCTCAGCTGCCGTACCCGTCCGAAAACTTCTGACATCCCCGCGGACAGAGAAGCGGGACCGGAGCCGTCTCCGCTCCCGCCTGTATCCGCAGATATTCCCGAAACGCAAATGCATGCGAAAACCCGCGCGGCTTATGCGGGTTCCCCTCCGCATATCCGCGCCGCTCTCCGGAATCGGGCATCCGGAAAAAGAACGCACGGTTCAAAAGACGGTCACGCCTGCGTTCCGTCTCCCGTATCGTCATGCTGCTCCGGCACAGACTCTTCCGGCTCCTCCGCCGCAGGCTCCTTTGCCGGCTCTTCCCCGCCGACCGGCTCCTGCTTTGTGCCGCAGTACGGGCAGAACGTCATGGACGCCGCCATCTTTTCGTGGCAGGCAATGCAGAACTTATAATTGCGCAGCGCAGCCAGCCGTGCGGAAAGCTCCTCTGCCTCCCGGCGCAGCTCGCTGATCTGTCCGACGATCCCGTCGCACGCGGAGGTGTCGGTCGCATTCCCGCTGCACTCCCCGTATTTGATCTTGCCGAGCGCACGGAACAGATCGTTTTCCTTGCCTCTTAAAACGGAAAGCCGGTATTTCAGCTTTGCAACCTCCGTCAGCTTTCCCGTCTCCCGCACCGTATAGTCGGCGGCATCAGACAGCTTTTTTGAAAGATCATCCCAGAATTCCATATCCGTATCCTCCTGTTTCAACTGTTTTTTTATTTACCGGTATTATACGCTTTTCCGTGCGTTTTGTCAAGAATCAAGCCGGATTTCCCCCCGTTTCCAAGGGTCAGACCGATCTCCCCCGCACATGCTGCCCATCCGTCTCCCGAAATCCGCCCGTGCTCCCTTTTCCGGTGTTACACACATATCCGGACCGCTTATCCGGAATATGCGAAATAATTCATTTTTACTCTTGACAAGCGGAAAGTATCGTGCTATAATGATTCGGACAAAGAAGCAGGACACTCCGTTCTCACCCGTAGGCAGCCGAGCCGTACGGGTTTATACCGAAGCCGACGAAGGTCGGCTGCCGTGCTGTGCGGAGTTTCTTGTCATTCGGAAGCTCGGCACGTTTTATTTTTATCGGGAGGTGCTCAATATAAACGCAAAGAATTCAAAGGATCTCGCCATCAATGAGAATATCAATTTCGCCCCGTCTAAGCTCGTCCGTGTCGTCGGCGCGGCAGGTGAGCAGATCGGTCAGCTTTCCTTTGCCGCCGCACAGCGTGAGGCGTATGACAAAGGACTTGACCTTGTCCTGATCGCTCCCGGAGCCGAGCCGCCCGTATGCCGCATTATGGATTACGGCAAATACCGCTTTGAGCGCGACAAAAAGGAAAAAGAAGCGCGCAAAAAGCAGCAGACCGTTGAGGTCAAGGAAATTCAGCTTTCCTGCCTGATCGACACAAACGATTTCAATACAAAGGTCAATCACGCGCACCGCTTTCTGAGCGCAGGAAACAAGGTTAAGGTGATTGTGAAGTTCAAGGGCCGCCAGATGACGCATCAGGAAATCGGCCGTGATCTTCTGACAAAATTCCAGCAGGCGTGCGAGGATGCGGGCACGGTGGATAAGGCTCCCGTTCTGGAAGGGCGTTATCTCTCCATGTTCATTCTTCCGCTGAAGCAAACTGCCGGCAAGGATCAAAAAGCGGCAAAGTCCGCAGAGAAGGGTCCTGCCGCAAAATAATCCGGTGCCGCAAAAGGCAGCGGGATGAGGAAACCGGGCTGCGGCGGCGCCCCGGAAGCAAAGCCTCGAAAAATTCATATGCCGCCGGGAAACGGAAACGAAAATGGGAAAAATCAAAACACATAAGGCAACCGCAAAAAGATTTTCTCTGACCAAAAGCGGACTGGTCAAGCTCAATCATACCAACCGCCGTCACAAGCTCGGTCTGAAGACCGCAAAGCGCAAGAGACAGCTGCGTAAAACCGGCTATCTGAGCGAATCCATGGCGCCCACCGTCAGAACACTTCTGCCGCGCGCGTAAGATCAGTTGAATTTAGGAGGAAGAGAAAATGGCAAGAGTTAAGGGCGCAATGATGACGCGCAAGAGAAGAAATAAGATGCTGAAGCTCGCAAAGGGCTATTGGGGCTCCAAGAGCAAGCATTTCAAGATGGCAAAGGAAGCCGTCATGAAGAGCGGCAACTATGCATTTGCCGGTCGTAAAATGAAGAAGAGAGATTTCCGTTCTCTCTGGATCACCCGTATCTCCGCACAGGCAAAGGTCAACGGCATCAACTATTCGCAGATGATGCACGGTCTGAAGAAGGCAGGCGTCAATCTGAACAGAAAGATGCTTTCCGAGATCGCAGTTTCCGACAAGGAAGCCTTTGCAAAGCTCGCAGAGCAGGCAAAAGCCGCGCTCTGATTCCATAAGACACGAAAAACCCGGTTTTACCGGGTTTTTTCAGCACAAAAGGAGTCATTATGCCAGTCACTTACCTGACCGGACGCACCAACCCGACCGTGGTCCGCACCGCCGCCCTGAAGGATAAAAAGAACCGCGATGCCGACCGTCTTTTTCTGACGGAGGGGATCAAGCTGTTTCTGGAAGCTGTCGAATCCGAAGCGGAAATCGACCGTGTGTTCACGACAGAAAAAAACCTTGCGCTGTGCCTGAAGCACATCCATGAGGATCGGATCATCTGCGTCAGCGAAAGCGTTTTTGAAAAGCTGTCGAGCGAAAAATCGCCGCAGGGCGTGATTTGCAGTATAAAGTATATTGACAAACTCCATAATTTCAATAAAATATATAAAGAGAACGAACGTTTTCCGGAGGGAAAGCGCCTGTTCATGGCGCACGCTCTGCGGGACCCGGGAAACCTCGGCACCGTCATAAGGACGGCGCGCGCCTTCGGCACGGACGAGGTAATTTTCAGCCGGGACTGCGCCGACCTGTATAACGCGCGGACCGTCAGGGCGTCCATGGGTGCCCTGTTCCGGCAAAGGGTGTCCTATGCGCAGTCCTTTCCGGACGCGATCCGCTGCCTGCGCGCATCCGGCTATTCCGTTTATGCAGCGATGCTGGATTCGGAGGCAAAAAAGCTGACGGAGCTGCCTCCCGACAGCCGTCAGGTCTTCATCATCGGAAACGAGGGACACGGACTGCCCGCCGAAATCGCAGAGCTTGCAACCGGAACCGTCTATATCCCGATGGCAAAGGACAGCGTTGAATCCCTCAACGCCGCCGCTGCCGCTTCCGTGTTTCTCTGGACTTCGTTCTGCGCCAATCAAATCTGACGACAGGAGGCACCCTGTATGACGGAAGAGCATCTTCTTTACTGGATATGGCTCAGCCTGATCTGCCCGCCCGGCGGCTCACTCGGCGACATACTGACAGACGGTCTGGAATCCGATATCGAGCTGATTTACAAAGCGGACGACGAAACCTACAAGAGAATCGGCGTCACACGCGCTCCGGACCTGAACGCTCTGGCGGATAAAAGCACGGTGCAGGCGTCGGAAATCCTTTCCTACTGCAAAAACAACGGCATCAACGTGCTTTGTCCCGAATCCGATGCCTATCCGCCGCGTCTCCGCGGCATTCAGAGAAAGCCGCTGATCCTCTATGTCCGCGGCACGCTGCCCGATCTGGAGGACAATGTCTGCATCGCCATGGTCGGAACCCGGCATATGACCGAATACGGCAGCCACGCCGCGTATACGCTCTCCCATGATATGGCAAGAGCGGGCGCCGTCATCGTTTCCGGCATGGCAAAGGGAATCGACGGCATGAGCCACCGCGGATGTCTGGATGCGGGCGGCAAAACCGTTGCGGTATTCGGATGCGGGATCGACCGCGCCTATCCGTCAGAGCATGCCGGTCTGATGCAGGAGATCATACGGCACGGCGCCGTCATTTCCGAATTCCGTCCGTTTACGCGCCCGGAGGGGAGAAATTTTCCGCTCCGCAACAGGATCATCAGCGGTCTGTGTCAGGGAACGGTTGTTGTGGAGGCGGATGAAAAGAGCGGAGCGCTGATCACCGCCCGGGATGCCCTGATGCAGGGACGGGATCTGTTTGCGGTTCCCGGGAAGCTCGGAGAGCTGAACAGCCTCGGAACAAACGCACTGATCCGCAGCGGAGCAAAAATTGCCACCGAAGCATATGACATTCTGGCAGAATATGAGCCTCTGTATCGGCACAGAATCGATCTGACCGCCCTTCCCTCCTTCCGGAGCAGGATTGAAGCCCGCCGTCCGTTCGGCACCGGCGGAAGCCAGCCGCATCCCGCCGCCGCATCTGACAAAGCGGTGCTCTCCCCCGAGCGGTTCCGCAAAATCACAGAGCCTGTCACGCCGCCCGATGCTCTGCAAACGGCAGATGCCGGGAAAGCCCCTGCCGCAGGGACATCGGCGGATGCACCCGAGACGGTCAGCCGCGAGCCTTTGGAGCTGACGGAGGCGGAGCAGAAGCTGTATGATGTCATGTCGGGAACCGCCGGAATGACAATGGACGAGATTGCCAGGCTCGCCTCCGTGGAGGTTTCGGAGGTCATGGTCAATATGACGATGATGGAAATCAAGCAGGCGGTCAAGGCGCTCCCCGGCGGACTGTTTATCCGTCTGTGACGGCATAAAGCTCTTGCCCTTCAAGCCGGACCCGGGGTTCGCGCGGTGCATTCCAAAGCCGTGCCCGGCATCCGGTCTTCATAAGATATAAAGAAACCCGAGGCTGCTTGGCAGCTTTGCGGAAAAGCGCCCGAAACCGCAGCTTTTTCCGCAATATTTCCCCGACAGGCGTTTTTCCGGGTCACGCTGTCATTTTCCAACGCATAAAAACCGTGCGCTCTTTCCGGCGAAGGGGCACACGAACGGAAGCACGCGCCGCAAAGCCGTCCTCCCCATTCCATTTCGCCGGAGAAACGGAACAGACTATGCCCTGCCTTGTAATCGTAGAGTCCCCGGCAAAGGCGAATACCATCAAGAATTACCTCGGCTCCAACTATAAAGTCATAGCCTCCGTCGGACACGTCCGCGATCTGCCGAAAAGCACGCTCGGCGTGGATATTGATCACGGCTTTGCCGCCAAATACATCAACATCCGCGGAAAAGGCGATCTCATCAAGGAACTCAAAAAGGAAGCAAAAAACGCAACCAAGGTCTATCTCGCGACCGACCCTGACCGCGAAGGAGAAGCCATTTCCTGGCATCTTGCAGCCACGCTGAACATTCCTTTGGATGAGACGCGCAGGATCACCTTCAACGAGGTCACAAAGGCGGCTGTCAAGAGCGCCATCAAAAACCCGCGCAACATCAATATGGATCTTGTAAACTCCCAGCAGGCGCGGCGCATTCTGGACCGTATTGTCGGCTATAAGCTCTCCCCGTTCCTCTGGAAAACCGTTCGCTCCGGGCTTTCTGCGGGGCGCGTACAGTCCGTTGCCACGCGTATCATCGTAGAGCGCGAAAATGAGATCCGCGCGTTTGTCTCCGATGAATACTGGACCGTTGATGCCGTTCTGCAAAGTCCCTCCGGAAAGCTCTTCACCGCCCACTTTTACGGAAATCCGTCCGGCAAGGTTGAGCTCGGCTCTGAGGCGGACGCGGCAAAGGTCGTTGCCGAAACGCAAAACAGGAGCTTTTCCGTCACCTCCGTCAAAAAAGCCATGCGCTACCGTCATCCCGCGCCCCCCTTTACAACCTCCACACTTCAGCAGGAGGCTTCGCGCAAGCTCGGCTTTCAGTCCGCACGGATCATGCGTGTGGCACAGGAGCTGTATGAGGGCGTCAACATCGGATCGGCAAACGGCGGCGTTCACGGTCTGATCACCTATATGCGTACCGACTCCCTGCGCATCTCCGCAGATGCCGCGGAAATGGCAAAGCAGTATATTATCGGAAAATACGGCGACCGCGCTTATCCGGAAACGCCGCGCGTATTCAAAATGAAGGCGAATGCGCAGGACGCGCACGAAGCAATCCGCCCCGCCAACCTTGCATATGAGCCGGAAAAGCTCAAAAAATACCTGACGCAGGATCAGTATAAGCTTTACAGGCTCATCTGGAGCCGCTTTATCGCCTCGCAGATGGCATCCGCAGAAATCGATACCGTAAACGTCGAGCTGCAATGCGGCGGATATGTTTTCCGTGCAAACGGAAATACGGTCCGCTTCCCCGGCTTTATGTCCGTGTATGACACGGCAGAGGACGGCGATGCCGGAAAGGCGCAGGGGCTGCCGGAGCTTGCAGAGCAGGATACTCTGACTGCGGAAGCCGTCAAGCCGGAGCAGCATTTCACCGAGCCTCCTCCGCGCTATAACGAAGCGTCCCTGATCAAATTCCTTGAGGAAAAGGGCATCGGACGTCCGTCCACCTATACGCCGATCATCACCACGATTCTTCAGCGCGGCTATGTAGAGCGCGACGGAAAATCCCTCAAGCCCACTCCGCTCGGAGAGGTCACCACAAAGATCATGGAGCAGAACTTCCCCGACATCGTCAACTATGCGTTTACGGCGAAGATGGAAGCCGATCTGGACAGCATTGAAAACGGCGAGGAGACCATGCTTGAGGTTCTGACGAATTTCTACGGAAAATTTGCGGTTGATCTGGAGAAGGCGGAGCAGACAGTCTCAAAGGAGGATATCAAGCTCCCCGTGGAGGAAACCGACCTGATCTGCGAGAAATGCGGCAGCCGCATGATCGTCAAGAGCGGCAGATTCGGAAAATTCGCGGCTTGCCCGAATTATCCCACCTGCAAAAACACAAAGCCCCTGACAGGCAGCGGAAAGGCGGCGGACACAACCGCAGAGCCGACCGATGTGATCTGCGAAAAATGCGGCGCACCCATGGTCAAGCGGAAAGGAAAGTACGGCGAATTTCTGGCATGCTCCAACTATCCGACCTGTAAAACAACCAAGCAGCTGGCGAAGGAAATCGGGATCCCCTGTCCGCTCTGCGGCAGTCCGGTCACCGTAAGGCGCAGCAAAAACCGTTCCGTTTATTACGCCTGTGAAAAATATCCCGCATGCGAATTTTTATCCTGGGATCAGCCGACCAACGAAAAGTGTCCGAAGTGCGGCAAAACGCTGTATGTCAAAAAGGGCAAACGGCTTTTGATCTGTCATGACAAGGAATGCGGCTTTAAGAAAGAACTGCCTGATGATGAACAATCCGAATAACGCAAAAACAGTCCATGTCTACGGCGCCGGTCTTGCCGGCGCCGAGGCGGCATGGCAGCTTGCCCGGCGCGGTGTCCGGGTGCGGCTGTTTGAAATGAAACCCGAAGCCTATACGCCCGCGCACCATTCTCAGGGCTTTGCAGAGCTTGTTTGCTCCAATTCCCTCCGTTCCGATCAGCTCTCAAATGCGGTCGGTCTTCTGAAGGAGGAGCTTCGCCGGCTCGGCTCCCTGATTATGGAGGCTGCCGATGCCACAAGAGTCCCCGCAGGCTCCGCTCTGGCAGTGGACCGTGCGCTGTTTTCTGCGTACATCACAGAGAAGCTCACACGCCATCCGAGCATTGAGGTGATCTGCCGGGAATGCTCCGAGCTTTCGCCCGGGGTCATCACCGTTATCGCGACCGGTCCGCTCACCTCCGCGCGCATGGCTGCCTTCATCCGGGAACGGCTCGGATGCTCCTGTCTGAGCTTCTTTGATGCCGCAGCCCCGATCGTGGACGCCTCCACCATCGACATGAACAAGGCATATTATGCCTCCCGGTACGGGAAAGGGGAGGCTTCCTATATCAACTGCCCCATGACCGAGGAGGAATACAACGCTTTTTATCAGGCGCTGATTTCTGCGGAGCTTGCACCGCTGCACGATTTTGACACGCCGGAGGGCGAAAAAGACGGTCACAAGGTCTTTGAGGGCTGTATGCCGGTGGAAACCATGGCGAAGCGCGGCAGAGATACCCTTCTGTTCGGTCCTTTGAAGCCGGTCGGTCTGCCCGATCCGAAAACCGGAAAGGATCCGTATGCCGTGGTCCAGCTGCGGCAGGAGAATCTGGTGCGCTCCATGTACAATCTGGTCGGCTTTCAGACGCATCTGACCTTTGAGGCGCAGAGACGCGTGTTCCGCATGATTCCCGGACTGGAGCAGGCGGAATTCCTGCGCTACGGCGTTATGCACCGCAATACCTATCTCAATTCCCCCGCCCTTCTCACGCCGCAGTACTCGCTCCGCTGCGAGCCGGACGTTTTCTTTGCCGGGCAGATGACCGGTGTGGAGGGCTATGTGGAATCTGCCTCCTCCGGCTGGGTCGCAGGCGTTAACGCCGCGCACCGTGCGCTTGGACTGGAGCCGGTTATTCTGCCCGAGGTCACAGCCATCGGTTCGCTTGCCCGCTATGTCAGCACGGAGGGAACCGTCAATTTCCAGCCGATGAACGCAAATTTCGGCTTGATCCCGCCGCCGGAGACACGCGTCAGAGGCGGCAAAAAGGCGAAAAACGAAGCTTTGGCAGAACGCGCGCTGGCGGCACTGGAGCTTGCCCGGACAGCCTGTGACGCCGCTCTGCCGAAAAGCAATGAAGCTCCGGAGCAGCCGGAAGCCGCAGCCGAGGAAGGAGAAGGATCGGGATCGGAAAAGCCCGATTCCGAAAGCAACACATGAAAATACTTCTTGACGTCATGAGCGGAGACAACGCCCCGCTCGCACTGCTGCGCGGCGCCGAGGCTGCCGTCAAAGCGCTGGAGGTTTCTCTTGTTCTGATCGGAAACACCGATGAAATCGAAGCCTGTGCGGAGGAAAACGGGGTTGATCTTTCCTCTGAACAAATTTCCGTGGTTCATGCGGAATCCGTCATCGGAATGGAGGATCACGCGCTTTCGGTCGTCCGCGAAAAAAACGATTCCTCCATGGCGGTCGGACTGAAAATGCTGGCGGCGGGCGAGGGAGACGCCTTTGTCAGCGCAGGCAATACCGGAGCGCTTCACGCCGGCTCCACCCTGATCGTCCGACGGATCCGGGGTGTGAATAAATCGGCGCTTGCCATGGTCATGCCCTACAAAAAACCGACGCTTCTGATGGATTGCGGCGCAAATCTGGAGCTGAAGCCGATCAATTATACGCAGTTTGCCAAAATCGGCTCCGTGTATATGACAAAGATCCTGGGAGTTGAAGAACCGACGGTCGGGCTTCTGAACAACGGCGCCGAAAAAACAAAAGGACCCCATTCCCTCCAGGAGGCATACGCGGCGCTGGAAGCCGCCGAGGGCATCCGTTTTATCGGCAACGTGGAGGGTAAGGAGCTTCCGTTCGGTCCCTGCGATGTGCTGGTCACGGACGGCTTTACGGGTAATATCGTGCTTAAGCTCACAGAGGGCTGCGGCGCATATATGATGGAACGGGTCAAGGGCGTTCTGCTTGCCAATCCGCTCACCAAAGCCTCCGCCATGGTGCTCAAGCCCGGGCTTAAAAAAATGAAGCATGATTTTGATGCTTCCGAATACGGCGGGGCGCCGCTTCTCGGCTTGTCCAAGCCGGTCATCAAGGCGCACGGCTCCTCCGATGCAAAGGCGATTTTCCATGCGATCCGGCAGGCAATGCACTGCGTGCAGTCCGGCATCACCTATGAAATTGCCGCCATGATCGCCGCAGAAGCAGAAAATAACAGCATACAGGAATAAAGGCAGCCGCAAACCGTATGCCGCAGCGTCCGAAACAGCACCGGCAGGCATCCGGTCATATTCCCGGCTGCAAAAGGAATGAAGAAACCGACATGAAAGTTGAAACACCGTATCCATTGCCGTATTCCGGTCTGGAAGAAAAAATCGGCTATTGCTTCCGCACAAAAAAGCTTCTGGAGACCGCTCTGACGCACTCCTCCTATTCCAATGAGGTGCATACGCGCGGCAGCAGGACCGAATTCAATGAACGGCTGGAATTTCTCGGAGATTCCGTGCTTTCCTTTGTGACAAGCGAATATCTCTACAATACCTTTCCGCAGCTTCCGGAGGGAGAGCTTTCCACCATCCGCGCCGGAACCGTATGCGAAAAAGCGCTGCATGCCTTTGCGCTTGAAATCGGGCTGGGCAGCTATCTTCTGCTCGGTCACGGGGAAGAACGCAACAACGGCAGAGCCCGCGCATCGATTCTTGCCGACGCCTTTGAGGCGCTGCTTGCCGCCATGTTCCTTGACGGAGGAATCGATGCGGTCAAGCACTTCCTGCTTCCCTTTATCACATCGGATATCGGGATGATCGTGAAGGAAGGCAACGTCAAGGACTATAAAACCGAATTGCAGCATGTCATTCAGGCGGAGCAGGGAGAAAAGCTGACCTATGTCACCGTATCCGAAACCGGTCCGGCACACGCCAAAACCTTCACGGTGGAGGCGCGCCTGAACAGCAACATCATCGGGCACGGGTCCGGCTCCTCCAAACGGGAGGCAGAGCAGAACGCCGCCATGGAGGCGCTGAAGCTTTTCGGTATGACCTGATCCCGCTTTGCATCGGGCAGCCCGGGCAAAACCGGCGGCAGAAGCGCCGGGACCTCATGATCAGACAAGGGACAGAGGCGCCGCAAAGCGTTCTGTCCCCGCTTTATTTTCCGGCTGTTTCTGCGAGGCAGCGAAAAAGAGGCAGCTCCGCCCGTACCGCCGCAGAACAGAAAAAGACACTTTTCCGCCCGGCAGCACGCGGAGGCTTCCGAAGCTGCCGCACATAAGCCTCGCCCGATTTCCCGCCAATCCGGCTTTTAAACCGGCGAAAGAAGCGGATGCGGCGCACGGCGCAGAATACATAAAAAACGGGCATACAGCCGCAGGCTGCCCCGGGAAAGGCAGACAATTCCGTGAGACATGTCAATATTCCGGTATTCATCCCGCACCTCGGCTGTCCGCACACCTGCGTCTTCTGCAACCAGCATACGATCACCGGAAAAGAGCGCTTCGGCGTATCCGATGCCGTACGTGAGATCGACCGCGCGCTCTCTCACATTGACCCGGAAAACACCGAGGTTGAGATCGCCTTCTTCGGCGGGAGCTTCACCGGAATCGACCGGGCGCTGATGCTCTCGCTGCTTCGCTGTGCCGCGCCCTATCTGGAAAGCGGAAGAGTCCATGCCCTCCGGGTATCCACACGCCCTGATTACATTGATGCGGAGCGCCTCCGGATTCTCGCCGCCCACGGCGTCAAAACCATTGAGCTTGGCATTCAGAGTATGGATGACCGCGTGCTTGCCGCCTCCGAACGGGGTCACACCGCAGCCTGTGCGGAAACGGCGTGCCGGGTGATCAAAGCCGCAGGCTTCCGGCTGATCGGGCAAATGATGACGGGGCTTCCGGAAGCGACACCCGAAAGCGAGGAAAAGACCGCAGAGGCACTGTGTGCGCTCGGCTGCGACGGCGCGCGCATCTATCCGACCGTTGTCTTCGCGAATACTGCGCTTGACAAAATGATGCAGAGCGGCGCATATCAGCCCCCTTCCCTGTCCGAAGCCGTTGCACGCACCGCACGCGCCTACCGGGTTTTTCTCGGTCATTCCGTCCCGGTCATCCGAATCGGACTGTGCGCACAGGAAAATCTCGCGGGACCGGACGGTGCACGCTGCGGCACCTTTCACGCCGCGATCGGAGAACTGACGGAAAACGAAATTTACCGCGGACTCCTTGACAATGCCGCGCGCGGCCTGCCGCAGGCAGCGAAAAACGGGCAATATGTTCTGCTGGTTGCTCCCGGTCACGTGTCAAAAGCCGTCGGGCAAAAGCGCTCCAATCTGAAATATCTCAGCGACCGGTTCGGCATACAGCGGATAAAGGTCCGCGAGGACCCCGCTCTCTTGCCGCACACCGTCCGTCTGATCCCGTCCGAGCTCTCCGAAAGCCGATAACATGCCGGAAGAGGGAGACGCTTTTCCCTTTCTCAGCCCCGTCCCCCGAAAAGGACGGGGTTTTTTATGAAAAGATCTATCATCCGCCCCATCTCCCGCAGAGAGGTGAGGTAACTGCGGCGCACCGCGGCAAGATCGCCCTGATTCACATCATCGGAAACGACCGCAAAGCCATACCTTGTTTCAAGCGCAGCGGTGAAGATTCCGTCCTCCCAGCGCATGCCGGTCACCCGTCCGTTCACGCTTTGCAGAAACGTCTCAAGGGACTCTGCAAGAGGCGCGGCAGGCAGAGCCGGCTCGCCCTGCTCCCCCGTAATGCAAAACCGGCTGTCAAATGCGGCATTCCCGGTCAAAAGCCCCTGCGGACCACCCTCCGTCCGCGCGATGATGCAAACGGGAGCCGAAGGAGACGCACTTGTCCGGATGCGGAAAACGATTCCGCCGAATACCGTTTCCCGATACGTGCCCGTCCCCTCCCGCGCCTGCCTGACGACCCGGACATGCTCCAGACGCACATTGGCAGCGGAAAACAAAATGCCGCCGTGCATACCTTCATGGAAATTCCCGATCCCGCACTCCTCCCATTCCCCGCACGGCAGACCTAATTTTTCCATCAGCGTCCTGTCAATGCGCATCTCCGGCGTGTGCAGGTCGGGACCGAAGGCAGCCTCCAGCTCCGACTGAAAAAATCCCGCAAGCTGTTCCTGCAGCAGCGTTTTTCTTTTTTTCCGGATCGCACTCCCGGCAGCAATGCCTGCGGCAGAAACGGCAAACAGCAGCGCCGCGACCGGAATATTCTGACTGATCAGCAGCACCGCGGCGCATCCGATGCCTCCGAGCAATGCCGCAAGGATGCAGACAGCCTCCTTGCGCTGCATGCCGCCAAGCTTTTCGGAAAGCTCCGACTCGGTCATTTTCTGCGTGCCTGCTCCGGCAGTTTTTTCTTTCATTTCATACACCGTCCTTATTGATTGCCGCCTGCAAGCAGGATGGGATCACCGCCGTCCGAACCGTTTTGCAGGCTTCCTTGCCGCCATGATATCGGAGGATTTCTTTGCAGAGCCGTCTCCCCGGACACCTGCCGGGACCTCTGCGGCATCCGAAAGCCTGCCGCCCATTACCCGCGCAAGCCCTGCCGCATGCCTGTCCGAGCGCCGGACGGTGCACCCTGCCGCAGCCGTCCGCGCCCGGAACTCCGTTCCGCAGGGCACAACCCTCTCCTGCGCCATAACCCATTTACCATTATTATATATGAATGCCCGAAAAAAAGCAAGCATCCCGTCCCGCACCGGGCATGCTTTCGGTTTCCGGCATACCGGCTCGGTGCAGCACAGGCATCGGCAAGCCGCGGCGCACAGTCCGCAGAAGAGAAGCTCCGTGCCTGAATAGAACACATCCCCGGCATGCCGGGCACATGCAGCCCCCTCCGCGCGGCGGGAGCGTATATGCGGCGTTCCTTTGGCAATACAGTCCTTCCCTTCCGCCTGTCACTCCGGGGTCCGCCTTCCCGTATTTTCCGCCCTCGCCTTGCCTGCAGCTCCCCCGGTGCAGCCGGTCCTCTGCATTCCGCCCCACTGACCGCCGGTTTTCCGCTCCCCGAAATTCCGACAGAGAACGCCCCGATCCGGCTCCGCGCCGCAATCCCGCAGGGCAAGGGGACAATCACCGCAGGCATTCGTCCCGCACCCCTCCGGAGCCGATGCCGGACCGCTCCCGTCCTTTGCCCGCAGCAAAAATCGCCTCCGCAAACCGGATATACGTCCGAAAGGCAGAGGAGCTTCCCCGCGCCTCCGCACAGTCTGAGGTGCAGGCTCCCCGCGTCCCATCCGGCAGTCCTTCCCGTCCGACCATCGAAAAACCTGCCGCAAATCCGACGGGATTTCCCGCATTTTTCAGCGTTTCCTCTTGCTTTTTCCGGCAATATGTGTTAAAATAATTTGTTGTGAATTTTATGTGATTGGGAGAGATCAAATTGAAAAGAAATGATTTGAGAAATATCGCCATTATTGCTCACGTTGACCACGGCAAAACCACGCTGGTGGATCAGATGCTGAAGCAGGGCGGCATTTACCGTGAAAATCAGGCTACTGTCGAATGCGTCATGGACAGCAATGCCCTGGAGCGCGAGCGCGGCATCACCATTCTTGCCAAGAACACTGCCGTTCACTATAAGGACGTCAAAATCAACGTCATTGACACTCCCGGACACGCGGACTTTTCCGGAGAGGTCGAACGCATTCTGAAGATGGTTGACGGCGTGCTTCTGCTGGTGGACGCCGCCGAAGGACCGATGCCGCAGACCCGCTTTGTTCTGCAGAAGGCATTGGAGCTGAATCACCGCGTCATTGTCGTGATCAACAAGATAGACAAGCCGGATGCACGTCTGGGCGAGGTCGAGGAAGAGGTTCTGGAGCTTCTGATGGATCTTGACGCGACGGACGAGCAGCTGGACAGTCCGGTTTTGTACTGCTCCGGAAGAGCAGGAACCGCCTCCCTCTCCCCGCTGGAGGAGGGCAAGGACTTAAAGCCGCTGTTTGATACTATTCTGGAGTATATTCCCGCACCGGAGGGAGATGAGACCGCTCCGCTTCAGCTGCTTGTATCCTCCATCGACTACAACGACTATGTGGGACGCATGGGAATCGGCAGAATCGAACGCGGCACCATCCGCCAGAATCAGGAAGCGCTGATCTGCAATTATCATGAGGGCACCGCGCCGAAGAGAACCAGAATCGTTTCTCTCTCCATGTTTGACGGTCTGGGCAGAAAGCAGGTTGACGCCGCATACCCCGGTGACATCGTGTGCTTCTCCGGAGCGGAATCCATCACCATCGGCGATACCATCACGGCGGTGGATACGCCGGAGCCGCTTCCCTTCGTCAAAATCTCCGACCCCACCATCGAAATGACCTTCTCCGTCAATGACAGTCCGTTTGCCGGAAGAGAGGGCAAATTCGTCACCTCCCGCCAGCTCCGCGCCAGGCTCTACAATGAGCTGCTCAAGGATGTTTCCCTCCGCGTGGAGGACGGTGAAACCACCGACTCCTTCCGGGTCGCGGGCCGCGGCGAAATGCACCTCTCCATTCTGGTGGAAACCATGCGCCGGGAGGGCTATGAGCTGACGCTCTCCACGCCCCGCGTGCTCTACCGCGAGATCGACGGCAAGAAAAACGAGCCGTTTGAAACCGTTGTCATCGATGTGCCGGAGGAATCCATGGGATCGGTCATGGAAAAGCTCGGCTCCCGCAAGGGCGAGCTGATCACGATGGGACGCCGCGGCAGCCGCATGGAGCTGACCTATCTCATCCCCTCCCGCTGCCTGTTCGGATACCGGAGTGAGTTTATGACCGATACGCGCGGCGAAGGCATCATGAATACGATTTTTGAGGGCTATCACCCGTACAAGGGCGACATGCCGATGCGCTCCACCGGTTCCCTGATCGCCTCCGAGGCGGGAGAATCCACCTCCTACGGACTGTACTATGCTCAGGACAGAGGTCCGCTCTTCATAGGCGTTCAGACCCCCGTCTATGAGGGAATGATCGTCGGCGAATCTCCGAAGCACGGCGACATCGCGGTCAACGTCTGCAAGCAGAAGCACCTGACCGCGATCCGCTCCACCGGCGCGGATGAAGCGCTCCGGCTGATTACTCCGATCACCATGAGTCTGGAGGAAGCCATCGAATTCATCGCGGATGATGAGCTGATTGAGGTCACGCCGAAATCTCTCCGTCTGCGCAAGCGGATTCTGGACACCTCCCTCCGCCTGAAGGCGCAGGCAAAAATGAAAAACTGAGCAAAACGCTCTCCGTGCGCCGTCGCTTCGGTTCCGCCCCCGTCAATCCGGCATTCGGACAGAAAACCGAAAAATGACGGCTCCGCGGGCTTTTTCACCCTGACACCGAAAGCAGCCGTCCTCCGCGCCAAAGCAGAGCAGGACATCTTCCGGAACCGGCGCCCGAAAAGCCAAAATGCCTCCTCTGCATCGATCCGGCAGCCTGACACTGTCATTTTGCCGTCAAAGAAATCCGAAAATCAAAAAAACAGTCAAAGATGACAGGGAATCCGTCAAAACGGCGAAATCCCGATCGGCATTTTTGAGGAGCTGTCCAAAGCACCCGGCTTTGGGCAGCTTTTTTGTCTGCCGGAGCCGACAGCCGCCCGCAGTCTTTCTCTTTCCCTTCCGGTCCGGATATTTTTCCGGCGGAATGCGCCGACTGCCGCAGCCCTCCGTCATTTTGCCGTTTTACCGTCTTGCATTCCCCCTCGGCATATGCTATAATGAATATGGATATCCCCTTCGCGCCGCAGACAAGCGTCCGCGCACCGCCTTTCCCGTGCGGTCTGCTTCCGCTGCCCGCTGCGGCTTGCCCTCCGGCAGCCTTGCAGAGAGGCATTCGGCAGGCGTTTCTCCGCTTCACGGGAGAGTTTTCCCGCAGCACTCCGCTCTGTCTGCAAGCCGGACAGGCACCGCTTGCGGGACAGATCCGGTTCCGCCGAATTCGCGCGTTTCCGCCTCGACGTCCGCCCGACGGCTTTGCGCAATGCTCCTTCTTCCTCCGCAGCCTTGCCGCCCGGCAATGCTGCTCCGAAAAAAGCGCACACCTTATCCCACTGCTTCAAAATTCAAGGAAAGGCAAACATTCTTGCTCCGTCAAGAATCCGGAAAAACAATGAATTCTGAAATCGCACAGATTCCCGCCGATCACCTGCAAAAGCTTTTTTCCGTCACCGAATGCCTGATACAGGAAATTGAGAAGGCGGTCATCGGCAAACGCCGCGAAATCAAGCTTGTTCTCACGGCACTGCTTGCCGGCGGTCATATTCTGATCGAGGATGTCCCGGGAGTCGGCAAAACCACACTTGCCGCCGCGCTTGCCAAGGCTGCGGGACTGAATTTCAAGCGTGCGCAGTTCACACCGGACATTACGGCATCGGATATCACCGGCTTCAATATCTACAGCCGCAGCACGGAAGCCTTCTCATTCCATGAGGGGCTTGTCATGACAAACGTCCTCCTGGCAGATGAGATCAACCGCGCCTCCCCGAAAACGCAGTCCGCGCTTCTGGAGGCAATGGAGGAACGGCAGACCACAGTGGACGGTCAGACCTATGCGGTCCCGGATCCGTTTATCGTAATCGCCACGCAGAATCCCGCCGGCTTTGTCGGCACCTATCCGCTTCCGGAATCCCAGCTTGACCGCTTTACAATGAAGATTTCAATGGGCTATCCGACCGCCGAAGAAGAGATCGGCATTCTCCTGCATCAGAACGCGGACGGTCCTCTGACCGATGTCCGTGCCGTTACAAACACAAACGCGGTCCGCATGCTTCGGACCGTCGTCCGGAAGGTCCGGGTCGATCCCGAGATCTGTGCCTATATTGTCGCGCTTGTCGCCGAAACACGCCGCCACCCCGCACTGCGCCTCGGAGCAAGTCCGCGCGCATCGCTTGCCCTTTTGCACGCCGCCCAGGCGTATGCATTTCTGAATCTGAGAGAATATGTGATTCCGGAGGATATCGCGGCAATTCTCCATCCGGTTCTGGAGCACCGGCTTCTCCCGGAGCGCAGCGCCGACCCGGATACCTCATCCCCCGGCGATGTCCTCTATGAGCTTCTGCGTAAAACGCAGGCTCCGTTCCGGGGACAAAGATGAGCCGCCTTCTCCCGAAAAAAAGAGCCGGCGGAGCCTCCCGCTTTTCCGGGCGAAAAGGTCTTGCGGCTTTCCAAAGCACAGGCAGGAAAACGGTCACACGGCGCATGGCTGCCTTCCGGCTGCTTCCGGGCGCGTTTATCTATCTCGCTGTGTTCTTTTTTTCCATGATCTTCACGCAGGCACTCCGCTCTCCGATTTCAGCCATGCTGTTTGTATTCGTCATGCTGCTTCCCGGGGCAAGCCTGCTGTACCTGCTTCTGATCCGCGCCGCGCTGCGGGTTCAGACCGGAGACTCCGTCTGCATCGGGCAGAAAAACCGCCCCCTCTCCCTCTCCGTCCGGATTTCAAACCGGTCCCCCCTTCCCATCCCGGCAGCCGATGTTCTTTTGACCCTACCGGATGACAATCACATCCGGTGTGTCAGCCGTCTGCTTCCGCTCTCGCTGACACCGCTTGGCTCCTGTGCTCTTTTGGAGAATCCCGTATTCCGGTACAGAGGGGAATACAGCATCCGGGTGGATGCCGTCTATGTATCCGATCTGTTCCGCTTTTTCCGCATCCGGAAGCGCATCGACACGGATATTACGGTCCTGATTCTCCCGGCGCTCCGGCAGGAGATCACCCCATCGCTCCCGGCATCGGAAACAGCCGAGGGACAGCAATTGCAGCCCGGCAGGGACCGCAGCGCCGAGGTGTACGGCGTGCGCGCCTATATTCCCGGCGACAGACTGAAGGACGTCCATTGGAAGCTGTCCTCCAAAACGCCGGAGCTTCTGGTGCGGGAGTTTTCCGGACAGGAGGAAAACGCCGTCTGCATTCTTGCGGACTACTCTTCCGCAAAGGGGTCCGGTTCAGCCAAGGAGCTGCCGGACGATCTTGATGAATACACTGCGGACTGCGTATCGGACGCCGTCTTCACGCTTGCCGCCAAAGCACAGCAAAGCGGGATCCGATACAGCGTGCTCCGATTCGGCGGCAGGGGTGGCGAAGAGGTATGCGTCTTCACCCCCGACAGCGCAGACGATGAAACCGCGCTGGCGAAGGAGCTGGCGCGCGCCAAAACGGTTCCGTCCGGACGCTGTGTATTTGACCTTGCGGCACACATCGACCCCGCCCGGTATACCGCTGCACTGTTTGTCACCGGAAAACCCGATTCGGACGCCGGAATCCGGATGCTCTCCCTGCTCCAAAGCCGCTTTGACTCTCCGCGCAGCGCAGTTCGGGTCTTTTATGCGGACCCGGCTTGCCATGCGGAAACCCCAAAGCAGAAAAAGCTGCTTGCCGAGCAGTCCAGACGCTTCCGTGACCGTCTCTCCGCCGCAGGCATTGCGCTTACGGACATTCCGGTCCAAGGCGCAGACAAATCCGCCGATTGACATCTGATGCCGCTCTGCCTCCGCCCGATACAAGCGATGCTTCCGCACGGCAGAGCCTTCCCGATAGAACGTTCCGAAACCCGTTTGATACAGCCCGCATGCCGGAATCAGAAGCCGGAGAAGACTGAAACAGGCAGAAAGGAGTCTTACTTGGATACATCCGTTCGGTCGGCAAAGCCGCCCGCCAAAAGAAACAGAAAGGAAAAAAAGCCGTCCCGCATTCCCGTCATCCGGGAGCTGCCGCAGCTTTCAAAGCCCGCAGCCCTGACCGGCTATTTTCTGCGCGCCGTAATTTCCGCCGCAGCGGCTGCCTCCCTCCTTCTTCTGATCGCCGCCGCCTTCTTTCCGCAGTACAGCTTCACCTCAGACGTTCTGCTCTGCGCACTCCTGGATACCGCGGCTTTTGCCGTTGCCGGTCTGTCGGGAAAATTCATTTTCATCGGACTCGGCGCGTTTTTCGCAGAGTACGCGCTCCGGCTTTTTCTCACGCATATCAGCCCGGCGGTGCTTTTGCGCGAATGCGTTGTCAGCTTCTTTAACGGAATTGCCGACAAGCTGGACCGGGAGGGCTTTATGTCTCCTTCCCGGCTCACATCGGGCACTCCGCTCGCCGTGGGCAGCGAATATCTGGTCGGACACACGCTGACCCTGATCCTTGTCCCGCTTCTCTGTGCCGTTTTCGCTTTTTCCCTGATGAAAAAGGTCAGACCTCTCCCCGTCCTGCTCACCGGCTCTGCTGTTTGCATATCGGTGTTCATCTTCAACCTCAGCATGCCGAACAGCGCCTTTGCGCCGGTCATTGCCTCCGCCTGCGCCGTGCTTGCGCTCGGTTTATACGAAAAATATGCCGGAAGCCCCAAAAAACCATCCGTTTCCCATCTTGCAGCCGGAGGCTATACCGGATTTGCCGCGCTGCTGCTCGCACTTCTGACCGTGATGATCCCGTCCGCCGCCGTCAGGGAGCAATGGAAGCCGATCCGGAGCATGGATGAGCGCATCGCCTCCATGCGCCAGACCGTCACCGCCATCCTGACCGGAAAATCCGGTATAGACGAGCTTTTCGGGCTCAAAAGACAGGAAAACTCCCTCGGAACACGCAGCACGAAGCTGACCGAACGCACCTACAAGGGTGAAAAGGAATTGCAGATCGAAGCCGCCTATAACCTCCCCGTCTATCTCCGCGCATGGGTCGGGCAGACCTGGCGCTTTGACGAGTGGTGCGAGATCACCGACACCGAGCTTCAGAACTACCGCCGGTATCTCGATTCGGATTTTGATCCGGAGGAGATTGCGGCACTGACCTTTTCATTCCTGCCGCAGAATCCGGAGCTTGTCAGAACCCCGAACAGCGCTTCCCTCCATCTGAAGCAGGGCTTTGTCACCACGCCGGTCCACATCACCATGTCGGCAGCTGCGGGAAGCCTGGTGCCGATCCCCGCCCGCCGGAATCCGTCGGCAGGCATTCTGACCTACGACGCCTCCGGCTTTGACGATCTGTATCCGAATGTTTCTCCGTATTTTGACGGGACCTTCACCTTTTCCGGAATCGCTTCGGAGCGGAAATATACCGTCCTTGCGCATCTGCCGGTATACGGTGATCCGGACTACCCCACCCGCATGAACCGGATTCTCACCGACACGCGGGGAATCCGGGAGCTGCTCCCGGCTTATTACAAATCCATCCAGTATAATTTGGACGAGCCCCCGCAGTCCTTCATCGAACTGAGCGGCTATACCGACCCGGAGGGCACCATTCAGACGGCTCTGGAGCAGTTTGAACTCCTGTCGGATGAGGAGCAGCAGCGGCTTTTAACCGTCATCGACCGGCAGGTACGCTATACCTCCTATGTCAACGACTCCTATCTGACAACCAGCGGCAGTACGCCGGTCCGGGAGCTTGCCAAGGAGCTTGCACTTGATTTTCTCATCTCGCACGCGGACGAAAACGGCCGGATCGTCTACTGGGACGGAGATGTGCAGGCTTATTTCAGCGCCGACAGCCTGAGGGACGAGCCGTACCTCTTTTCAAAGCTCCGGACAGTATGCGCGGATTATACGTATCTTCACGCACTCGCCTGCTATATCGCCGACTATTTGCAGAAAACCTGCACCTATACGCTGACCCCGAGGCAGCCGGAGGACAGCACGCTGAATTCCATCGAAGCGTTTCTGACCGACACCAAAGAGGGTTACTGTGTGCAGTATGCCACTGCCGCCTGCCTTTTGCTGCGCGAAATGGGGATACCGACCCGGTACGCAGAGGGCTATATGACAGGCGGGCTGCTCCGGAATACCGACAGGGATTCCAAAACCTCCTATCAGGCAACGCTGTATGACAGCAACCGGCACGCATGGGTTGAAATATTCTGCCCCGGCTTCGGGTGGATGACCTATGAAATGACAACGGCTTTACAGGACGAAATCTATACGATCGGCAGAGGCTCCTCTCAAACGCCCGCGGAAACAACGCCGGCGCCCGAAACAAAGGCGCCGTCCGAAACAAGCAGTCCGGAGGACACGGAGGCGCCGGAGGAAAGCGAGCCTCTTCTTCCGGTCACATCCCCCGATGACAGCAGACTGGCTGCCGCGATTCTGTATACGCTGCTTGCCTCGGCGGCAGGGGTCCTTCTGTTCCTTCAGATCCGCCGCCATGAGAAGAAGGGAAAGGAAATCACGGTCAGCCAGAGAAGCCTTTTAAATGCCGCCATCCGTGAGACGGTTCCCGAGCGGGAGAGGCTTTCCGCAGCATACCGGCTTCATGACATTCTGCGGGACATCGCCGAAATCGGCGGTCTTGATCCGCAGGCAGGAGAGCAGCCGCGGGTCTACGCCGAACGGATCGACAGCGCCCTGCGTCAGACCCCCGGCACACCGATTCTGCGGCATCCCTTCACGGAGATCATGCCGATCACCGAACGTGCGGAGTTCGGACACAGCATCTCCGCGCGGGAGCTTCGGATTCTGGCGGAAGCCGTACAGCAGCTTGCTTCCGAAACGAAAAAAAGGCTGAATCTGCCGGAAAAATTCTGGTTTTGCTTTGTCCGGCAAAAGCTCTGTCTCTGATCCTCTGTTGCCTCCCTCCGTCCGGCTTTTACGCAAAGCAAGCCCGCGCCCGAGAACGCTCTGCGGCAGGCAATCGCTCTTTCCAAAGCTCCTGCCCTCCCCCGCGTCTCTCTGCCGGAAGATAAGCCGCACCGGAGGCATTCCGCAGCCATAGCCGGTCTGTCCTGTCCCAAAGCAGGCAGCCGGCCCGCTGCACACCCGCCCCTATGCCTCGGCTTCGGTCCCGGCTGCGGACAAGTCCCGGCATTTGCCCGGAAAACCGTACATGAAAGCCGTGTGCGGCGCCCCGCAGCAGCGAAGTCCCGCATCCGAAGCACCTCCGGCAATGCGGTGCAGAAGCCGAAGCAGGCACTTCATTTTCCCTCATCCCAAACCCAAACCGAAAGGACGCTTCCGCATCGCGAAAGCCGAACAGACAAATACTATGCTACAGGAATCGCAGCTGAACGGCTCGACACTCGCCTATCTCGGCGACTGCGTGCTGGAGCTTATCACACGGGAATATCTGATTCAGACCGGAGTCACCGATGTCGGAAAGCTGAACCGGGAGGCGCTTGACTTTGTCCGCGCCACACGGCAGGCGGAGGCAGTCTCCCGGATCCTCCCGCTTCTTGATGAGGAGGAAGCCGCCTTTTTCAAAAGAGGCAGAAACGCAAACGGAATCAGTGCGCCGAAAAGCGCCTCCGTTGCGGAATACCGCAGGGCAACCGGATTGGAGGCTCTGTTCGCACACCTTTATCTGACCGAAAAAACGGAGCGCATGCGGGATTTGTTCCGTCATGCCTTTGTCCTCGGAGATCAGCCGCTGTCCGTGCCGCTGCGCAGCCGGGACTCCGCAGAAAGCTGACTCTGTCCGGACGGCAGAGCCTCCAATCACTCCGGAAGCCCGCAGGGGCGGTCCGATCCGAAAGCAGCCGGGATTCTGGCGCATTCGAACGGCTTGCCCGGCGAGAAAGCAGGCAGCTCCACCGTCGATTCCGGAAATATCCCCGCTTTCCGGCAATGGCTCCGATCTCAGATGCCGTTCTGCCGCATATGGCTTGCGGCGCTTCATTTTCGCTTTGACCCTGACACAATTTACTGAAAGGAAGCTTTATAAAAGCAAGGTTCTCTCCCTCATGAAGCAAATAAAAGTTATGTCCGTATTCGGAACCCGTCCGGAGGCGGTCAAGATGTGTCCGCTCGTCCGTGTCCTTGATGCGGACCCCAATATCGACAGCATCGTCTGCCTGACCGGACAGCACCGGGAAATGCTGGAGCAGGTCATGCAAAGCTTCGGGATCCGGGCGGACGTTGACCTGCATCTGATGAAGCCGGCGCAGACGCTGACCTCCGTGACCGCAGATGTCCTGACAGGCGTCACCGCCGTTTTGCAGGAAACGAAGCCGGAGCTTGTACTGGTACACGGCGATACGACCACCAGCATGGCGGCAGCGCTGGCTGCCTTTTACTGTAAGATTCCGGTGGGACATGTGGAGGCGGGACTGCGTACCTATGACCGCTATTCCCCGTTTCCGGAGGAAATGAACCGCCGCCTGACCGGGCAGCTTGCCACCGTTCATTTTGCCCCCACCGAGCTGAGCCGGGCGCATCTGAACCGGGAAAACATCACGGAGCATATTTATGTGACCGGCAACACCGCACTTGATGCGTTTCAGTATACCATACGGCAGAATTACCGGTTCGAAGACCCGGTTCTCTCCGGGCTGCGTTTTGACGGAAGACGGACGGTTCTGCTGACGGCGCACCGGCGCGAAAATATAGGCTCCGGCATCGAAGGCATCTGCCGCGCCGCGATCCGCATCACGGAAGCCTTTCCGGATGTGCAGATCGTCTATCCGGTTCATCTGAATCCCGCGGTACGGAATACGGTATTCCCGCTTCTGCAAAACCGGGAACGGATTTATCTGACGGATCCGGTGTCGCTGACGGATATGCACAACCTTCTGGCATACACCTGCCTTTGCATGACCGATTCCGGCGGCTTGCAGGAGGAAGCGCCGCATATGCACGTTCCCGTGCTCTGTCTCAGAACCGAAACAGAGCGTCCGGAGGCAGTGGAAGCCGGAACCGTTCGTCTTGCCGGAATTGATCCGCAGAGAATTTTTGAGGAAGCTTCAAGGCTTCTGACAGACCCCGCAGCATACCGCGCCATGGCGGAGGCGGCAAATCCCTACGGCGACGGTCACGCTTCGGAGCGCATTGCGGCAGCGATCAAAACAGAATTCGGACTGTAAGACCCCGGGCAACTGAAAAAAGCGGTGTTAAAAAATTCTTTTCGAGTTTCTTAACACCGCCGTGGGTATTGCTCCTGCGGTGCAGCACCGCAAAAAACTGAAAATCAAAAAACGGGCAGCCGCGTCCCGGCTTGCGTCAAGCCTGCCGGGATTCTGTCCGACATACTTGAAGGACTGTGAAAAGCATCGGGCTTTTAGCAGTCCTTTTTCTTTTTGTTCAGAATCTGATCCGGAATCATTGAGGTGTTCAGCAAATCGCCCGGCTCCACACCCAGAGCATCGGCAATATTGAACAGCGCCTCAAGGGAAAAAGCCCGAACAATATTCGGCGCTTCTATGGCACTGAGATGGGATCGGCTGATCATTGCCTCCGCCGCCAGCTTTTCCTGCGACATTCCCCTCATTTTCCGAAGAACCGAAATGGTGATGCCGACCTGTATAAACCGATCGCGGTTCTGAAAGGTAACATTTTTGCTCATATCAATACCCCAACTTATATCTGTATTATAAGATTATAAGTTATTCTCCCCAAAGATTCAGCCTCGGATGTAGAGCTATTGACTTATTTATAGAGCAAATATATAATATAAAAGAATAATTGACCTAAATAGTGGTCATTTGTTCTATTTTATATACAGAGGTGAGGATATGACCTGCTGCTTTATCGGGCACCGGAAAATTGAAATCACCCCCGCGCTGACAGACGAGCTTGACCGCCTGCTGCAAAGGCTGATTGCACAGAATGTCACACAGTTTCTGTTCGGAGACCATTCCGCGTTTGACAGTCTGTGCTACC
This sequence comes from uncultured Eubacteriales bacterium, assembly GCA_934432725.1. Classification (GTDB taxonomy): domain Bacteria; phylum Bacillota; class Clostridia; order Oscillospirales; family CAG-272; genus CAKRZE01. The sequence goes on from CAKRZE010000002.1 coordinate 229,182, forward strand.
GCGCGGTGACCGAGCTGAAAAAAAACTGCCCTCAGATCAGAAGGATCCGGTTCCGGACGGATTATCCCGATGCCGATCCTTATACCGAAAGACTGCTCCGCACCGGCTATGAGGACTGTATCTGCCCGGCAGGCGCTGCCTGGGCAGGAAGAGCTGCCTATCTCATCCGGAACCAAGCCATGATACGCGAAAGCGACATCTGCATTTTTTACTGCGATGAGAAATACCTCCCGAGACAGCGCGGAAAATTCCCCGATGGGGCTGCCGGTCAGCCGCAAAGCGGAACGAAGCTGGCTTTCGACTATGCAAAGGCACAAAAAAAGAAGGTCATCAACCTCTTTCATCCGGATCAGACGCAGGACGCCGATGCCGTACAGACGCCCCGCCCCCTGTAAGCCTCCACCTCAGCGCCCTGCACCGTGCGGAACCGGAAAAAACCGAATTCCCTGCCGCACGGGATCAAAAGCCGAAGCCTGCCGTGCCGCCGGAGCCTGTGTGCCGTCCGGAGCGTGTGTACCTGTCCGGAGCCTGTGTACCTGTCCGGAGCCTGTGTGCCGTCGAGGCCTGCCGTCCGGAGTCCGTACTTCCGAAAGACGCCTGTGCTGCTCTGACCGCCAAGGCTGCCCGCCCGATGCCCTTCAACCGAGGCACAATGCAAAAGCCTCCCATAGCAAAAAAGCGGGAGCCGGTGCTCTGCACACCGGCTCCCTTCGGAGTAGGAAGACTGAAGGATTGCTCCTTCAATCGCAATCTGCGGCTTTCGGAAGCGGTCCTCAAAGAAACCGGAACCGCGCAAAAACCGCACAATTGATGCATCCCGCCGGACGGAGCCGGAGCCCTCTTCTCCAGCCGACCGCACCGGTATGGGCGCATCTGTCAATCAGTTCTGCGGAAGAATCAGCTTGCGAACCGTCGGAATACGGGTCAGGAGCCATGCGCCGACCGAGGTCAGCACAATTTCGGGCAGCATATAGCAGCCGTTGTACAAAAGGGAATACAGAACCGGGCGGTTTTCCCACGATCTTCCGAACAGGGCGAACTGCTCCACGTTTGTCCAGAGCACAACGCCGGAAATAAAGTGCGACAGGAAGCGGAGCGAAAGGGCGAGAACAATCCCCAAGAACATGCCTGCCGTTCCTTTTTTGCGGAATACACCCGCCAGTCCGATCAGCGTAAAGGGAACCAGATAGTCCAGAAAAATACAGCCGAGCAGGATTACGGGCGTCAGACCCCATGTCATAATTTTCGCAATACTGAGCATCAGCTGAATCACCGAATACACGAACGCGCTTCCCAGACCCCATTTCAGTCCGTGCCGGATGGAGATGAAGCAGATGGGCAGCATGCTCAGAAGCGTCACCTTTCCGCCGAGCGGCATTTCGGGTATGAGCGGAATCATGCTGAGAACCGTTGCGAGCGCCACCATAATCGCGCTCTCCACCAGTGTCTGAACCTTGGTCACTGATTTTGTCTGTGCCATAGAACATCCTCCGAATAAAAAAATTACCGCAAGTAAATACCGTGCGGCAATTAATTCCGATCAGATATGCTCCGACGAATATAATCTCCCTACGCTGGCATTACCCAAATCAGGTGAAAGGGACCGGAGCCTTCGCTCACATCTCAGCCTTTTACAGCGCCCCTGCATATTCATTTGCGGTTTCCGGTTTTATTGTAACACGCCAAAATCGTTTTGTCTATGGACGTTTTCCACAAAAACCGACAGGATTTTTCACTATAATGCAATCCGGCTGCCGGATTTCCGCCTTTTTATCCCATCAAAGCGTCCCCCCGGCAAGCCGCCGCATGCGCCGCTTACTCCCCGCTGCTGTAAAACACGCGTGCGTTTGCCTTTTCGAAGGGCGTCAGGCAGGAACTTTCCGCAAACGCCAGAAGATGCGCAGTCTCATAATCCACATGCCTGAGATAGACCTCCCCGTCCCGGATCACCATATAATCGCCGCCCTTGCTCAAAGTCCCGTCCGGTCCCAGCCGGTAAGAAACGCTGCCCGGATTCAGAACCTGCGCATCCCGGGTCAAAAGATACTGCATGCACTGATGCTCATGTCCGAATACGATCCTGCGCATCCCAGAGGACCCTTCACGGGAAGCAGGAGCATGCTCCCGCCAGATCTCCTCAAACAGCGGACGGGAACGGTAGGAAAGCAGGCTGCGGTCAAAGGTCCGCTGCGTATCATAGTAATGCGTCATATAGTATTCCGCGCCGTCAAACGAAAACACAGCCTCATCCGGCAGATTGCAGATATACTCCTGATCCTCCGGCGTCATATGCTGAATATTGTACTGTGCAAACGTGATCTCTCCGTTTTCGTCCGGCTGTCCGGCTCCGCCCCGCAGGATCATGTCACGCACCGACCGGTCGTGATTTCCGGCGACAACAACCGCGCCGCGCTCCCGCAGCCATGCGATGCACTCATGCGGATGAAAGCCGTAATCCACCACATCTCCGGCACAAGCCACAAAATCAGCGCCGCCCTCCTTGTTCCAGACAGCCGAGAGCGCGTCGTAGTTCGCATGAATGTCCGAGATCAAAAGCATTTTCATAGGTAAGCTTACCTTTGGCTTCCGCTTTGGCGAAAGCCCCTTTCTTTCAGAATTGCGGATACAGACAGGGAAGCCCCGACTGCGCGGTCCGATATCTGTACAAATTACAGCCGAAAGCCGGTCGGAGCCGCAGAATGCCGGCTCGCCGCCGATTGATACCCGATCACGCGTACAGCTTCTTTCCGGTTCTTTTCCCGCCGCTTTCCGATTTTCGGAGGCGGTCTGCCGCCAGGAGCCGCCGCCCGCCGAAGGAGCAGCCCCCGGAGGCACAGTCCCCGGAGGCACAGTCCCCGGCTCCGGCAAACGCCGGATACGCTCTTCCGGCAGCTCGGTGCAAAACAAACGAAACGCACCCGAAAGCCCTGCGAAGCCGCGCGGAGCATCCGTCCGGGCGGGACCGCTGCGGAGAACTCCGGATCATGAGGCTTCCACAGACCGCACGTCCCAAAGCCGGTTCCCGCAGTCCGCCTTGCCGGAAAAGCGCGATGCGGCATCTGCCCCCGATCCGGCTGCATGCGCCCGGACATGACGAATCTGACAAAAAAACCGAAATTCCTCCGCATCGGGAAGCCCTTATGCGGAGATGCCGAACACGGGACTTCCACAGACCGCACGTCCCAAAGCCGGTTCCCGCAGTCCGCCTTGCCGGAAAAGCGCGATGCGGCATCTGCCCCCGATCCGGCTGCATGCGCCCGGGCATGACGAATCTGACAAAAAAAC
>CAKRZE010000003.1 GCA_934432725.1 uncultured Eubacteriales bacterium
AAAATATCAGGATACCAAGCAAGGATGATAATTGGTCTCCTGGTTTTGACGGAATAGTGGAAAGTGAAGAGTCGACCCTCTATGTGTGTGCAGGGAAAAGTGTTTGGGAAATTGGTACGAATAGGAATTCCTTGAAAAAAATCAATGAAGATTGGGAAAAACGAAATCAAAACCCTCTCGGAATGGCAAAAGAAGAGACAACTATTTATTTTGTTTTTCCTCATGTCTGGGCTTATGATAATCAAGGATGGTCAATATCAAAGTGGGAAACGGAGCATCAGCAAGAATGGAAGGGGATCCATATTTATGATGCAAATGTATTATCTGATTGGATCAATTCGGAACCTGCAGTATGCGCATGGTTATTGGAACAATTTGGGGAAACAGGGGACATTGATTTTCTAACGGCATCTTCGGCATGGGAACGTTTTTCGTCAAAGTCGTCCCCTGCTTTTTCCCATTCGCTATTTCTCGAGGGACGCGACGTAGAAGCAAAAAATTTTCTTGAAACTTTGGATTCATCCATAATTAGAGTGAAAGCGGATACCACAATTGACTCTTTCGGCTTTTGCTTATCAGTTATACTTAAAAATGAAGATTTAGCTAACACCGTAATTGTTATCAATAATCAAACAACATACAAAAATCTCTCTCGATTCTGCCACAACAAATTATTTTTACTCAATTGCCAGTTGAACGCGGATGATGATGTGATTCCAGGCAATAGAGTAATATTGTGCTATAATAAAGAAGCTCGAACAATTCGTGCAAACATAGAGCTGCGTCAATTGACAAAATCGTACTTTGATAGAGCGATTAAAGATATGTCCATTCCGGAATTGAAGGCGATAGATCTTTACGGAAGTACTCATGGAAATTTATTGTCGTTAATCCGTAAACTTCCCGGTAATACCGCGATGAGTGCTCCAAAATGGGCGACTTCTGACAGAATAAATTTACTTGCGCCGGTTCTTTTACTCCGCGATTTTGATACCCAAAACAAAAGCGACTGTAATCTGATTTCTTATTTGGCAGGAGAAAAATATGAAGTAGTATCCGAAAAATATGATGCATGGCTTCGCTTGGAAGATTCTCCCATTAAACGCGTAGACAACCATATTGTATTGATCAATTTTGAAGAAGCATGGCAAGTTTTAAACCTGAGCACTAATAATCCGATATTCTCGCGTTTTACGAAGGCGATTTGCGCTATTGTTTCAAACCAGTATTTGGAAGAGAATTCCCCAAGTTATATAGATAGCAGAACCCAAAGGCATATCTATAATCTTCTTTCGGGCTTGATTTATTTTTCATACGATGAAGGTGAAAAAGAATGTATAGAGCAAGCTGTTGCAAGAATACTGGCTATTGAACCATTCCCCGCCTTGGCGTTTGAGCACTTGGCTTTACTATCCGAAGCCGCTCCTCAAATTATAATGGATTTTTTTGAAAAAGATATAATCAATCCAGATGGCGTTGTGAATTCTGCATTTAAAGAAGGTATTTATTCGCAGAATTATTGCAAGGTGTTATTTGCATTGGACGAGTTGGTGCTTCACGATGACACGAGAATTCACGCCTGCGACTTTTTGTTCGATTTATGTCTTAAAACCCAAAAGAGCAAATTTGTGATGTCAAACTCCCCAAGGGAGTCTCTATTAACGGCACTTTGCCTTTGGAATGATCATACTGTTTTAACCGTGGATGATAAAGTCAAACTAATAAAACGCTATTTTTCCACGGATGAAGTATATTCTCTATCATTTGTAGTTGATTTGATATTAAAAAATAGTATTTCTCATGGCGTGCGTACCGGGGCAAAGCAATTGCCTCGAATGCCGATATATATCAATGAATTATTTAAGGCAATCAACGACCTAGCGTTGATTACATTTGATAAGAGCATAGAATATCATGACATCGGTTGCCTGAAAAAACTTCTTGAAGGATACCATCATTTTTCTCTTGACACCTTACAGTCAGCAGCGAGGTTATTTGCTAAGGGTGAATATACACCGGAGGAATTAGTATCGCTAAATTCGAGACTTCGTGAACAAGCTTTTTACGCGAGGAAAAACGATGTGACAAAACCATGGCTCCCGGCGTTGGAAACTTGGATCAACGTTACAACTCCATCTGATTCAATCGGACAGGTAGGCTGGCTGTTTCATGATTTTTATCACTGTCATTCTTCAGAAACCCATGAATGCGATGATTGGGAGGGCAATCAAAAAGCAATAGAGTCCAAGCGTGTTGAGGTAATAAACGCATTAGTACAGGAGCACTCGGAAAAATTGATCGCATTAGTTCGATATTCCAATGATGATGCTTCTTGGGGACTTTTCTATGCACATGAGCTCTCATCTGCCATGTTGTTAAATTTTGTGTATGAAGCCCGCCGGTTACAGAAAAATAGGATTCTTCACGGATTGTTAGATGGTGCAAAGAGAGAGGATTGCATTACTATACTAGACACATTTCCCCCCGAAGAACAGACTTTTGCTTTGCAAAGTATGTACCGCAAAGATATTGAGGGGTGGTTGAATACAGAAGAACAAGAAAAAGCATATTGGTCACACCAAATAATGTGTGAATACGATCCCAATACATATTCAAAATTGCTTGCGTACAATCCTTGTGAGTTGCTTTCGTATTTTTCGTATCGCCATAAAGTATCGTTGTGTATTGAGATCGACAAAATAATCGAAATAATCAATGCAATATTATCATTAAGTGCGGCGCCTCCTAATAATCTTTATTCATATGAAATGGAGGAGCTTCTATCTCGAATTGATGAGGAAGGATATTATTCAGAAGAATGGGCAAAGTTATGCGTTACCTTGTATGAACAGGACTGGCTTCAAACATATCCCAATGCGCTCAAAAGGTACTATTTTGAAAATCCTCATCTTTTGTGTAAAGCCGAAGTTCATCTAACAGGGAAAACATATTCTCACTTCCACCTACACTATGAGTTGCCCCTAATTGCCTACAATGATCCGAAAGCGTTTCATTTTTTTGTAAAGACTATCGTTGAGAATCATACAGATAACGATATGTTACTCCCGATGTTGGGTAGTATTCTTGGGAAGGCGCCCAATGGTTCAGATGGTATTTTTCCTCATGAGGTCGTTCGAGACGTTCTGGAATCTTATAGAGAATACCGCTTAAATCACTATGTGTTGATTGGAAAATTGAATTCGCGAGGAGTTCGATCCGTCGAAGATGGGACATGCGAAATTAATTGCTCTAAAGAATTACGAGAAGATGCAAAGCTATTGGAAGTTACATATCCTGAAACAGCTCAATTGTTGCGGTGGTTAAGCGATGATTATGCAGCAGAGGGGAAACGAGACCATTTGTTCTCAGAAATCGGTACAAGCGCATGGTGATTAAAAAGTATTACGCTACTTAAATAACAACTATCATTTACTATTGCGTTGTTGATTTCAACACAGGAATAATTAGTAAATGTGGAGACCGTATGCCAAACCGATGGCATACGGTCTCATTTTTACGGAATTTGCACTCCTGTGCAAAACAATTTAGAAACCATTATTGAAACATCGCCCAGAGGACGGTTTTCTCCGCATCATGCTTTGCAGTATTCATTTCCTGCACCCAACGAAGCGGGTTCTCGGCTTTCAGAGTTTCCGTGATGCCTCGTTCATCTATAAGCCAGGCAAGTATGAGGTTAACTTCATTTCGCGCTTCCGCGTCAAATTTGGAGAGCTCTTCACCAAGATTGCCACTTGTCAGCAGAGAAATGTATGTACCCCGCCGATGCTTCTTGAGATAGTCAAGATACATCCGCCCGTATTTGCCGATCGGCGCTTTTTCTGTTTCGGGAAGTGCCAGCAGGGGATAAAGGTAACCGTTCCTATTTTCGTATGTGATAGCATTTTTCATATTCATATCCTTTCGTTCTCTTGTTTTTGTGTGACATCTGCAAAAAGGATAAACGGTGGGGCACGGGAGCGATGCTGACATAGAATCATCTTCATACTTCACCACCGCCCGTCTTTATATCATCGGGTAGTGTGCTTTCGCCGGATATCGAATTGATATATTCTTTGTCGGGGCGCTCATCTGCACTTTCATCTGCACTCTCTGCGCGCTTATTCCGAACATAACGCTCCGTGCTGTCAAAGAATATAAAAAATCCGAACCCATCTCCTATGGAGAATAAGTTCGGATTTCTCGATTTTGGTCTGAGTGACTGGACTTGAACCAGCGGCCTCTACCACCCCAAGGTAGCGCGCTACCAACTGCGCCACACCCAGTTCTGCAACGGCTATTATTATAGCATCATTGCGCGGAATTGTCAATACATCTGCGCAAAAAAATAAAATTAAACAAAAAACCTTTCGCCGAGTGCTTTTTTCGGCGAAAGGCTTTTATATGTATGGGATGATTCATTATTCGTCAGGGAGGCACCCGAATTCTGCGGCGTCTCAGAGACGGGACGTCCAATGTTCGGCGGAAAAGCCGGAGAGGCAGACATCCGTAAGCCGGTCAGGCCTCCGGAAAAACGTCATTGATAAATGCGCGGAGCTTTTTGACAGACTCATGAAGCTTCTGTGTTTCTTCTTCGCTCATCCGCATGTCAAGCATACGGACAATGCCCGTATGGTTGATGACGCAGGGCAGGGAGATAGAGACGCCCGCAAGCTCGCCTGCCTCCGGACCCAAAACATGAGAAACCGGAATGACGGTGCGCTGATCTTCCAGAATTGCATCTACGATTTTTGAGGTTGCCATGGCAACACCGTAGAAGGTTGCACCCTTTTTGGAAATGATGTTTGCCCCGGAGGTGCAGACCTCGCGGTCGATGGCAGCTTGGTCCAATTCGCCGACATCCGGGTTGTGCTCAAGGTATGCGTCAAGCGCTTCGCCGCCGATGTTGACCTTGCTCCAAAGGGAAACCTGACTGTCGCCGTGTTCACCGATGATGTAGGCATTGATATCATTTACGCTGACCTTGCATTTTTCACCGATCAGGCAGCGGAAGCGCGCGGTATCAAGCGATGTGCCGGTTCCGATGACCTGTGTGGAGGGCAGTCCGGATTCCTTTGTGATTGTATAGGTCATGATATCAACCGGATTGGACACGACAACGATCATCGGATCCTTGGCGTATTTCATGATGGATTTTGTGATATCACATGCAATGCCGACGTTGATTCTTGCCAGATCCAGACGCGTCTGCCCGGGCTTGCGCGCAACTCCGGCAGCAATGATGATGATATCCGCATCCGCGCATTCTTCGTATCCTCCGGAACGGATAATGTCTTCATGCAGAAATGCGGTTCCGTGCTTGATGTCCAGAGCGCTCCCCTGCGCACGTGCTTCGTTGATATCTACAAAAACAATCTCACTTGCCTGTTTGCGAAGCATCAGGGTATATCCGATAGCCTCTCCTACATTGCCTGCACCGGCAATGACAATTTTTCTTTTGAAAGACAACATTAAGTTCCTCCTGCCCCATTATGCTCAGAACATGATTCCGATAAAATCAGGATGTTTCCCGCTGCTTTGAAAAATAATGTCCTGAATACCAAATTATTTTTATTATACATGAAGCGGGAATGTTTGTCAATATGACTTTATAAAATAGTGCCATGTGAATCCTGCATATGTGCAGGAAGAGGCTGTTCTGCCTGCAAAACAGACGTACGGCGTGCAGGGCGCTTTTTGTGCAAATGTCAGCAAAAACGGCAGGGAGCGGGACCGGTATCCGTTTGATGTTTCAAAAGCGGAGACTTCACAGCTGTTAAATTTGTTAAAAAGTTGCAGCTTTTATGTCTGTTTTATGCAAAATATGCGGACAAAATCCGATAAATTCGTAATTCCGGGCGGCAAAATAGTTGTCGAAAAAGATTGACAAAGAGCGGCTGTGTGTTATATAATGATTGCGTATGGTATTTGCTCGCGCGCCATTGCGCCGAGGAGGAATATAAGAGTTTATTTCATACATCGGAGCGCGGTTTTTTGCTTTCGGAAGAGTGGTCTGCAGGCATCTGTGTATGCATGTATACATGAAAAAACGATTTTCGGAGAGCGCAGAGCCGCAGGAAAGGAAGGTCATCGGAATGGAATACCGCATTGAACACGATTCTATGGGAGAGGTCAAGGTCCCGGCTGACAGATATTGGGCGGCACAGACAGAGCGCAGCCATGAGAATTTTAAAATCGGCGTGGGCATTGAGACAATGCCGAGAGAGATCACGCATGCTTTCGGAATTCTGAAAAAGGCTGCGGCAATCGCCAATCACAGCCTGAAGCCCGAAAAGATGACGGATGAAAAGCTGGATGCGATTTCCCGTGCGTGCGATGAGGTGATCAGCGGTGAGCTGAACGAGCATTTCCCGCTTGTGGTCTGGCAGACCGGCAGCGGCACACAGTCCAATATGAACGCCAATGAGGTCATTGCCAACCGCGGCAACGAGATCGCCGGAAAGAAGCTGCTGCATCCGAACGACGATATCAATATGTCCCAGTCCTCCAATGACACCTTCCCGACCGCGATGCATATTTCCGCAGTGCTTGCGATCGAGGATAAGGTTTTCCCGGCGATCGATCTTCTTGTCGGCACGCTGAAGCGTCTGGAGGAAGAGAACAAGGATGTTGTGAAGTCCGGCAGAACACATTTGCAGGATGCCACGCCGATCCGCTTCTCGCAGGAGATCAGCGGCTGGAGATCCTCTCTTGAAAAGGATAAAAAGATGCTGGAGCTCGCTTTGCCGGAGCTGAAGGAGCTTGCGCTCGGCGGGACCGCAGTCGGAACCGGGCTGAATGCGCCCAAGGGGTTTGATACCAAGGTCGCAGAGGCGGTTTCCGAGCTGACCGGCAGAACCTTTGTGACTGCTCCCAACAAGTTCCACGCGCTGACCAGTAAGGATGAGCTTGTGTTTGCACACGGCGCTCTGAAGGCGCTGGCTGCGGATCTGATGAAGATCGCAAACGATATCCGCTGGCTGGCATCCGGTCCGCGCGACGGTCTGGGTGAAATTCACATTCCCGAGAACGAGCCCGGCTCCTCTATTATGCCCGGCAAGGTCAACCCGACACAGTGCGAGGCTGTGACCATGGTTGCGGTTCAGGTTATCGGAAACGATGTGGCGGTCGGCATGGCGGCGTCTCAGGGCAACTTTGAGCTGAACGTGTTTATGCCGGTGTGCATTTATAATTTCCTTCAGTCTGCCCGGCTGCTTGCGGAGGCGATGGTGTCCTTCCATGACAACTGTGTTTGCGGCATTACCGCCAATCGCGACAAGATGTATCACAATCTGCACAATTCGCTGATGCTTGTCACTGCGCTGAATCCTTATATCGGCTATGAAAACGCCGCAAAGACCGCGAAAAAGGCATATAAGGACAACATTTCCCTCAGACAGGCGTGTGTGGAGCTCGGTTTTCTGACCGAGGAAAAATTTGACGAGGTTTTCCATCCCGAACAGATGGCATAATCAAACATGATCTTTCAGCCGCCGTCATCCGCCTGAAGGGACGGCGGTTCCCCGCTGTCGGGGATAAATAAAGGAGGAACCGAGAGGAATGAAATTCAGTTATTTTCCCGGATGTACCCTGAAAAACAAGGCGCAGGATCTGGACAGATACGCGCGCAGCTCGGCAAAGGTGCTCGGGATTGAAATGGAAGAGCTTGAAAACTGGCAGTGCTGCGGCGCGGTGTATCCGATGGCGCAGGATGAGATTGCCACAAAGCTTTCTGCCGTCCGCGCACTGGCTGCTGCCCGCGACAAGAAGCAGGAGCTTCTGACGCTGTGCTCCGCCTGTCATCAGGTGATCAAGCTGGTGAACCATGACATGCAGACAAATGAGGATATCCGTCTGCGTGCAAACAACTATCTCAAGCTTGATACGCCGTATGCCGGCGAGACTAAGGTCGTGCATTATCTTGAAATGCTGCGCGATACCGTGGGCTTTGACGAACTGAAGAAAAAGGTGGTCAAACCCTTTACGGGAAAGAAAATTGCCGCCTTTTACGGCTGCATGCTGCTCCGTCCGAGCAGCGTGATGCAGTTTGACAGTCCGGAGAATCCTTTGATTCTGGAAAATTTCATCCGCGCAATCGGTGCGGAGCCGGTACTGTATCCGTACCGCAACGAGTGCTGCGGCGGATATATGACGCTGGAGGACAAAGCGCTTGCGAAAAAGCGCGCGGAAACGGCTGTGGAGTCCGCAAGAGAGAACGGCGCCTCCATGATGGTGACCGCATGTCCGCTTTGCCGCTATAATCTGACAAAAAACACGGACGGAACGCTGTCGGTGCTCTATTTTACGGAGCTTCTGGCGGAGGCGCTCGGTGTGAAAGACTGAGGAGGACCGGAAATGAGCGAAAAACTGAAGGAACAGGTTCTGCGCGCATCGGGCGTGAATGTGCTGAAATGCATGCGGTGCGGCAAGTGCTCCGCAACATGTCCGTCCTATGACGAGATGGAATATCACCCGCATCAATTTGTTTATATGGTGGAAAAGGGTCAGATCGAAAAGCTGATGGCGTCCGAATCCATTTATAAATGTCTTTCCTGCTTTGCCTGTGTGGAGCGCTGTCCGCGCGGCGTGGAGCCGGCAAAGGTCGTGGAGGCGGTCCGGCTTGCCGCGATTCGCCGGCAGGGCATGAACCATCTGAAGGCAGACCGGATTCCGGAGCTGCTTGACGAGGAGCTTCCGCAGCAGGCAATTGCCGCTGCGTTCCGGAAATACAGCAAATAAAGGTGAGCGGACCGGGGTCTCTCCTCTGCCGGCTTTGTCGGGCAGGGAGCGGATCTGCGGGTCATAGAAAGGAATGGTCATAAAGATGCAAAGAATTGGCGTGTTTGTCTGCCATTGCGGCACCAATATTGCGGCAACGGTTGATGTGAAAGCCGTTGCAGAGGCGCTGAAGCATGAGCCGGGGGTGGTCTTTTCCGCAGATTACCCGTATATGTGCTCTGAGTCCGGACAGGGAATGGTGCGTCAGGCGATCAGGGAACAGAAGCTGACCGGCGTTGTCATCTGCTCCTGCTCTCCCCGTATGCATGAGGCAACCTTCAGAAAGGCGGTGGCGGCAGAAGGACTGAACCCGTATCTTCTGGAGGTCGCAAACATTCGCGAGCAGTGCTCCTGGATACATAAGGATGTCGCCTCCGCAACGGAAAAAGCAATTATTCTCGGAAAGGCTGCGGTGGCAAAGGTCCATCTCAATGCACCGCTGACTGCGGGACAGAGTCCCGTGACCAAGCGGGCGCTGGTGATCGGCGGAGGAATTGCCGGCATTCAGACGGCGCTTGACATCGCCGAGGCAGGCTTCCCGGTGGATATCGTAGAGAAGGAGCCTACGATCGGCGGAAAAATGGCACAGATCGACAAAACGTTCCCGACACTTGACTGTGCAGCGTGCATTCTGACCCCGAAAATGGTGGACTGCGCACAGAATGATAAGATTCGTATTTACGCTTACAGCGAGGTGGAATCCGTCAAGGGCTTTGTCGGAAACTTCACGGTCGGAATCCGCCGCAAGGCGCGGTTCGTAGACGAAGCCAAGTGCACGGGCTGCGGGGCATGTACCGAAAAATGTCCGCAGAAGAAGGTGCCGAACGCCTTCAACCTCGGGCTGGATAACCGGCGCGCCATCTATATTCCGTTTGCACAGGCGGTTCCGAAAATTGCGACAATCGATGCGGATTACTGCAACATGCTGAAAAACGGAAAATGCGGCGTGTGCGCACGGGTCTGCACTGCGGGGGCGATCGACTATAAGCAGCAGGATCAGCATATTGAAGAAAAGTACGGCGCGATTGTGGTTGCAACCGGCTTCAATCCGATTGATCTGAAGGACGGAAAATACGATGAATTTGCCTATACGCAGTCCCCGGATGTCGTGACCTCTCTGGAGCTGGAGCGTCTGATGAACGCTGCCGGACCGAACGGCGGCACGCTGCTGCGCCCCTCCGACAAGACGCATCCGAAAACGATTGTCTTTGTACAGTGCGTCGGTTCCCGCTGCTCTGACGGCAAGGGGAAAGAGTATTGCTCGAAGGTCTGCTGCATGTACACGGCAAAGCATGCCATGCTGATCCGTGATAAATATCCCGATACGGATGTGTATGTATTTTATATCGACGTCCGGACGCCGGGAAAGAGCTTTGACGAGTTTTACCGCCGTGCCGTGGAACAGTACGGGGTGCATTACATCAAGGGAATGGTCGGAAAGGTCGCTCCGCAGGCGGACGGCTCTCTGATGGTTCAGGCTTCCGATCTTCTGGCAGGAGAACAGCTTCATATCCGCGCGGATATGGTCGTGCTCGCCGCGGCGATAGAGCCGGATAAGAGTGCAAGACCGCTTGCCACCATGCTGACATCCTCGATGGATACAAACGACTTCTTCACCGAAGCGCACCCGAAGCTCCGTCCGGTGGAAAGCCCGACTGCCGGCATTTTCCTGTCCGGTATGTGTCAGGGACCGAAGGACATTCCCGAAACCGTTGCGCAGGCAAGCGCGGCTGCCGCAAAGGCAATATGCCTTTTGGTAAAGGACCAGCTGACCTGCAACCCCTGCGTGGCGCATTCGGATGAGTGGATGTGCAACGGCTGCTCTTCCTGCGAAAAGGTATGCCCCTACGGCGCAATCACCTATCTTAATAAGGAATTCAAGATGCCGGACAGAACCATTGCGGTGCGCCGGGTTGCCTCGGTCAACGAGGCGGTTTGCCAGGGCTGCGGAGCCTGCACGGTCGCATGTCCGTCCGGGGCAATGGATCTGAAGGGCTTCTCTACAAGCCAGATCATGGCGGAGGTTGACGCGATATGCAAGTAATGGAACAAAAGGAATTCAAACCGAAGATCGTTGCGTTCTGCTGCAACTGGTGCTCCTATGCCGGTGCGGATCTGGCGGGAACCAACCGCCTGAATTATCCCGCGGATGTGAAGATCATTCGCGTGCCCTGCTCCTGCCGGGTCAATCCTTCCTTTGTGCTGCGGGCATTTCAGCGCGGCGCGGACGGAGTGATTATCTGCGGCTGCCACCCCGGAGACTGCCATTATACCTCGGGTAACTATTATGCCAGAAGAAGAATGACGCTTTTGTTTTCCATGCTGAACTATCTCGGTCTGGAAAAGGAAAGAACGCGCGTGGAATGGGTCTCCGCCGCAGAGGGTGCGAAATTTGCGGAAACCATGAATGATTTTGTGGCGACCGTCACAAAGCTCGGCGAGAACAAGAGACTGGAGGATCTGAGATGCAAAAAGAACTGATCGAACGTGCAAAGGAGCTTCTCAGTCAGGGGAAGATCAACCGGGTGATCGGCTGGAAAGCGGGCGAGTTTACATACGATATTACCCCCGCTGTCTTCCATACCGCCGAGGAGCTTGAAAAATCCTTTGTATTTAACCGCTTCTGCGGCGCGAATCTTTCCAAATATCTGGTGAAGGAATCCAAAAAAGAAGGGACCATCCTTGTCTTCCTGAAGCCCTGCGATACATACAGCTTTAATCAGCTGCTCAAGGAACACAGAATCAACCGGGATGCCGTATATGTGGTCGGAGTCCCGTGCGAGGGAATGCTGGATGCGGCTTCCATCCGCGCCCATGGCATTGACGGCATTCTGGGCGTCCGGGTGGAGAACGATACCGCGTATATTTCCACGCTGTACGGGGAAAAGGAGCTTCCCGCTCCGGAGTGCATGCCCGACCGGTGCAGAAACTGCAAGGGCAAAAAACACATGGTGTATGACGAGCTGATCGGTCAGGACGGCGAGCTTGCCGACTCTCACCGCTTCGATGAGGTGGAGCGTCTGGAGAATATGACGACGGAGGAGCGCTTCGGCTTCTGGCAGAATGAGCTTTCCCGCTGCATCCGCTGCAATGCCTGCCGCGATGTATGTCCCGCATGCACCTGTGAGACCTGCGTGTTCAACAATCCGAAATCCGGAATGGGAAACAAGGCTGCCGCAGACAGCTTTGAGGAGAGCATGTACCACATCATCCGTGCCTTCCATGTGGCCGGACGCTGCACCGACTGCGGAGAGTGCTCCAGAGTATGTCCGCAGCATATTCCGCTTCACCTGCTGAACAGAAAGTTCATTAAGGATATCAATGAATTTTACGGAGAATATCAGGCGGGAGAGGATACGGATTCCCGTGCGCCTCTGACGAACTACAGAAAAGAGGACGCCAATCCCGATATCATTTACAGAAAGGGAGGGAACTGAGGATGCTGAAGCTTTCTCTTTGCGAGCTTGACCGTTTTTTTGCGGCAGTCGCGGAAAAGGAAACGCTGTATCTGCCGGTTGACAAGGATGCCGGACAGGCGCAGTATAAAAAATGGGAAGCGGGAGTCAAGCTTTCCGATGCGCTGAACACAACGCGCTCCGCCAAAGACTTTTTCTTCCCGCAGACCGAGAACCTTGCCGATTTCAGGGTGAGCGGAAAGACCGTTGAGATCATCGATGACCGGAAGGAATGCGAGGATTTCGTTGTCTTCGGCGTCCGCGCCTGCGACGCACGCTCCTTTGACGTGCTTGACCGCGTTTTTCTTGCCGATCCGGTCGACACCTATTATAAAAATCGCCGCGATCACGGCACAGTCATCACGCTTGCGTGTGACCGTCCGGCGGAAACCTGCTTCTGCCGCACCTTCGGGATCGATGCTGCCAATCCGGGCGGAGATGTCTCCGCATGGAAGGTGGAGGACGGATACTGCTTTGAAGCAAACACCGAAAAGGGTAAGGCGTTTCTTGCCGCCTACTCCTCCCTTATGACCGAGACGGATGGAAGCGAAGCGGAGCAGACAAAGGCTGAAATCCGCGCTGTTCTTGATAAGCTGCCCCTGAAGGATGTGAAAACCGATGCATTCGGCGGAGGCAAAACCCAGAAGTACTTTAAGTCGCCCAAATGGCAGGAGCTGTCGCAGGCTTGCCTCGGCTGCGGAACCTGCACGTTCATCTGCCCGACCTGCCAGTGCTTTGATATCCGCGATTTCGATACAGGGCACGGCGTCAAGCGCTTCCGGTGCTGGGATTCCTGTATGTATTCGGACTTTACGAAAATGTCCGCCGGTCAGCCGCGTCTGACGCAGACGGAGCGGTTCCGGCAGAGATTCATGCACAAGCTGGTGTATTTCCCTGAAAATAACGACGGAATGTTTTCCTGTGTGGGATGCGGCAGATGCCTTGCAAAATGCCCGATTTCCATGAATATTGTCAAGGTGATGAAGGCGCTGGAGGAGGATGAAGAGAAATGACGGAAGAAACATTGATTCCAAAGCTCGGCGTTGTTACGGCGATCCGCACGGATACTCCCGATGTCAAAACATTCCGGATCGTTTCGCCGGAGGGCGGTAAGCCGTTTGAGCATATTCCCGGACAGTGCGCAATGCTGTCCATGCCGGGAGTGGGAGAGGCGCTGTTCTCTATTACATCTTCTCCGACAGAGCACGATTTTGTGGATTTTTCCATTAAAAGATGCGGCTGTGTGACCGAATGGCTTCACCAGATGGAGGTCGGACAGCAGATCACGATAAGGGGTCCTTACGGAAACGGATTTCCGGTGGATACGGAGCTTCGGGGCAAGGATCTGCTCTTTATCGCGGGCGGTATCGGTCTGGCGCCGCTTCACTCCGTCATCAACTATGTCAGAGCGCATCGTGCCGACTATGGTAAGGTGCAGGTGATTTACGGCTCCCGTTCCAAGGAGGACCTTGTGGACTATGACGAGATCGTGAATGACTGGATTGCCGGCGGCGATATTGAGGTGAACCTGACGATTGACCGTCCGCAGGACAACTGGCAGGGACATGTCGGCTTTGTGCCGAATTATGTAAAGGAGCTGAACCCGGATCTGTCCAAGACGGTTCTGATGTGCGGTCCTCCGATCATGATCAAGTTTACGCTTGCCGGTCTGATGGAGCTCGGCTTCAGTCGGACGCAGATTTATACGACAATGGAGCTTCGTATGAAGTGCGGAATCGGAAAGTGCGGTCGCTGCAACATCGGCTCCAAATACGTCTGCAAGGACGGACCGGTGTTCCGCTTTGATCAGCTTGATGAGCTGCCGGACGAATACTGATACCGGCTCAAGCCTTTATAAATGAAACAGGAGATAACGAACATGGAAAACATGGTTAAAGTTTTTCTGATGGGAAAACAGTATGAGGTTCCTTCGGAGCTCACTATCATGGGGGCAATGGAATATGCCGGCTATCAGCTTGTTCGCGGCTGCGGATGCCGGAACGGATTTTGCGGCGCATGCGCCACGATTTACCGGATCAAGGGGGACAGAGAGCTGAAGGCGTGCCTTGCCTGCCAGACCAAGGTACAGGACAATATGTACATTGCAACGCTTCCGTTCTTCCCGCTGGTCAAGCAGGTATACGATATGGAACGTGTGACGCCGGAGCAGGCGGTCATGATGCAGCTCTATCCGGAAATTTATGCCTGTGTCGGCTGTAATGCATGCACCAAGGTCTGTCCGCAGGGTCTGAACGTGATGCAGTATATTGCATACGCGCAGAGAGGCGAGTTTGAAAAGTGCGCGGAAGAGTCCTTTGACTGCGTGATGTGCGGCATCTGCTCCTCCAGATGTCCCGCAGGTATTTCGCATCCGCAGGTTGCACTGCTTGCACGCAGAATCAACGGAAAATATGTTGCGCCCAGATGCGGTCATCTTGATGAACGTGTGGAAGAGATCAAAAACGGCACGTTTGAGGAGCTGATCCGCGGTTTGATGGGTAAGCCGCTGGACGAGATCAAAGAGCTCTACAACAGCAGAGAGATCGAGAAATAAGGGGGCAGAAGGAATGTATACACAGGAAATGCTCGCTTCCATGAAAAAGGTGGAGGCAAACAGAGCGGCAAACGCCGCGCTTGAGCCGAGAAGAATGACAGCGGACGAAAAGGACGCGCTTCTCGCCAAATATCACCCCGACTATAAGACCGGGGAGTTTTCAGTCCTGAAAATCGGTCCGAACAAGGGCGAAAAGGTTCCGCATGAGCTGGCTGCCCTTCTGGAAGGAAAAAGCAGAGTCAATCCGGATGAGATTGATCTGAATCGCATTGACTATGACGTGGATGTGCTGATCATCGGCGGCGGCGGTGCAGGCTCTTCCGCTGCAATCGAGGCAGATAAAGCCGGCGCGAAGGTTATGATCGTAACCAAGCTCAGAATCGGCGATGCGAATACCATGATGGCAGAGGGCGGTATTCAGGCAGCCGACAAGCCGAATGACTCCCCCGCACAGCATTTTCTGGATGCTTACGGAGGCGGGCATTTTGCTGCCAAGAAGGAGCTTTTGTATAAGCTTGTGACCGAGGCGCCCGAAGCCATTCAGTGGCTCCAGGATCTTGGCGTTGAGTTTGACAAGACCGCAGACGGAACGATGGTGACAACGCACGGCGGCGGAACCTCCCGCAAGAGAATGCATGCCGCAAAGGACTACTCCGGTGCTGAGATTATGCGGACGCTGCGCGATGAGGTGCTGAACCGCGGTATTCCGGTGGTTGATTTCACCGCTGCCATTGAGATCATTAAGGATGAGCAGGGAAAGGCTGCCGGTGCGGTTCTTCTGAATATGGAGACCGGAGAGCTTCGGATTGCCCGCGCAAAGACGGTGGTCATTGCAACGGGAGGAGCAGGCAGACTGCATTATCAGGGATTCCCGACGTCCAACCACTACGGCGCAACCGCAGACGGACTGATTCTTGCTTACCGCTGCGGCGCAAAGCTTTTGTATGCGGACACACTTCAGTACCATCCGACCGGCGCTGCCTATCCGTCCCAGATTTTTGGGGCACTGGTAACCGAAAAGGTGCGTTCGCTGGGCGCTAAGCTGGTGAATGTGAACGGCGAGGTGTTTATGCATCCGCTGGAGACCCGCGATGTCGCGGCTGCATCAATCATCCGTGAATGCTCCGATCATGAAGCAGGCGTGAAAACCTCTGACGGCATCGGTGTGTGGCTTGATACGCCGATGATCGAGCTGAAGGGCGGCGAGGGGACGATTGAAAAGCGGATTCCCGCTATGATGAGAATGTTTGAAAAGTACGGCATTGATATCCGGAAGGAGCCGATTCTGGTTTATCCAACGCTCCACTATCAGAACGGCGGCATTGATATTTCTCCCGACGGTATGTCCGGCGTGGAAAACCTGTTTGTTGCGGGTGAGGCAGTCGGCGGAATTCACGGTCGGAACCGTCTGATGGGCAATTCGCTTTTGGACGTGATCGTGTTCGGACGCAACGCCGGCGTGCATGCCGCTGCCGCTGCCGAAAAGGCAGTTGTCGGAAAGCTCACTTTGCAGCATGTGAATGATTTTGCAAAGGAACGTGAGAATGCCGGCATTGACACAGATGTGGTTTCTCCGAAATTGCTCCCCGTGTATACACATGGGAATCCAGTATTTGAAGGAAAGAAGACTTTTTGAGGTCTTGGGGGATTTAAGAAGATGAGTTTGTTGAACGGTGTCCTGTCTGTTTCCGGCGTGCCTTTTCTGATGCTGTCGGTATTTGTCATTGCTGCGCTTGGATACGCCCTGGGCAGGATTACGATCAAAGGGGTTTCACTCGGTACGGCAGGCGTGTTTATTGTGGCGCTGGTCTTTGGATGCTTTTTCTATACGAGGCTGGATGCACAGCTGCCCGGCTATACCAAAAATGCACTGAAGATCGTGGAGAACATGGGACTGATTCTCTTTGTGACTTCAGTCGGCTTTATTGCCGGTCCGAAGTTCTTCGGGAATCTGAAAAAGAATTTCAAGTCTTATGTCGCACTTGGCTTGATTATTATCATAGGCGGCGCACTGGCTGCTGTTGCCTGCATTTACATCGGCAGAGGGCTCGGCGAAACCGATTACGACAAGCTGACCGCGATGGTGGTTGGATTGCTGTCCGGCGCGCTGACCTCTACACCCGCCTTCTCCGCCGCAAAGGATACGGTGGCGGCGCAGTATGAAGATATTGTGGCTGTCGGTCACGGCATTGCCTATATTTTCGGTGTCATCGGCGTAGTGCTCTTTGTGCAGCTTGTTCCGAAGTTTGCGCATGCGAACATGGAAGAAGAACGTGCAAAGCTGGTTCACGGTACAAAGGAGTCCAAGCGAAAGAGCGGATTTGCCGGCAAGCTGATTGAAATGGATGAGTTCGGCTTCATGCCGTTTGCACTTGCGGCGGTTTTGGGAATTCTTCTCGGAGCAATTCATATTCCGTTGACCGGAAAGGGGCTGGCGGGTACGACCTTCAGCCTGACAACGACCGGCGGATGCCTGTTGGTTGCCCTGATCTTCGGACACTTCGGACGGATCGGAAGGGTTTCGATTATGCCGAAGGAGGCAACACTGAAGGAATTCCGTGAGCTTGGACTGATGCTGTTCCTGATCGGTGCCGGCGTTGCAGGCGGCGCAAGCTTTGCCGCGAACTTCCAGACGATTTACTTCTTCTACGGCGTTTTGATGACGACCTTGCCGATGGTAATCGGATTCCTCTTTGCAAAATATGTGCTGAAGCTCAATCTTCTGAACAATCTCGGTGCAATTACCGGAGGAATGACCTCCACTCCTGCACTTGGAACATTGATCAATGTGGCTGGAACTGAGGATGTGGCATCCGCGTATGCGGCGACCTACCCGGTTGCATTGATTGCCGTTGTTGTGATTTCACAGGTATTGGTGCTGCTGTTCTGAAAAATAAAATCAGTAACAATTGAATAAGGCGGTGTGAAAAAGCTCCTTTTGCGTTTTTCACACCGCCTTTGGCGTTTGTCTGGGACTATGCCGCCGAATAGGCTGGAACAAAAAAACCGAACTGCGCAGCGATGCCGGAATTTCAAGGGGATTTTTAGAGTCTGCTGAAACACTGTTTTTCGGCAGTCGGATTTTTTTACGGTCCGAACCGCTTTTTGGCTTTCTCATCGGAACGGACAGGCATGGTTGAGGAGACAGCGTTCCGGAAAGGTTCGCGTAACGGGATTGTTTTTGTATGACGTATGGTGCGATGTGCTGTACCGCGCACCGGTCGGATTTTCAGTCGGAGCCATGCGTTTTTTGACTGTGAAACGAAAAGCATCCGGCAAAAAAACAACCGCAGCTCCGGTGAAAGACGGATGTATTGCGGCTGTTTTTGATTTTGTATGAAAGCGGATGGAGTTCCGCAGGGCATGTATACATGCGTCGGGGCGATTCGGCAGAACGGGCTTCGCGGCGTATGCGGATGACGGCGGCTGAAAGAGCATGCCAGCTGTTTGGGGTTGTAAAGGGGAAATCCGTATCTCCGGCGGGACTGAAGAAGCTTCCCGGGAAGCCGGAATTAATTCATCAAAGCCTCCATATCCTCCTGCTGATCTGAAAGGAAATGAAGAATACCGAACAGGGTGGCAGCGGCTCCGACAGCAAGAATTCCGATGTGAATAAAGAAGGGCATGGAATCAATGGCGGTTTGTGCAGACTCCGGCAGCAGGGAAATGGCGGTGCCGCACGCATTAAAGGCGGCATGGAGCAGCATATTGCCGAGCAGCGACTCCGTTTTTTCAAAAATAAATGTCATGAGCAGAGCCAGCAAAAATGTATAGAAGAACCAAACGATGGTTCCGTGCATAACGCCGAACAGTGCGGAAGTCAGTATGGCGGCAAGCAGCTTGGGCATACAGCGCCTGAGTCTTGTATAGATTAAGCCGCGGAATACAATTTCCTCCAAAATTGGTGCGATAAGCACAGTTGCGATGATCTGAATCCACGGATTTCCGCCGGAGAGGACGGAAGACTGCTCCAGATAGGACTCAAACCATGCTTCCGGAAAGGGAAACAGCGCAATCGCATAGGATAAGAGAATGTAGGAGGAGCAGCCGAGCATAAGACTGAAGGCGGCGGAGGAGCCGGAGATTTTCTGGATATAAGCACCCTTGATCAGACTCCTTTTTCTGGCTGCAAAGGTGATCCAAAGCAGGAGGAGCGATACAATGCCGGCGAGCAGAGAAACAGTCAAGGTCTTTTGGTTAAGCTGCTCTGTGCATTTGGCAAGCAGAGCCTGCGGGTCCGGGCGAAATCCGGGCTGCTGCGCTTCTCCGATGACGGTGCGGATCATCAGATAGATCAGACAGAAATAGACGGTGGCAAACTGCCCGACCTGGTAAACAAAAAAGTAGAAACAGGCGATAGCGACGTTTTGGAAAAAATGACGAAGCTTCATAGACTGTCCTTCCTTTACAATACAGTAGGATATCGTTTCAGTTGCAGCAATTCCAATGAGCGCCGGTCGGCGGGCGCTTTGCCCGAAGCATGATGCAGGATATCAGAACCGAGCGCTTTTTTCACATGCGCGGAGCGCAAGAATGGCTTCTTTGACATCGGCAGCGTGGAAAACAGAGGAACCTGCGACAAGTACATCGGCGCCTGCGGCAATCACTGCCGCCGCATTCTTCGGGGAGATACCGCCGTCTACCTCAACCTCGATCGTGTGGTCGGCACTGTCTGCAATCATACGTGCCTCTGCCAGCTTTGGAAGCGATTCCGGCATAAAAGCCTGCCCTCCGAAGCCGGGCTCGACCGACATGATTAAAATCAGATCGGCGAGATCGGAAAAGGGAGCGATTTTGACGGTTTTGGTGCCGGGTTTGACCGAAATTCCCGCTTTGCAGCCAACGGAATGGATTTTTTCCAGCGTAGCACGCACCTCATCCTCCGTGCGGCATGCCTCATAGTGGATGGTGATGATATCCGCTCCGGCTTTGGCAAAGGTTTCAATATAACGAATGGGTTCCTGAATCATCAGGTGCGTATCAAATTTCATTTTTGACAGGGGGCGGATTGCCTGCATGACAGGGTTTCCGAACGAGAAGTTCGGGACAAAAAGTCCGTCCATGATATCAAGATGCAGATATTCGGCGCCCGCCTCTTCGACGCGGCGGATATCGTCTGCCATGTGTGCGAAATCGCATGCCAATGCAGAGGGAGAAATTTTAATCATAAGATGTGTCCTTTTTGGTATTCGAAAATTTTTTATATAAACTATTTTTTACGGCAGGTGAAAAAAAGGATCGGAAATCTGTCCTAAACCCGAAGCAAACCGTCCCATATCCGAAAAGCCGAAAATGAGAGGACGTCTTTTGCGGTGTCAAGACCGTTTTTTTTGCCATATCATACTAACAGGTGTCGGCAAGATGAGGCACCGGATGTAAAAGATTCGCTGCGCATGGCTTGCGGCAGAGGTTGAAAGGGAAGGACGTGGAGTGATACGCGGCGGTGCGCGGCTCTCATATAAATTGGCGGCGGTTCTGCGGAACCGCCGTCGTCATTCCGGCGATTTTATAAGCAGGCACACGGCATGCGCCGCAATTCCGGACTCATTGCCGGTAAAACCGAGCTTTTCCTCGGTGGTAGCCTTGATATTGATCTGTTCCTCAGAGCAGCCGATGGCAGCAGCGAGATTTTTTTTCATTTGCGGGATGTGCGGGGCGAGCTTGGGCTTCTGAGCCAGAACGGTTGCGTCAATGTTCCCGATCTCAAAGCCGGCTTTTCTGACCAGCATCGCAACCTCTCCGGCAAGCAGGAGGCTGTTTGCATCCTTCAGAGCAGGGTCGGTGTCCGGAAAATGCTTTCCGATGTCACCGAGTCCTGCGGCTCCCAAAAGCGCATCCATGATGGCATGCGCGAGAACATCCGCATCGGAGTGTCCGAGCAAGCCCTTGTCATGCGGGATGCAGACGCCGCCCAGAATCAGCTTCCGCTCCGGAGTCAGGCGGTGAACGTCATATCCGTGCCCGATGCGGAACGCGGTCATACCGATTCCTCCCTTGCCTTCAGAATTGCCTCTGCCACATAAATGTCCTCCGGGGTTGTCAGCTTGATATTTTCACGGCCGCAATCAACCGGCTTGACTGCAAAGCCCGCAGCTTCTGCAAGGGAAGCGTCATCGGTCACCCGAAGTCCGCCCTTTGCAAGTGCGGTATAGGCAGAAGCGCGGTATAGCTCTGTCTTGAATATCTGTGGGGTTTGCGCCAGCCAGACCGCATCGCGCTCCAGCGTCTCTGCGACCATTTCCTGTTTGTTCTCTGTTTTGACGGTATCGTGCGGGTGGCATGCGGCGATGGCGGCACCGTACCTGTATGCGGCAGAAGCTACCTTTTCTATCATTTCGCGTGTGACCAGACAGCGGGCTGCGTCATGAATCAGGACATATTCGGAACGGTCGTCAATGGCTTTGAAGCCCTCCAGTGCGGAATCCTGACGTGTTTCTCCGCCTTTTACGATTTTCACGACCTTTTCCCAACGGTAGGTGCGGGACAGCGCGTCATACTGTCCAAGCTCATCCTCTTTCACGACCAGAATGATTTCACGAACCAGGGGGGTATTTTCGAATGCAAGCACGGTACGTGCAACCACAGGAATTCCGCAAAGAGCCATCATCTGTTTTGTTTCGGAGCCCTCGCTGCGCATTCTGGTTCCCGAGCCTCCTGCGAGAATGATGGCGGAATTGAAATGCTTTTCCGGTTTTCCCTCATTTGGCATGAGGGATCTCAAAAGGGAAGCAAGCTTATCCATGTGAACGCTCATGTGGTTGGAATCCTTTCTTGAACTGTTTGAAATCCGCAGAAAATCCGGCGGCTTGGGCATTGCAGGTTACTCAGTAGACATTATTATAGCACAAATTGTTCCGCATTGCACGCAATTTCCAAAAAAAACATCAAATAAATCCGTGGGAAACCTTTTGGAAAGAGGCGCGGCAGGGACGGAATTGCTTTTTGCCCGCACTGCGGTGCAGAGTGCTTCCGGCGAAAAATGGTTATGTGAGAAATGCGGAAGACGGATACAAAACAAAGGGGATTTATCTCCAAACGCAGCGCTTTGGGCAGGTCCGTTCAAACGCCGGACGGAATCGCGGTGATTTTTGACGCGTTTTTCGGCAATTTGGTCTGTTTTTTGATTTTTGACGGCAAAACAGCAGTATCAGGTCGCTGGAATCAACATTGAAGGGGGTGTTAAAAAACTCATTTTGAGTTTTTTAACACCCCCTTCGGGAGCGGAGGCTCCGTCTGTGTTTTGGTTACTTCAGAATATTATTCGCATTGATCAGATTTGTATTTCCAACGTCCGCCAGAGAAACAGACGGCATGGCGTTTCCGGTAATCACAACGTTGTTGCAGTTTTTCACGGCAATTTTTCCGGCTTTGTTTGAGGTATTTCCGGTTACGCAGATGTTGGTGCTGCCCAATAAGTAAATCGTATTCTTATAATCACCGCCGCTGAAGGAGCAGGAGGTGATCGTGCTTCCGGGAGACTGATTCAGAATGATTCCTTCGTTCTTGCCTTCGGCATTGTCAACATGTACGTTGGTGCAATGGACAAAGGAGAAGTTCTCCGCACAGATTGCCTTGGCTTTCCCTCCGTTGTTTGCCAGACGGAGGTATACGTTTGTAATGTTTACCTGCTGCCAGTCAAAGGGCTTTGCCGCCTTGAGATAGATGCCGCAGGTATCGACGCCGTCCATTGTCAGTTCCATGATGGAAATGTCGCAGGCAAAATCGCCGCTGGATTCCATATAAATGCCGTAGTCGCAGGAGCCGTCGCACTCAAAGTTCTTAATACGGCGGTCGCCGACCGATCCGCCGACGGCATTCGGGGAAGCATAGTCCTTATAGCCGATGGTGGTGGACTTTGAAGAGCCGTAGGCATAATAGATAAAATCGTTGATCAGGATTCCGGTTGAGCCGCGCTTGGTTCCATCGATATAAACGCCGCGGACCTCCTCGCCTTCAATATCGCCGCCGGTGGTGGCGTGAACGGTGTCCAGACGGAGACCGTTGACATTGACTGCACGGACTCCGTTCTGGGAGTGTGCGAAGCCTGTATTTTTGATGGTTGTGTAAATCGTGTTCTCAAGGAGAATGGTATCCGAGTCCTTTTGCCCCATGGAGGCGCGGGTGAACTCAAGATTTTCAATGGTCACATCCTCCAGACCGCCGTCATACGGATTGCCGGCAGTGGCTCCGATCAGATGCAGAACCGGCTTTGTGGAGGAGGAGGATTCGATGAAGGGAGAAAGCTCACGGTTCTGCCGCGCCGTGCCGCAAAGCGTCAGGTGATGCTGATTCTCGCGGATGGTGATGGTGTCAGAGACACGGTAGGTTCCGGACTGGAACATGATGCGGCCGTTTCCATTGGGGAAGCAGTCGATTGCGCTCTGGATGGCTTCGGTGGAATCAACGGATTTCGTGTTTTTGCCGCCGAACCATTCCGGATAGCTGGTTCCGTTGGCTTTGAGAATCACCTTTGCGCCATTTGCGAAAATGCGCATCGGAGCAGCATCGATGATTCTTCCAAAGGTCAGGGTTACGCCGTCATCAGGGACGAGCATAGCGCCTGCTGCAAAGGTGACCGGGACGCTGAACGTAAGATCAGAGGAAACGCGGTATTGACCGGCGGGCAGATAGAGCGCGCCCTTTTCATTTGCCATGGCAGCCTTCAGAGCCTCTGTGTCATCATCCGTTCCGTTGCCGACGGCGCCGAACAGCATCACGGAGGTGCCGAGAGAGGAGACTGTTGCCTCAAGATTCGTGTTGGATTCATTGCTTTCTTCCGGTTTTTGACTCGATTGGTCGCAGGAAGTAAACAAAAATGCGGTTACAGTCATAATGCAGAGGGAGAAAATCAAAGAAAATGCTTTGTTTTTCATGTATTATGAAACCTCCTTTATTTTGTTTGAAAATGAATTTTACCTTGGGAAAGAAGCTGAATCTGCCATATAGTGTGATCTCGAATTGCGGATCGGGAATCAGAATCTGTCCACGGGATACTGAATGCGGAGCTGGTTAATCTTATGACGGAAGGCATCCTGCTGTTTGTCCTGGAGCAGTTTTTCCTTCAGCTGCTCGCGGATCTGTTCAAACTGCAGCGGCTTGGCGTCAGACTTGGAAATCAGCTTAATGATATGATAGCCGAACTGTGTTTTGACCGGAGCGGACAGCTGACCTTCCTCCAACGCAAAGGCTGCCTCCTCAAATTCGGGGACCATCTGTCCTCTTCCGAATTCGCCGAGATTTCCTCCCTGCGCCTTGGAGGGACAGGAGCTGTACTGCATAGCAGCATCCTCAAAGGTGATCTTGTTTTCCTTCAGCTCTGCAAGAATTTTTTCGGCAAGCGCCTCGTTGTCTACCAGAATGTGAGAAGCATTGACGGTGGATTCTCCACGGAACATTTCGGGGTGCTCGTCAAAATAAGCCCTGACCTCCGCATCGGTCACACGGACATTTTCGACTGCCTTCTTTACGGCATAATTCATCAGAAGCTCTTCCTTCAGCTGGGCAAGCTCGGCCTTGAAGGCAGGCTCACGTTCGTAAAGATTTCCCGCAGCATCTGCAAGAAGGAGGCGTTTGTTAATCAGCTGATCCAATACGGCTGCTCTTCCTTGCGGGTTGTTATACTGCTGACCGCGCTGTCCCATTGCCGCAATCATGGCATCGACATCGGCATCGGTAATGTTTTTTCCGCATACAATTGCAAGAACTTTTGTGTTTTCCATGTTTATGACCGTTTCCTTCCTCTGGGGAAGGAGTCCTTTCTGACTGAATATTTGAGAAATAAACTGCTGGTTGTGGATCGCTTCCGGCGGGATTGTATGCCTGAAATCGGGGACATTCCGGAAAATTGCTGCCGGATCTTGGAAAGCTTCGGACGATTTCGCGTCATATCAACCTATAGAATACGATAGGATTATGCCGCACGTAAAAATTGCGGCGGCTGCGGCATTTTTACGCCGTGCTTCAGGGAGCACGCGCGGCAAAGCGCCGCGCCGGGGCTGTCAAGCCCCCGGAAATCCTCAGATGGGGATTTTCTGTGCGTATGATACCACAAATTTAAGCAAGCCTTTATGAATTTGACGGCGAAGCCGGCAAATTCGCAAATGCGGCAGATCGGTTTTATTTGTCAGATAAATTTTATGCCGCATGATTAAACCGCAAGTAAAAATGCGTGCTTGCACAGGCATTTTTACGCCGTGCTTCAGGGAGCACGCGCGGCAAAGCGCCGCGCCGGGGCTTCCAAGCCCCCCAAAATCCTCAGATGAGGATTTTCTGTGCGTATTATAACATGCCAATCTGAAAAAATCAATATTTTTGATATATTTTTTCATTGCAACATGCTTATTTCACAAAAAACCAATATACAGATGTTAAGCTTGTTACAAAACAATGCGGATGTACGCAGGGTTCCGTGAGGGTTAGACACTGAACAACGGTTCTTGTGCGGTTCTGCGCAAGTTTCCGTTTTTTGCGGAAGACGACGATACCCTCAAAATCGTTATGAAATGCGGTGCCGTCTGCTTATATTAAGGGAAGCGAGAAGCAAAAAATGCCCGGAGCGATATCATTTTGCACGGAATTATGAGGAAGAATGCCTGCAAATTATTTTTTTCGACCCCGTATTATGACAAAATCCGCAGAAAAGCCGGTATAGAATGCAAATACACTGAAAAAAGGAAAAAATATGAGGTGATTGTCTATGGAATGTGCAGAATTTGACCTTTACGGACGGATCGCGTCAATATACGGTGTGGAGCGCAGCGAGGCGGAAGAGGAACTTCGCAGGGTGTTAACCGAGGCATGGGAGGCGGCGACAGAGGAAGTGAAGACGCTGCTGCGTTTTTGCGGAATGCCGGATGCATCTGTTGCCGATGTGATCATGATGCTGGCAGGGCACGCTGTTTCGGGAAAGCTGTAAGACAGGGGCACGAAGGTGTGCGATCACTGCGTGACTTTTTGTACATAATCGGGAAAGTGATTTTCTTTTTTGCATAAGACCGCAAAGGAGGCGGGTAGTGGGGCGGACCGTTCAGCAAGCGCTTTGAGCGGCTTGCCCCATCTTGTATCCCAATATGCGCTTGCAGCGCAGAAAGTCCGCTTGGGCGGTTTTTTCTTTTTTGATGCGGAACGCTTTGAACGGTTAAAGCTCCAGCTCCGCCGCGCCGGTGCTTTTGGAGAATTCCTCCAGCACAAGCCCCGGATTGTGGTCATATGCCCATCGGATATTCCATTCGGAGGTGAAGATCAGGAGGTTGTTTTTCCGGAAATCCTGCACCAGCTTCGTGTCGGAGGTGAGGTTCAGCTTGGTCGGGTTCACCTCGTCGCCTCCGCCGAGCCAGCGAATGTGCTCATAGGGCAGGGGCGTGCGGCGGACATCGACGCCGTATTCGTTTTTCAGGCGGTATTCCAATACCTCAAATTGCAGAACGCCGACCACGCCTACAATGACGCGCTCCAGACCTGCACCCGGCTCAAAGAAAATCTGAATGGCGCCCTCCTGTGCGATCTGGTTCATGCCCTTGGCAAATTGCTTGCGCTTCATGGAGTCTGTCTGCTCAACCAAAGCAAAGTGCTCCGGTGCAAAGGTGGGGATGCCCTCATAGGTCACCTTGCGGGCAGCATCGCACACGGTGTCTCCGATCCGGAAAATTCCGGGGTCAAATACGCCGATAATATCGCCTGCATAGGCTTCATTGATGATTTCCCGCTCCTGCGCCATCAGCTGCTGCGGCTGTGAGAGCTTGATGCTCTTGCGCTCCTGAACGTGATAGTATTCCGTTCCGCGTTCAAATCTGCCCGAGCAAATGCGCATAAATGCGATCCGGTCGCGGTGCGCTTTATTCATGTTTGCCTGAATTTTAAACACAAAAGCGGAAAAATGCGGGTCAAACGGGTCAACGGAGGTGCCGTCAGAGGCGGTTCTGGGAAGCGGTGCGGTGGTCATTTTTAAAAAATTCTCAAGGAAAGGTTCAATCCCGAAATTGTTCAGTGCAGAGCCGAAAAAGACGGGGGAGAGCTTGCCGTTTTGCACCTTTTCCAGATCAAAATCAAAGGATGCGCCGTCCAAAAGCTCCACCTGCTCGGTAAGCTCTGTGCGCAGGCGTTCGCCGATCAGTGCATCCAGCTGCACTGTGTCAGAAATGTCGCAGGAAATTCCCTTCAGACGTTTGCTGCCGCGATGAAATTCCTGAAACGCAAGGATCTCATGCTTGTCCCGGTCGTAAACACCCCGGAAATCCTGTCCGCAGCCGATCGGCCAGTTGACCGCATAAGTCATAATGCCGAATTCACGTTCCAGCTCGTCCAGCAGATCAAACGGATCGCGGGCTTCGCGGTCCATTTTGTTGATGAATGTGAAAATCGGAATGCCGCGCATGGCGCAGACCTTGAAGAGCTTTCTGGTCTGCGGCTCGATGCCTTTTGCGGCATCAATGACCATGACGGCGCTGTCTGCTGCCATCAGGGTGCGGTACGTATCCTCCGAGAAGTCCTGGTGACCGGGGGTGTCCAGAATATTGATGCAGTAGCCTTCATATTCAAACTGCATCACGGAGGAGGTGATCGAAATCCCGCGCTGCTTTTCAAGCTCCATCCAGTCGGAGACCGCGTGATGATCCGATGCCTTTCCTTTTACGGAGCCGGCAGACTGAATGGCTCCGCCGTATAGGAGAAACTTCTCGGTCAGGGTTGTTTTTCCTGCGTCAGGATGCGAAATGATGGCAAAGGTCCGGCGTCTTTTGATTTCATCCTGTAGTGTACTCAAATTAGATTCCTCAACTTTTGTTTGATATCGTGTGGATGCATGGATCGTATCATTCCACCATTATAATATGATACCATATCGGTGGGTAAATTGCAAGAAAATTTATCCTTCCGGCTGAATTTTCCTGTGCGGACAATGGCTCCGCCGGCGTATGCCTTTGTGAAGGGCTGTAAGGGTTTTAGTCGTATCTCCGATGCTGCCGGAGGGGAAAATGCCGGGGGACTGCCTCCGCTGCGTTTTACGGCTCCTGCATGGCGGTCGGTGATGCCGTGATTCTTGCCGCGGCGGCAGCATTGAACAAGCCCGGAGGCGGGACCGGTTTGAAATCTTGACGGAGTCAGCTGTTCTCCTGTTTGTGTCCTTTTCGGCTCCCTTACGGCGAGCAGGCTGCGTCAGACTGCGGGGTTCAGTCAAAGGCGGCGCATGAAAGCCTTGTCTGAGCTTTCATGCGCCGCCCTTTTGCTGTATTATTGGCTCCTGTCCGGAAAATCGGGATTAGGAATCAATATTCTCCATCTTGTCGATCTGCTCCTGGAAGTTTTCGATTGCCTTGGTGATCTTTGCATCATATTTGCCGTACAGAGAAGCGATATTTTTATCCTTTGTTGCGGCAAATTTCAGGAATGCCTCTGCAAAACCGCCGAAGTTGAAGATTTCGCCGACGTCAAACGAACGGTGTGCAAAAATCAGATCAAGCATATCCTGAGACTCAAAGTCACGGGTGCCTCTGCCCTTCAGCGCCTTATCGTAATAGGCTTCCTTGAGCTTATAGTAGGACGCACCGGCAAGCGCCTCCATGATGAATCCGACGCGGTCTCTGTCAGAGACGATGTTGAGCACGGACATCAGACCCATGGTATGCTGTGAAACCAGCGAAATATAATTCTCCTGAGACTCTGAATATTTCGGGATCGGAAGGATACCGAAATCAAAGTCCTCTACCGAGCGCAGTGCGGTGCAGTCATCCATACGGCTCCAATAGAAGAGACCCTTCTTATCTGCGAAGAGGCTTCTGTAGTAGTCATCGGCGACATTGTTGATCAGGTGGTGATTCAAAAACGCCTCATCGTACATGATGTCGCAGATTTTGAAGATGATGTTATAGTTTTCCTCGGTTGCAAAGGTATAGACTGGCAGGTCGTTTTCGTCTTTTTTGGTCATTCTTCCGCCCCCGCCGAAGAAGAAGCTCATCATGACGTCGTGACCGCCGAGGAAACCGTACTGGTCATTCTCGTCGATGACCTGGTCACCGTTGGAGTCCTTTTTGCCCTGTCTCATATACTCATACAAAAGATCCATGGTCCATTTTCCGTCCGCTGCCGTCTTGTACAGCTCGCTGACGTTGATCTTGGAGTCCTCTGCGATGGTCTTGTTGAAGAGGAGTGCGGCGGTAGCATCCTCATCGCTGATGTTGATGGAGGAAGCCATCAGATACACCTTGTGTGCAAAAGAAAGGTCCTTTCTGGTATCCTGATCCCAATACGGCTTATCCAGATTGACATACTTGGTGAACGAGGTTTCGAAATCCAGGAAATATCCCTTCATAACGGTGTTGGGAACATCGTTCAGTCTGGCATATACCAGATCGTAGTAATCGTCGTTGGTGGAAACAGCTCTTGTGAGGGCGTCAATGAGGGCATTCTGATCCATGTTTTCCAACTCGACAACAAAATTGTATTTCTGCTTCAGTGCCGAGTTGCGCAGGTACACCGCATCATTGATCGGGTCGCCGGTCTGTTCCTCCACGGCGATGTCCTTGCAGGCGCGTTCCGGCCAGGAGGTATTTTCCCAGTGCAGAACATGGAATACCGTTCCCCCCCAGTTCTTATCCGGAAGATCCGCCTTTACCTCTGCGGATTCTTCTGCCTTTCCGGGGCCAGGGGTGGTATCGCTCGGGGAAACAGGCTCCTTCTGGCAGGACGCCAGGGCTGTTGCAAAGGTCGCTATCAGCAGGATGACAGATAACAGCTTGATAATGTTCGCTTTTTTCATCAGATACTCCTTCCTGAATGACAAACTGAATGACGTATATGAAGCGTGACGGTTCGGTCATTCATGCCGATTTGTTCAAACGGAACAAAAACGCAGAGAGTATTCTCCGCACTGACGGAATGCATGTAAGGCAATGCAGAAAGCCGCAGTCCCGGAAACGGGAAAACGCTCTTTGCGGTATCTGAGCGCCGCAGAGAATTTATGTCCGGGAGTATGCGGAAAACGGAAAGTGCGAATGCGGATTTGCCGTTTGTCAAATCATTTTATCCATTATAACATGTGGCGGAATTTGCGTCAATTCTTTGATTGTTCAAAAACCATACATATTTTTTGTGAATTTTTAACAAATCGTTTTTAATTTATATGATTGGTATAAGAAGAAAAGCGGGGCGCGTGAGGTCGGCTGAAAAACCGCCGTTCCTTCCGGCTTTTGAAGCGGATGCGGTTTGCTTATCCGGGAAGTCGTATGTCCGCCAAGGCTGTGCGCCGTATCCATTGCGGCAATGCTTCGCGGCGGTGCATATGATTCTTTTCAGAATAATAGTATGATCATAAAGCGTTTTCCGGTTCCGTTTGAAAAGACAGTACCGACTGCGATCGGAAGTCATGGCGGGACGGGGGGTCTGCCGAATCGGAGGAGGGCGGGAGCGCTGTCCGGAGGAAGCTGCCGGAAGGCTTCCGAATGCCTCTGCCGGAGCGATGGCAGACGGAAATGCGGAAATACCGGCTCGGCGCCGAAGCCGCAGCAGAGCTTGGAGGCGGGATAAATCGGACTTTTTTGTTATCCGAGGATGCGGTGCGGAGGTGCGTTTTGCCTGACTCGGATGCTGAAATGAAGGTTTGCAGTTCTTATCCTACGATTTGGGCTGAATTATTTTCTGAATTCTGGCGTTCTTTGCACATTATGCAGGATTGCAATTCAAAATATTCAAAAAGTGCTTGACAGAAATCAATTTGTGATGTATACTTGTATACATTAATACAATGGTCTCTTATACCAAGGAGGAACAGGCTATGCTTGAGATGTCAGAAAAAACAAACTTATTGGAACAAAAATCCTACCATTATCAGCTTCAGGACGTCAGCGAGCCGAATCTGTACCGGGATATATACAGCTATGATGAAGTGCCGAAGATGCCGTTCAACCACCGGCGCGTGCCGATTTCCATGCCGTCCGAAATCTGGATTACGGACACAACCTTCCGTGACGGTCAGCAGTCCGTGGAGCCGTATACGGTGAAACAGATTGTCGATTTGTATAAGCTGATGTCCCGGCTGGGCGGTCCGAAGGGGCTGATCCGGCAGACGGAGTTCTTTATATACAGCGAAAAGGACCGGGAGGCGCTTTTGGCATGCCAGGAGCTTGGACTGAAATTTCCGGAAATCACCACATGGATCCGCGCCACCAAGGAGGACTTCCGGCTTGTCAAGGATCTGAATATCAAGGAAACCGGCATTCTTGCCAGCGCGTCGGATTACCATATTTTCAAAAAAATGAAGATGACGCGCCGTGAGGCAATGAACTATTACCTGAAGACGGTCGCTGCCGCTTTTGAGGCGGGGATCATGCCGCGCTGCCATCTGGAGGACATTACCCGCGCCGATCTGTACGGCTTTGTGGTGCCGTTTGTGAACGAGCTGCAGAAAATGTCGGAGGATGCGGGAATTCCGGTAAAGATCCGTGCCTGCGATACCATGGGATACGGCGTGCCGTATCCGGAGGTCGCGATTCCGCGCAGCGTACCGGGCATTATTTACGGACTTCTGCATTATGCCAACGTGCCGAGCGAGATGATTGAGTGGCACGGACACAATGACTTCTACAAGGCGGTCAGCAACGCTGCAACCGCATGGCTGTACGGTGCATCCGCTGTCAACTGCTCGCTTCTGGGAATCGGAGAGAGAACCGGAAATATTCCGCTTGAGGCGATGGTGTTCGAATACGCCTCCTTTCGCGGTACGCTGGACGGAATGGATACAACGGCAATCACCGAAATCGCGGAGTATTTCAAAAACGAGATACACATCGACATTCCGGAAATGACCCCCTTTGTGGGACGGAATTTCAATGTGACCCGCGCGGGCATTCATGCGGACGGACTGATGAAGGATGAGGAAATCTACAATATATTCAATACGAAAAAGCTTCTGAACCGCAGTGCGGGTGTGACGATCACCAAGACCTCCGGGCTTGCCGGAATCGCATACTGGCTGAATGAAAATCTTCCCATGGCTGATGGCAGAAAGCTTGACAAGCGGGATCCGCTGGTCATCAAGCTGAAGGAATGGGTGGACGAAGAATATGAGAAGGGCCGCCAGACACCGCTGACCTCCAAGGAGATCCGGAGGAAGGTCGGGGAGCTTGCGGAAACAGGAATCGGATGAGATGGAGAGCGGCGAAAGAAAAGGCTCGCGGGCAGATTACGTATTCGGAATTCTAGAATCGGATATTCTGAGCGGAACGCTTGGGCGCGGAGAGCTTTTGACGGAGCAGCGTATTTCGGAAAAGCTCGGCGTCAGCAGAACCCCGGTGCGGGAAGCACTGAACCGCCTGATGCAGGAGGAACTTCTGGAGGAATCCGGGAAAGGAATGCGCGTGGTCGGTATTACCGAGGAGGATGTGCGGGATGTTCTGGACATTCGGCTCCGGCTGGAGGGTCTTTCTGCGAATATCTGCGCGTCTGTCATCACGGAAGCGCAGCTTCAGACGCTGCGTGAAACGCTGGAGCTTCAGGAGTTCTATACGGAAAAAAACGCGGCAGGGCATATCCGCGACATGGATTCACAGTTTCATGAGCTGATTTTTGCGTTTTGCGGACGGCGCACGCTTCGCTCTGTGCTGACTGCAATGCATCGGAAGATGCTGCGGTACCGGAAAATCTCGGTGGAGGATCCGGGACGCGCACGGGAAGCAGCGGCGGAGCATCGGGCGATATTTGATGCCATTGCGGCACACGATGCAAAGCTTGCTGAGGAGCGCACAGTGCTCCACATTGAGCATGCAAAGAAAAGTATTCTTGCCACGCTGAAGCTGTAAGGCGCGGCGGTCAATTGAAAACAGACCGGAAGGAACGGAAGGGAAGACGGACAATGGGACTTACGATTGCACAGAAGATTATCAAGGCGCATTTGCTGGAGGGCGAGATGGTTCCGGGCAGGGAGATTGCGCTCCGGATTGATCAGACGCTGACGCAGGACGCGACCGGAACGATGGCATATCTGGAATTTGAATCCATCGGTATTCCGCGGGTCAGAACGGAGCTGTCGGTGGCATATGTGGATCACAATACATTGCAGTCCGGTTTTGAAAATGCGGATGATCACCGGTATATTCAGTCGGTTGCCAAAAAATACGGACTTCGTTTTTCCCGTCCCGGCAACGGAATCTGCCATCAGGTGCATCTGGAGCGCTTCGGCAAGCCGGGCAAGACCCTGATTGGCTCTGACAGCCATACCCCGACCGGCGGAGGCATCGGCATGCTTGCGATGGGCGCGGGCGGAATGGATGTTGCGGTTGCAATGGGGGGCGGCGCTTATTATATTGTCATGCCGAAGATGATCCGCGTCAATCTGACGGGACGCCTCAGACCGTGGGTCAGCGCCAAGGATGTCAGTCTGGAGCTTCTGCGGATCCTGTCGGTCAAGGGCGGCGTCGGCTATATCATCGAATGGGGCGGGGAGGGTGTCAAAACACTTTCCGTGCCGGAGCGCGCGACCATCACCAACATGGGGACGGAGCTTGGCGCAACGACCTCCGTATTTCCGTCCGATGATATTACGAAGGCATTTCTTGCGGCACAGGGAAGAGCAGAGGACTTCGTGCCGATCTGCGCGGACCCGGATGCCGAATACGATCGGACGATCGATATTGATCTGTCTGCGCTGAAGCCTCTTCTGGCATGTCCGCACAGCCCGGACCGTATCCGGACGGCTGAGGAGCTTTCCGATGTGCGTGTGGACCAGGTGTGCATCGGCTCCTGCACAAACTCCTCTTTGCGGGATATGCTGCGGGTTGCCGCGATTCTGAAGGGGAAGAAAATTGCGGATTCGGTCAGTCTTTCGGTCTCGCCCGGCTCCAAGCAGGTCCTTACGATGCTTGCCGATTGCGGGGCGCTGACGGATATTCTTGCCTCCGGGGCGCGGCTTCTGGAGTGTGCCTGCGGTCCCTGCATCGGAATGGGCTTTTCTCCGAATTCCGGCGGAGTATCGCTGCGCACCTTCAACCGCAATTTTGAGGGGCGGAGCGGAACCAGGGATGCACAGGTCTATCTGGTTTCGCCGGAGGTTGCTGCCGCGTCCGCTTTGACCGGACACATCACCGATCCGCGCACGCTCGGCGATTATCCCGAGATCAGCATGCCGGAGACCTTCCGGATTGATGACAGTGCCGTCGTGCTGCCCGCAGACGAGACGGAAGCGGGGGCGCTTGAGGTGCTCCGCGGACCCAATATCAAGCCTTTCCCGGATACATACCCGCTGACCGATACGATTCAGGCAGCTCTGACGCTTAAGGTCGGTGATAATATCACAACGGATCATATCATGCCCGCCGGAGCCAAGATACTGCCCTACAGATCCAACATTCCGTATCTGTCCCGCTTCTGCTTTGCGGTCTGCGATGAGAGCTTTGCAGAGCGCGCACGGCAGAACGGTACCTCCATTCTGGTCGGCGGAAGCAACTACGGGCAGGGCTCCTCGCGTGAGCATGCCGCGCTGGTGCCTCTGTATCTCGGAGTCCGGGCAGTAATCGCCAAAAGCTTTGCGCGGATTCACGCTGCGAACCTGATCAATGCCGGCATTCTGCCCCTGACCTTTGCGGATCCTGCGGATTATGACAGGCTGACGCAGGGCGATATGCTTTCTCTGGATCACCTGTTCGAAGCGATCGAAACCGGAAAGGCAACACTGACAGACCTTACGACCGGCGAGAAAATTCCGCTTGTCTGCTCCTTCTCTCCGCGGCAGATCGCGATGCTGCGCGCGGGCGGGCTGTTGAAGTACACGGCGCAAAGCGGCACACTCGGAAGCTGAACGGAAGGCGTGTTTGCGCCAACGAAAAGCGCACACGGCGCTTTTCCGACCGTATGCGGGGAAGTGAGGTCTCATCGGCGCAAAGCGGCACACTCGGAAGCTGAACGGAAGGCGTGTTTGCGCCAACGAAAAGCGCACACGGCGCTTTTCCGACCGTATGCGGGGAAGTGAGGTCTCATCGGCGCAAAGCGGCACACTCGGAAGCTGAACGGAAAGCGCGTTTGCGCCAACGAAAAGCGCTTACGGCGCTTTTCCGACCGTGTGCAGGGGAGTGAGAACCGGGTCCTCGGGCGCGGCTCCGGCGAAGAGAGACAAAGCGCCTCGGGGGACATTGCCTCGGCAGAGCTTCGGAGTCTGATTTTTGACGGCTGCCGGAACATCCACGGAATAATTTTGACTTGATTTGCCTTGCGGCAGAATGGAGAGTATCATGCAGAAAATCGAAATGAAAACGCCTCTCGTTGAGATGGACGGAGACGAAATGACCAGAGTGCTCTGGAAAATGATCAAGGACGAGCTGATTTTGCCGTTTGTTGACCTGAAGACGGAATATTATGATCTTTCTCTGGTTGAACGGGAAAAAACGCACGATCAGGTGACGCTTGACAGTGCCTATGCCGCAAAAAAATACGGCGTTGCCGTAAAGTGCGCGACCATTACGCCGAACCGGCAGCGTGTGGAGGAATATCGCCTGACAAACATGTGGAAGAGCCCGAACGGAACGATCCGGGCGATTATGGACGGAACAGTATTTCGCGCGCCGATTCTGATCGATTCGATCAAGCCGGCTGTCCGGACATGGAAAAAGCCGATCACCATTGCGCGTCATGCGTACGGCGATGTTTATAAAGCAACGGAATTCCGGGTCCCCGGCAAGGGACGCGCCGAGCTGCTCTTTACGGATGAGGCGGGCAGGGAGTGCTTCCGCGAAACGGTATATGATTTTGAATGCCCCGGCGTATTGCAGGGGCAGTATAATAAGGACTCCTCCATCCGTTCCTTTGCGCATGCGTGCTTCCGCTATGCGATAGCCACAAAGCAGGATTTGTGGTTCTCCACAAAGGATACGATCTCCAAGCAGTATGATCAGACCTTTAAGCTGATTTTTGAGGAAATTTATGAGCAGGAGTATCGAAAGACCTTTGAAGAGCTCGGTATTACGTATTTTTATACGCTCATCGATGACGCTGTTGCCCGCGTGATCCGGAGCGAGGGCGGCTTTATCTGGGCGTGCAAAAACTATGACGGCGATGTTATGAGCGACATGGTATCGACCGCGTTCGGCTCGCTTGCGATGATGACCTCTGTTCTGGTGTCCCCGGACGGAAAGTATGAATATGAAGCGGCACACGGAACGGTGACACGTCATTATTACCGGTATCTGAAGGGAGAAGAAACCTCCACCAATCCGATGGCAACGATTTTTGCATGGAGCGGTGCCTTGCGCAAACGCGGAGAACTGGATGCTCTGCCTGAGCTTGCCGCATATGCCGATAAGCTGGAGGCTGCTTGCCTCCGCACGCTTGACGACGGTATTATGACAAAGGACCTTTCCGGGCTGGTTTCCGGCGGAAAGCAGGTGCAGGCAGTGAATTCGCTTGCATTCATCAAGGCAATCCGCGCCCGGCTGGAGGAAGCGCTTTCCGTTTGAGCGGCATATGGCTCTGAACCGATCTCCGGAGCGGTTTGAGTGCGGCTTTGAGGCAGGGTTCCTGCTTCGGTGCGGCGATAAAGTGGGCAGAAAGACGGACGGTTTTCGGGATGTTTTTGTGCGTCTGCACAAAGAAGCGGTTTCTTCCGAAAAACACTTGACAGAACGCGCAGTATCTGCTACAATGCATTTAAATGAAAGACAATGACGAAGACGGAAATAACGGAAATTTCACAGAGAGCCGCAGACGGTGCGATTGCGGTAAAGGAACGTTAGGGTTCTATCGCTTCCGAGTCGGAGATCCGAATGCCTCACCGCGATTGGTTTGCGGCGGGGACAAGGAGGGTTTCCCGTGATTGCCGCGTCAGTGCATAGGACTTGTCAGAGTCCGAAAGGCGGTTCCGGAGCAGTGATTGTGAGGGCTTCGGGGCAATTTGAGTGGTGCCGCGGGATATCAAGGATGATGCCCGTCTCAAGGTTTTAACTTTGGGGCGGGTTTTTGTTTTGAAGGGGACATGGGCATCATGCGGCAAGAGACAGGCTGAAAGCACAGCCGTGAGCTTGAATGCGGCTTTTTTGAAACGCCGGTTTCTTATGATCTCCCCGCGCATGCCGTTTTCCGTTTGTC
Organism: uncultured Eubacteriales bacterium; assembly: GCA_934432725.1. GTDB lineage: Bacteria > Bacillota > Clostridia > Oscillospirales > CAG-272 > CAKRZE01. Next base: position 36,847 of record CAKRZE010000003.1, read on the forward strand.
AGAGCGCTTCACTGCTGCGGCGGAGGGAAGCCCGGAGACCGCCCTGGAAGAGCATTCCGGCAGGATGGCTGTCCCTCTTTTAAAAACCCGCACAGAGAATGAAGCAGAATATCTATATATGGATGAGGAGTGATCAACATGCTGCAAATTAAGATCGAAAAGACGGAAAGCCCGAAAAAAAAGCCGGAAAAAGGGGAAAAGCTCGGCTTCGGACACATCTTCACCGACCATATGTTTCTGATGAACTACACAGAGGGGAAGGGCTGGCACGATCCCCGCGTGGTGCCGTTCGGGAGCCTGACGCTCTCTCCTGCGTCAATGGTATTTCATTACGGACAGGAAATGTTTGAGGGCTTGAAGGCATATAAGGGACGTGACGGGAAGGTATATCTGTTCCGCCCCGATATGAATGCCCGCCGCGCGGTTGACTCCTGCGACCGGCTCTGCATCCCGCAGATTCCAGAGGAGGATTTTGTTCAGGCGATCAGGACCGTAGTGGATGTGGACAGAGACTGGATTCCGGAGGATGAGGGTGCCTCGCTCTATATCCGTCCGTTTATCATTGCAACCGATGCGTTTTTAGGGGTAGCCCCCTCAAAGACCTATCTGTTTATCGTTATTCTTTCCCCGTCCGGCGCATACTACGAAAGCGGACTTGCCCCGGTCGGAATCTGGATCGAGGACGAATATGTGCGCGCGGTGCGCGGCGGTATGGGCTATGCCAAAACGGGAGGCAACTATGCCGCGTCTTTGATCGCACAGGTGAAGGCGCATGACAGCGGATTTTCGCAGGTGCTTTGGCTGGACGGTGTGGAGCGGAAATATATTGAAGAGGTAGGCGCAATGAATATCTTCTTCAAAATCAAGGGGACGGTGCTCACTCCGGCGCTGAACGGCAGTATTCTGCCCGGAATCACCCGGAATTCCGTATTGGCGCTTTGCCGGCAATGGGGCATTCCCGCCGAGGAAAAGAAAATCTCGGTGGATGAGCTTGTGAAGGCTGCGGAGGACGGCACACTGGAGGAGGTATTCGGAACCGGCACGGCGGCGGTGATTTCCCCGGTCGGGCGTCTGCGCTATAAGGAAGATGTGATGCAGATCGGAGACGGCAGAATCGGCGCTCTGACACAGAGACTTTATGATACGCTGACGGGCATTCAGTGGGGAAAGACCGCAGACCCGTTCGGCTGGAGAGTGGAGGTTTGAGATGAAGGAAAAAAGAGAGCTGGATACCGTATGCGTACAGGGCGGCTATACACCGTCAAACGGAGAGCCGAGACAGATTCCGATTGTTCAGAGCACAACGTTTCAGTATGCAACCGGGGAGGATATGGGAAAGCTGTTTGACCTGGAGGCATCCGGATATTTCTATTCGCGGCTCCAAAATCCGACCTGCGATCATGTCGCTGCCAAGATCGCTCAGCTGGAGGGAGGGACAGCTGCAATGCTGACCTCCTCCGGGCAGGCTGCGAACTTCTATGCGGTGTTCAATATCGCGTCCTGCGGGGATCATGTGGTGGCTTCCTCGTCCATCTACGGCGGAACCTATAATCTGTTTGCGGTCACGATGAAAAAGATGGGGGTATCGTTTACCTTCCTTTCTCCGCATGCCACGGACGAAGAGCTGGACGCCGCGTTTCGCCCGAACACCAAGGCTGTTTTCGGTGAAACGATTGCCAATCCCGCCTTGACTGTACTTGATATAGAGCGGTTTGCCGCAGCTGCTCACCGGCACGGCGTTCCGCTGATTGTAGACAATACCTTTGCTACGCCGGTGAATTGCCGTCCGTTTGAATGGGGAGCGGATATTGTGACGCACTCTACCACAAAGTATATGGACGGGCATGGGGCAGCTGTCGGCGGATGCATTGTGGACTCCGGCAAATTTGACTGGATGGCGCATGCAGAGCGGTTTCCGGGACTGTGCACGCCGGACGAAAGCTATCACGGCATCACATATGCCGAAAAGTTCGGGAACGCAGGCGGCTATATTGTGAAGGCGACTGCGCAGCTGATGCGGGATTTTGGATCCACGCCTTCTCCGCAGAGTGCATTTCTTCTGAATCTAGGGCTGGAGAGTCTGCATGTCAGGATGAAGCGGCACTGCGAGAACGGAATGGCAGTGGCTTCCTATCTGGAAAAGCATCCGAAAATCAAATGGGTCGTGTATCCGGGACTGCCGTCGGGGAGCGACTATGCTCTTTCGCAAAAGTATCTGCCCAGCGGCTCCTGCGGGGTGGTCAGCTTCGGCGTTGCGGGCGGAAGAGAGGCTGCGGAGCAGTTTATGCGGCATCTGCGGCTTGCTGCGATTGAGACGCATGTGGCGGACGCCCGCACCTGCTGTCTGCACCCGGCAAGCACAACGCACCGCCAGATGAACGATGCGGAGCTGGAGGCTGCGGGGGTTTCTCCGGATCTTGTCCGCTTCTCCTGCGGTCTGGAGAGCGCTTCGGACCTGATCGCGGATATAGAGCAGGCGCTGGAGCAGCTTTGAGCCTTGCATCGGAGCCGACTGCTCCGCCTTTGACCCGAATCCGGCTTTGATGCGCGGAATGCTGCGGCTCCGACCGGATAGCGGGTATTGCAGGAAGCGCAGAAGAATAGAATGAAACAACAGGGAATGCCCCGGTTTACCGCTGCCTGATGGCACGGCGGAATCGGAGCTTTTCCGTCCGGCGGCTGTTTTGCCGGAAACACAGCAACGATGATATCTGACGAAAGGAATTCCGTATATGCCGATCAAAATCCCGAATCACCTTCCCGCCGTGGAAACGCTGACCAAGGAAAATATATTTGTGATGACCGAAACCCGTGCCGTCACACAGGATATCCGTCCGCTCCGCATCCTGCTTCTGAATCTGATGCCCACCAAGATTGATACGGAAACGCAGCTTGCCAGACTGCTCGGAAACACACCGCTTCAGGTGGAGATGGATCTGCTCTATACGGAGAGTCACAAATCCAAAAACACACCGGAGGATCATCTCCTCGCTTTTTACAAAACCTTTCGGGAGGTCAGAGAGAACCGGTATGACGGCATGATTGTCACCGGCGCACCGGTTGAGCAGCTGCCCTTTGAAGAGGTGGAATACTGGGAGGAGCTGTGCGATATTTTTGAATGGACGAAAACCCATGTACACAGCACGTTTCATATCTGCTGGGGTGCACAGGCAGGACTGTACTATCATTTCGGCATTCCGAAGGTGCCCTTGCCGCAGAAGCTGTCCGGCGTGTTCCGGCATGTGGTGGAATACCGGAATGCGATTCTGCTGCGCGGCTTTGATGACGCCTTCATGGCGCCGCATTCGCGCCATACAACGGTGCGGCGGGAGGATATCGAAGCGGTTCCCGGAATCCGGATCCTGGCAAGCTCGCCGGAAGCCGGCGTGTACGCAGCCATGACCAAGGACGGCAAACAGATTTTCATTACCGGGCATTCGGAGTATGATGCGGATACCCTGAAAAAGGAATATCTGCGGGATAAAAAGCGCGGAATGGCTGTAGAGCCGCCGGTGCATTATTTTCCGGGCGATGATGACACCAGAGAGCCTCTTGTCACGTGGCGTTCCCACGCCAATCTGCTCTATTCCAACTGGCTGAACTATTTTGTATATCAGACAACGCCCTATGATCTTTCCAGCATTCAATAGCCGCAGGCAACGAGGCGCTGCTCCGGGCTGCGGCTGAACCTCCGGCTTTTGGCGAATGCTTCCGTCTGCTTTTCAGACTGCCTCCTTTCAGGCAGACCGGCAGTAAAAGGACGGCAGCCGGTCAAAGAGCGTCTGCCGGCTTAAAACGGGACGCCGGAAGCATGGGATTGGCAGCTGACAACTGTGCCTGAACACATGGCGCCGGAAATAAGGCGGGGAGACAGGTTGCCGGGATAAGAAATACGAAGCCTCTTATGGCACATTCCGAAGAAAAAACCCTGAACGGCAGGCGCATGCCTCCATTTCAGGGTTTTTGTAATATGTGGGGTATCTGTACCGCCGCAAAGCCTGTCCTTTGACGAATTTCAAAGGCATATCTGGGCAGCACGCGGCGGCGCAAGCCGGGTCTGATTTGGGCGAAGCCGTCTGCGGAGGGCTGTTATAAATTTGATGGCTTTAACAGCCCATCTGAAATGTCGGGCTGGATTTCGGCATTTTTGATGCTGTCTTGGCGCTTTTGCCCGCATCCTTTGCTTTTTCGTTTTTTCAGTGGCAAAACAGGGGTGTTCGCTGTCCAAACCGATGCCGAAGGGCAGACTCCATTTCCGGCGTAATACAGTATGCGTGCAGGCTACAGAATGCCGTATTGCCGCAAAAGGCGAATCCTGCTTTGGGCAAGCCGGAGACTTGCGCCTGCGCTGTCGTCCGGATGTGTTCTCATTTCGGCTGCATAGCGGAAAAATCTTGATATCCATGCGGCAGGGAGGAGCAGGGGATGCTTCCGGAGGTACGGGTAACGCACCTCCATGTATTTTTTGTCCGGAAAAAGGCTGTGAAGGATACCGGGCTGCTTTCCGGAGCGGTTTGCCTTCAGTGCATTCAGCGTGACTGTGGACGAGTGCAGTCTGGTCAGGCTGTTTGCACCGTGTACGCCTCCGTCCAGCATATCGGCAAGCATGGGCAGCGGATCGACCCGGATGGCACGCCAAGCGGGGGGGAGGGGGAACTGAAAGCCGAGATAGGCTTCCGCAAGTTCAAACTGTGCCGCGGCAAACAGCTCTGCATGGACGCTTTGGCATTGCCGGAGCAGAAGCTGCCAGTCAATGTGTTCCGCATGGGCGGTTATCCAGAGCGCAATGTCACAGGTCTGCCGGATACCGACTCCGCTGACAATAAAGTGCTTGCGTGCGTGCAGAAGGAGATATAAAAGATGGGTGTGCGGCGGGAGAGAGAGCATGCCGTCTGCCGATTCCGCTTCGGTCTTCAGGGAGGTATGGAAGAAGGCGTTCAGATCATCGGGACCGGAGTCGAACAGGCGGCGGTGCAGCTCGATAAAGAGGCACCGCTTGTCGTCCCGGAAGCCGATTTCGTCTGCTGTTTCCGCATCGGCGCCGGAGACATCCTGTGATAAGCCGTATGCAAGAAGCTCCCTGCGGCAGTCCGAAAATTCTTCCTCCGGCACATACAGGTCGTCATCTGCGCTGATGCGGAAGTTTTGACGCGGGTAGAGCCGGCTGCACAGGCTTCCCTTTACCACAACAGGATGAAGTCCCTTTCCGCGCAGCTTTTGATACAGGGCTTTGAACTCAATGGACTGCGTCACCTGCCGTATGACCTGTGCGGCGGCGATCCGGCGGTATTCCGAAAAACGGGCGGGCAGCGTGGAGATGCCGGCATCAAAGAGCGCCTCGACCACAAACGGCAGGAGGAACTGCCGATAAGACAGGGCAAGCAGGTCATTCCATTCGGAGTCGGTCAGGGCAGGCAGAAGCGCCGTCTCAAGCGGCGTTTGCTGCAGCTCCGACCGGAGTATATAAAGAAAAGCAGACTGTGCATTTGTCATAGCGAAGGACCGGGCTTTCCGGCGGGAAAAGCTTCCTTTCGGGAGGATTTGAGGTGGGTTTTCTGTAGAAGCAGCGGACAGGGGGAGGGGCAGATGATTTTCGACCTGAACCGGTTTGATTGCAGCATCCCGGCGGGGGCATCGGGAAGGGTACGGCGGATGCGCTACGGATTTTCTTCCTGTTCGGATAAATAACCGTTTTTCTTCAGGATATCATAGAATTTCCGGAACGCAGCATGGGCGGTTTCTTCGGAAACATCGAAATCCTGCATGACCTGCCGGACGATTTCGGCTTCGGCAGTCTGCTTTTCCATAAGCCGCCAAAAATAAGCGCCTGCCGGATTGATTCCCTTCACATAAGGAAGCTTTCCGCGTGCCGACCCCGCCGCGATGAGCATTGCTTCGCCGCAGACCTGGGCAAGGACGACATCCGGATGAAGGCGATAGGTTTTCATGAAAGAACCTCCTTTGTCAAGGTATTGCGGCAGAGCCGTGCGGAGGCTTCGTCCCCTTTGTTTGTCAGAAGCCACAGCGGCGTGGTATTCAAAAGCTGCTCCTCCAGCGCACAGACTGCCCCGACGTCGGCAGGGGTCAGGCGGCTGAACATAAATTGCGTAAAAAGCGGAACGGCAGCTTCCTTCGCACCGATTCTTTGTATGTGATTCTCCTGCCCCTGCCGCAGAAGGATGATTCCGCCGAGCGGCGCGGATGCAAGCTGCCCCATGTTTTCTTTTCCCATCCAGGGGGAGGAGTGAACCAAGATGCGTCCGTTATCCTGAAAGGACAAAAACGGTTTGTCTCCGTTCAGAATCCGGATTTCATCGCCGAACAGAAGCTTCCAGAGAAGATACTGCGTGGTTTTGCCGGTGCCGCTGTGCGCCGAGAAAATCCACGCTTTTTCCTTCCATAGAAATGCGGTTCCGTGGAAAAGGACGCGTGAGAACGGAATAAGGGCATCAGAGACCGCGAGGGACAGCTCCATAAATTCGATATATTCATGGGATTCACCGACAGGATAGTGAGGGACTGCTGCGGAGAGTGCTTCCGCTGTGACTTCTGCGGAGCATCGCGCCGGAAGCGGAGTAGAATAGAGGGAGAGCACGGGGGGACAGTGCTTTCCGCGCAGAGAAATTCCGATGGGGATATCTGCGAGAAGGATGGTTTTTCTGATCATATTACGGTTTTGTATCAATTCGTTTCAAACGGTGTGTCGAATGGCATACTCTGAAAACGGCGTGTCGAACGCAATGCTCGGAAAAAGGAGGGCGGTCGGCTGCCGCAGGGGAAAATCCGGCGGAAGTGCAGATATCGGTTATGAAAACCGGAATCTGCCGGGCAGCAGAGCCGCATGCAGCTTGCCGGTCAATTCCGTATCGCTTTTTCCGGCTTGGAAAAAGGGGTTATGACAGAAGCGGCAGAGGGGAGAAACGTGCTGTCTCTCCATCCTCTGCCGCAGTTCGGTTATCCGATGCTTCTGATGTTGCCTGAACCGTCCAGAATTACTCGTCTTCCGTCCGGCAGGGTTGCAGCATACAGGTCGGGACCGATGCTTTCAAAATGTCCGCCGCCGGAGGTGGGAATGTCGATTCCGTTCTGCTCCAGCACATCGGAGAGATCAGCGTTCAAAATATCCATGGCATATTCCTTTCGTTATTCCAGACCGTACCCGGTGTAGGTAAGGGTGCGGGTTGCGCCGTAAACTGCGGTGCCGTCTGCCGTGACCCAGTAAGGGGTGACGGTGACCGTATCGCCCGCTGTCATATTCCGCAGGGAATATTCGCAGCGGATAACCTGTGCATTTTTGGAGGTGCTCCGTCCGAACAGAAGGCGCGTGAGCCCGTATCCGTAGGCTTCCAGAGCAGCCTCATGCTTTTCACCGTTGACAATGAAGCCGACCTCGGTGTAATTCCCCGGCTCTGCAACGGAGAGCAGAGAAACGCTCTGCGGACGGAAGAAGCCGTGCGTCAGATATTTTACGGTCAGGCAGGAGCTTTTGACATAGCGTGCATACAGTGCGATATCTTCCTGAACGTTTTTCAGGCTTGCCGGAACGGTGCATTCTCTGTCGGCATACCATCCGGCAAAGAGCATGCCCTCCGCTCCTGCATAGACGAGACTTCCGGAGATATCACCCGGTTTTACGGTGAAAGAGCGGACGCTGCCGCCGTCATAGACGGTGACGGTAATCGTGTCAGCCGGTTTGACCGGATCCACGGGGTCAATCGGGTCTACGGGGTCAATCGGGTTCACAGGGTCAACGGGACCGACCGGATCAACAGGATCCACGGGATCAACAGGATTCACGGGATCGACCGGATTGACAGGCTCAACCGGCGCAAGATCAACCGGAGCGGCGCTGAAATCAAGCGCAAAGCACTCGATTGCCGTCAGCGTGTCAGCAGTCTGAGCCGTATAAACGGGAGCGGCAGCGGACTCGGAGGTTGCGCTTTCCTTTCCGGCGTATTCATACCATGCGGTCGTTCCCTCGCCGCGATAGGACAGCGTTCTGCTTCCGCCTGTCACCTTGATGCCGTCAAGCGTAATCCAGTAGGGGGAGAAAACCACTCCCTCGGTTTTGAAGGCTTCAAAGCTCGGAACCTGCATGCATACGATATAACCGTCATCGCGTTCCACATCCGCGTTTGCGGATGCTTTCAGATATCCGTTCTTGACGTACATGCGGTCATAGAGCTGACCGTCCTTAAGCGCGTCAACAACGCCGCTTGCGATGTTTTCGCCGTCCTTCTGTGCGAGATAATCCGCACCGTTTACGGTGTAGCCGGCAGCGCTGTATTCCAGGCGGTCGATTGCCGCAAGGAAGAACAGGTTGGTGACGCGTCTGGTTCCGATGGCATCACCGGTATGCTGCCATACGCTGTAGTTGGCAGGGGTCAGATAGATATCGCTGACCTCCCAGATATAGTATACACCGCCGTTTTCAGGCGTAAAGTCCGTTGCGTTTTCTCCTGCTGCGAAGCGGCAGACATCGGCTCTTTCACAGGCTGCGGTCGTGAAGGCACCGCCGTATAAGTAGCCCTCCGGGACAGCCGCAGTCAGAGAAGCCTTGCCGCTGATCCGGATGTGCTCCTCCTTTGCCACCGTTCCGCCCTGTACGTGTCTGATCGTATAGTAGGGGAATTCAGCGGTCGGAACCGGGAAGGGTGCGATCTCTTCTCCGGCGTCGATGATGCCGGAGCCGGAATCGTTTGTGGGAACGGTTCCGATACCGGTGCCGTTATCCTCAATCGGAATGACGATCACAAGCTTTTTGCCGCCCGGTTTGCCGCTGTGGGATCCGACCCAGTTTGCGGAATAGTCAAAGCCGGTGACGGTAATGGTCTTGGCGGAGGCATCAACCGTTGCACGGTAAGGGTTGTTGGTGTTGCGGTCGTGTTCCCATGCTGTGGGAGCGCCGTTTTCATCAATGGCGGTGCAGGTTTCGGTGTGAACCTCAATCAGGCTGCCGGCATTGGCGGGAAGATCAAAATATTCGGAAATGACATCCTGCAAAACGGCTGTTTCGGTCAGAATATGTGTGGCTCCGCCGACCTCCTGGCTGATTGTGCGGAAGATCTCGGAAAGCTCGCTGCTTGTTGCAGCCGTCTGATAATATTTGCTGTCTGCCTTTGTCCCGCTGCGGTTCAAAGAGGTGGCATCGGGGTAGTTGGAGGAGACATCATTCATGTACTTGCCGGTGCTGCTTGTATCTGACGGACGCTCGGCAAAGCAGCCGACCGTATATACGGTTACGCCGGACTGTTTCATGTCGTGGCTGGTGCTGATGGTCGCATTTGCAACCCGGGCTTCAAATCCGTTGCGGGAGGTCGGGTCTCCGTCCGTGAACAGAATCGCGATTTTTTTGCGCCCCTGCTCATTTCCGCTCAGGATGTTCTGCGCATTGCGCATGCCGAGGTCGGAGCGGGTTGCACCGCCTGCACGAAGACCGTCAATGGCGCGCTTCAGCGCATCCGCCTCCGTCACATTGGTCAGACCCATGACAACTCTGCTATCGCTGGCATAGGAAATGATCGAAATGCGGTTGGGATTTTCCGGATCGGAAGATGCCGCCGCCGAATCGACAAAGCGTTTTGCAGCCAGCTTCAGCGCGTCAATTTTGCTGATGTAGATATTTCCGCTGCCGAACTGGGACTGGTCAACGGTCTTCCATTCGCCGCCGAGACCGTAATACTCCCATTTATCGTTCAGATAGCGCATTTTTGTGATGATTCTGCTTCCGCCGACCAGAGAGTTCAGGCTGTTCAGCCAGTAGACGCCCTCCGCCGCACCGTATTCGGTGTCAAGCGCTTCCGTGTTTCCGCGGTTGGCAACCGGAATGAAGGTATCGTTCCAGTACTTTCCTCCGATGATATAGTCTTCCGGTGCTTCGTACATAGAACCGGAGACATCCAGGACCAGGGCAATATCGGTCGGCTGTGCAACGATCTGCGTCTGGCTTTTTCCTGTGACATAAGCCTCAAGCGTCAGCTTTCCGTTCTCATAAACCTTGTTCAGATGCAGTCCGTTTACGCCGTTTGCCGGTGTCTTCTGCGGGCGATCCCCGGGACCTTCCGAGGATACCGAGAAGCACGACACGGACAGAAGCATCAGAACGGCAAGCAGCAGAGACAATGCACGTCTGAATTTTTTCATGTGGTATGTTCCTCCTCCGAAAAAAAGAATACGTTGCGGCAGGAACGCAGCCGAAACCGGAAAATGCCGCCTTTCCGCAAAAAAAGCCCCCTTGATCCGTTCCTGAGGGTTTGGAAAACGGAGAAGCTGTCTTTGGAAGAGGAAACGGCGCTTGCGCTGTTTTCTCCGGTTCTGTCGGTTTTTCATTTCGGTCAAAAGAAAAACCTTTGCCGGGCGATCCCTGCCGTTTCCTATTTTACCATAAATGTCCTCGGATTGCAAGAGGTTTTGTGAAAAACAGTTGGGAAAATTTACTTTTTCGGGGGACAAAAATGCTTTGACGGGAGGGCGAAGCGCGGTCTGTACGCCTGCCGGGGCACAGTCTCGGCTCCGGTTCTGAGGACTGCAAACGATTATGCGCCCCGCGAGGGAGGCTTCGGCGCATGCTTTGCGCGAGAGGCGGTTCCGGTTTGCTCCGGGGTGAAAGCTCTTCGCGGGCAAAACCCTGCCGGAGGTCCTTTTCGCGTGCCAAAAGCCGCAAGGGTGATGCAGGCAGAGCCATTGCTCCCGTGGAGGCTCTCTGCCGAGGTCTGCTGCCCGTTTTGTTTCTGCACGGAAAAATGCCTGTGAGCGGGAGCTTTGCAGGCTTTGGGGACCGGACCGTGTTTTTTGGGCGGTATCGGTTCAGATGCCGCGGCGGCGCAAAATCGGCGGATCAAACGCAGGTGCTTCGGAATTTTGCGCAGGCGAGGAGCGGGCGGCAAAAGGAGTGCGGCAGGCTTGTCGCAGGCTGCGGTGGCCAAAGCATGCCTCCGACCGGGCATCGGGACTGTCGGCGGCAGCTGTGTGCGGTACAGCCGCGGCATCGTTTTTTCTTCCAGACCGGGGGAGAAGCTTTGGATGAGCGAGGCTTCCGGCAGAGGCGTATCCGGCGGTCGAAATACGCTGCTCTTTCGCGAAAATCCGGCGGCTTCTGCATAAAACAAAGACGCGCCCGGAAAATGTGGGGGTCAGCGTCTTTTAAATTCTTTTTCGTTTTTGGCGCGGTCCGCTCCCGGCAAAATTTTTTCGGAATGTCGGAGGATTGCCGGAGGCGCGGTTACGGCTTTCTGTTCTTTCTGAAAATTTCAAAGGCGATGACGGATGCTGCGGAAGCAGCCGAAAGAGCCTGCGGGAATTCTCTCCCGTAATCGATTTTCACGCGCAGATCCGCCTGCTCCAGAAGGGTGCGGGAGATGCCGCGTTTTTCTCCTCCGACGATCAGGAAGGCAGGCAGTCCGATATCGGCATCGAAGACCGAAACGGAGTCGCGCAGATCTGCGCAGACAACGGTACAGCCCGTTCCGCGGAAGAACGCAGCCGCCTCCGAGGCGCTCTCGGCGGTATAGATCGGAATCCGTTCCGATGCCCCGGCTGATGCACGGCAGACGATTCCGGCAGCGCTCATCCAGTTGCGCGGAGATAAAACGATGCCTGCGACTCCGGCAGCGTACAGGGACCTGATCGCATAGCCGAAGTTATAGGGGTCTTCGATTCCCTCCAGCATGACGTAAAGCGCTTTGAGAGGGCTTTTCAGCACCTCGGACAGGGCGGGAAAGGTGCGCCCGGAGGCATATGCGGCAATGCCGCCGTGTGTCGTGCCGACCGTGATCTGCGCAAGCTCCTCACAGGACACGGCTTCCAGAGAAAAGCCGTATTCCTCGGCTCTGTGGCGGAGCCATGCAAGCTCCTTTTCCTGCCGGCGTGAGGCATCGTAGAGGATGCGTGTGATCCTGCGGTCGTTTATGCCGGCGGCATACGCCTCCAGAAGCGCGCGCACGGACAGGATTCCCTCAAACAGCGTGTCCTTTTGCAGACGGCTTTCTTCCTTAATCAAGGCGGGCTTCCTCCTTTATCCTGCGCAGGATCATGCCGTCCCGGACACCGGCAAAGGAAATGACGGTATTGCGGATGCCTGCGGCTTCGAAAATATGGGTGTAGGCGCACAGTCCCGGAAGGACGGTGTGAATCCGGTCCGGAATGACCCGGATCATGGTCTGAATGCGCTTTCTGCCGGGGACGGCATACTTCCTGAACAGCATCTGGAACTGATCGGCAGGCATACGGTAGTCGTTTGACAGCCGTTTGCGGCAGATCTCGCAATGAAGCTTGCCCGCTGCCCGCGCTGTGCCTCCGACCAGAAAAGCCGTATCCCCGTAGGAGCCGAGCCATGCGATTCTTTCAAGCTGCCCGTCAATGAAATCAGCCGCTTCATGAAGCTCACGGCGGGTGGGGAGCACAGAGGAAATAAAACGGTTATGAAGCGACAGACAGCCGAACGGCAGGCTGACCTTGTCCTGCGGCTGCCCGCCGGAAAAACCGACGATTTCGGTGCTTCCTCCGCCCATATCAATGACATAACCGGTTTCACAGGGCGTCCCGGTGCTTGCCATGACGGCTTCAAAGCTGAGCGCCGCCTCCTCCTCGCCGGACAGAATGCGGATGCCGCAGCCGCTTTGCCGCTCCACTGCGGAGAGCACAGCCGGACCGTTTGAAATAAAGCGCAGACTTGCCGTGGCAACGCAGATAATCTCGCTGCACAAAAGATCGCGGGCGAGCGAGGCATAGGCGGAAACGGTTTCGCACAGACGCGCGATGCCCTCGTCCGAAAGGATTCCGTTTGTGATATAATTGATCAGTCCGACAGTCTGCGACTGTGACAAAAGGGTGGCTGCGGAAAACGGAGGCTTTGCGGGGGAGGGCGCCTCATAGATGTTCAGCTTTACCGTGTTGGAGCCGATATCAAGAATGGCACAGCGGAAGCGCCGCCCGCTCTTTTCAGAATTTCGGCACATAGGTCATGGGGGTATAGGTGAGCTTGGGACGGTATACCTTGAAATCGCGGAATTCAATGTGGCTGCAATAGGTGCCAAGCCCTACCCGGCAGCAGTCCGGCGCCGTGATCGGATCGGGGTCCGCCAGCGTCAGAATCATTTCACCGTCAACGGCGAGGAACAGAATGCTTCCGACAATGCCGGTCTGGATATGATACTCCACATCAGACTTGGCTTCAAAGTGCTGACAGAGCGCCTTGAGGTGGCAGCCCGGATATTTTTCGATGCCCGTGCGGTTGATGTACCAGCCGTTCAGCCCGGCAATATATCCGGTATCCGCATCGTTTTTTTCATAGTCCCATCCCTTGGCGCGGAAGGAGAAGTTCAGGTCATTGTTGCAGGGGGAGATGATTTTTCCGTAAAAGTCCAGCATGATATCTCCGGGAAACTGACGGTGAGAATAAATCAGTCCGCCGGCGTTTTCCCGATAGATTCCGTGGCAGATGCCGTCTCCGGCATGCCAGTCTCCGCCGGAAATCTCCCAGTTTTTCGACAGATCGGGGTCGCTGAAGGTATCGTGAAACAAAAGCTCGCCCGGTTCAACGCGATCAAATTCAACAAACAGCATAACAGTCAGCCTTTCTTATTTGGTCTTATTTATTTTTGGGTTTGCCGCCCGGTGCGGCGGCAGCCGGAGACCTCGGTGCGGTGAGATCCCCTTTCCGTGATGAGATAATACGGACAGTATAGCATAATCCCGCGCCATTGTCAATTGACAGAGCGGGAAAAGTGTGGTATACTAAATGCGGATACCGTTTTCCGGATCGATGCAGCTGGTCTGCCGCATTTTGCAAATTTGCCGGCTTTGCCGTCAAATTCATGAGGCTTGGCTTGGATTGGTGTATCATAAATGCGGATACCGTTTTCCGGATCGATGCAGCTGGTCTGCCGCATTTTGCAAATTTGCCGGCTTTGCTGTCAAATTCATGAGGCTTGGCTTGGATTGGTGTATCATAAATGCGGATACCGTTTTCCGGATCGATGCAGCTGGTCTGCCGCATTCTGCAAATTTGCCGGCTTTGCCGTCAAATTCATGAAGTTTTGCTTAAATTTATTGGATCATGCGCACAGAAAATCCTCGGCCGAGGATTTTCCGGGGCTTGGCAGCCCCGGCGCGGCGCTTTACACACTTTGTGCCGTGCAGTGCAGGATAACCTTGGCGGAATACTGTTTCACCGGAATTTCCGGAATTTTATGTTAAAACAAGACAGAGTAGGACCTTCGGCGTTAAGTGCCGTGCGGACGGGGAGTTGCCGCGCGGACGAAGAGGCATCGCGGTTGAAGGTCCGCATCCCGCTGTTACATATCGGAACGGATGGCAGCGGGCTGCCCGCTTTCATCCGGCGCCTCCTTTATGTAGCGACGAATGCACAAAAGGAGGTTTTTTCTATGGCTGAATCCCAAAGAATCGGAACGGCGCGGCATGCGCTGCTCCTCCGTCTTACGCTGACCGGCGTGTTTACCGCGCTTGCGGTGGTTGCAAAGCTGTACCTTTCCGTCTCCATTCCGTTTTTGGGGGCAGGCGGAATGCGGATCGGCCTGACCGGCGTCATAACCGCGTTTCCGGCGATTCTGTTCGGACCGTTTTACGGGGGCGCGGCAAGCATGATCTGCGATCTTGCGGGTCATCTGATCAAGCCTGAGGGCGCGTATATTCCGTGGCTGACGCTGACTGCGTTTGCGGGGGGCTTTTTGAAGGGCGTTTTGTGGCGCCTTCTGGGGAGCCGCCGTATGGATCGGAAAAAGCTTCTCGGCGGGGTGTCTGCGGTATGCGCGCTGTTTCTCACGCTCGGTGCGGCAGTGCATATCAGCCTTGCCTCCGATGGGGTGACAAGGGGCTTTCTGGCTGTACAGAAGGAGCTTCCTGCAAGAGGCGTTCTGGAAAAGACGGAGCTTTCGCCGCTGAGCCGCTTTGTGACGGGGCTTGCGCAGTATAACCGGGATCAGGTGACGCTTTGCAAAATGCCGGACGGCGAGACGGTCGAGGTTCCGGAAAAGGTTCTTTTGGACGGCGTTTCCTGTAATGTGACAAAGATCGGAAAGCAGGCGTTTTCGGCTTGCGAAAGGATGACGCAGTGCATCATTCCGGCTTCGGTCAAGTCGATTGACGAGGAGGCGTTCGGAGAGCGGCGGGATGTTCTGATCTGCGGAAAAGAGGACTCTGCCGCACAGAAATTTGCGGATCAATACGGCTTTGCCTTCCGCGCGGCAGACACATTTTCCGGTGCGGTGCCGGAATTTTCGGACGGAGCAACGGAAAAGGACGGCGTATCCGTAAAAAGCTCGGATACGTACCGGAAGTATCTTGCGGGCTATATCAATTTTGCAACGGTCGGACTGGAGCTAGTCGGGCTGCTCGGGCTTTTGGCGGTGGCGGTTTCTCTGGTGGCGGGAAAGCGCAAAACTGCGGGAGACTGCTTTGCGGAAATTGCGCTTACCGTGTCTGCCGCAGGTGTGGCGGTGACAACGGTCAATACGTGGATTCTGATGCGGTATCTGACGGCATGGCACGGAAGACCTTTTCTGATCCTCTGGGTTCCGCGCGTGCTGGAGGAGCTGGTCGTCTGTACGGTTCAGGCATATCTGATCGCAATTCTGTATGATATCTGCCGCAACAGAAAGCTGCTTCAGAAAATACCGTAATGCCGGTCTGTGTGAACTTATGCCGGCGCTGCCCGCGCGGCTGCTCTTGATTTTTAAAACGGAATAACGGACGAAGCCTCTGCATGATGCCGGTCATGCGGAGGCTTTTTGGTGTTTGCGGACGGTCTTCTGGTTTTTTCGGTCGGCGGAAGGCGGGGCATGTGTTTTACTGCGCAATGAATTCCGTGCAGCCGAAAAATGCTGCACCGGACGCTTCCTTCCCGGTTTTCCGGCAGTCCGCGTCTTTTTCTCCGTCAGACGCTGTGCTGCCGGCGTATTTCTTGCGGGGTCTGCATGGATCCGAAAAGCGGGGAAACAGCGTTTGAAATTCCGGCATCTGCCGGAATGCCTGAAAAGCCTTCCTTACGGTCCGCGATGAACCGGATGCTGTAAGCCCGCGTATGCCGATGCCGGGACCGGGGCGCGCGTGTAGTCCGGATGGGGATTGCTCCGGAAAGTGCCGCCCTGTCCTGCGGCGTCAGAGAGGACCGCAGCATCGCAGGCAGCGGAGGCGCTTTATTTTCGCTGCGTTCTCAGGGGAAACCGCTGCTTCTTTGCCGCGCCCCGGTTCAACAAAACACGCTTGACTTTCAGGCGGGGATCAGGCGGGCGCCCTTCTGCGGGAATGCGCCGGATGTTCTGATTCGTCCCCGTTTTCCGGGCGGCTGTTTTCGCGTATTTTCCGTATTTTTCGGAGAATATTGCGGATATCCGGACGGAAAGAGCGGCTTCTGTCGTAAAATACCTTTCGCAGCGACAGATAGTGCGCCGAAAAGCGGGAAATATGTGATATGGTATGCTTCGGACAGGAGCCGACGCGGTCAGCATATGCTCCGGGCGTCTCAGATCGCACAACACCGCCCCGCGCGGGAGAAAGGATGTCGGGTACATGAAGGAAGAGCGGCACCGGTACGATGATGTTCCGGTATATTTGTTTCATCAGGGGACCAATTATCGCGCTTATCGGTATATGGGCGTTCACAGGATCGGGAGAAATTTTGTTTTCCGCATATGGGCGCCGCGCGCACGGGAGGTGTTTATCTGCGGGGACTTTAACGGATGGGCGGAGGGCGTTCCGATGACGCGGATCAGTGAGGGCGGTATTTTTACGGGAAGCGTTTCGGCATCCGTTTTCGGGGACGGCTCCCTTTATAAGTTCAGAATCAGAACCGATACCGGGGAGTTTCTGAAGGCGGATCCGTATGCGGTCCGCTGTGAGCTGCCGCCCAAAACGGCTTCGGTCTGCTGTACGGCGGATCGGAAATTCCGTTGGAGCGACGGCGGGTGGATGTCGTACCGGAGTCGGTTTGCCGCGGGAAAGGCGCCTTTGAACGTGTATGAGCTGCACCTCGGCTCATGGATGCGGCATGCGGACGGGAGCTTCCTTGGCTACAGGGAGCTTGCCGATGAGCTTGCGCCGTATGTGAAAATGATGGGGTATACCCATGTGGAGCTGATGCCCGTGGCGGAGCATCCGTTCGACGGCTCATGGGGCTATCAGGTATGCGGGTATTACGCGCCGACCGCGCGGTTCGGAGGACCGGCGGATTTTAAGGCTTTTGTGAACCGGATGCATGAGGCGGGCGTCGGGGTTATTCTGGACTGGGTCCCGGCACACTTCCCGAAGGATGCGCACGGTCTGTACGAATTTGACGGAGCGGCGCTGTATGAATACGGCAGCCCGGATAAAATGGAGCACAGGGGCTGGGGAACCAGAAAATTCGATGTGGGGAGAAACGAGGTGATCAGCTTTCTTGTTTCCAATGCAGTCTGGTGGATTGAAGAGTATCACGCGGACGGGATACGGGTGGACGCGGTAGCCTCCATGATTTATCTGGACTATGACAAAGGACCGGGAGAGTGGACGCCCAATCTTTATGGGGATAACCGCTGTCTGGAGGCGCATGCGTTTTTCAAAAAGCTTAACGGCTTTATCAAAAAGGAGCATCCGGATGTTATGATGATCGCGGAGGAATCCGGCTCCGGCGTTCAGATCACGGGCTTTGAGCATGACGGTCTCGGCTTTGATCTGAAATGGAATATGGGATGGATGAACGATACGCTGTACTATGCGGCGCTGGATCCGGTTTACCGGAAATATCATCATGATAAGCTGACGTTTTCCATGGTGTATGCGTTCGGAGAGCGGTATATGCTCCCCATTTCCCACGATGAGGTCGTGCACGGAAAGGGATCGCTTCTGTCCAAAATGCCGGGGGATTATGAGCAGAAGTTTGCCGGCGTCAGGTTGTTCCTTTCGTATATGATTGCGCATCCGGGCAAAAAGCTGAGCTTTATGGGACAGGAGATCGGGCAGTTTGATGAGTGGAATTACCGAGAGGGCGTGCAGTGGCATCTGACGGAGTATACGATGCATGCAAAGCTTCAGCTGTTTGTTGCGGAGCTGAATCAGTTTTATCTCGCGGCCCCGCCCCTGTGGGAAAACGACCGGGACTGGAACGGATTTCAGTGGATCGATCCGGATGACCGGGATGATTCCGTGATCAGCTTCCGGAGAATTGCGGATGACGGACGGGAAATCGCGGTAGTGCTGAATTTTACGCCGGTCGTGCGGGAGAGCTTCTCCCTGCGTGTTCCGGTCCCCGGGGAATACCGGGAGGTATTCAATTCCGATGCGGAGCGGTACGGCGGCTGGCAGCACGAAAACCGCGGCGTGCTGACTGCACGGGCAGAGCAGGGAGGCGCGGTTTTGCGGCTCACGCTCCCGCCGCTCGGTGCGGTCTTTCTGCAAAGGGCGGAGGAGGAGAACGGGGACGGAAGCCTGAAATGATCCGCCGTCCGTTTTTTCGGCGGTACGGAGCTTTTGCAGCCCCCGGTGCTGCGGCATCAAACGGATAATCGCTTTTGCGGCGCAAGGGCGCCGGAGTGAGACAGCTGACCGCAGCTTGCTTTGACGCCCGGACTGTCCCCGCACAGCTGACGGAACGGCAGAGCAGCAGACCGGCGGCAGAGAGGTTCCCCGATTTCCGGGCAAGGGTACGGCGGGAAGCTGCCGGGAAAGGGCTGCTGCGGCTTGCCTCGGAGACCGCCTCCCATCGGGCAGCAGAGCGCTTGGAGGAGGGACTGAGGGGCATCGGCGGTAGTACCGTTCCGACATATAGGATATGACCGATGAGCTGCCGGCAGAGAACTGCTGCGGCTTGCCACGGTGCCCGACCGCTGCCGGGCGGGGGATACAGCCGTTTGGAGCGGAAGAGGGACCGAAAGCCGGCGGTCGGAATCTGCAGGCGTATTCCGGCATCCGTATTTTTTGCCGCAGGACGGACGGGTATGCCGCGGCGAAGCAGACCTGCGGCTTGAAAGTGCCCGCGGGCATATGCCGGCATTTGCGCCCGTGCTGCGGGGAGAGGGTGCATTCCGGCTGAATCCGGAGGCAAATGCGGCACCGTACCTGCACGGAAGCGGGATGCGGTATATATGATCTGCGGACAGACCGGGAAGCCGGACGGTCCGGAAGGTCAAATTGAAACGGGGTGCTCCGCCGGTTTCGGAGCACCGGAACAGAACGGAAGGAGATTGCGTATGATAAAAATACTGATGGCGGCTGCCGAGGCGGTGCCGTTTGTGTCCTCCGGAGGGCTGGGCGATGTGCTCGGATCTCTGCCGCAGGCAATCAGAAAGCAAAACGGCGGGGCGGATATCCGCGTGGTAATTCCTTTGTACCGTGAGGTGCGGCAAAGATGGGGCGAAAGCCTGCGGGAGGAATGGCAGGGTACGGTCTCTCTGGCATGGAGAAATCAAAGGACGCGGCTGTATTCCCTATTCCGCGGCGGCGTGCTCTATTACTTTGTGGATCAGCCGTATTATTTTGACCGGGCGGACGGTATTTACGGCTATCCCGATGATGGGGAGCGGTTTGCGTTTTTCTGTATGGCGGTGCTGGCTCTTTCGGATAAGCTTTCCTTTATTCCGGACATTCTGCACTGTCACGACTGGCATACGGCGCTTGCCGCGGTGTATCTGCGCACGGTGTGCCGCGGGGACGGGAGGTTTTCCTCGGTACGGTCGCTTTATACCATACATAACATTGCCTATCAGGGCATTTTTCCCGGCGGGGAGCTGGGGGATGTTTTTGCACTTTCTGCGGATTGTGCGGGTGATGTGATGTACGGCGGCAGCATCAATCTGATGAAGGCGGGCATCGTGTATGCGGACCGGGTTTCCACAGTCAGTCCGCGTTACGCGCGCGAGCTGTGCGGGGAACCGTTTGCCTGCGGACTTTCTCCGGTAATCCGGGAATACAGCAAAAAGCTTTGCGGTATTTTAAACGGAATTGACACAAACTGTTTCGATCCGGAAAAAGATTCCTTGCTTGAGAGGAATTATTCCGCAGAATGTGCAGAAAATAAGAAGGTCAACAAGGCTGCGCTGTGCCGCAGTCTGGGACTTTTTTACGATGAATCCGTCCCGCTTTTCATCATGGTGTCAAGACTGACCCGCCAGAAGGGGCTTGATCTTGCGATACCGGCGGTGGAAAGGCTTCTTGCCGGGCAAAAAATTTTTTTTGCGGTGTTGGGGTCCGGGGAGGAGCGGTATGAGAAGGCACTCAGGGCGCTTTCCCTGCGGTATCCGTCGCGTGTCGGCGCTGTTCTTCGGTATGACCGCGCATTTGCATCAAAGCTGTATGCGGCGGGAGATATCTTCCTGATGCCTTCGGAAACGGAGCCGTGCGGGCTTGCACAGATGATCGCCTCGCGTTACGGAGCGCTTCCGGTGGTGCACGAAACCGGCGGTCTTGCCGACTCCATTCTGCCGTTCGCCGAAACGAACGGGGTGCTGTCCGGAAACGGCTTTACCTTTGACCGGTATGACGCGGCATCACTGGAGGCTGCGCTGAGCCGTTCGATTGCATTCTGGCGGGATCCCGAATGCCGCGCAAGGGGCATAGAAGCGGCGATGCGGACGGATTTTTCGTGGGATGTCTCAGCCGGGCGGTATCTTTTGCTGTACCGCACTATTTTATTCGGATGAAAGGAATTCTTATGAACTACACTCCCGATGCCAATGAAGTCAAAAAGGAACTGGAGCAAAAGCTTTCCCGCTATTTCGGCTGTCTGCCGCAGGAGGCAGCGCCCGATCAGGTTTATAAAGCGTGCGCACTGACCGTGCGGGATATGCTGTCCGAGAAATTCAACACCTTCAAAACCGAGGTGAGCCGCACCTGCGCAAAGCGTGTTTATTATATGTGCATGGAATTTCTTGTGGGCAGATCACTAAAGAACAACCTGCACAATCTCGGTCTTTCAGAGGCATACCGGCAGGCGCTTTCCATGCTCGGCTTTGAGCTGGAGGAGCTGTATGAATGCGAGCCGGATGCGGGACTCGGAAACGGCGGACTCGGAAGGCTTGCCGCCTGTTTTCTGGATTCGCTTTCTTCCCTGAATTATCCGGCGACCGGCTTTTCCATCTGCTATGAGTACGGGCTGTTCCGGCAGAAGATCGTGGACGGCATGCAGGTGGAGCTTCCGGATGTGTGGCTCCCGGGCGGGGAGGTCTGGCTGATTCCGCGTACGGACCGCGTGTTTTATGTCAATTTCGGCGGACATGTCAGGGAAAGCTGGGAGGACGGGCATATGCGCGTCTGGCTTGAGGGGGCAGAAACCGTGGAGGCAGTCCCTTACGACATGATGATTTCCGGCGCGGACAGCCACGCGGTCAGCCGGCTCCGCCTCTGGCGTGCACGGGATACGCAGAGCTTCAATATGGGGCTGTTTACGCAGGGACAGTATCTCAGGGCCTTGGAGGAAAGCACAGGCGCCGAGATTATTTCTAAGGTACTGTATCCCTCCGACAACCATGCGGAGGGAAAGCTTCTGCGTCTGAGCCAGCAGTATTTTCTGGTTTCTGCCTCGGTGCAGAATATTTTAAGGGATCATATCGCCGCGTACGGCACGGCGGACAATCTTGCGGAAAAGGTCGCGATTCATATCAACGATACGCATCCGGCACTGGTGATTCCGGAGCTGATGCGGCTTTTGATGGACGAACATCGCTTTTCCTGGGAAAAGGCATGGGATACGGTGGTGCGCACCTGCTCCTACACCAACCATACCGTGATGCCGGAGGCGCTTGAAGCGTGGAACGAGGACCTGTTCAAGCTCCGTCTGCCGCGTCTTTATACAATCGTCAGGGAGATCAACGAACGCTTCAGCCGGGACGCATGGAACGCATTCCCCGGGAACTGGAACCGGGTATCCCATATGTGCGTGCGGGCATACGGGCAGATCCGGATGGCAAACCTCTCGGTGATCGGGTCGCACTGTGTGAACGGGGTTTCAAAGCTGCATACGGAAATCCTGAAAACCTCGCTGTTCCGCGATTTTTACAAAATGGATCCGGAGCGCTTTCTCAACGTCACAAACGGCATTGCACACCGCCGCTGGCTCTGCTATTCCAATCCGAGGCTCTCGGAGCTGATCGGAGAGCTGATCGGGGACGGCTACCGTCACCGTCCCGAAGAGCTTGCCGGACTGAAGGAGTATGCCGGATCGCAGGAGGTCCTCGGGCGGCTGCGGGAAATCAAGCATCGGAACAAGACGGATTTTGCCGATCATCTTTGGCGCAGAAGCGGAATCAGGCTGAATGCGGATTCTGTGTTTGATGTTCAGATCAAGCGCATGCATGAATACAAGCGCCAGCTGCTCAATGCCCTGCAGATCATCGGACTCTATCTGGAGCTTTCGGATCGCCCGTCTCTTGACATGCAGCCGCAGACCTATATATTCGGGGCGAAGGCGGCGCCGGGGTATCAGATGGCAAAGAGAATCATTAAGCTTTTGTGTATGCTCGGAAAGGATATCAATGAAAACCCGCAGATGAGGGAAAAGCTGTCCGTGGTGTTCCTTGAGGATTACAATGTCAGCATGGCGGAGGCGCTGATTCCCGCAGCGGAGGTTTCCGAGCAGATCTCTCTGGCTGGGAAGGAGGCGAGCGGAACCGGCTGTATGAAGCTGATGCTGAACGGCGCTTTGACCATCGGGACGATGGACGGGGCAAATGTCGAAATGCTGGAGGAGGCTGGCGCGGATCAGATCTATATCTTCGGTCTGACCAGCCGCGAGGTGGAGGAGCTCTGGACCCGCGGCTATTATGCCGGAGAGTATTATGCCAATCATGAGCGGCTGAAGAGAATCGTGGATCATCTGAATGTCGGCTTCGGCGGAGAGAGCTTTTCCGATATTGCTTCTTATCTGACGGCGGGACAGCATGGAATTGCGGACCCCTATATGTGCCTGGCGGATTTTGAATCGTACCGGCAGACGCATGAACGGATGATTTCCGATTATGCAGATCAGGAAGCATGGAACAGACGGTCGCTTCTGAACATTGCATCGGCGGGATGGTTCTCCGCGGATCGCAGCATCCGCACGTATGCGGAAAAAATCTGGGGCATTCATCCGGTTCCGGAGCATTCCGGGGAGGAGGGCTGATGCTGCCGCGCCTGCACGGTCTGATAGAGCAGAAGGCGCCGCCTTCCGGACTTTGCCGACAGTATGCCGCGGGCGGGGGAGGCTTCCGGGATGTCTCCCGCACGGGGGCGTTTCCGGCGGAGGGCGTTTTGCGGCTTCGCCTGTCGGTCCCCCGGCTGCTCGGGGCGGCTGGCGCTGTTTTGAGACTGTTTCCGGACGGCGGAGCTTACACGGATTTCGTTTTTTCCCCGAGAGGGACGGCGCCCGAAAACGATCTCTATGAGCTTTCACTCTCTTTGAGCATGCTCGGCGGTCGGCGCGCGTGCGGACTGTATTATTATGAAATCCTGCTGCTGCGCGGAGACGGCACGCTGTTTTCCGATACGCGGAATCAGGTGGATTTTTCATGGAGACCGCATACGGCGGAAAAGTTCAGACTGCTTCTGTATCTGCCGGCATTTGAGACGCCGGGATGGCTGCGGGGCGGCGTGATGTATCACATTTTTGTCGATCGGTTCTTTCGCGGGAAAGGGAAGACCGAGGCGCGGGAGGATGCTCTGCTTCACAAGGAGTGGCAGGGGGAGCTGCCGGTGTATCTTCCCGCCTGCGACGGAATGCCTCCAAACCGGGATTTTTTCGGCGGAAATCTTTGGGGCGTTGCCGAAAAGCTGCCGTATCTTATGTCATTGGGTGTCACGGTGCTTTATCTCAGTCCGATCTTTCGCGCATATTCCAATCATAAATACGACACCGGGGACTATGAAACGGTAGACGGAATGTTCGGCGGAGATCAGGCGCTTTGGAGGCTGCTCCGGGAAGCCGGAAAATGCGGAATCCGTGTGATTCTGGACGGCGTGTTCAACCATACCGGAGATGACAGCCGCTATTTTAACCGGTATGGCAGATATCCGGAAACGGGGGCGTATCAGTCGAAGCAGTCCCGGTATTATCCGTGGTATTCCTTCCGGCGGTATCCTGCGGAGTATGAGAGCTGGTGGGGCATTTCAACGCTGCCGCGCCTGAATCACGGTGTGGAAAGCTGCCGGCGGTATTTTACCGGAAGGGACGGAATTGTTGCCAGATATCCGGAAATGGGGACGGCAGGATGGAGACTGGACGTTGCGGATGAGCTGCCGGATGTTTTTCTGGAGGAAGCGAGGACCGCTTTGAAAGAAGCCAGCGGAGGAGCGGGCGTTCTGATCGGCGAGGTCTGGGAAAACGCCGCGGATAAGCTGGCATACGGAAAGCGCCGCTCCTATTTTCAGGGAAGACAGCTGGACAGCGTGATGAATTATCCGTTCCGGAGCGCCGTTCTGAAGCTGCTTCTCTGCGGGGATGCCGCCGGCTTTGCGGATACCGTGACGGAGATATACGCCTCATATCCGAGGTGTGTCTGCGACATTCTGATGAATGTGCTCGGCACACATGATACTGCGCGGATTCTGACGGTCCTCGGGACCGGGAGGGAACAGCTGCCGGTCGGGGCAGAGGCAGCGGAAATGAAGCTTTCCGCACGGGAGCTGGAGCGCGGAATTGCAAGGCTGAAAATCGCCTCTGTGATTCAGTATACGATCTACGGGATTCCATCGCTGTACTATGGAGATGAGGCGGGCACAGAGGGCTGTTCGGACCCGTTCTGCCGCATGCCGTTTCCGTGGGGGGCTGAGAACCGGGAGCTTGTCTGCCATTACCGCCGGCTGGGGGAGCTCAGACGGAAAGAAGCCGTTTTGCGGGCAGGCAGCTTCCGGGTGTTTCATGCGGAGGGGGCATGTGCCGGATATTTGCGGGAGGGCGGGGGAGAATGCCTTGCGGTCCTGATCAACTGCGGAGAAGAGCCGAAGGAGTTTTCGCTTGACGGAGCATGGCAGGAGCTGATGGACGGCGGGACATACGGCGCGCGGATTTCGGTCCCGCCGGAACGGGCTTATATCCTGAAGCGAGCCGCACGAAACCGGTCCCGCAGTTGAATTGCTTTCGCGTTTTTTTATGAAAAACCCGTTCCGGAGGCTCAGGGGATGATTCCTGATGCTTCGGAACGGGTTTTAATGCTTGAAGCCTGATTTTTTGCGGCTTGCGGCAGAGGAAAAAGCCTGATGCCGGAGATGAAGGCATGCCGGAGGCATACCGCAAAACGGCGAACGGGGCGCCGTACAGTACCGGAAGGATCGAAAAACGGGTTACAGGGATGGGGTCATCTGATTTTTAAGAAATGTGACGGCGCGGCGGATATCCGCTTCCGGGCAGTCTCCGGTTTCCCGCTCAATGGTCAAAAAGCCGCGGTATCCGATATCGGAAAGCGCCTTCAGATATGCCGGGAAGTTGACGCCGCCTTCTCCGAGGGGCACCTCCCGGAAATATTCGATGCCGCAGAATTCCTGCGGAACCGGATGCACAACGCCGTAGATATATTCCGGATTTCCGGCATGCAGGCGAATCCCGTCCTTTGCATGCGTATGTACGATGTAATCGCGCAGCGTATAGACTGCCTGAACCGGATCGTCTCCCGTTACCATGACGAGGTTGGCGGGGTCCAGATTGACCGCAACGCCCCTGGAATGCAGGGAGTCCAGAAAGCCCTTCAGGGTGAGAGCAGTCTCCGGTCCCGTTTCGACTGCAAAATGAGAGCCGATGCTGTCGGCATAGCGGCTCAGCTCAAAGCATGCCTCCTGCATGATTTTATAGCGGTCGTGTGCGGGGTCGGCGGGAACGACGCCGATATGCGTTGTGACAATATCGCAGGAAAGCTCCTTTGCCAGATCCAGAATTCGTTTCGACTTTTCAATCAGCTGCGGATTTTTTTCCGCACATCCGAAGCCCTGACCGAGATCCCCGCAAATGGCGGCGAAGCGCAGCCCGAGTCCCTCCGTCAGGGAGAGCAGGGCACGGCGGCGGGACGGGGTCATATTTTCCGGCGCATTTTCACCGGAGGTGGCATACATCTGCACGCCCTGTGCGCCGAATTCCGCAGCGGTGCGAATCGCCTGCTCCGTGTCGGTGCGTAAGGAGTCCGTAATAATGCCGATCGGAAAATTTGTCATAAAGGTCCACCATGGCTTTCGCACGGGCGAAAGCATCCTTTCTTTTGTAAAATTCGGGTGTACCGAGGGAAATTCCTGCTGCGGTGTCCTGTTCGGGCAACGCCGATTCAAGACTGCTTTTGAAAAAAGGTCTTTATATCCAAGCTTTTTTGCAGCAGTCCGGAGCATGCGGCACGGCTTCGGAAATACCGGGGCAATGCTGCCTTTTCGAAAAAGTGCGTGTGTCAGGCGCTTTTCCGTGAACAACCGGAGCATGCGGCACGGCTCCGGACATATCGGAGCAATGCTGCCTTGGCGGAACAAACGCATATCCCCAAACGTTTTTCGGTAAAAGTCAGGGCAATTTCGTATGAAGGCGTGAAAAGAGGGTCAAACTTGCAAAAGAACCGTTCTGCCGCCTGACGAAAAACCGTCCTGTCGGAATTGCAGGCGCAGTCCGTCATTCCATCCGATTACGGGTGCGGAGCTGCTTTGCATTCTGCTTCGGTTCTGTTTGCCGGTTTGGGTGGGGGCGGTCGGAGCATGGCGGCAAGTCTCTCAGGGGGACACCGCTCCGGAATACTCCGGCGGAGCGTTCATCGCACCGCGCTGAAATGGCGGTCCGGCATCCGGATTCTGCTTCATTTTTCGGGAAGGGAAGCTTTCGCCGGCGCGAAAGCCATAGGTAAGCTGCATCATGAAAAGATTTTGGATTTGTTTCGGTGTTTCCTTCGGCGTTTCCGCAGCGCTGTTCCTGCTTCTCGGGCTGCTCTTCCGGGCTGTGGTCTTTCCGTTTTGACAAACGGTGCGCCGGAGGGTTAGTGCGATAAAATTTCAATGCCGGTTTCGGTTATGAGGATTTCATATTCCCATTGTGCGGACAGCTTGCCGTCGGCTGTGTAGATCTGCCAGCAGTCGTGCGGATCGACATAAAAGCGGGAGGTTCCCTCATTGATCATCGGTTCGATCGTGAAGATCATTCCGGGACAAAGCACCATGCCCTTGCCGAGCGATCCGATGTGGCATACATATGGATCTTCATGCATTTGCAGACCAACGCCGTGCCCTCCGATCTCACGCACCACATGATAGCCGTGCTCCCGGGCGTATCGGTTGATGTAAAAGCCGATGTCTCCGAGGTGGCAGTAAGGCTTTAGGTGGCTGACTGCAAGCGCTACGGCTTCCTTTGTGACACGCACCAGCCTTTTTGCGGCATCCGGAACATTGCCGATCTGAAACATGCGGGATGCATCGCCGTAATATCCTCCGTATTGTGTAGTGCAGTCTACGTTGACGATATCGCCCTCCCGCAAAACGACCTTATTGCTCGGAATGCCGTGGCAGATGACGTGATTGACCGAGGTGCAGACACTTTTCGGGAATCCCTCATAGTGGAGGCATGCCGGTGTTCCGCCCGCCTTTCGCGTTTCCTCCATGACGATATCGTCAATATCCTGCGTTGTCATCCCTGCCCGGATCTTCTCTGCGACTTTATCCAGAATCAGGGTGTTGACGGCGCCTGCTTTTCGGCAGCCTTCGATCTGTACGGCGCTTTTGATCATGTGCTTGTCCGGCACACGTTCTCCTGCCGCGCGCAGTTCGGCAAGCTTGATTTCGGCGGGGCGGTGGCATTGCACATAGGGCAGTCCGCTTCCGCACCAGCATTTGTTTTGTTCCATAGAAAGAATGACCTTTGCTTTTTCAGGCAGTCCTTTGTTAGTATTTTTTTCGGCCCGGCAGTGCGCGGCGTCAATTTTCGGGATCATGCGGCTGTCCGCGGCACGGAACGCCGTGATGCCCGCCGCACCGAAAAGCGGGACCGAAGCTGACCTCTCAAGCCGGCTCCGATCCCGATGCAAAGCAATATAGTGTTGACTCCGGAGCTCTGCCGAAATCACGGATTGATTCCTTCGGAGCGGGGACCGCAGACCTTTTCCCGGTTACGGGAGGTAATCAAGCGGCTGCACCACATTTCCGTTGATGATAATTTCAAAGTGGCAATGATACCCAGTGGCGCGGCCGGTCATGCCGACCTTTCCGATTTCCTGACCCTGATACACACGCTCTCCCGCTTCGACAAGCCGCTGACTCATGTGGGCATACCGCGTCATAACACCGTTCCCGTGGTCGATCAGAACATAGATTCCATAGGAATCGTTGTAGGTTGCCTCAATGACCAGACCGCCGTCGGAAGCATAAATCGGAGAACCGTAGGGTGCGTACAGATCCAGTCCGAGATGGAAACGGGATTCCCCCGTGAAGGGGTCCTGACGCCATCCGAAGGAGGAAGTCACCCCCGGATTCACCAGTGGCCATGCGAAGGTGCCGGTGGCAACCGGCTTGGGATATTCTTTGATTCCGACAATCTGCACACAGGTCACCGGGGCGCTGACGATCGTTTCCGATACCAGGGAACGCGCGGTTTCCTCGCCGTTCAGATATTCTACCTGATACACGCTTTCCGATACGCCGGTTTCCCCCGCCGTTTCGGTGATGACCGTGCCGACATAGTAATCCTCAGACTCGATTGTTTCGGTCCGGTACGGGATGATTTTTGTTTCCGTGATGTTCTTGAAGGTTTTATAGGTGCCGTTCAGTCCCGAAAGCATCTGTCCCGCGCTGCCCGTGCTCTCTGTTGCGGAGGGGACGCCGGTCAGGAGGGTCACATCGTTTTTCAGCCCGAGATAGTAGGTATTTTCATCCGTATAGGAGGCGATGCGGCGGGAGCCGTTTTCCGCTGTTTCTGTCTTGTGCTGCCCGGACGGCGATGCGGAATCGGTTGTCCGGTTTTCATTGGGAACGCTGATCATATAGGATGCCAGAAGCCGGCTGTAGACGGCGTCCGCCGTCTCGATCCGGGAGCGGTTGCACAGGATACGCTCGCTGGAATAGTTTTCAAGCAGCTTGACGTCCGTGATGCTTTCATCCATGCTCTGGAGCTGCTGGGAAATTCCGACCTTCAGCCGCTCCTCCACATAGCATACATCGGCATAGCTTCCCAGACAGGCGACCCGGCTGCCGTTGAGGGAAAGGGCATAGGCTTCCGTGCAGTTCTGACCGGTGTAATTGTATAGTGAAATATAGCAGTCATCCGCGTCCAGAACGGAAACATCCTCCGGCTTTTTTGCGGAGAAGGTGTAGGCGGTGCTGTAGGCGACGTCGTAGACATCCTCCGGTGAAAAGCGGGTGCGCAGGCGGCGGACGGCATCGTTGACATCATCGACCGACCGGACTACGCCCAAACGGGCTCCGTTTACGTATGCGGTCAAATAAATTTCGCCGGAGCAGACGGTGTGTATGTAAATGCCGAGCATTGCCGCGGCGGTGACGGAAAGCAGCCACAAAAAGAGCTCTGCTGCGATTTTATAAGGATTCTTCCGGCTCACATCCGCAGCAGGCTGCGAAGGGTTTCGGAGAACGGTATTTTTTCTGGTGAAGCGCATAAGATCTTGGGTAGACTCCCCTCTTTGTTCACATTACATAAAATCATAGCACAGATCAAATGAAAAATCAAGCTTTTTTTGAAAATTGGCGGTTTTATGCATAAGAAAGCGCTCAAGTTCGGTAAAAATCGGAAAAATCGGGGGATTCTATGCCGCACATAAGCCGCTTTGCACCGGCTGAGAGCGGTCCCGGCGCGCTTTGTGCGTGCGTTCGCACAGCGGAACGAATGATTTTGCACTTTTGGGAATATGGCTGAAAAGGGACGTATGACGGATATATCCGCGCTTTACGGCGGGAGTATTTACGAAGCCTCGGACTGAAGCCGTTTTGGTTTTTCGGAGCGTACAGCCGTCTGAAATCGGCTGGGCGCGGGCTTTTGTCCGGATCATACTCAGTGCCGGAGTGCCGTCTGCTGCCGCGGGGCGTTTTTTGTTTTTGGCGGCATCAAGGTTCCCGGCTCCTTCGGTTGACAAAACGGCGGGATGTTGCTATAATGAAATGAAGGAAACGGAGAAGAAGAGCCGCATGCCCTTGCCGGCTGCTTCTTTGCCCGGGGTACAGAATGCCGCGCCGGAAACGGGACGGCTTTCCTGCCGGAGAACGGAAACAGGAGGATTGAGCATACATGGAACATGTGAAAAAGAATTTCGGGTTCGGCTGTATGCGCCTGCCGATGAAGGACGGCGAGGTGGATATCGCTGAGACAAACCGGATGGTGGACGCGTTTCTTGCGGCTGGCTTTAACTACTTTGATACCGCACATGGGTATCTTCAGGGAAAGAGCGAAAAGGCGCTGAAAACCTGCCTGACTGACCGGTATCCGAGAGAATGCTATGTGCTGACGGACAAGCTGACGGATTTTTATTTCAAAAAAGAAGAAGATATCCGTCCGTTCTTTGAGGAACAGCTGAATGCATGCGGCGTTTCGTATTTTGACTTTTACCTGATGCATGCCCAGAATGCGGAAAATTATGAATTCTTCCGGAAATGCCGCGCATATGAGACTGCGTTTGCATTGAAGGAGGAGGGGAAAATCAGACATGTCGGCATTTCCTTCCATGACCGCGCCTCTGTTCTGGAGAAAATCCTGACGGACTATCCGCAGATTGAGGTGGTGCAGATTCAGTTCAATTACGCGGACTATAACGATCCTGCCGTGCAGAGCAGACAATGCTATGAGGTCTGCCGGAAATTCGGCAAGCCCGTTATTGTAATGGAGCCGGTGAAGGGCGGCAATCTGGTCAAGCTTCCGGAGGAGGCGCTGGAGGTGCTCTCCGCGCTGCACGGAGACAGCCCGGCAGGCTATGCGATCCGGTTTGCGGCGGGCTTCCCGGGGATGATGATGGTGCTCTCCGGAATGAGCGATTTGGCGCAGATGCAGGAAAATATCAGCCTGATGCGTGAGTTCAGACCGCTTGATGCGAGGGAGACGGAGGCGGTAAAGCGCGTGCAGGAGATTCTGAACGGAAAGAATCTGATTCCCTGCACCGCCTGCCGGTACTGCATTGAAGGGTGCCCGCAGCATATTTCAATCCCGGACCTTTTTGTGCTTCTGAACAACAAGCGCATTTACCATGACTGGAACGCAGATTATTATTACGGCGTCCACACATCGCCCGGCACCCGTGCCTCTGACTGTATCAGATGCGGAAAATGCGAGAAGGCATGTCCGCAGCATCTTCCGATCCGGAAGCTGATTACGGATGTGGCGGGAGAATTTGAAAAGAAGCCGGAAAATACATAAGGCTTCCCGGGCGTGTGCGCGGGGGCGTATGGTCCGATCAGCGCAAAAGACGGAGTGCTTTTTTTCGGAAAAGGACGGAGCGCGGCGTCATGCCGGCAGCCTGAAGGGAGCCTTTGGCGGCGGTCTGCCGTGCTCCTTAAAAGCGGCGTGATGCATTCGGTTCGGAAGGGAAGGGTTTCATGCTCCGTGTCTGCCGCCCTCGCTCCGTATGAGCGGAATATGGCACGGAAACTGTCGGAAAGGAAGCTTTTGTCATACAAAAGCTATGGGTAAGTATATGGGATTTTCATCGTATCTGAACAGCAAACGGGACGCTTGCCGCGCCTTGGTCAATGAGCTGTCCAAAACATTTCCGTATGTGAGCATTCTCGGTACGGACGTCAGGGCTGTCGTCTATCGCACGGACAGACGCTCCTCTGCCATTCGGGACGGGGAGGGAGAATGCGGCTTCGTTTTAAAAATGCATGACGGACGCGCATTTTTTGAGTATGCATGCAACGATATTTCCGGAGATCCGGCAGCCTTGGCGGAAAAAATCCGCAATGCGGTCAGAACCGCACCGCGGCTGGAGGATAAAATGATCCGCTGTGAGGCGGTCGGGGATGAGCCGCTGAAGCAGGACTTTGTGCGGGAGTCGGATTTTGACCGGTTTACGGATGGGGATATTCTTTCGTTCTGTACCGGTCTGCGGGATGAAATTCTGAAAAAGGATTCCCGTTTTCTCAATGCGATCGTGATGGTTCAGCCGTTTACGGTGTCCAAGCTCTTTGTTTCCGTCCACAGAGAGCTCTCGCAGCATTACGGCTGGGCAAACGGCGTCCTTGCCGTCATATGTCAGGACGGCAGGATGGCGCAGGCGCGCGAGGGCGTCAGCGCAAACCGGATGGAGGTGCTTTTCCGGGAAATGCCGCTCCTTCTGGACAGGCTGGCGGAAAAGGCGGTTTGCCTGACCCATGCGACCCCGATCGAACCCGGTATCTATGACGTGATCACAGACAGCTCCATTACCGGTCTGATTGCGCATGAGGCATTCGGGCATGGGGTGGAAATGGATCAGTTTGTCAAGGACCGTGCGCTTGCCAAGCACTGTGTCGGGCAGTATGTGGCATCAGAGATCGTCAATATGCATGACGGCGCCGCGGCAACGCTCAGTGCGGCATCCTATTTCTTTGACGATGACGGCGTGCTTGCGCAGGATACGCAGATCATCAAAAACGGCGTGCTTGTCGCCGGACTTTCCGATCTGGCATCCGCTGCACAGCTTGGGACAACGCCGACCGGGAACGGCAGACGGGAGTCCTACCGCCGCAAGGCGTATGCGCGGATGACCAATACCTTTTTTGAACGCGGCACGGACAAGCTTGCGGATATGATCCGTTCGGTGAAGCACGGATATATGCTGTTTGAGACGAACAACGGCATGGAGGATCCGAAAAACTGGCAGATTCAGTGTACGGCTGAATACGGAATCGAGATCGTGGACGGAAAACTGACAGACCATTATGTTTCTCCGGTGGTGATGAGCGGCTTTGTGCCCGACCTGCTCAAATCGGTCTCCATGATTTCCGACGGCTTTGAGGTGATCGGTGCGGGACATTGCGGAAAGGGCTATAAGGAATGGGTCCGCGTTTCAGACGGCGGTCCGAATCTGAAAGTGAGGGTGAAGCTGGGATGACGGTACTTGAAAAGCTTTTGAAGGAATATGCGGACGAATTTCGTGTAATTACAACCCGGACCGAATCCTATGAGCTGTTTTTTGTTCACCACAGGCTGGAAACGGTTCGGGCAACCGATACATCGGAAACAAGGGTGACGGTGTACGTCAGGCATGACGGGAAGCTGGGGGATTCGACCTTCTCTATGTATGAGTCCGTGTCCGAGGAAGAGCTTGCGGAAAAGATCCGGGAGGCTGTCGCCAGAGCGGCGCTTGTCTTCAATGAGCCGTATGAGCTTCCGGAGGGAGGAGAATTCCGTGCCGAGCTTGCTTCGGATATGAAAAACCGGGAGCCGCGGGAGCTTGCCGCCGAGGTTGCGGACGCTGTCTTTGCGGCGGACTGCATCGGGGGCGGTTCGGTCAATGCGACCGAAATTTTTCTGTACCGTGACACGGTTCGTGTGACAAACAGCCGGGGGCTGGATAAAACGCAGGTGAAATACCGTGCTATGATCGAGGCAATCCCGACATTTACGGAGGGAGAGGAATCGGTAGAGCTGTATGAGGCGCTTCGGTTTACGGAGTTTTCCGCAGCCGATATCACAGCCGAGATTTCGGAAAGGCTGAAGGATGCAGCCAGACGCTGCCGGGCGATAAGACCCGAAACGCCGCAGACGGCGGATGTGGTGCTGCGCGGCAAGGAAATTTCGGAATTGATGTTTGAATTGGCTGGAGATTTGTCCTATGCCGGGGTGTATTCCCAGGCGAATCTGCACAAAAAGGGCGATTCGCTTCAGACGGGGGACTGCGACAGACTGACCCTGACCATGAAGGGTCAGCTTACGGGGAGTGATCGCTCGTCCTATTTTGATGAGGACGGTGTGACGCTGAACGATACTGTGCTGATCCGGGACGGAACGGTAACCGGCTATTACGGTGCGCATCGCTTTGCTTCCTATCTGGGAGAGCCGGAAACAGGAAATCTTCCGTGCATGCAGGTGGAAACGGGCACGCTGACCGGAAAAGAGCTGGACCGGATGCCGTATCTGGAATGCGTTTCGCTTTCCGGGCTTCAGGTGGATCTTTACAATGATTACATCGGAGGGGAGATCCGTCTTGCCTATCTGCATAATAACGGAGAGGTGCTGCCGGTCACGGGCGTCACGATGAGTGCGAAGCTGTCAGAGGTGCTGAATACCCTTCGTCTTTCGGATACGGCAAAGACGCTGGGCAGCTATGAAGGACCCGACAGATTGCTGATGCGCCATGTAAAGCTGATGTGACGGTTTTGCGGCGGACACGGATCGGATATACAGATAAAGCGGCGGGAACAGGGCAGCTTTTTGTGTGGAGGCTGCCCCTCCGCCGTTTTTTACCCCGTGTGGCTGCCCTGCCTTGCGTTCGTTCTGACTGCGGCGCATGCGTTGCCGCCGTTCGGTTATCCGCCCATGCGTTCGATACAGAAGTTCAGAAGCAGCATCAGACAGAAGCCCGCAAGGGTAGAATAGGTCGCGACCATGTCATGACCGTTTCCGTGCGTTTGCGGAATGACATCGTCGCAGATGACGTAAAGCATGGTTCCGCCGGCAAAGGCAAGCGCAAACGGCAGAATTTCGGCTGCAACGGTGACTGCGAAGTAACCGAACAGGGTGCCGAGCACCTCAATCAGTCCGATGCACAGCGCAATGGCAGCAGTTCTTTTCTGCGAGATTCCCGCATGGAGCATGGGTGCGATGACAATCATGCCTTCCGGAATGTTTTGAATGGCAATTCCTCCGGCAACGGAGACGATATCGCTGACGCTGCCTGTTCCGAAGCTGACGCCGGCGGCGATACCCTCCGGAAAATGATGGATTCCCATTGCCACAATAAAAAGAAATGTACTTTGCAGACATTTGCGGTTTATTTCCGCGTTCGGGTCAATTCCCATGATTCCGTACAGCCTGGGCGCCAGACGGTTGACAAGCGTCAGGAAAAGCGCTCCGCACATGATGCCGGCACCGCAGATCAGAGCGCCGGCTTTACCGCCTGCCGCAATGGCGGGCTGGATCAGTCCGATAATTGCGGCACAAAGCATGATGCCGCCGGACAACCCGTTTATCGCATCTTTATACCGGTCCGGGATTTCCTTGACAAGGAATCCGATTCCCGAGCCGATGACCGTTGCTGCGCCGATTGCAAAAGCGGTCAGCAATACCCATTTCAACGTTTCTTCATCCTTCCTTTATTTCCGAAGACTGCGGCAAACGGCAGTCTCCTTTTCTCATTTTCGGTCAACAAGCCGTATGACCTTACTGACAGGATATGCGGAAAGCAGCCGTGTTGCCATGCGGCAGTGCGGTGATAAACGGGAGAAAGGGGGAACTATTCCGGACAGAAGGATAAAATCGTTCCGCAAACGCAGGTTTTTTCGAAGTTCGGCTTGAAAAAAGATGTCAGAAATTTCGGCATAGGATCTGTTCCGGATACGGCTTTGCTCCTGATGTCAGGCACGGGGCAGAATCCGGACCGGATGCATCAAGTGAAATCGGAAGGCTCTGCCCGTTATTGCTCCATGCTCTGCAAAGAGGTCTTGCGGACGGGCGGTATCGGGAAAAAGGATGGCGGAAGCGGCTGGTCGGACCCGCACGGCAGTCTCAATGCTGTCTGCATTTTCGGTTTTGCCCGTATTCCCCATATGCGGACGGTGTTTCTATACTCCAAATACTGTCGGTGCTCCAAATACTGTCGGTACTCCAAATACCGTTGGTGCTCCAAATACTGTCGGTGCTCCAAATACTGTCGGTGCTCCAAATACTGTCGGTGCTCCAAATACTGTCGGTGCTCCAAATACTGTCGGTGCTCCAAACGCCGTTGGTACTCCCAATATCGTCGGTATTCCAAACACCGCCGACATTTCTATAATACTGCCGACAGCTCCACATGCCGGCAGAATTTTTATATGCCGCCGAAATTTCTGTGTGCCGCTGTGCTCCGGGCACCGGCAGGCTGCTTTGGACGGAGCTATTGCGCACGAAAGCGTTGACAGCGGCGGGGGAGATTGTATGAGGAGCTGCGCCGTTCGGAAGCTTTTGGGGGCTTGCTTTATACGGGGAGGCTGCGGTTGGAAGCGTTTGCTGCGTCCGATGATTTCTGCATGCGGATGCTCCTCGGCTCTGCGGAGCTGCTGTTGCATGGCAGGCATGGGCTGAGGGCGCTTTGGCGCAAAGGCAGACCGGCAGAACGCTTGACTGCTCCAAAGCATGCGGAACGCACAAAAGGCGTAAAAGAAAAACATGGGAATGTAAGAGGAAGATCTGCCCGGCATTTGAGGCGGTGTCTTCTTTTTTTCGGAGAGTACGGTACTGCCGTTGAAACGAAAAGCGGTCAGCCGCGCCGAAGCGCGGCTGACCAAGCTGTATTTGGTGAAATCTGCTGCTTTCAAACCGGGACGGAGCAAATAAATAGAGTGCAAAGGCTCCGGGTCTGCATGGCGAAGCCTCTATCCGGACAAAGCTTCGGTGTGTGCTGCCCGATTCCGGAAGTGACTTAAAGCGTCATCAGAAAATGCGCGATTTTGTCAGCCAGAATCCTTTGACCGGCATCGTTCGGATGCAGACCGTCCGGAACATAGTGCTCCTGAATCACCGGAACTCTGGGCTGAATGCCGCTGACGGCAAACAGGTCAAGAACCGGAATTGCATAAAAGCGCGCCACTTCCTTGATGATATCGACATAGACGGACAAGGCTGCCACAGGAACCGGCTTACAGTCGCCGCACGGGTTGTCCTCCGATAAGCGGTGCAGAGGGGTCAGAAATACGATCTGCGCCGTCGGGAACTGTTCGATCAGCTTTTGTGAGATGTAATGGCAGGCGCCGTAAAAGGTATCCGGCGTGCGGTCGTCCGGCGTTCCGAGCGGGGCGGAGCCGTGTCCGAAATCGTTTGTTCCGCCGAAGACAACGACTGCATCCGCATCCGGATCCATTTCACAGCAGCGCTTGCTGAAATCGTTCAGACTCCAGACATCATCCGGTCCTAAGGCTTCCTGACGGGCAAACCGCGTTCCGCTTATTCCGTAATTTCTGGCGGCGGCAAGACCGTATTTCTTTTGAATCAGAGCCGGGTAAACCGCCTCGGGTCCGCTTGTGCCGACGCCCTCTGTAATGCTGTCTCCCAGAAAATTAATCTTTTTTCCCTGTAATTCCATGAAAATTCACCACTGCTTTCGCCTCGGCGAAAGCGCCCTTTCTTCGGATAATTGAGGGTATATTTTATTTAAGGAATAAAACCAATGATACCGATGTGGGGAATCGCTTTGGCGGAATTGCTTCCGTTCTGAAAGCGAAAGCCGCAAAGCCGGCGGGAAAAGGAGGGCTATGCCGTCCTTCCGGATTGTCCGGGCAGGCTCTGCGGAAGAAGTGCGCGCTGTTCGGGTGCAGCTTCCTTTTCAGCAATCGTTTCGGATCAGATCATCAAGGGTTTCGCGCTTGACGGCAATGTGGGCGCCCGATTTATTCAGCATAACGATCGGCGGGCGGGGAAGCCGGTTATAGTTGGATGCCATTGCATAGTTATATGCTCCGGTCGTCAGGACCGCAAGAATATCTCCGCGCGACGGCTTTGCGATGGGAACGTTTTCCTGAATCAGATCGCCGCTTTCACAGCAGCGTCCCGCAACAGTGCAGACATAGTCGGCTTTTTCCCGCATCCGGTTTGCGGTATAGACAGTATACGGTGCCTGATACAAAGCATAACGCGGGTTGTCCGCCATTCCGCCGTCAACCGAAACATAATTCCGGAAGCCCGGAATTTCCTTGCGTCCGCCGACCGTATACAGCGTCATGCCCGCATCTGCAACGATGCTTCTGCCCGGCTCCATCAGAATGCGCGGGAAGGGGATGCCGTTTTCCGCAAAGCGGCGGTGCAGCAGCTCTCCGATTTTCAGAATATTTTCGGCGTAATCGATTTGCGGGTGGCTATCCAGATAACGCACGCCCATTCCGCCGCCGAGGTTCAGCTCCTTCGGAGCATAGCCGTAGGCATTGCGGATATGCACGATAAATGCGGTCATAAGCTCCGCCGCAAGGCAAAAGGGCTTTTCATCAAAGATCTGCGAGCCGATATGGCAGTGAAATCCGCACAGCGCAAGCGACGGGAGGGACAGTGCGAGCCGCGTCAGCTCGTCCGCCTGTCCGGTTTCGATTGCTGCGCCGAATTTTGAGTCAACCCGACCGGTGTTGATCGCCTTGTGCGTGTGGGGGTCAACACCGGGCGTGATGCGAAGCAGGACCTTCTGAACGGTCCCCTGCCGCTCTGCTTCCGTCTGAAGGGCAAGCAGCTCGTCCGTGTTGTCGCAGACAAAATATCCGACCTTCTTTGAGATGCCGTATCGGATGTCATCGTCTGTTTTATTGTTTCCGTGGAAAAACAGAAGCTCGGGAGGCATGCCTCCGCGCAGTGCTGTGTAAAGCTCGCCGGAGGAGACCACATCGGCTCCCATACCTTCTTCCCGCATGATTTCATACATGCGTTTGAAGCAGAGTGCCTTTCCGGCATACAGCGGAACGGCATCCTCCGAAAAGGCTTTTTTCATGGCGCCGCAAAAAATACGGCACTTTTCCCGGATCTTGCTTTCATCGATCAGGTACAGCGGCGTATGGAACTCCTGTGCCAGAGAAACCGTATCGTATCCGGCAAAGGTCAGATGCCCCTCTCCGTTTACGGAAATATTATCACAAATCACAGCTTTATCCGTCCCGCCTTGCCGGGACCTTCCTTTATTATATCGTGTGCGCTGCGGCGCTTTGTTTCCTCCGCAGACGTGCGGAAGAAGGCGGAAGCTGATTGCCGACCGGCTGAGCCGGGCATCGGTGCGCGGAGCATCCTGCTGCTCCGGCTCCGGGACGCTTGGGGCTGAAGTGCGCCGCAGGGGACGCCCCCGCCATGGAATGCCGGGATCATTGTCGGGTCTGCCATGAAGGGTTCAGGCGCGCAGCCGCTTCCTGCGCCAGAGCCATCAGTTCTTTTTCGCCTTCCATGGCTCCCGTAAACTGCGGATGCCGGCAGTGCATGTCGAATATCCGCCAATATTCATAGGCTTTCTGAAAATCATGGCTGAAAAGAGCTTCATAGGTGTAAAGAATGCGTGCGGAGGAGGCATTCCGTTTTGCCGTGGAGCGCAAATAGGACAGAATATCGAAGGAATCGGGGAGAACGGTCAGATGGGTGCGGAAATGCTCGGGGATATACTGCCCGGAAAGAAGGTCGATAAACAAAAGCTCTCCGCACGCGCCCGCAGCATGCACGGGCAGGACATCGTCCAGCGTAACGGCAAAGGAATAAATGTCATGTGCCGCCCCGAGGTCCCGGCAATCCAGAAAATAATCGCCGCGCAAAAGCAAAAGAGCGCAGACCTGCGGATTGGACAGCGCATCGCGCGGCGGGAGATCAAACCAGGACAGCGGAAGCTCCCGCATCCGCTTCCCCTCCGTCAAAGCGCATACAACGCGAAGCTGAATGTCAACGGAACGGCGGACCTCCGGGTATTTCCGCTGGCAAAAGGCGTTATAGCCGTCATTCGGAATGCCTCCTGCCAGCATGGGAAGCCCGTTCATCAGAATGAAATACAGTCCGAATGTGAAAAGAAACAGGCACAGCGTTCTGAGCATAGGATGTGCGGTCAGAAACAGATAGCCGACCAGTGCCGCCGCGCTGAGCAGGGCATTCATAAGGACCCCGCCCAGATGATACAGTGCAGTCGGGTAGGAAAGCCCCCTGCCTTCCGGCGGGCACATTAGGCACTGTCCGCCTATGCCGCGTATGCCTCCTTTTGTCGAAAAGCGCAGACCGGTTTCCGTTTTCATGAGGATCAGGGAACCGATCCGAAAGGAAACGAAACGGTAGCCGCAAAGGCGTCCGCCCAATCCGTGTCCGGCTTCGTGTATGAAAAGATGAAGGTACACGGAAAACAGCGCCATAAGCGCAAAAAGCCACGGAGCATACAGACCGCCCCTCTCCCAGAAGGAATCCGGAAGCAGCAGCATATAGGAAAGACCGATCAGGACCCCGATCAGAAAATTGAGTAATATATACTGAATTCCGCTGTTTTTCTTCTTTTTCACGGTAATGCAATCACAGCTTTTGCGCGGGCAAAAGTCCTTTCATGAGGTGAAGGTGTGCGGCGAATGCGATTCTGCGGATCAGATCTGCGTCAGGCAGCTTTCCGGCATTGTGCCGGGAAAGGGGGCTGCCGCGGCAGATTCCCGGAAGCCGCCCTGCCGGGGGGCATGAACCCGGTGCAAGCCGTATGCCCGCCGGATGGGTATCGCTTCAGGTCATATCGACGATAATAATATTGCCCTCCTCCACCGTGACCGTGCAGGTCGTGGAGGCTGCCGGAGATGAAACATTGTAGCTGGTTCCGATGTTTTCCGCATTGACGCTGATCATACCCTTTTCGGTTTTCAGCGCGTATGCCTGCTGCTCCGCCGAAATTCCGTCATACTGGAAGTTTCCGGAGATGATATTGGCGACAATTGTTTCAAAGGTACAGCCGGAAAGACGGATATCGCCCTTCTGGGTGACGGAAAGCGTTGCAACGGAGGCGTTCTGGATTCCAGCCATCGTAATATTTCCGGTGGTGGCAGTCAGCTTATAGGAGCATGCGGAGGAAACGCCTGTCACGAAAATGTCCCCGCCGGTGACCTTCAGCTCCAGGCTTTCCAGCGGATAGCTGTCTGTCAGATAGACGTTGACCGTCTTCTTGCCCTTGGAAAAGTTTGCAAGGTTTTTGTAATGCCTGAGTCCCTTGAACTGGGTTCCCTTGCCGCTCAGATTGAACATTGTCAGAATGCTGACGGAATCGCTGACGGTCATCTCATTGCCGTTTATTCCGTATGTGAAGGAGTTGATGCCGTAGTTGAGCAGCTCCACCCGCGCCGTATCCGCGCCGCTTATGACGTTGACATCGGCGCCGGTAATGCTCAGGTTAAGCTTTCCGACCTCTGCGGCATCCATCGGATAGCTTGTGACGAGGTTGCCCTCTTCATCCTCCGACTGAATGAAAAGCTGGTATCCCTGATCGGCTGCCTTGGCGGAGGCAACCTTACAGCAGATCAGCCCCGCGAAGATCATAATAACGGATAAAATCAGAAAAATGACAGATGTAGGTTTCATTTGCCGGTACACTCCCTTCTGACAAAGAGAAACAGCTTGATTGCCTGGTTGACCGTATATCGGAAGAGACGCAGAAGCCATGTGATGGCGATCGGCATCAGACGAATTGCAAAATTATACAGAAGAATGCCGATGAGCAGGGTAAAGCCGGCAATGATGACCGCAAATCCGATTTCATACAGCCCTGCGGGACGGCTGCCCGAGAACACCTGAACGACCCCGTACACGATTCCGAACAGAGAGGTGCAGCCGCCGGCAGCCGACAGACCGACCAGGCAGGCAAGGCAGGCGGCGATGATTCCCGCCAGCAGCAGGAAGGCGCCCGCGAACAGTCCGAGCACAAGAAGTGCGACCGACAGCGTAATCGGCAGCGTGACGGCAAACAGAATCCAGAACATCCGCCGGTTTTCGGCGTTGACCGGCATGGCATCGTCCAGCTCCGAGAAGCGGATCATGGTGCGGGCTGCCGTGCCGCGCTCCGTCTGGGTCTGATCCGGCTCATCCGCTCTTCCCGGACGGGGAGAGGCGGTCTGACGCTGTTCTGCCGGACGCTCGGTCTGGCGGCGCTGCTGGGACGTGCCGACCGCATGCACGGTGACGGTATCGCCGCCTGCCGGCTGTCTGACCGAGGAGGTGCGTGCATTGCCGGGTCGGGATGCTGCCCCCGGACGGACGGCGGAGGTGACGACCGTTTCCGCATCGGCTGCTGCAGGGCGTCTGCCGGTGCGGGGGCGGCGCGGCGTGGCTGTTCTGACCTCGGCGGTGTCCTGACGCTCCGGCTCGCTTTTTTCTGCCGCCTCCTCAGAGGCGCCGTCCTCAAATACCGATATGTTCGGCAGAGTATAAAACTCGGCGGCGCGATTGCCGTTTTCCGCATCGCCGCGCAGCACTGCGGCGATGTTTGCGGCAGCACGGTCGGTGTCGCTCAGGCTTTGCAGCTCTTTCCGATAGTCCTCTTGACTCAAGGTAGACAAATATTCATCAAACTGGCGAAGCTGCCCTCGGATCCGATCTTGATCGATCCCCATGCCGGCAAGCTTTTCCGTGAGTTCGTCAAACAAGGCTTGCTTATCCACTGTTTTCCCTCCATCGCAGTTTATTTTCGGAATGTATCTTGAAAAAACACAACTTTCTGCTATAATAGATTCATTATAGCAAACAAAGGAGAAAATTTCAATATGAGAATGCGAAAAAAAAAGCACGGCGCGGAAAGAATTGCTGCCTGTGCTGAATATTTTATACATTCGCCGGATGAAATTATAAAAAAGCCGGTTTATCTTGAGATCGGATGCGGAAAGGGAGCGTTTGTGACAGAAACGGCAAGGCGCAATCCGGATATTGCCTTTGTGGCGATGGAAAAGGTGACGGATGTTATTCTCCTTGCCGCAGAAAAGCTGAAGGCGGAGGGCATTGAGAATGTCAGGCTGCTCAACTGCGATGCGGAGCAGATCCCCGTATTTTTTCAAAAAGGAGAGGTTTCCAGGATCTATCTGAATTTTTCCGATCCGTGGCCCAAAAAAGGATATGCCAAGCGCCGCCTGACGCACAGCCGCTTTCTTGCGCTGTACCGCTCCGTTCTGGCGGATGACGGGGCGATTTTTCTCAAAACGGACAACCGTGCGCTGTTTGACTTTTCTCTGGAAGAGATGAGAGCGGAGGGCTTCCGGCTTGAGAATGTCACATATGATCTGCATCACAGTGAATTTCAGGCGGACAATGTAATGACGGAGTATGAAACGGCATTTGCCGCGAAGGGTTTTCCGATTCACCGCGCCGAGGCATATCTGAACTGACGGCAGTGTATGCCGGAGGGAACATTTCCGGTATTGCATTCGTCCCACGCCGTGCGGAGGGTGCGGCAGTCTATGCTCCGAATGCGGGTGGGATGGTCGGAAAGCACGGGACGGCGCGGCGTGACAAGGTATCCCGTGCGGCTCCGTTGATGCTTTTCATTCAGACCGAAAGCCGGGAAGAACCTCCGGGCGCAGCCCTGCACGGATGCCTGCCCCCAGCGATCTTTCCGGTCGGGCGGGGGAGCTTGCCGGATGCAGTGTCTGACCGGAGGCGGGGAGCCTCTTCTTCCGGCTCTGCCGGAGCCGGAGTGCGCGGCGACCCCGAATGCGGCGGCTTTCGTTCCGGATTGCCGCATTTCGGCAGGACAGGCTTTCAGAGACACTTTGCCTGCCGGGTATAAGCCGAATAAAAAATGTTATTTTCCTGAAGAAAGG
This sequence comes from uncultured Eubacteriales bacterium, assembly GCA_934432725.1. Taxonomy (GTDB): domain Bacteria; phylum Bacillota; class Clostridia; order Oscillospirales; family CAG-272; genus CAKRZE01. Next base: position 80,158 of record CAKRZE010000003.1, read on the forward strand.
AAGCCCTGCGGAATTGCAGGGCATTGGTGCTGGTATGACAAATCAAAACAGACCGCGGCTCGGTCCGAACGGCGGCAAGCCGAAACGCAGAGCCGCATCCGCTTCACGCAGGGCAGCGGGAAGCGGACTGACAGCGGGAAGGATTGTGCGCAGAAGCCTGCTTGTGCTCGGTACGGCGCTTCTGCTTGCGGTTATTTCCGTGTTTACGCTCTGTGCCGTGATTGCGAACGGTCCGAGCGAGACCATCCGGAATCAGCTTGTGCTCTCCGCAACACAGGCGAGTGCCACCAAGTGGGTGCCGGGACTGTTTCTGAGCCGCGAGGTTGTGGATGAGATCGTGAAGGGCAGCCGGGATACCAAAACGGATGTGATTCCGATCAACGATTATACGGGCGAAACCAAAAAGCCGCCCGAAAGCGGGGAAACGCGCGGTCCGGATGAGACCGGGGGCGACCCGCCCGCAAAGGACGAATGGGAGGACGCGATTGACGGAATGCTGTACAAGACCTTCAGCGCGCCGAACAGCAAGGTGTACGTCCTTTTGGTGAAGGATCCCTCAAGGGTGTATGTCGGCGTGTCAGGGGACTTTTACAATTCCTCTACGACCGGAAAGCGCGTTTTTGACATGGTCGCGCAGGAGGGCTGTATTGCCTGCATCAACGGCGGGGAATATATCGATACCGGAGGCTCGGGCAACGGCGGACAGCCGATGGGTCTGACCTTTTCAAAGGGAAGCTGCGTCTGGTCGGACGGCAGGACCACAAACTTCTTCGGGCTGGATCAGAACAACAAGCTGATCGTTGCGGAAAGCATGACAAAGGACCGTGCGCTTCAGCTCGGCATCCGCGACAGCGTGAGCTTCCAAACCGGAAATATTCTGATTACCAACGATGGGACCAGCGTCAGCCTGCACTATTCTCCGGAAAACACCGCGCGCTCGCAGAGAACCGCGATCGGGCAGCGGGCGGACGGGACACTGATCCTCCTTGTGACGGACGGCAGGACCGCAAGCTCTCTCGGTGCGACACATGACGAGGTTATCGATATGATGGCATCGCTCGGTGCGATTACGGCGGGCATGCTGGACGGCGGCTCCTCCACCATGCTGTATTATGAGAATTATTATACCAAATATAATATTGATACCACGTATCTTGACACCTATCAGCTGCAGGGGCTCTGCAATAAGTATAAGGCGTTTACAAAGCCGCGCCGGATTCCCACCTACTTCTGTGTGGCGCCGCTTTCCTGAGCCGAAAAGGAGTATTTTAGGATGAATGATAATAATCAGGGCAGCCGCAATCCGCGGCGTGCCAGCCGCAGACCGAATATGCGTCGGACAGCGGACAGCTCTGCTCCGGCATCCCGCCCTGTAAGGACGGCTGCGCCGGCGAGACAGGAATCGCGTTCTTACGGATCCGCTGCGCCGCAGCGCGGGAATGTGCGCACTGCTGCGGGCGGCAGCACATCCGGGAATACGGGCAGAAATGCCGGTGGGCGTGCAAAGAAAAAAATCCCGCTGTTCTATCTGATTTATGCTTCCGTGATTGTGCTTGTTCTGGCGGCGCTCGCCGTCGGCGTGGCGGCGCTGCGCGCATTTCTGACCGAATATGAGTCGGCACAGCCGATTCATGTCGCCGAAGAGGTGTTTGAGACCTATTTTGCCAAGCCGGACTATAATAAACTGAAGCAGTATTTCTCTCCCGCCTCCTATACGGAAAAATACGGCTATGAGTCGGACGAGGCTGCCGTCAGCGCCATGAACGAGTGTGTCAAGGGAAAGAAAATGGCGTTTTTCAAGGCTGCAACAGATCTTGACGGTCAGATCGAATATTCTGTTACGGCGGACGGCGTGAAGATTGCAACGATTACGCTCAAGGAGTCCGATGAGAAAACAAAGCGCGGGTACGCTCTGTACCGGCTGGATTCCATCAAGCTCTATGACGTGATCGGCTACAGCCGTGCGCAGCATCCGGAGACCGATGATCCCGGGATTCCGGAAATCACGTTTACCGTTGTGGCGCCTGCCTCCTATCAGATCAGTGTTGACGGAACCGTGCTGACGCAGGAGCAGCTGACAAAAAGTTATTTCGATACCGAAACGCTTCGCAATATGCCGTCGGAGTATCAGGGCATTCCGTATGCGGAGTATTCCTTTAAGAGCACCGAGCCGCCGGATGCCGTGACCGCGACCGATTCCAACGGGGCTTCCGCCGAGGCGCAGTTTGACGAGAATGCACATACCTTCACATTCCCGTTTGTCTATGACAAGCAGCTGGAGCAGGAATATTCCGCTTACGCGATTGAAGCGGCGCAGAAGCTTGCCGCGTATATGCAGGCAGGGCTTCGCTTTGACGATATTGCGAAATATTATGATCCCTCCGCAAAGCTGTATGCGGAAACGCGCGCCATCGGAGCGGACGCATGGATGGTCAATAAGTATGACAGCATGGAGTTCAAGGATGTTTTCTGCGGCGAGTTCTACCGGTACAGCGAGACCTCCTTTGCCTGCCGGGTGTCCATGATACAGATCGGGCACCGCGCCGGGTATGCGGATTCCACCGACCCGATTGACTATACGTTCTTCTTCCGGCTGGTGGACGGCAAATATCTGATGTACGAGCGGTACAACAACTGACGCCGGAGCCCCGGAACGGGAGGTTCTCTGAAGATCTCCCGTGAAGGTCCGGACTGGCGCCCCTCCCGCCTTTTCCGAAGCCGGAAAGACGGAGGGATTCCTTTTTCGGCGGCATTCTTCGGCTTTTGCCCTGCAAGCGGCGGCAAGCCCGCTTTGCCGATGCGGGAAGCATTGCTTTTCATCGAATTACAAACAGAAGACAGGAGAAAATAAACGGATATGGAAATAAAACCGGAGGATCTTTCATACCTCGCCTGCGCCCTGCCCGATTCGGTCAGAGCTTTTCATGAAAGCGGTTATTTCGATCGGGAGATTGCCGCGATTGACCGTCTGCTCTCAAAGGAGTCTACGCCCGGTGTTCTGAGAAAGCGGCTTTCGCTTCAGCGTGTGCTGGCGGAGGGAATGAAGCGGGAATACCCGCTTGATTTTGCACAGGCGCTCGGACGGATGCGGGAGGATATCCCGGATTTTTCCGGAGAGGAGCTTTCCGGGATTCTGGAGGATTCCGTTGTGGACTGGCACATGGTAAACGGCAAGCCGCATTTTCAGGATTATTTCAAGGGCAGCCTGTACGACAGCCGTCCGGACCTTTGCCGGAGAGCGGGACGGGAGGCACGGAACTCCGGCTCTGACGGTGACGAAAATGTTGAGTGCATGAGAAAAAGCGGCGGAAGGGCATTCCGTTACCGGGTCAGATGCTCTGTCAAGCCTGCTCCGGGAGCCGTGCTTGACGGCGAGAGGGTTCTTGTGCATCTTCCGTACCCCATGCCCTGTGCCTATCAGTCGGACATTGTGCTGCATGAAGCGTCCGGCGGGGCATATATCGCCGGCTCCGGGCAGAGGACGGTGTCCTTTGACACGGTGTATCATACGGGGGACAGCTATTTTGCGGAATTCTCCTATACCATGCGGATGCCGTTCCGCACGCTTTCCTGTGAGAATGTCAGCACGGTGCAGCCCGGGTTCGACACGGAGGAATATCCGCCGCAGATTCTGTTTACCCCGTATCTCAGGGCTTTGGCAGCGGAAATTGCAGGGGATGAGACCAATCCGCTGCTGCTTGCACGGCGGGTGTACGATTATATCGCTTCCCATACGGTCTATTCGTATGTGCGGGAATATCTGTACATAGAAAACATAGCGGAGGCATGCCTTCTGAACCGCTTCGGGGACTGCGGTGTCATGTCTCTGGCGTTTATTACACTGTGCAGAATTCTCGGAATTCCGGCAAGGTGGCAGTCCGGGATGTCGGTTCGTCCCGGGTATATCGGACCGCATGACTGGGCGCAGTTTTATGTGGAGCCGTTCGGATGGCTGTACTGCGATCCCTCCTACGGCACAGGTGCGCTGCGTGCGGGAAACCGCGTGCGGTATGAGCACTATTTCGGCAATCTTGACCCCTTCCGCATGATCACCTGCAAGGACATTATGATCCCGTTTGACCCGCCCAAGCGGTTTATGCGGATCGACCCGTACGACAACCAATTCGGGGAGATCGAATGCTCTGACCGGGGCTTGCGTGCGGGGCAGATCGAAACAGACAGCAGGGTGATTTCCGCCGAGGAGCTTCCGTTCGGACTATGAATTCCGTCAGTCCGCAAAGGACGTTGACGGCGGGAGGTTTCCGGTGCTCCGTCCGGGCGGAATGACGGCGCTTTTCGGGGCGCAATGCCGAAAGAAAGGAGACCTCCGCCCGCTGCGGAGGTCCGGTGGTCATTATGATACAGAACGCGGAAAAGCGGCGGCATACCGTCTTTTTGATTTTCCTCTTTTTCGGGATAGTCACGGCGTTTTTCTATCTTATGATCGGTGTTGCCATGCCGAAATACAAAGCCGCATCGACCAAGGATCAGATCACGGATACGGATTTATCCCGGGACTGTATCTGTCTGGATTCTTCCCACGCGGAGGTATATGCGGGGCGGCTGTACGGCAGCGGAGATTTTGCCGCAGGGGCGCCTTCGGCAGGGGACAGCGGAGCGAAATTTCGGACCAGCCGGATCGTGCTTCCGCTCAAGGCGGGCAAGACCTACGGGATTATGGGACAAACGGCGACCTATGCGCAGAGGGTGTATGTGAACGGGGAGCTTCTGTCGGAGGTCGGAACGGTCAGCGACAGTCCGGACGGCTTCGTCCCGCGGACCGATCTTTATACGGTATATTTCACGCCTTCGGGGGATACCACCGAAATCATCATTCAGAACGCATGGTTCAATCACAGAAGCGGTGCGTTTCATAAGATTTTTCTTGCCGAGCAGGGGGTCATTTCCCATATGGAGCGGGCGCAGACGCTTTGCGACGGCTTGATTGCGGGAACGCTTCTGGCTATGGCGATTTTCTTTTTCGGCATGGTTCTGTTCCGCACCTCAAACCTTGCGATGCTGTATTTCTCCCTGTCCTGTCTGTGCGCCGCATTGAACTATTTAATTTACGAAAGCAAGCAGATTATGGTCTTTTTTCCCAGTCTGAATTGGTATACGGGACATAAAATCGAGCTTTTGACGAATATTTATTATTTTCTGTTCCTCGCGCTGTTTGCCCTTGCGACACTGCGGGTAAGCCCCGGAAAGCGGCTTGCGGTGCTGCTTCTCTTGCCGCCGGGGGCACTGACACTGTACTATATTGCGGCTCCGTCCGTTGTGTACACAAGATATACGGTTCCGGTCGGCGCCTGCATGCTGCTTTATGAGCTTTTTGCGGTATCGGCGCTTTGGATTCTTGCAGCCGGGGGGAAAAAGCTCGGGCAGCCGGACAACCTGATCGTGTGTCTGTCACCGCTTTTGGTTCTGATCGTGTCCGTCATTGAAGGGGCAACGTATTTCTCGCATATTCTGTATCTGCGGGCATACGCCATGATCCTTCTCGCGTTTTGCAACGCGCTTGTTCTGACGATTCATTTGTCCCGCACCGAAAAACGGCTGAACGAGGCGAAACAGCGGGAGCTTGAAATCGCAGAGGAAAACGCGATGCTGGAAAAGATGAACAGCCTGAAGAACGAGTTCATGCGAAACATTGCTCATGAGATGAAGACGCCTTTGACTGTGATGAGCGGCTATGCCCAGCTCACCGGCAGACAGATACGGAGAAATGCGGTGAATGAGGAGACCTCCGGCAACCTTGACACGATTGCGCGGGAGGCGGAGCGGCTGTCCGATATGGTGACGCGGCTGCTGGACGTAACGTATCACAGTGCGGATGAGAAGGCTGCGGGCTGCTTTCGGGCGCGTGAGCTGCTTGACGATGCGGCGGCGGTATGCCGTCCGGTGCTTGCAAAAAATGAGAATCAGCTCCGGATTAACTGCGGAAGCGTGCGGGACATTGCGGCAGGCAGGGAAATGCTTTTGCAGGTTCTGATCAATCTTGCCATCAATTCCAATAAGCATACCGAGGGCGGCACCGTTGTGCTTCAGGCGGAGGATGATGCGGAAAACGACGGCATGGTAAGGTTTTCCGTTTCCGACAGCGGAACCGGTATATCCAAAGAGGCTTTGCCGCACGTTTTTGAGCGGGGCTACAGCACCGATGGCGGAAGCGGTCTGGGACTGACGATCTGCCGTGACATCGTGGAGTCAATGGGCGGCATGATTGCCGTGGAAAAAACGGACAGAAGCGGCACGACGGTCTGCTTCCTTGTGCCGGCAGAAAGGGGAGTGCAGGAAGCGTGAATGTGATTCTTTTGGTGGAGGATAATCCCCATATCATGAAAATCAACCGCGCCTCATTGATCATGGAGGGATATCAGGTGCTTCAGGCGACCTGTGCGGAGGAGTGTCTGAACCTCCTTCGGACAAACGATGTCGATCTGATTATTCTGGATGTGATGCTGCCGGACGGAAGCGGCATTGAGCTTTGCGCGGATATCAGGCATAAATATGAGATACCGATCCTGTTTCTTTCTGCGCTCGGGGAGAGTGCGGATATCATCGCGGCGCTCCGGGCGGGCGGAGACGATTATCTTGCAAAGCCTTACGACATCAACGTGCTGCTTGCCCGGGTGGAGGCGCGCCTGCGGACCTCCTATCGGGAAAAGCGCTTCTTCCGGTTCGGAAATCTGAAATTCGACACGGCGGCGCGGATCGGATATTGCAGAGACAGCGAGCTTTCCCTGACGCAGAAGGAGTTTTCGCTGCTTTTGCAGCTGGCGCGCGGAAACGGACAGATCATCACAAAGGAGGCTCTGTTTGAATGCGTATGGGGACGCCCTCTTGCCGGGGACAGTACGGCGCTTTATACGGCGGTGTCCCGGCTCAATACAAAGCTGGCGGAGGAGCAGGCGCAGGTGACGATTTCTTATCTGCGAAACAGAGGGTATTTGCTGGAGACGGTATAGTCTCCGGCTTTTTTTATGGCTTACAATTCTGCAAGGTTCCGTTTCCGGCGATTCATTTCCTGTATACTGTATGCGGAGCTTTTATTTTTGAATTTGCAGGAAAAGAGGTAAGGCAGAGGATGTATACTACAAACGACCGGCACTTTTTTAGGGGTACCGGAAGAAAAATGTCTTCGGTGAGGAGGCAGCTTGCCGCAAGGATTGCCGCGGCGCTGCTCAGTCTTGTCACAGTCATCGGATTGCTTCCTTATACCGTATTGGCAGACAGCGCTGCCGCTTCTGACGCAGCCCGGGGCGATCAGCGGTTCGGCAGTCTGATCGATCCGGGAAAGCCCTCCGGCTATTCGGATACAATGATGAATCCCTATGGCTATGGGCAGGGACAGAGGTTCCTGCTTTCCGAGCAGAACGAGCTGCTTCTGTACTATACCTTTGATACGGATAAAAATCCGCAGCACAGATATACCGCATGGTATGATTCATATGAGAAGGGAAAGGGGACCAGCCTGCGCGACAAGCGTGACGGCTTCGGCAGCTTCGGCATGTATGACGGTACGCAGGCATACGCGTATGTCGAAGCGGTCGGCTTTGACCCGAACGGGACCGGCCGCAGGGATCACGTTGCCTATGTCGGGTATGAAAACGGCAGCACCGGAGGCGAAAAGGGATATGTTCTGTGGGTGCTGAATACGGTTTCCGGTCAGCAGTACGGACCCTTCCGCGTAAGCAACGGCGCCTGCGGATGGCTTGAAAAAAACAGCGCGGATCTGTATGCCGGCAGCAATTTCTTTAATATTGCGGCGGGCGATTTCAACGGCGACGGCAGGGATGATCTTGTGATCAGCGTGGTGGATGACAACGGCAGCTACGGCTTATCTCAGCTTCGGTTCGCAAACGGCTCGGTTCAGACCGTTTCACGCGAAAACAGGAAGCTTCTGCATCCGGTCTACCGTTCCGCTGTTTCCGAAATTAATTTCGGAAAGGACGGGGGAAAAGCAAAGGATAAGCTCTCGGTTGACCTTGCTGTGGGTGATTTCAACGGAGACGGAATCGATGATCTTGCCGTTTTGTCCTATCCGAATTACGGCAATGCACTGAACAAAAACGCCAAACTGAAGGATGTCCGCTTTGGCATGCCGTATCTTTCCGTGGCACACGGAAAAGCCGGGTCGGGATGCATTCTGGATGAGGCTGCCGCTGCCCGGTATCTGGATGCCGGCACGCGGACGATGCGCTTGCTGCACGGAATTGAAATGGAATTAGACCATGTGACGATGTTTTGCAGCGCTGTGACGGCGGGCGATATCGATAACGACGGCAGGGACGAGATCATAACTGCCGGATACGAGGGTGTGTCTTTGGCGGATGAAGGCAAAGGGGTCGAATATATGGCGCTTTCCCCGACGCATCTTTTATACGGTTCCTTTTTTGTCGAAGGCGGAAAGCTTACCCTGATCGAATATCAGGAGCTTGCGATGAACGCGTGGACAAAGGAAGACAGCGGTATGAACGATGACGTCGGTCCGAAGTTTTCGGTCGCGGCGGCTGCAATCGACGGAAAGGGAAGCCGGGAGCGCATCTTTATCAGCGGCGATATGTACAAGTGCCAGCCTGAGAGCAACAAGCTGTATATCCAGCCCTCGGATACGAGGGAGGATCTGAGGGAGTCGCCCTTGACGCTGAACTATTTCAGATCTGCCGATAAGCATGTGAAGGCGGGTACGGTCGGCAAAAGCTATATTGCTTCCGTAGCGGTCGGAAACTTTGAGGAGACAACAGATGGGCGCTGCCAGATCGCCTATGTTGTGGGGCTTCAGAACGCAAACCGTCAGCACAAGTATTCTTTCTCGGTTCATATTGCGGGCGGGAATGAATATGCCGATGGTTCTGCCAGGAATTATTACTGTGCGACCGGCGATTACATCTTTTATGAGCAGAGCTTCGGTCTGGACAAGCGCCCGAACTGCGTGGCTGTCGCGATTGACCGCGACAATGACGGGATTGTTGCCAGCTATCGCGGGGCTGCCTATGCATGGAGCGATCCGCAGGTGCGCGCGATCCTGCAGGCGTCTCCCTATTTTGCGGAGCTGAATGACGGCGTTCACTATGAGTTTCTGAACGATACGCCGGAGACGACCTATGCAACGTCCGTGACCTATACCTTTGAAACGTCAAATTCCAAATCCGTTTCCTTCGGCGCAGGGTTTGCCGGCGAAATGGCAGGGGGAGTCGGACCGCAGGTCGAGCTTCGGGCGGGCTATGCGATGGACTGGTGCGAGGCGTTTACTAAAACACTGGAAACGAGCGTGACAAACTCCTTCAGCGCGGGCTTCTACGATACGGTGGTGATTTACCGCACGCCGGTCTTTGTCTACAGCTATGACATCTGGTACCGGGATGCGGACGGAAACCCGAAGACCGATATCCTGCAATATTCCATTCCGAAGGCGCCGCGGTATGAGCAGCTTTCCATAGACCGCTATAATGAATTCGTTGATTATTACAACGGGCTGATGCAGGCAGGCGCGGAGGAAAAGGGAATTCCGGAAGAGGATTACCGGAAGACGTTTATGCAGAAGCTTATGGCTGAGGACCTCTTCCTTGGGCATGAGGGCGATCCCTATGGGTACTACATGGACGGCGTTTCCGGCGGGCTTGACCCGATTCCGGAGCAGTACGGGCTGCTGCTCAGGCTGTCTGCCAACGCTGGGCAGAACCAGATTGAATATTCCTATTCGGAATCGGAGGGAGAAACCAAGGAGATTTCGCATGGCTTCACCTTTGATCTGACCATAACCGGAGGCTTTGATATCGGTGCGGTTTCCGCGCGGGCGGGCGGCTATGTCAGCCTTCAGTATATGAAAGGGAACTCCGTTACAAGGACACACGGCACAGGCACCTCCTTCAGCGGAACCGTCATGGGAATCAACGGAAAGGAAATGCAGGAGGCTGGGCTTGATCCCGATGCGTGGAGCTTTAACTGGAGACTTGCCAAATGGGACTCCAATTTGAAGGACAACTCCGAAAACAGCACGGGGAAGGTCCCGGTGATCGGTTATGTGCTGAGTCAGGTGCAGGCTCCTCCGATGCCGGTTGAGGATTTAAAGCTGAGCTTTACACGCTCCTCCGAAAATGCCGGGCTGTATTTTGATCTGTCCTGGGCGTGCGGCGATCGCGCAGACTCCAAGCGTCCCGTGACGGCGGGATACCGCATTTACCTTTATGATATTGCAGAGGACGCATATAAGCTGGTCGAAACGATTTGGGATGCGCAGACCGCCGCCTATCGCTATGAAAATTTCTTTGACGGGCGGGAATATTACAGCTTTATGGTGACCGCCTTCTCGGAGGCATCCTATACGGCGCCTTCTCTTGAAAGCGCACCGCGCTATATCACCTACTACATCTCTTCCGCCGAATCGACGATTCTGAAAATTGCGAAGACCGGAACCGATGGTCTGACAGATACCTATACCATCTATTTTGCCGACGGTACGACCCAGGCCTTTGTGGTGGAGAACGGAAACGGAATCACCGCGATCAACCCGCTCGGCAGCGATGAAGAAACCGGCACGGATACCTATCAGATCGTCTTTGCGGACGGAAGCACCACGACCTTTACGGTCAAAAACGGATTTGACGGAAAGCAGGGGGAGAAGGGTGAAAAAGGAGAGCGCGGCGAAGACGGCATCGGTATTGACCGTGTGGAAAAGCTCCGCACCGAGGGAGATACGGATTTTTACGCCGTATATCTGACCGACGGCACCTTCTTCACATTCCCGGTGGCAAACGGCAGAAACGGGACAAACGGCAAGGACGGTTCGAACGGCAAGGACGGGGCAGACGGCAAGGACGGTATAAACGGAAAAGACGGTGCGGGAATCAAAAGCATCCGGATCGATAAAAACGGCGACTTCCTCTTTACGATGGAGGACGGAAGCGTGATCAACGCAGGCAGGGCTGGGGCAGACGGCGAGCTGGAAAGCCGCTTTTCCGAGGCGCAGGCACAGATCGGCGTTCTGAAGCAGCAGGTGCAGGGGCAGAAGAACTCTCAGATCATCGCATACTGCGCACTGGTGCTTTCCCTGATCAGCCTCTTGTGGAATATTGCCTCTCTGATCGTATTTATCATGCGGGCAAGAAGGGAAATGAACTGACGAAAATCGGCTCCGGCAAAGATGTCATGATGAAAAGATGAAAAAATCAGCAGGCGCGGCGATTTATCGCCGCGCCTGCTGCCGTGTTGACCGCCCGACGCCGGATATTGTCAGCTGTATGCCGGGGTCCGCCGACATATACGGAATACCGGCAGGAGAGCCGGCAAAAACGTTCCTGTCAGAACCGGAGCTTCATTCCCGATTTCCTTGCGGGGGAGTACGACCGATTGCATTTCATCCGGCGGCAGGACCGGATACGCGTTCGGCATTGTTTTCCCGGATTCTTTCCTGAAAAGAAAGCGGAGTCTCCCGGCGGGTCATCTGCTCGGTGAATTTCCTTGTGTATGCAAGGAAAATCAGGTAGATATACGGCATGCCGAGGTTAGTTTCAAGCAGGGAATTGACGATCAGCGGGCGTAGCTTGTCCGAAAGACCGAGAAAGCCTGCCGACCGGATTCCGCCGAGGAGCAGCCCAGCCTCCCAGCCGAACTGTACAAGAATGCCGATGGCGAGCAGCCATGGGATATTGACGCGCTGTTCCCGGCTTTGCTGCCGGAGATTGTAGAGGATGAGCGCCAGATAGCCCGCGAACAGGATCAGAGCCATATATCCGTGGTACTCTCCGGTGGTGCGCTGAATGACGATGGGGACTGCCTCCGGAGAGCGGAAGGTATTCGTCAGAAGCGGGCAGACAAACCACCAGACAAGGATCAGAAAGGACCATTCGAACAGGTTCCGGTCCTTTGAAATCCACAGCCATATCCATGCGAAGTTTGTAAAGCCATAGCTCATGGACATCCAGAGCAGCACAAGGAACAGACTGCTGCCCTCCGAAATGCTGCGCGCATGGCAGACCAGATGAAAAATGCCGAAGTCCACCAGCATATACAGAATGCCGGCAAGAAAGCCGACAAGAACGGTCATATATTTCTTTTTCCGGAGGAGAAGCGCGGCAAAAACCGCGAGAAAGAGAAGGTCAAATCCGATATAGAGCGGGTAAAACGACCGCTTTGCAATGAGCTCGGTCATAAGGGACTCCTTTTTATAAATTCTGCCGGCATATAGGGGAGCGATCCGCCGCCTGTTTGTTCGGGCGGCGGATCGCTTTTTTGCGGCAGGAAGCTTTTCCGTGCAGTATACCGGACTAGGGCGGCGCAAGCCGTTTCCGGTGAGCGGAGGAGACATCGGAAACAGGAAAGCCGTGCGGCGGACGCCTCCTGACGCGCAGAGACGGCAGCGGCGAGGCACACCGGTCTTCCGCGCGCCCGCGCAAGCGATGCTGTCAGCTCTGACGCAGTGTCTCCAGCGTCGGATCGATCATCGGGCTGCCCAGCTGATCGCGATACACCGCAGGGGCGATCCATAAGACGGCATTTTTCAGGATCCTTCGGACATAGGGGTTTTGGAAGGAGCCGTTCGTTTCATGCCCGGGCTGGAAATAGAAGATCTTTCCGTACCCCCGGTTCCAGACGCAGCCGCTGCGGAATACCTCTCCGATGTCGAACCAGCCCTCAAAAATCACCTCATCCGGACGCGGGATATCAAACCGCTCGCCATAGCATTCCTCTATTCCAAGCTCAAAGTACGGAGGAATTCCCCGGGCAATCGGATGGTTCGGCGCAATGCAGAACATGCGCTCATATGTATCGTCCCGCCAGCGGAGGTCACAGGAGGTTCCCATCATTCTGCGGAAAATCTTGGAGTAATGTCCGGAATGCAGAACAATCAGCCCCATTCCCTGAAGGATCCGTTTTTGGATCCGGTCAACCAGCTCGTCGCTGACCGCATCGTGCGCGGCGTGCCCCCACCAGATCAGAACATCGGTCTCTTCCAAAAGGCTTTGCGGCAGACCCTGCTCCGGCTGATCCAGAACGGCTGTGCGGACCTCAACCGCATCGGGACCGAGCTCCTTGACGATATCCGCGACCGTACCGTGAATGCCGTCCGGATGGTACGGCTTCATGGCATCCCGGATGCCCTCCTGACGCTCATGTACATTTTCATTCCATACGGTGACGTGAATCATTGTGACACCTCCTGTCATTCAAACCGGACGATCTGATGCTTGCGGTCGGACTCAAATGCAGCCTCCATCAGCCGCATGACCCGCATGATTTCATCGTGACGGATCACGCTTTCTGCCTTTCCGTCCAGCACATCGATGATATTCCGGTAAAAATCGAACACATCGGCATGGACATGAGGCAGAACGGAGCAGCGGATGGTTTCATCCGTGCGAGGCGCCATGGTTTTGGTCAGACCGGCTGCGGTCCGGACCGGAACGGCATCGGCGTTGCTCCAGTCGGTGATGTTGACAATCTCGGCATCGGAGCCGAAATCTCTCATGAGCGCAGAGCCGTTCTCTCCCTGCATATACCACCGGGGCAGATTGATGAAGTTGCTGGTGCCGACCTCAAGCAGCGCTTCCTTGCCGCTTTCAAACGTGATGACCATCCGGAAGCCGTCATCCACCTCATAATTTGTCACATGATGCATATGGGCATAGACATACGTGATCTTTTCCCGCACCATCTGGAGCATCTGGTCCAGAATATGTACGCCCCAGTCCAGCATCATGCCGCCGCCGTGTTCTTTCTTTCCGCGCCAGTCCCCCGGAATTCCGCGGGAGCCGTGCACTCTGGATTCGATGCTGAACACATCGCCGAGCAGTCCCTCGTCATAGATTTTCTTCATGGTCAGAAAATCCTCGTCCCAGCGGCGGTTCTGATGAACGGTGAAAAGCCGTTTCGCATCGTCTGCCGCTTTCAGCATTTCCGACAAATCGGCGCTTGAAAGCGTGACCGGTTTTTCGGAAATGACATTCTTGCCCGCCTGGAGTGCGCGGATTGCATACGGCTTGTGCCAATCGTTCGGTACGGTCAGAAGAAGGATATCCACGCAGGGATCAGCCAGGACCTCGTCAAAGCTGCGGTAGGCACGGTAGCCGTTTTTCTCCGCTTCCGCAAGCTTTCCGGGATCGGTATCATAGATGCCGCAGACCCGGATCCTTTCCCTGTTTTGCAGGGACTGCACATGCCAATGTCCCATGCCGCCATAGCCGATCAGGGCGAGCTGATACTGATTGTTTTTCATGTTTTGAACCTATACCCTCCTTACGAAGGGGTCCTTTCTTTGGGCTGTAAGCCGGAAATGCCGCGGCATTTGGTTTTGCTCCGGGCAGTCCGGCTGTCCTGTGAAATTCCGGATGCGCGCCGACCGCATCGGACCGGAGCGCTTCGGGGAGGAGCCGGTTACTCCGAAAGATAAACGGGCTTTCCGGTTTTGGCACTTTCGTAAATGGCTTCCAGAATCCGTGTGACGGTGTATGCCTGCTCGGGCTTTACAACGATATCCGTCCCGTTCCGGACGGCATTGTAAAAGACCTGCTGCTCCACGACCTCCGGGGCGCTTCCGCTGGTTCCTTCGTAAAAGGCTGCGCCGCCCGCATTCATATCGGGGCGTTCTATGTACTGCCTGCCGTACTTTACGCCGTTGAGCCGGATGCCGTCCCGCATATCAAGTCCGGCTTTTGTGCCGCAGAGCAGAGTGGAAGCCTCCTGTGCGTCCAGAATGTTGAGCGCCCAGCTGGATTCCAGCGAGATTGTTGCACCGTTTTCCATGACGATGAAGCCGAAGGCGGAATCCTCTACCGTATATTTTTCCGGATCCCAATCTCCCCATGCGTTTGCCGTTTCCCGCTGCTTTCCGAGCTTTTTAAAGACCGATCCGACAACCATTTTCGGGCGGTAATTGTCCATCAGCCACAGCGTCAGGTCGAGGGCATGGGTCCCGATGTCGATCAGAGGACCGCCGCCCTGCTCATATTCGTTGAGAAAGACGCCCCACGTCGGGACCGCGCGTCTGCGCAGTGCAAGCGCTTTGGCGTAGTAGATTTCGCCAAGCTCGCCGTCCTCGCAGAGGCGCTTCATATACGCAGCCTCTGCCTTGTAGCGGGTCTGATACCCGACAGTCAGTATTTTTCCGCTTTCCTTGGCTGCGTCCAGCATTTTTTTGGCTTCCGCAGAATTGATTGCCATCGGTTTCTCGCAGATGACATGCTTTCCGGCGTGCAGCGCGTCAACCGTGATGAAGCTGTGCGAACGGTTCGGCGTACAGACGTGTACGGCGGTGATGGAGGGATCCTTCAGAAGATCGCGGTAGTCCGTATAGACCTTGGCATCCGGTGTGCCGAAGGTTCTTTTTGCCGCCTCCGCCTTTTCCGGAATGAGGTCGCAAAACGCGACCATTTCCACATCGGGAAGCTGTCTGACCGATGGCATGTGCTTTCCGTTTGCGATGCCGCCGCATCCGATGATTCCGACCTTGATTTTTTCCATGTCGTGTCTGTCGCTTTCGTCCTGACGAAAGCTTCCTTTCCTTGGAATTGCGGCATGATCTGCCGCTGTATTTTTTTCGGCAACAGCCGTAGGGAACAGGGAAGGGGTATGGGATCTGTGAAAAGCATCGATGCTTTTCACAGACCGTAGAATGCCGGTCGGGATTTCTGCATTTTCGATGCGATCCCGATCGTTTTTACCCTCGCACATTTGTTTTTCGTTTTTCCGGGGGCAAAACGGAGGCGCTCAGCCACCGGGACCAATGCCCAATGGGGTAAAAAGCGCAAAACGGGTTTTCCTCTTTTCAAACCGAAGGGATGCAGCCCTGCGGCGGGAAAGGGGAACCGGAAGACTCCGGTATGTGCGCCGTTTTACCGGGCGGCGCCGCGGAACGTTTGCGGCGGTTCCGGGGGCGGAAGGAGAGCTTCTGACCGGGAGCGCGCTGTTTCAAAGACCTTTCGCGTTACATCTGAAGCTGCACGTTTTTGTGACCGAAGTGCGCGGAAGCCGGTCCGGACGATGTGCGGCAGTCCGGGGGAGTGCGGAACTCCGGAAAGAGCCGCTTCGGAAGCCGCCGCAGTGCCGGATTTGCCGCTTTGCGACAGCACGGCATCCCTTGAACGGGGCGATCGCCGGCTGTGTCCCTGCCGGACCTTACAGGCACTTTGTCATGCGGTTTGTCTGCGGCAGTCCGGCGGCGGGAGGGGGTCTCGGGCTCTTTCCGGGAAAATCGGTCCGCCGACGGGGCTGTTTCCGGCTATACGGTCTCCCGCAGAAGCAGTCTGTGCGGAAGCAGCACGGTACGGTCCGGCGCCTGCGGATTCTGCAGCTTTTCGGCTAAAAGCTGCATGGCATGCTCGCCCAGAGCCAGCTGCGGCTGAGAAACCGTGGACAGAGAGGGCGTATAAACCGCCGAAAAAGAGATATCGTCAAAGCCGATGACAGCGATGTCCTCCGGAATTCTGACGCCGTGCGACAGAAGAAACCGCAGTGCGCCGAGCGCCACCGTGTCGGCAACTGCGAAAATCGCAGTCGGACGGTCGGGAAGCGCCAACAGCTTTTCCGCTGAGCGCATGCCGCTGTTATAGCTGTAGGTATCGCGCACAAGGTACGCTTCGCAGAGCGGAATTCCGTGCCCGGAAAGTGCGCGTCTGTATCCCTGCTCCCGTTCCTCGGAGGACAAAACGCCCTGACTGGAGCCGAGAAATGCGATTTTCCGGTGTCCCTTTGCAATCAGCGCCGAGACTGCATCGTATCCTGCCTCCTCATTCCGGACGGAAACAAAGGAGGTGGCGCTTCCCGGGATTCTTTCGCAGCATTGCACAACGGGGAAGCTCCGGGCGAGCCGGTTCATCTCCTGTGCGGAAAGCGTGGAGGAAAGAAAGACCGCACCGTCTGCCAGCTTGGTTTTCAGAAGCGTCAGATACCGTTCCTCCATGGCTCTGTCTGCACCCGTGGGGCATACCATGACGTTATATCCGCGCTGCTGCGCCTCTGTCTGTATCCCGCGCAGAATCCGGTTGTAAATCTGATTGGAGGTGTTCGGAATCAGGACGAGAATGTCATTTGTGGATTTCCTGCGCAGATGCGTGCCGAGCATGTTGGGGGTATAGTGCAGCCTGTGCATTGCCTCCCGGACCTTTGAAACGGTTTTGGGAGAAACGACATGCTCCTTGTTCAGAACGCGGGAAACCGTTGCAACGGAGACTCCCGCCTCTCTTGCCACATCCCGGATGGTTGCCATAGCTCCTTCGCTCCTTTCTGTAAAATCCGAGAATCCGGAGAAAAGGGGTATGCTGCGGCGGCAGGCTTATAAAAGTCCGGCAGGACTGACAGCACCGGAGCCGCCGGAGAATATCACCGGGATGTAACGGTTTACATTTCGGATTATAGCATACCCATCAAGAAATAACAAGCGGCATTATAGCTAAAATTCGTCCGGCTTTTTATAGAAAGCGCACAGTGCCGTCCGAAATGAGACGGAGGTCTGCCGATTCATCCGGAGGATCAGAACTGCTTTCGGAAATGCCATTTGCGGGAAGCGGTCTGCCGGGCTTTGCGGCAATGGCAAAAGCGGCAGGCTTTGGCTGCATTTTCCGGGGCTTTTCTGTAAACGGACGGGCAGTTTTTCTGTGTTGGGGCTTCATGCAATCCCGAGGCGCGGCAGGCGGCGCGCAATGCGGTCAGATTGCCGTGCGGGACGGGACACAATTCGCACCGGATTGCGGGAAAGCCCTTGACATGGGCGGAATTTTTTCATATAATTAAGTGATATGCGGTGAAAGAAGCAGTACACAGCACGGATACCGGCGCGGTTCCGAACGCAGAAGCGACCCGGGCTGCCGCAAACTCCGGCGGGTATTTACGCCCGGCGGAAATTCAAGAGGGCTGTTTTTACAGCACGGAGACAGAAATGAATAAAGATCTGCTGAGCAAAATTCAGGACAGCATGTCCGACATGTCCAAGGGACAGCGGGCGATCGGACAGTATATTTTGGACAACTATGATAAAGCGGCATTTATGACGGCAGTCAAGCTGGGGGAGGCGACACGGGTATCGGAGTCCACGGTGGTCCGGTTTGCCATTGCCATGGGCTATGAAGGGTATCCGGAGCTTCAGGATGCTTTGCAGGAGCTGATCCGCAACAAGCTGACCGCAGTCCAGCGCATTGAGATTACAAACGACCGCCTCAGAGGGGCGGACGTTTTGCAGCGCGTTCTTCATTCCGACATCGATAAAATCAAGACGACGCTGGATTCCATCAGCCGCGATGATTTTGACCGCGCGGTCGATACGGTTTTGCACGCCAAGACTATTTATATTATCGGCATGCGTTCCTCTGCATCGCTTGCGAACTTTCTGACCTTTTACTTCAGATTGATGTTTGCGGATGTGAGAATGGTTCAGACAACCTCCGGCAGCGAGGTGTTCGAGCACCTTCTGCGGGTCGGGGAAGGGGATGCCGTCATCGCCATCAGCTTTCCCCGGTATTCCAAGAGGATCATCAATGCGGTGAATTATGCAAAGTCGCAGAGGGCAAAGGTCATTGCCCTGACGGACGGTCCCGCTTCTCCGCTTGCGCCCTGCGCCGATGCGCTGCTCTGTGCAAAGAGCGATATGATGTCCTTTGTCGATTCTCTGGTGGCACCCCTTTCCATCATCAACGCCATGATTGTTGCGATTGCCAAAATCAAGCACGCAGAGCTGGAGAGCACCTTTGCAAGACTGGAGACGATCTGGGACGAATATGAGGTTTACAACAAGGACAGTGACGGCAAATGATGCAGGATACTCCAAGACTGCGGATCGCAATTGTCGGCGGCGGGGCGGCGGGTCTGATGGCGGCTGCGGAGGCTGCCTCCTTGCCCTGCGAGGTTACGCTGTTTGAACGGAATGAAAAATTCGGACGCAAGCTCGGCATTACCGGGAAGGGACGCTGCAATGTGACAAATGCCTGCGGCATCCCGGAGTTTCTTGAAAATGTGCCCACGAATCCGCGCTTTCTGTATGCTGCGCTGCATGCGTTTTCGCCGGCGGACACCATGGATTTCTTTGAAAAGCGCGGTGTGGCGCTGAAGGTGGAGCGGGGAAACCGCGTTTTTCCCGTTTCCGACCGTGCGGCAGATATTGTGAATGCTTTGCGGCATGCCATGCGCTGCCGCGTGATTCATGAGAGAGTGACGGAGATCATACGGCAGGACGGGGCGGTGACGGGGGTCAGGACCGAAGCCGGCAGCGGGTATGCGTTTGACCGGGTGATTGTGGCGACCGGAGGAAAATCGTATCCTGTGACCGGGTCGGACGGCGACGGATACCGCTTTGCGGAGGCGCTCGGACTGCGGGTCACAGAGCCGGTTCCCTCCCTCTGCCCGATGGAGACGGAGGAGGATTTCTGCCGCGAGCTGATGGGGCTGTCGCTGAAAAACGTGGCAATCCGCTTTACCGACCGGGACAGCGGAAA
Source organism: uncultured Eubacteriales bacterium (assembly GCA_934432725.1). Taxonomy (GTDB): domain Bacteria; phylum Bacillota; class Clostridia; order Oscillospirales; family CAG-272; genus CAKRZE01. Next base: position 99,582 of record CAKRZE010000003.1, read on the forward strand.
ATGCGTGTATCACGACTTCGGGGAAATGATGTTTACGCATTTCGGTGTGACGGGTCCCATGATACTCAGCGCTTCTGCCTGCCTTCCCGGCATGCGGAGAGGGCGCTATGAGGCGGTCATTGACCTGAAGCCGGCGCTGGATGAAAAAACGCTGGAAAAAAGGCTGCTTTCCGAGCTTGCCGCTATGCCGAACCGGAACTACAGCAACATGCTGCACGCGCTTCTGCCGGCAAAGCTGGTTCCTGTGTTTGCACGGCTGTCCGGGATCGGGGCGGACAGAAAGTGCAATGGGATTACGCGTCAGGAACGCCTTTGTATCATCCGGCTGCTGAAGGGGATTCCCTTTACCGTTCGCGGCTTCCGCCCGATTGAGGAAGCAATTGTGACTAAGGGCGGCATCTGCGTGAAGGAGATCGATCCTAAAACCATGGAGTGCAAAACGGTTTCCGGGCTGTATTTTGCGGGAGAGGTGCTGGACGTGGATGCCTATACCGGCGGGTTCAACCTCCAGATTGCGTTTTCCACGGCAGTTCTTGCAATACGGAGCGCTGCGGAATAAACGGCTGAAGCCGAGACCGGAGCGGTCAGCTGCGAATGAGCTGCCCGAGGGCTTTGCCCGGCAGCTTGGGCGCCGGGGAACCGAAAAGCTCTGTCCGCGTTCGGAACGGGACCGATGCCGGGAGCGGCAAAGCGTCTTTGCCGGAGTATGATCGGACTGAAGCTGAAATTGAGGAAAGGAGCGGCGCCGCGAACAGCGGCGCGGTGATTTTTATGTACGCGATTGCAATCGACGGTCCTGCGGGAGCGGGAAAAAGCTATCTTGCCAAAACGCTTGCGGCAAGGCTGTCTTATATTTATGTGGATACCGGTGCACTGTACCGGTCAATCGGTCTGTATGTATGCCGGAAGGGCTTGCGGAAGGAGGACCGGGAGGGGATCGTTTCCTGCCTTCCGGAGATCAGTCTGTCTCTGTCTTACCGTGAGGACGGGCAGCATGTGCTGATGAACGGGGAGGATGTATCCTCCGACATAAGGCTTCCGGAGATTTCCATGTATGCCTCTGCCGTATCGGCAATTCCGGAGGTGAGGTCGTTTCTGATTGATCTGCAGCGCGATATGGCGCAGCGGAACAATGTGATCATGGACGGGCGGGATATCGGAACGGTGATTCTGCCCCGGGCGGATGTCAAGATCTTTTTGACGGCAAGCGATGAGGTAAGAGCCGGACGGAGATACCGTGAGCTTTGCGCAAAGGGTGTGGAGACTACCTTAGAGGAAGTGCTGCGGGATATGCAGAGCAGGGATCAGCGCGACCGGACCCGTGCCGTAGCGCCGGCGGTGCCTGCCGCGGATGCCGTGATTCTGGACAATTCTCTTCTGGATGAGGAGCAGACCGTGCAGGCTGCTCTGGAGATTATCCGGGAAAGAACGGGAGAGGACTCCCGAAACGCATGACAGGGTACGCTGCCGGGCGGGAGTGCTGTGCCGCCCGCAAAGGGCGAACTGTCCGCAGGACGTGAGCATCGCACCGTCCGCAAAGCGGGCAGCGCAAGGAAGGACAGGAATGACAGGATGGTAACACCGTATTACAGAAGAATGTACCGGCTTCTTGCCGGGCTGTTCCGGAGACTGTACCGGATTCGTTCAGCCGGTGAGGAAAATATCCCGGCGGAGGGCGGAGTGATTTTCGCAGGGAATCACACGGCGCTTGCCGATGTGTTTGTGATTGCAGCCTGCACCAATCGTCAGGTTCGGTATATGGCAAAGGCGGAATTGTTCCGGATTCCGGTTCTTAGAAGGATTATTGCGGGGCTTGGCGCATTTTCCGTGGAACGCGGAAAAAATGACGTCGGCGCTGTTCGGACAAGCATCAGGCTTTTGCGGGAGGGGGATGCGGTCGGTATTTTCCCGCAGGGAACAAGATGTCCCGGCATTCATCCCGACAAGGCAAAGGTCAAGCCCGGAGTGGCGCTGATTGCCCGAAAGGCGGAGGTTCCCGTGGTCCCGGTCCTGATCCGGACAAAACGGATGAAGGTCTCGCTGTTCCGCCGGACGGAGGTTATTTTCGGAAAACCCGTCATGCCCGGTGAGCTTTCCGCACTCGCCGTGGATGAGGGAAGCTACGGAGCCATGGCGTCATATATTTTCGGAAAAATCGCGGAGCTGGACCGTAAGGAATGGCAGACAAAGCGCCCGGATTGCAGGATGTGAGACTTTTTTGCGCGGCTTTGCGCGGCAGCCCGGGAACGGACTGAAATCCGATCCGCGTTTTGCGGCTTTCGCCGCCTGAACGGAAGGAATTCCGGTTTGCGGAACCGGAATCGCTTTTATGAGAGAGGAAGCTGTCTCTGCCGCGCCCGGCGGAAACGAAAGACTGCACCTTTTCCCCGAGCCTTTCCGCGATTGACGGGGATGACCGGGACTTTGCGCAAAATCAGCTTCAATTCCGCGAAAGATGGTTATAAATATGAATATTACAGTTGCAAAAAATGCCGGCTTTTGCTTCGGCGTTTCACGGGCAGTGGAAAAAATACGCGCGCTTATGGCAGAGCGCGAGCCGCATACCCACATCTATACGATCGGTCAGCTGATTCATAACCCGCATATTATCGCGGAGCTTTCGGCGGGCGGCGTCTGCGTGATTGAGCCGGAGGATCTGAAAAATATTTTTTTGGAGGCAAACGGGAACAATCGGGCGCTGGTTGTCGTCAGAACACATGGAGTTGAGCGCCGGGTGACGGAGGAGCTTGCTTTGTACAGTAAGGAGAATCCGTATTTCTCGGTGATTGACTGTACATGCCCTTATGTCAAGAAGATACACAGGATCGTTTCGGAGCACGAGGATGAACCGCTTTATGTGTTTGGGGATCCCGCGCATCCGGAGGTAAAGGGCATTCGCAGTTATTCACGGGGTCCGGTGGCGGTTTTCGCCAGCGCCCGGGAGCTTTTGCAGATGCCGGAGCGGCATTCCGGGGGGATCATGGTCTCCCAGACAACGCAAAAGTTAACAGAATGGAAACTTTGTCAAAATAATATCAGAAAAGTATGTACAAACCCCGAAATATTTGATACAATATGTAGCGTGACCGAAGACAGACAGACGGCGGCTGACGATTTGTCGCGCAAGGTGGACATTATGCTTGTGATCGGGGGGCGCAGCAGCTCCAATACCAACAAGCTGTATGAAACAGCGCGGAAAAATTGCCGGAATACATTTTTTATCGAATCGCCGGAGGATGTCAGGCGCTTGCCTGTGCAATTATCGGTGAATACTACAGTGGGAATCACTGCAGGCGCATCGACGCCGGGCAGTAATATAGAGGAGGTTATCAAACAAATGGCAGACATGGAAAACAAAAACGGTGTGGAGACCGAAACCGAAGACTTCGCGGGGATGCTTGAAAATTCATTTAAAACTTTAAATACAGGAGATATCGTACACGGTGTGATCGTTTCTGTGGCGCAGAACGAGCTTCACGTTGATCTTGGCACGAAGGTGACCGGGATCATTGCATATGATGACGTGACGGACGAGTCCGGCGTGGATCTGACGAAGATGTTTAAGGTTGGCGATGAGGTTGACGCAAAGGTGATCAAGGTTTCCGACCGCGACGGTGTGGCAACGCTTTCCAAGAAGAGCGTTGACGGACTGGCAAAGTGGCGTGAAATTATGGATGCATACGAAAACGGCACGATTCTGGAGGGCAAAATCCGCGAGGCTGTCAAGGGCGGCGTTATTATGAATTACGACGGAATCAGAGTGTTTATTCCGGCGTCTCACTCCGGTGTGCCGAAGGACGGCGATCTGAATACGCTGGTCGGCACCGTGCAGAGAGTGAAGATCATTGACGTCAACGAACAGAGACGCCGTGCGGTTGCTTCCATCCGCGATGTTCTGCGCGAGGAGCGTAAGGAAAAGGAAGCAAAGTTCTGGGAAGAGATCGAGATCGGCAAGGAGTATGACGGCGTGGTAAAATCCATGACATCGTATGGTGCATTTGTGGATCTCGGCGGTGTGGACGGCATGGTTCACAGCTCCGAGCTGAGCTGGAAGCGGATCAAGCATCCGTCCGATGTGGTTTCTCTGGGCGAGACGGTTCATGTATTTGTCAAGGACTTCGACAGAGAGGCAAAGAGAATTTCTCTCGGATATAAGACTGAGGCGACCAATCCCTGGAACATCTTCAGAGAGCAGTATTCTGTGGGAGATGTTGCCGAGGTGAAGATTGTCAGCCTGCTTCCGTTCGGCGCTTTTGCCGAGGTTGTTCCCGGCACAGACGGTTTGATTCACATTTCTCAGATTGCCGACAGAAAGCTTTCCAAGCCCGGCGATGTGCTTGAAATCGGTCAGGTGGTTCGTGCGAAGATCATCGATATTGATGACGAAAAGCATAAGATCAGCCTGTCGATCCGTGCGCTTCTGGACGAGGAAGACGATGCTGACGGCTATTATGAGGATGACGGCAGCGAGGAAAACTGATTCCGGCACGGATGCCGGACCTTCGGCTTTGCACGCAAGGTCCCTGACGGATATGCCCGGTGCGGAGTTTTAGCAGATTGCTCTGTGCAGAACTCCGTTTGCGGTACGGGGACCGGGTCAGGCGAGAATTGCGGAATTCGGCGGCTTGTCCGGCGCCCGAAGCGGCAAAAGCCGAAATGGCAGAGGCGAAAGCCGATGCCAATTTCACATACCCGCAGTATGAGGCTGCGGCATGCGGGAAGCTTCTTTCGTGTGCCAGTCGGCTTCCGCGGCAGCTTATATTCAAACATATGTCCCCGGTCGTCTTATGATTCCAAAGATGAACCGGGGATAAATTCTTCCGTGCAGGAGTGTGTAAACGATATGATTTATGCGGTCAGCGATCTTTCCGGATGCTATAACTCATGGAAAAAAATCCTGGATCGGATTGCTTTTCATGACGGTGATGAAATGTTTGTGCTGGGCAATATTCTGGATCAGGGGAAATTTCCGATCCGGCTTTTGCAGGATATGGCACAGCGTCCGAATGTCTTTCCGATCATGGGCAGTGCCGAATATCGGTTTCTGAAGTATATGCGGAATATTCCGACCGATGCACAGGTTTCCGATTTTCGGAAGCACCTGTCGAAGGAGGAAACAGCAGGCTTTTCGGCTTGGATTACGGAGGGCGGAAGAAATACGTTTGAGCAGTATATGAAGCACTCACCGGAGGACAGGGAAGCAATTTTGGATTATCTTGATGAGTTTGTGTTATATGAGACTGCGGAGACACCGGCAGGAAGATTTGTGATGACGCACAGCGGCATTGATCATTTCAAAGCAGGGAAGCCGCTTGATTCCTATGATGCGGCTGATTTTTTGTGGAATGACGCTGCTCCGTATCAGGAGTATGATTCGGATTTCACGGTTTTGTACGGGCACATTCCCACAATGGATATTGTCGGCGGAGAAGCCGGGAAGATGTACCGTACAAAGACGGCGATCGGGATCGACTGCGGGGTCATACGGCACAAGGAGGGCGGAACGCTCGGCTGTCTGCGGCTGGATGATCTGAAGGAATTTTATCTGTAATACGGTCTTGGCTCTGCGACAGGGGAGCCGACGTGCCCTGGTGTCCGGCTTCGGACGGGCGAACATGCAGCCGGGATGCACGTCTCATTCATGGCTGCTATGGGATGCCGCAGGGGCAGCTTGTACGGCGTGTGTTTTCTGCGGACTCTTTATGCGACCGGAAACGGTAATCCGGTTTGTGCGGATGCCGCATCACCGCAGTGATTTGAGATGCCGGAAGCGCTGCCGATGTGGCTCATGCAGACACGAATTATCTTGCGGCGGTCGAAAAAGAAGCAGCGGTCCGGTTCATACGGATGACAGTGATTTGGAATATCCGGAAATGCTGCCGGGGCGATTTGCACGGCACGGCGGTATCTGCGGGTATTCTTGAGGCGATTGAAAAAGGGCGGGGCTGATCTGAACTGATCCGCATCGCGTGCGGCGGTTTGGAAGCCGCCGAAGCGATGTTCGCGGCGTTGCCCGATCGGACCGTCGGACGGGAACACGGCGGAACGGTAAAGCCGGAGACAATCCGGGTAAGCTTTGGCGGACCGAATGCCGGGCAGAACAAAACAGAGAGCCTGTGCGAGGCGGTAAGACCGCTTCGGGCAGGCTTTTTTGATATATGAGATCGGACCGATACGCTGTCAAACGGCAAGGGGATATGCGGCAAAGATACCTTATATCGGGACTTTAAGATCGGACACAGTGCCCGGCATCGGGTTTTCTTCGCTGCCGGTATCCTCACGATGGGCATCGGCTCGGATCATTTGACATTCGTCTCAGGTTTGTCCGCGGCAGCGCGAAGCCACCCGGCAACCATTTCGCAGGCTTGCTGTGCGCTGCGGTCGGAGGGGTCAACAAACAGGATATACCGCGCCCGTCCGTACAGCTTTTGCAGATAGGCGACCGGAGACAGTGACTGCCCGGTTTGCCGGAGGTGCGCCTCTACTCCGAATTTCCGGCAGTAATAAAGCTCCTGCCGGACCGCGCGCCTGTATTCCCGCGCGGTGTGAGGCTCCTTGTTTACAACGATGCCGGTGACAAGCTGACGCTGCGCGCGATCCGCCGTGACGGTTTTTTTAGGATTTAAAAAGAAGCCGTGCCTTCGCAGCTCGTTTCCGACAAAAGCAGTGACCTCTGCCGGATCAAAGCTGCCCGAAAAGGTCATGTCATCGGAATATCTGGTATAGTCGATCCGGCGCTCCCGGCACCATTCCCCCACGGCACAGTCAAACGGATACAGAATGATGTTTGAGATTGCCGGTGAAGTCGGGGCGCCCTGCGGAAGGGAATCGCGATAGTAGCAGAGCATGGTAAGAAGGATTCTGTTCTGCTCGGAATAACGGCTTTCGGGAAAGGCGCGGCGCTTGACATCCGAATATAGCACGGAATCAAAAAAATGCAGGATATCAAGCTTTAAAAGGAACTTTTTTCCGATATGGGGCTGCGCGTTTCCGATGACGCTGCTGCCCGGACGGTATGCGGTGGCGTGTGGAGAAACCGGCTCCAGACGGAGCAGCACATTTGCGATTTGCTGCTGGATATGCTTCAAAAGCGGATCCGGAACGGAAAGAAGCCGCTCTGTTCCGTCCCGTTTCGGTATCGCAACGGTGCGGTAGTGGCGGCTGAGACTGTTGCTGACAGCATACAGGGTTTTTGCCGGAATTCCAAGGTCAGTCTCCAGAGAGGAGAGCTCTTTGTATACAATCATTTTTATCCTTTCCTCCCGGGAGGAGAGCCGGACAACACAAATCTGCATGTGGATGGACGATGCTGTATTGAAGTACGCGTCAGCGTACACCAGCGCACGCAGTGCGCGGATACAGTAGCGGCAGTCCACTGAACGCAGTGAATCATATGAGGGAGTTTTCTGCTGACAACGGCGACTCGCCGTCCGCTCCGAATTCAATTTCCGGGATAACACTGTTGTCCGGCTTTGTGATGATAGCATGTGCAGGACGGAAGTACAAAATACTTCCTCTTTCTGGATTTCCGGGTTATGGGCTGGATATATGTGCAGAGATCAATTTTTCGGAATGACGAAATGCACCGGCAAGCCGTTTTGACAGCTTGGCGCAACCTCTCCCTGAATCAGCGGAAGGAGATATGCAACACCCTCGTCCGTGATCTGATTGCCGCGGGCATTGATGAATGCATCCGGAACGGCACGGACGCGGTTGGCAATGGCATCGATGTCCTCCGGCTCGGTGTGAATCCGGTAGGCTTGACCGGGCTCCCGCACAAAGCACATCATTTTGCCGCTGATTCCGGATGTGGCAGCCTTTACGGCGTCACTGCCGATCATGACCGATTCATCAAGGTCTGTCTGGGAGGCAATGTGAGAAGCGCAGCGCTGCAAAATATTCAGCTCCACGGAACGGACCTTGCAGCCGAGCTTTGCACGCACGGCAAGCTCCAGTGCCTTTCCGGTTCCGGACAGCTGCTTGTGTCCGAACGCATCGTTTCCGGCATCGGAGACCGCTTCGCAGACGTATCTTCCGTCCGCCAGCCGGACGCCCTCGGATACGGCAACCACAACGTTCGGATGACGCTCAAGTGCAGCCGTTACGTCCTCAAAAAAGGCGTCCATATCAAAGGTCCGCTCGGGCAGATAGACAAGATCCGGTTCTATGCCTGCCGCTCTGGTCAATGCCGCGGCAGCAGTCAGCCATCCGGCGTCGCGTCCCATGATCTCCACGATTGTGACTGCTTTCACCGTATATACGGCGCAGTCCCGGAGCATTTCCTGCATGGAAACGGCAATATATTTTGCTGCCGAGCCGTATCCGGGCGTGTGGTCGGTGCCCATGACGTCATTGTCGATCGTTTTCGGGACACCCATGATTCTCATATCATAGCCAGCCTTCGGCAGATAAGCGGAGAGCTTTGCAACGGTATCCATCGAATCGTTGCCGCCGATATAAAAGAAATAACGGATGTTGTACTTGCGGAAAAATTGCAGGAGTTTTTCATAAACGGCAACCGATTCCGGCGCGGTGTCATCGGGCGCCGGCAGCTTTTTCCGGCAGGAGCCGAGTGCAGCGGCGGGCGTATTTGCCAGTACCCGCAGGTCTTCCGGATTGCTGAAGATCTCGTTCAGGTTGCAGACGGTATCCCGCAGCATCCCCTCTATGCCGTTGAAAGCGCCGTAAAGTGTGCCGATGCTCTCATCGGCGATGGCTCCCTTGATGACTCCGGCGAGCGTAGCGTTGATTGCGGCTGTCGGACCGCCGGACTGACCGACGATTGCATTTCCTTTTAAAAGCGACATTGTCATATTCCCCTGTTTGATGAAATATAGAATAAGGATTCGGAGTGAACGCAACGGCGAGCTAAGGGCGCAGCACCCGTCTCCGAACAGATGGCGGATGAGCAGAGCTGCACGCCGCGGAGCGGGTTGTGCCGGGGCTTTGGACGATTGTGTGCAGTCTGAACGTTCCGGCACAAATTTTTTGCGGAAATGCCGGAAAAACGCGTCCGGCAGTTTTTTATTCAGTCCCCGGGACCCGGGCGAAACCGTATCTTCCATATTGTATTATATCATGACAGAAAGCGTGCTGTCAACCCTTGCAGACCTGCTTTTCCGTGATGTCTGCCGATTGCTTGGAGCCGTCATACGATCCGATGTATACCGAGGTAGCTGACGCGGGCTTCGGAGAACTCCTCGGGTGCACTTTCCACCTCCGGAAACCGCTCTGTTATTTGACGTTCGGGACCGGAAAGACGGCATCAGCCGCTTCCGGACATTCATCGGACCCATGCTGAGCGAAGCGCGGATTGCGTAACAAGGCGGCGCGATATCCGGCACTGTGCGAGGATCAAAATTGCGCCCTTCGGCTTGCCCGAGGCGGCATTTCCTGCTGTCCTGCGGCACAAAGGAAAAAATGTCTTGACGAAGGCGGCGGCATGATGCTCTCGGGGCTGTACAAAAGAAAAAATTCCCGGCGGCACTGCCCGCCGGGAATTCTTGTTCGGCGCGGCAGACGTGGCGGCTGTATGACCGTTTCTGTTTGCCCGGCTCGCCTGTGCCGGGGAATATTGGTGCGGCACGGCGGTTACACGTTCGCTTTCGGTGCACTTGATTCGCGCCGCGCCTTTTCCCCGTACAGTTATTCGTCAAAATCGGAATCCGGGTCGGGATCGTCGTCAAAATCCGAATCGTCGTTCAGCTCCACATGCTCCTCTACGGTGGGAAGCGCGTCAAAATCGATGACCGGCGTGTCGTCCTGCGGCTGGCATAGGGTCAGGGAATCGATATGCAGGAACCGGTTGATATCGCCGTTTGTTGCAAGCGGTATCTCGGCTGCCGCACCGCATTTCCTGCAAAGCACCTGCAATTTGCCGCGGGCAAGCGTAAAGCCGTATTCCCCCGCTCCGTCGGGGCAGGAGCAGTGCAGGTTCCCTTCATCCTCCAGCTCTGCCAGCATGAAATTTGCCACGTCTATGACCTCAGCCTCGTTCAGCTGAGAATCATCGTCCTCCTCATCGTCTCCCTCCAGCGCCTCCTTGCCGGCTGCGTACTGATCAAAGTCGCGGAATCCGGCTTCCTTCAGAAGCGCCTCAAAATCCCGGTCGGACTTTTCACAGGCTTCTAATATTTTTTCCTTTGTACCGATAAAGCAGGCTGCCACATCGGAATAGGGACAGGTCAGCGTTACAAGATCGCGTTCAAAAAAGGCGTTCGGACTGAGCACAAAATGGTGCGGATCGGGACAGATGACACAGGGGACGGTCAGACGGTATTTTCGGTCGGAGGTGCGCGTGATGGTCAGCTCGCTTCCGCCGCAGTCGCATTTCAGCTTGATCAGATCGCCGGACAGCATGAAAATTCCGACAACACTGATGATATTTTTGCCGCATACCGGGCAGCGATAGGCAACGGTGGTTTCTTTTGATTTCAATATCATACAAACGACGGCTTTCGCAAAACGAAAGCTTCCTTTCCTGCGGAATCATTTACGGTTTTGGTGTTTATGTGTTTTTGACTGCTCCGGGCTCCGCCTGCGCGGTGTGCCCGCCCGAACGGCTGCCTTTTGGGGGCGGTATCCCGCTTCTGCGGCGCGTGCGGAGGCTGAACGGAGGACATAACGCCGGATGAGATGCGGCGGCGCCGGGGGATATGTCCCGGGCTCAGCCTGTCCGTAAGACCGCGCCGGGCGGCAATCGGACGGCTGCAGCATGTACGGCTGCAAAAAGCTCCGTTCCGGGGCGAATTGCGGGGCGGCGGTGCACGGTGTGCACAGCGTGCGTACTGCGGGGATGGGATTTTGGCTCCCGCTGCCGCCTTGCCGCCGGAGGTCTTACGGATTCGTTTCCGGGCTCTCTGTTTCCGTTTCCGGTTTCGGAACGGGCGGTGCACAAGCCTCCCGGAGTCCGGAATATGCGCTTTGGGGGGGCTCTATTTTGGCGGTGCTTTTGTAATATCTGGTTTCAAAAAGCGTCAGGACGTCATAGGGCGTCTGACTTTCCGGGTCGCCGGCATAATAGGCGCGCAGCTTCAGGGTCTTCACATCGGTCATGTCGATGCCCGTGAAGATCAGCCGGATGTACCGGTTGACAAAGCGGGAATCCTCCAGATAGGAATAGGCGCGGTAGGTATTCCCGAGATCATCGCTCAGCGTAAATACAAAGGTTTCGGCGCTGTCCTTAGGCACCTCGGACAATCCAAGATTTTCTGCAAGCCGGGGAAAGGCGCTGCGGTTGTAGCGCAGCGTAAACTGAAACTGCCCGAGCTCCTCGGTGTAATATATTTTGGAGAGAACGAAGGTGCTGTTGATCGTGGTGGCGTTGTGCTCCGGGACCTGATACACGGTAATCCCGCCTGCGCTCCGGTATGCGTCTACAGCCTCCTGTGTCCAGATATAACGGTTGACGCGCGGCGTGCCGCTCATGGTCCATGAGCGGAATGCGGCGAACAGCAGCATGAAGATAATGATGCCGTAAACCAGCCATTTCAGAATCTTTCCAAGGGTATAAAGGGAAAAAAAGCCTTTGTTCTGCGGGAAACGTTCCCGGTATTCCTCTTCACTCATAGCTATGATCACTTTCTTACGGAATGGAGTTCGGTTGACGAGATCCGGGACCTCTGTCTCCGGGGCGCAGACCTCGGAGCATCGATTCCGGCGTGCGGCAAAATGCAGGGAAGGGAGCATACTGCCGCCTGTCTTTATTATAGCACTGTTTTTTTGCAGTTTCAAGTAAAAAAACGGAAAGGGACTTGAATTTGTCATGAATTCTGTGCTAAAATAAAAAACAGATATGCCAAGAGTGCGGTGCTTCATGAAAAACAGGCGAAATGCCGTCGGGCGTGTTCTTCCGGAGCGGGACGGGCAGGCTGCCCGCCGGGACGTATTGCGAAAGCCGCATGAGAAAATAAACGTTTATCGGAAAAGGAGCGCCTTTGTCCGGCAGCGGACGGAGGCTGTGGTTTGAGTATGGACAAAAATCAGAACGAAATTCCGGAGCATAAAAAAATCATTCTGTCGGGAATTCAGCCGAGCGGAACGATTACGATCGGAAACTATCTGGGTGCGGTGAAAAACTGGGCGGAGCTTCAGGATGCATACGACTGCATATACTGCGTTGCGGACCTGCACGCCATTACGGTGCGGCAGGTTCCCTCCGAGCTGAGAAGCCGCGTTTACGATACGCTTGCAACCAACATTGCCTGCGGACTTGATCCCGAGCGCAATATTCTGTTTGTGCAGAGCATGGTGCCTGCGCACACACAGCTCGGCTGGATTCTGGACTGCTATACAATGTTCGGGGAGCTGTCCCGCATGACGCAGTTCAAGGATAAAAGCGCAAAATACGCGCAGAATATCAATGCGGGACTGTTTACGTATCCTTCTCTGATGGCTGCGGATATTCTTCTGTATCAGGCGGATCTGGTTCCGGTCGGGGTCGATCAGCTGCAGCACATTGAGCTGACCCGCGACATTGCCAATCGGTTCAACCAGATTTACGGGGAAACCTTCCGGGTGCCGGAGGCGTATATGCCGAAGGTGGGGACTAAGATCATGTCGCTTGCCGAGCCCGGGAAGAAAATGAGCAAGTCCGACACCAATGTGAACGCAACGGTGGCGGTGATGGACCCGCGCGATGTGATCATCCGCAAGTTCAGACGGGCTGTGACCGATTCCGGGAGCGAGGTGCGCCGTGCACCCGAGAAGGACGGAATCAACAATCTGATGACGATTTATTCCGCGTTTACCGGAAAAACGGATGAGGAAATTGAGCGGGAGTTCGCGGGCAGGGGCTACGGCGATTTCAAGCTTGCGGTCGGAGAGACGGTCGCAGACGCGCTTTCGCCCGTGCAGGAGCGCTTTGCCAAGCTCCGTGCGGACAAGGCTTATCTGGAAGAGGTCATGAAGGACGGGGCAGAGCGTGCCTCCCGCCGCGCACGCAGGACGCTTTCCAAGGTCTTCCGCAAGGTCGGCTTTGTACAGCCCGGATAAAGGAGCACTATGGATGTGAATGGATTTATCAGCAGCTTTGCTTCAGCCGCCTTTGCGTTCTTGGTCGCCTTTACGCTGACGCCTCCGGTTCGCGTGTTCGCGTACCTGATCGGTGCAATCGATATTCCGCGCGACGGACGGCGCATGCATGCGGACCCGATTCCGCGGCTCGGCGGACTTGCAATCTTTCTGGCGTTTTTTCTGTGCAGCGCGGTTTTCTGTAAAATCGATCAGACCATGCTGTCCATCTGGATCGGCGGATTTGTGATTGTGGTCATGGGCGTGTTTGACGATATTTACAACCTGCACCCGCTGATCAAGCTCGGGGTGCAGGTGATTGCCGCTCTGATTGCGGTCGCCGAGGGGATGACCGTTGATTTTATCAGTCTGTTCGGACATTATATTCCGCTCGGCGTATTTGCGGTTCCGGTGACGGTTTTGTGGATCGTGGGTCTGACCAATGCTATGAATCTGATCGACGGGCTGGACGGGCTTTCCTGCGGCGTTTCGGTCATCAGTTCGCTGTCCCTGTATCTGGTGATGCTGATGCGGGGCGACTCGGTCAGTGCCGCAATCACCCTGATCCTTGCCGGGGCATGCCTCGGATTTCTGCCGTTCAACACCAACCCCGCCCGTATATTTATGGGAGATACCGGCGCACAGTTCCTCGGCTATACGCTCTCTCTGCTGTCGGTTTCGGGACTGTTTAAAACCCATACCGTGATTTCGTTCTTTATCCCGCTGTCGATTTTCGGCTTTCCGCTGGTCGATACCGGCTTCGCGTTCTGCCGCCGCATTCTGCACGGGCAGAGTCCGTTTCATGCGGACAGGGGACATCTGCATCACCGCCTGATCGATATGGGCTTCAATCAGAAGCAGACGGTTATGATTCTCTACTCGATCTGCGCAATTCTCGGAATCTCCGCAGTGATGTTCAGCGAGGAGACCTATCTGCGGGCGTTTCTTGTGATTCTGATCGGAGTACTTCTGCTTCTCCTTTATATGAGAATTCTGCGGAACCCGCATGCGCGGATGCTGAGCGGTCTGGATGCGGTTCCGGTGATTCCGAAGGACGAAATCGTAACGCCGGAGCAAAAGGCGGAGGAGCTGCATGAGCTGGAGGAGGATGCCAAGCGGCATTCCTCCGGTCCAAAAGTCTGACGCTTGCTTTTCCTGCATCGGAGTATGCGCTGCGGCGGACGGTCGGTGCCGGACATGGCTTGCAGCTTTTCGGATACCTGCGGGAGCCTGTTTTCCAAGGGCTGCATATAGGGGCTTTCTGTTCTGCGGCGCGCTTTGGGCAGCAAAGGCATGCGGGGTGCCGGAGGGAAGAACGGGCGGACCGCTTTTGACACCGCAGCCTGAGGTGTTTCTTATTAATAAATCTTAATTAAATCAAACTATCAGATTGGAAGCAAAAACGTTCTGCCGGATGTCAGGGTGCGGCGGGACGTTTTTTGTATTGCCGGGAGCATGTTATTGCGGGGAAGCTGCTTCAGCCGGAGGGGGAGAGGGCGTGCGGCTGCACACGCCTTTGTGTGAAACGGGCAGCCTGCGGGAGCATGCGCTCACAGGAATGCGGGGATATGCGGTGCGGCGGCTGGGACGGAGGATCAGCTTCGCACGAGGGGCGCAGAGATACACGGCGCAGAAGGTACCGATCCGGCGTAAAGCCGCAGGAAGAAGACTGCATCGGCGCATTTCAAGAATGCAGGAGACTGCATGGTGCGGGGCAGATACAGCAAGCGGAGACGAAGAGGTCCGGTGCGGCGTGCTTTCGGGAAGCGGGGAATATGGCGCGGCGCCGCGTGCAGAGCCGCGAATGGGAGCTGTCGGGCTGTCTTAACATTATCGGCATTGCTCCCGTCAGCGCACGGCAGTCCTGCATCAAAGAAACCGGAAACGCAAACAAAGCGGACAAAGCAGGAGAACTCGCGTCAAGTGTGCCGGAATTTCCGCCTGCAATCCGGGGCTGGACCGAAGCATCGGAGATTTAACAGCCCTCCTGCTCAGCCTGCGGGGCGGAAAGGGGATCATCGGGACGGTGTCCTTTTCCGGTCAGCTGTTCGTTTTCTGCCGCTCCTCCTTCTCGTCAAGGGGGGCATCGGGAAGATGCCGCAGAGGTGCGGTGTGTCCTTTACGGCGGGAACGATTTCTCAGCCGGCTGCGGACTGCACCTTTGATAAAAGGCGGGGCTTGTCGGTAAAAGCGTTTGCGAACCGCGGGGGATGAAAAAGGAACAGCCGTGTGCGGCGGAAAGAGGACTTGCTTTTTTGCTGCGGAAGCACCGGACGCGCACGGCGGAAAGAGGCGGTATCTGATCATCCGCACGGGCAGTACGGATGAGAAAAGTTTTTTTGCCGCGGGGGAACTTTTCTTCGGTCCTGTCCGTCATAAAACAAAGAATATTGCGCGGAATAAGGAATCTGCCGCATGCCTGAGCTGGCGCATACGGCTTTTGACACTGGAAAATATGCGCAGAAAAACGCGAAATCGGAAGAATCCTCTTGTATTTCGGCGGAATCCGTGCTATAATGAAAAACGGAAACGGCGCGGAGGATCTTGATACCGCAGGCGTTATTTTGAGCGATTTTCAGGCTCTTGCAGGGCGTGGAATGCGTAAGCCGGGGCGGGTTTGAACGTGCCGGACAGTGGAGCGTTTGCAAACAGGACCTTGACCTTCAGAACAGCCGTGCATGCTTTCGCCGCAGGCGGGGGTCCAGACGGCACATGGGGGATTAGACGTGAAAGAAAAAATATTGTTATGCTTATGTATGCTTGCATTGATGGCGGCAGTTGCCGGATGCGCACTGTCAAATAAGCCGAACGGACCGTCCGAAACGGAAGGGGAAAGCCGAACGGCTGCGGAAAGGACCGATGCATCGACCGCAGAAGCGGGTCGGATGACCGACGGCGATTCTGTGACCGATCTTCCGCTTCCTCCCGAGACCTTTGAAGAATCCGGAGCAGTGGAAACACGACCTGAGACAAAGAACGGCGAGACTGCACGGGTGACGCCCGGAACGACTTC
Source organism: uncultured Eubacteriales bacterium (assembly GCA_934432725.1). Classification (GTDB taxonomy): domain Bacteria; phylum Bacillota; class Clostridia; order Oscillospirales; family CAG-272; genus CAKRZE01. The sequence continues at coordinate 115,606 of CAKRZE010000003.1, forward strand.
CGTCAGGGAAGAAACGACTCCCGTCAAGGAAGCGCTTGTCACGCGTCAGCCGCTTCAGACGGTGGGAAGACCGAATGTTGAGATACCGCAGCCGAGGCTTCCCGAGACAACGGCGCCCGAAACGGTCGCGCCCGAAACGAAAGTGCCGCAAACCGAGGAACCGGAGACGGAGCCGGATACCGCAGAGCCGGTAACAGGTGCGGATACGGAACCCGGGACCGAACCGGATACCGCCGTTCCGCCGGATACCGTCGTTCCGCCGGATACCGTCGTTCCGCCGGAGACCGTCGTTCCGCCGGAGACCGTCGTTCCGCCGGAGACCGTCGTTCCGCCGGAGACCACCGCGCCCGAAACGGAAGCGCCCGAGACCGAGCCTGAACCCGAACCGGTCAGAATTAAGGTTGTGAAGCGCCCGGGAGGCTCTGAGAATCTTATCTTCCACGATTTTTATACGGCAGGCGTCGGATGCTCCATCGTATATGAAAACAGTGCCACAGTACCGTACGGTCAGGTGATTTCCGTGGAATTCAGCGGCAAAGAGGATCCGGGACACTACTATGTGGACTATGGGACAAAGGCAACGCTGCATGTCAGCACGGCGTCCGGCGGGGACCTTTTGCAGTATAACAACCGGATCATTTATCTGACCTTTGACGACGGTCCGTGCAAGTATACCGGCGAGGTTCTGGATATTCTGGCATCCTATAATGTCAGGGCGACATTTTTCACGGTGGGGGCTTATGTTGAGAAGTATCCGCAGCATATCCGTGCTGTATACCGCGCCGGACATGCGCTCGGCTGCCATTCCTATTCTCATGAATTCAAGGATGTATACAGGACCAATGCAACAATGGTGCGGGAAATTTATCGCTGGGAGGACGCCGTTGCGGGTGCGCTCGGCGGCATGGTGCCGTATAAGCTTTTCCGTTTCCCGGGGGGGACCACAACCTCTTATCTGAACAAATATGTGAAGGGCTACTGCAAAGAGGATCTGAGTGCGCTCGGATATGTGTCGTTTGACTGGTCCATGGCGTCCAATGACGCATGGTTTGCGGGCAAGCCGGCCGATCAGACGATGGAGCAGTGGCTGAAGAGCTCCCTGAAGACAACGCTGGAAGGAATTGAAAAATATCATCCGGACAGAATCCGGATCTGCCTGATGCACGAAACCAATGGGGATACCCGCGCGATGCTGCCCTGGGCGCTTACATATCTGGCAGAGAAGGGATATACCTTCCGCACGCTGGAAAATGTAAAACAGAATTACTTCTTCTGATCGGCTTCCGCGATATGCCGGACAGACCGAAAGGAATCAAAGCGACCGATTACACACGCTGTCAGAGCAATCTGCGGCGTGTGTTTCTGTTTTTGCAGGGAGGTCCGGGGTCTGCTGCACTCCAAGGCTGCCCAGGGCTTTTTACCGGGCGGAAGAACTGACGCGCCCGCGGACGCGCTCTTTTGACTGCTTCCTGTTGGCTTTGGCGGAGGTGCGGTCACACAGGGGAGCTTCCGGTTTATGAAGAATCCGTCCGGGGCATTGCGCAGACGCCTTTCGGCGATGATGCGACGGAATCCGGGCGGCGGGACAGCCTCCGGCTTGTGCGGGTACGGCTGAGAGAGGCAAAATTCTGCGGCAGGTTATAAGCCGGGCGGGCGGCGCATATATATCAAACGAATACGGATGGAGGGAACAGAATATGTATAAGCTGAAAAAACCCGATTTAGCAAAGCTGAAGGCTGGCTGCGGCAATGTTGTCAAAAAGATCGGAAAACGGAATCTGGTGATTGTACTGACTGCGCTCCTGATCGGAGGAGCCGTCTACCTGAACTGGCGTCTTTTCCTCAGAAACGATAAGCCGGCGGGCAATACTTATTACAATGCCGGTGAAACGGGAGCCGGAGGGGACCCGCAGAAAACAGGAAAGAATGACGACAGTCCGGATGCAAATGCGGAAAACGGAGGCTCCGATTATTTTGCCGCAACGCAGATTAACCGGCAGAGGTCCCGCGATGAGGCACTTGAGGTTCTGCGGATGATCGTGGATAATGAGGACGCGTTGCAGGAGTCCAAGGATGCCGCCCTGAAGGAGATCAGCCAGATTTCCGCAGATATTGCCAAGGAAGCCAATATCGAAACGATGGTCAAGGCAAAGGGCTTTGAGAGCTGCGTTGCAGTCATCGGCTCCGGCAATTGCAGTGTAATCGTGAAAACCACCGGGCTGATGCCCAACCAGCTGGCGCAGATCCAGGAGATCGTCTATAAGGAAACCGGAATTCTTCCGGCGAATGTTACGATCGTAGAGAAAAAGGGCTGACTCTGTCGGTCGGCACCGCATGGCGTCGTCTGCTTTGGCAGGACCTTATGCTGCAAACGCGGACGGAGGAACGCTTCCTTGAGGGGGGTTCCGCTTTATGAAAACACCGCAGTCTGAGACAGACTGCGGTGTTTTGTATAACAGGTTACGAATTATTTATAAACTTTTTAAAAATGCAGGTGGAATATCTGTGAAATTTTGTTATAATAATTAGAATAACAGGTGTAATGTGCAAGGGATGATCCGGTCCTGACAGCAAGGTGACTCTGGAGAAAGGGAATGCGGTATGGATAAAGGTGCTGAAGAAAGAAAAAAAGCGGTTGTGATCCTGAATCCCGTTGCCGGTAAGGCACGGGCAAAGTATGTTTTGTTTGATCTTTTAAAGGGCTTGGCGGATATGGGATATGATGCACTGGTTCATATTACGTCTGCCAGAGGAGATGCGGTTTCTGCGGCTTCGTATTACGGCAGAGATTGTGCGCTTATGGTCTGTCTTGGCGGGGACGGGACGCTGAACGAGGTGATCAGCGGGCTCCTGTCTTTGGATAAGCGTCCCAGACTGTGCTATCTGCCTGCCGGAACAACGAACGATTTTGCGACAACCGTCGGGATATCCAAAAGCGTGGGCGATGCGGTGCGTGCAATCGGCAGGAACACGCTGCGGGAGATTGATATCGGACAATTCAACGAACGGTTCTTTACGTATGTCGCTTCCTTCGGAATATTCACAAAGGCGTCCTATTCGGCTGACCAGAATATCAAGAATACGATCGGGCATCTGGCGTATGTGCTGGAGGGGGCAAAGGAAATTTCCGATCTTGGGAAGGCATATCATGTCCGTGCCGTTTATGACGGAGGGGAAACGGAGGGCGACTTTATTTTCGGCTCTCTGACGAATACGACCTCGATCGGAGGTCTGTTCAAGCTGCCGGGCAGCCGGGTATCCTTGGATGACGGTTTGTTTGAACTGATGCTGATCCGCGCACCGAAGAGTCTGATGGATATTCAGAAAATGCTGGATATGATGTCACGCGGTAATTTTGATATGAATCAGATTGTATTTGTCGGAACAAAACAGGCGGATATCTATCTGGACGAGCCGGTTTCGTGGTGTACGGACGGTGAATTTGCCGGAAATCTGGGGGAAGTGCATATCCGGAACCTGAATAAGGCAATTCGCATTTTTACGACTCGGTAGGCGCGGCGTGAGTGAGGTCTGCGGCAGACGGATGTTTGGCTGTCACGCCGAACAAAAATCACTCGGCGGCAAAGCCGCCGCCTTCATGCAAGCCGAAGGACGTAATTTTTGCTTTCGCTCAACCGGGGTCTGAGGTTTGCGCGGCGTGAGTGAGGTCTGCGGCAGACGGATGCTTGGCTGTCACGCCGAACAAAAATCACTTGGCGGCAAAGCCGCCGCCTTCGTGCAAGCCGAAGGACGTGATTTTTGCCTTCACTCAACCGGAATCTGAGGTTTGCGCGGCGTGAGTGAAGCGGACGGAAAGCGGACGCTCAGCTGTCACGCCGAATAAAACGCGTCAAAGAGGACACGCCGGAAGCCATTTGCCGCCGGGAGGAGAATCCGGTATTGAACGGAAAGGACGCTTTTGCTGTGCAAAAGTGACGAATGTATGATGAAGAAGCTGCCTGCATGGCTGAAGCGGTTCATTGATCTTGTGACCGCAATTTTCAGAAAATTCAGCGTGGACTGCGTTTTTGCATATGCGGCGCAGGCTTCCTTTTTTGTTGTTATTTCGTCTATCCCGCTTTTAATGCTGGTCCTGAGCTTTATGCAGTATTTTCTCCCGGTTGATCGGGTGCAGGTGATTTCCGCACTGGAGGCAGTTCTGCCGGACAGCGTATTTGATTTTGCCGTGACTGTGGTGGATGAGCTTTTCGGAAAAACGGATGTTTCCGTGGTTTCCGTGACGGCGGTGACGCTTTTGTGGACGGCATCAAGCGGAATCCGAAGCATCAGCGAAGGCGTCCGCAATGTATATCAGGTTCGGTTCTGTGTGCCTTATGTCAGAAAATATTTGCGGTCGATTGCGGATACGGCGTTTTTTATTGTGTTTATTCTTTTGAATGTGGGCGTTTTGCTGTTCGGGAATTTTCTGTTTGACTGGCTTGTCCGGATGCTGCATATCACGGCAGAGCTTGGCGAATTGCTGATTGCGGCACGCAGCGGGATATTCCTGATTCTTTTGACGGTGGTGTTTACGCTGCTGTTCTATTCGCTTTCCCGTCCGGGTACACATATGAAGCTGAAGGAGCATTTTCCCGGAGCGGTTTTTGCCGCAATCGGGTGGCTGGGCTTTTCGTGGATTTATTCTATTTATATCAATAGCTTTTCCAACTATTCATATATATACGGCAGTCTGACGGCGGTTGTTCTCCTGATGCTCTGGCTGTATATGTGCATGGTGATTCTGCTTGCGGGAGCGGAGCTGAATGTCTGGTGTCTCGGAAGAAGTCCCCGCAGTGCCGGCGCCGGTGAAGGGAAACCGGCAGGAGAGGCGGCGGGAAAGCCCGGGAGCTGTGCGGAGCCCCGCGGAACCAAACAGGACTCCTGATCCTGACCGAGGTCTTTTGCGGATGCGCACAGAGCTGCCTGTTCGGGAGGTTTCTGCGCTTCGGCGACAGATGCGGGATTTTCTTCCGGGAACTTCCCACGGAAAGAACATATATCGCCGGTTTTCCGCCGGACACGGCAAAACGTCTGCATCGGACGGCGCCTCTGCGGGGAAATGCAGAGTGCGGTGCGGCTGGGTGAGCTTTTACGCGGGATGCCGCCGGAAAAGGCGCTCTTCGGGTTTTTAAGCCGCCTGCCATCCGTGGTCATGAGGCGGCTTTTTTGGCGTGAAAACCGGCGCCGCTTTTTTTCGGAAGGAAGAGGGCGGGGGACTTTGCTTTGCAGGCTGCCGCGGCGGAGGACCTTTGCCGCAGCTTCGATTCTGTCGGTACAGGCGCCTGCGGAAGAGCGGTTTGGCAGTCTGACCTGATACCTCGTTCCGCGTTTTGGGAGAGTATTTTTCTGTACTTTGCTGCAAATCGGAAGAAAATAGCGCACACTTTGAGAAAAAATTCATAAAATATTGATATATTTTAAGAGAAATATGTGCTATTATAAAGAGAACGTTAATTTCGTGTAAAATTCGGAAGAGAATTCCGAAGGTTTTTGCGTTTTCCGATTTCGGCACGTACGGTACTGCCCGCAGGGCGGAATGCATATAGCTTCCGCAGACGCGTTTTTTATCAGCGGGTTTTTGCTGCAAGCGGAACCGGACAGCGGCAAAAGGGGGACAGAACGACCGGCAATGGTAATTGAAACCTTTAAACGGTATGAAAAAAAATACTATGTGACAGAAAAGCAGCTGGATCTTTTGATGGAGCGTGCAGAGCAGTATATGGCATTTGATCCATACTGTACGGGCGGCAGATATTATCCGCTGTATAATCTGTATTTTGACACGCCGGAGCATGAAATCATTCTGGAGTCCATCTCCAGACCGGAGTACAAGGAAAAGCTGCGGCTGCGCTCCTACGTGCCGGATCCCGGAGCGAACAGCAAGGTGTTTCTGGAAATCAAAAAGAAATGCAGCAGGATCGTCAGCAAACGTCGTGCAACGATGCTGTACCCGGACGCGGTGCACTACCTGAAATACGGAGTATATGATGTCCCGGATCTGCCTTCGGAATACCGGAAGCGGCAGGTTTTGCGTGAGATCGATTATTTTATGCAGATTCATCGGTATCAGGTGAAGCCCAGCATTTTTGTGGCATATGACCGGATTGCGCTGTTCGGAAAAAATGACCGTGATTTCCGCATGACGTTTGATAATAACATAAGAGTACGGAAGGAAGAGGAGCTGACGCTTGACGCCGACCGCCCGTGCTCCTATCTTCTTCCGAACGATGTGTATCTGATGGAATTAAAGGTTGCGACGGCGCTTCCGCTCTGGCTGACGGGTGCGCTTTCGGAGTTCGGCATTTTTCCGACGTCCTTTTCCAAGGTCGGCAGAGCATATGAAATGTTCAGCACCGGCATTCCGTCGGAGCATCAGGTGAGGCGGACACTGAGTCAGATCGACTCTTGAAACTGTTTACTTTTTTGGAGGTTACATATATTATGTCATTTCTTGATCAACTGTTTTCCAGTACGCTTTTGGGCACCAGTCTCTCCATTTCCAAGGCGCTGATTCTGCTTGGCGTTGCTACGGTTCTCGGACTGCTGATCGGATTTACGTATATTCTTACGCATCGTAAGTCCGGCTATATGCAGTCGTTCCTGGTCACGCTGATCATGCTTCCGGCAATCGTGACGATTATTATCCTGCTGCTGCAGGACAATATGCTCGGCGCCATTTCGCTCGGCGGAGCGTTTGCGCTGATCCGGTTCCGCACGACTCTGCGGGAGCCGAAGGATCTGGCATTTATCTTCTTTACGATTGCGGTCGGACTCGGCTGCGGAATGGGATATATTGCGTATGCCGTGGTATTCGGCTTCTTCCTCTGCCTTGTTATGCTGATTCTGGACCGCATCAATTTCGGACATTCGGACGAGAATACGGTCAGCATTAAGGTGACAGTGCCGGAAAACCTGAATTTCCAGGGGCTTTTGGATGATGTTCTGGCGAAATATGCGGATTCCTTTGTGATGAAGAAGGTTCGGACGGTTGATTTCGGCTCCCTGTTTGAGCTGACATACCGTGTCCGCCTGAAGAGCGATGCCGACCAGAAGGCGATGATCGATGAGATCCGCACACGCAACGGCAATCTGAACGTAGCAGTTGTTCTGTATGAGTACGATCTTCCCATGAGAGGGGAATGATCCGGCAGCGTTCTTTTCTCTGCGGGCAGGGCATCATTCCGCGTGCTGTTTTCCGGGACGGGGATCGAAAGTCCGGCTTGCGTGCCGGCAGGCTGATTCCGGGCTGTAAACCGGAACGGAAAATTTACTTCCCGCGATTCTCTCTGCCGTCCGGAGTGCCGATGCGGTCGCTTTTGCATGAAAGCGGCAGCAGAAGAAGGGAGCGGGGCGGGTACGGATAAACGGGATCGCCGGCTTGCGGTATAAGTTGAAAAGCGTCCCGTGCCCGGCAAGGATGGCTGTAAGGCTGGGATTTGTTCGCTTCAATGCGGTGTCTCCTTCCAAAGGGGGCACCGCATTTTGATAAGCGGGGACTGAGGATGCGCGCCCTGAAGGGAAGACTGCGTTTTGCGTGAGACTTCGGCTGCTTGGGCGGAAGAGGCGGCATTCTGTGCCTTTTCATGCGCAAGCCGGAGTGCCGGAGCCGCAGGCTTCTGTTGGAACCGGGTCCCGTATTCCGCCGGAAATTGACCTTAAAGGGTTCCGCTGTCCGGAGGCAGCCGCGTCGGTTTTGCATTCTCTTGACAGATGCGGATGATTTGCATTATAATAAAATGGGATGTCGGCGGTTCGGATAAAACAGCAGCGTAGGAACGTCCGGATGCCGGATTTTTTCCGACTTTGCCGCAGATGGCAGACAACGGAGCCGTTGCCGCTGCCGCAGGTGAGACTGCGGACCTGACGGGAACGGATCGGCGCTTCTGGGTATGAAAGGGCTTTCCCGCGGGGCGTTTCTGCCGCCGGACAGTCAGACAGCTGTGATTTTATCCGGGCTGGAAGCATGCTTGCGCGTGGCTTTTCCGCAATCCGCGTTTTTGTGGGCGGAAAAGGCTCCGTTCGGGCTGTACGGAAGCTTTTTCGATAAAAAACGTTTTTGGGTCGGCGCTGCCTTTTCTGCTGCCCGCCTGCACGCGGCTTTGCCCGGACGGACAGAAGGCTGCCCGCATCAGGGGACTTTTCCCGGTACATTCCATTTATCAAAGAAAGGAGACTTTCGCCCGTGCGAAAGCCATGGTCTTTTTTATGAAACCGGTCAGGATTCTTGTGGTAGATGCGCAGGGAGGCGGTGTCGGAAGACAGCTTGTTGAAAAAATAAAGGAAGCCTTTCCGGAAGCGGTGATTACTGCGGTCGGGACAAACAGCATTGCAACGGCTGCAATGTACAAAGCCAAAGCGGATTATGCGGCGACCGGAGAGAATGCAGTTGCGGTTGCCTGCCGGCAGGCGGATGTTATTCTGGGACCGGTCGGCATCGTGATTGCGGATTCCTTATGGGGAGAGATCACGCCGCGCATTGCGCTGTCGGTTGCACAGAGCTCTGCAAAGCGAATCCTGATCCCGTTCAACCATTGTGACAATATTGTCGCCGGATGCTCGGGTATGGGAACGGGACGACTGCTTCAGGCTGCCATGGAGGAGCTGAAAAGGCTGCTGGAGTCTTCGGACGGGATATGCCGGAAGGAATGAAGGCAGACCGTGGAAGAAGAATGCCTGCCGCTTTTCCGGGGATATCCGGATACAGTGTTTCTTCGGCGGCTGCGTATGGGTGCGGGAGATAGGACCTTGACGACAGAAGATTTTGAGTATACGGTGATAAGAACCGGACGCCGGACGCTTGCGGTGCAGGTGAAAAATGACGGATCGGTTCTGGTGCGGGCGCCGATGTCTGTGCGTGAGGCGGAAATCCGGAGGTTTGTGCGTGAAAAGGCAGGCTGGATCCGGTCGGTACGGGAAAAGCTGCGCAGAGCCGGGGAATCAGCCGGTACAGCGGAGCCTCTTTCGGCTTCGGAGCTCGTGCGGCTCCGTGCGGAGGCTGTACGGTATTTTTCAGAGCAGGTGCCGGTCTATGCGGCTCGGCTCGGCGTGACGTGGGGAAGGGTGACGGTCCGCTGTCAGAAAACCAGATGGGGCAGCTGCACCGCCGCCGGGAACCTGAACTTTAACTGCCTTTTGATGCTGGCGCCTGTCGAAACACGGGAGTATGTGATTGTGCACGAGCTGTGCCATCGGCTGGAAATGAACCATTCCGCCCGCTTTTGGGCGCAGGTTGCCCGCGTGATGCCGGATTGGAGGAAAAGACAGGCGTGGCTTAGGGAAAACGGTTCTGTTCTGCTCCGCAGGGCAGAGGCGGGAGGACGGTGCAGCGGGGAGGACGGTGTCTGAGCTTTTTTCCGTCAAAGGGGATGCGGCGGCTTTCCGGATTCCTGTCGGAGGGGCTTGGCAGCAGAGGCTGACCGGCGGTTTATCTCTGTCGAAGCAGGACTGTTCCGACGGCTTTCGATGGTTCGGGCGGAGAGGAGTGCAGGTGCGCTGCGGCGGGCAGAGGCTTCTGCCGCAGATGCTTCCCGGTCCGCAGGGCAGCGGGAGTTTTACAGTATTTTGAAAGGAGAATTCCTTTTCCCGGGGAATGATGTGGTTTCATGGGACGTTTGACGAGACGGATTCTGACCTTGATTCCGGCAGCAGCGCTTCAGATCTTCTGGATCGTGCTTTTGTCGAAGTGGTTTGCGCCGTTTTCGGCGGTGCTTCACCAGCTGCTCAGCATTCTGGCGGTTTTGCTTGTGCTGTACATCATGGCAAAACGGGAGGAGGGCGCATACAAAAATCTCTGGCTGCTTGTGATTCTGACGTTCCCTGTGCCGGGAACCGTTTTGTACGTGCTCTTTGGCAATCAAAGAACGGCAAGACCGCTCGGAAAACGGCTGAAAAAGGCGAATGAGGCGCTTTCGGCATTCCGGTTTGAGGATGCCTGTGTGATGGAGCGGCTTCGGCAGACCGATCTCAGGGCGGCGGAGTCCTTTTCTTATGTAAGAAAAAAGACCGGATTTGCCGTTTCGGAGAATACGGATGCTTTGTATTATCCGAGCGGAGAGGCAATGTGGCTGGATATGCTGGAGGCAATGAGACAGGCAAGATACTGTATTTATGCCGAGTTCTTCATTGTGGAGAACGGGGTCATGCTCGGGGCAATGATCGAAATTATGGCGCAGAAGGCTGCTTCGGGTGTGGATGTGCGCTTTCTGTACGATGATTTCGGCAGTATCTCCAAATTTTCAAAGCAGGACGCACAGCTGCTTCGGGAGAAGGGAATTCAGTGTACGGCGTTCAATCCGCTTGTTTTCCTGAGCGGGACGGTCAACAACCGTGATCACAGAAAGATGCTGATTATCGACGGGGAAACGGTATTCAGCGGCGGGATCAACCTTGCGGATGAATATATCAACCGAAAGAACCGCTTCGGGTATTGGAAGGATATCGGCTACCGCCTCTCGGGAGAGCCGGTAAGAAATTATATTCTGATGTTTATGCGTTTCTGGAACGCTTTTTCCGGATCGCCGATTCCGCCTGCGCGGATGCCGGTTCCGCTGTGCCGCGGGAGTTCAAAATGCGATGGCTTTGTGCTTTCCTATACGGATTCCCCGCTGCAAAGGGACGGGGTGAGCAACAATCTGTATATGGATATTCTTTCGCAGGCAGAGGAGTATGTGTGGTTTTATACGCCGTATCTGCTGCCGGGGGAGCTTTTGACGGATGCATTGGTAAGGACAGCGCAGCGCGGGGTGGATATACGGATCATTATGCCGGGAATACCTGACAAAAAGCTGGTATTCAGGCTGTCCCGCAGCTATTACCGGGATCTTTTGGAGGCGGGAGTCAGAATTTTTGAATATACACCCGGGTTTGTTCATGCGAAGGCGTGTCTGGCGGATGACAAAATCGGTACGGTCGGCACCGTGAATCTGGACTACCGGAGTCTGTTTCTGCATTTTGAGAATAATTCGCTGTTTTACGGTGCGGGGCTGCTCCGGGATCTGAAGACGGATTTTCTGGATACACAGGCAAGGTGCAGGGAGATAAAGACATGCGATCTGAAGCGGGGACCGTGGAACAGGCTGCTTGACGGCATACTCCGGATTTTTGCGCCGCTCTGCTGATCCGCCGCGCACGGACCGGAGGGCGTGTCATCCGGAGCACACTCCCCGAGCAGCAGCTCCCGGTTACGGATATCCCGGAGGACCGTGCGCGGCCGGATCTTCCCGGCAGTGAAGCACGGGAGCCTGCGAAAAAATCGCGTGTCTGCCAACACGCCGCCGCAAAACGGTCCGTGCATCGGAGCTGTCCCGGAAATCCTTCCTGCTTGCCCAAGCGGTGCGGAGCGGTAGACGGAACCGGAGGCAATCGAAATGAGGTCTGCGGGCGGGACGTCCCGCTTTTCCGCCGTTTTTCGGAAAGCCTCTTGCGTTACGGCGGAAAATGCTGTATAATATGCAAAGAGCATCCTTTCGCCGGGCAGATTTGGATGCCTGCCTTTGGGCGTTTTGCTTTACGGCTGCCTGTCCGGGCTTTTGCGGGGGTGAGGGCGCGGCTGCTTTCGGTCGGTGCTTGCCTGCGGGTCCGCTGCCGCAAGGCATGGATCGGTGACTTTTCAGGCGGAGTCTGCGTTTTTCTGCCGGAACGGAGGCATGCTTCATTTCTGATTCTTTGGGACGGAGACGCATCGGAGGTCCTTCGGAATCCCGTTTGGAAATGCCGTCTCCCGTCCGCTGCACAGCTCTGCTTTTTTATGGTTTGCCTTGCGGGCGCTGTTTTCAGACGGCGTTCCTCTCCCGGTGGAGACGCGGCGGCGACCGGGAGGATATTTGCCCGGACGGAGAAGTATGCCTGACCGGCACCGCAGGACGGTTTTGCGGTCATGATGATGGCTACGATGCAAAAAGAACGGTTGTATGATGAAAATTGGACAGATAGAGATACCGAACGGCTTGTTCCTTGCCCCCATGGCGGGGGTGACTGATCCGGCATTCCGGCAGATATGCAAGGAGCACGGCGCAGAATATATGACGACCGAAATGGTTTCTGCCAAGGCAATTCATTTCGGGGACACAAAGACAAAGCTGCTTGCCCGCATCGCTCCGGAGGAAAAACCGTGCGCGGTGCAGATTTTCGGCTCTGATCCGGATATTATGGCGGAGGCTGGGGAGCGCCTGATGGAACTGCAGCCTTCGCCGGATGCGATTGACATTAATATGGGCTGCCCGATGGCAAAGATCGTCTCAAACGGAGACGGAGCTGCCCTGATGAAGGATCCTGTCCTCGCGGGTAAGATTGTTTCGGCGGTCAGACGCGCGGTGGCTGTGCCGGTGACGGTGAAGTTCAGAACCGGCTGGGACGGACATTCGGTCACGGCTTCCGACTTTGCCGAACGGATGGAGGAGGCAGGCGCCGATGCGATCTGCATTCACGGAAGGACCCGGGCGCAGCTCTATGCGGATCCGGTGGATTACCGCACGATAGAGGCAGTCAAAAAGCGTGTCCGCATTCCGGTGATCGGCAACGGAGGAATCCGCTGTGCAGAGGACGCGAAAAAAATGCTGGAAACCGGCGTGGACGGAATTGCGGTCGGCAGGGGCGCAATGGGGAATCCATGGCTGTTTGAAGAGCTTTCCGCACTTCTGAACGGGCAGCCGTTTTGCGCGCCGTCCGTCCGGGCGAGGCTGGAGCAGGCGGAGCGCCATCTGGAGCTTCTTGTCAGGGACAAGGGGGAGCTGACCGGCGTAAGAGAGGGCAGGCGGCAGGTTGCTTATTATGTGTGCGGCATCAGGGGCGCCGCAGAGGCGCGCGGCAAAATGAATACGGCTGAGACGGCGGCGGAAATGCTGGCGGTTCTGCGTGCGCTGAGGGAGCAGCAGGAAAAAGCGGAGCATGCGCTGCGGTAATGTTTTCGGCGGCGCGGTGCTGCCGTATATCGGACGTATATCGGAAATGCAGGGTCTTTTACCGCTGTGCAATCATAACACGGAACGGGGTTGATTGAAACGAACGGAGAGAAAACGGAGGATCTTGTTTCCTCTGCGGCAAAGGGCGACATGCGGGCAATGGAAGCATTGCTGCAAAAGTATGAATCGCTCATTTATCGTCTGGCATTTTCTTCCCTGCGGAACAGTTATGATGCGAGCGATGTGACGCAGGAGGTTCTGTTCAAGATTTATAAAACGGTGCCGTCCTTTCGGGGGGACTGTACATTTTCTACATGGGTTTACCGTATCACATGCAATACCGTGACCGACTTTGTCCGGAAGAAAAACAGAAGGAACACGGTTTCGCTATCCTATATCGATCAGGATTCCGGGGACGAGACGGAGCAGGATATTCCGGACGACAGCCCGGCAGTTTCTCCTCAGCTGATGCTTGAAAAGACGGAGCTTGCCGCAGGCATCCGGAGAGCGCTTTCCGAGCTGTCCGAGCAGCACCGCGAAATTCTGGTTTTGCGCGACATGGAGGGGTATTCCTATACGGAGCTCTCCGAAATGCTCGGACTTGATATCGGAACCGTGAAAAGCAGACTGAACCGTGCAAGAAATTCTTTGAAAAGAATTTTGGAAACAGGGAACATAATTCAAAAGGATTCGTCTTTTACAAAAGAGATCGGAAAGGAGTGACGGGAGGCATGCGTGAGAATACGGAATGTCTATTTGTTCGGGAACGGTTATTTGATTATGCCAATCATGAGCTGGCGCCGGATGATTACGAACGGGTTTCGGAACATCTGAAGGCTTGCCGGGCGTGCCGTCTGGAGGCAGAGGAAATCGCCGGAATAGCAGGCGCCCTGCCGGAGGCAATCCCTGTGCCGGTCAAACGGATTCGTGCCGGCGTTGACTGTATGATCCGTGCCGACCGGAAAAAGCGCCTGCTGCGGAACAAAATACTGCGGTTCGGAAGCATGGCGGCTGCTTTTGCTCTGGTTGCCGGAATGGCATTCTGGTACGGGCGCTTCGGGTTAAAATCGCAGGCGTGGTGGAATAACGCCAACAACTATAATTATAGTATCGGCAAGCCATGGGACAAGAATCATGACAGCGCAGGGAACAAGCATCACGACAGTCTCGGAGACAACCGCAGCGAAAACAATCCGGGTGAAGAGGAGATTCAGGTGACGGTTGACCGGAATGAGAGCATGGCTGTGACGCAGCCCGAGCCGCTTCCCGATGCGAAGAAGCCGCAGAAGCTATTTGTCGGGAGCGATCTCGGCAGTGTGATGGATGAGCTTGGCGCGGAGGCGCTGGAGTGCGGCAGAGTGAGGTATTATGTGCTGGATGCCGGTCAGGAGGAGCGCCTTTCGGAGTGCATTGTCCGGCATGGGAAGGAACTGCTTTACTACGAAGTGACAAAAAACACCAATCTGAGTGATAACAGCTTTATCGGCGAGGCGGAGGAGGAAAAAATCCGTGCCGCGCTTGATCGGGGAATGATTGTGGTTCTGGATATCAGTTTCTGAACAAATGATCAAAACACCGCCGGTCCCATTGACGGGACCGGCGGTTTTTATGTGATTTTTTTAGGCTGTTCTTTGCGTCCGCAGGTGCCGCGTACGTTGCGGCGGGAGCTTTGACGGCTTGCGGCGTATGTACAAAAGTGAGGAGATATTTTTCACCGGAAAGAGTCAGATCAAAGCTCCAGAAAATCTTTGCGGTAGGTCAGTCCGAAGGCGTATGCCAGCTCGTCCAGCTGCCGGTCGCTGATTTTGTTCAGGATCGGAAAGGCTGCGTATTTCATGTAAAGCTCCGCGCCCTTTTCCACGGTCTCTATCAATCCGAAGGCTTCATCGTAATCGATGCCGGCTCCGTAGATTCCGTGCTGTGCCCACACGACCAGCCGGTACTGCTCCATTTTCTTTGCGGTCTGTTCGCCGATTTCGTTGTTTCCGCAGATCATCCACGGCAAAACGCCGATTCCTTCCGGAAATACCACGATGCATTCGGTGCAGGTGCCCCAAAGCGTCCGGGTGAATGCCTGATCGGACAGTGTGTGAATGTGTGTCAGAGCGACGGTGTTTGTCGGATGCGTATGGATGATGACGCGGTGCTTCGGGTTCTGCCGCAGGCGGACGATGTGGCTCATGAGATGCGCGGGGAATTCGCTGGTGAAGGTTCCGCCGTCCGAAAAGCCCCAGAGCAGCTCCGCTTCGGAGCCGCTGTCCGAAATCCTTACAATACCGAGGTTTTTTTCCGGATCGGAGGTGACGTTTTTAAAATACTTTCCGGTTCCGGTGACGAGAATGGCTTTTCCGCGCAGCTCGGATGCATCAAAGCCGAAGGTCAGGCGTCTCTTGGGTGTGAGAACGTCCCGAAAGGGGGCGATTTCCTCCTCCGTGAGCAGACAGCTGACATTTCCGCCGTTTCTTTCGTCCCAGCCCAAACGGTACATATTTGCGGTCAGCTCGCACATTCCCTTGAGAAAGGGCGCGTTTGCAATCTCGGTGTAGCTCATCATGTGTTCATATCCGGCATCGTGCCGGTTCCTTTCGTAAAGCTGCTTTCGGATGTGGACTTGTGTTTCCATATTATTGATAACGGAGCATTTGCCGGCTGCACGGCTTCCTCTGCGGAGAAATCCGCGGAAAACCCGAAGGCGTGCGGGCACAGAGAAGCGTCCGGACACGGGCTTGGGTCAGGTGTGGTCGTGGAAAATCGGCTCGATTTCCTCCAGGGCTTCCGCGTTCGGCATGTCGCTTTTATAATACGGGTCAATCATGATTTCCTTCATTTTCGGATATGCTGCATAGATTCCCATAAATTCAATGGCAGCGGGGGTGATGATAAACGGCATCATAATGCCGAGCGGGAAGAATACGTTCAGAAGCGCGTAATTGATCAAAAGAACACAGATGATTCCGAAGAATGCGGCGATGTTCCGCTTCATGCCGATCAGTGCAAAGATGAAGGCGTTTTTGAAGAGCTTGAAAATGCTCAGATCAAACGTCACCATCATGATATAGATATAGAAACGCATGCAGGTATAGAGCAGGGCGACAATCAGCATCAGACCGAATATGACGCCGTTTATGATCTTGCCGAATTGCATCAGGCTTGTAAAGTACAGAATCAGGTCATAGCCGACCATGGCGAGCATGGCAAGGTCGATGATACCGAAAATCATTCCCTGTCTGAGGTTCTTGCGGATCGCATACCAGAAGTCGTCCCAGATGAAAACCGGTTCTCCCTTGACCACGTTCCGGATGATATAGGCGGTTCCGACATTGACAATTCCGAAGGTGAAAAGCGTGAGAAGCCCGCAGGCAAACAGGATTTTGGTGCCGAGCGTCATGACCGAGACCGTCTCCTGCATGCCGAATATGCCGAACTGCGCCAGAGAGACAGGGTTATAGCCGCCAAGCTCTGCTGCGCCGTGAAAGACGCCGAACAGCGGGGAGGACGGAACGGTGATATGCTGATTCAGCGTTCCGGTCAGACCGAACATGGCGATCAGAATCGGAAAATTCCCGATGATCAGATACATGTTGATTGTGAAGATCAGACCGATGTTATTCCAGAAGAATTTGAAAAAGTAACGGAAGGTGCGAGGATGCTTATCCGTCTTTTTGACACCTTTTCCGTCGCGGTCGCCGCTGAAAATCCGGTAGAGTGAAAATTTCTTTTGTGAAGCCATAGCAAGACCGTTGCTTTCGCTCTGCGAAAACGTCCTTTCCGTAAAATGTAACCTGTTATTTTGACTTTATTGTTGTTTGGTTCGAAATATCCGGCAGCCACCGGTGAGTATCGCTTGTCCGGCATGTGCGGGAGCTTCGATGAACCGGCTGAAATGCAAAAGCCGGAGGGAGAACGGCACCTTCGGCAAGCCCGGGCTGTCAAAGCGCGTCCGACACGGTCTGCCGCATCTCTCCAAGGCGCGTCTGAGGCGCGGAGTGCAAAGCCCCGAACCTTTCTTTGCCGGAAAATCCGGCGCGGCTGCTTTACAGAATGCCGGAAAACCAATCCGTGAACCAGTACAGCGCCGATGCGGCAAGCAGCATGGTAGCCGTAAACAGAAACGCACAGATATAGCGGCGCGTTGCCGGAGAGCGAAGAAACATCCGTGCGGTCGGTGCGAGCGTGCGCAGTCCGGAGCGGTGCAGGGCTGCTTCGCTGCACAAATATAAATGAAGCAGAATGATACCGCTGCTGAGCAGCAGCATGCCGATGCCCTGCGGGGTCAGGAGGACGGCGGGAGTCCAGTGAAGGGACAGACAGCCGAACATCGCGCCCCCGTACAGAATGACGATTCCGGAAACAAACGGGGCAAAAACCGTAAAGCCGGACAGAAAAATCAAAAGTGACAGCCGGATCGCGTGATAATACAGGATCAGAAACCCGGCAGCTTCTCTGTTTTCGGTTCCGCAGAACAGTGTAAATGCAATGCTGATGCCAAAGCGGCATCGGATAAAGATGCCTGCACAAAAGCCGATGAGCAACAGTGCCGCATAAAACAATGCGACCTTCATGCGGATTCTCATTTCATCACCACCCGCTCCCATTCTATGAGGGAGTGCGGCGGGGTATGACAGCACGTCCGGCGGGACTCTCTTTACATTTTATCATATTTTTCTGGAAATTCAACAGAATGCAGAAATTTTACAAATAAGACTGCGGTATTTCCGGTGCAGCCGGCATGCGGTGTGCCGGGCTGTACTGTATGCCGGGGCAGGAGGCTTTTCGCCCTGCGGCGGCGCAGGATATGCCGAGACGGTGCGCTTTGCGGGATGGAATGGAAAAAGATGTTTCCAGCGAGCGCTGTGCAGAGAACAGCTTTTGCCGGGATGTTCCTGAAAAATCCGTGTCTCGGCTGCGGGCGGAATGCAATGGGCGCATCGCAAAGGGAACAGGGAGCTCAGAGCAGACTGCGGGTGCGTCCTGCCGCGTTTGCTTTGCGGCTGAAAAATGCGGCGGAGGATCCCCGCATTTCCGACGCGCGCTCAGGCTTCGGGCAGTCTGGCGATGCCGCGAAAGCGCGTTTTCTCTTGCGCTTTCCCCGAAATTATGAACAGCCGGACAGATTTTTTTTACACCGCATACAAAATATCGGGTAAAAAAGAATTATTCCTCAAAATATATTGACAAATTGCGACGGGAATGTTATAATTTCATCGTTCAAGAGAACTTGACAGAAAACTGAAAATGAAAATGACTGCCCAATATAGGTCCGGTTAGTTGGTCCGGACGTTTCTACCGCATCGCCCAAGACGCGACTATTGGAATTGTCTCCTGACGCATGGATTTTCTATGGGTGGCGATGGGTATTCCTGTCGCTTTTTTATTTTCATTTGCCGAAAGGACTGACGGATCATGCGGGGGCTTGAAGAAAAAATCAGATCGGAGGGAAGCGTGCTTCCCGGTAATATTCTGAAGGTCGGAAGTTTTCTGAATCAACAGATCGATGCCGCCTTTATGCTGGAAATGGGCAGGGAGGCAGCTGCTTTGTTTTCGGATGCGGGTGTGACGCGGGTCTTGACGGTGGAGGCATCCGGCATTGCATATGCGCTTGCCGTTGCGGCGGCGCTCGACGTGCCGATGGTGTTCGCCAAAAAGCACAATACCGCCAATATCGGTGCCGAGACCTATTCGGCATCCGTTTACTCCTATACACATCGGACGGAGTATCAGATTGTTGTGAGCCGCGAATATCTCTGTGCGGATGACTGCGTTCTTTTGGCTGACGATTTTCTTGCGGCGGGGAATGCCATGAACGGCTTGATCGACATTGTTCATCAGGCGGGCGCCCGGCTTGCGGGATGCACCGCTGCGATCGAAAAGGGCTTTCAGCGCGGCGGCGATGCGCTGCGTGAAAAGGGCATCCAAGTCATGTCCCTTGCCGTGATAGATGCTATGGATGAGAAAAACGGCATTGTATTCCGGGAAAACTGATTCCGCGGCACTTTGACGGCGAGCCGGGTGGAGTGTGCGTGTTCTGCTCCGTGTTCCTGCCGGCAATTCGTTTCTGCGGGACCCTTTGGTGCCGGAAATAAATAAGAGCAAAGACCATTTACATATAATCCAAATTTTTGCCTGAAAGGTAAAGGAGAAAAATGATGAAGAAAATTCTTTCCCTGATTCTGGTTCTGGCGACCCTGCTTGCAGCGTCCACGCTGTTTGCATCCTGCTCTAAGCAGAATGACGCCGATCTGAAGGTCGGTGTGATTCTCGTCGGCGATGAAACCGAGGGCTACACCCTTGCGCACATGAACGGAATCGATGCTGCCGTCAGGGCGATCGAGACCAAGCTGAACAAAAAGGTTTCCGTGACCTACAAGAAGAAGATTGAAGAGAACAACGATTGCAGCGACGCCGCAGAGGCTCTGGTCGGTTCCGGCTGCACGCTGATCATCTCCAACTCCTACGGTCATCAGGATTTCATGGCTGAGGTTGCCAAGAAGCACACCTCCGTCAACTTTGTCGCAATGACCGGCGATTATGCCTCCATCTGCGGCATTGACAACCTGTACAACGCATTTACCGATGTGTATGAATCCCGCTATGTGTCCGGTGTTGTTGCCGGCATGAAGCTGAAGGAACTGATCGATGCAGGCAAGATCGATGAGACGAAGAACATGAAGGACGGCAACTACAAGATCGGTTATGTCGGCGCCTTCAACTATGCCGAGGTTGTTTCCGGTTACACTGCGTTCTATCTCGGTCTGAAGTCCGTTGTTTCCAACATCACGATGGAAGTTGTTTATACCCAGTCCTGGTTCCACGAACAGCGCGAGGCTGCCGGCGCAGAGTATCTGATGGCTGACGGCTGCGTGATTATCGGTCAGCATGCAGACTCCACCGGCGCTCCTTCCGCAGTTCAGGCAAAGCATGCCGCAGGCACCTACACCAACGTATACTGCATCGGTTATAACGTTGACATGATCGAGGATGCAAAGGATGTTATCCTGACCTCCGCGACCAACAACTGGGAGGTTTATTACGAAACGCTGTTCACCGCGATTCTGAACGGTGAAAAGGTTCCTGTCGAGTGGTCCGAGGGTTACTCCAAGGAGGCTGTCGGTCTGACCGAGCTGAACAAGAATACCGTTGCAGCCGGAACCGATACAAAGGTGAAGGAAGTTGTTGACGCCATCAAGAACGGCACGCTTCAGGTATTCGATACCTCCAAGTTTACTGTAGATGGTCAGACTGTTACCACTGCAATGATCGATCCTTCCTACTTTGACTTCTCCGGCAGCGAGCCGAAGCTGGTGTATGCCGGTGAGAAGTTTGAAGCGATTAAATCCGCAAACGGCGTCAGCTATTTTGCCGAATCCACCTTCCGCGCCGCTCCGTACTTTGCACTTCGCATCGACGGAATCGTTGAGCTGAACGAGGTCGATCTTACCAAGTAAGACCGCGTGTCTGTTCGCATGATAGAGAAACAAAGGGAAACCGCTTTGTCCGCGGTTTCCCTTTGCGGGTAAAAAGCCTTTGCGGAGGCTGAAGCTATCATATAGACTGCCGGAGGGGGCTTCGGCAGCCGGGATTCTGCGTATACGGTGCGATGGGTGTTTTTCGCGCTCCGGTCCGCAGAGCTGTTTTAATTCCACAGGAAAGGAAGCTTTTGCAAAGGCAGAGGCGATGGTCACAGGCATGGCGGAATATGCAGTGAAAATGGTCAATGTTTCCAAGTCCTTCGGACAGGTTGCTGCCAACCGGAATGTTTCGCTTGACGTGAAGCACGGAGAGGTTCTGGCACTTCTGGGGGAAAACGGAAGCGGCAAGACGACCCTGATGAATATGCTGTCCGGCATATATTATCCGGACGAGGGGGAAATATTCGTTGACGGGAAACCGGTTTCGATCCGCTCGCCGCATGACGCGTTTGAGGTCGGGATCGGAATGATTCATCAGCATTTCAAGCTGGTCAATATTTTTACGGCGGCTGAAAATGTCACGCTCGGCATGAAAGGAACCGGCAGATACAACATTGCCAAGGTGGCGGCGGATATCAAGGCGATCTGTGATAAGTACGGCTTTGAGATCAATCCGTATCAGAAGGTCTATAACATGACGGTGTCCCAGAAGCAGACGCTTGAAATCATCAAGGTGTTGTACCGCGGTGCCCAGATCCTGATTCTGGATGAGCCGACGGCGGTTCTGACGCCGCAGGAGAGCGAAAAGCTGTTTCGGATTATCCGTGCGATGCGCGATGACGGAAAGGCGATCATCATCATTACGCATAAGCTGCAGGAGGTTCTTGAAATATCGGACCGCGTGACCATTCTGCGCCGCGGGGCATACGTGGATACCGTCAACACCAAGGATGCGACAGAACAGTCCTTGACCGATATGATGGTCGGCAAGAAGACGGAATTGAACATTGAGCGCGAAATGCCCGTGAATCCGCAGCTGAGGCTGCAGGTCAGACATCTGACCTGCAAAAATGCGGATGAGGTCACTGTTCTGGACGATGTGAATTTTGATGTGCGGAGCGGTGAAATTCTCGGCATTGCCGGAATCTCGGGCTGCGGTCAGAAGGAGCTTCTGGAGGCGATTGCTGGACTTCAGGCTACACAGCCGGGAAGCAGCGTGCTGTATCAGGCGCCCGGAGATGCGCCGGAGCAGGAGCTGATCGGAAAGAACCCGCGTCTGATCCGGGAGCTCGGCGTTTCGCTTTCGTTTGTGCCGGAGGACCGGCTCGGAATGGGACTGGTCAGCTCTATGGGAATGACCGGAAACATGCTGCTGAAAACCTATGGCGTCGGACATCAGATCTTTGTGCAGACGAAGGATGCCAAGCGCCTCGCCGAGGAAATTGTACATGAGCTTGAGGTGGCGACTCCCGACATCAATACGCCGGTGCGCAAGCTGTCCGGAGGAAATGTGCAGAAGGTGCTGGTCGGCCGCGAAATTGCGTCTTCTCCCTCGGTGCTGATGACGGCATATGCGGTCAGAGGACTGGATATCAACGCTTCCTATACGATATACCGTCTGTTGAATGAGCAGAAAAAGAAGGGCGTTGCGGTGATTTACGTCGGAGAGGACCTTGACGTGCTGCTGGCGCTTTCCGACCGGATTCTGGTGCTGTGCAACGGAAAAGTGAACGGCATTCTGGATGGGCGGACTGCCACAAAGGAGCAGGTCGGACTTTTGATGGTGAACCAGCAGAAGACCGGCGAGCCGGCGAAGGGAGAGATGAGCCATGACTGAGGCGCAAAAGAACAGGGAGCCGCTTTTCCGCGTGGTAAAGCGTGAGGATGTCAGCTCCGGAAAGGCGATTCTGATCCGGGTGATCGCGGTGCTTGCGGCGCTGCTTGTCAACGGAATTTTCATTCTGTGCACCACCGGAGTGGACCCCATTTCCGCATATCTGAAGATGCTGGAGGGCGCCTTCGGCAATAAGATATATCTTTGGGCAACGGTGAACGCAACAATGAAGCTGCTTTGCATCTCCGTGGCGCTTTCTCTGGCGTTCAAGATGAAATTCTGGAATTGCGGCGGAGAAGGTCAGGTTTTGGTCGGAGCGCTTGCTGCGGCGTTTGTTATGGCAAAATTCGGGGAGAGCGTACCGAGCCCGGTGCTGTTCTTACTGATGTTTCTGGCAGCGGCGGTGCTCGGCGGCATCTGGGGTTTGATCCCGGCAGTGTTCAAGGCACAGTGGAACACCAACGAAACGCTGTTTACCCTGATGATGAACTATGTGGCAATCCAGCTGGTGAGCTATACCTATAACATCTGGCGCGGACAGGCATCCGGACTCGGAAAGCTGAATAAGACCACGCATGCCGGCTGGTTCCCGGAAATTATGGGGCAGAGAGCTTTTCTGAATGTGATTTTTGTTCTTCTGATTACGGTGATCGTTTATTTCTATCTGAAATATTCCAAGCAGGGGTATGAGATATCGGTGGTCGGAGGCTCTCAGAATACGGCGCGGTATGCGGGTATCAATGTAAAAAAGGTAATCATCCGCACCATGGCACTGTCCGGAATGCTGTGCGGCATCTGCGGATTTCTGACGGTTGCCGGCAACGACCAGACGATCAGTACCGGTACGGCGGGCGGCTATGGCTTTACTGCGATTATCGTTGCATGGCTGTCAAAGTTCAATGCCTTTTATATGCTCGGCGTTTCCCTCTTTATCGTTTTTCTCGAAAAGGGTACCGCGCTGATTGCGAATGATTTTTCGACCTTCAGCGCAAGCGCTTCCGCTATCGTGACCGGCGTCATTCTTTTCTTCGTCATCGGCTCCGAGTTCTTTATGAGTTATAGGCTGGTGTTCCGCAAGAAAAACGCAAAGGGAGGAAAACAGGAATGGACAGCTTGATTGCATGGATTACAAGAGCGGTTATTTTCGGCTCTGTTATGATGTTCGGCTCCATGGGAGAGATTCTGACCGAAAAGGTCGGGCATCTGAACCTCGGAACGCCCGGTATTATGGCGATCGGCGGCGGGACCGGTTTCATCGCGGCGTTCTGCTATGAAAACGGCAACCCGAATCCGAATCCGGTGGTTTCGCTGCTTTTGATCTTCCTGTGCAGCTTTGCGGCGTCTGCGCTTGCCGGGCTGATTTACAGCTTTCTTACGGTTTCGCTGGGCGCAAACCAGAACGTGACCGGTCTGACTCTGACGATTTTTGGGGTCGGAGCCGCAAAATTCTTCTGTGCCTATGTGATTCCCGTCGGGAAGGTTACGATCAAGGCAACCTACGCAAATTCACTGTTTTCAACGGCAATATTTCCGTTCTACAGAAAGCTCGGCGCATTCGGAGAGATTTTTCTGTCCTATGGATTTATGATGTATCTTGCGATTCTTTTGTCGATTCTGATTACGCTGTTTCTGAACAAAACGCGTGTCGGTCTGAATCTGCGTGCGGTCGGGGAAAGCCCCGCAACCGCTGACGCAGCAGGCATTAACGTCAGGAAGTATAAATATCTTGCCACCTGCATCGGGTCCGGCATTACGGGACTCGGCGGAGTCTATTATGTTCTGGATTACAACAACGGCTCATGGTCCACGGCTGCTGCCGAATCCATTGAGAGCCTTGGCTGGCTTGCGGTTGCGCTTGTTATTTTTGCGACATGGAAGAGTGTCAACCTGATCTGGGGCTCCTGCCTGTTCGGACTGTGCTACTGGTCCTATCAGTATCTCGGCGGTCTGATCGGCGTTCAGCTGAATACGGATCTGACCGGAATGCTTCCGTATCTTGTGACGATTATCGTGCTGATTGCAGTCAGCTCGCGGAAGAAAAAGGAGAACCAGCCTCCGGAAAGTCTGGGATTGCCGTACTTCCGGGAAGACCGGTGACGCGCGGCGTTCTGGGTTTCACGGTAACAAAATAAGCCTGCGCCCCGAGAGCCGACATGCTTTCGGGGCGCGTTTTTGTATAATGAAAACCACGCGATAGTCGCGTGGTTGGAAAGAGGTTAACCGATGAAAAGAAATTCTTTCAAAAGTGGGGAAACATGAAATTCGCATACCGAAACCGCGAATTTTGGTGTAAGGGATATTATGTAGATACCGTGGGGAAGAACACAAAGGCGATAAAAGAATACATCGCAGATCAATTGAAAAAAGATCAGGGAAGTGACCGGTTGTCACTGTTCGACCCACGGGACCCATTTATGGGTGATAAGTAACAGTTGCATGGCTGGCAGGCCAATTTGAAGACGCACTTGTGCGTTGCCAGTATCGTTTAGGGCTATGCCCGAAAATGAAATACCACCCGCTATGCGGGTGGATTTTTATTGTTGTTTCATGAAAAGGGGAGCAAAAAAGCTTGTTTTGTGTTTTTTGCTCCCTTTGGCATTGGTCCCCGCAGTCAAGCGCTGCCGTTTTGCCGTGGGAAAAGCCGAAAAACAAAGGGACGGAGGGTAAAGACGCCCAAATCGCAGCAAAAATGCCGGAATCCTGCCGCCGCATTGTGCGGGTGGTGAGCGCTCCGACCGGCATGTTTGAGGGGCTGGTAAAAAAATCAAGTCTTTTAACCAGCCTCTTTTCAAAAAGGCTTTTGCCGTTAACATTTTCTCCGCAGCGGCGAATCCCCTGTGTGAAGGGAACCCGGGCAACGCGGGGGACTGCGTTTGCCGTGCGGTCCCTCTGCCGCGTATTTGCTCCTTCACAAGGGAGGAGAACGATAGCTGCCGCTCCATTGTGCGGCTGTGGTACCAATTTGCAAGTGCCGGGAGGCGCGGGCTGCCGGTGCTATGTTCTTTTATAAGACCGGGCAAGCCACCGGCTTTGCCGGCGGCTAGGCTGCGGCTGTCAACCCTTTGAAGCTGCGAAGACCGTTCAAAGCCGTTTGACCGGAGGAGCATCTGCGTCCGGATGCTGCCCGGACGGAAATGCGGCTGTCCTTACGGTTGGCTGCATTCTCCTGTTTTGAAAATATGACGGCAATGCGTTCAGAAAATGCGCGGCGGCGTGTCGCAGTATTCGGCTTCAAAGGCGCAGCATTGCCCCAACCCGGTCATGGCAGGCAGCATATGCAGTCCGTATTTCAGATAGCAGTACAGCGGTACTGCGGAATGCTTCGTGCCGGGATCGGCGTATTCCCGTTCCAAGGTCGATTTGGGGCGGGTATCGGTGGTATTCCGGTCTGCACCTCCAAAACAGCCCCAGTTTTTCCGGATGTCGGAAAATACGGCTTTTCCGTACTTGTCGGATCGGTTCAACAGCGCTTCGTATTTGAAAATCCGATTGACCGGCGTGATCGGCAGGAGCGGCGACTGCGGTTCTGTGAGCTGTCGGATGACCGCGGCAAGGCGCTCCGCCTGTGCGGCGCCGGCGCAGAGAATCAGCGAATTGGTCAGCTCACAGAAATGAGAGAGCCTGTTTTCTTCATCCAGACAGGTTGCATAGCAAAGCGCACCCGTGTCCCAAAAATGCTCCTCTATGGCGCGGTTCAGGGACAGATGCAGCGCTTCATAGCGCTCTGCCGCCCCGCTGTCCTGTTCCGGCACCATCAGCATGATGTCATGGAGCGCATGCAGCCCGGCGGACAGGATCGCGTTCAGCGGAGCATCATAGACGATCCGTCCGTCAGCGGGTGCTTCCGTGCCGGATAAGCCGCTTTGCCATTCGTAAAAATTCCGAAATCGGGTTTCCGGAAAGCGCGGAATCAGTCCGCAGTCCGGATCAATCCGGCAGAGAAACGCCTCGGCGATCTGGGTCAGCGTGGGCAGAAGCGCTTTTGTACCGACGGTATCTCCGGAATAGCTCAGGTACTCATGCACCTGAAGCAGGTATACCGCCGAGAAAAACGGCACAGTCCGCTCGTCCGAACCGAATGATAGAAGACCGTCTTCTCCGATCGACTGTGCAAGACAGGCAAGCGCGGAATAGGCGGGTGCGAAGCTGTGGAAGGCGAGATATCCGCATAGCAGCCGCACCCTTAGATTAAGCGGAGAGGCGGGATAGCTTTGACAGACCGGCGGTTCGCAGTACGGGGGCATGCACAGCCGTAAGGAGCGCAGACATTTGTCGTAGATCCGGTTATGCAGCGGGTCTTCGCAGCGGAATAAAACGGCTCTTTCGATCGGATAGAGTGTTTCACGGATTCCGGCATAGTACAGAAGTGCCTGCTTGGCGTAAATGTGGACTTCCAGATAGCGCAAGCCCGTGCGAAGAAAGGGATGCGTGAGAGAATGGCGCCCCGGCGCTCCGATGCAGGAGACACAGAAGCTGCGGTTTTCCGCACAGACATCAATTCTGCCGTTTATCAGGCTGTCGCCCCATCCAATGAGAATCTCTGTTTCTTTGGAAAGTGCAAGCTCCAGTGTGAGGATTCCGACGGAATCTTTTCCCAGATCAAGCAGAAGACAGATGCCGTCTCCCTCGGCAGAGGAGAGCGGGAGTCCGCACCGGGAGGGCAGGCAGATGTCCGAACCCATCCGGCTCAGACAGAGATCGGAGCCGTTCATTCTTGCGCCGGTCCCCTCATGCTCCGTGTCCGTGAAGCTTCCCGTAAACAGGACCCGGCAGGGAACAGGTTCTGAAGCGGAGAGTCTTTTGACGGGGTTTGGGATAAAATCCGGCTCCTGCCCGGCGGGAACTGCGCAGAAAGGGACGGGCGGCAAAGCACGCGCACCCGCATCGGACTCCCGGAACAGGAAGGGAAATCCGTGCTGTTTACCGGGAATGCCTCCCGGCTCCCGCTCCGGATAAAGCCGCAGAACAGAAGTCTCCGTGCCGGCAAGGATGGAGCCGCCGTTTCGGAACAGCTCATAGATGACGCAGGGATCCGCGTGACAGCGAGGCAATTTCTTTTCGGGAAAGCAGAGGACAAGCCGGATACGGTGCTTGCCCTCCGAAAAAAAGGGCGTGAGGTCACAGGTGTCATATGCCATGGCATCCGCCGGATTCCGAAGCTGTCCGAATGCGGCGAGTTTTTCGTTGATGTATACGGCATAGCTGCCGGAAACGGCGATGTAAAAAAGATATTGCCCGCCCGCCTCCGGCGTGTCATATACCGCTTCGGCAGTCAGGTATCCGGTTTCTGCGTCTGCTTCCTGAATGCGGAGCAGGGAGGCGTTCTTGAAAGGCTTCATGATCAGAGTTCAGTCCTTTGAAAGCCGCAGAGAGCTGCGGCGGGAATCGGTGAATGATTTTGCCGCGCTGCGGCGGCGGTGTTCCGGGCATTGCTCAGAAAAGAACTGCCGCGGAGAGGATCGGCTCCGCAGCAGTTCATTTGAGATTTGCATTTTTTCGATATGCCGCTGTTCCGCGGCATAAACTAGCGGCGGTGCGGAAATGGAGCCGATTTTCATCCGCTTACCGGACACAGCTCTCCGTAATTTCCTGCATCCTTGCCAGCTTGTTTTCCATATCCGCAACCAGCTTGAACTGCGTGCGGCAGCGGTCAAGATTGTGCTGCGGACGGGAAATCCTGAAATAGTGATCTCCCTTGAGATAATCGGTCAGAAAGCGGATGCCGCATTCCAGAGTCAGAAGGCGCGCGGCATGCGGGAACAGCTTCAGCTCCTCCGCAGTCAGCGTGCTCCGCATTTCCTCCGCATATCCTTCGGTAAATGCCCGATACAGTGTAAGATCACAGAAAACCAAAGACAAATCCCGTTCATCCTCCGCTGCGCGGTTGGTGCCGAACCGGATGGCGTCCCCGAAGTCAAAGAGCAGGCTGCCGGGCATGACGGTATCCAGATCCACTACGCAGAGCGCACGCCCGGTTTTCCTGTCAAACAGAACGTTGTTCAGCTTTGTGTCGTTGTGGCAGACACGCAGAGGGATTTTGCCGGAGGCGATGGCACCGGTGATCAGTCCTGCATCCGTTTTTCTGGAAAGCGCAAAGGCGATTTCGGCGGCGGCGGTCTTTTTGCGGTCGTCTGCACCGGAAAGAAGCGCTTCCTCAAGCTGGCGGTACCGGTTTTCGGTATCATGGAAGCCGGGAATCGTCTCATGCAGCGTATCGGCGGGATAATCCGCCAGAAGGTTTGTAAAATCACCGAACGCTGTGGCGGCGCGGCGGAAGTCCTCCGGTTCTTTTATGGTCTGATAGGTTACGGAGTCGGGGATAAAGCGGTAAACGCGGTAGGGAACCCCGTCCGGTGTGCGGAAAAAGAGCGTATTCTCTCTGGTCGGAATCACCGTCAGAGTCTCCCGCTTCGGGTCCCGTCCGGCATTCTCAAGCCTGCGGTGCAGATAAGAGGTGACGCCGGCAACGTTTTGCATCAGCCCCTCTGTATCCGGGAAGATCGTCGGATTGATGGACTGAAGAATGTAGGAGTCCTCTGTCGTCCGGATCAGGCAGGTACTGTTGATATGACCCTCCCCGAACGGCAGAGCAGATATGATTTCACCGGACAGTGCAAACTGTGCGGCAATCTGTTCGGTTTTATGAAAGAATTCCGTCATATAACCCCGCGTCTGTCAGCGCGCAGAGCGCTTTTTTTACTTCTTCCTTGTCTTCACGGTAGGTCATGCCGTACCATTTATCATGGTTCGGGAATGCCTTTACGGTCGCTTTTCCGTCCCGGATCAGATCGCCGATCAGGGTGGGGAGCAGATATTCTCCCTTCATCAGGTCGGCATTTTTCAGAAAGTCTTCGTAGCCTGCTTCCAGAATCGGGAAAATGTCCGGGGTCAGTCCCCACAGATTCATGGAAACCATGGTATCCTCCGGGAGCTTTGTCCATGTGGCTCCGCCGTCCTCCGTATATTCCAGACGGTCATTGATCTTGGTGCGCTCCACAATATTTTTCAAATAGCCGTCTTCAATTTCGCAAACGCCGCGCGCGACGGTCCCGTTCTTGCTGACGGTATTTTTCAGCATATAGCTGACCATTGAGAACTGCATTCCGGAGGCGCTGAGAAGATGCCTGTGGATATCGCAGAAGGCGTGCGAGCCATAGTAATCGTCCGCGTTCAGCGCGACAAAATTGGTTTTGACCGTATCACGGCAGCAAAGGACAGCGTGTGCGGTTCCCCATGGCTTTTTTCTGCCCTCAGGCAGATTGTCCGTTGTCTGCATGACGTAGGAAACGTCTGTTTTTGCCTCGATTTTTTTGCCGACAAGCTCTCTGAAATCGTGCTCGATCTCTTTTTTGATGATAAAAACGGTTTTATTGAAGCCGGCTTTTACGGCATCGTAAATGGAGTAGTCCAGAAGAACCTCTCCGTTTTTGCCCACCGGCTCCATTTGCTTCAGCCCGCCGAAGCGGCTTCCCATTCCGGCTGCCATGACGACAAGAGTAGTATCCATATTTCCGCAATCCTCCGATTTTGATGATTTCATGAAAACAACGATGGTATTATACTCCGAAAATCTGCAAATGTCAATAAAAATACAGCCCGTACCCGCATCAGCGCTGCCGTGCGGGGCGCTTTGAAAGAGGATCAGACGCAGTCTTTTCCGGTCAGCAGCATGTCCGCAAGCAGCCCCGCCGCCATACGGTTCATTGCGGGGACCGGGTGGTTGATGCGGTTTGCAAGCAGCCTTGTGATGTCGGCTCCGTCGCAGAAGAGCTGTTTCCAGCGGCGGTAAATATCGCATACGGGGATCTGTTCCTCGGCGCAGACCTGTCTTGCCGTATCCACATAGGCATCCATGACGCCGGTATTTTGCAGATTTGCGAAATTTTCTGCGATATTTTTGAAAAAGTCAGACGGATTGTCGTATGATACATAGGTACACAGCATATTGGGCGTCATGAAGACCGTCTGAATGCCGGCTTCCCGGACGCGGGTGAAGATGCGGCGCAGCGCATTCCGGTATGCGGGGATTCCGTCCCTGCCGTGTCCGCAGTCATTCAGTCCGTAGCTGACTACCAGCAAATGCGGGTGATACGGAAAGATGTCGCGGTCCAGCCTTGCGGAACCGCCCGGCGCCGTATCGCCGCTGATTCCGGCGTTGATCAGGTTAATCTGCACCTTCGGGTAGAGATCCGCAAGCATTGCTCTCAGATGGGAGGCACAGCAGTTTGTATAATCATAGGTGGTTTCCAGCGTGGCTTCTCCCGTCTGGTAGAGTTGAAAGCAGCCCTGCGTGACGCTGTCCCCCAAAAACGCAGCGGTCGGTGCAGGCTCGGAGAAGATGGCAGCGTTCTTTTTTCGGATCGCTTTGTAAAACTCATATTCCATCGGTGCGGTTTCCTTTTCTTTCTGCAAGATATCGGTCTATTGTTTTTTTGCACAGAAGATAGCTTTGAAAAACGGATTCCATCAGCAGGTGTCCGGCGCGGGCTGCACACAGCTCCTCCGGCGTGACGAAGCGCGCATCGCAGACCTCTTCTTTTTGCAGACAAAGCTGCTCCCTGCCGATTTCCGTCATGACAAGGTATTCGTCATAAAATTGATGGGGACCCACATGTGTTCTGAGATAAGTCAGGTCATGCTCTCCGACAAGGATACTGGTCTCCTCCGCAAGCTCCCGCACGGCGCCTCTGCGGCTGGTTTCCCCCGCCTGCACCGAGCCGCCGGTAAACTCCCACATGTTGCCGAACCGCTTGTTCGGGTGGCGTTTTGTGATCAGGATCCTTCCGTCCGAGGGGCGGACGGTGATAATCTGTACAATAACGTGATATTCACCGTCGTTGAGGGGCTTTCCGCGTTCTGCGGTTCTGTGAAGCGGGATGCGTTCTGCCGAGTAAATATCCCATAGCTCTGCCATATAGCTCTCCGTTCTGCCTTGTGAGGCAAATAATATCAGCCCGAAGGATTCAACGCACGTGTCCGTGTCTTTCTGACCGGGAAAGAAGGGTTTGCCGCCGTATGGCTTGCCGGGATGAGCCGTGCGTGCTTCGGGGAAGATCGGATAATCCGCCGCGGCGCAATACGGACTGCCCCGGGCTGTTCCGGAAGAGGTGCCTTCCGGGCTTGCTGGGAGGATTGCCCTCTGCCGCAGAGGCGACGTCCTTATACATAAGCCTGTTATTTGTTTATATGGAGGATAATTCATTATAGCAAACCTTTTTCACCTTGTAAACAGCAATCGTCAAAGTTCGGAAAAAAATTCCCGCCTGCAGGAGGCAAGAA
The DNA here is from genome assembly GCA_934432725.1 of uncultured Eubacteriales bacterium. Lineage (GTDB taxonomy): Bacteria > Bacillota > Clostridia > Oscillospirales > CAG-272 > CAKRZE01. The sequence goes on from CAKRZE010000003.1 coordinate 147,027, forward strand.
GGCGGTCGGCAGAAAAAACGGTGAAGTGACCAATTTTTAAAAACGCATGCGGAAGGGAACCGGAACGGCGTATACAAGCCGGGCAGACTGCCGGGATAACAAAAAAGAAGAGCGGTGCGGTATGTACGGCGGCAGGAGAAAAATGCGGGAGGGAACCGGAGCGGTTTTTCGCTGCCGGTATTGCAAAAAACGCTGCAGGCACAGTGAAAAACGAAGCTTTCCGAAGCTTTGGAGAGGGTTTTCGGCGGACTGTGCCGGAGCTTCGGCAGAAGCGGAGTATTCCGGAGCCGGAGGTCTGTTCGTTCGGCAGGCACACGCCGGGCTGCAGCCGCGAACAACGGAGCGCTTCGGCTCGCAGAAAATCAGTCGGCATCGCCGTCAGAAAAGGTATTGACAAATGCCGTCCGTTGTGCTATAATACTTTCATCGCGCAGACGTAGCTCAATGGCAGAGCACTCGCTTCCCAAGCCAGTTACGCGGGTTCGATTCCCGTCGTCTGCTCCATAAAAACCGCTTGCTTTTGCAGCAAGTGTTTTTTTTTTATTAAAATAAAATTCTTTCCGGGATTTGTGAAAGGCGCTTTGTGCGTGAAATGTCTGCGGGCGTGAAAAAGCAATTCATTTCCTATCGCGCCGCAGGGTGGTTTTTTGGCTCCGGCACAGCCTGATTTTCATTTCGGGCAGTGATTCGGCTATACAGAGACGGGAATGGACTGCCAGAAAGTCACGGTCTGTGAAAACACGGACCGTATCGTCTTTTTTCGTCCGGATGCCGGAATGACGGGGCGTATGCCTGAAGAAGCAATTTCCGCCGGGGGGTGCCGAATCTCATGCATGACAGGGATTCGGCAGGCGGCAGATGGGGCGGGAGCCCGTCTGCCGTTCTGTATTGTGCACAGCGCAGCTTTGCAAGGAGGTCTGCGGCTTTTTGCTTTACGAAAAAAGGCGCCGAAAACGGATTTTGCCGACAGTCCCTCCGCTTGCCGCGCGGATACCGTCATGGAGCAGCCGCCCGGTCAGAGTCCGGAGAGACTGCGGCAGGCTTCGGCTCCCGATGCCGCGCTTGACAAGTATGCGGAAATCTGATATAGTAAAAAAGGATGTCTGTCTGCCGGAAAAATCCGGAAAGCGCAGGCTTCATCCGGAGAACGGTCCGGTTCCGTCTTCCGACCGGCGCGGAGGCAGTTTTGCCGGAACAGCCGGTATTCCCGCATCGGGATTCCCCCGGAAACGCAGACTCAGCTTCGCAAAGATTCGCAAAGAAAGGAAGCTTTCGCTTCGGCGAGAGCCAGGGCTATTTCAATGAAAATGACAACGAATCATTCTCCTGCCGTAACACAGGCGGATCGGGAGTTGTTTTTACCGATCCTTTCCGGCTTGCAGAAGCCGGAAACACTCCCGTTTTCCTTTGATATCGGCAAGAGACACATACAGGGGATTCCGGAGACGTTCAAGCCGGAAACAAGCCGGGAGCAGAAGCCGGACGCCGATGTCTATACGACAAGAGGAACCGATCCGGAAACCGGACTGGAGGTATCCTTTGTTCTGACCGTATACCGGGATTTTCCGGCGGCTGAATGGCTGGTATGGCTGAAAAATACCGGGGAAGCCAATACGCCGCTGATCCGGAATCTGTATGCCGGACAGTTTTTGCTGCCTGCCGGCAAGGACGCGGTTCTGACACACGATAACGGCGACGGCTGCGGAACGGAGGGCTATACGGATACCGATATCCGGCTGGAGCCGGGTGTGCGGCATACGTTTTCTCCGTGCGGCGGACGCCCGACCTCAGAGGATTTTCCGTATTTCACCGTGTCTGCCGGAGAGCATGGCTATAAGCTGGTTGTCGGCTGGTCCGGACAGTGGCTTGCCCATATGACCGGAACGGAAAACGGCGTTCTTTTTGATGCCAAGCAGCATCACACCAATTTCTGGCTTAAGCCGGAAGAAACGGTCCGGACGCCGATTGTTCTCATGCTTGCCTACAGCGGAGACTATGCCCGCGGTGTGAATATGTGGCGCCGGTTTTACGCGGCGCATATCATGCCTCATTTTTACGACGGCTTCCCGGAGCCCCTTCTGTTCTGCCATCAGGCTGACCGCCCCGGCTCCGAATGGGCACAGGCAACAGGAGACGGTCAGGTGGAGATGATCCGGCGCTTCCTTGCACGCGGAATGAAATTCAACGGCTGGTGGATCGATGCCGGCTGGTATACGTGCGGCGGCGACTGGGGAATGACCGGCACATGGTATCCGGATCCGGAGCGCTTTCCGCAGGGTCTGAAGCCGATCGGCGATATCTGCGCGGCAAACAATATCAAGTTCCTTCTCTGGTTCGAGCCGGAGCGCGCCCGGATGCCCAGCCGGGACAAGGCGTGGCCGAACGACTGGCTTCTGGACTGGGTGCGGGTCGAAGGAAACGGCAAGGAGGAGATCTCGGAGCAGTATCTGTTTGACCTCGGCAATCCGGAGGCGCGCCGCTGGATGACGGAACGGGTCTGTGCGGTTCTGCGCGAATCCGGCGTGAACATATTCCGTTCGGACTTCAACATTTTGCCGTGGGGTCACTGGACCTGCCGCGATACATGGGATCGCCGCGGCATTACGGAAAACCACTATGTGCAGGGCTATCTGCAATTCTGGAAGGATATTATGACGCGCAATCCGGGGATCATCATGGACGCCTGCGCCTCCGGCGGAGGAAGAAACGATCTGGAGACCATGCGCATGGCGGTTCCGCTTCAGTTTACGGACTGCGGAATCGGCTGTACGGAGCCGTTCAAGACCGCCTTCAGCTATACGATGTATCAGTGGCTGCCGTATTTCCGGCAGCATGCGGGCGCATGGGACGGAGCGCTTGACAACTATCTGCTGCACTGTGCGATCTGCCCTGCGATTACATATCTGCTTCCGAACGATGCGCCGGAGGAATCGGTACAGTATTCCATCCGGATGGACCCTGTCGTGCGCAGAGCCGCGGAGCATATGATCCGGGACGACTTCTATCCGCTTGCCCCGAATGACCGGGAGCCGGGCGCGTTCTATTGCGTGCAGTTCCACGATGAAAAGAACGGCTGCGGGCTGATTCAGGCGATCCGGCATCCGGGGAGCAGGGACGGGGTGCGCACGGTGTTCCCGCAGGCGCTTTCGGCGGAAAAGACCTATGTGTTTGAGTCCCCCGAGTTCGGAACCTCGGCTGCATACACGGGCGAATCGCTTCTCAGAGACGGCTTCCCGGTCGATATCCCGGACAGAAGCGGAAGCATCTGGTTCTATCACGCAGAATGATTTACATGTGAGGGCTTTTTCGGCGGATATCCCGGACAGGTGCCGGAAGCATCCGGTTCTGTCACGCGGAATGCTCCTTGCGGGCAGCTTCCCGGTCGATATTCCGGACAGAAGGGAACATGTTCGGTTCCGGCATGCAGCCGTCGTTCTTTCGGAGGGCTGCCGCTCCCCTCTTTCCATATGGCGTATTTTTTGCACCGGGCACGGCTGTCTGCCCGGTGCTTTTTGCGGAATGCGGTATTTTATGGATGAATCGCGTCACATTTTTATCAAATCTATTGACAAAATGTGAATTTCAGGCTATCATAATCATAGTATGCCGCACAAGGCGGCGATGAAAAATAATCGGAAACGGGGTACATAGTATGCGGAAGAAGCTCCTTGCCGTTGTGCAGGTCCTTTTGGCGTTCTGTCTCTCGGTACAGTTTTTGACGGTTTCGGTCTCTGCCTATGTGGCGTGGACCAAAAACAGCGACGGAAAGTATTATAACGATGAGGGAGACGTGATAAACGGCGTAACGGCGCGCGGAATAGACGTCAGCTCTTATCAGGGCGACATTGACTGGAACAAGCTGTACCGGGAGGAATTCAGGACCGGAAAGCTTGATTTTGTCATCATTCGCTGCGGCTTTGGCGACGACTATTTTGATGAGAACGGAAATCCGGTGCAGGATGATGAGAAATTTTACCGGAATGCGGACGCCTGCACACGCCTCGGCATTCCGTTCGGCGTATATCTGTATTCGTATGCCGACACGCTGGAGCATGCCTACAGCGAGGTGGATCATGTGCTCCGCATGGTGAAGGGCTATACGCTGTCCTATCCGATCTATTTCGATGTGGAATGGACGCAGGGAATGAACGGGAAGGGCGCCGCTTTCTTCAAGAAAATCTGCGAGATCTTTTGCGGCGGGCTGCAAAAATACGGCTATGAGGTCGGTGTATACTCGTTCAGAAGCTGGTTCACCAACGACGATTATCTCGGCAAGATCGACTACGCGGGAAACAACTGGAGCAAGTGGATTGCGGAGTTCGGACCGCGGCTCAATTACTATAAATCCTTTGATATCTGGCAGTGCACCTCCTCCGGCTCGGTGAGCGGGATCGGCGGAAGGTGCGATATTAACTATTCGTTTATCGAGCGCAGAACCCCCGATCACTGCTATCTGACCTTTGATTTAAACGGAGGCTCCTCCAGCCCGAAGATCAAGCCGATGCATGTCAACCGCGGACAGAAATACGGCGGGCTGCCGACTCCGGTCCGCTCCGGATATGTGTTTGACGGCTGGTATACGGACCCCAAGGGCGGTACAAAGGTGACTGCCGATACGGTTGTGCCGGAGGCAGGCAAGCAGACGCTGTATGCACGCTGGCGGGTGAAAACCTACACCGTGACGCTGCAGCTGTCCGGTATGCAGGCGTCGGGCGGCAGCACTGTGCAGGAGGTAAAGCCGGGTGAGGCGATCAAGCCGGTCACTCTGCGCGCAGACGCTGATTTTAAGCTTCCTACGTCCTTTACGCTTCCTGCCGGCATGAGTTATGTCCGCCAGGACGAGAAAACGGCAGTGCTGTCGGGGACGCCGACGCAGGATATGACCATCACGCTTGCGGGGGTTGAGAATGAGCGGCTTGAGGCGCCGGATGCCGGCACGTTTACCGTGTCCGATGTTTCGGCAGCCGGAAAGCAGGACGGCTCCGTGCGCGGCATGACGCAGGAAATGGAATATTCTCTGGGGGACGGCACATGGAAGGACGTCACGGAGGAGGAAGCGAAGAACGGGCTGACCGGACTTTCTGCCGGAAAGGTCCTGATCAGAATGAAGGCAACGGCGGATAACCGCGCAAGCACGGAGATCACACTGACGGTGCGCGATGTCGCGAAGGCGCCGGACAAAGCCAGATTCACCGTGATTCCGCCCGTGGTGACGGGTGCTCCCGGCGCGGTGCTCGGTATGGACAGCACGCTGGAGTACAGTCTGGACGGCGGAAAAAGCTGGAACGTCACCTATGATGACAGAGTGACGGATATTCCGGACTGGGGCGGCATCAGAATCCGCGTGCGGGAGACGGAGGACTGTCTGCCGGGCGAGAGCCTGACGCTGTATGTCTGCACCTTTACATCGGAAGAGGCTGTCTCGTTTGCGGACACGGCAATCGTCGGGTTGGTTTCCTCCGAAACCTATGTGGTGGACGGAGAGAAGGCAAAGACGGACGGGGACGGCATGCTTCAGCTCAAGGACAGCTGGTACGGCAAAACCGTCACGGTGCGTGCGGACGTTCCGGATTCTGTGGAATTTACCCTGACTATCCCCGAAAGACCGGACGCTCCCGCTCTGAATCATACGGATGAGACGATCCGCCGCAAGAGCGACGGGACGATCACCGGGCTAACGACTGAGATGGAATACAGCACGGACGGAAAGAAATGGAGCAGAGTGACCAAGCGCGTGGCGGAAAACGGCATGACGGATCTGAGAAACGGTACGTATTATGTGCGCTATGCCGCAGTGAAGAGCGGATCAAAGCAGGCATTTGCCGGAAAGCCGGCGAGAATCGAGATTGAAGCCGGCAGAAAGCTGATTGTCACATACCGCGCGGAGGGAGCCGAGGATGTGCAGCTTGAGGTGTCCTATGAGGGCATTCTGAAGGATATTCCGGAGCTTCCGGTGAGGGACGACTGCATCATGGAGCAGTCTCATTGGAGCGCGGATCTGTCCGGAGCGGCGATTACGGAGGACATGGAAGTCAATGCGGTGTATCAGCTGACCAGAGCAGCGATTGTCCGCAACTGGTTTTCGAAAAATGCGGTGCTGCTGATTGCGGTATGCGGTGTTGTTGTCCTCGGCGTGGGAGGCGCTGTCGTATTTGCGCTTCGCCGGAAAAAGGCAAAGGCGCAGGGCGCGCCCGAGGGATCGGCAAACGGAGCCGAACAGCCTGCGTCTCAGGCGGCCGACGGTACGGAAACTACCGCACCGGAGACTGCGGAGCAGCCGGAAAACGGCGTGGCTTCACAGGCGGATGAGACGGAAAAACCGGTATCTTCGGATGCTTCGGAGGAAAAGCTCGCTGCCGGAGCCGGACCGGACGGGGACAAAAACCCTTAAGCTAAGAAGTGCTGTTTTCGGAGGAAGAAAGCTTTCTTCCTCCGGCGCTTTGCGGTATTTTCTGCCGGGCAGCATTTGTGCGCCATTTATATGGAAAATCGCTCTTTTCCTCCGTAAACGGAATTTCCCGGGAAAAATCCCCTGTACGGCGGTATGAGAGGACCGGGAAATGCGATGGCTCTCCGGCTGTACGGAGAAAGGGGTTCCGGAACGGAGCTGCTTGCTGCATGCGTGCGGCGATTTTCCGGCACTGCATGGGCACCTCTTCGGTGCGGCTGCGCGGGGCATTTTGGAGCGGGACGCATTTTCCGATGAAGAAAACGGGCGGTACCGCTGCGGATGCATGCTGCTTCGCGGCATCGTTCCGAAAGCTTTTTGACGGGCTGGCGCGCGGAAGCGTGTCAGCCCGGGTGTTTTGCCGGGATGGCGTGGCATCCGGGAAAAGCAGATGCGGCATATGCCGGCTTTTTTGCGGAAAGCCGGAAGCGGTTGACACATGAGCTGCTTTTTCGGGGAAGTACATGCCGTGCGCGGCGGCGGTTTTGCAGATGCGGAGGTACAGGCAATCAGCCGCATGGCGCTGTTTTTGAGAAAGCGCGTTTCCGAGGCACCGGTTGTCTTGCAGGCGGGAAGGCATGCCTGCACGCAGGATGCTTTTGCGGAGGCTTATGCCGGACCGGAACAGAAGAGCTTCCGAATTCCGGCGGTTACAGGCGGAAAGTTCGGGCGGGGCTTTTGCGGGGAGTTTATGCCTTGCGGAGTTGGTCGGGCGGTGCCGCTTGCCCGAGCGGGCGAAGGGAACCGCCCGTGCGGAAGGCTTTTGCGGGGAATTGCGCACTGTGCGGAGAGAACGGCGATGCATGCGTATGCCGGCTTGACTTTGCGGAGGCTTTGCCGCAATAAAAGTGAGAATATGTGATTTTACGGGAAAGGGGCACGGTATGGGTCTTTCGGAAAAAGAACGGGAAGCGGAGCCGGCACTCTTAGAGCGGTTGGAGCGGTATGCGGCATCGGACGCGGTCCCGATGCATATGCCGGGTCACAAGCGGAGCATGCTTGCGCCGTACCTTGACAGACTGTGCGCGGCGTGCGATATCACGGAGATCGACGGCTTTGACGATCTGCACGATGCCAAAGGGATACTGACGTCTGCCATGCGGCGCGCTTCGCTGCTTTGGGGGAGCGGGAGGACCTGGTTTCTGACCGGGGGAAGTACATGCGGGATTCTGGCGGGAATGCGCGCCGTACTCGGGGACGGCGGACGCGCGGTTGTATTCCGGAACTGCCATAAGTCCGTGTATCATGCGTTGGAGCTGACCGGCGCGGCGGTTGCATATGTAAAGCCGCAGAGGACGAAGATGGGGATTTGCGGGTCCGCCTCGCCCGCGCTTGTGCGGCGTGCTCTGGAGCGTTTTCCGGATACTGCGCTGGTCGTTTTGACAAGTCCGACCTATGAGGGGGTTGTCAGCGATGTTGCCGAGATCTGCCGCATTGCGCACGGCTTCGGCGCTGCGGTCCTTGTGGATGAGGCGCACGGTGCACATCTCGGATTTTCTGCGGGATTTCCGAAAAGTGCCGTGCAGTGCGGTGCGGACCTTGTCGTGCAGAGCCTTCATAAAACGCTTCCGAGCCTGACGCAGACCGCTCTTTTGCACAGAAACGGGAGTCTTGTCAGTGATGAAGCGATCGAGCGGCAGCTCGGGATTTTTGAAACGAGCAGCCCGTCCTATCTTCTGATGGCATCGATTGACGGCTGTGTCCGTCTGCTGGAGGCAGAGGGGGAAAGGCTGTTTTCGAAATGGGAACGGCGGCTTGCGGCATTTGACGAACGGATCAGACCCCTGCGCAGGCTTCGGGTGCCCGGGCACGGCGCGGAAAAGGGAATGCCTCAGAGGGGGATTTTTTCTTTGGATCCCTCAAAGCTTGTGCTCCTGACGGCGGGAACCGGAATTTCCGGTGCGGATGTATCCGGGATTTTAAGGGAGCGGTTTCATATTGAATTGGAAATGGCGGCAGCCTCCTATGCGGTCGCAATGACCGGTGCCGGGGACACGGACCGCAATATCGAGCGTCTTGCCGATGCGCTGCTTGCGGTTGACGGCATGCTTCCGGCTGGGGGTACGGAAACGGAGACGCCTTCTGTTTGGAAGGAGGACATCCTTGTGCCCGCATGCGGCATTGCGGAGGCAGTTTACGGTCAGACCGAGGAGCTTCCCGTTTCTCTGGCGCCGGGGCGGATCAGCGGAGGCTATCTGTGGGCATATCCGCCGGGGGTTCCGCTTCTGATCCCGGGAGAGCGCATCGGCGGCGGGCTTCCGGCACTTTTGGAGGAATACGCTGCCTGCGGCATTGAATTGAAGCATCAGCCGCCCTGTGCGGACGGCATGCTGCGGTGCCTGCGTGCCGAATAGAGGCATGCCGAACGGACCGGAAAACGGCGATTGAAGCATCGGGCAGCCGACCTGGGAAAGGCGGCGGAAGCAGCGCAGTATGACGGCGTAGGTGCGGCATGGATGCCTGCAGGCGGAAGGCTTTCGAAAAAGGGGAAAGCTCTGCCGGAAGCCGCAGGCCTCGGACGTTTATGCGCGATGTGATGAATTTTTTCGAAAAGCTTTGTTAAATGTGTGGAAAAACCAAATCCGGGTTGACAAAAATATGGCTGTATGTTAGAATCAGATGAAAAAAATAAGAGCTGCACGCGCACCGGAGAATTGCGCGGCAGAATGATGCGGCTCCCGGCAGTCTGTGCGATGCGGGCCGCTCTCTGAATATGGAAGGGTAGGAATAACGAAATGGCAAAAGGAAAGAAGAGACTCAGCATGCTGCTTGCGCTGACGGCTGTGCTGACACTTGCGGGATGCTCCACGGCAGGAAAGCCGACCGAAACCGGAACGGAAAGCGGCAGTGAAACGGCGGGGGAAACGGAGACGACCGCCACCGCCGCACCGGAGCGCTTTGTCTATGACAGTGTTGTAATTGTCGGTGTGGACGGCGCGGGAACATTCCACAACAAGACATCAACGCCCTGCTACGACAGAATTTTTGAGAACGGCGTTAAGACCGATGACGTTCTGACCTCCAATCCGTCCATCAGTGCGCAGTGCTGGGGCTCCCTGATGACCGGGGTGAAGCCGGCATATCATAAGTTCACCAATGACCGTGTGGGCAGCCCGAATCCCGGCTCGGAGAAGTATCCGACCATGTTCCAGCTGGTCTACAATGCAATGCCGAAGGCAAAGCTGGCGTCGTTCTGCAACTGGTATCCGATTTCGACCGGTATTATTGAGGAAAGCCTGCCGGTCGTAAAGGGAGACGGCGATGACGAGAAAATCACGAAGCGGGTGCTGAATTATCTGGATAAGCAGCAGCCGAAGCTCATGTTTGTCCAGTTTGACAGCGTGGACCATGCGGGGCACGATTCCGGCTACGGAAAGTCGGCTCATCTGAAGGCGCTTTCTACGGTGGACGGCTATATCGGTCAGATTTATGACAAGCTTGTGGAAAAAGGTTATGCGGAGAATACGCTGTTTATCGTGACCGCTGACCACGGCGGCATCAATACCGGACACGGCGGCTGGAGCGATACGGAAAAGTATATCTTCTTCGGTGCGGTCGGCAAGACCGTGAACAAGACGGATGCGATCTCCATGCAGATCCGAGACATCCCGGCGATCGTGACGTATGCGCTGAATGTGCCCGGAAATCCGAACTGGGATTCTTATATTCCGCAGGGCATGTTCTCCGACAATATGACGCCGGAGCAGCGCCCCGATCCGGTAGGACCTTCGGTGGAGCCCGGCAAGGCTACGCCCGGCAAGGACTCCGACGGCTATATCGGAAAGTTCCTGGACACATCCAAGATCAGATGCATGCTGACCTTTGACGGGGACCTGTCCGACAGCGTCGGCTCTCTTGATGCAAAGCAGGACGGCAGACTGTATTATGTGACCGGCGTGAACGGGCAGAGCGTGAACGTTTCATCGGAGGGCAGCGTTGCCTGCCCGGGACTGAGCTTCGGAAAAGACAGCTTTACCATCGCAGCATGGGTTCAGCTGAACGATGTCAACGGGGATCCGTGCATTTATTCCAATAAGAACTGGGATGACGGCTCGCAGCGCGGCTTTGTGCTCTGCGCAAGAGAGATCATCAAATTCAATGTCGGAAACGGGGCTGGAATCCGTTCGGATTTCGAATATTCGTATCCGGATATTGAGGACGGCGAATGGTTCCATACGATCCTTGTCGTAGACCGCGAAAACAATACGGTTCGCTTCTATACGAACTTTGAGCTTGCAGGTGATGATACAATGGCTTCTCAGCTGAAACGGGTTGCCTTCGATGCGGCGGGCATGACCTTCCACATCGGTCAGGACGGCAGAGGCGCTTACGGTGATTCGCTCAATGCTCAGATCGATGATTTTATCGTTTATGACGGAGCGATGACCGAGGAAGAGATTGCCGCACTCCGGAATTACTATACGGCATCCAAATGATCTTACTGCGGGTGATGTGATCCGCTTCGGCGGCATTGCCGACGGCGGACGGGACTGACCGCCGCGTTCTGACAGGGCTTGCAGTCCGAAGAGGGTCAAAGCCGCCCGGCAGCGGATGATCGGCGGATGACAAATGCCGGGATTTGCAAAACGGACAGAATGCTTCGGTTTTCGGCGGAGAAGGAAGCCGGGCGGCGCAAGCGCTTTGGAAGCTATCGGTTCCGAACCTTGGGAAGCAGTTTTTTACAGTAGACCGCAGACAGCTTCACTCTTATACGGAAAGCATACGGCGGAGGGCGGTTTTACCCCCTCCGCTTTCCGGTGCTTTTTAAACGGCGGGAGGATGCGGGTGCAAGGCGGCTGTGCGAAACGGCTGCATCGGACCGGACCGGGAAAGCGCACGGTCCGTGCGGGCGGCAGCATCGGGTGTCGGAGCTTTGGCAAAGGAGAATTCAGGACGGGGAAACCGGCATGCATCCTTCCGGGACACACAAAAGCGGAAAATGCCGTTCCGCAATGCTGCCGCCGGGCGGAATGGGGCTTTTGCTGCGGAAGACCGGGCGGAAGAAGCCGTATCAGCCAAGGAGGCAGGAGGCCGCTTTCGGCTTGCCTGTCGGCTGCGGTGATTGGCTCGGCGTTGAAAATCGGAGAGATACGGCGCTCAGCTGTTCGGTATAGCCGGGAGCGGGGAGAAGCAGCGGATTTTCTCTGTCTTCCGGCTGCGGGTGGAGGCAGGAACGGCTCGGTGACGAAAATCGGAGAGATGCCGAGTTCAGCTGCTCGGTACAGTCCGACGCGGCAAAGCCTCCTCAGCAAAAGCCGTGCGGTCCGGCGCCTCCGGAAAAGAAATTTGGAAAAGAGAGGGCAAGGTCATGTACACGATCCGTGCGGTTCGTTTTACGGAAAAAGACGGCATATCCGGGCATGACGCAGCGTGGGGGCTTCTGTACCGCATGCTGAACGAGCTGTACGGCATTGCTCCGGAACTGGAGGTGTTTTGCCGCAGCCGGAACGGAAAGCCCATGCTTTCCGGGCACCCGGAGGTGCATTTCAGCCTTTCGCATACAGAAAATGCTGTGGTCTGTGTGACCGCCTTACATCCTGTCGGGGTGGATTGCGAAAAAAAAACGCGCCCGGTTTCCGACAGAATACGGAACCGGATGCTGAACGGTTTTGCGGGTACGGACGGGGAGGCGATTTGTCTTTGGACCTGTCTGGAAAGCCGGGTAAAGCTGAACGGCACCTCCGTTTTTTCGCCCGGATTTCCGTATGAGGAGCTTTTTGACGGCTCCTGTGTCTTTACGCATGAGGACAGACTGCTTGACGGAGAATATGCCGTGACTGTCTGTGAGTATGCACGGGACAGGGACCGGGCATAGCGCGGAATCTTCTGTCCGGTCCGGGCGGGGCGCGGGAAGCGCTCCGGCAGAAGCATGGCTTTGGCTGAACACAGAGCCGCTGTCCGGCGCCGGCTGTTTTCCGAATCCCGGAAAATCGTAAAATGTCCGGCGGAATGGGGGTCTGCCCGCCTAACCCAGCTTGTCCAGAATGCTGTCGATCCTAGAAACCGGCAGCTTTTTTTTGTTTCCCTCCAAAGTAAAGGTCAAGCCCCTCCGCACAAAGATGCTGCGCGCCATTTCGGAAAGACGCTGCGGCGAAACCGCTTCATAGGCTGCGATCCTGTCCCGGACGGAAGGATACGGAAGGTTCAGGATATGGCACTCATATGCTCTGATCCAGTTGAAATCCTCCGGATCGTCGTAAAGCAGCTCTGCGTTATCGGTATAGGGAGCACGCACCAGCGGGAGCGATTCCGAGACATCCTTTTTCAGACTGTTGAATACGCATACGGCAGTCTCGACCGCAGGCAGCAGCTTTGCCGGGGCTACTTCAAAGGAGAAGCTGTAAATTCCGCAGTTTCGGTAGGTTTCCATATACGGAGAGCAGCTGTAGACATAGCCCGTTTTCTCGGACAGCTCCTGATACAGCCTGCTGCTGTCCCCGGCAGTCAGAATGTCATAGAGCAGGACACGCTCCGCGTCGGTGTGGGAGGAAACGTCTATGTCAAAGGTAAAGGAAACCGCCGTGGTATCGGAGTATTTAACATGAACGGTGCGTTCCCGATTCAGAAAATGCGGCGGAAGAGGGACGGAATTGGTCCTTTTCGGCGCTGTGACCGGAATGGAGCAGTGCGCAAGGCAGTCCAAAAGAAAGAGTATGTTTTCCTCCGACACATTCCCGGTCAGATAAAAGAAAATATTGTTTGCGGATAAAAGCGTTTTCCTGGCATTGTTCAGGTCCCGAAGCCGCAATTTGTTCAGTGTGCCGGGCGTTCCCGTAATGGAGCCTGCAAGCGGCGTTTCTTTCCATATCGCAGCCTCCGTGAAGGCAAAAAAGGAGGAGTTGGAGCTTTCTTCCCGAATCTCGGCTTTGATCCGTTTTTTTTCGGTCTCCGCATCGGCGGAAGAAACCGAAAGCGGGGCAAAAAGACCGGTGATCAGCTGCGCGGCAATATTGAAATGCCGCACGGCTCCGGAAATGGAAAATTCAACGGTTTGCTTGGAGGTGGCTGCATCAAGGGTCAGACCGTACCGATCCAGCGTTTCGTACAGCTTGCCGTTCATGCGCCGGTTCAGGCTGCGCGGAGCAATGTGCTCATAAAAATGAGAAATCCCCTGTTTTTCCGGCTCCTCATATAAATTGCCGGCAAAAAGATACAGGCAGATGCAAAAGCCGTGCAGACCGGGGTTGGGATAGGCGTAAACCGGAACGCCGCTTGCGGATAGGTATTGAGCTTCTGTCATGAATGTCTCCCGAATCAATGACTGTCCGCATGTCCGTTCGGACGGGGCAGACAGCTTATTTACTGGAATGCGTCGGATTCGGCTCTGCGCGGGAAAAAGCAAGGGATGAGGCGCATTTTCCGCGTGAATGCCGTTGCTTCGGCAACTCTCTCACATCCTATCACAAATCCGCGCCGCTGTCAATCGGTATTGCGCAGGATGTACGGGAATTCGGAACTGTGCCGCACAAGCGTATAAGAAGCAGGGCAGAAGCCGTGGGCTTCTTTTCGGTCGGCTCGCCGCAAAGGGCAGTTTTCGATTTTACGGGTATGAGCATGAGCAGCGGTGCTGTCATAGCCGCGGCGCCTTGAGGAGGCGGGGGAGCGCAGTAAAAAAGCGAGGTGAAAACGACATGAGGAAGATTCCGAAGATCGGAAAAGATACGGTGCCGAATGGAGGCAGAGCCGCGGTCGGTATGCGCTTCCGTTTCGGATTCTCCAAGCCCTTGCAATGCCCGAACGAAGACCGGAGTGCTCCGGGAGAGTCTCCTTTGGCAGTGCGGAAAAATGCGGAACGGCGCGTGTGCGGGATGCTTTCGGATTTATGTGAAATATCACTTGATTGTTCGGAAGCGAATAAAAACCGCGCGGGCGTTCGGGCGGGAAGCAAATGTGTGAGAATGCAGCTTTATTTCTGTTTTCACTCACGCATAAATGTTGTATAATTTGTGAATTTATTGGATTGTCTTGAATTTTTACGGGGGATGTGTTATAATGTCCCCAGTTGGTTTTGCAGGCGGCTTTTTTCTGCATGTCCGGATTTGCGGTATGCCGCAGAAAGGTGCAGAGCGTTTTTCGGAGCGGTGCCGTGCCTGCGTGCCGGATATTCTTTGAAGTTCGTCTGCGCGTCCGGATGCGTCGGCTTCCGATCGGCGCTGCGTCCGTGAAAGCCGGCGCTTCGGTTCCGGACGGCTCTGACGGAAGGGCTTGAACCGACAGATTTTCCGTGCCGCCGCAGAGGTCAGACCTTCGGTGACAGGATCCCGCCGGACGGTGTTTTTGTGTATATAAATTGTTATCTGCCTTTGAGAGAAAGGCGGAGTGGAGGTTATTGATGAAATATTTGCCGTATGTTCATGTGCTGCAGGGAACAAATTCCGTTCCCGATTTCTCGCATGGAAATGTACTTCCGCTGTGTGCGGTTCCTTTTGGTATGGCTGCCTTTGCCATTGAAACCCGGGGGCATTCGCATTCGCTGTTCTTCAATCCGAATGACACCTTCACGACAGGAATCCGTCTGACGCATACCCCCAGCCCGTGGATCTCCGACTACGGCACATTTACAATGCTTGCCGCTTCGGGGGACGGCAACGGAGCCGGCATTGACGGCAGACAAAGAAGCAGCTATACGCTGCGCCGCACGGTATATACACCGTGCGAGATCGATATGCGTCTGATGGTGCATCGCTGCTCCATGCATCTTGTGCCGACCACGCGCGGCGGCATTCTCACCATGCGGTGGGATGAAAGCAATGAGACAAAGCGCTTTGTGCTGACAAACCGGGATGCGGAGTGCATGGTGCGGCTTCAGCCGGAAAAGCGCCGGATCATCGGCTATACACGCAGCCATACGTGGCCCTGCAAGTCGCGGTTTGCGATGTATTATGTGATTGAATTTGACACTGATTTCGATATGGAAAAGACCGTTTGCGGGATTCCGGGCGTGGAGGTGCTGGATGCTTCTGCGGAGAACGTCGGCAACCGGCTTGCTTTGAACCTTGCGTTTGCCGGGAACGGAGCCTGCTCTGTGACCGCTCGGCTTGCCACCTCCTTTATCAGTGAGGAGCAGGCGGAAATCAATCTGGAAAATGAGGTGCTCGGAAAAGATGAGGGAGCGCTTCTTGCCGATGCCGAGGCGGATTGGGAAAAGCATCTCGGCAGAATCGAGATTGAGGCGGACGAGCAGGTGATGCATACGTTTTACTCCTGCCTGTACCGCATGATGCTGTTTCCCCGGATTTTCCACGAATTTGACCGTCAGGGCAAGCAGCTTCATTACAGTCCCGCGCTCGGCTTTGTTTGCGAGGGGGCTATGTATACGGACAACGGCTTTTGGGATACATACAAGACCGTTTATCCGCTGTATTCCATTATCATGTCGGACGAATATGCGGATATGTGCCGCGCTTTCTGCAATTTCTGCCGCGAGGCGGGCTGGCTGCCGCGTTGGATGTCGCCCGGTGCAATCAACTGCATGCCCGGAACGGCGATTGATGCCGTGTTCGGCGATGCGGTGGCAAAGGGCGTTGTAAAGGATCCCGAGCTGATCCGGGCGATGTATGAGGGGACGATGCGTCACGTCCGCTATGCTTCTCCCGCCGAGGAGTACGGCAGAGACGGAATCGATTCCTTCAACACCCTCGGATATGTGACCGCCGATCACCGGGAAAGCGTCAACAAAACGCTGGACTATGCTTACGGCAACTTCTGCGTGGCGCAGATGGCAAAGGCGCTCGGGGAAGAGGAGGATTACCGCTTCCTGATGAAGACTGCCGGCAATTACCGGAATATCTGGGATAACAGCGTCGGCTTCATGCGCGCGAAAAACGAGAAGGGCGAAATGCGCGCAAACTGGAACTGCTTCCAGTGGGGCGGTGATTATACAGAGGGCTCCGCTTGGCAGAACTCCTTTGCCGTGTATCAGGACTTTATGGGACTTGCAAAGCTGATGGGCGGCAGGGAAAAGCTGATCGAAAAGATGGACGATCTGTTCGCACAGAAGCCGTATTACGAAACCTATGGCTATGGCTGTGAAATTCATGAAATGGTGGAAATGGCAGCCGTTGATTTCGGACAGTGTGCACTGTCCAATCAGCCTTCCTTCCACATTCCGTATATCTATGCCTGCATGGGCAGACCGGAAAAGACGGCGTATTGGGTGCGCCGTGCTATGAAGGAGCTGTTCAATGCCACACCGAACGGATATCCCGGTGATGAGGATAACGGTTCCATGGCGGGTTGGTATGTGTTCAGCGCACTCGGCTTTTATCCGGTGTGCCCCGGCGTCGGAGAATATGTTGTCGGATCTCCGGCAGTGAGACGCGCCGTGATTCATACGGATGCCGGTACGGATTTCGTCATTGATGCCTCCTGCAACACGGATGAGCGCATTTATGTCGGCTCTATGGCATACAACGGAACGGTTCTGCACCGTACCTTCCTCAAGCAGGAGGAAATCAAGGCGGGAGGCGTTCTGAAGCTGGATATGACGGCGCATTGCGTGTCGCAGACCTATACGGATGAAGAGCTTCCTTATTCGATGAGCAAGGATTGAGAGAACAGCTTTTCAAGCAATTTGCCGGGGAGTAAGAGGCTTTGGCTGAATGCTTGCGGCGGGTTCGGCAGGAAGGATGCTTCCGAAGAGGAGGGCATGCTTCGAAAACAGAGAAAAATGATGATGTAATTCAAAGCCGACCCGGCGCAGAAATGGCAACCGGGTCGGTTTTTCAAAAGTAAGGCGGATGCCTTGCGGCTTTCAACGGCTTTTGCCGAATATCAGAGAAAGGATGCTTCTGCCGAAAGGAGAAGCAGGAGGGAACAGAGTATGCTGATCGCAACGGTTCTGGCAGGCGGAGGGACTGTCTTTGCAGTTATTTTGATCGTCCTTTTGGTGATTGTCCTATGCAATGTGCGTATTGTGCCGCAGGCGACACAATATGTGATTCAGTTTCTCGGAAAATACAAAACGACCTGGAATGCGGGGCTTCATGTCAAAATTCCGCTGCTTGAAAATGTGGCAAAGGTGATTTCCCTGAAGGAGCAGGTTCTGGATTCGCCGCCTCAGCCGGTGATTACCAAGGATAACGTCACCATGCAGATTGATACGGTTGTCTACTATCGTATTTTCGATGCCAAGCTGTATACCTACGGTGCGGAAAATCCCGTGAATGCGCTTGAAAACATGTCTGCCACGACGCTCCGCAATATCGTGGGTGAGCTGGAGCTGGACAGCACGCTGACCTCCCGCGATACCATCAACAGCCGGCTGACAAGCATTCTGGATCTGGCAACGGACGGATGGGGCATTAAAGTGACCCGCGTTGAGCTGAAGAACATCATGCCTCCGCGTGAAATTCAGGCGGCGATGGAGAAGCAGATGAAGGCGGAGCGTGAACGCCGTGAGACGCTGCTTCAGGCGCAGGGGCACCGCGAAGCTACCGTGACGCGTGCCGAAGGCGATAAGCAGGCGATGATCCTTGCGGCGGAAGGCGAAAGGGATGCCAGAATCGCGCGGGCGGAGGGTGAGGCGCGTGCGCTTTACCTGAGCAAGAAAGCAGAGGCAGACGGCTTGCGTGCGCTTCGGGAAGCTTGTCCGGATGCTGCTGTTCTGGAGCTGAAAAAATATGAGGCTCTGATCAAACTTGCGGACGGGAAAGCAGCCAAGCTGATCGTTCCGACCGATGTGGTGGATATGGTGACAAAGAGCGTCACGTTCAGTGAAGCCTCCGGACTCGGAAGTGCAACGGCTCCCGCCGAGGAGGAGCCTTCGGCAGCGCCTGCTCCCGATCTCTGCTGCGATGATGCGGATGAAGATGTGAAACCGGTGGAAGAAAAATAAGCATCGGAAGAGCTGTCTGCCGATGCAGGGAAGAGAGTAAAAATAAACCGCAGGCGGAGATGCTTCTCCTCTGCGGTTTTTTCTCGGAAAGCGCTGCACGCTTGCCCAAATTCCGGATAATCCGATTCAGACCGGAAAATGCGCCGGGACAGGCAGTTTTCCGGTGTGACCGATGCGGCAATGAAACATCGGCCCTGAAAACGAAATCTATGAATGAAATCGGTTGTACTGCGTCTGTCGGCACGACGGGGACGTGAAAAAATTTTCGATGCGTTCATATTGCGGTGATGCACCGCATATAAGCTTATGGTATCATAAATGCGGATAACATTTTCCGGATCGGTGCAGTTGATCTGCCGCATTTTGAGAATTTGCCGGCTTCACCGTCAAATTCATGAAGCTTAGCTTGGATTTGTGGTATCATAAATGCGGATAACATTTTCCGGATCGGTGCAGTTGATCTGCCGCATTTTGAGAATTTGCCGGCTTCAC
>CAKRZE010000004.1 GCA_934432725.1 uncultured Eubacteriales bacterium
ACATTTTTGCGAAGCCGTCAATTGCGCAGCCGTGCGAAGCACGGAGAGGCGTCAGCCGCGAAGGGATGCTCGGCAGCCCTTCCTGCGGTTATTATACCACAAATTTAAGCAAGGCTTCATGAATTTGACGGCAAAGCCAGTAAATTCTCAAAATGCGGCAGACCAGCTGCACCGATCCGGAAAATGTTATCCGCATTTATGATACCACAAAACGCAGAATGAATCAACCGTATTCAGAAACGGACACTACGCAAAAACGTCAGAACAACCGCGCCGCGGTCCTCCGCCCCATTGCGGCAAATCCGCAGACCCCAGGCAAACGGATGCACACATGCATTCGTTTGCTTTTTTATTTTCCGATCTTACCGGGACAGCCCCTGTCCGGGTTGAGCGGTAGACTCCTGACGGAACGAAAAGACCGCGCTTCTTTGATATCGTCCGTCCCGCGGCATGACGGTGCTGCAAAGACGCCCCGTTTTCCGCAAACCCCTACAGCACAAAAAGAAATATAAGAAAGGAAGCTTTTGCTGCGCAAGCCCGCCTCCGGCTGATTTTTCTGTCCCGGGCAGATATGTGCCGGACGGGTCCGCTCCTGCATTCGGCATCCCTGTGCGGGTGCACCCCGTTTGCCGGAACAGGAAAGCCTTTGCAACGCAAAAGCCAAGACAACGCGATGACGGAATTGGAATATGAAAAAAAGATGCTGCTGACAAAAGCCGAATACGCCGCACTCGCAGAAAGGTACCGCGGTATGCCGACCGAATCCCAGACAAACCGCTACTTTGACACGGAGGATTTTGACATGAACCGCAGGGGCATCACCTGCAGGATCCGCGCCAAAAACGGAGCTTATCGGACAACCGTCAAAAATCACTGACTTTGCACGCCGGATTGCAGCGCGGAAGCGCACCTTTATGAAGGAACCGGATTTCATTCCGGCGTTTTTGAAGCTCTGGGGCTTTCCCTGCAGGGAGAACTGACCACAGAAAGGCTGCTTCTGTATCAGACCGACTTTTGCAAAACGGTTCTGGACCGAAATACGTATCTCGGATATACAGACTATGAGATAGAAGCCGAATATACCGCGGGGCATGAAAAGCAGGCGCTCCATTGCCTGAGAAGGGCGGCATCGGAGCTGGCTGCCGAGGGACTTATTGATTCCGCAAAGCACTTTATGCTTCGGATCGGAGTCGGAAAATCCAAATCGGAACGCTTTTTTGAACGAAAAAACACAAAAAGGAGAGTGATATCATGCAATCCATTCTGAACGAGATCACAAAGCTGCGCCGGGGAGCCCCCCTGACGGTTGATTATCACAACAAAAACCGCTACCGTCTTTTGATTCAGGAGCCAAACGGAACAAAAACCTCCTACTGCTTCAGCACGCCGATCTATAACCGAAAAACAGGAAGGCTGCTCGGCATGCGCTTTCAGGTGTGCGGCGAAACGATATATCTGGAGGGCAGCAGCGCCGATATCTCCATATCGCAGCCGCAAATCCTCCGTATGGAAAGCGCCGACGGCTCTGCTTCCGTCAGGCTGCCGCAAAAGCCGGCGCTGCGCTCTTCCCGAAGCGTGCAGAGCGGTCCCCTCCTGATTACTCCCACCGCAAACGGCATTGCAGTGACATGCGACGTCCGGTATCAGCCGTCCGTCAGCTTTTCCATAGAAACCGATCAGCCTCATCTCGGCATCCGGGCAAACGACCGGTGCTTTGCACTGATGAAAGAGGAATTCAGACCGTTTCTGGTGCTGTCCTGCATCGGCTCGCAGGATGCATCCGGCAGCATCATCGCCCCGACCCGTGTGGTTTACCAAAAGCTTACAGACAAATCCTTCGGGATCACGGTATGCAAAACAAGCCCTTTGGCGCAGAGCGTTCTTTTTGAGCTGAATCTGTATGAAAACAAACTGTTTCAGGACACGACGGCGGAAAGCGCAAATCCGGCTGTAAACAACGCCTTCGGCGGGACCGGCTTCATCGGAGCCTCTTCCGCCTACGGCGAGCAGTGGCTTTATACAAGACCCGATCTTTCCCGCATCCCCGAGCTGTCGGACAGACGCATCCGCAAAGCAATCCTGCATCTGCCAAAGCTGAACCGGGGCGGCGCGGAGATCAGCGCTTTTCGGGTGTCCTCCCGCTTTTGCAGCTTCGGCTCCAATTGGAATAACAAGATCCCGGGCGATGTGCTCACTGCGGATTCCGTGACAGCAAACGGCTATCAGAGTCTGGATATCACTTCCCTGCTGTCAGACCCGCGCACCGGAGCCGTCTTGAGCCCGGAAGGAATGATTCTGAAGCCAAAGCGAAAGGACTGCGGCTTTTCCGTAATCGCAACCGGCGACAGCTGTCTTGCGCCGCAGATTCTGGAGATCAATTGCCGCTGACCCGGCATGTCATACCGTTTCCGGAAAAAACATCCGTCAAAAAACCGAATCCATCATTTTCAACCCTGACACAGGCTGTCAGGGTTGTTGTGTACAATGTGACCGCAGCTGCAAAAAAACAATTTTTTATTGACAGAAAGGAAAAAATGCAATGAACAAAGAACAGTACGGCACAGAGGAGATTTATCTTGCTCCGGAAAAGACTTCATTGAGCGATACCCCGGCGGAAAACGGCGATGACCTCCGTGCGGACGCAAACGAAGAAATGACCGTAACGGTAGAACCCGAACCGGAAAAAGCCGTCCGCATCGGGGAAATCCTTGCGCTTCGGACGGAAAACCGCAAGGTCTTCCGCATGAGCGACGGCTCGGAGCAGGCGGTGTACTATCCCGAAACCGTTCACGTATTCGATGAGGACACAAACACCTTTGACGAAGCGGATCACACGCTCATCGCCGAGGAAGACGGAAAGCATTTTGTAAGTGCCCAAAATCACTTCAGGGCAAGCTTCAGCCGGGAGGAGGAAAACGATGAGCTGTTTTCCATTGAAAGCGGCATGCACCGCGTCACCGTATATCAAAAAACAACCAGCAGACAGAAACACAGCGGCATTCAGCCCCGGGTTCACCGGGCAGTGTCCGAAGACGCGGAAAGAACCGATACCCTTATTTTCCCGGAGGCACAGGAGGGAGCAGACTATGAGTATTCCGTAACCGGAGACGGCGTCAAGGAAAACATCATTGTCCGGAGCAAGGCTGACCTTTACCGCTATTCCTTCCTGCTTCGGCAGGAAAACGTGACCGCGGCGCCGGACGAAGCGGGCAGGCGCATTGCCTTTATCAGCAATGAAACAGGGGAGGAGGTCCTCTTCATTCCCGCACCCTTCATGATCGATGCAAACGGCGATGTGTCCTGCGCGGCATCTTATGAGATCAAAAACGCCGCAAACGGCGATATCCTCCTCAGCGTTGTCGCAGACAGCGAATGGATGAACGCGGAGGGCCGCGCATTCCCGGTCGTCATTGATCCGCAGATCCAGGTCAACGGCAATTCCGCTATGACGACATACAGCTGGGATAACGGCAGACTCTACAGCTCCTCCCTGCATACGGTCGGCACAACCGGCTGCGGCGACGGCTCCTGCAACGCAAAGCGCATGTATATAAGCTTCAAAATGCCGGCTCTTCCCCGCAATCCGCGCATCAAAAAGGCAGAACTGCGGTTCTTTCAGTCATCCGGCTCTGACGGGTGCTGCGGCATCCCGAGGCTCGGTCTGTACCGTGTGACCGACGGCATCCGCACCGGAACCTGCACGCCTATTCATGACACTGCCCTGATTGACTATGCCCGGATGCGGTCCGGTCACTGCGAGGACGGAGAGGTCATAAGCTACTCCTTTGACATCACCGCACTCGCGGATCAGGTCAGCAAGGGCGAAACCGAGACAAAAAACCTTGTGCTCAAGATGATTGACGAAACCGCAGAATGCGACAGCCGCGCCGTACTCTACGGCAGTTCGCACAGCGGCGCCTATGCCCCTCAGTTTATCGTGACCTATGAATCCGGCTACGGGGTCAACACGTCCTACCGGACCCACACGCATAAGCTCGGCCGCTTCGGTCAGGGCAGCATTGATCTTCAGTGCGGCAATCTGATGTTTGATTCCGAAGACTTCGCCTGGGCAGGCAACCGCATGCCCGTCACCGTCAGGCATCTTTACAACAGTGCACTGAGTGCCTTCCAGTACACCGCAAACAGCGCAATCGGGCTGAACGCCGCAGACTTCTCGGCGATGAAAATCGGAAACGGCTTCAAGCTCAATATCATGCAGAGCATAGTGCCGGCTGACAGCGTTTCCGGAGGCGGGTATGTCTACATCGGTGAAAACGGAGAAGAAACCCGCCTTGTGCAGAGCAATAAAAAAGCCGCCTGCCCCGGCAATTCTCAGTGCTACAGCCTCTATGAGGATGTAAACGGAGGAGATATGCTGTACGACCCGGAACAGCGTACTCTGAAGCAGGGCGACAACACCCTCCTGTTTGACACGGCAGGCAGACTGATCCGGATCACCGATGCCTCCGGCAATCACATGGATATCACCTATACCCTCGGAAGAATCACCTCCGTCACAGACGGCGCCGGGCGAGACTTCCTATTCGCGTACAGCGGAGATTTTCTGACCTCCGTCACCGCGCCGGACAACACAAAGGTCCTTTATACATACTCCGGCAGCCTGCTCAGCACAATCACCTACCCGGACGGCAGAAAGGCTTCGATCTCCTACCTTTCGGACAAGCCTGCGGCAGTCTCGCTGCTTGACGCATCCGGCAGCCGGGTATATGAGGTCGCATACGCCTTTACCGGCGACCGCCTTGCAGGCGTGACGGAATACGGCTCCGATCACTCCGCAGGGGCTGCATCAGCCTATTCCTACTCGGCTGCATCCCGCAGGACCATAGCCGAAACCACCGAGCCTGCGGATGAAGCGGATGGAGAAACCGACGGCCGCACGATCAAAACAGTCTATGCCTTCGACGATGACGGCAGCATTGTCAGCGAATACGTCTATTCCGAGGATGCCGGCAACACCGGCGTGACCGGCGGGGAAAGCGGGATTCATCCCCATTCCGGAGACGGCGGCATGGGCATCGTTTGCAACATCAACAACCTTCTTGCCGGGCACAATTTTGAGTCCCTTGACGCATGGACCTCCATGCCCGGAAACTGCGATGCATTCGGCATCCGCTGCTATGCCTATGAGTCCCATGCCAAATTCGGCAGGCATATGCTCCGCATGCAGTCCTGTCAGGAGGATTGCGCCGAAAACGGCGTATATCAGGTGACAAACACCCTCCCTGCGGGGCAGTATACATTCTCCGCATACCTCCGCCTCCTCACCGACTACAGCGGAACCGATGCGGGAGTCTACCTCCGCGTCACCGACACGTCCGGAAATGTGCTGGGCATCAGCGAACGGCTGACGCAGCGCGACAGCGAATACACCCGTCTGATCGTTCCCTTTTCGCTTGCCGATGCGCAGAGCGTTCAGGTCCAGATCCTGACAAACGGCGTGGGTACGGTGTACGCGGACGCTGCACAGCTGGAAAACAACCCCTATGCCAACGCGTACAACCTGCTGGAAAACGGAAACTTTGAGCGGGACACTGCCGGCTGGCACTGCACCTCCGGCGCAGCCTGCTCCGAGGATACGCGCTTCAACATGAGCAAATCGCTCTGCATCACGGGTTCTCCGGAGTTCCAGCGCTGCGCTTATCAAACCCCCGCAGTCCGCGCCGCACGCGCCACCCGCGAGACCTTCACGCTCTCCGGCTGGGCAAAGGGCTGCGGTCTGCCGGACCATGAGCGCGCGGGCGCCCCGGCGCCTGTCTTCCGGCTCCGCGCGGCGATCAAATATTACGATTCGACCTACCGCGAATACGGCACCGAGGAATACACCGCCGACTTTTCCCCCTGCACCGAGGAATGGCAGTTTGCATCGGTGCAGTTCTCCAAGAGCAAGTACAGAACCGTTCAGCACATCAGCGTGTATTGCGACTACGGCTATAACACCGGCGCGGCGTACTTTGACGACATCCAGCTTGTCAGAAACAGCCTGGAGACCTCCCTTGCAGCCTCCGATTTCGTTTTGGAAAGCACCGGAGTCTCCGACGCCGAGACGGAGGAAGCAGCCGACACCGCAGCCGATACGGCGCCCGACTTCCGCGAGGCAAAGGACGCTTACGGCAACACTCTGACCGAAACCACCTTCACGGACGGCGAATTCGGCACGGTCTACCGCGCCTTCGGCTTCACACCGGACACGGACGGCGCGGAAAACGCCGGCAACGACCTCATCAGCGAAACGGACGCGCGCGGCAGCACGACAAGCTATGCCGTTGATGAGGACACCTCCCGCAGCGAAGAGGTGACCGACCGCCTCGGCAACAAAACCGCTTATGTGTACGACGCCTCCGGCAGAACCGCCGGGGTCACGAGCAAAACAGCCGACGGCACGGCGCTTGCCGGCGTCTCCTACGCCTATGACCCCTTCGACAACATGACCGAAATCGTCCGCGGGGACGGCATGAAGTACGTGCTCGCCTATGACCGGTTCCACAGTCTGGAGTCTGTCGGCATCGACGGCAAGACTGAAAAGCTGATCCGCTACGCCTACAAGCCCGGCAGCGGCAGGCTGAAGCAGCTGACCTATGCAAACGGCGACACGATGAAGGCGACCTACAATTCAGCCGGGCAGATGACGGGCGAAAAGTGGTACAGGGCGGACGGTGCGCTTGCCGCTCATTACAAATATGTCTATGACGGCAGCGGAAATATTGTGCATTCTATTGACTTCTGCGGAAATAAATGCTATAATTATGAATATGAGGAAGGGCGGATCGTCCGCGCGACTGAGGCGGATGTCGAATTTTCCGGCGAAATCATAACCTCCAAGGTCATCATCAATACCGTTAAGTATTATTACGATACTGACGGGAAAATGACCAAGAAGGTAATCACTCCCGCAAGCGGCGCCGCACAGACCGTCTACTATGAGACGAACGACGACAAAACCGTTGTGAAATTCTCTGCGGGCGGCAAAACGGTGACGAGCCATTCCAAAACCGACTCCTTCGGGCGCAAGGTGTTCGATGAGCTTCAGCTGGGGACGGATTTTGTGTCCAGACAGTTCGTTTACCATGCCGGAAAGGTGACGGAGGAGCACAAGGCAAACGCGAAGGTGAAGTCCTCTGCCACGACCCAGCTTGTCAGCCAGATCATCCTCTCCGGCGGTCGGACGATCTCTTATGAGTACGACAAGGAAGAGCGGATCACGAAGGTGACGGACTCGGTTGACGGCACGGCGGAGTACACGTATGACGCGCTCGGTCAGCTGCTGACCGAAACGGTCAACGGCGCGGTTGTCAATGCAATGACCTATGACAACTACGGGAACATCACATCAAAGAACGGCGTTGCATATACTTACGGCAACAGCACATGGAAAGACCTTCTGACTAAAATCGGCGAGCAGACCATTTCCTATGACGCACAGGGCAATCCTCTCAACTACCTTGGTCACACTCTGACTTGGGAAAAGGGACGGCAGCTCAAGTCCTTTGACAGCAATACCTATACCTACAATGCGAACGGAATCCGGACCTCCAAGACGGTAAACGGCGTGAAGCATGTTTACACCTTGGATGGAACGAAAATTCTGCGTGAAACGTGGAACGGAAACGTTCTGATTCCTCTGTATGATAATGAGGACAGCGTTTGCGGAATTATCTACAACGATGAACCGTATTACTTCCAGAAGAATCTTCAGGGAGACATCATTGCTGTCGTAAATACCACCGCAGAGGTTGTTGCGAGGTATTCCTATGATGCGTGGGGTGTCTGCACCATAACGCAGGATACGTCTGAATGCGGCATTGCAAGTGTTAACCCATTCAGGTATCGCGGATATTTCTATGATGAAGAAATTGGGATGTACTATCTTCAGAGTAGATACCTTAATCCGAGTGTTGGTAAGTTTGTCAATGCGGATATACCAGAAATAGTAGGTTTGTCAGTAGCTGTTGGAAACAAGACCGATACAAATTTATTGTCGTATTGTTTTAATAATCCCGTTAACGACCATGATATAAGTGGGGGACTTTCTTCCAAGCAGTTGGCAGACATGTTCTCTATCTCTTCCATTGCGATGTTGGCTATGCCCATTTTGTATGTGGCGTATGCCAAGGGTCTTTTGGCTGTTGGCGGTTATGCAACGCAAATAGTCACTCCTATCGCTCTAAAAGCCTTTTGGTGGAAACCATGGGCAGCCGCAGCTATAATTATTGCAGCAGTTGCAATAATTGTCGCAGCTGTTGGAGTTTATTTTTCAAAACAAGCAAAAAAATCAGGAAAAGAACGTGCAACTGATGCTCCCAGTTGGGTGTCAAGCGCGATGAATGCAATGCCCCCTCACTGGGGAGAAAAGGCGAAAGATTACGCAAAACGCTTGATGGATCAGAAGTATGGTCGTGGAAATTGGAAAACAGGTGCGGCTTCTGAATACAATAAAATTGTCAAATACCTTACGCGACACGTCGGAATGAAATAATATTCGGTTTGAAGGGAAATATGTATGGTTTATTTATTATATCATAGAAGACCTATGGACTATATGATATATGATGATAAAATGATAGGAGTCTATTCTTCATACAAAAAAGCAAAAAGTGTGATTATGCGGTACTCTGCGTTACCGGGCTTTCATGATTTTATAATGGGTTTTCATATTGTCAAATATAATGTAACGCCTTATAAAAGGATACACAAAAAAAACCGCGTAAAGACAGTATGCATTCTATTTACTGAAATGATTTTGAAGGATGAAGGCGAAGAAATCATCGAATCATATGATATATATCCAAGTAAATTAGGCGCAATCATCGGTTTGGTCTGCAAATGGATTGTACAAAGCCGTTCAATAAAAAGAAAGTTTTCGATAACAGAATATTTGTTGGATGAAGATAATTGGAAAGAGGGCTTTGTTACCATTCATTAAACATGCATGTAACCCTATCATGAAATTTCTCCGCACCTCATTTGAGGTGCGGAGTTTTTTGCCGCTCAATCTATTGACTTCTACGGAAATAAATGTTATAATTATGAATATGAGGAAGAGCGGATCACGAAGGTAACGGACTCGGTTGACGGCACGGCGGAGTACACGTATGACGCGCTCGGTCAGCTGCTGACCGAAACGGTCAACGGCGCGGTTGTCAATGCAATGACCTATGACAACTACGGGAACATCACATCAAAGAACGGCGTTGCATATACTTACGGCAACAGCACATGGAAAGACCTTCTGACTAAAATCGGCGAGCAGACCATTTCCTATGACGCGCAGGGCAATCCGACCTCTTATCTGGGTCATACATTGACTTGGGAGAAAGGCAGACAGCTCAAGTCCTTTGACAGCAATACCTATACCTACAATGCGAACGGCATCAGAACAAGCAAAACGGTTGCGGGAATAAAGCACACCTATACCCTTGACGGAACGAAGATTCTTCGTGAAGTCTGGGGAGAAAATACGCTTGTTCCGCTTTACGACAACGAGGATTCGGTCTGCGGTATCATTTATAATGATGAACCGTATTACTTCCAGAAGAATCTTCAGGGTGACATCATTGCTGTCGTAAATACCACCGCAGAAGTTGTTGCGAGGTATTCCTATGATGCGTGGGGTGTCTGCACCGTAACGCAGGATACGTCTGAATGCGGCATTGCAAGCATTAACCCATTCAGATACCGTGGATATTTCTACGATGAAGAAATTGGGATGTATTATCTTCAGAGTAGATATTATGATCCCGGAGTGGGGAGATTTATAAACAGCGATACTTCCGATTCGCTGCAAGAAATCAATAACGTTCTTGAAAATAATCTGTTTACATATTGTCAAAACAAACCTGTCCGTGAATCAGATTATACAGGAAGTCTTTTGACCAGTATAATCAAAAAAATTCTTGTCGGTGTTTTCAAAGGATTCATTAGCCAATTAGGATCTGACTTTATTACTTATTTTTATAACATCCTTTTGGTTAACAGCAATTCAAGTCTTGTTATAAGCAGTACATCAGATTATTTAAAATCGATTTTGTCCTCGGTCGCATCGGAACTTATAGCTTTTTTGGGAGCAGCTGAATTTGTTGCCCAAGTCTTTATGATTGTGGGGTCATATTTCACCAAACTAGTAAATGGCAGAATGAACACCACAGATTGGGTTACCCTTTTTCTCAAATTATCCATGCTAATCTTAAGATCCGTCTTACTTAAACGATTAGACAAGCGGAAGAAAAATGAATTGAATAAACTAAAAACATTTAAAAAGAAAAAATCAAAAAACATCAAATTCAAAAAAACAACGCGACAAATCAAACTCAATTTTGAGAAAAAAGGATTCAAGATTAATTTGACTTTTGACATTACCGAATATGTACTTGAAAATTTCTTGAATATTCTTGCTTCTCTTTGATTAAATACGAGGTAATATCATGCCGATTAGTTCATATGATGTAAAAAAATATGAATCTGTGTTAAAATCAGAAGTAACCAAGTTAACGGTTATTGCAGTCATGTTCTCACTTTTGATTATTGCAGTCATTGTCTATGTAGTGATTCAAATTAAACATGAAAGAACAAATAAGATGCTTTTTTTCACGTTAATAGGCTCAATCATATTATTTGCATTTTTGGCATTTTGTTTGGGCTCGCAAATTTATTCATATAGAAAAGATATAGCCGAAGAAGCATATATGCAATATGAAGGACCTGCAACTGTCAAAATCGAACGTCAGATTATTTTTGGTAGACTTCCTACAGGCTATAACGAATATATAATTTCATTTGAACAAGATGGAAAGTTGAACAAGTTATCGATGAGAAAAAACTGCGGATTAATTGGAGATATTGATAATATATATATTGTCTATTCTAAGCACTCAAATTATATTTTAGAAATCAAAGAATTGATATAGCATGATTACTCGTTAACAGCAGTACCCACTTCTCCGCACCTCATTTGAGGTGCGGAGTTTTTATTATTATCCGCCAGAAAATTTTGTATAACCCATTGATTTTTCCAATATCATCCGGTATAATGATATTATAACCATTACCTATGACGCGCAGGGCAATCCGATCTCTTATCTCGGTCACACTCTGACTTGGGAAAAAGGCAGACAGCTCAAGTCCTTTGACAGCAATACCTATACCTACAATGCGAACGGCATCAGAACAAGCAAAACGGTTGCGGGAATAAAGCACACCTATACCCTTGACGGAACGAAGATTCTTCGTGAAGTCTGGGGAGACAATGCCCTTGTCCCGCTTTACGACAACGAGGATTCGGTCTGCGGTATCATTTATAATGATGAACCCTTCTATTTCCAGAAGAATCTTCAGGGAGATATCATTGCTGTCGTAAATACCACCGCAGAAGTTGTTGCGAGGTATTCCTACGATGCGTGGGGTGTCTGCACCGTAACGCAGGATACGTCTGAATGCGGCATTGCAAGTGTTAACCCATTCAGGTATCGCGGATATTTCTATGATGAAGAAATTGGGTTGTACTATCTTCAGAGTAGATATTATGATCCGGAGACGGGGAGGTTTGTGAACGCTGACGAGGGAAATCTGGTTAATTTTGGAGAAAGCAACTTATTCTCTTATTGCTATAATTCACCGATAACACAGTGCGATTATAGTGGTAAAATCCCTCAGGCATTTGTGGCAGTAGCTGCAGTTGCTTCGTCGCTATTTGTAACAACATTTGCATTAAGCATTTTAATGTATACATATGCAGCAACAGGTTCAAGAACATGGAACAATATTGACATTAGTTCTTGGTGGAATCCAATCGGGAAAATGATGAAAAGCCGTTTGGAAAAGTCTAAGCTCATAAAAAATCGAATTGAGTCTTATATCAAAAAAATTTCTTGGGATTCATATTCTCAAAAAGAACATATTAATTTTGGTGATAGAAGAGGAAATTTGCAGGATATGGACCTATTTTTGTCTGTAGGAAACGCAAGCAACTGCAAAACCACTGTTCGAAAAACCAAACAGAGAAAGTGGTTTAGTGCAAAATATAAATATACCGTTACAATTGAGCTTTCTGATTACTACGACTTTGCAAAATTCGATGTTGCTAAAAGAGGAAAAATTCTAACATGCATCAATAACGGGTTAGGCTATTATCCGATGAACTGGGGAATTTTGAAGCCATACTGGTGGAAAATCAAGCATACATTTGACTATTACTATTAAGTTGAGGGTTACACATGAAACTTTCTGTAATGCGCGTCCTGCTTTTTTGGATAATCATCTCTGCTTTTCTAATCAGTAGCAACTCATGCAACATTCCCTTTTGGAGTGGCGAAACCAAATTTTCCGACATTAAAGTGGGGAAAATTTTCGAGGGAAGTCGTGATGGATATTTTGAAAAACTTCCACACAACTATTGTCTACTCGTCGAATACAGATACGATACAACTCTTTGCAAGGTTGCTGATGAATTTCTTGATTTGCCTTGGGACGATACTCCGTATCCATATTACAATGATTATATCATAAGGGGGCACTATATCAAAGGGTACTATAATGATAATTATTTAATCCTTTGTGAGGAGAAAACTGATAATTCTTATATCTATCATAGTTTCAACTTCTCCACACAGCATATGGAATCCTATACATCCGAACAGGATGTGTATCAGATTTACGGATTTACTGCAAAGCAATGGTCTACTCTCTGCAATACAAATGCACAAATTTCCAGATGAATCGTCTGACCGTGGCAATTCTCAAAAAGACATCATGTTTTCAATTCTCTAATTGACACCAAAGCAACCCATCTATTTTTCTCCGCACCTCATCTGAGGTGCGGAGTTTTTTATTATTGTCCGATAGAATATTTTGTATAACCCATTGATTTTTCCAATATCATCCGGTATAATGATGTTGTAGCCCATCACTTACGATGCGCAGGGAAACCCCACCTCTTATCTCGGTCACACTCTGACTTGGGAGAAAGGCAGACAGCTCAAGTCCTTTGACAGCAATACCTATACCTACAATGCGAACGGCATCCGGACGTCCAAAACGGTAAACGGCGTGAAGCATGTTTACACCTTGGATGGAACGAAGATTCTTCGTGAAACGTGGAACGGAAACGTTCTGATTCCTCTGTATGATAATGAGGACAGCGTTTGCGGAATTATCTACAACGATGAACCGTATTACTTCCAGAAGAATCTTCAGGGAGACATCATTGCTGTCGTAAATACCACCGCAGAGGTTGTTGCGAGGTATTCCTATGATGCGTGGGGTGTCTGCACCGTAACGCAGGATACGTCTGAATGCGGCATTGCAAGTATTAACCCCTTCAGATACCGCGGATATTTCTACGATGAAGAGATTGGGATGTATTATCTTCAGAGTAGATATTATGATCCCGGAGTGGGGAGGTTTGTGAATGGGGATGAAGTCACAAACATAGGTCTGGGCGAAAGCCTTTGTACGTATAACCTCTACGTTTACACAGAAAATAATCCTATTAGCATGATGGATGAAGCCGGATATGCCGCCATCAATGTAATCTGTGCTGCCATTGGTGCGGTTGTCGGATGGTTTTTTGGTGATTGGATCGCCAAAAAACTCGGATACTCCAACGGGTGGAAATATTGGGCAATCCGAGCAGGCATCATCGTTGGTGGCGCAGTCATCGGATGGTTTTCCGGTACTGCAATTGCCAAATTTATTGCAATATATCTTGAACACAATCCCGGGATTATATTTAAACTCTTCAACAAACTCGGAGCAAAAGGATTTATAAGTGCAATGGAGTTTTTAGGAATCAATCCGTTCACCTTGGCAATGGATAGTTCAAAATTTATTGCAATTGCTCGATTGTTTAATACACCATCAGTTGTATTGTGCTACAAGTGGGTTGTAAAACTGTATGATACCGTAAAAAAATTTGGTTACAAAATAACTTTGGATTATCCTCATGGCGGATATAGTTGGCATATTCATTTGAGTGGGGGTAACGGAAAGCTTTATAAGCTTCATATTCAAATTGTAAAAGCCGCGTGGGATTGGCTAAAGAAAATCCTTGGTTAACAATCGTCAAAATTTCAGACACATAACATGAAAGAACAGCATATGAGATTTGATATTGCTCCTACAAATGCCACTTATCGTGGAATAGACCGTGCATTAATGCCGGATGACTTTTTGACACCCGGCACAAAATCAAATTATACCACCCTGTTGACGATTTATTTTAATTACATGGATTTAATATGTCGTCCTCATGAAGCCCTTCTCTATGACGAAAAACTATTTCATATGATACAAAATTACTATCAAAAATTTCGCAGTTATAATGTATCTTGTGAAATGATCGCCTTCGACACCTCACAAATAGATTCCGTTTATGGTATGCCAATTGACCTGTTGGGCATTGATATCGTGCATGAAATGGCAGAATCCTTAATCGATTGCACCGATCAAATAAGCAATCGAATAAGAAGACACCTAAATCATGCGGGCTTATTCAATACCATCGCAGATGCCAAAAATGCGATTGATGCGCTGAATACAAATCATGCAAATTGGGAACCATGTTGGGTTTATAAAATTATTATTTAGAAACCCATATTAACGGTTGAATAGTCTTTTCTCCGCAATTGTTTATTACTAAGCAATTGCGGAGTTTTCTTTTTGACCGAAATCGTCCGCGGGGACGGCATGAAGTACGTGCTCGCCTATGACCGGTTCCACAGTCTGGAGTCTGTCGGCATCGACGGCAAGACTGAAAAGCTGATCCGCTACGCCTACAAGCCCGGCAGCGGCAGGCTGAAGCAGCTGACCTATGCAAACGGCGACACGATGAAGGCGACCTACAATTCAGCCGGGCAGATGACGGGCGAAAAGTGGTACAGGGCGGACGGTGCGCTTGCCGCTCATTACAAATATGTCTATGACGGCAGCGGAAATATTGTGCATTCTATTGACTTCTGCGGAAATAAATGCTATAATTATGAATATGAGGAAGGACGGATCGTCCGCGCGACAGAGGCGAATGCAACGTTTGCCGGGGAAATCGTAACCGCCAAGGCTATCATCAATACCGTTAAGTATTATTACGATACTGACGGGAAAATGACCAAGAAGGTGATCACTCCCGCAAGCGGCGCCGCGCAGACCGTCTACTATGAGACAAACGATGACAAAACCATCGTAAAGTTCTCTGCGGGCGGCAAAACGGTGACGAGCCACTCCAAAACCGACTCCTTTGGGCGCAAGGTGTTCGACGAGCTTCAGCTGGGGACGGATTTCGTGTCCAGACAGTTCGTTTACCATGCCGGAAAGGTGACAGAGGAGCATAAGAGCAATGCGAAGGTGAAGTCCTCTGCCACGACCCAGCTTGTCAGCCAGATCATCCTCTCCGGCGGTCGGACGATCTCTTATGAGTACGACAAGGAAGAGCGGATCACGAAGGTGACGGACTCGGTTGACGGCACGGCGGAGTACACGTATGACGCGCTCGGTCAGCTGCTGACCGAAACGGTCAACGGCGCGGTTGTCAATGCAATGACCTATGACAACTACGGGAACATCACATCAAAGAACGGCGTTGCATATACTTACGGCAACAGCACATGGAAAGACCTTCTGACTAAAATCGGCGAGCAGACCATTTCCTATGACGCGCAGGGCAATCCGACCTCTTATCTCGGTCATACTCTGACTTGGGAAAAGGGACGCCAGCTCAAGTCCTTTGACAGCAATACCTATACCTACAATGCGAACGGAATCCGGACGTCCAAGACGGTAAACGGGGTGAAGCATGTTTACACCTTGGATGGAACGAAGATTCTGCGTGAAACGTGGAACGGAAACGTTTTGGTTCCTCTGTATGATAATGAGGACAGCGTTTGCGGAATTATCTATAACGATGAACCGTATTACTTCCAGAAGAATCTTCAGGGAGATATCATTTCTGTCGTAAATGCCAACGCAGAAGTTGTTGCAAGGTATTCCTATGATGCATGGGGTGTCTGCACCGTAACGCAGGATACGTCCGAATGCGGCATTGCAGCAGTCAACCCGTTTAGGTATCGCGGATATTTCTGCGATGAAGAGATCGGGATGTACTATCTTCAGAGTAGATATTATGATCCTGAGACAGGACGGTTTATCAAATCTGATATTCCAGAAATGATGTTGTTGCAAGTTAAAAAAGCATCCGGAACAAATCTGTTTGCTTACTGTAACAATGACGCGATTGGCGGAAGCGACCCGATGGGCATTCTTGATGCAGCGGGAGTAGCACGTTGGTTAAGCGCTTCCTCTGTATTTGCGATGTTTGCGGAAAATCTATACACTGCATTCACAGCAACAATGACAAAAATTGGTCTTTATATTACCGGTATTCTCACGCCAAAAGCTGCAGCCGCTTTTTGGTGGCAACCGTGGGTTGTATTTGGGATTGTTGCTGCTGCTGTTGCCATTGTTCTTGCTGCTGTTTCCGTTGCAAAATCCAAAGCACAGAGCAAAGCAGATGAGAATGTGCGAAAAAAGGTTTCAAATAAAAAACATGTATTTTATGAAGCGTATTTTAGCTCGGGCACCGTAACTGTTGGTGCAGGAATCACGCAAGCTAAAGCGGTTGCGAGATTAAAATCCGGGCAACATGTTTTTACAATGTTTGGCTTTAATGCTAAAATGATTTGTTCATTGGCTGGATCAGCAGTACCGATGTGGCACGCGAAGGAACAAAATGCACCTAACTATTATAACCATTACCATGTAAGCAAACACATTAATTCTGCTCATTGTTGGTATTTAATATAGTAATACAAAATATACGGGGAATATGATGTACATTGATGTGAATACATTAAAAAGCACTGCATATAAAGACTTTTTTTCACAACTTTTAAAAAATACTGAATATGTTATTATTTCGATGATAGATGATCCCCCTCATTTCACATGGAACATCACACCTCTTCCGGGAAATGTGAATTTCCATACCGTTAATTTCTTTGAGGGCGAACAACTATATTGTTTTAAAAATAATTATTTTGATATTTTTTCGACACTAAGTTTATACAACTCAATAAAAGAATTTCTTGATTTTAATAATATATATCGATTGATGTTTGTAGCAAACAACGAGGTTGTGGTTTATTGTACGCACGATGAAGCAATAGTGTATAAAATCTGATGTGGTTTATTTGTGTTGCCAGTTGGGCGGTTGATTCTTCAACCGCCCTTTTGAGTTAGACAATCAATGATTGGAATATTAAGCTGATATACCGATGACTGGCGAAAATCCGCCCCATGAGGGTGCCTCCTCATAGGGCGATACATCCATTTCTACAACAAACGCATCCAACTCAAACCAAAACTGACACCGCCGGAAAAGCGATGTCAGTCCGTTGCCTGATACTCAATTTTTCTGCTGCCGGAATGTTTTTTATATTCTCCGTACATTTGGGGGCAGTTCACATCAGCGCAGGGCTTTTATCTGCGGCTGTATGGGAGGCGCCGGAAGCCCTTTGCCGTTATATGCGCAGCACCCGCATCCGATTCCGCAGCATGCAGAAATCACACATCATACGGGTTCGGCTTGAAAAGCAGCGCAAAGAAATCGATCACCGCTCCGATTCCGAACAAGCCCGCAGTGAACAGGTACAGCACGCCCATGCCGGTTTTTTTCTCATAAAACTTATGCGCCCCGAAAAGCCCGAGGAAGAGACAAAGGAGAAGCGCTATCCATTTGTTTCTTGCAACACCTCCGGAGGCTGCTCCCGGCATATCACTCTTTCCGCCGCGCGCCCCCTTCCTCCCTTTCGCGGGTTGGAGAAGATAGCGTTCCATTCCCGTTGTATCAAGCTCCAAACCATCGCCTTTCATCACCGTAATCAGGTCCGAAATAAAGGTCTGCCCCGTCTCATCCCGGAAATCCTCCGGACGACAGTGAAAGCCCTTCATCAGCTCGGCAACCGACTGATGCTGCTCGTCTTCCCCGCCGAACGCCTTCATGAGAACACACATCATCCGCATCTGGGTGCACTTCACAAAGGACACAGCAGCCCGGAAATACGAAGAGATACCGTTCCGTGCAGTCTCTGCAAAAAGATTTTCCGCCTCCTTCTGATCCGCACTCTGGTTCAGGGGAACAAAATCGGCATAGCGGAACAGCCAGCTTTCCTTGATATTCGGCTTTTCGTTATAGGCACAGTAATGGAACAGGGCAATCAGGTCCTTTTCAAAATCCGGATTTTCCGAAAATACCGTCTGAAGCGCATCCCATTTTGCCCCCGGCAGCCCGTCCTCATTCTGCTCCGGCAGAAGGCACAGCTCCTTCGACCGCCGCACGGCATGCACCAGCGCACTGTCGTTCAGGTACAGGGCGCGCATGATTTCGCAAACCGCCAACAGGTACTGATATTCCGAAAAGCTGCCTGCCGTCATGCCGTCCAGACCAAGCGCGTCCTTTGTCTCCCGCATGGGAATATCGGAGGAGCGCGCAAGCTCGTCAAGCGTCACATGGCGGTATCTTTTGGAGGAAGGCGACCACAGGGAGCTTATTTGAATGCCGTATTTTTCGACAGCAGGTCCCGCTTTGCCCTCAAACTGCGGTCTGAGCCGATTGACCAGGCTTTCCATATGCGGCTTCATAAAATCCGGCTTGTCAAGACACTCCCGCGCCTTACGCTGCGCATAATCGTACGAATATCCTTGCTTGACAAACCCTTCCGTCATGGTTTCAAGGAGGAACTGATCGCCGAGGAAGTGATCAAACTGCTTATTCTGAAGATCAATCATTTCGTTGATCGTTTTGCTTGCGGGGAGCAAAAGCTCCTGCTTCATCCTCGCCTCTTCCCGCCTCACCTCCTCCTCTCTCTTTGAGGCGAGCAGATAGAGCTGATAAAAGGACGCCAATATCCGGCTGTCCGGTCCGGTGCTTTCATACCACTTGTCAAAGGCAAGCTGACCCGTAAAGTAAAAGCCCTCCGACAGCGTCTTGAAATCCTTGCTGTAGGTATTCACCATATAGCATACCCGTCTGATGACCGCCGCTTCCCATTGTCTGATTTCTTCCATGACCGTGACTCCTTCACTTTGATTGATTTTATTTCAGAATTGTCGCGTTTTAATTAATTGGAATACTAGATTCTCCTATCAAATCTCCATAATTGGATACTCCGATGATCGTTCCGCTGTTTTTTCCGTTGATATATGACGAAGATTTCATCTCTCCCGTAACGGAAGAGCAGGTGCTTTTATCGGCTTTCCCGGCTATTCCTCCCACATAAGAGGCTCCGGAAACATTCCCCTCATTAACCGCATCGCAAATATATACCCATGAATTTCCGCCATCACAATTCACATAGAAATTCCCGAATATTCCTCCCACATAATCTCCGGTTCCAACAACAGTTCCCTTATTATTGCAATCATAATAAGAAAATGTATTTGTATAATACCAGTCATCCATATCGGCTTGAACTGCCCCAATTACTCCGCCGACGTAATCGCAGCCCTTTATATCAGCCACATTTGACATATACCGTGACGTCATAGAATCTCCTAAACCAAACCCGGAAGCGCATCCCATTACCCCACCAACATATCTCCCTCCGGCACTGTATTCTATTGAAACTTCATTGGAACAGCTGCTTGCATTAAATCCATATCCTGCAAACCCTCCGACATACGCATATTTGACCGAGTCCTCCACCGTATAACCATCGGCGTGAATTCTTGAACCGGTGTTTTTACAGGAAGTCATAGAAATAAACTTCAGCTTTCCCGCAACACAGCCAATATATGCTTTTCCGGTTATTTCGGATTGATTCGCGCAATCAATAATGTTTGAACGGCCGCATCCCCATCTTTCACCATCACCGCATCCAATGATTCCCCCAACATAGTAACGTCCGTTAATGCTTCCGAAATTCTGACAATCTGAAACAATAATATCAACCGAACCGCCTATTCCTGTCGCATCGGCTGTATAGTATCCAATAAAGCCGCCGGCATAATCTTCAACAGCAGTAACAGAGGTTTTATTCGTACTGTTCATCAATTTGAGCGAGTATGCCGTTATCCCATTGCTGATATGATGTTCAACATACCCAAATAATCCGCCGGCATATGTAAGTGCAGTGACATTCACTTCATTAATCAGATTTTCAAAAATAAAGTTATCAGAAAGCAAGACCGTACCTGCCAAGCCTCCCACATGAGTGGATCTGGGAGCCTCAATCACCCCAGAAATGTTTATATCAGAGATCTTGTTTTTTAGCGTCCCGCACAGTACTCCAATGTTTTCATTGCGTCCTTCGGATTTCACCAAAGCCCCTTCAAAATTCAAATTCAAAACTATTCCGTCAAGCACAGAGAAAAAACCAATATCAGACCGTCCCGAGGAATCGGAAACAATCTTCAAATTCTTGATGGTATGCCCGTTGCCGATAAGAACACCGGAGAAGCCCTGAATAGGCGTCCAATTTATTCCACTCAGGTCAATATCATTCTTCAGGTAATATGTCTTCTTTGAGTTGGTAAGTTTTTTGAGATCATCTGCCGTTGAAATAGAATATTCATCGTTTACCCCGGCAGAAAACGTGGCATTGTCTGTCACCAACGTTCCGAAATGATCCTTAACCGTGGCAGAGGATTCTTGTTCCCATTGCATGGAAGACGAAATATACACAACCTCATTTGAAGTCCATATAATCTCCAATTGACCGCTGTTCTTTTTCTCCGTTATCTTACCCGTAAGATTAACCTTCACATTTCCTTTATCCGAAAACACTTCCCATGTTGCGGTCACCTGACCGCTGTCAGAGCAGGAAGTAAAGGTTATGATAGCATCATTGTCTCCATTGCTCCTGCAATACGTCTGCAAAATCTCCGGCGTATACAGGTCCTTCACGCTCATGTTGGGGAAAACCCACTTCTGCCAGACGACAAAGTACGCAAAGGCGCCGAGCGCGCCGAAAACAACGGCAAGCTTTATGAGCGACCTGAAAAACTTCTTCCGCCATTCGCGGTGCGCTTCGCGTTTTTCCGCCCGCGCGAGCTGCTGCCGGCGCTCATCCTCCAAGCGGCTCTTATTCGCCTGCCGTGTTCTTTTGACGGCGTCATTGAAGCTGTCCCGCTCATGAATCAGCCGATTGCAATAGCTGCTGCGTTTCTCGGCATACGCTTCGTCCGAATTCAGCACCGGTGTACGCGACAGCGGCTTGCCCGCCGTCCCGTT
This sequence comes from uncultured Eubacteriales bacterium, assembly GCA_934432725.1. Taxonomy (GTDB): domain Bacteria; phylum Bacillota; class Clostridia; order Oscillospirales; family CAG-272; genus CAKRZE01. The sequence goes on from CAKRZE010000004.1 coordinate 21,233, forward strand.
TGCCATTTCCCGATATTTTGCCTCTGCGTCCCGCATGACCTGCTGTTTAAAGTCCATTCGTACAACCTCTTTTCTTTTGGAGTCGGCGCCGATCCGGCAAAACGCCGTCTTTCCTGCACCGCGCCGGAAGCTGCATCCTACAGCCGGAAAGCGCCTTCCGTTACAGATCTCCGGTTATTTTCAAAGCAATCCCACCGCCTATGAGAACGGGAATGCAGTATACAACCGCCGCAAACAAGCCTCCGCCTATAATTCCCAGAACCACTTTTTCGATCACATTGCCGCTTTGCTGTATGCCATACAGCACCATTGCATATATCCACCAGATGCTGACCTCAAGGGCAGGCAGTCCGAACCCATAGGCATCTTTTTTGAACGCCAGCCGGTCAACGCCTGCCGTCAGAAGCAGACCGGCAGCCATAGCGACCCATGAGGGCCAGAGGCTCTGCCACAGACCGTTTATCCAGTCGTCGTGCGAATAGATATATTCCAAGGGACCTTTTTCAAAATACAGATTCACCCCGATTACCGCAGCGATAAAGACCCAGAACAGCGCCTTTCCCAGAAAAGCCCCGAGCTTTTTCCGGTCCTCTCCGCGCTTCAGCGCACGCTGTCTCTCCGCCTCAATCCGGGCTGCCTTTGCCGTCCGGACATTTTTGAGCGCCTCGTTGAAGGCTCTTTTTTCGGCGTTCAGGCGGTCCTGATACCCGTTTCTCGCCGACCGGTAGCCGTCCGGGGACAGCACCGCAACCGGCTTTGCAAGCGGTGCCGGCGTGGCGCCTTCCGCCATGCTCCGAAAGATTTCCTTTGTTCCCCGCATAATCTGCTGCTTCAAATCCATACCCATCTCTCTCCTCCGTTTGAACTGCCAATCAATATATATTGCGCTTTTGATAGGACAGCGCTTCATACTCCGAAATTTTGCCGTACCGTTCCCGTATCGCACTCATATTCTCCGTCATGCACTGCCCCAGCTTTTCCCGCATTCTTGCGATTTCGTCCATGTGCGCCTGAATATCCTTTTTCAGCCCGTCATCCAGATTGTCAAGCTGCGCAGTCAAACCGGAAACACATTTTTCGCTGATCTCCCCCATGCGGCTTTCAAGCTGCTGCAATGCAGTATAGGCATTCTGCAAAGCGGTATCCGTCACACTGATTTTGTCCATCCGCACCGTCTCCCCCTGCCAAAAGCATCTGTATTTTTATTCCTCACCGCTCTGCGCGGCGGTGTATAATTTACCGGCGTACTTCTTCACCGATACGACCTCATCAATACTCAGCTCAAGTCTCGTTTTCCCGATCAGATTCAGCTCCGGCGAGCCGTAAAGCGGCGGGATAACCAATCGGATGAATTTTCCCTCGCTGTCGGTCTCAAAAAGCCGGTCAACTTCCTTTCGCGTCATGATCATAACTCCTTTCCCGCAGCATCGCGCCGCACGGCATCCAAAGCCGCATACATGCGGACCGAATGAGCGATACTCCATCCGCATGACAGCTTTTCGCAAATCGGGTTGTTTGGGCAGAACCGTCCGGTGCCGTTCGGGCAGAGCGGCGGCAAGCTGCTGCCCCGAATGCTTTGCCCTTCAAGCCTTCCCCTTCCCGGGCTTCTCACTGACATGCACATAAATCCACCGTGTGCCTTGCACCGTCGCGCTTTCGGCATCCTCCACATAATATCTCACGCCGGACGGCGCCGTCACCTCGCTGTCCTTCCCGTCATAGCTTGCAAGATGCGTGATGCTGACGCCGCTCAGATTGTCCTTCAGGACAAACAGCATGCGTACCGGAGCATCCCCCTTGTCGGCATACTTTTTCGCCACGGTCACCTCGCTGGACCAGCTGGACGGTCCGAGCATGTCAATATAAGGCGCCGACAGTATTTTCTCTGCGGCTTCAGCCGAAACGTTGATCCCGCGGTACACCCTCCCGCGCCATTTGGGCGCCCATTTCAGATAAAGGTCCAGTGCCTTCAGCTGCTCGCGGTCATACCTGCCGGCTTTGGAATTGCGGTAAGCACTGCGGATGCCGACATACCGCTCCGAAGAGTAGTCCTCCACCGCGTTTTGCACCACCCCGGCATATCCGACGGAAATATCCGGTCCGGAGCCGCTTTGGATATCCCCGATAATCGTGCCGATCACGTCCGAACGCTCCCGGATGAACGGACGGTGCTGCGCCCGGATCGCTTCCGCCTTTTCCCGATCGGCTTCCTGCCGCTCCGGAGAGCCTTCCGCCGCGATTTCCTCTGTCAGACGCTCATTCAGCTCCTGCCATTCCGGATCCTTTCTGTAGACCGCGCTGTCCTCCCTACCGTAATGATGCTCCGCCAGATACGCCATCATTTTCTGCTGTGCGGTCTGAGGGCTGCCGGATTTTGAGCCGTTCGCCCTGATCTCCGCCATCAGGCTTTCGTTCAGCGCCTGCCACTCCGGGTCCTTTCTGTAGACCGCGCTGTCCTCCGCACCGTAATTGCGGGCTGCCATATAATTCATCATCTTATCTCTGGCAGTCTGGGCATACCCGGCAGAGGAACCGGCGCCTGCGGCTGTTCCCGCAGAGGACTGCATGGAATTGCCGCCGTTCATCCCGCCGCGGCTTTGCATTCCCGTATACGCCCCCATTGCGCCCGTACCGCCGCCGATGCCGGAGACGGTTCCTGCGGTGCGATAAGAGGACCCATATCCCGTACCGTATCCCGTACCGTATCCCGTACCGACCGAGCCCGTTCCGACCGAGCCTGTATAGCCTCCGCCGCCCGAATACAACGGTCCCTGTCCGTCCCCCGGCATGAAGGGTCTTCTCAGAATCCATTCCGCCTTTTCCCTGAAATATGCAGGGTAGATTTGGTTGATTTCCTCCAGAACAGAGAGGGCGCGCGCCCGCAGCGTCCGTATTTCCTCCGCAATGGTGCCGAAGGTTTCATCGTCTCTCCACTCGGAGGCAAGCGTCATGATCCGCGCATAATACGCATCCAATATTTCCTGCTGCCTCTCACAGTACCCGCGGATCACATCGGCAAGCTTATATAAGGTTTCCGCGTCCAAGACAAGATCGTCCATATGCCACCTCTTATCGGAATGAAGATTTTCTGACATCGGATTCCGCGCTTATGCTGCGGATATCCCGGCCTCACGCTGATCTATGCGCCGAAGAAGGCTCTGTACTCGGCTCCGGCAGGCAAAAAAACCGCCTGACTTTCCAGATAGGATTGCAGTCTGCTTATCACCGCCCGCAGCGACTGAAGATTGAACGAAGCCTCATCCTCCATGAGTCTGAGATACTTTTTGATTTCATATATCCCGCTCTGAATGGATTCCGCCACAGCGTATATCGCATCCCTGATCTGATTAAAATAGTCCGAAACCGACATTGCCTCCGTATATGCCGCAAAAGCTTCATCGCGCCGTCTGACCGCATCGTTGTAGGCTCCCATGGCGCGATCATAATTTCTTTCGGCATCCCGGATACCGGCTTCATCATACACAGCGCTTGTCGTCACATTTCCCTCGCTGTCGGTTGACGATATGACCGTGGGATGCGAACGCAGATAGCTCGCCTGCCCGGCATAGGCATCGGCTTCGGAAGACGCGGCATTCATCTGAAATTCGTAAGCTTTCACGCGTCTTTCGATTTCATCGACCAATGCCCGCGCCCGCAGCGCCTGCCGGCTGATGCTTTCGTAATCGGTCTGCACCTCTCCGTGCATCTTCTCTGTACGCGAAAGGAGTTCAGCTGCCAGATTCAGCAAATCAGCATAATCCTTTTCGCAGGTTTCCTCATACTCCATAACGGCGGAAACCGCCGCCTTTATGCACCCCATGACTTCACACCGACCGGATTCTGGCATCCAGCTGACTCAGAATATGTTCAAACTCGGCTTCATTATAATTTGTTTTCACTGCATTGTACCCTTCCACCGCATAGCTGTAGCAAAGCCACACCTGTGCGGAATATCGTTCCGTATTATCGTTTATGCTGTCGTATGTGACGGCGGTCTGATCCTGCCAGACTGCCCTGACCTGTTCAAGACCGTCCTTCAGACGGCAGAGCACTTCGAAAAACTCTCCGTATTGTTCCATCATATTTTCCGTTCCGGCACAAAGCCTCCGACGATCCCGTATCCGAGAAAATGTTCCGTCCCTATCGGAAGGGCACGGATTCACAGGAAAAAGCCGGCGTGACAAAATACCCGGTTGCCTCAGACATTTTCACGCCGGCTTTTCTCAGGGCTTCGGCAAATCGCTGGCTCTGTTTCTGATCCTTTCCGCTTTTGCTCTGAAATACTTCGGATACGTTGTTCTGATCTCATCCATCAGATCGACAACGCTTCTTCTCAGACTGTTGATTTCTCCGAGCATTGAGCCGAATGTCTGATCGTCCGTCCACTCCGATACCAACGAAGAGGTTCTGCTCAGATAATCGTCCATGATCCCTTCCTGACTGCTGCAATATCCCTCCACAATAACGGCGATCGTATCCAGCACCTCAGGGTCAATCTCCAAATTTTCCGTATATGCGTCCATATTAAGCTCCTTCTGACACAAATCATCTTAAAAGCAGCGTCCTTTCTGCCCGTATCCGCAGTCTTCAAGGGCTCCGCTCTCTCCCTGCCAACGCATACGCACAGTGCGGTCCGGCTCAGGGATGCTCCGCGAAGCCCCACAGGAGGCGCTCCGTCAAAGCTCGTTATAGCTGTCGATCCAACGCATAACCGCCTTGCAGTACTCCGAAATACTGTTCATTTTATCTCCGACCTGCCTCAGAAGACGCTGCATCTGCTCTGACAGCTCAAGATACCGGACAAACGCAGGATCCTGCAAGCCCTCAAATTGCGAATTCACATCCCGGTCCATAATATTGATATTTTCCAGGAGCTGCTCTCTTGCTTCTTCGGAATAGGCAATCGCCTTCATGGCAGCGTCCTTGGATAATCTGATTTTTGCCATTGTCATCCTCCCTGTACCTTCATCGTATGCAGCTGACGTATTGCATCCAGCCGATTGTTGATTCTTTCGCAAAACCGGTTTGTACTCTGCTCCAGCCGGTCGGCATCCTCCCTGAAGGAGGCAACGGCAGACAGCAGAGCATTAAAGTCCTCATCATTCCAATCGCCGCTGTTCAGCCCGATTTTTCTGACGGCGGCTTCAATCATTTCCCGATATTCTTTGGAATAGGCAAGCAGGCATTTTGAAATCTCAGCCAGCGCCTGCTCGTCAAACGCAGTATCGTTCTGACTCATGTATCGTTCCTCCGGAAAACCATCATTGAATTAACTTATCCGGGAAAATCGGAAGAACGGAGAAGACTCTTATAAGTATCACACAGCCTCCCGTACCACGCCGCATCCCGCTCCGGATCATACCGGTAAGCTCTCACCTTGGCATACTCGTCCAGCACATACACCAAAGCCACCTGCGGATTGCTGACCGGCTTATAACTTCCGACCAGCTGCGAAAGCACATTGGCATTGACCCCCTTGACAAACACCTTGTACATCATTTCCGGGATGCTGGCTTTCAAGGCAGTGATTCCAAGCGGATTATCCACGGAAACAATAAAATGGATTCCAAACTTTCCTCCCCTGTCTAAAAGCTCCTTCACCGCATCCGAGAACGAAATCATATCCGGCATCTTCGTCCTGCCGGCTTCCGCACCGGAGGAGAAGGACGGCTTTGGGGTCGCAGCAAACTTAGCAAATACCCCGTCAAGCAGTTCTTTTTGAATACCGCCCCCGGCGCTCCGACCGGTTCCCGCCGCCGGACTGCCCGCAGAATTCAGTCCGCCTTCACCCGGGGCAGCATCTCCGGCAGCCGCCTCTTTTTCCTTCAGCGTCAGAACGGGATTTTCATTGAACAGATCCGCATATCTTTGCAGAGAATGAATCACCACAAAGCACGGCGTATATGCCTTCGCGTACTCCGAGCTGTCGGAATCGATGCTCCTTTCCCGGTACAGCCTGTAAACATTTTTTATGCAGTTCAGCAGCTTATCGGTGGACGAAACATTTTCCACAAAGGAAGAAAAGTCTATCCTTATCACATTGAACAGATCATCGGCATTTTGCGGACTGATCATTTCGCCGTTGGCATAATAGACCCTGGTCCTCTCGGCAGCGCAATCCCGGTTTGTCATCTGGTTCAGCATCACGGAGAGCAGCGCATAGCCCATCATATCGCGCAGCATTTCAATGTCATAACCCGCAAGAAGGAGGTTCATCTTATTTTCACGCAGCGCGATATTGATATCATACGGTTTTCCTGTGACATAATCCTGACCGAGCTGAAGCGTATAGCTGCCGAACGACCTGGATACAATCTGCTGCGGCTCCGGAACAGCCGTATAAAGCGTATTACCGGCGATCGGAGAGGGCTCGGTATCATCCCCCACAATAAAGAGCTGCTCCTGGGGCGAGGAGGAGGTGATCCCGCGCCACTTTCCGATGATCTCCTGTGCGTATTTCTGGCGGTTTTCGCTTGTTTCCGCATAAGCAACGCGGAATTCCACGCTTTCATTCCCATACCGGATGTCGTTGATCACGCCAAGTCCCTTTTCGGGTCTGTTCAGGTTTCTGACAGCCTTCGGGTCAATCCGGATGTCCGCGGCATCGTCCGGATCGTTCAGACGCAGGCTGATCCTGTTTCCGATCTGACTCAGGACCTTATCCCGCAGTCCCTGCACCCTCGGAATATTCTGCGATGCCCACAGAATATTGATTCCGAACGCTCTTCCCTTTTTAAACAGCTCCCTGAGAATATCGATCGCCTTTTGTCCGAGCCTGTCATCCTGCTCAAACAGCTCCTGAATTTCATCGATAATGACAAACAGACGCGGCTTCTTTTTGCCGAGATTTCTGTACTGCACAATGTCTTCCACACCGCATTTTCTGAATTCGTCTTCACGGCTTCGCAGCTCTCCATGAAGATTATTCAGAATCGCCACGCCGTCCTCCAGATCGCTTGTCAGACCGGTCAGCTTGATATGCGGAATCTGCTTTTCCCTGACCTTGTTCGCCTCATAAAATTTAAACTCCACCCCGCCCTTGAAATCAATCAGGTACAGATTCAGCTCCTCCGGACTGTACCTGTAGCAGGCGCTCATAATGATGGTATGCAGCAGGTTGGATTTACCGGAGCCGGTGCCGCCGATGACAACGGCATGTGCAGAGCCGTCGCCCGTTGTTTTAAGCTGCAGTGTCTGAATTTCTCCGCCTCTTGCACCGATCGGAATATCCAGAACCTCCGCCGAGGACGGAATGCCCTTGGGACTTTGCAGCGCGGCATCGGTATCCCCGAACATCTGAGACAGCGGGATAACCTTCTGCCGGTTGCTTTCCGCGCTGTTTTTCAGCATTTCAACGATAGACGGCAGGGAGGAAACCGAGATTTTATCCATCGGTTCAAACTGATTCGGCAAGCCGAAATTCATAAAGAATCTATTGGAGTCTTTTTGAATCACCAGAGCGCTTTTTGCGGCCTTTTCAAGAAACTGACTGCATTCTGCCGGCTTATAGCCCTGCGCGGGCGGGCATGCCTTGTTATTTACGATAACCGTAAAGATGCCTGCCTGATTGCCGTTCTGCACGATTCCCGCAATTCTCTTTGCGATGTCGTCCCGCATGCCGGAGGGGTAATTGACCAATACCATAAGATAGAAATTCTGCGGATTGGCTTCATATTTTTTATTATACTCATAGACGTCCTCGACATTGTTATAGCTCAGAATGTCGTCTTTGACCTTGTACATGACCTGTTCCATGTCCTTGACGGTGTTTTCCAGCTGCCGGTCGTCTCTGACAATTCCGTTCATGAGGATGCCGTTATTGATCTTGGTAAGACTTTTAAACGGTGAAAATTCCATTTTGTTATCAATGTCGATCAGACAGAAATGGATCCGGTTTGCCGGAAACGACAAAAGGAACTGAATGATCAGCTGGTTGACAAACTGAACCGTCTCATCACTGTAGTTCTCTTCATTGACATTGAGCAAAATATTGCCGTGTTTTTTCAGGTCAATGATGAGGGGCGTATAGAGGTAACCGTTGGTTATGTATTTTCCGAGAAACCGGCTCTCGCGGAAATACCGCCAATGCTGATACAGTCCGGACACCTCAAGACCTGCATTCCCGATTGTGATGGACTCGCGGTACGAGGAGCTGCCGTGTGTCAGGTCAACCTCGGAAGCCCTGCCCTCACGTGCAAGCTCCGTAAAGAAGCTTTCCGGGATCGCCTCCGCCTTTTCATCCCGAAACAGCTCGTCAAAGCGCTTCTGATATGTACTGCGCAGCTCCGCCTCGGTTTCCGAAAGCCGCGCCGCCGCACTGCTTTGTACATACGACTGAAATTCCCCGATGTCGAAGCTCTTACCGTACAGGTTCACAAGAGCATCGATGCAAAGCTCTGCCTCCTTGCAGCACGGAAAAATCTTCCGCGCAAGGTCGCGAAGCGGCTTCGGATCACGGGTTTGCGTGCGCGTATCGCTGTTGCAGTCATATTTCCCCAATACGCTTCCGCTTTTGTCGCATACCGTAAACGATTCCCCATTCATTCTGATCTCCGCAGGCGGAACCAAACGGTCAAAATCCACTGCGTTCAGCTGCTGGATATACTCATTGATTTTCCGGATAAGCTCATACAGGCGGGCTTCGTTTGCCTCATACGAAAGGCTCCGGTAATCGTTGTTTTTCGGAACTGCCTGTGTCCATTCGGTTTCATAATCCTGTGCAAGCAGCGTCTCAAGCTCCCGGATCCGGTCCTTCAGATCAAGAAAATGCAATTTGATAAACGCATCGTATTTTGCCTGCATCTCTCCCACAAGCTCGGCTGATTTCTGCTCAACGGACTTTTTTTCATTCTGATATCTGTCCGTACACTTCTTCTCCAGTGCGTCTATCTCCCCGCAATGCGCCTGAATTTTAAGAACCGTGTTTAAAACCTTGGTAATATCTGTCATAGTATTCTCCTCAACCGATGATTTTGAAAATGAGTCATCCGCGCTTGGTTTTTCCGGCATATCAAAAAAAACGGTATATCCGTTCCGAAACGGAAACAGCAGTGACCGGAGTGCGCTCTTGTCATGTGTTTTTTTCGCTATGCGAAGCAGCTTCTACGGCTTTTCAGGCTGTTTGGGAGCGATACGGAGCCATCCTGACCGTGTCTCAAGCAAGTCCTTCTCTCAAGCAGCTGCTGCCTGTGACAGGCTGCCGTCAATTTTCGCCGTTCCGGACTGCTCCGCAGACATCTATGCAAAATCAGTTCGGCAGCACACGAGCCTTCCGGCAATATGCATGCATTGACCGGGAGTTGCCGCCTAATAGAGTAATCGGCGTACATCAAGAGCAATAATATCGGATGATTAGTATAATTATTTTGAATTATGTTGTATGATTTTCACTAAATTGTTAAAAAAACATTGACAAATATTTAATACAATGATATCCTAAATAATGGAGTGACCGCCGATTACTCTATTAGATGGTTGTCACAGTATTTTCCCGATCCGGTTCATCATCTCCTTTTTATGCTCCGGCATGGAATGCGCATATCGCTGCAGTGTCACATTGGCATTTTTATGTCCGAGAATTTCGGAGAGCGTCTTCACATCCATTCCGACCTCCAATGCCCTGGTTGCAAATGTGTGCCGAAGGGAATGAAACCCCCTTCTCGGAATACCGAGGTTGGACAATAACCGCTCAAAGCTTCGCTGATAGGATCTGACTGCAAGCGTTTTTTCACCGTCAGAGATCAGATACTGATTTTGAGCAGCGCGTCTCATCTCCCTGAAAACAGGAATAAGCTGCTTCGGCAGCGGAATGACTCTCATGGAGGTCTCCGTTTTCGGTGTGTTTGTAATTCTGCAAAACACACCGTTTTTGTTTTTTCCGTCAAAACAGGTCTTTGTCACGGACAGCTCTCCTCTGTTCAGATCGATGTCCGTCCATTCAAGGGCAAGAAGCTCTCCGATGCGAAGTCCGGTATATAAACAGATCAGAATTCCTTTCATCTTCGGTTTCCCGCACTTCAGAACCTCCTGCTCTATTTTCCTTTGCTCAGGCAGCGTAAAGCACGTGACCTGTTTTTCCTTCAGGCGCGGTCGTTTTATCTTTTCCCCCGCCGTATTTTCCACATAACCGAGATGATATGCGGTTCGCAGCGAGCTTTGTACAACGGTAATCGCGGTATGCACGGTCCTCGCAGCCAAGCCGCCTCCGTTCTTTTTATTGCCCGATGTCAATAAATCCGTTACAAACCGCTGCAGCAGCATCGGAGATAATTCGTCAAGCTCATACTCCTCAAGCCGCGGGCAGATTTGATTGCAGACAATTTCCTTATACCGCAGATACGTCTTGGGCTTCACTGACGGACCTGCATAGTTTTCCAGCCAGATATTCAACCACTCTTTATAATTCATTGGGATCCTCCTCACAAAAAAAGTCAGCGATTTTCATTTTATCACAGGTCATACCGAAACACAAAAAGAGCAGACATGCCGTCTGCTCTTTTATCAAAGCACCGGGGCAGAAAAGAAACTGTCAAAAATCGGAATCGAAGTACCCTCCTGCAAACGCCGGTAAGGATTCCGGGATGCCTGACGCAGCTTTCAGCGTTTCACCTGCTTTTCATTTTCCCGTTTCCAAATTCCGCATTATCCTTCCCCTGAACCTTTGTGCAAACGGGCGCTCCGAAAAACCGCTTATACGGCTTGCAGTGCCGCATATCTTCCGACACCGCGTGCCCGTTCCTGTATCGGGCATGCCGCTTTGCGCCGCAGTTTCTTCCGTTTCGCCCGTTTTTAAGTGAAAAAAGCCCGTGTTTTTTATCCAAACACGGACTCTCTTATGTACAGCGGTTTCCGCAAGCTCGATTCTTACTTGCCTGAAAAAGCAACCATGAAACGGCGGGCTGATTTTTATCCTCAAAAACACAAAAAAGCCTTGAAAATCAAGGCTTTTTTGTTTAGCAGCTCTTTCGTACTGCAAAATATGGTCGGAGTGACTGGATTCGAACCAGCGGCCTCTTGGTCCCGAACCAAGCGCTCTACCATGCTGAGCCACACCCCGCTGCAACAATAGATATTGTATCACATTGTTTGCCGATTGTCAAGAGAGAAAATGATTTTTTATAAAAAAGTCCTGCGTTTGCTTTGGCAGAGGCAAAAGCGCCTTCCGTTCTCTATTTCCATACAGCTGCACGGCACGGAGGATACCTTCCCGAATTTAGTCCTGTGTCACAGGCGCTCCGGAGCCTCAGCACTTCCACCCGTACCTGAGCATGTCCACACAGCCGTTCTCTTTCAATTCCACGCCTTCTCTCTGCAAAAGCTCCCGCTGTTCCGGGAAAAACGGTGCCAGCCGCCCCGCATGATTGACCACTCGGTGACACGGATACGTTCCGTAATGCGCCGCCATGCTCAGCACGCGCCCCACAAGGCGGGAATTTTGTTCTCTCCCAATCAAGGCTGCAATCTGCCCGTAGGAGGCAACCCTTCCCTCCGGGATTTCCTCCACAACCGACAATATCTCATAAATCAAGGATTCATTCAGCACCCTCGGCATCCGATCCCCTCCTTCGCTGCGCAGTCCACCTGCCGCAGACATCGGCAAGGCAGCAATATGCGGACCGAAAAGCAGGCATTCTCCCGCAACGTCCCGTCTTTCCCTATGTGCAGATGCCTCCTGCGGCGGATCATACCGTCCCTTTCCGGTCAAACCCGGAACAGGCGGCTTTACAGGCATCCGCCCTACTTTTCCCGTCCGCACAGGAAGGCATTGCCGTCCCCACCGCAGGTCCGGAATATCCGGCATGCCAAGGGCTCCGTCACAGCCTCAATACCGGAATGCATCGGCAGTCAAAGCAAGAAAAAGCACACGCAGCCGCCCTGTACGCCTCCGGAATACCTGCAGAAAAAGAAAAAGAACCGTACCGTCCGGATACGATCCTTTTTGCTGGTGGGGACGGTTGGGATCGAACCAATGACCTCATGCATGTCAAGCATGCGCTCTAACCAGCTGAGCTACGCCCCCGCGCAACAGTATTATTATACCACAGTATGCGCCAATATGCAATTATCATTGTGCACAAATCGAATTGTCATTTTATTGTGATAATGCATATGCGCATCAATTCAATCGCCTTCCGCGCGTGAGTTCTTTTTGTTTTTCACACCGGCATCCCCGGAAGCTAATGCATCCTGCGGCGCAGCGCTCCTTCGTTCGGGCAGCACCCCGCCCTTCTCGAACGTATTATGAGAAGCCCCCGCAGAGGGCGGAACGCAGAACACAGCGGCATCCGATGACTCCCGGAAAGAACGCCGGACAGTTCCGAACGCTCTGCGGCAGCGCTCCGTGCAGGGCGGCGGGCAGCGATTGCGGTCCTTCCCCGCCGCATCCGTGCGGCAGCGCTCCGTATCAAGCCCTCCCTCACCGCGGCACAAGAGCCGGACCGGATGCTGTGTCCTGCCATTTGCACAGATCGGACGCCGACAGACCGTACGCAGCGATTACCGCTTCAAGCTCCGGGAGATTCTGGTTCAGCACGTGGGAAAAATTCAGAAACTCCTCCGATTCCAGCGCAATATCGTCCGAGGTCGTTGTCAGGGAAGTCCGCTCCCGCAAGCGGCCGTCATAATAAAGGTATTCGAATTTGCCGACTCTGCCGCGCGTCCAGCAGTTGATGGGACTGGACTGGTTTGCGCTTTCCAGCGTTCCGAAAAACACACAGTTCATCAGCACCGGCATATCTGTGTCTCCCCAGCCCTTGTTCTGTGCGGAAGCAGAAATGCCCCCTGCGCTCCCGCGCCGGGATATCACATCCATGCCGGAGCTGCAATTCACCACGGCGCCGCCCACGCGCAGCAGCCGCACGATTCCGGCTGCCTGCTTGGTATTTGTCACAGATCCTGTCGTATTGAGATTCATCACCAGTCCGGACAGGCACGGAAACAGACATTCATCATCGCCGGTCAGCACCGCATGCAGCGTATGCCCGCCGCCGTCATAGATGCCGGCAAAATGGGCATCCTCTCCGGCTCCGACAAAACCCAGAACCTTTGTCATATCAAGATCCGCCGTCTGCCGGAACCACACGCCGGCAAAATCCTGTCCGCTGCGGATACATTCCTGCAGGGAGGCAAAATCCCGTTCCTCCGAAATCAGATACGGCTGTTCCCTGGTGCCGTCTCCGCCGGACACCTCAAGCCGGTTCCAGTCCTCTCCGCGCAGACCGTTTCGGATCGTATCGGAATCCAGATAATATTCCTCCGAGCCGATATATGCTCCGAGCCAGGCAATCCGATCGCTGATCCACTGCGCAAGATAGCGATAGTGCGCATCGTAATCCGGCAGCGCCCGGATTCTGTCCGGCTCCCGGTTCATTGTCATGCCGAAAATCTGCCACCTGTCAAAATTCCGTTGAAACGAACCCATATTGGCTTCGGCAGTCTCCGTAACCAGCTGCGGAAGGCGCTCCACCGCGCGCACAATGCCCGGCTGCTTCCACCTTGCCGCAACCAGCGCCCGAAACCAGTTCTGATCCATCAGCGTATGATACCAGAAGTTTGAATGATACTGCCGGCAGACCCCGTAGCATACGTACATTCCCTCCGCATATTCCGTCTCGTGCTCGTTTGCATTTCCGAAGGAGAGATCAAAGTCCCACACCGGTCCGAAGCAAAGCTTTCCCGCCCGGTCCTTATACAGATAAAAGGAATCATAGCCAACATCAAGATTTTTGGTCAGCTCCTCCACAATATATGTGTCGATCAGGGAGTTCAGGTCGATCAGCTGCTCCACGGTCCTCCGGTCGCCGGACTGCACCGCCTGCCAGCACTGCGTCACGTAATCTTTGATGTAGGCAAGCTGTGCCGCACTCTTCTTTTTGTCGGCGGAAAGATCGCTTTTGATATCAAAATTATATCCGTTTACCGAAAAGTTGCTGGTTTCATCCGAATTCACGGTCATTTGCAGAAGATAGCCAATGTCCGTCCCAAGCTCCGGATCGTCGAAAATCGCAACGCGGTGCTCGTCCTCCTTGATTGTTTCGCACAGCAGATATACACCGCGGTATTCTCCGTTGAGATAAACCTCCACGGAGGTACAGTCGGGCGCCCACGCAAAGCCGGAAAGCATACGGCAGAACTGGTATGCCGTATAATTCCGCAGAAGCGACTGATCGCACATGTTGGCAATCAGGCACCACGTTTTTGATTTCCCTTTTCCGAGCCCGAGCAGACTGCCTGACTGCGACAGCTTGATCCGATAGCTTTTCTTCTCATACGTCCATGAGTTGTTTCCGCGTCCGCGCAGCATGATATCCATCTCATCGATCTGCATTTCCCTGCTGCAATTCCGGATTGAAAGGGTCGCATTGATATACGTATCCTTTGATGTCACATCCTTGCCCGTCTCGGTATTCAGCTCAATCACGGGCATTTCCAGAAACTGCTTTTCAAAGAAAGCATAATACGTAACCGTCATGCCCTCTTCCCCGGGATCGGATTCGCGGGATGCCTCTGTGATTCCGTCGCTCCAGCCGACAAAGCGGTATCCGACAGCCGCATTGGCGGTCACCGTTGTGGTTCCGGTTTCTTCCAGCAGCACCTGCACGGTTTTCCCCTCCAGCGTTCCGCCGCCCCCTCCGTATACCTCATACGCAACCCGTGTTTTTCCGTCCCTGGACGGCTCCCGCCGCGTTTCCGGCAAAGGCACACTCTCGGCAGGCGCTTCCGTCTCCGATTCGGAGGAGGTATCTGTGTCCTGCGGCTGTCCCGGCGTACAGGAGCCGAAAAACGATATCGCAGTCAAAACACAAAAAAACGCACAGAAATATCTGATACGGTTCATAAAGCCTCCTTTGGCAATCAGCTCATACGCTCCGGAACAAATGCAGCGGAAAAACCGCCGTTCCCGGAAAGCTCTCCGGACAGCATGCCGGAGCATAACACGCAAACGCCGTCAGGGGAAGCACACCTCTTTGCCCCGCCCTCTCCGGCTCGCTCTGATCAGTAAAATCGTTAAAACATGTAAATCGGTCTGTGCTTCCCGGTCGGAGCATTCCGATGCCGTTTCCTGCCCGGACAGCCGTGCGCCTCCCCGTTTCGCTTTGCGGAAGCGGCATTTTTCCTCAAAGCATCCGGCGTATGCCCGCAGCCGGGCAAAGGCAAACGCTGCCTTCCGGAGCACGGTGCCCCCGTAAAGCAGATACCCCCGCATGCTCCCCGATAAAAGCCGCTTCCGACAGCCGCGCAGACATGCCGCGACATATGTACCGCCGCATGCGGCGCTGTCCGGGGCTGTGCAGATTATCCGGCTTCAATATGCCGGAGGAATTTCCGCCGGGCATCTCCGCGCCGTTCACGCCCATTCCCGTGTGATCGCTCTGCTCCATCGGGCATTCCGGAAATAAAAGCCGTGCTTTGCCCTCACGGTACCAAGCACCGGTCCGGACGGATTTCGAGAGGCTCTCTGAGCCGGGCATCCCCTCAGCCGCATCACGAAGCCTGTCCGGCAGCACGGCAAGGTGTTCTTCCGGCATCCATCAGAAAAGCCCCGCGGACGGGGCTTTTCCGGCTTATGATCGGTCCGTATCGGTGATGACATCCTCCGAGGTATCGCGGAAAAGCAGTGAAATACACCACAATGCCGCAAGACCGACAACGGTATAAATGATCCGGCTCACGACGGAGTCCTGTCCGCCGAAAATCCATGCCACGATATCAAACCGGAACAATCCGATGCTTCCCCAGTTAATTCCACCGATGATGGCAAGCGTCAGTGCAATCTTATCAAGCATATATTGATCTCTCCTTCCCTTTGTCAAGTATGGACGGAGAAACCGCATTTTATTCAGAAACTTTTGACTCTCATGCGGGGTACGGCGCAAACGTATAGCCCTCCGCGCGCGCGCGGTCTATAAAATCCCCCAAAATATTCGTGTTGGTAGCCGACACCGCATGCAGCAGATAAATCGCGCCCGGATGCAGCCGGTTTACCAGCCTTTCCAGAGATTCCGCCTCGTCCGGCTGTTTGGCGGTATCGTAATCATAATAAGCAAAGCTCCAGAATACGGTCCGGTAGCCGAGCGTTTGCAGAAGCGCAAGCGACTGCTCGCTGTATTTGCCGGCGGGATATCGGAACAGATTCATTTCATAGCCGAAATGCTCAAGAATATACCGGTGAACCCCCATCACCTCTTCGGTCTGCTGCTCAAGCGTCTGTGAGGGCAGTCCCTTGGAGGGATGATTCACACTGTGGTTTCCGACTATATGCCCTTCATCGATCATCCGTTTCACGAGGTCCGGACAGTCCTTTACATACGGCAGAGTCACAAAAAACACCGCCTGCACATTTTTTTCCTGCAAAACGTCCAGAATCTGCCCGGTATAGCCCGCCTCATAGCCTTCATCAAGCGTAAGATAGATAATTTTATCCTCCACTGCGCTGAAAATAAAGTCGGCATCATATTTGCCGTATTTTTTCTGCTCATCCAAGGGATGTGCCGGTCGGTTCAGCGCATCGTAATTACCGCCGAACCACCAATCAATCCCCTCATTGGACAAGCCGTCAAGCCCGGACGGCGCGGGCGGATTCGTATGGGGAGGCTCGGATGTAACCTCTCCGGAGGAGGTCTGTGACGAGCCTCCCGTATCAGCGCCCTGATTCTTCTCGGTCTGGGACGGATTCACATCCGCCTCTCTCTGCGAGGTCTGCATACCGGGGAGGGTCGGCTCGTTCTTTTTGCCCGCACAGGCAACCGCAGCAAGCATTGTCAGGGTCAGTACAAGCACCATCAAAACAGTCAAACATGAAATTTTCTGATTCATCATACTCTCCGTGCCGCCTCCGGCGGCTCACACAGCAATCGAAAATGCGTACACTCTTTGCAAAAAGCCATAACCCGGGGGCTTTTCGGGACGATTGCATTTTTTGCAATCCTTCCCGGCTTTATGCGGTTCAAAGAAGCCCCGGTCTTCGCCGGATTCCCCCACGGAGGAGGTTTTGCGGCTTTCCGGCATATCACAGGCAGCTCCGCGCAGCATTCCGCCTCCGCAGACCTCCGTATCCTTCGACTCCGCAAACCGGCTCCGGACCGAAGATACGATTGCAAGCCTGTCCGGATTACCGCTGCGGTCCGACCGGACACCGGCAATCCGAAAGCAGCCCCGGCACAACCAGGACTATTATAACATTCCCGTCCGCACTTTGCAAGTCTTTTTTCCGCAGCCGTATGCATTTTCTCTCTTTCTTCCTATATTTTTATATCAATATTGTGAATAATATACGGGGCATTTCTGCTTTTTCATAAAATCGGAATGCGGTTTCAAGCGTTTTTTAAAAGCAAGCCGCAAAAAGCCGGAATCCGATATGAATTCCGGCATATGTCTGACTCCGAAGGAGCCTCGGACACTGCTCCGAATCCGCACGCCTGCCGCCTCAGAAGCTTTTGCTTCCCGGCGGACCGCCATGCGATACAGCCCCAAGCCCTTCCCGAAAAAAAGCGAATCCCGGCGGCAAGGGCAGAAAAGCCGGCGTGAAAAATAACTTTTTCACGCCAATCTCAGTTCCGGCATCAGGCATCGATCCAAACGGAGCCGGGCACTGCCGCATGCTGTGCACCGGTTCCTCCGCCCGGTCTCAGCAGAACCAGCGTTTCTTTTTTCCTCCCCCGTCGCAGGAACAGGGCGGCAGCTCGCTGACGCAGACCAGAATCGTATCATTGCCGATCCGCTCGATCTTATCCCACGGAATACGGATATCGGGCGTTTTCCCGAACAGGGAAGCCGGCTCTCCCGGCACCATGATCGCGGTCAGACGCCCGGAGCACAGATCGATCTCCACATCCGTAACAAAGCCGAGCCTCCTGCCGTCACAGGTGTTGATTACCTCCTTATCCCTCAGATCGTTGATACAGCAAAACGATGTCTGCATATGCTTTCCTCCTTACAGAATGATGCAGATCAGACCGCCGCTGCCCTCATTAATAATCTTTTGCAGCGTCTCCCCGAGCTTCACTCTGGCGTCTGCCGGCATATGCGAAAGCTTTGCGTGAAGCCCCTCGTTGACCAGCGCATGCAGCGTTTTTCCGAATATATTGGATTCCCAGATTTTCTCCGGCTCTCCTTCATATTCGTGCAGCAGGAATTTCACAAGATCCTCCGACTGCTGTTCAGTTCCGACGATCGGACTGATCTCCGTCTCAATGTCGGCACGGATCATATGGATCGACGGTCCGCTCGCCTTCAGTCTGACGCCATAGGCGCCGGACTGCTTGATAATCTCCGGCTCCTCCAGCTTCAATTCGCCGATATCCGGCGTCACAATCCCATAGCCGCACGCCTCCACCTCGTCAAGCGCCTGCGCGACCCTGTCGTATTTCTGCTTCATTGCGGCAAGACCGCGCACCAGCTCGATCAGCGCAGTATCGTCCTGAATGGAAAAGCCGGTCAGCTCGCTGAGCACGCTGTAATACAGATCGTCCCGCAGCTTGATATCGATCAGCGCACGTCCCGTTCCAAGCTCCAGCCGATCGACCGAAACCCGCGCCACCTCATCTTTTGTGCCGAGCGCCGAGAACGCATCCCTGACCTCTCCCGTTTTCCCGATTTTTTCCGCGCATTTCCGGATTTCCTCGGTCAAGGAAGCCCGAAGCGGATGCTCTTTGTCCAGCGTCATCACCCAATGCGGAAGCTCTACGCCGACCTCACTGACCGGAAACTCCAGAAGCACCATTTCCAGAATATGCGCAATGTCGTCCGCATTCAGCTCCAGACAGTTCACCAGTGCCACCGGCGCCTCATAGGTCTTCTCCAGCCGGTTTGCAAGCGCAATGCTCTCCTCTCTTCCCGGGTCGGCGGAATTCAGAATGATCGCAAACGGCTTGTTGATCTGCTTCAGCTCCCGTATAACGCGTGCCTCCGCTTCCTCATAATTCTGCCGGGCAATTTCTCCCACGGTCCCGTCCGTTGTCACAACGATCCCGATTGTTGCATGGTCGGTAATCACCTTTCTGGTTCCGGTTTCAGCCGCTTCCTCAAACGGAACCGGCTCCGCCGACCACGGTGTATGCACCATGCGGGGACCGCCGTTCTCCACCGAGCCGAGCGCATCCGGCACAATATAGCCGACGCAGTCCACCATCTTCACGCGCATGACCGCCTGGCTGCCCTCCAGCCTGATCTCCACCGCTTCGTCCGGAATGAACTTCGGCTCGGTCGTCATCACGGTTCTCCCGGCTGCCGACTGCGGCATTTCATCGCGTGCGCGTTCCCTGTCATAGTCGCCCACCATATTGGGCAGAACCATTGTCTCCATGAATTTTTTGATGAATGTCGATTTTCCCGTCCTGACCGGACCGACAACGCCGAGATAAATATCGCCGCCTGTCCGTTCGGCGATATCCTGATAGATCGATAATTCGGGCATATTCAAATCCTCCCTGTTTCCCGCACTTCACCTGTCGGATGCTCCATTATATGATCCGCTCTCCCCGATTAGAACAGCCCGCGGGCTTCCCGTTTCTGCGCACCCGCGCATGCGCTCTCCGCCGCCGCTCCGGTTTCCTTCCGGGAATCGGATTTGTCCGCATTTCGCAGTGTATTTTAGTGATTTTTGCGCTTGCATGCACAGCCATGACATGCTATAATACTGTCATAACCGGAGCTTTCGCGTTCCGCGGCGGTGCAAGCCGCCCGGCAGCCGTCTGATGCCGGCATTTTTCCGGATATCAGGAGGCTTTATGACCAAAAAAACATTCCCGGAGGAGCTCGCCTATCTTTGCGGAATCCTCTCCCTTGCTCTCGGCTGCGCATGCATGGAGCGCGCCGATTTCGGACTTTCCATGGTAGTCGCACCCGCTTACCTGCTTTACAGAAAGCTGTCGGAGAGCTTTTCCTTTCTTTCCTTCGGCATGATGGAATATATCTTTCAGGCATTTCTGCTCCTTCTGATGGTGCTTGCCCTCCGCCGGTTCCGCATCTCCTATCTGTTTTCCTTTGTCACCGCCGTCATTTACGGATATACGCTCAACGGCATGATGGCGCTGGTCGGGCTCCTGCCGGACGGCGGGATCCCGCTCCGGTGCGGACTGTACCTTGCCGGTCTTGTTCTCTGCTCCGCAGGAGTCGCCTTTATGCTGCACACCTACATCCCCGCCGAGGTATATGAGCTGATTGTCAAAGAGGTCCCAGCCCGCTTTCATCTTGACCTCGTCCGATTCAAAACCGCTTACGATATTGCCAGCTGCCTGCTCGGCATCATTCTTTCCTTCTGCTTTTTCGGCATGTGGCACTTTGAGGGCGTCAAGCTCGGCACCGTCCTGTGCGCTCTGATCAACGGCTTCCTGATCGGACGCTTTTCCGCGCGGATGGAAAAGCACTGGCAGTTCCGCCCGCTGCTTCCGCTGCGTCGCCTGTGTGAAAAATAAGCTGTGCGCCGGCTTCCCGCAGCACCGCAATCCAAAAAACGCAGCCGGTGATTGCCGGCTTCCTCCGCCCGGCATCGAAAAAGGTGAGGAAATCCCGCGAAGAACAGGAACGCCGCCAGCGCGGCAAAATCCCGCTGCTCTCCGAAGCGATCGGATGTCTGCCGGCTTTTTACCCGGAAGCCTCTTTTCGGACTGCACCTGCACCGCGCCGCAGGCGGCTCCGACCGCCAAGACGCCGCGGCTTTCCCGAAACCCCGGCTCCCCCGTCCGCCATGCGTTTCCAGCCCCGGCTTTTCAGCCAAGGCTTCTGCCGTCACGGGAAAGCCGCACATATTCGGCTTCCGCAGGCAGTTCCCCGCAGCGCCCGAAAAGGCTCTTCTCCGAAGACCTCTGAAAAAGCCCGCGCCTCTCCGGTGCAGCGCTTTTCGCGTCTCCGCTGCCGGAACAATCGGCACCCCCGGGGACAAGCGTGCCGGTTTCCGCTCCTGCGGCGCACGCCTTCCCGCCCCTCCCCCGCCACGCACGAAAAACAGGAAAGGAAGCTTTCCCCACGGGAAAGCGCATACACGCCCATGTCTTCTCAAACCGATGAATTTCTGGATTTATACAAGCAGCTGGAGCAGATTGCGGTCAGTGAGTATCACATGCCGGTAGACGGCTCCTCTGTCGCCCGTCTGGAGCGGATGCCGGAGTTTTCGGAAATCGCTCCCGAGCTGCGGTACTGCCGCGAGGTCCGGGCGCTTCTGACGCACAATCCGAAGCTGGACGGCTCATACGCCGTTATTCCCAGCGAGCCGATGCTGGCGCTGCTCCGCTCTCTGGTCCGTCAGATCGGCAGCCCGAAATCCTGCATGGAGGTTGCCACTCCGCTCGATAAGCTGCTCACCGTCGGACCCGAGGACCGTGCACTGCCGGTGATCCGGAAAATGCTGGAAAACGGATATTCTCATATTCCGGTCTGCTTCCGGGGCTGTGTGGTCGGGGTCCTGAACGAAACCGCGCTGCTCCGCTTCAGTGCCGAAACCGGGAACATTCTGGACGAACAGACCGATATGCGTGCGCTTGCCTCCTATACCATGCTTGCCGGTCAGCCGAAGAAATACGCGTTCCTTCGGGCTGATGCGTCCGTGCACGATGCGGAAACCATATTCTCCTCCAGATTCCGCCGCGGCGAACGGATCGCAATGATCTTCCTGACCGATGACGGCAAAAAAAGCGGCAGCCTGCGCGGCGTCATTACGCCGTGGGACATTATGGGCATCTGAGCGGCGCAGACCGTTTTCACGGCAGGGGACGCCTACCGTCCCCATTTCCGCAGCGCCCGGCCGCAGGAGACCGAAGGGCGCAGAAGTCCCCCGCGAATGCCGTAAGACGCAGCCCGTCCGGCATACCGCAGATCCCTCAGCGCAGCCGGAAGCAGCTTATCCGCAATGACGGGGACATGGCAGCGGAAATGTGCACGGCGCTCCCTTTCCCGCAGCAAAAGCCCTGCAACCTGCGGGGATGTGTCTGTCCACACAGGCTTTCCCGCAAACGCCGCCGATGCCGGCACAGCATATGCCGCGCGGCAGGAAACCGTCCGCACAGCAGCCTTCCCGCCAAAAAGAATCCCACGCCGCTGTGCCGCGGCATCCCGTTTTGCACAGCGGAAGGTCCTGCGTCCGCCGGGGCAGCTGCTTTTTTGCCGCACCGAAAAACCGTTTTTTTGCGGATACTATTTACAAACGCATTTGTTTGTTCTATAATATACACAAAAACGTCCTGTTCCGGTGCCGCTCAGCCCCACGCAGAGCCGCAGAACGGTTCTCTGCGGCTTATACGCAGCCGGCATGTACTCCCACGGCTCTTTTCTGCCTGCGTACAGCCGGAAAGCGGCTTTGCCCGGGACCGTTCCGGACAGCAGCGCCTGCACAATGCTTCCGACTATTTTAAATTTCTCCCAAGGAGGATATCCTTTTATGAATCAGTCCCATATTACACCCGAAAATCTCACCATGCTGTGCGATTTCTATGAATTGACCATGGGAAACGGCTATTTCCGCAG
Organism: uncultured Eubacteriales bacterium; assembly: GCA_934432725.1. Lineage (GTDB taxonomy): Bacteria > Bacillota > Clostridia > Oscillospirales > CAG-272 > CAKRZE01. The sequence continues at coordinate 43,691 of CAKRZE010000004.1, forward strand.
CGGCATCACAGACCGCATTTCGTACTTTGACATGTTTTTCCGGCGCGTGCCGGACGGCGGCGGCTTTGCCATCATGTGCGGCTTGCAGCAGGTCATCGACTATATCAAAAATCTGCATTTTACAGAGGACGACATCGCTTTTCTGCGCGAAAAGGGCGGCTTTGACGAGGGCTTCCTTTCCTACCTGCGCAATTTCCGTTTCACCGGAGATATTTACGCCATCCCGGAGGGCACCCCGATCTTTCCGGGCGAGCCCGTCCTGACGGTCCGCGCTCCCGCAATCGAGGCACAGTTTGTAGAGACCTTCATCCTGCTCACCATCAACCATCAGTCTCTCGTTGCAACCAAGGCAAACCGGATCGTCCGCGCTGCGGCGGGCAGACCGGTCAGTGAGTTCGGCTCCCGCCGCGCACAGGGAACCGCAGGCGCCATTCTCGGCGCACGCGCCTCCTATATTGCCGGCTGCGCCGGCTCCGCCTGCACCATTGCGGAGGAGCTGTACGGCGTCCCTGCCGGAGGCACGATGGCGCATTCCTGGGTCCTGATGTTCGACTCCGAATTTGAGGCATTTGACACCTACTGCTCACTGTATCCGCAAAACGCGACCCTCCTTGTGGACACCTACAATGTGCTGCAGCAGGGCGTTCCGAACGCGATCCGCGCCTTTAAAAAGCACGGCATTCAGAAATGCGCCATCCGGATCGACTCCGGCGATCTGACCTATCTTTCGGTCAAAGCGAGACAGATGCTGGACGAGGCAGGACTGCCCGACTGTAAAATCATCGCCTCCAACTCCCTGGACGAATACACCATCCGGGACATTCTAGGTCAGGGAGCAAGGCTTGACGGCTTCGGCGTCGGCGAGCGTCTGGTCACCTCCAAGTCCGACCCGGTCTTCGGCGGTGTGTATAAATTGTCCGCCGTGGAAAACGAGAAGGGAGAGATTATACCGAAAATCAAGATTTCGGAAAACCCCTCCAAAATCACCAATCCTCATTTCAAGAAAATTTACCGTCTTTACGACCGGGAAAACCACAAGGCGATCGCGGACGTCATCTGCCTGCACGATGAGGTGATCGATCCCTCCGAGCCGTATGAGATCTTCGATCCCGACTACACCTGGAAGCGCAAGACGCTGACGGATTTTGTGGCGGAGGAGCTGATGAAGCCCGTGTTCCTCAGCGGTCGGTGCGTGTATCCGGAGCTTTCCACCGAAGAGATCCGCAGACACTGCAAGGAGCAGCTTGCCATGCAGTGGGACGAGGTCAAGCGGTTTGAAAATCCGCACAACTATTATGTAGACCTGTCGCAGAAGCTTTGGGATATCAAGCAGGCGCTTTTGAAGGCGCACTGAAAAAACCGGAGGTTTATTTCGTAAAATTCATATTTCCCTGTTGAATTGCTGTGTAATTTATGTTAAAATAGGGAGAAAATAAAGGCAACCGTAAAGAAAAGGAGAATATTCATGTACAACAAAAAAACAATTGAAGATATTGAAGTCACCGGCAAAAGGGTCTTGGTCAGATGCGATTTCAACGTCCCGATGAAGGACGGCGTGATTACCGATGACAAGCGCATCGTGGAGGCACTGCCCACCGTGAAATATCTGGTGAATCACAATGCAAAGGTCATTCTCTGCTCCCATATGGGCAGACCGAAGGGCGAATTCAACATGAAATACTCTCTGGCGCCTGTCGCCGCACGTCTGAGCGAGCTTCTCGGCAAGCCGGTCGAACTCGCAAAGGACGTCATCGGAGAGGATGCGCAGAGCAAGGCGGCAGCACTGAAGGAGGGCGAGGTCCTTCTTCTGGAAAATGTCCGCTTCCACAAGGAAGAGGAGAAAAACGATCCCGCCTTCGCCAAGGCTTTGGCATCCATGGCTGAAATCTACGTCAACGATGCATTCGGAACCGCACACCGCGCCCATGCATCCACTGCGGGCGTTGCGGATTATCTGCCGGCAGTCTGCGGCTATCTGATTCAGAAGGAAATCACCATCATGGGACAGGCTCTGTCCGATCCGAAGCGCCCGTTCATCGCAATCCTCGGCGGCGCAAAGGTCTCCGATAAAATCGGCGTCATCAACAACCTGATCGACAAGGTAGACACGCTGATCATCGGCGGCGGTATGGCGTACACGTTCTTCCGTGCGCTCGGAAACACCACAGGAACCTCCATCTGCGAAGAGGATCAGCTGGAGCTGGCGCTGGAGCTTCTGAAAAAGGCTCACGAAAAGAAGGTCAACTTCCTTTTGCCCGTTGATAACGTCATCGGCAGAACCTATGAAGAAAACACCACTTATATGCGCATTTATTCGGACTCCATTCCGGACGGCTGGATGGGTCTGGATATCGGCGAAAAGACGCAGGAGCTGTTTGCAAAGTCCATTGAGGGCGCCGGAACCGTTGTCTGGAACGGTCCTATGGGCGTATCCGAGTGGGAGCATTTCGCTTCCGGTACGCGTGCCGTTGCAAAGGCAATCGCAGACTCCGGTGCGATCTCCATCATCGGCGGCGGCGATTCTGCGGCAGCTGTGGAAAAGCTCGGCTATGCCGACAAGATGACGCACATTTCCACCGGCGGCGGCGCTTCTCTGGAATTCCTTGAAGGCAAGGAGCTTCCCGGTATTGCCTGCCTGAACGACAAAGACTGATTGCCGGAGGAGCAGAACAAAATGGATAAGACCAAAAGAAAAGCGATTATCGCCGGAAACTGGAAAATGCATATGACGCCGGCGCAGACAACAAAGCTCATTGAAGAGCTGAAGCCTCTTGTCGCAGGGAAAGCCGGCTGTGAGATCGTTGTATGCGTTCCCTTTGTCGATATTGCAGCGGCAAAGGAAGCAGTCGGCGGCTCTGACATCAGGGTCGGTGCGCAGAATGTGCACTATGAAGAAAAGGGCGCCTTCACCGGGGAAATCTCCGCAGAGATGCTTCTTGCCTGCGGTGCGGAATACGTGGTGATCGGTCACAGCGAACGCCGCCAGTATTTCGGAGAAACCGACAAGACTGTCAACCTGCGTCTGACCGCCGCGCTGCGCGCGGGTCTGAAGCCGATTCTCTGTGTCGGAGAGCTTCTGGAGCAGAGAGATCAGGGCATCACGAAGGAAATCGTTTCCATGCAGACCAAAATCGCATTGGGCGGCATTGACGCCGAAGACGCTGCCAAGGTCGTCATCGCGTATGAGCCGGTATGGGCAATCGGAACCGGAAGAACCGCGACTGCCGATCAGGCGGAAGAGGTGTGCGCTGCCATCCGTGAAACGCTTGAAGAGCTGTACGGAGCCAAGACCGCAGAAGCCGTCACCGTGCAATACGGCGGCTCCATGAAGCCGGGCAACGCCGCAGAGCTTCTCGGCAAGAAGGATGTGGACGGCGGTCTGATCGGAGGCGCCTCTCTGGTTGCCAAGGACTTCGCCGCAATCGTCGAAGCAGCACAGTAAAACAAGTCAGGGGTGTCTCAAAGCGGAGCAATCGTTTTGCGGCACCCTCTGTTCATGCCGCCGGAGGTCCGTTTTTCTGCCGTTTCATCCCTCCGTCCCTGCCGGCGCGGAACCAGGAGGCTTTGTCTCCCGGCACACCGCAATCCGTCAGGCGGAAGAAAGGAGTTTTTCTATGAACAGCATATCGGTCAGAACAGTGTTTCTGCGTTTTTTCCTTCTGTTCACGACAGCGCTGTGCCTCCTGCTTCTGCCGTCCGCAGCGGAAATCCAGGAAAACCGGATAGAATCCGTCACGGTCGAAAAGGGCGGCGGAACGCTTACGGTCAATGCCGCATTCGGCAGCACCTATGTCTCCGCCGATCCGAAAAAATTCGTCTATCTGTTCGGGCTGTCGGCATGCGACAGCGAAAATGAGCTTTCCTCACTCAGTCCGCTCAGCGTTGTACGCATCGGCGCTTCGGTCACACAGTCCGTTTCGCTTGAAAACGGCCGGGATGACCTGCTGTATGCCCGTTATCTTTTTGCGGAAAAGGACGGCACGGAATACCGCGCGATCACAAATGCGGCATATGTCTCCAATCCGGAGCAGGCGGCATCCTCCGTATTTTCTTTTCCCGAAAAACGGTCCAAAAAAGGACTGCGGATCCAGATGGATTCGGATGCGCAGCTGCTCGGGGTGTCCCACACCGTCATCAATGTTCCGATCAATCGCTTCTTTACGGCGAACCGCAGCGATGAGGAGACAATTTCCTTTCTGCATGCCGGAAAAACCTATTATCTGAAGCAGAATCAGGTGGAGCTTTTGGATCATTCCGTCCGGAACTATACAAAAGCAGGCATAAACTGCATTCTTTCCGTTCTTCTGACCGCGCCGGAAAAGGATCAGGACGCAACGCTCGCCTGTTTGTACGCAGACGGCGTTTCGGGGGATGAGGCGTCCCTGTTCGCCATCAATACGGCAAACCGGGAGGCGCTGTCCTATTTTGAAGCCTTTATGGAATTTCTCGCGGAGCGATATACCCGTCCGGACGGAGAATACGGCTTTGCCGGAAGCTTCATCCTCGGCAATACGGTCAATTCCAACCGTATTTATAACTATATGGGAGAAAAGAATCTTTCCGCCTATGTTGCCTCCTACGCTTCCCTGCTCCGCACCGCGTATACCGCAGCGGTATCCAGGTATCAGAATGCCCGGATTTACGTTCCTGTCGGAAACAACTTCAACCAGGCATCGGCAGACACCTCGCTCCGCGAAAATCCGCTTCTGGACTATGCCGGAAAGGCGTTTCTCGATGCGCTTGCCTCGGAGATCAGACTGACGGGGGATTTCCCCTGGAGGCTTGCCGTAAATCCTTACGCTTCCGACCCGAATTCCGCCGATTTCAGGACGGATGCACTCGCTGACGACACCTTTGATACCCCGTATGTCACGATGAAAAACATTGAAGTTCTCTGCCGCTATCTTGCTTCCGAGGAAATTGCCTGTCAGGGCAGCGCACGCCGGCTTCTGATTGCCGATTTTGCCGTCGGGGGGGAATACGGCACAGACTCCGAAGCCATGCAGGCAGCCCTGTTCTGCTATGCCTACTATAAGTGCTGTACGCTTGATCAGATCGATGCCCTGATCTGGCACATACAGACCGACCACCCGGATGAAACCGGAAAATTCGGAATATGGGCATCGGAAAGCACCGGAAGCAATTATCTGCCCTCTGCAAAAAAGAAGCTCTATCAAAGCTTCCGCTATATCGATACCGTTCCGCTCGACAATTCCGAATACCGTAAAACCGCGATCGACTTTGCGCTCCCGCTCCTCGGCGCATCCGCATGGGATGAGCTGCTTCCCGGATTTGACCCCGATACCGCATCTGTCAAGAAAATCTGCGAGCAGATCCCCGTTTCCTCCCAAACTCCCGAAAGACAGTATACCGCACGCACGCTCTATGATTTTTCCGGCAATTCGCTCTACGGCTTTTACCCCGCCGACTACGTCAATTATATTGAGCAGCAGGATGACGCTGTGCAGGGGCAGGTGCTGTATGCACAGCTTTTTCCCGCCAACCGCATGGAATACCGCGGCATAGCGGACTTTGGCAGCACTCCCTTCAGTCTTGAAAAAGCGGCATATATTTCCGTCTGTCTGTATGCAAAAATGCCGCAGGCGACCTCTAAGGTGACGGTCATGCTCCGCTTTTCCGGCACGGACGGCGATACGGAAACGGTCTTTGAAGGAATTGCGCAGACGGATGCCAATGCATGGAGCACCGTATACTTTCCGGTCGAACAGTATGCAAAGCTCGTCCGGGAAGCCGGGGATCTGCGCATTTGGATCAAAGCGCAGGATGAGCAGGCTTCGGATGAAGACTGTGCGCTTGCCGTCTCGAAAATCACGCTTTATACCAAAAGCGGCATCACCGGATGGAAAACGCTGATCATCATAGCTGCTGTTTTAACGGGAATCATCGCCGCAGGCTTTGTCCTGCTCCTGCTCACGGCACGCGGAAAGCAGCGGAAGCAGAACCGCAGACGGGAAGAAAAGCGGCACCGCATGAAGCACGGAACCGCATCCGTCAGATACCGCTATCGCTCCAGCAGAGATGCTCCTTCTCCGCGCGGCACCTCGGTCCCGCGCCCCGAAAAGCCGCAGCTTCGGGGCAAAGACAAGAAAGAAAAACGAAACCGGTAAGCGGTTTTGTCTGACAGCCGCTCCGTCTGAAAATATCCGATCCTTCGCGGACTTTCGCCGCTTTCCCGCAGTCCAAAACCGCTGCCCCCAAAAACAGAGAACCAACAAAAAAGGGCTTCTGAAAGCCCGGACACTTTCGGAAGCCCCTCAAAGATGCCGGTCGATTCCGGCGTTTTTGATTGCATTTCCGGACGTTTTTGCCGTATGCCTTTGCTTTTTCGGCTTTTCCTGCGGCAATACGGTATCCATCAAGCCTCAAAACCAATTCCGGCGGGGTGTGAAAAACTCAAAACGGGTTTTTTACACCCCTTTTTCTGTCCATTCCGTAAATATGCCGCACGTATCAAAAAAGTGCTTTTTTGCCGTATAACCCGAAGCGCATCTGAGGATACTGTACATAAAAGAAATCACAGGGCGCAGCTGTCTGCGTCCCCTGAAAACCTTCGGGAGAACTGCCATGAACAAAAACGAATATAAGAAGTATGCCGAACGCCGCGCAAAGCAGTCAAATCTTCCCTTAGACTGTCTGAAGGCATTTGCCATCGGCGGCGCCATCTGCGCATTTGCCCAGATTCTGTTTGCGCTGTACACCATGCTCCGCGTCCCGGAGGACACCGTGAAGATTCTGGTGCCCTGCACGCTGATTTTTCTGACCGCACTGTTTACGGGTCTAGACCTTTTTGACAAGCTTGCCATGCACGCCGGGGCGGGTACGCTGGTCCCGATTACCGGCTTCGCCAATGCCGTTGCCGCTCCCGCCATCGATACCCGTGCAGAGGGATGGATCCTCGGACTCGGTGCAAAGATCTTCACCATTTCCGGTCCGGTCATTCTGTACGGCACGCTGGCTTCCGTTCTGTACGGCATCATTTACTGGATCGTTTCTCTTTTCTGAGAAAGCCCCCAATTCAAACGAAAGGCGATAGACCGACATGAAAAGCGATGTTATTTCATTCAAAAATGCTCCGGTGATTCTTTCCCGCGCAACCGTGGTAGGAAAAAAGGAATTTGAGGGTCCCATAGGCTCCCTGTTTGACCGCCACGATGACACGGACACCTTCGGAAAAAACACATGGGAGCAGTCGGAAAGCGAGATGCAGCGGCTTGCACTGGAGCTTTCCATTCAGAAGGCAAACCTGAAAAACACCGATATCGGCGCCGTTTTCGCGGGTGATCTGATCAACCAGTGTACCGGGTCGGCATACGGTCTGATCAGCTTCGGCATCCCGTATTTCGGCTTATACGGTGCATGCTCCACTGCTGCCGAGGGGCTGATCCTCGCCTCGCTCGCCCTGAATGCCGGCGCCTTTGATCGGGTCGCAGTCGTCACCTCCTCCCACAACTGCTCCGCAGAGCGCCAGTTCCGCTATCCGATTGAATACGGCGGACAGCGGACTCCCACTGCGCAGTGGACCGTAACCGGTTCTGCGGCGTTTCTGCTCGGCTCTGACCGCGGCGCCGCCTATATCACCGAGGCGCTTCCGGGACGCTCCATCGACCTCGGAATCGACGATGCAGCCAACATGGGCGCCGCTATGGCTCCCGCAGCGGTCGATACGCTGACGCGCTACTTCAAAGCCACAGGAAAAAAGCCCTCCGACTTTGACATGATCGTAACCGGAGATCTCGGCTATGAGGGACATGCCATCGTACTGGATCTGATGAAAAAGCAGGGCATCGACCTGTCCTCCAACTACACGGACTGCGGACTTCTGATCTATGACCGGAAAAAGCAGGACATGCATGCGGGCGGCTCCGGCTGCGCCTGTTCTGCGGCTGTGCTTGCCGCACTGCTTCTCGACCGGTTTGAGCGGGGCGAGCTGCATGACATTCTCTGGATGGGAACCGGAGCTCTGATGAGTCCGATGAGTGTTCAGCAGGGGCTGAGCATCCCGGGAATCTGCCACCTTGTCCGCATTACAAAGGAGCGTATGCTGTGATGGATTTTTTGTGTGATCTTCTGTTTGCGTTTTTGATCGGAGGCGCATTCTGTGCCGTCGCACAGGTTCTGATCGATAAAACAAAGCTGACGCCGGCGCGCATTCTTGTCGCCTATGTCGTCGCCGGCGTGTTCCTGACCGCAGTCGGTCTGTATGAGCCGCTGGTCAAATTTGCAAAATGCGGCGCCACCACCCCCCTGACAGGCTTTGGATATACGCTTGCCAAGGGCGTTGAAAAAGCGATCCGGGAAAACGGTCCGATCGGCATTCTGACCGGCGGGCTGAGCGGAGCCGCTGGCGGAATTACGGCGGCGCTCCTGTTCGGCGTGCTTGCCGCACTGTGCTTCCGGGCAAAGCCGAAATGATATCAATGCTGCTGTTACGGAACCCTGCCGTATCAGATAAAGCCTACCGGCAGCATGAGCACTGCCGCACCCGGATTGTCACGCTGCAGAATGCCGATTCCGCAGTCGGCTGAAATTTTTTGAAATGCATCGCATTCGCACCTCCGAAGCCGCAAAAAAGCAGGATGCATCCCGTTTGCGCGGGCACCCTTCGGCTGCCGGAAGCGCCGTGTATGCACCGCCCTCCCTGCCGAAAGCGTTATCGTCACGGTCTACAGAATGCCGGCTTGCGGAAGAACAGGAATGCATTCCGGTATCTCCGGAGCCTTCCGTCAGAATACACCTGCGACGTTCCGCTGCCGGACAACCCCGCAGGACGAAACAAATACTGTCAGAAAAACGGGACCTGACCGGTGCAGTGCCGGTCAGGTCCCAAAACGATTTTCGAAATACTCCAATCATCCGAGCCGCGCTGTAACCGTCCTTTGCCGTCTCACCGGCAATCCGCAGCCAAAAAGCCGCCGGGGCGGACGGATACGGAAGCAGCCAACCGATCATTCCCCCTCCGGACCGCTCCGTATCCATGGAACCGCATGCCCCGCCGCCTTATTCCTTCTTGTCCGTCAGGCTCACCGCAGAGTTCATCAGAGACAGAAGGACCGACAAGACCGCCGCAGCGCCGACAGCCATCCAGTTAACCTTTCCGATTGCTGCTGCCGTTCCGATTGCCGCGGTTATCGTTTGCGCTGCCGCCTTCACAGCCCTGTGTCCCGCTTCCCTCAGCCGGATTTTCCAATTGCCGTTTTTCATGCCGTGTTCCTCCTGTTTCGTATTGTTTTTTATTTCATGCGGATCGCATGTCAGGTTACATACACCCTTCGTGCGCCCGCGCTGTTGCCCCCCGCCCGCATGCCGGTTCCGCAGGATCCTCCATGCAAAAAGCCGCTTTTTTATACCCTGAGCCTTTTTCCAAAGCGAACCTCGCGCTTCGGTCCGTTTTTCCGGCTGCCGCCGGCAAAAATATCCGCCCCCGGCTTTCACGCCGCACCCCGACGCATTTCCGCTCCGAAGGGCTGCAAGCGTATCGGTCAGATTTGATCGAAGCTTGTCGTTTCTGCATCCAGATCATGACACGCCTGTAAACAATTTGTGAACAATCGAAAATCGATCTCAAATTCGTTGAAAAACGCGGCGAAAAGGAATATACTGTAAATGTTGGAAAAAGAGACGCTGTGGGAGTGTTCCGTATATCGGCTGTCCCGCAGTCTGTATCCCTCGCGCTCACGGTGCGGAACCACGCCCCGGTCGGTCTGTCCTTCCCTTGTCCCCATCATAACAGTTTCGACATGGTTCTGCAATACGCAACTTTGGTTTTCGAAGATCAACTTTGATTTTTCGGAAAACCATCCGCGCGCTTTTCGGCTGCACGGATGGTTTTTCGTACAAAACAGAGGGAGTTTTATCATGAATCTGGATTACTTAATTGCGCTCAAGGAAAAAAGCGGTCTGACCAACGAACAGATTGCCGGCATCAGCGGCGTGCCGGAAAGCACTGTCACAAGAATCTTCAGCCGCAAAACGGACAACCCCTATTTTCAGACCATTGTCGATATCACAAAGGCATTGGACGGTTCTGTTGATCTCATGGAGGGCATTCAGGAAAAACAAGAGGAGCTTGAGTCTCCGGGAAACGAACGCCGCCTGATCCAGCTGTACCGCGAGGTAATCTACACCAAAAACAAGTGGATCAAATACCTTGCGACCGTATTGCTTGTCATCGTCTTTATCATTGTTGCGCTTCTCTGCTATGACATTCTGAATCCTGCAATGGGCTGGGTCCGGTATTAATTCCGGCGCCCCGCGGCAGATACCGCATTTGATCCCGGCATCCCCTTTGGGTTCAGAAGCTCCCGGTATGCCGCCTCATCCTCCCTGCGTTTTGCCGCAGCTTTCTGCGCATCGCGGCACGGCGCCGCAAAGCCTCCCACGGCATTCTCGGAAAAGAAAGACCGGAGCAATTCCTTCCTATACGGCAGCATTCTTCCCGTCCTGCCCGGTACAGCCGGCAAACCGAAGGCATTTCTTCTCCGGTTTCGGAATATGACCGGCTGCCGCCCCGAACCGGGCATCTGTCATTCAAAAATATTTCGGGGGCTGCCGCACAATAGTGCGGCAGCCCCCGTTTCGGTTGATATAAATGAATTTTCAAGGCAGAATAACTCCGGAAAGCACCTGCAAATGCACTTTTTGGAAAAAAGCTCCCGCTTCCGGCGAGAAACCGGAACCAATGGCACCGACAGGCAAAGTTCCCGGATACCGAAGCTCCCCGCGACGATATCCCGCAGCGCCGAAAAGCCCCGCTTCCCGACAAGCTCCCGTTTGGAGCGTGTATACCCTTGCATGCATTTTCACGCGTCAGTCCGTTTTCCGTCCGCAAAGAAATGATGTCTGCACGGAAAAGCGTACAGCACGCCAAAACGCCCCAAGTGCGCCGCACCTCATTCCGGACATCGGGCGTTTTCGTTTCCGGCAGCAGCTGCTTTCGCAGCGGACGCTCTCATGCGCCGGACTCCCTGTATATCCGCCTTCCGTGCGGCTTGACCCGATCCCTCCCTGCCGGCATTGTGCCCCGCTTGGACCAAAGCCGGTGCAGCACCGGCAGAGCGTCTTGCCGGGCAGTCCCCGTACAGCTCACCGTCCGGTCTGCAAGCCGGGCGGCTCACTTTTCCGGTTTGCCCTTTTCCCGTTCCTTATCGTTCTGCTTTCTGCAAATATGCCGGTATATCAAAAGTCCGATCGCGCTGATCAGCACCGTGGCGGCAAAAACGATTCCCGCATACAGATACTGCCTTCCCTGCAATGCCGCTCCTCCCACGGTGGAGGTCACAACCGACAGAACCCTGCCGACAGAAGAAATCAAAAGCCAGCGCCAAAAGGCAATTCCTGTCAGCCCGCTCACATACGTAATCAAATCCTTTGGGGTTCCCGGAATAAAATACAGCAGAAACATCAAAAGCTCCAGCCGTCTGTGATCGCGCAGAAACGAAAGAGACTGAATCTTTTCCAGAGGAAAAAACACCTCTACCAGCCTTGCCCCGAAACGGCGCACCAGAAAAAACACAATGGAGCTGCCGAGCATCAATCCGAGCATGCACCACAGCGTGCCGCCCCACGCGCCGAATGCATAGCCCGCTCCGATTTCCAGCGGCTCGGCGGGAACCACTGCGACCACGACCTGAAAAACCATCATCCCAAGGAAAGCCAGCTTGCCGAGCGCTCCCTTTTCATCGATCCACGCCGTGAATTGATCCGGATCGGATGCGAATTTTATCATGGGTCTGCCCACAAGAAGGTACAGAACCGTAAAAAAGACAATCAGAACCGATGCCGACAAAATCCCGATGATTTTTTTCTGCTTCGGTGTAAACGAACCTTCCGGTTTCATCCTTATTCCACAGCTTTCGCATCAGCGAAGGCTTCCTTTCTTTTTGGATTTGCAAATGCTCCTCCGGACGCCCCGGCGAGGCTATCCGGCATGTCCGCAGCTGTACACCGCAAAAGCAGCCAAGCCCCGAAGCCGGAAAAACGGAATGCGCCCGGCAGCCTCCGAACACCCTGCCTCAGCCGGCAGCCGAACGTCCCGCCTGCTTTTGCTCCTCTTTCACGGCAGCCGGCACTATCAGGACCGAAGCCGGCACCGGGAGGCTCAAAAGCCCCGTTCACGCCGCGTCAGCCGCACCCGGAAGCAGGCGTGCCGTCAGAGGAACGTTTCACACGCGGGCACAGCCGTATCATGAGCATGAGACGCTCCGAAAGTCTCCGGCGCGCCGCATTCCGACAGCAGCTTTTCCCATATTTTCAGCATTCCGTAGGTATCCAGCGCACAATAGGCAAGAAGCCGCTTTTTCAGCTGCTCCGCCTCCCGTCCGGTCATTTCGCGCAGCATCGCATAGGTCTGCATTGCCTCGCTGCCGTTTCTGATTGCCCCGGGCTGCTCATACCGCATGGCTGGATCCTCCGGAAACATTGCCGGCAGCACGTGCTTCAGAGATGCGGAGCCGCGCATGGCTGCGGTATAGTATGCCCGCCTGCCGAATATCCGCATCAGATCATGAAACCGCCTGCGCATGGCAAGCAGCCTTTCCCGATATGCCGGAAAAAGCTCCGCCAGCCGTGCAAGCACGCTTTTTTCAAACTCCATGCCGTATGCCACAAAGCAGGCGTTATCCGGCACATCCGCAAGCAGCTGCTTTGCCAGTTCCCTGCGCGGATCGGCAGGGGAATCCGCCAGAAACGCGCGGTGCAGGGGAGCCTCCCCCGGTCCGTTGAGAATATGCAGGGAATACTGAAACGGAATCGCCTCATACGGTCCGGTCCCCGGAAACAGCGGAACGGCGGGCTGATAACTCTCAAAGTCCAGAAAGCAAAGCGGAAAGGTCAGCTCCTTCAGAAACTCCCGGATCACAGCCCGGTCGATGCGCGGTCCGCCTCCGTCCAGCGCAGTGTCGATCTGAAGTCTCTGATCCTCCCCCAATGCCTCCTCCTCGCCGCTTTCCCGTATCCGGCGGAATGAAACCGTTCCCTTCTGATACAGACGCAGCTTTTCCTTCGGCGTCATTCCGGCGAGCATAAACACATTCTGCTCCGAAAGCCCTCCCGCACAATGCGAAAGCGCCGGACACGGCTCCGGAAGCAGGCATTTCTCCCGAAGAGGAAGCTCCGGTTCTTCCCCGGCATGGCGGTGCTTCCGGTAAGACAGCAGCCGCTCCTGCATTCCGCACCCGCGCACGGTGGGATTTCCGGCAACCTCCTTCGGGCAGAACAGAGGCTCCGTCCCGCCCGGCGTATATGCGGGATTGAGCGGCATGAGCCACAGATTCCTCACGGCAACGCCGTTCTCCCGCAGAATCTCCAGAACCAGTGCGGCATGGAGCAGCTGCGCGCGGCGGATATGTACCCCGGCGCACACCAGCCACACGTCAAATGCACCGTCCGGGCACCCGATCAGAAAATCCGCGCGGCAGACAATATCCTCATACGCAAACAGCGCATCCCCGATCCGTGCGGCATTCTGCTCCAAAAGCGTCCGTGTACCAAGCAGCCGCTCCGCCTGTGTGTCTCCCACCGGCTCCTCAAAGCAGCCCCCGAGATACCGCGCAGCCGATGCAACCGCCTGCTGCCCCGCGTCCTGCCGCTCATCCGTTCCCTCTTCCGCGCATACCGCACATCCGCAGTGCTCCGAAAGCCACCGGAGCCGCGGACAAGGGATGCTGCGGCAGAGTGTCCCATCCCTTTTTCTTTCGCCGTCCATATCCATTCACATACCTTTTCCGTATGAAATAACCGAAGAGCTTCAAGCATGAAAGCCCCCGCCCGGGTTTCGTCCGCAGGCGTTTCCGGCATCCGCCGTCCGCGCTTTCCCGCAAAACCTTTCGCTTCTATTATATTCCGACCGCAAGGGTACGTCAAGCGGCGGAAAAATCCGTTTCATGAACATTCCGTAAATTACCGCCGAGCCTGCCCGCACCACCCGAAAAGCAGCCCGGATTCCCCGGTTAAGCGCGGTATAAAGTACATTTTTCACAGGGAAACAGAGAAAATTTTCAATTTCGTTAATAAGCCGGATACATGTCGATGCTATGCTTAAACCACAGACTGAACCGATGCCCGCAGGCGCGGATATCCTTTATTCCGCGGGGGAACCCGGGAGACGCTCCGTCAAAGCCTCGCGGCGGCGCTCTGCACGGAAAATGCCCTTACAGAGCTGTTTCCCGGAGGAAAAGCCGGCATGCGCTGCTGCCCGTGTCCGACCGAAGCGCATATCCGGCAAAGGCGGCACGCCTCAAAGCATCGGACACAGGGCATATCTTTGGCAATACCGCCCCGTAAAGCGAATACGGAGCACGCACGCCTATGACATTCGCCTCCTGCGTTGCGCAAAAGACGTCTTTTGCCGAAGGGGCGCGCCTGCTCCGCGGAATTCTCTGTCAAACAGCGTCCGGAACGCGCACCCGCGTCCGCCGGATTCTTACATATCACATCAAAAAGCAAACCGAAGCCGCAAGCCAATCGGCGGGAAGGACCATCACATGCTTAAACTGAAAAATATCACCAAGGAATATAAGACGGGAGACAGCTCCGTCACGGCGCTGCGCGGGGTCAATATCGAATTCCGCAAAAGTGAATTTGTTGCGATTCTCGGTCAGTCCGGCTGCGGAAAAACAACGCTTTTGAATATCATCGGCGGACTGGACCAGTACACGGACGGCGACCTGATCATCGGCGGAAGGTCCACAAAGGAATTTAACGATGCCGATTGGGACACTTACCGCAATCATTCTGTCGGTTTTGTCTTTCAAAGCTATAATCTGATTCCGCACCAGACGGTTCTGGCAAATGTCGAGCTTGCCCTGACGCTCTCCGGCGTGCCGAAGCAGATTCGCCGCCGCAAGGCAGAGGAGGCTTTGCGCAAGGTCGGTTTGGGAGATCAGCTGCACAAAAAGCCGAACCAGATGTCCGGCGGTCAGATGCAGCGCGTTGCCATCGCGCGTGCACTGGTCAACGACCCGGAAATCCTGCTCGCCGACGAACCGACAGGTGCTCTGGACTCCGCCACATCTGTCCAGATCATGGAGATTCTGCGTGAAATATCAAAGGATAAGCTGATCATCATGGTGACGCACAACCCGGAGCTTGCCGAAAAGTATGCCACCCGCACCATCCGGCTGTTCGACGGAACCGTGACGGACGATTCCTCCCCCTATCAGGGCGAGGAGACGAAGGTGCTTGCCAAAAAAGAACAGAAGGTCAAAAAGACCTCTATGTCCTTTCTGACAGCGCTTTCCCTGTCCATGAACAATCTGATGACCAAAAAGGCGCGGACCTTTCTCACCTCCTTTGCCGGCTCTATCGGCATCATCGGAATTGCGCTGATCCTGTCGCTGTCAAACGGCATCAACCTGTTTATCAACCGCGTACAGGAGGATACCCTCTCCAGTTATCCGATTCTTTTGCAGGCAGAATCGGTCGATATGACGGCTCTGGTCACCTCCATGATGAATGCCACCGACCCGGACTCCGCTCAGCTGTCCCATGAACTGGACGCGGTCTATTCCAACTCCGTCATGGCAAATCTGCTCAATTCTCTCAACTCAACAGAGGTCACAAAAAACAACCTCAAATCCTTCTATGCGTACTATCAGGCGCACCGCGACAGCTTTGATCCTTATCTCAGCGCCGTACAGTGCTCCTATAACCTCGGGCTGAATATCTACACAACCGATTCCGACGGAAAAATCATCAAATCGGATATTACCGCCCTGATGGCAGAGCTCCAGAAGGCAATGGGCGGCGGTGAATCCGGAAGCATGTCCTCCTCCATGATGTCCAAAAGCTTCTCCACCTATAAGGTCTGGGAAGAGATGCTCCCCGGGAAAGACGGAGAGCCGATCAATGACCTTCTGAAGCAGCAGTATGACGTCATCTACGGAAGCTGGCCGCAGGCATACAATGAGATTGTGCTGATTGTCAACGACAGCAATGAGGTCAGCGATCTGGTCCTCTTTTCGCTCGGTCTGAAGACCGTGGAGGAGATGAAGGACGTCATGATGGCAGCCATGGGACAGGGAAAGGCTGACAGCAAGGTCGATTCCTGGTCCTATGAGGATATCTGCGCAAGGGAATTCCGGATGGTTTTGTCCTCCGATCTGTACCAGAAAAATGCAGACGGCACCTATACGGACCTCAGCGCCACCGACACCGGTCTGAGCTATCTGTATCAGAACGAGGAACGCTCCGTTCCGCTGAAGGTCGTCGGCATCCTCCGCCCGAACGACAACGCCGTTGCCTCCATGATGAGCGGCTCTATCGGATACACCGCGCTTCTGACCGACTATGTCATCAAGGAAAGCGAGGGAAAGTCCATCCTCCGGGAGCAGCTTGAACAAAAGGATACCGATGTGATTTCCGGACTTCCCTTCAAGCCCGAGGAGGAGGTCAATCTGACCGATGCGCAGAAGGCAGAAAAGGTGCGGGACTATATCGCCTCGCTTTCCAATGCCGAAAAAGCCGCGCTTTACACGTCCGTTGCCTCACGCGCACCCGAGGACTATCTGACCCAGACCGTCTCCCAGCAGCTCTCCGCACTGACGCGCGAACAGCTTGTCGCCATGATGGTACAGGCGTATGCGGAAAGCATGGGCGTCAGCGACACCTCCGAGATTGAAGCATATATCAACGGACTGACCGATGAGGAGCTTCTGAAATATGCCTCCGATGCCCTGCGGCAGGAGGTTTCGAAGCAGTATGCGGAGGCAATCCGGGAACAGCTCGGCAAGATGACGACCGATCAGCTTGCCGCCATGCTGGACGCAGCGGAATTTACCGAGACGGAATATGCGGAGATTTATGATGAATTCCTCCCCCGCAGCTACTCTGAGTCCACCTATGAGGACAATCTGGCGCTGCTCGGCTATGTAGACCGCGAAAAGCCGGAATCCATCAGCCTGTACGCCTCCACATTCGAAAACAAGGATAAGATTTCCGATCTGATCAGCGAGTATAACAAAACCGTCAGCGAAGAGGATCAGATCACCTATACGGACTATGTAAAGCTGATGATGTCCTCCATCACCACCATCATCAACGCCATCTCCTATGTGCTGATTGCTTTCGTTGCGGTATCACTGGTCGTATCCTCCATCATGATCGGCATTATCACCTATATTTCGGTTCTGGAGCGCACAAAGGAGATCGGTATTCTCCGTGCAATCGGAGCGTCCAAGCGGGATATTTCCCGTGTGTTCAACGCGGAGACCCTTCTGATCGGCTTCACCGCCGGCGTGCTCGGCATCGGCATCACGCTCCTGCTCACCATTCCGGTTAACCTGATTATCCATCACCTGACCGGTCTGATGATTCTGAATGCGTCTCTTCCCGAGCTTGGAGCAGTGCTCCTTGTCGCCATCAGCATGCTTCTGACCTTCATTGCCGGTCTGATCCCCTCCGGAATTGCCGCGCGTAAGGATCCCGTTGTGGCACTGCGGACGGAATAAGACCGATGCCGGGCACCGGCACCTCCCAAGCAAATAAAAAACAATCTCTTCAAGGGGTACAGACGCAGAAACCGGCTCTGTACCCCTTTGGCATGCAGCCCATCCGAAGAACAGAGCACGCCAAGGCGTTCTTCCGAAAGGCAGGCATCTCCGCTTGAAGACAGACGCATTCCGGGCAATATACAGGGACATTTCCCCGGCATTTTGGAAAAACCCCTTCATTTGTTCATACAGCATTCACAAAGCCGGCGTATACTGGACCCATAAGCGGTTCTCCCTGCGATGTCACCGGCGCGTACACCTGTCAAGCATCGCCGAAAGCCGTTTTTCCGTGCGTTGAACCGGCGCATACGGATCAGACGCATTCTTTGATAAAGCATTCCTCGCAAAAATCCGATCGGAGTTTAAAAGATATGCAGTCAATCATCACGCTTTTCCGGAAGATCCGGCAGCGCTGCCTGGATAATCCGTATCTGGACGCATGGCTTCCCTCCCTGCTCCGGGCTTTTCTTCTGACGCTTGTCGTTATTTCTCTGGGACTTCGGAATCCCGTGGGCGGGTTTTTGCTCCTTTTCCGCAGTCCGCTGTGTTTTCTTGTCAATCTCGCCATTCTTCATGTTTTCTTTGCCTTTGCCGCGCTGTTTCCGCACAGGAGCTTCGGCGCAGCCGTTGTCGGCATCCTTTGGCTGCTTCTCGGAATCACAGACCTTATCATGATGCTGGTGCGCAATTCCCCGCTGGCAGGAAACGATTTTTCCGTGTTTTTTACCGGCTTTGGCATCACATTCAAATACCTGAAGCTCTGGCACATTCTGCTGATCGCCGTCGGCTTTCTGCTCGTGGGCGCTTCGGCTGTTCTGCTCTTTCGCAGGCTTCCGAAGAAGCAGTCAAAACGGCTCCCTGCCCTGCTTCACTTTATCGGAACCGTTGCCGTCACGGTGCTTTTGGTCTGCACGGTCCGCCTGACCGGCAGCATTCCGAAACACTTTTCCGACATGACAAAGGCATATGATGCCTACGGTTTTCCCTATTGCTTCGTGCAAAGCCTCACCGAACGCGGCATCGGAAAGCCCGCTGCCTATAAAGACAGCTCTCTGGATGACATTGCAGCCAGACTTTCCTCCACCGGAGCATCCGCCGAAAAAACGCCGAACATCATTTTTTTACAGCTGGAATCGTTCTGGGATGTAAACGAGCTGCGGGACGTCTCCTTCTCTGAAAATCCGCTTCCGACCTTCACGGCTCTTGCCCAAAACGGTCCGTCCGGCTTTCTCACCGTACCTTCCATCGGCGGCGGAACCGCCAATACCGAATTCGAGGTTCTGTCCGGTATGAGTCTGGACTATTTCGGCGTGGGAGAATATCCGTACTACACGGTTCTGCAAAACACAGCATGCGAGTCCGTTGCATATGACCTGTCGCAAATCGGCTATACGGCACATGCCCTGCACAATTACACAGGCTCCTTCTATGAGCGCAATATCGCCTACGGCAATCTCGGCTTTGACACCTTCACACCGCTGGAATACATGACGAATCCGTCCTATAACCCCATCGGATGGGCAAACGACGCCATTCTGACAGAGCAGATCATGACCGCACTCCGTTCTACGGATACAAAAGACTTCATATTCACCGTCACGGTGCAGGGACACGGACAGTATCCCTCAGAGCCGTCTGAAAAACCCGGGAGGATCACCGTATCGGGCATCTCGGACAGTGCGCTTCTGAATCAGTACACCTACTATGTCAACCAGCTGTATGAGACGGATGCATTTCTTGCCCGTCTGATTGCAGAGCTTGAAGCATACGGCGAGGACACCGTGGTGGTTGCCTACGGCGATCATCTGCCCGCGCTGTTCGTCGAAGAGGACGATTTGACGCAGGGAACGCTGTATCAGACCAAATATGCCGTCTGGAGCAGCTTCGGCATGACGGGCGATGACATGGACCTTGAGGCATATCAGCTGACGGCACGTGTCTTTGAGCTTCTCGGCATCCGGGCGGGAACTCTGCCCCGGTTTCATACCGTATACAAAGGTCAGAGCAACTATCAGACGCTTCTGGAGCTTTTGGAATACGACATGCTGTACGGAGCCAGACAGATATACGGCGGCGCCTCTCCGTACAAAACAAAAGCCCTTCGCTTCGGACTTGTGCCGATCCGCATCACGGGAGCAGTGCAGGTCGGACGGGATCTTTATATCACCGGTGAAAACTTCACTGCGTCAAGCAGGATCACAGTCAACGGAAAGCAAAGAAACACCGATTATCTGTCCGACACGCTGCTCCGCATCCGCTACACCGCCGATCCGGATGATGTCTTCACGGCTGTTCAGGTCACGGACACGCTCGTCCGGCTCGGAGCATCAGAGGCATTCCGGTATACCGCCCCCTGAAGGCTCTTCACGGCGCTGCATTGCAGCCATTCAAAATCCAGAAACAGAAAGGACCTTCCCCATGAAAATCATGATCGCATCCGACATCCACGGCTCCGCTCTGTATTGCGAAAAAATGCTTCATGCATTCCGCCAGTCCGGTGCAGAGCGTCTTGTTCTGCTCGGAGACATTCTCTATCACGGTCCGCGCAACGACCTGCCGGAGGGCTATTCGCCCAAAACCGTGATTTCCCTTCTGAACCCGCTGTCCGACCGAATCACAGCCGTGCGCGGAAATTGTGATGCGGAGGTGGATCAGATGGTGCTCAATTTCCCGATCATGGCAGATTACGCGCTGCTTTCGGAGGGCAATATCCGGATATTTGCCACACACGGGCATCATTTCTCGGAGGAACACCCGCCGCAGCTGCATGAAGGCGATATCCTGCTCTGCGGACATACCCATGTGGCAGTATGCAGAAGGCATCCGTCGTTTGTTTACCTCAACCCCGGCTCCGTCTCCATTCCGAAGGAAAACACGGGGCACGGATACATTCTGTGGGAGGACCGCACCGCACGACGCCTCCGGTTTGACGGAGGCTGCGATTTTACTGTAACCTTCTGAAAAATGCCTTCCGCGTCTGACCGGGCTCCGGAAGGGGCGCACCGCAGGCTGCTGAAATCCCTGCCGGAAAAGCTTCGCCCTCCGGAACCGATGTGCAGGACGGCGCTGCGGGTCTGAAAAGTCCTCCGCCCGCGCCGGTATCCGCTTCAAATACACAGTCCCGATCCTTGGGGATCGGTGAATCTTAATCTTAAAACAGGAGATGAATCCATATGACATGTCTTTTCTGCTCTATCATTGCAGGGGAAATTCCGTCCGATAAGGTTTATGAGGATGAAACCGTCCTCGCATTCCGGGATATCAACCCACAGGCACCGGTCCACGTTCTTGTGATCCCGAAAAAGCACATCGAATCCGTAAATCAGATTACATCCGAAACCGGCGGAGTTGTCGCCGATATTTTCGAAAAGATTCCGAAGATTGCCGCCTCGCTCGGTCTTGAAAACGGATACCGCGTGATTACAAACTGCGGAAAGGATGCCTGCCAATCGGTTCACCATCTGCATTTCCATCTGCTCGGCGGCACACAGCTCTCCGAGCGGATGTCCTGACCGCCCCGTTATGATCCGGAATCTGCTATTCGATCTTGACGATACCCTTCTGGATTTCCGCCGCTCGGAAAAAGCCGCTGTTTCGGAAACTGCAAAAAAGCTCGGCATCCAGCCCTCCCCCGATCTTCTGGCGCGCTACAGCTCGGTCAACGCGGCATTGTGGAAGGAGCTGGAGCAGGGTCTGATCGCACGGTCGGAGCTGAAGGTGCGGCGGTTCCGTATCCTGTTTCGGGAATTCGGCTTTGATGCCGACCCGGAGAAGGCTGCACATCTGTACGAAGCCCTGCTTGCCGAGCAAAGCTTCCCCATCGAGGGTGCAGCGGAGCTTCTGCAAAAGCTTGCCCCGCAGTACCGCATTTATCTTGCGACCAACGGAACCGCCTGCGTGCAAAAGCGCCGCATTGAAAAATCCGGGTTTTCTCCCTATATCAACGACATCTTCATTTCGGAGCGGATCGGATACGACAAGCCGCAGTCTGCCTTTTTCGCATACTGCTTTTCCAGAATACCGGAATTCTCAAAGCAGGAAACACTTATGATCGGCGACAGTCTTACCTCCGACATCCGGGGCGGCAGCAACGCCGGCATCCGAACGGTCTGGTTCAATCCCTCGCATGCCGTGCCGCGGGGAGAAGCCGCACCGGATCTTGAAATTCACCGGCTGTGTGAGCTTCCGTCCCTCCTGGAGGCATTGGACACCTGAGCACACAGCTCTCCGTACCGTTTATGCTTCGCCGTGCGGACGGAACGGAAAACGGATGCAATCAAGCTCTCCTCCATGATGCGGCAACCCCTCAAAAATCAAGGGGCAGAGCCGTCACAATGCGATGCTTCAGACAAGCCGCTCGGCCGCATTGACCGGAATGCAGCCATTTTGGACGCAATATGCGATTCCCTGCTTTCTTGCTTTTGCGCTCTCTTTGCGGTCCCGGACCGCAGGGACAACTGCCAAAGGGGTCTGTTAAAAACCTTAGCGTTTTTAACAGACCCCTTAAAAATATCGATCGGGATTCCCGCATTTTTGATGCGGTCTTAGTCGTTTTGCCTCTGTGCCATTGCTTTTTTCAGCTTTCCCAGCGGTAAAACAGCGGCGTTCAGCCGTTGCCGAAGGGGACCCCTCTTCTCTTTTTTTGAAGCAGACTCAGCTTGCTTCCCGCACGGGGAAGCGCTTTCCTTTCCTGCGGCAAAGCTTCCCCGCCGTCAGCCGCAGTGGGCTCCGGGTGCCGCCATCATCCCAGAATCATCCCGGCAACCCGAGCTGCAAGAACGATCAGTGCTGCGGCAGCCAGCAGATAGGCAAAAAGCTTATTGACCCGCAGATATCCGTCTGTCGGATGCGCCTTCTCGCGGTCTTCCTTTCCGTCTGCGCGTCTTGCATTTGCTTCCCAGATCCGGATCGGATTCAAAAGCATGCCGCAGGAGAGCGCAAATGCCGCTGCGGTGCCAAGACACATAACCCCGGGGCTGTTGTTGCTGTTCAGGAAAAACAGAACCGCCATCAAAACCGAAAGGACCGCAAACACAATGCAGCAAGCACCCGCCGCGCGGTCCGCTTTGGTCACATGATACGCATTTTCCGCCTTTTTCCGCTCCGCTGCATCGCGCTCCGTTTTTCCGTACTCTGCCGCGATCTCGGCTTCGCTCATCGGTCCCGTAAGCTGTTCCCCGCATTCCGGGCAGACTACGCGGCTGTCCGCATATACATTCCCACATCTTCTGCATCGTTTCATGTTCTCACCCTCCGCTTTCGTTCTGCGAAAACGTCCTTTCATCCATACTAATCGTGATTGGCTGTCGAAAAGCCGGTTTTTCTTTTTCTGCCCAAATATCCTGCCGGGCAGGGGGCGCATGCAGCCCCGCAGCAGGCTAAGACCGGCAAAAAGCCGTCTGCCGAATCGGCTTTCCGGTGACCTTTATGACCGGGGCTTTTGCCTCGGAAAGCGGTTCCCTTCTTCAAAGCTGCGGCTGGCTTGGCAAAGCCGCTGTCCTTCGGACAGTGAAGCCCGCTCCGTGCTGCCGGAAGGCTTCGGCTTTCCTCCTGCATCTGCAAGCAGTCCCGGCTTCTCCTGTGCCAGAGTATCCCGGCTCCGCCTCTGCACATCATCGGCGCCTGCAAAGGAGGTCTTATTGCCGCTCGGCATGCACTCCTGCAAAAAGCTCCCGTCCCGGTTCAGCTGTGCAGAAAACCCAACGGCAGTGCGCTCCGGCGCCCTCTTTACGGCTCATACAGCATGTACTTTTTGTGGACCGGAGCAAACGACTCCGCCTGTACACGCCAATCCGCAAGAATTGCATCGGCATCCTTCTGACCGCTTCCCAGATCAAAGCTGCCCGACAGATGATCCAGATGCGTCGGCGCTCCGTCCTTTCCTTCCCGGACGGAAAAGTCGTTTTGCCAAAGCTCCCGGATCCGACAAAGCATCCGGACGCCAAGCGCAACCGGCTTTAAGCTCCTGCGGTCGGTCACATGAATCTGAACGCCCCGGCAGGTTTCTTTTGCATATTTGGAAAACTGCGGAACAAAGACAGCCGGCGTAAACAGCACACCGGGCAGGCGCATTCCGTTCATTTCCTCAGACAGCAGAACGGGATCAATATACGGCGCTCCGATCATGGAAAAGGGCAGCGTTGTTCCCCTCCCCTCCGAAACATTCGTGCCGGAGAACAGACAGGTTCCGCAATACAGCGCAACCGAATCAAGCGTCGGCAGATTCGGACTGGGACGGACAAAGGGTCTTCCCGTATCCTCATACAGCATCCCGCGGCGCCATCCGAGCATCGGCACAACCTCCAGCCGGCAAGCCTTCAGATACTCCGCACGGTAATACCGTGCCAGCTCGCCCATCGTCCATCCATGGCGGATCGGAACCGGCGTCAGACCGATAAAGGAACACAGCGAGGGAAGCGTCAGATTTCCTTCGATTTCCGTGCCGCCCAAGGGATTCGGGCGATCCAGAACAACCAGACGTTTCCCGGTCCTTTCACACGCCTTCATCGCATAAAACAGAGAGGAGGCATAGGTATAATACCGTGAGCCGACATCCGTCAAGTCAAACACAAGCGTATCAATCAGATCAAGTCCCGCAGCAGGAGGCTCATAAGCGGTCTCTCCCCCTCCTCCGCCGTACAGGCTGAACACCGGAAGCCCGGAAAGCGCATCAATGCCGTCATGCACCGTCTCTCCGGGAGCCAACGCACCGCGGATACCGTGCTCCGGTCCGAACAGCGCCCGCAGGGTGCAAAGCTCCCCAAGCGCATCCACCGAATACCTCAGCTCTGCCGTAATGCTGGCGGAACCGGCAGCAAGCCCGATGCGCTCCCCCGCAAGCATCTCTCTCAAAACATCCTTCCGGTCAATCCCGTTCAGCACATTTCCGATTTGCTCTGCCATACATCAGTCCCCCCTTACACCGTTTCAGGGCTTTCCCCCTGTGCAAGCCGAAGAAAACCGGCATCCGAATCCGGCTCCGCACAGCGTGCCTTGCCCCGGCAAACGTCATTTATTCTGTTTCAAACAACCGGTCCAGATACGACAGCAGCAGCCCGCAAGGCTCTCCTTCGCCGTAATACCGATACCCCTCATGAAGCAGCTCCGTTTCCGAAATGACTGTAAAGGCGTCCACTTCCCCGCCAAGCGCATTGTAGAATTTCAATTCGTAAAGAAAAGCGCCGCCCGATGCCTTTTCCGTGCGCCGAAAGGTTCCCTGCGCCGCATACTGCATCACTGCCTCCAGTTCTCTTCCGGCAGCGGTTCTTGAAAAGGTGTAGCCCTTTCCCGTCTTTCCGCTGCGCACCGTCATGGACACTGCATCCACGGAGGAAAACTGATAGTACCGTTCCGGCTTCTGCTCCGTTCCGGAAAAGAGAACGATCAGAAACACCACTACGGCGATTCCGGCAATAACTGCCGCCGCCCATACTCCCGCCTTGCTTTTTTTCATCATACTCTCCATATACCTTTGACCGATGCGGCAGACCCGCTCCGGCTTGAACGCTGCGAGGTTCCGCACCGTGAGTGCTTTATTCCCCGCCTTACGCCGGAAAAGTGCCGATGGCGCTTTTCACCCGCGCGGCAGACCAGCTTCGACTTGAACGCTGCGAGGTTCCGCGCCGTTCTACAAATATTATAATAAATCCGTTCCGAAAAAGCAAGTCGAAAATTTCCGTTCACCGGCTATATCCAAAAAAACAGCGGCTCTCCCGATATTCATTCCGGAAATGGCGCTTTGCCCCTGCCCCTCGTCTGACACTTGCTCCCTTACACTGCAAGAAACCGCAGCCCGGCACCGGGAAATCCGAATACACCCGCGCAGCCGCTCCCGCAGACGCAAAGCCCCCCGCAAACCGATCCGGTCCATCCAGCCCCGCACCTTGACACCGACAGAAAACCTTGTTATAATAAAAAATATGCAGATCAATCAGGTCCTCCGACCTGATATATATAAAAATAAAAAAAGGAAATTCTTGCATCGGCAAGAATGCGGTATTGCTATGAGTGCTATAAAGGACCTCTCCCTCGCCCCCTCCGGCTACGCCAAGATCAACTGGGTCAAGGACTATATGCCGATTCTGGCAGCCATTCGCCGGGAGTTTGAACAGACACTTCCCTTCCGCGGCAAAAAAATCGCCATGTCCATACATCTGGAGGCGAAAACCGCGTATCTTGCCATGGTGCTGAAGGCAGGCGGGGCGGAGGTCTCGGTCACCGGCTGCAACCCGCTCTCCACGCAGGACGATGTCGCGGCAGCACTCTGTGATGCGGGCTTCTCTGTATACGCCAGACACGGTGTGTCGGCTGACGAATACACAGAGCATCTGAAAAAGACGCTTTCCGTCTGCCCTGATCTTCTGATCGACGACGGCGGGGACCTGATCGCGCTGCTCCACGGAGAATGCGCCGCATTCGGAAAGAAGCTGATCGGCGGATGTGAGGAAACCACAACCGGAGTCCACAGGCTGCTTTCCCGGCAGGCGGCAGGCAAGCTGAACTACCCGATGATCGATGTCAACGATGCCGACTGCAAGCATCTGTTCGACAACCGTTACGGCACCGGTCAATCGGTTCTGGACGGCATCATGCACACCACCAACCTCATTATCGCAGGCAAAACCGTTGTGGTTGCCGGCTACGGCTGGTGCGGCAGAGGTGTTGCAATGCGGGCAAAGGGCATGGGCGCCGTTGTAATTGTCACGGAAATCGATCCGGTCAAGGCAATTGAAGCAGCCATGGACGGTTTCTCCGTCATGCCGATGCGGGAAGCGGCGCGGCTGGGAGATATCTTCATCACGGTAACGGGCTGCTGCGATGTCATCGACGCCCGGCATTTTCCGGAAATGAAGGACGGCGTTCTTCTTGCCAATGCCGGACATTTTGACGTGGAGATCAACAAGCATGACCTTGAACGCCTTTCCGACGGAAAATCGGAACGAAAACCAGGCATCACCGGATACAGAATGCCGGACGGTCGGACCCTGAACCTTCTGGCGGAGGGCCGTCTGGTCAACCTTGCCGCAGGAAACGGTCATCCCGCCGAAATCATGGACATGAGCTTCGGCATCCAGGCAAAATCGCTGGAATATCTGGCAAAGCACGGGACCGGTCTGGAAAACCGCGTTTATCAGGTTCCGCGCGACATCGACCGCGAGGTTGCAGCCATCAAGCTTGCCGCGATGCATATTTCTCTGGATTCTCTGACCGAGGACCAGAGCAGTTATCTGAACCGGATTGACTGAAACCGGCATTTTGGTGCAAAAATCCCGGTAACGCAGACGCTGAGACCTCAGGAGTCAAAAAATCCTCCGCCCGCTTTCCTTTTCCCAAAAGGCACCCGGTAAGCTTCCCGGTTCAAAAACAGGGCGGCAGGCACCGTGCGCATCGCTCCCATGTTTGCTGCTGCCGAAAAAACCGGAGCCGAGGCTGTACGAAAAGCGTCCCGTCCGTCTCCCTCTTTTCGGGCTTCTGCCAGCTCCGGCATCTCCCGTAATGATTTTCCGATTACCATCTGAAGAAAGGAAGCTTCCGCCGAGCACGGAGGCTGCGGTTTTCACCCATGTCAAAGCAAAGACTCCTCATTTGCGGCATTGCAATGGAATGCGCAGGAACGGAAAAAGCGTTTTTGTCCCTTGCGGACCGCATCGACTATGACCGGTATGACGTCACCCTGCTTCTGGCTTGCCGGGAAGGAAAACTTCTCAGGCTGCTCCCGCCCAAGATTCGCGTGGTGGGTCCCATGCGTTACGGAGAAATGTTCCGTCTCTCCTCCCAGAACGTCACGCAGGTCCTGTTAAAAAGCATCATCCGCCGGCACCCGTTCTCGGCATTCCGGATTGCTTCCTACTATCGGAAGCAAAAACGCGACCCCGAACACCGCGCCGATTACGCAACCGCCATGTGGGTCGAGCTGATGAAGCGATACTGCCCCTCCTATGCCGATGAATTCGGCGAAAAAGAGCCGTTTGACGCCTGCCTTGCCTTTTGGGGCGACCGGACCATGTTTTACATGTGCGACAAGGTTCAGGCAAAGAAAAAGCTTGCATGGCTGCACTTTGATTATGCACACCCCAAGCGTCCGGACGACATCTATCTGTCCTATTTCAACCGCTGCGATGCAGTGATCAATGTGACAAAAACCTGTACGGACAGTCTGCGCGCCGCGCTGCCCTCCGTCTCCGATAAGTGCGTCACGATCGAAAACCTGATTTCGCCCGCAAAAATCCGCGCGCTTGCCGGGGAAAACAAATCGCCCTTCCCGGACCCGTCCTATCCGGGCATCCGGCTTCTGACCGTTGCGCGCATCTGTGAGCAGAAAGGAAGCGACCGGATTCCCGAAACGCTGAAAGCGCTGACCGATGCAGGCTATGACATCCGGTGGTACCTCCTCGGAACGGGCGATGAAGGAGAGCTTGCTGCGCTGCGTGCCGATGCCGAAGCAAAGGGGGTAGCGGACCGCCTGATTTTTCTGGGAACCACGCAAAACCCCTATCCGTATATTGCCGCGTGCGACATCTTTGTACTGCCCTCCCGCTATGAGGGACGTCCGATCACTGTAGAGGAAGCCAAAATTCTCGCGCGCCCGATCGCGGTATGCGATTATCTCTCTGCCGGCGAGCAGCTGGAAAACGGAGCATACGGCGTCATCTGTCCGCAGAGTGCCGAAGGGCTGGCGGAGGGCATCCGCAGTCTGCTTGCCGATCCGCAGAAGCGGGCTGAGCTGTCCGCGCTGCTTTCTTCCCGTGATTTTTCCACGGATTCGGAATACAAAAAGCTGGAGCAGCTCTTGAACGGAGAAGCGTAAAGGTGCAGACCTCCGCCGGACAGTTCGCCTCATCGTTCCCAAGCAGACAAGCCCGCCGCAGCGCCGTCTTCTTTCACGATGGCGGAGCAGCATCCTCCGCCGGGCGATGCCTGCCGGTCCGGCAAAACTTGTAAATAAAATGTTAATTAATCGAAAACACTTGCATTCCCGGGTCTGATATGGTATAATTCTTCTGTTAACCACGGGCGGTCCGCTGCGAAGCTCTGCAAGAACGTCCGTTATCTGTAAGGAGGCCAATTATGGATTTAATCAAGGCTTTTACCAATGAGCAGTTGAAGGAAACCGTTCCGGTGCTGAACATCGGCGATACGGTTCGTGTTCACAACAAGATCAAGGAAGGTACGCGTGAGCGTATTCAGATGTTTGAGGGAACGATCATTGCCAGAAAGGGCGGCGGAATTTCCGAAACCTTTACGGTCAGAAGAATTTCCTACGGCGTCGGCGTTGAAAAGACCTTCCCGATTCACTCTCCCCACGTTGTCAAGGTAGATATCATCAGACGCGGTAAGGTAAGACGTGCAAAGCTGTACTACCTGCGCGATAAGATCGGTAAGGATTCCAAGGTCAAGAGCGAAATTTGATTTCCGGCTCGTCCGGAAATGATACGGCAGCAAAGGAGGTTTCATGACGGAACGTTGTTCTGTCGGTGAATCATCCTTTGCTGCCGTTCGTTTTTCCGCGGCGCCTGCCGTACTTAATTCAAATGAAAGGGCGCTTTCACCGCTTGCGTGAAAGCCAAGGGAACACATCATGTCAGGTAACACAGTTTCTACCAAGGAAAAACTGGTCGCGGCTGCATCCTATCTCTGGATTCTTTTCTTCCTCCCGCTGGTTCTGACCCCGGGCTCCAGGTTCGGACGGTTTCATGCAAATCAGGCTCTTCTGAATCTGATCTTCTCCGTCATCATCGTTGTAATTTCCGCGCTGTTCGGCTGGATTCCGCTGATCGGCGGCATCATCGCATGGGTGCTGCGCGCTTTGGCAATCCTTGCTGCCGTCTGGGGAATTCTGTACGCCCTGCTCGGTCAGATGCATCCGTATCCGTTCTTCGGTCAGATCACCCTGATCAAATAATCCCGTACATACTCCGATAACAATCGGTCGCGGGGTGTCAACGTGCGCTGACCTGCTTTCATCGTTTTGCGTTCTTCACACCCCTTTGGTATTGGTCCGGACGGCAAAGCGCCTCCGTCTTGCCCGGCAAAGCCCCAAAAAACAAAACTACAAGAAAAAACCCGATCCGGATTGCATCAAAAATACCGGCGATCTTTGAGCGGCTGTAAAAAACATAAATGTTTTTTACAGCCGCTTTTTTATTCCGTTCCCACAACTGCCTCCGCAGCAAAACAAAAGAAAAACGGACATGCCGGCACACACCCGGGCGAAAAATTGAAGCTCAATTGACGCCGTTTTCGGATATCCCCGCGGATTGCGCCGCAGATACCCTCCCGAATACATGGTGCAGACCGAAAAGCCCGTTTTTCTTTTGCTGTTTGAACGCTCTGCCGGGCAGGAAAATTATGCGAAGCCGCATATTTTCAAAACCGATGAAAAGGAAGCTGTCGAATCGACCTTTGATCGGCTTCAAAAGCCCGTCAGACAAATTTCATCCCCGTTCTAACCGAAAATAGACAAGATCAGCGGGGACATTCCTCCGATTCCCGGGCGAACCGGCTTACCTGACACAGGAAACCGCATCCGGAAATCCGAAGAAAACCGATTATTCCAGACGGAAGGACTGGCAGTCGGTGCACTGATCCATCGTCGGATTTGCCTCATGCGTGCCGACCTGAATGCAGTCAAGGCTGCAAAAATCCTGCGTTTTGCAATGGTTTGCACACTGTGTCACATTGCAGCGGATGCACTTGTTAGGGGTATCGCAGCAAGAATGCTGATGCTTGTTATCCATAGAAATACATACCTCCGAAAATCGGAATTTGTGCGGAACCGCACATCCATAGCATGCCCCGCAAGCAGGCGGACTATTCATTTGAGTCCGGCTGCAAGTTTCAAAATTTCAAAAAGATCAAATGCCCCGCAGATTCCTCCGCGGCATCAGCCGGAGCTGCGGACGGAATGCAGCTGCCGCCGGGATTTTCTGAAAATGCAGTTCTGTTTCGCAAAATACGGTCCGTGAATATATTGGTAAAAGAAAAGGAGGATTACTTATGGCAATTAAAATTTTTATTGATCAGGGACACAATCCGGGAAATCCGAATGCCGGAGCAGAGGGAAACGGCTATCGGGAGCAGGATCTTGTTTATGAAATCGGCGTCAGACTGGCAGCACTGCTTCGGCAAAATGAAAATTTCGAGGTCCGATTGTCCAGAAACACCCCGGAGGAGATACTCGGCACAAGCAATGCCGAAAGCCTGCGCGCACGCGTGGATGCCGCAAACAGCTGGGGGGCCGATTTCTTCATCAGTCTCCACGCCAACGCCTCCACCATCGCATCCGCATCCGGTTCGGAGGGGTACGCCTACAGCACGACCTCGCCCGGTTATCAGATGGGGCTTGATCTCCTGGAGCAGCTGAATCTGGCAACCGGCTTGCAAAACCGCGGAATGTTTGTCCGTCCGAGCCTGTATGTCCTGCGGAAAACGGCGATGCCAGCCGTCCTGATGGAGCTTGGCTTCATCACAAACGCACAGGACGCACAGAAAATGGCACAGCAGCCGGAACTGTTTGCACAGGGGCTGTACCGCGGCATCCTGAAATATTACGGCATGCTCTGAGCATCGGAAAGCCGGCGGCGGGAGATCTTGGGAAACGCTCGGAAGCGCTTTTCCGGAGGCGCCTCCCCGAATGCTCTTC
This sequence comes from uncultured Eubacteriales bacterium, assembly GCA_934432725.1. Classification (GTDB taxonomy): domain Bacteria; phylum Bacillota; class Clostridia; order Oscillospirales; family CAG-272; genus CAKRZE01. The sequence goes on from CAKRZE010000004.1 coordinate 74,840, forward strand.
GCCCCGGCTCCCGGGGAAAGCGCAGCACCGCACCCTGACCGGCGGTGCCGGCATCATTGCTGCCAAAGCCTCCCCCAAGCTCCTGCCAAACCGGCGCAATTCTCCGGATCCTCCGCACCTCAGACAGTGACCGCCTCAAATCCGACCGGGCGGGTAAGCTCTTTATCAGAATTCATTGTGTCGGCTCCGAAAAAATCGTTTTCGAATCCGCACGGCGTTTTCGTAAAACCGTCCGGCGCGCATTCCGCCCGGATTACGGTCTTTCAAACAGCAAAAGCCGAAAACGCTCCGATGCGGATTTCCTTCCCTTCAAAATGCATAGCCTGAGCTCCGGAAATCGGCGTCACGTCCGATGAGCCTCACGGACGATAGCCTTGTGCCGCAGAACATCTGTCAGAACCGTTTCCGTATGTTCAAGGTCAGTCCGGCGCAGTATTCAGCCCGCTCCGATGAAATCACAGCCCTTCGGGCAGCGAAATCGGCGCCCACCGGTCTTAGAACGGTTCGGAACAATAAAAAAAATCCGGGGTGCCGTCAGGATACCCCGGAGCTTTCGGTTTTATCACAGTACGCATGCCGACACTGCCCGCAAGCCGATTTTCAGGAAAAATCCGGAATCAGTCAGCGGTCAGGCTCTCTTTTGTCTTTGTCTCAAAATCCGCCGGAAGACGGAAAGAAAAGACCGCCTTGAGAATATCGCGGTGATCCTCATAACGCGCCTCTGCCTTCTTCACCCCCGTAAAAACGATCGTAGAGGCAATTCTGCGCATACACAGGACCGTATCCTCGGGAAGAACGGAAAATGCGTCAAAATACTGCGCAAAATCCGTATCGCAAAGCCGTATGCTGTACGGGTCGGCGGCTCCCTCCGGCAAATATCCCAACACATCGGCAAGCGGAATAAATCCGTCCATATCCGCGACCATCTGATACCACACCGGATCAAACAGGCAAATCACGTGTTCTCCGGCAGCAATCTCCTGCGTCAGACTGGACCGTACATTGTCTTCACTGTAGGTATTGTACAGCACCATGGATTGGACATTGTCCGCACTCTCCATGGCAGCCCCCAGCTGACTGTCGGTCATGATGGTGATATTCATGACCTCGCAGTTTTTCTTTCCGTCTCCGTTGTAATCCCGTTTCAGAAGCTGAGAAAACGCGGATTCAATGGCTTCCTTTTCGCCGGTTTTGAAAATATGCGGACCGGCATACAGAACCTGCATGTCATAGGATTCCCTTCCGGTCAGCTGTGTGATCAGAATGATTGCAAGAATCAGCACGAAGGCACCTATTATCGTATGCCATTTGTGGTAGTACCAGAAATTATCGAGCTTTGCCGCAAAGCCGCGCTTGCTCTGTTCCTCCATTTCGATCTCCATTCCGCCGCCAAGGCGGCACAGCCAGTCATGAAATTCTTCCGTGCTTCCGCAAAACGAAGCCGTTTCCGCAGAGAATCCGGCGTAAAGCAGCCATCCCCGACATCCCCGGACGAATGCTTCATGCAAGCCCCGCGCATCCGTTCCGGCAAATTCCCGGCGTTCTTTCCTGCCGCAGCAATTTCATGAAGCAGAAGCCCGCCCCGGCAAGGAAAGCCGCAGTCGGTGCAAATCGTGTTTCCCCGCAAAGCTTTTCCCCGGTACGCCGCATCGCCATTCATCCGTTTACGCACAAAGAGCGCGCCGCCCTGCGGCTCACACGCCTTTCCCCCGTAAAATATCAGGGCATCGTGTCCGGAAGCTCCGCCGCATTCCGTTTCTGTGCGTTCCAAGCGTCCCGGCACATATCCTCAAGGCTTCTCTCCGCCTTCCAGTGCAGCAGACGCTCTGCCTTGCCCGGATCGGCGTAATTCTCATCAATGTCCCCCGGACGCCGCGCATCAATCACATACGGAATCCGGATGCCGTTCACCTTCTCAAATGTCCGGATCACGTCAAGGACGCTGTAGCCGGTTCCCGTCCCGAGGTTGAACACCTCCACGCCGGTGCGGCTTTCCATATACCGCAATGCCGCCGCATGCCCGCTTGCAAGATCCATGACATGGATATAATCGCGCACCCCGGTGCCGTCCGGCGTTTTGTAGTCGTCTCCGAACACGTGGAGCAGCTTCAGTCTGCCGGATGCCACCTGCAGAATATACGGCATCAGATTATTGGGCAGCCCATTCGGGTTTTCCAGCAAAAGCCCGCTCTCATGCGCACCGATTGGATTGAAATAGCGCAGAAGCGCCACGGAAAGCGTGGGATCCGCCGCTCCGGCATCTGTCAGGATCCGTTCAATCATATACTTTGTCCAACCGTATGGGTTCGAGCAGCCCCCTGTCGGCATAGCTTCATCGATCGGGCAGGATGCGGGAACGCCGTATACCGTTGCGGAGGAGCTGAAAATGATCCGGCGGACTCCGAACTCCTTCATCACCTCAAGAAGCGTCAGAGCAGAGTCTATGTTGTTCCGGTAATACAAGAGCGGCTTTAAAACCGACTCTCCGACTGCCTTCAGTCCTGCAAAATGAATCACAGCATCCGGCTTTTCCGCGGCAAAAACGCGGCGCAGCGCCTCCCTGTCGCAGCAATCAACAGGATAAAACGGCACGTCATGTCCCGCAAGTCCGCTGATCCTGCGGGCGGTTTCCTGCTTGCTGTTGACCAGATTGTCACAGAGAACCACACGATATCCCTGTTTTTCCAGCTCTACGGCGGTATGCGAGCCGATAAACCCGGTTCCGCCTGTCAATAAAATTGTCATCACGATATTCCTTTCATCCGACGAAAAAGCTCTTTCCGAAGATGCTTCCGCTGTCGGATGCTCCTTTTTTCGGTGTCGGGGCACAATCCGGAGCGTCATCCTGCCCATGCCCGCCGATCACGCAGCCGGCGTACACCGAGCTGCTTCACGGGGAAACAGACATCCGGCACTTTGCCGCAGAACAGGGGGTTTTCCTGAAATCCCGAGGCAAGCCGCAACGGCAGCTCTCCCTTTTCCGCCTGATCATGCGTGCCGGAACAGCTCCGCAGACTTTTTCCCGAAGAGCGCGATGCCCTTCGGATGCGGCATACTCTGCCGAAGCACTCCCGCACTTTGTGAAAATACGCATTGCGGCAATCTCCGGATTATGCGCCAAGCCCAACGAAGCAGCCGTCCGATAAGACTGCTCAAGAAGCGCTCTGAGTTTGTTCGGCAGATAGTATTATAGCACAACCAAAGCCGTTTGTAAAGCCGGATTTCAACAAAAGCGCTCTGCTGCGGCACGTCCGGACCGCCGCATCCGAAGCCGGCTGACGAAACGCGGCAGACAAAAGCATGCACCTGTCGATTGCCAGTCTAAACTGCCGGATCCGCTCAGATTGTCCCGTCAAAAAAGGCGGCCGAAGCCGCCTTCCGATCCGGGCACCGTATGACAGCCCGAAAAGACTCATCTGATTTCAACCGATACTTTCCTGCCGGCGGAATTTGCTGCCGCCTTCATCACCATACGGATTGATTTTGCAATTTTTCCATGTCTGCCGATGATCTTGCCCATATCGGATTCGGCAACATGCAGCGTCAGAAGCACAGTATCTCCGTCAGTCTCCTCGGAAACGCTGACCTCCTCCGGCTGATCTACAATCGCACGCGCCAGGTCGGAAAGCAGTTGTACTAAATCCAACATTCCGTTTCCTCCGGTAAAAGCGTTATCGCATCATTCAATAATGTTCTGCTTCTTCAGAAGCGCTCTGACTCTCTCGGTCGGCTGTGCGCCGTTCTTCAGCCACTGCTTTGCCTTTTCGGCATCAATTGCAATTTCCTCCGGCTCGGTCATCGGATTGAAATGTCCGATCGCATCGATGAACTTGCCGTCGCGGGGAGATCTGGAATCCGCAACAATAATGCGGTATGCGGGAGCCTTCTTTGCGCCGATTCTTGTAAGTCTGATTTTCACTGCCATAGTATGTTTCCTCCGAAAAATTTGATTTCTGTTTTTGAATTTTATCAGAAAGGCATTTTCATGCCTCTTCTTTTTAATTTGGAAAGGTTCTTGCCCGAAAACTGCTTCATCATCTGGCAGACCTGTTCATACTGCTTCATCAGGCGGTTGACATCGCAAACCGCAACCCCTGCGCCCGCTGCAATCCGCACCCTGCGGGATGCATTCAGGATAGACGGCTTCTGCCGCTCCGCCGGCGTCATGGAGAGAATAATTGCCTCCATGCGGTCGATCTGCCGCTCATCGATGTTTGCCTCTGACACCGCTTTTTTATCGATGCCGGGCATCATTTCGAGAATCTGGCGGATCGATCCCATCTTTCGGATCTGCCTGAACTGATCCAGATAGTCGTCCAGAGTAAAGGTGCTCTTCCGGAGCTTCTGTTCCAGCTCTGCCGCCTTCTTTTCGTCATATGCGGTTTCCGCTTTTTCGATCAGCGAAAGTACATCGCCCATGCCGAGAATTCTTCTCGCCATGCGGTCCGGATAAAACGGCTCCAGCGCATCCAGCTTTTCGCCGGTTCCGACGAACTTGATCGGTCTGCCGGTCACCGCCCGCACCGAAAGCGCGGCGCCGCCTCTGGTATCGCCGTCCAGCTTGGTCAGGATTACGCCGGTCAGGTCCAGCTTTTCATGGAAGGACGATGCCACGTTAACGGCATCCTGTCCGAGCATCGCGTCAATCACCAGAAGGATCTCCTTCGGCTGCACGGCATCCTTGATGTCGCAGAGCTCCTGCATCATTCCCTCGTCCACATGCAGACGACCTGCCGTATCGATGAAAACCACATCGTGCCCGTGTGCCCTTGCATGCTCCAGCCCTGCCTTTGCAATCTCCACCGGCGAGGTGCAGCCGTCAACCGTAAACACCGGCACGCCGATCTGTGCTCCGACCACCTGAAGCTGCCGGATCGCGGCGGGACGGTATACGTCGCATGCAACAAGCAGCGGACGCTTCTTTTGATTCTTTTTCAGATAGAGCGCCAGCTTGCCGCAGTGCGTTGTTTTTCCGGCGCCCTGCAAGCCGACCATCATAATCACCGTCGGCGCGTTGTTGCAGAAATTCAGACGTGCGTTCTCTCCGCCCATCAACGCCGTCAGCTCCTCATCGACGATCTTGACGATCATCTGAGCGGGCATCAGGCTTTCCAGAACATCGGCGCCGACCGCGCGCTCGGTCACGGTCTTGATAAAATCCCGCACGACCTTATAGTTGACGTCCGCCTCCAGAAGCGCCAGTTTGATCTCCCGCATGCCTTCCCGGACATCGCTTTCGGTCAGCTTACCCTTGTTTTTAAACTTCCGGAACGCATCGTTCAGCTTATCCACAAGACTCTGAAACATGATGTTATGTCCTTCGCTTTCGCCCGGCGAAAGCATCCTTTCCTCAATTTCGTAATCGCGCCGTCATCCCGGACAGACCGGCTTCGGATACCCGCCGTTCCCCTGCCGCGATCGGCACCCGCGTCACAGGAGCTTCCCTGCAACCTCCACAAGATCATCTACCGGGGCGCCGGTCTCCCTGTGAAGCCGCTCCAGTCCTCCGACCAGATAGTCAAGCCCTTCCCGCGCCTGTTCAAACCGCGCGGCAAGCCCGAGCTTTTTCTCCGTATCGGTCAGAATCCGCTCCGCCTTGACGATCCGGTCGCGCACGCCCTGTCTTGTAATGCCGGTTTCCTCCGCTATTTCGGAAAGCGAGAGATCTTCGTTGTAAAACATCTCCATCGCCCGTTTCTGCGTTTCCGAGAGCAGCTCTCCGTAAAAATCAAGCAGCAGAGATATCCGCTCACTTTTATTCAGCAAATCGCGTTCTGTATGCATGAACATCTCCTTGCGGCACTGTAAAGCAAAATGCTTTACACAGTATAGCATGCATTTCCCGCTTTGTCAAGCCTTTTCTTCAATTTGTTTCCTCGGCGCAGGTCAGCAAACGGCAGAATCCAAAAGCTCTTATGAAAACACCGTCCGGCTCTTTTTCTGCCGTTTTCTGCCCATGCGGCATCTGCGGCTTGACAGAAGCGGTGCAGACAGCATACGAATTCTTCTGTTTGTTCATAAAAAACCGTTTACAAAAGGGCAGCGGATTGTTATAATAGATGTGAATACAGTGCGTCGGTTCTGCAAAGAGGCATTTTCCTCCCCTGCGCCGCCGCATCATCCATAAAACCGAAGCAGAAAGGGATTCCACCGATGTCTGATACAATGAAGCGCTGCGACCACCCGGTCGCACGGCGCCTCGGAACTGCCGGCGGTCAAGCGGTTCTGGAGGGCGTCATGATGAAAAGCCGTGACCGGTATGCCGTTGCCGTCCGGAAGGAGGACGGAAGCATCTCCGTCAAAACGGACCACTGCGCCTCCGTCCGCAAAAAATACAAAATCCTGAATCTTCCGATCCTGCGGGGTGTTGTCAATTTCGTTGAAATGATGCTCCTGAGCTATAAAACGCTGGCAGTTTCGGCAGAGGCGATGGGAATTGACGAGGCAGAACCGGAAAACAAATTTGAGGAATGGCTTCTGAAGCATTGCGGAAAATATCTGTTCGGCATTCTGATGACCATTTCCGGTATTCTGGGAATCGTGTTCGCGTTTGCCGTGTTTGTCTATCTGCCCAGCCTTGCCGTCAAGGGACTGTCGGCGCTGTTTCACACCTCCTTCAGCCATTTTGTCACCAGTCTGATTGAAGGCGTCTTAAAGATCTGTATCTTTTTGATATATCTTTCCCTGATCTCCCTGATGAAGGATATCCGCCGCACCTTTGAGTATCACGGTGCGGAGCATAAAACCATCTTCTGCTATGAAAACGGTGAGGAGCTGACCCCGGAAAACGTCAAGCGCTATATCCGGTTCCATCCGCGCTGCGGAACCTCCTTCATCTTTGTCATGCTGATTATCGGCATTCTGGTCGGCGCTCTGCCGTTTATCCCGACCAATCCGGTGTGGCTACGGGTCATCTGCCGCCTTGCCGTGTTCCCGCTGATCGTCGGCATCGGCTATGAATTTCTGATGTTTGCCGGCAAGCACGACAATCCTGTGATCCGCATTCTTTCCGCGCCCGGACTCTGGATCCAGCGTCTGACCACGCGCGAACCGGATCTTTCACAGATCGAATGCGCCATCGCGGCACTGAAGCACGCCATCCCGGAGGAATTCCCGGAGGGGAAAGAAAATCAGTCCGCCGATGAGGATACGCATTCCGCATCAGAGCCGGACGCCCACGCCCCAAAGGAAATGCCGGAAGCGGTCAGTGCGGCTCCGGAGCCGGACAACGCCCCGGAGCATTCCCCGGCCGGTCCGGAAGCCCCCCGCTCCCCGGATGCCTGCCCCCCTGCGGCAGCAGACGGCTGCGCGGCATGCGGTGCACAAACATCCGATGCCTCCCCTGACTTGCCCGGCGAACCGGCAGACAGCGCAGAAGACGCATGCAAGCCCTGACCCGACTGGAGGAAGAGCTGCTGCGGGAGCATTTTCCGAAGGAATCCGATTTTCGCGCGGCAGCCTCCCGCATGCTTGATTTGCATGAGCCTTTGGCATATATTATCGGCGAATGGTATTTTTACGGGGAAACCTACCGTCTGAACCGGGACTGCCTGATTCCGAGGCCGGAGACCGAGCATGTCGTGGACGAGCTGATCCGACGTCTCCCGCAAAACGGCGTGTTTGCCGATCTGTGCACCGGGAGCGGCTGTATTGCGGTTTCTGCTCTGGTCCACCGGAAAGACGCCTCCTGTCTGGCTGTCGATATTTCGGAGGGCGCACTCTCCATGGCGCGGGAAAATGCGGAAAGAAACGGTGTCGGGGATCGTATTACCCTGAAAAAAGCAGATATTCTGCGCGACCCGCCGAAGACGGTTCTGGACGGCAGACGGTTTGACATCATCGTCTCCAACCCGCCCTATATCAATTCCTCCGTCATAGAAACCCTCTCCGATGAGGTCCGGCAGGAGCCGAGGCTCGCACTGGACGGCGGGGAAGACGGCATGAACTTTTACCGGGTGCTGCTGGACGGCTATCTTTCCTGTCTGAACAAAGGCGGGCTTTTGATCCTTGAGATCGGATACGACCAGGCAGAGCGCATCCGGGCGCTTCACCCGTGTGACATCCTGAAGGATTACAGCGGAAACGACCGGGTTGCCGTGATTCAAGCCGACGGCTGACAGAGCTTCCTTCAAGGTCTTTCTTCGCCGGGAAACCCGTGATTGTCCTTTGCCGAAGCAAGCCCGCTCTGCCGCGGCAGGGTTCCCTTTCCGGATACCGGAATACCGGCTGACATCCGGAAGCCTCTCGTCCCGGACCGCCTTCCGGCAAAGCGGCAGACGGATCTTCACAAATAAAACACTTTCAAAAAAGAAAGGAATGATATTTCACGATGAGCACCAAATTCACCACACCGGACAAAATTCTGAAAGAAAAAATCGGCGGCAGAGAGATTACGATTCTTCAAAAGCTGACGCCCGACTTTGCCGTATCCGACAAAGAGCAGTGCAGTTATGTGCCGAAAGGCGGCTATGTCAAGGAAAATGCACTTCTGAACAACGGCACCGGCAAACCGAAGGGCATCACCGTACATAATACGCCCGAGATAGAAGCGGAGCCCGGAACCGACATGGCGGAGCAGTATCAGCGCGCAACCTACCCGAACTGCAACATGCGCGGCGTTGCGGTCCATTACTGGGTCTGGCACGACGTAATCTGGCAGCAGCTGCGCGACGATGAGCAGGGCTGGCATGCCGCCGACGGCTCCACGCCGAGCCGCGACCACAGAGGAAACATGTCAAACGGCAACATGGACACGATCTCCATCGAATGCATCGGTCCGGACCGGGAATCGGAGGAAACGCTGATCCTGCTTGTCGCCTGCCTCTGCCGCAGACACGGACTGGACCCCACGCTTGACGTATATACACACAATTACTGGATGCACGGGGGCGACCGCTTTTTTGAAAACGTCGGAAAGAACTGCCCTCTGTACATTCTTCCGCACTGGGACCGCTTCCTTGCCGAGGTCAAAGAAGCATACGATTCTGACAAAAAAGAGGAAAAATAACCGGCAAGCCGGATCGCGGACGGCGGTGTGACATGCTCCCGCCCGGAGAAACGCCCGATCGGAAAGGAAGGAACCGCCGAATGATTCTCTCCACCACACTCAATTTGTTCATTCTCGATCATAACAGCGGCATGCGGCCGTATATCGATGAAATCCGAAATTACAAGCAGCTCGGCTTTGACAGTCTGGACTGCATCTTCTGCGACGGAACAAAGCCGGATTCTCCGCTCCGGCGCCCCGATTGGCTGGACTGGGGCAAGCGCATTGCGGAGGCATCCCAAAAAATCGGCATCACCTACCGTCAATGCCATATGCCGTACTATAATTTTGCCAATGACGGCAGAAACAGCGACCTTGACGAGCTGTGCCGCCGCTCCGTCCTGATTGCAAAGGAGCTTGGCGCCCAATGGACCGTCACGCATCCCGCAACCGACTATTCCCTTCCTGCGCCGCGGGACTCCATGCAGAAAAACCACGACTACTTTGCCCCGTTCATTGAGCTTGGCGAAAAGAACGGAATCGGCATCGCCATCGAAAACATGGCGGACTTCAAGGAGCCTCCGTTTCTGCCTTGGCACTGCGCACGGGTGGAGGAGCTGATCGAACTGACCGACAGCTTCCGCACGCCGTATGCCGGCATCTGCTGGGATTTCGGACACGGTCACCTTGTATATGAGGATGCCTGCCCCTGCCTGAGGCAGATCGGCTCGCGCCTCAAGTGCGTCCATGTGCATGACAACTGGGGGGACGATGACCATCACCTCCCCGTATTTTTCGGCAACATCCGCTGGGAGCCTATCATGCACACCCTGAAGGAGATTGGCTATGAAGGCGTCTTTGACTTTGAAGTCAAACGCATCCCGTGGACGCTTCCGCTGTATATGAGAAACGCGCAGTGGCAGTATGTCAAAACAACGGGAGACTATCTGCTTTCTCTGTACGGACAGTAACAGAGAGACGCCCCGCCGTTTTCGCGGACGCTGCCGTACAGCCGTCCCGTGCCCCTTCGGCTCCGCCGCACAGTCAAGCCTCTTTTTCCCGTTCCCGCAGTGAAGTCCTGTCTGCCGGATGCGGAGATAGCTCCGACGCCGTCCGCCGCTCATAAGGAGAGTGCAAGCCGTCTTATGTCATATTATTCACATATCATCTGGGATTTCAACGGAACCCTCCTTGACGACGTCAGTGCGGGCATCCGCAGCATCAACACGCTTCTGAACAGGCGCGGCATGCGCCCGATCGCATCGGCGGAGGAATACCGGGAGCTGTTCCGTTTCCCGATCATAGACTATTACCGCTCGCTCGGCTTTGATTTTGACAAAGAGCCGTATGAAAGGCTGGCGGTCGAATGGGTAGCCGAATACCGCAGAGAAGCTGACCGTGCGGCGCTCCAGCCGGGAGCCGCAGAACTGCTTATTTATATAAAGGAAAGAAAGTATCGGCAGATTCTGCTCTCCGCCACAGAGCTCCATATGCTCCGCAGGCAAACGGATGCACTCGGCATTACGGATGCTTTTCATGAGATCCTCGGGCTGGACAACATTCATGCAGCCAGCAAAATAGAGCTTGCGCTGACCTGGAAGGAGCGGGAGCAGCCGCGCCGTATGCTCCTTGTCGGCGACACGGATCACGATGCGGAAACCGCCCGGGCGCTCGGAGCCGACTGCATTCTCATTGCAATCGGACACCAGAGCGAAAAGCGCCTGCAAAGCTGCGGCGCTCTCGCTGTCGTGCCGTCTGTCAAAGCCCTGTATCCCTATATCCGCTGAAAGAGGTTCATTCATGCAGAACGGTCAAAAACCAACACAAAAGAAGCCGCGTGCAAATAAGCCCGCCTCAAACTGCGAAACCTGCGTTTATTACGATTACGACGATTTCACGGAAACCTACTGCTGCCGGAACAATCTGGACGAGGACGACCTGTACCGGTTTATCACGCGCGATACCGCGTCCTGTCCGTACTATCATTTTTACGATGAATACAAAAGCGTGCAGAAGCAGAACTGACCGGTTTCCGCCTTTCCCGTGCCCGGATGCGCGTCCGCAGGAAACCCACATTTCCCGGCAAAGAGCCGCAGGAGACAGAAAACAGCCCCGGCAGCAAAAAAGCCCCCGGATTTCCGTCATGTTGCACAATATTCCCTGCAGCATTTTCGGCAAAACAACGGCTTCGTTTTATCGCAGATAATATTGACAAAAGTTAAATTTTCTGTTAATCTTATAAATGAACCGCAAAGGTTTAAGAAGGGAGTTTTACACATGAAAAAACTGATATCTGTGTTTCTCGCAGTCTGCATGCTGACTGCAGCTTTCGGTCTGTTTTCTGCTGTTTCCGCAGAGGGCGAGCTGAAAATGACAATGGAATCCCCGTATGTAAAGATGCAGGATCCCGAAGAGGGCATCTGGGAATTCACCGTAAAGATTGAAAACGCAGCGGACAACCTGCTCGGCGATGCATGGATCGGCATTTATCCGACCGGCGCTACGCAGGAAGCAATTGAGTCCAAAGAGGCTTCCCTGTATACTTGGTGGTATGTTGACGACACCAACAGATTTGAGGGAACTGCCAACGCCGATCAGACGCTGCCCAACACCATTGAGCTTACTGTTTCCGACGACTGGGTCGAGGATCAGAGCGGCATCGGCGTTGAGCCTCCGACAAACGGCAAGACCTATGACCTGATTCTGTTCTACGCTGACCACTCTGGAGATGATTACAACGGCTATAAGATCGTTCAGCGCCTGACCTTCACCTTCGGTGAAGCTCCCGAAACTGACGGCGGCTCTGAGAGCGGCTCCGGGAGCGGCGAAGTCAATCCGCCTCAGACCGCTGATTTCAGCGTTGCAGTCGTTGCAGTTGCAGTTCTGGCTCTGGGTGCTGCGGTCGTTATCTCCAAGAAGCACTGATGCCGGAGTGAGTCTGTCTGCGAAGTCTTTCCGTCCGGTCTGAAGCCGGATTCCGAAAGTCAGCCTCGTTTCTGACAGACCGCATAACCGCAAAATAAGCCGCCCGTGAACGGTTCGGATGTATTTCCGCCGCCTCACGGGCGGTTTTCTGCATTTCCGGCGCTTCGCGTGCATCAGCGCACCGGTTCAGTCTCACACTGCGCCGCCGCTCTTTTCCGCTCCTCATACGGGCAGGCGTTTCTTTTTCTCTGCTCTTTCGCCCGTACGCCGCCGCTTTCTTGATTCGATGCCGCAGCTGACGCTTTTTCCGATTCCGGGGGTTCGTTTTGTCTCTTTTCCTCTCCCGGCACTGCCGCAGTTCCCTTGATGCAATCTGCGCACGCCGCAGTCCGCACTTTTAACTCTGCAATGCACCTTCCCTCTTTTTGGAATCTTCAGAGAAGCCGCCTTTATCCCGCGTCCTCTGCTCCTTCATCCGTGCTGCATCCCCGATTAATCACGCGCAGCCGCATCTCTCCCCGCATATGCACGTTTCCGCTCTTTTCCGCTCCTCAGAGAAACCCGCCCTCATCTTCCCTCTGTCTTTCCCTCATGCGCCGCCTGTTTACACTCGAGCTTACACACGCCCCCAGCCGGCAGGCACTGCATTCCTCTTTTCATGCGTGCCTCTTCTCCGACCGCCCAACGATAGAATTTTTACATCGTCACATATAACCTTGGCAATTTATCAAAAAAAGCCCTCTCGCTTTTGTATGAGTTTACAATTTTGCCCAATCAACGGCCTTTTTATTGACATAGCATGAATTTTTTGTTACAATAAAGCTGTAAATCCAATTGCAAACACAATTCAGAAAGTGAGGAAACAACCTATGAAAAAAATTCTGTCTGTTCTGTTGACAGCCGCCATGCTGCTGACAGCTCTCGGCATGTTTTCCGCATCTGCCGCATCTGACAAGGTGCTAGAATTCAATTTCACCCCCGGCTCCGGAGATAAGTTCTTCCGTTATATCAAGTTCTCCGTTGCAAATGTAACGATTCCCGACGGCGCCACCTTTGAGTATGACGTTTATCTGAAAAACGATGTTGCCGGTCTCGGCGCGGTCAATGTCATCGCTGCCGAAGAAGGTCATGCCGACATGAGAGATGCAATCGAAGTCGGCGTTGGCGTCAAAGACCAGAACGGCATCGGCTGCCATCCGAAGACCGACATCAGCGATCAGGCATTTGAAAAATGGTATCACCGCGTATTCAAGCTGGACGACTATGAGAGCGATACCATTGACGGCTTCCTGATTGCTTCCGAGGCTACCGAAGCAGGCATCTGCTATCTGGACAACATCGTTATCAAGGGTGCAGACGGAAAGGTTATCTTCACCATCTTTGATGACAACACCGATTTTGCCGCTTACAACGATGGTAAAGACGACACAACCGGAGAAGGCACCTATACGCTGAATGTGATCGAAAACCCTGTAGCTTCCCAGCAGCCGACCGAGACCGACCCCGAAACCGATCCGGACAACACGCCCGACAACCCGCCGCAGACCGCTGACTTCAGCGCGGCAGTTGTTGCAGTTGCAGTTCTGGCTCTGGGCGCCGCAGTCGTTATCTCCAAGAAGCGCCGCTGAGTTTTGACTTGAATCTTTAAATAAGGGAAGAACGCATAAATACTCCTTCCCACGAAGGGGCTGTTAAAAGTGCAATGTTTTTAACAGCCCCACAAAAATGCCGGTTGGAATGCCGGCATTTTTGATGCGATTTTTTCCGTTTTTGCTCCGTACCTTTGTTTTTTCAGCTTTCCCCGCAGCAAAACGGGGCGCTTGTCCGTCCGGACCAATGCCGGTGGGGGACATTTTTTACACCTTCCTTTTAATTGCATCGGCGGAGAGCGCTTTTCCGTATCCCGGTCGAATCCTGCTCTGCCCGGCGGCAAGAACATCCGGCAAGTCTCATCGCGCACCTGTCTCCGCCCCCGCTTTTTATATCAGCCATAAAAAAAATTAATATGAGCCGCTCTTTACTTTTTCGCCCTTTTTCGGTATAATAAAAACAGGCAACCGATGAAAAGTGCATTCGTTTTTCGGTCCATTGCCTTTGCGGCAGATTATGACCGAAAAGCTCTTTTTGCCACCGGTGCAGCCTCCAGGGGCACACCGGGGCTTCTTCCAAACCGATTTTCAAAGAAAGTGATTTTCCAAAGAAAGGAAGCTTTCGCCAAAGCGAAAGCCATGGTGGATTAGCATGTTAACAGCAATCGTCGGCATCAACTGGGGTGACGAAGGCAAGGGACGCATGGTCGACCTGCTTTCATCCGATTACGATATTGTCTGCCGTTACCAGGGCGGCAACAACGCGGGACACACCGTTGTAAATGAAAAAGGAAAGTTCATTCTGAACCTGCTGCCGTCCGGCATCCTGCGGGATTCCACGGTCAATATTATGGGCAACGGCATGGTCATCGATCTGGAGCATCTTTGCACCGAAATGAAGCGCCTGACGGACAAGGGAATTTCCGTCACGCCGGCAAACCTGAAGATTTCCGACAAGGCAGTCATCTGCATGCCGTATCACAAGCTTCTGGACTGCCTGGAGGAGGACCGTCTGGCAGACGCAAAGTTCGGTTCGACCCGCCGCGGGATCGGTCCGGTCTACGGTGACAAGTACATGAAAAAGGCGCTCCGCATGGGCGATCTGTTCATGGAGCCTGCAAAGCTGGAGAAAAAGCTCGCTGCCATTCTGGAATGGAAGAACCTCACCATTCAGAACGGCTACGGTCATGAAGCTATCGCCACTGCCGACATGATGGCATGGCTTGAAACCTACGGCGGACAGCTCAGGGACTTCGTCTGCGATGTTTCCGTATATCTCAACAAAGCACGCAGAGAAGGCAAGCGCATCATGTTTGAGGCGCAGCTCGGCGCCCTGCGGGATATTGACTTCGGTATTTATCCGTACACCTCCTCTTCCTCCACGATCGCCGCATACGCTCCGATCGGCGCCGGCATTCCCGGTGCACCGCTTGACGAGGTTGTCGGAATCATGAAGGCTTATTCCACCTGTGTCGGAGAAGGTCCCTTCACCTGTGAGCTGTTCGGCGAGGAGGGCAACGCTCTGCGTGAAGCAGGCGGAGAATACGGTGCCGCAACCGGACGCCCGAGAAGAGTCGGCGGATTTGATGCGGTTGCATCCCGCTACGGCGTTCTCTGCCAGGGCGCTACCTGCATTGCCCTGACAAAGCTGGATGTTCTCTCCTACTGCGACCGCATTCCGGTCTGCGTAGCGTATGAGGTCAATGGCAAGCTGCTGCACGACTTCCCGACCGGCGAAGCTCTGAACGCCGCAAAGCCGGTATATGAGTATCTGCCCGGCTGGAAATGCGACATTTCGAGCGCGCGCTCCGAAAAGGATCTGCCGAAGGAAGCCGTTGACTATATCAGCTATGTAGAAAAGGCAGTCGGCTGCCACATCAAATACGTTTCCGTCGGTCCCGACCGCGAAGCATATCTGGAGCGCTGATTTCAGTATAAAAAAGAACCGTTTCCAAGCCGCTGCATGCCGCCAGAAGCGGTTCTTTGCCCCTCAGACTGTTTCACTGTGTGAACCCGGGAAGACTCCCACCGAAAGATACCTTTTGACCGAAGCGAACGCATCTCCGGATCGCCTCCGCACATATTTTCCGGATCAAAGCAAGCAGACTGCCGCTTCCGACGTTGCTCAGCCGCATCCTCTCCGGAAGCAGTGCAGCGCGTGCCCGAGCGGAACACCGCAGGAAGGCTCCGCGCCGCATTCCCTGCTTAAAACGGTTGACCCAAAGCCGTCTGGACTGCCGCAGAAGCCGCACCGCGCGGACAAAGCCGAAGACTGCGTATCTTTTGGCCCTTTCCCGACAGGAAACACATAATTTACCGTATATTCACATACTAATTACAAGTTGATAGTATAATCAAAGCATCACAAAACAAAGAAAGGGGATATCTAACCTTGAAAAAGATGATATCTGTTGCGCTGGTCGTTCTCATGGCTGTTGCCATGGCGGTCTCGGCAAGCGCAGGCTATTCAGAATCCATGGACGCGCCTTATATTTACATCCGCAAAGCAGATGAAGCTCCGAAAATCGACGGAACCATCTCACCGGATGAGTGGCCGGAGGCTACATACACCTTTACGGGAGACGCCGAAACCTTTGCAACCGCTGTTTCCAATACAAGCGGCTGGTACTATCACGCCGGCAAGGCGATCGATGAAAATTACGTCGGTCCCGAAACCTGCTATATGAATGTTTACCTTTCGTGGGACAGCGATAATCTGTATGTCGCGCTTGACACGAATTTTGCCGGCTTCCAGCAGAAGAAGGCAGCGGACGTCATGTGGCAGAACTACTGTGTTCAGCTTCAGCTCGGCGATAAGGACATTGAAACCTATGACGACTGGGGCATGGCAATCAATGAGGACGGCGCTGTCATGCAGTATTCCTTCACCAACAGCAAGGCAACGGAGTTTGATGTGAAGATCACCCGCGACGGCGATCATGTAGTCTATGAGTGCGCCCTGCCGTGGTCTGAATTCGTCTTTTCCGGCGCAATGAAAACCGGAAGCATGATCGGCTTCACCTGCGGTGTCACGCTCGGTCAGGGCAACGGCGATCCGTTTACCACCATCAACTTCGGGGAAAGCTCCACCTCCTCCTCTTACCATACCAAGACATGGCAGAACCTGAAGGACTGCTATCTGGTTCCCGCAAACGGCGAGTATGTCATTCCGGAAACCGAACCGGAAACAAAGCCCGAAACAAAGGCTGAAACCAAAGCGGAAACAAAGACTGAAACCAAAGCAGAAACAAAGGCTCCTTCCACCTCCTCCGAAACCAAGACGCAGGAGACCAAGGCTCCCGCCGCTCAGCAGTCCGGCAGCAACACCGGTCTGATCATCGGGATCATCGCCGCAGTCGTTGTAGTCGCCGCCATTGTGGTTTTCGTGGTCGTCAAAAAGAAAAAGGCGGAGTAATCAGCTTGACAGCTGACCGCAATTCGAATCCCGTCCGGATTCGGATTTGATTTCCCGGATAAGACAGGAAACAGTCGAAAAAACAAAATAGGGGGCTGCTAAAAACCGAGGTTTTTAGCAGCCCTCTCTAAATATGCCGGTCGGGGCGCCTATATTTTTAAGGCTGTCCCGCCGCTTTCCCTTTTTCGTTTTCCTGATCTCTTTGACGGCAAAACAGCAAGACACGCACCGGGAAAATGCCGGAGGAGCAGTTAAAACCTAAATATTTTAGCAGCCCAGCATACATGCCATCCGGGATTCCGGTATTTTTGATGCGATCCCGGTTGCTTTTACCTCTGCCCCTTTGTTTTTTCGGCTTTTCCCGCGGCAAAGCTGCGGTATTCAGCTGCCAGGAGCAGTATCGAAGGGGCGTGAAAAACGCAAAACGAGGGGCTCCCCCTATACGCTTCAGTTTATCAAGGTCATCGGTCATCACGCCCTGCCCGCTCCGGCAAAATGAACGGCTTTGATCCATTGACCTCCGTTTCTTTTTCAGCGTCAGCCCAACCCGATAAGCTTATTTGTCAGAACCCGCTTGTTCGGGCGCACCCGCCGGATCCGCGTCCCTTTTCTGCCGGCATGATGCATCGGCACTCCGAAGGACAGCACACCGTTCCCGGGATACCTGCTTTTTCAAGCCATCCGTTTCACGCCATTGTGCACAGCCGTCCCGAAGGAGTTCACAGCGGACCTCTGCCCGGCTTTAACCGTCCTTTATTCGATGAAGTAGCAGTCAAGATTGCTGCTCATCACAAGCTCCGGTTTAATCCGCACCGGAGGCAGGATCCTGTAGCCGACGCTGATGCAGTCCATCGCGATATCGACCGCAGTTCTTGCCTGCAAGTACTGATTCTGATAAATCGTTGCGTTCAGACTGCCGTCATTGAGGCAGTCCACAATATCCTGATACAGATCGACCCCGATCACTCTGACCTTATCCGCCAGTCCCTGCTCCTTCAGATAATTGCATACGGAGGGAGCAAGGTATGACGATATGAAGATACCGTCAATTTCAGGGTGTGCCCCAAACGCCTGTTTCGCGCATGCGTAAGCCTTGTCCCACTTGTCCTCCGTATAGTAAACACCCTCCAGCGTCAGTCCGTACTGCTCCGCCGCGCTGCGGAAGCCGAAAATATTCCGTTCATGCACATAGATACCCGGACGTCCCGCAAAAATCACGGTATGCGATGCGCCGGTCATGGAAAGAAACTGTGCCGCAACCTTTCCGACCGTCTCCGCATTTACCACAACCGAGGTGACCGCATTGCTCAGCTGGGTAGCGCCGGAAACCAGCGTCACCACCGGCAGATTATTGGTTTCAAGCAGCTTGATGCTCCGTTCGCTCAGCATATCGCCGCACTGCATAATCAGAATGTCCGCTTTCCCCTGTATTTCGGAAAGCTTGCCGATCAGACCGTGCTCGCCGCTGTCTTCCTCATATTCGTACAGGCAGAAATTCACATTAAAAGACGCATACTGTTCAAAGGCATCGGCAAGTCCTTTTCTCAGAATACGCTGAACCTCCACCGGCGATTTGCTGAGGAGTGCAGCCACCGTCACGGTACGCCGCGAAAGCGCCTGTGCCGCACGATTCGGCTTATATCCGAGATTTTTTGCGATTGCAACGATCCGGGAGCGCGTATCCTCTCCCATTCTGCCCTTTCCGCAAAGCGCTTTACTTGCTGTCGATACCGAGACGCCGGCGCTCACCGCCACATCTGTGATCGTAACGGGCTTGTTCGCCATCTGATATTTCCCCTTCCGTCATTTGATCAATGAAGCAGTCCGGATGCAATCCCCGCCGCAATGCCGTCAGCCATCTTTTGCTGCCATGCTTCATCCAGCATGTTCTCCGCATCTGTTTGGTTGGTCAAAAAACCGACCTCCACCAGAATCGCAGGGCATTTCCGCGTATTGATAACAACGAATGTATCCTGTTTTGACTGCGGGTAAACCTTCGGCTTCTTTCCCGGAAGAAGGTTATAGATCGCATCCGCCATCTTCTCGGCATATCCGGCAGTCTTTTCGGAATTTTCCGTGCAGTAGTACAGCCGCGTGCCGTTTACCGACTCGTCCCCAAAGGAATTGCAGTGAACGGAAATGAAAAAGTCCACATACTCCAATCCCTCCGTCATTTCCCGGCGGGCGTATTTGTTGAACAGATACCCTGCCGGCTTCCCTGCCGGGATTGCATTGGTGTCATGCGTCATGATCACCTCACAGCCCGCATCCTCCAGGGCTTTCTTCAGCTTCAGCGAAATGGCAAGGTTGATATCCATTTCCGCAAGCGGGCTGATCAGCTCGGAGGTGCTTCCTCCGTCCGCAAAGCCGTGTCCGGGGTCAACCACAACAATCGGCTTTCCGTCATGCGGCTGCGACGGTCCGACCGGCACCGTGCCTCCGGTCTGGGCGTCTGTTTCCGCATCGGTCGCAGGCGTCTCCGTCTCCGTGCTGCCGGAGGTTGCCTCCTCCGGTTCTGTGCCGATTGCCGATGCGGTTTCCGTCCCGCCTGTACCGGAGGAGGTTCCCGTCCCGTCGGCAGAGGGCTTTTTGCCAAAGCCTCCCGACAGCGCAACACAGCAAATAACCACCATCGCAACCACAGCAACAGCAGACAGAAGAAGCACCGCGATCATACCGGTGTCCGGTCTGCGCTTTCTGCCTCCCGGATTTTTCCCGCTCCGCCGCACGTATGCCTGCGGATTGCGTATCCGCTCCTGCCTGCTTCCCTGTCCGCTTACATCCTGTCTCATATATCTGGGATTTCCGCCCCTCGGATTTCCGCTCTGCGGGTTCCGCGCAGCAGGGCGGGGACCCGGTCCGCCGCTTCCCCGATTCATCCCGCGGTTATCCGGCATCCCCGCAGGGCGTCCTGTGCCGGTCCGATGTCCATCCCGTCCGTTTCCTCTGTTATTTCCGCCCGTGTTCTGCATCATCATACCTCATCCTGCCATACGGCAAATGAAAACAAAGCCTTTGTTTTCCGGCGGACCGGCGAAACGGGAATCCCGGATTTACCAAAGCCGGAGCCCCGCATCGTGCCCTGTCACCGCGTTTCTTTTCTCTTTTGTACGCCGCTAAAATTCATGTCAATTGGAATAAGCAATATGTCGTTAAAAAAGTCCGTATCAAAAATATCATACATAATTTCTCCCGATTTGTCAAGTATCAAAAGGAAAAGCGGGATATTTTACAGACACCGGAATCTGCCTGCTTTTCTGCGGGAAAGCCGTTTGAGAATCCCTCTTCCCTGCACGGAAATCCCGGTGTCAAAGCGCTCTTCGGACTGTGCTGCCGTACTCCCGTCCCGGATTCTCCGGGGTGAATCGTGGAAAATTCAATGCTGTTCTGCCGTCATCCGTTCGACTGCCGCACCCTTTCCCAATGCCTCCTTCCCCTTCCGGCATTCTGTCCGACAGTCCCCATACATGCAAGAAAATTTTATTTACAAATCGTTATTTACAAATTTATCAGTTAATGCTATACTATATGGTATAATATGCGCAAAAATCTTTCTACGAAAGATTTTCCGGAGCCGACCGCTCCGGCGTGTGCCTCATCGGCACACACGCTGCCTGACGGCTTTGCAAAAATGTCCGTGCAAGCACACATTTTTGCTTCATGGTATAATCCGCGCAAAAGTCTTTCTTCGAAAGCTTTCCCGGAGCCGACCGCTCCGGCGTGTGCCTCATCGGCACACACGCTGCCTGACGGCTTTGCAAAAATGTTACAGCTGCCGGCGTTTTCGCGTCACAATACCGCTCACCGCCAAGCAATTCCGACTTCCGATACCGAGAAAGGAGCTGCAATGGTCTTCGCAAAGAGAAAACCCGATGATGTGCCGCCTTTTCGCGGCGTTCCGGTCATCACCGTCATCCTTCTTATGCTGCTTGCGGGAGCCGCAGCCCTTCATCCGGCGTATTCCTCCGTCACACCCGCATTTCTTCTGCTTCCGTCCCTGTCGGCGGGGTTTGTGGCATTCGTATGTTATATTTCCGCATCGCGCAAGCCGCTGCTGCTCGCGATTCCGGTGGCAGTTATCGCACTGCTGCTTTCCCAATCAGCAGCTGAAGCCCTGCTCTCGCTGCTCTTTCTGACGCTGCTCCCTGCCGCCGGCGGAGCCGTGTCCGGATGGAAGTCCATGCGCGTTCCGCTTATCATTTCCGCCGTTTCGGCGGCTCTGCTGCTTATCGCAGCTGCCGGAAGCGCTCTTCTCGTGCAGTACGGTACCGTTTCGGCAGATGTGATCAAGGAGGCGGCAAAAGAACCGCTCGATTCCGTCCGGTCCTATATCACATCCATCCGCACGCAGTACAACGGAGAGCTCTATGCCGTTTTCTCCGCACAGCAGGCAGAGGCGTATATCAACTATCTGCTCGGACTGCTCCCTGCAATCATCGGTATCTGTGCGCTTCTCATGGCATGGGGAGCCGCATGGGTCCTTTATGTATTGAACCGCATCATGCGCCTTCCGGAAATCATGTCCCCGTGGGAGCTTGAGATGCCGGCATCCGCCTGCATTCTGTTCGCCGCCGCTCTGCTCCTGATCAACCTTGTGGGAAATGCGGCGGGCGGCATACCCGAAATGGCAGCCGCCAATGTGTTTCTCCTGCTTCTCCCGGGCTTTCTTGTCTCCGGCGTGCATACGGTCGCCGGACTGGTCCGTTCAAAGAAGAAGCCGGGGCTGGCGGCGCTCTGCATCCTTCTCCCGATTGCCGCATCTCTTTTTTCCCCCGTATACAGCCTGCTTCTGCTCGCTCTGTTCGGCATGCAGCCCGGTATATCCCGGGGGCTGCGGCTGCTTCTCAAAAGCAACCGCTCGCAGCAATAGCCGCAGCGCGGAAGCCGATGTGTTCCGGGGCGGGAATTCTGCCGGTCCGCCGTTTCCGGAAGAGCTCTCCGCCCGCTTGGGGTCCGCATCCATACCCGCCACGCTCCCGTTCCCGCAAGCCGACATCCGGCAGCGGTAAAATATCCGACAGAAAGGAATCCGGCCGCAGCATGCCGCACGGAATATCCGCCATGCTATCTCGATTGAAAAAACGCATCAGTAATCCCGTTTTTCTCCGTACACTCCTCATCTGCATTTTCTCTGTAGCTGCCATCGGCGCAGCGGCATACTTTGCCGCGCAGAATCCCGAAGAGCCGCTGTTTTATACCGCCGCGATTCTCATCATCTACCTGTGCCTTGTCATCATGACCGGCATTCTGTTCCGGCTCGCCGCGGGAAAGGTCTCCGGCAAGGGCACGGGAAGCGAGATCCAGCCGCTGCTCGGCAATCTGTCTCTTGATTTTCTGACAAAGCTTGACATGCCGATTCTTCTGTGCGAGGCGGATTCCGGCAGAATCCGCTGGTATAACCGCACCTTCACCGCAGCCGCAGATATGAAGACCGCAGCCTCCGGAATGACCTTTGAGGAGCTGACCGGCATCTCGCTTCAGCAGCTTTCCCTGACGGAAAACTATGTGCTGAGCAAATTCGGCCGCACCTACAGCATCCGGAACTGCCGCGTATCCTCCGCCAAAAAGGAGTACATTCTGACCGTGTGGGAGGACCGCACAGAGCTTTACGGAACGATTTCCCGTCTGGAAAGCGAAGAAACCTATGTCGCCTATATTATGCTTGACAACATCGCGGAGCTCATGCAGTACACGCAGGAAAAAACACGCTCCGCCATCGATGATGTAGAAGCCATCCTCCGCAGCTGGGCAAAGGAGACCGGTGGAATCATCAAGGAATACGAACGCGACAAATTCCTGTTCCTGTTCCCTGCCGGAAGCATCCGGGAACAGATCGAAAACAAGTTTGAGATCCTGGACCGCATCCGTGAAATCCGGGTAGGACCCACAAGTCTTCCGCTCACGGCGTCAATCGGCATTGCCTGCACACCCGGCACACTGGAGGACAAATTCCGGGCAGCCGGAGAATGCCTCGACATGGCGCTTCAGCGCGGCGGAGATCAGGTGGTTCTGAAGAGTGCAAAGGGCGGTATGGACTTTTACGGCGGCAAAACCATCTCCGTCCAGAAGCGGAACAAGGTGCATGCCCGTATGACGGCGCTGCGTCTGGTGGACCGGATATCGGTCAGCTCAAACCTCCTTGTCATGATGCACCGCTCGCCGGATTTCGACGCCATCGGCGCTGCATTCGGAATGATGCGCCTTGCGGTTTTCTGCGGCGTCCGGGTGAACATCATCGTAAACCGCAAGGATCCGAACTTTTTGCTCTGTTATGAAAAGGTCCGCCATATTCCGGAGTATCGGGACGGCTCTCTGTTTGTCACCGCTGCGGAAGCGCAGGATCTGATCCAGCCCGACACGCTGCTTGCCATCGTGGACGTCAACAACAAGGCGCAGTTTGAAGCGCCCGATGTTTACGATATGCTGGCAGACCGCACCGTGATTGTGGACCACCACAGAAAGACCGCCGAATTCTCCAGCAAGCCGCTTGAGGAATACATTGAGCCGTCCGCCTCCTCGGCAAGCGAGCTGATGGTGGAAATTCTGGAGCTGACCGTTGCCAGAGGCGTTCTTCAAAAGGAGGAAGCGGATATCATGTATGCCGGCATCCTGCTAGACACAAAGCAGTTTGTCCGCAATACCGGCGTGCGTACCTTTGAATCCGTCCTGTTTCTGCGCGGCGAGGGTGCGATCCCGGGCGATGCGCAGACACTGTTCCGCACGGGAATCGATGATTTCCGCTCTGAGGTTCTGTTTGAATCCAACATCAAAATCTATCGCACGCAGTTTGCCATCGCCTATAACGACCGGGACGGAAACACCCCGGCAGACTGTATTTCAGCCGCAAAGGCAGCCGACAAGATGCTCACCATCGACGGCGTGGGTGCCTCGTTTGCGCTCTGCCGCGTAGACGACAATATCCACGTTTCGGCACGGTCCTCCGGGCAGATCAACGTTCAGCTGATTATGAGCAAAATCGGAGGCGGCGGACACTTTGATGCCTCCGGTGCGCGCATGCCGGACACGCCGATGGCAAATGCGCTGACCGCCCTGAAGCACGCCATTGACGAATACACGGCGGAAAACCAGCCCGTTTCGTAAAGAGGGAAATGCCCCGGCACAACCGGTTCCGTTGGCGGCATAACGGACCGGCACCGGAAAGCCTGCACTGAAAGAGCTGCTGTATGCTGCGGAAGCTGACGCCGCGGAACGTCTGCACCTTGCCGCGCACCGTATCCGTCAGAAAAGACCGCCCGGCATCGGACCTCCCTGCCGCAGCGGAAAAACCGGTCCGACAGAGTCCGGACGCCTCTGTCTCAGGGTGTCCTCGGGCTTTGCGATATTACATTTTACCAATTTTACCACAAGGAAGGAATGTTCAATATGAAGGTTGTTTTATTACAGGATGTTCGCGCACAGGGAAAAAAGGGAGACATCATTGATGTTTCCGAAGGATATGCACGCAATTTCCTGCTTCCCAAGAAGCTCGCCGTCATTGCGGATGCAAAGGCAATCAACGATGCAAAATCTCAGGAGGCTTCCCGGGCACACCGCGTAGAGCTCGAAAAGCAGGCTGCGGCAATGCTTGCGGAAAAGCTGAAGACCGTCACGGTAACGCTCACCGCAACTGCCGGTGCAGACGGAAGATTTTACGGCTCCGTCACGGCAAAGGACGTTGCAGAAGCAGTCAAGGAGCAGTGCGGCATTGAGCTTGACCGCCGCAAGATCGTCATGGGAGATGCGATCAAGGCATTCGGCACCTATGTATATGAGGTCAAGCTGTTCCCCGAGATCGTCGGAAAGCTGACCGTTTCCGTGACGGAAAAGCAGTCATGACCCCCATCGACAGCACGGCGGGCAGAACGGAAAAAAGCCTGACCCGTCAGGTCCCGTTTTCACTGGAGGCAGAGCAGGCGGTGCTCGGCTCCATCCTGATCGACCCGGAAGCCTTCAACGAGATTGCCGGAATCATCCGCAGCGAGGATTTTTATCTGGAAAACCACCGTCAGATCTATCTTGCCATGCAGGACCTGTATTTACAGAACCGCATGATCGATGCGGTGACGCTGATCGATACGCTGGTCCGGCGGGGCGTGTACGACAGCGATGAAAACGGAAAAAAATACATCATGCTTCTGGCAGAGATCGTCCCGAACGCCTCCAACATCAAGGATTATGCCAAAATCGTCCGGGATAAGTCCACACTCAGAAGCCTGATCGATGCCTGCGGCGACATCACGGAAACCGCTTATTCCGAGCAGGACGACGTCAATGCGATTCTTGATTCCGCCGAACAGCGGATCTTCTCCATCGCAGAGGGCAATGAGCAAAAAGGCTTCACCCACATCCGCGATGTCCTGCTCTCCACCTATGAGCATCTGAAAGCCCTGAAGACCGACAAAGAGGCGGCTGCCGGCATTCCGACCGGTTTTTCGGATATTGACCGCGTTCTGGTCGGCATGGGACCGGGCGATCTGATTCTGGTCGGCGCGCGTCCCGGTATGGGAAAGACCTCCTTCTGCATGAACGTTGCAACCAGAGTCGCGCAGCACAAAAAATGCGCTGTCTGCGTGTTTTCTCTGGAGATGTCCTGTGAGCAGCTTGTTGCCCGCATGCTCTCCTCCGAGGCTCTGATTGACAGCTATGCCATCCGCTCGGGAGAGCTGTCCGAGGAGGACTGGGAAAAGCTTGCGCGGGCATCCGCCATGCTGTCCGGCACGGAAATCCTGATCGATGATACCTCCGGCATCACGGTCACAGGCATGAAGGCGAAGCTGCGCAGGGTCAAGAACCTCGGTCTGATCGTCATCGACTATTTGCAGCTGATGACCTCGGATCGGAAAATCGACAACCGCGTGCAGGAGGTTGCGGACATCTCGCGCAATCTGAAGCTGCTTGCCAAAGAGCTGAAGGTGCCGTTGATCACCTGTGCCCAGCTGTCCCGCGGTCCCGAAAGCCGTACCGACAAGCGCCCCATGCTTTCGGACCTTCGCGATTCCGGAGCAATCGAGCAGGACG
Organism: uncultured Eubacteriales bacterium; assembly: GCA_934432725.1. Taxonomy (GTDB): domain Bacteria; phylum Bacillota; class Clostridia; order Oscillospirales; family CAG-272; genus CAKRZE01. Next base: position 100,773 of record CAKRZE010000004.1, read on the forward strand.
CGGATGTCGTCATGTTTCTGTACCGAGATGAATATTATAACAACGATCATAACGGCGAAAATCAGAACACCGCCGAGGTGATTGTTGCCAAAAACCGTCACGGCTCCACCGCCAACATTCCGATCGGATGGTTCGGTCAGTACACAAAATTCACCACGCTCTCCGATCTGGATGACTCCTGCGCACCTGCAAAATGAAAATTGTAACTGCCACAAAAAAAGTGCAGACCGCTTTCCGGGAAACCGTCCGGGAGTACCGGATGCTGGTCCCGGGGGACCGTGTGCTCTGCGGTCTGTCGGGAGGAGCCGACTCTGTCGCGCTTCTGCATCTGCTTCTCCTGCTTGGTCGGGAATATCCGTTTGAGGTTTTTGCGGTCCATGTCCACCACGGCATACGCGGCGCGGAAGCGGACCGCGATGAAGCCTTCTGCAAACAGCTTTGCCGGGAATACGGCGTCAGTCTGCGCTGCGAGCATGCGGACGCCCCGGGCTATGCCGCAGAAAGCGGAAAAAATCTGGAGGACGCGGCGCGCTGCCTCCGGTATGATATATTCCGGAAAATCCGTGCGGAGGCGGATATCGACCGCATCGCGCTTGCACACCATGCCGATGACAATCTGGAGACCGTGCTCCTCAATCTGACGCGCGGAAGCGGTCTTGCCGGAATCCGCGGCATTCCGCCCGTGCGCGGCAGCATCATCCGTCCCCTGCTCGCCTGCAAAAAGGCGGACATTGCCGGGTATTGTGAGGAAAACGGGTTATCCTATGTGACGGACAGCACAAACGCCGATCCGTCCTATGCCCGGAATTTCATCCGGAGCAGCATCGTCCCGCTGCTTGAAAAGCTGAATCCGGAGGTACAGCAGGCATTTTGCCAAACAAGCGCCATTGCGCGTGCCGATGACGAAGCGCTTTGGCTGGAAGCCGAAGCTCATTCTCTTTCCGACGGCAGGAAACAGCTTTCCGCCCTTCCGGACGCCGTTCTGGATCGGGTCCTGCTGCGGGAATACCGCCGTTTTCTTGCAGACAGCCGTGCGGGAGCAGATGCCGTTCGCCCGGATACAGCCGTTTCCGATGCGGAATGGAGCAAGGTATATACAGGATCCGTGGAAAAACACAGCCGGACGGAAGCGGCCTCTTCTGTTCCGGAGCCGAACGGTGCGGCATTTTCCGCCTCCGGAGCTCCGGCAGAGGCAGACGCTGCACCGGTCCGTACAGTGTCCGCACAGGACTCGCGTCTCCCCGCTCTCACGGGGAGGCAGGCGGCGGCGCTGCGCCGGATCATCCGCAAGGAAAGCGTGCATGCCAAAATCTCGCTGCCCGGGAGCGTTTTCCTGATCTGCGACCGCGATACGGCAGCGTTTTTTCACTCCTCGGCTTCCGCGCCCGAATTTGCCCCGTACAGGCTGCAATTCGGTGCAAATCCCTCGCCGGACGGACACTCCGTCCTGTTTCTGACCGAAGCCGACAGCAATCCGCCCGAGGCTTTGCCGGAGGAAATAAAAGCGTTCAAAAATATTTACAAATTCTTTATACACACCAAAATAAATCCTGCTAAAATAAGAGGAACAATTACCGTAAGAACCCGATGCGGCGGTGACACGTATCGGATTCGCAATCAGACAAAGCGTGTAAAAAAGCTGCTTCAGTCCCTGAAGCTCCCCGCCGGAAGGACCGCGATGCTTCCGATCCTCTGTGATGAAGAGGGCATTCTCTGGATACCCGGCTTTCCTCCGCGCGACGGCTGTGCCGCAGAGGACGGAAAAACGCTCTTTCTGTATTATTTCGCATAAGACGGTTTTGTGACCCGATCACCGCTGCCGGCGCATTTCCCCAATGCCGGGGCAGCCCTAACACGGGGAGAAAGGCAATATATGTCGCAGATTGACGATATCAAAGAAATACTGATCAACGAGGACCAGATCCGCGAAGCGGTTTCCCGCATTGCCGGAGAAATCGACACTTACTATGCAAACAGCGGCAGAAAGCTGCTTCTGCTCGGCATTCTGAAGGGTTCTGTCATTTTCATGGGCGACCTGATGAAGCATATTACGCTGCCGGTGGAAATTGACTTTATGAAGGTTTCCTCCTACGGCTCCAAAACAAAGACGACGGGCGCGGTCAACATCATTTTGGACCTCTACCGCAAAGATCTGCCGGATGTGGATATACTGATTGTTGAGGACATCATCGACAGCGGCAAAACGCTTGCCTATCTGACCGATTATCTCCGCCTGAAGGGTGCGCACAGCGTCCGCACCTGCACCATGCTTGACAAACCGTCACGCAGAGAGGTTGACTTCAAGGTGGATCATGTCGGCTTTATCATCCCGGACGAATTTGTCATAGGATACGGTCTGGACTATGCAGAAGCCTATCGTGCGCTCCCCTTTGTCGGCATTTTAAAGCCGGAGGTTTACGGGAGCTGACTTCCCCGCCGGAACACGTTTATTATCCAAGGAAAGGAGCCCTGTCTTTCCGTTTGCAAAAGACGGCGCCGGGCTGCGGTTATATAATAAATGAAAAATAAATTCGCAAATATTATCTTCTACACCGTTCTGATTGCCGCAATTCTGATCGGAATCACCGTTTTGCTGAACAGGACTACACAGGAAAAGGTCACCTATTCGCAGATCACGGAGCTGTTTCAGACAGAGCAGGTCAAGGCATTCAAGGTCAACGGAAACAACATCGTGACCCTGTATACCAAGGACGGCCGCGAGGTTCAGTATGAACTGCGTGATTTCAGCATCTTCTATTATGATTTCAAGGATCTGATTCTTCAGCAGAAGGCTGACGGCATCCTTGAGGATTATGACTATGAGGTTCCGAAATCCGTACCGTGGTGGGTCAGCTTCCTGCCCTATGTTCTGATTTTCGGTGTGTTTATCTTCCTGTGGGTTTATATGATGCGGCAGGCAAACGGTTCTGCCGGAAAAATGAATGCATTCGGAAAAGCACGCCCCAAAATCGGCTATGACGACAAAAAGAAGGTAACCTTCCGGGATGTCGCGGGCGCCGATGAGGAAAAGGCGGAGCTTCAGGAAATTGTGGAATTTCTGAAAAATCCCGCAAGATTCACCCGGCTCGGCGCAAAGATTCCGCACGGTGTGCTTCTGGTGGGTCCTCCCGGGACCGGTAAAACCCTTTTGGCGAAGGCAGTAGCCGGAGAAGCGGGCGTTCCGTTTTATTCGATCTCCGGATCCGACTTTGTGGAAATGTATGTCGGTGTCGGCGCCTCGCGTGTGCGCGACCTGTTTGATACCGCAAAGAAAAACCCGGCATCCATTGTTTTCATCGATGAGATCGATGCCGTCGGACGTCACAGAGGCGCCGGACTCGGCGGCGGTCACGATGAACGGGAACAGACCCTCAACCAGCTGCTTGTGGAGATGGACGGCTTTGGCTCCAATGACGGCGTCATCGTGATTGCCGCGACCAACCGTCCCGACATTCTCGACCCCGCTCTGCTCCGCCCCGGACGCTTTGACAGGCAGATTACGGTCAGCCTGCCGGATATCCGCGGAAGAGAGGATATTCTGAAGGTCCATGCGAAGGGCAAGCCCTTTGAACAGAATGTCGATCTTGGGATCATTGCAAAAACAACCGCCGGCTTTACCGGTGCGGACCTTGCAAACCTGCTCAATGAAGCTGCGCTTCTGGCAGCACGCAAGGGAAAGTCCCTGATCGGCATGGAGGACATTGAAGAAGCCTCCATCAAGATCATGGTCGGTCTGAAAAAGAAGTCCAAGGTGATTTCCGATAAGGAGAAGAAGCTGACCGCCTATCACGAAGCCGGGCATGCCATCACCGCATGGTTCTGCCGGACCGAGGATACGGTGCATCAGATTTCCATCATCCCCTCCGGTATGGCAGGCGGCTATACGCTGTACCGTCCGAAGGAGGACCGCTCCTTCACCTCAAAGTCCGATATGGAGAACAATATCGTCACGCTGCTCGGCGGGCGTGTCGCGGAGGCGCTGATTCTCGGCGATGTTTCAACCGGAGCCTCAAATGATATTCAGCGTGCCACGCAGGTTGCCCGCGCCATGGTCACCCGGTACGGCATGTCCGAGGTGCTCGGCACGGTTGTTTACGGCTCGGAGCACAGCAGTGATGAGGTGTTTCTGGGACGTGACTTCAACACAACGCGCGACTTTTCCGAAGAAACTGCCTCCAAAATTGATGCCGAGGTCAAGCGCCTGATTGATGAGGCGTATGCAAAAGCACAGCGGATTCTGGAGGAAAACCGGGATAAGCTCCATTTCATCGCTTCTTATCTGATCAAGAACGAAACCATGGAGGAGGATCAGTTCAAGGCGGCTATGGAAGGCAATCCGACCCTTGAGGATCTGGAAGCCATCCGGGACGAAAAGAAGAAACGGTCCGATGCCGAAAACATGATGCGCCTCGCAAAGGAAGAAGAGGAAAAGAAGAAAGCGGAGGAAGAGAGCAGACGGCAGCAGGCAATTCATCAGGACGCGAACAACAGCGGTCTGGATGCCTATGCCAAGCTTCAGAAGCAGGAGCATGACGCCTACCGCCGCATGGGGCAGGATGAGTCCAAAAACGACTCCGACCGCGATGACACACATCCGTCCTGACATCCCTTCGGATTCCGGTCAACCCGGAATACAATAAAACAGCCACAGGCTGCCGCACACCAAGCGGCAGCCTGTTTTTGATGTCTGCCGAAATCCGTACCGAAACCGCATTTCCTTACGGCTATTTACAAAATGGAGTTGATTTTTTGCAAAAAATGCGATATGATGATGTTGATTATCAAAAAGTATACCGCCATGACAGGCAGCAGCAAGTTCTTTGCCGCACCGCTCCTCTCTGTCGTCTTCTCAATTGCACCACCTCGGGATGCTTTTTGCCCAAACACAGACCTCTGCCGGAGTCGTTCCGGTAAAAACCTTTGTCGTCCCCCTCTTTTGCGGAATCAGGCTGATTTTGCAAAGCAGAATCGCTGCCGTTCGGAAAACGAACACCGCAAGGCGTAAGCGGAAGAATGCCGCTTTCAATCTCATTATCAGAAAAAAGAAAGGATGCCTTTCCGATGCAAAGGCAGTCGTGATGACCATGAAAACAAAAACCGTTCCCAATCAGTCCCTGATCAAAAAGCTCGTCATCGCAGCCGCGGTCCTTGTTTTGTTCCTCATCCTGATTCTGACCCTGTTCACCACGGTTCCGACCGGTCATACCGGCGTGGTCACTACCTTCGGAAAGGTGGAGCAGTTTGTGCTGGACGAAGGCGTTCACGTCAAGCTTCCTTGGCAGAGAGTCATCAACATGGATAACCGCGCGCAGAAAAAAACCGTCACCACTCCCGCTTTTTCCTCCGATATTCAGCAGGTTGACGTCATCTGCACACTGAACTATTCCGTAGACCGTGAAACCTCACAGACGCTTTACCGCAATGTCGGTGCAAATTATTATGAGACCGTCATGGAGCCGCGCTTCTATGAAAGCGTCAAGGCGGTATTCGCACGCTTCACAGCAGAAAATCTGGTGGCATCGCGGGACACGCTTTCCACGGACATCCGGGAAATCCTCGCACCCGAGATGAAGGAGTACGGCATCGCCGTCCTCAGCATCTCCATTGAAAACATCGACTTCACCGATGCCTTCACCGATGCGGTTGAGGCAAAGCAGGTCGCAGAGCAGAACAAGCTGCGTGCGCAGACCGAGCAGGCACAGCTTACTTTGGAGGCGGAGGCTGCCGCGAAGCGTCAGGTCATTGCCGCAAATGCAGAGGCTGACGTCACCAAAATTCAGGCTGAAGTGGCACAGTATGCCGGAGAAAAGGAAGCTGCCATGAACCAGAAGCTTTCCGAAACCATGACCGAGCTGCTGATCAAATACTATTACATCAAGCAATGGGACGGCAAGCTGCCCTCCATTTACTCCGGAGACGGCATGCTTTCCGTCATTGACGCAGCATCCTATCTGAAGAATTCCGACAAGCAGCCCTCCGGAGATGCCGGAAGCAACGATTCCGCAAAATAAACGGCACTGCCGGAAAGGAAACCGCCCGCTTCATGAATTACCCTTCTTTATTGTATTGGAACCCTCCGAAAACCATACCGCTCGATCCGGACCTGTTTGACGACCTCCAGATCAGTCAGCTGGTCAGCGCGGAGGTCTTTGCGCCGGCTCTGTACCCGTGCGATGCGGAAAATCTGGAAAAGCGTCAGGAATTTTTCCGTACACTCATGAAAAATCCGATATTCCGCAGTCATCTGACTGTACTCGGCTCTCTGATTGACCGGGCGGATGCACTGAATACCGTATTGCAGGAGGCTGCCGGACAAACGGAACGCCATTTTGCATTTTACGCCTGCCTGCATGCCGTCATAAGCTTCACGGAGGCGGCGGCAGAGGATGCGGGAGGCGAAGACAATCCGCTGTTTGCCCGCTTCCGCAGTTTTTTTGAAGCACATCGGGAAAAGGCGGAATGGACGGAGGTCAGAAAAGAGATTAAAACGCTCGTTCCCGTTTACGAAAAGCTACGGAACAACATCCTCCGCATCCACAAGAAGGACATCCGGCTCCTCTCCTCCACGGGAACAGGCTATCTTGCAAGACTGCGGAGCTGTGCCGAAAATCTCGGTCTGGAGCCGCCGGAGCCGCCGGTATTTTCTCCGATTCAGTTAACTCCCGTCCTGACGGAAACCGTGGCGGCGCTCTATCCGCAGGAATGCGGAATTTTTGCGGAATTCCATGAAAAATACCGCGCGCTGTATGATCCCGCTGTCACGGAATACCGGCTTCAGATCGGCTTCTACCTGGCGATGGCAGGACTGCTTGACCGTGTGTCGGAGGCGAAAATTCCGCTGACCTACCCCGTCCTGTCCCCGCAAAGAAAAATTTCGGCAACCGATGCTTACGATATCTCCCTGCTTGCCAAGCATGAGACGCATATCGTGCCGAATGATATCAATTTCACCCAGGAGGAGCCGTTCTATTATCTGACCGGTGCAAACGGGGGAGGCAAAACCACCTATCTGCGTGCCGTCGGCATCTGCTGTACCCTTCTTCTGCTCGGCTGTCCCCTGCCGTGCCGTCACGCGGAATGCTCTGTGCCGAGCGGCGTTTTCACGCACTTCCCGCGCGATGAACGCTTTGAAAATACCGGCAGATTTGTCGAAGAAAACCGGCGCGTACAAAAGATCCTCGCGCAGATGGATCAGGACTCCGTTGTCCTGCTGAACGAAACCTATTCCACCACCAACGAGGAAAATGCACTAGAGCTGACCGACCGGCTTGCAAACCGTCTCTACAATCAGGCTGTTTTCGGTCTTTATATCACACATCAGCATGCGCTGGAGGAGGGTCCGATTCCCTATCTGAATGTTGTAGTCGATTTCAACGACTCCAACCGGCGCACCTTCCGGATCGCAAAGCAGAGAACCGGAAACGGCTCCTTTGCGGAAGACATCCTGAAAAAATATGCGCTGACCGAAGAAGCGCTGACCGAACGGTTCGGAGGCGGTATGTTATGAATTTCAGCTTACTTTACAAAACCGAAGAAACACCGCCGGTCTGCGATATTCTGTACGACCTCTCAACAGACCGCGCCATGAAGAGCATCTGCCCCGATCCCCGGAAACGGGAGTATTTTCTGGACATTCTGTCAAAGCCGCTGCGCAGGCGGGAAAACATCCTCTACCGCCAGCAGATCTATTCGGATTTTGCTCGCCTGCCAGAGCTTTTCTCCGACCTGAAAACGCTTTTCACCCGTTACGACCGGATCAAAAGCGATTGGCAGGAGCTGAAGCTTTCGGCTGCTCCCGCCTCATCCTCTACGGTCAATCCGGAGGCGCTGCTGGAGCATACCTACGCCTCCCTGAAGGTCACCGCAATCTTTCCGAACACCATTGTTTCCTTTTTCCACTCGCTCTGCGACACCCTGAAAAAGTATTCGCTCCGGGCGGAGGGGCTTTTGGCAATCCGCGATTACTGTGAGGAAATGATCCGCAACGATTCCTTCAGCGAAATTGTCAGAATCACTCAGCTTTTCCGCTATCACACGCCGGAACACTACACCTTCGGCATGGCAGTCGATTTGGATGAAACGCTGCGCGTCTCTTCTCTGGACCTTTGCGAAATCACGGAATATGATCCCAAAGCGGAAAAGACACCTCTGTTCCGGCTATTCTCCAAAAAAGACGAGAAAAAACCGCCGAAAGCCGATGTTCCCTCCGACGGCGCATCCTATGAAAAAACCGTTCATCTGCTGAATATTGCGCTTTGCAGCATTGATTCCGCACTGACGCAGGTCACAAATAATCTGTACGGCGTATTTTACGGCATCGGACGGGAAATGCTGTTTTATGAGACCGCGCTTCTGTACCGGGAGCATATGGCGTCGCTCGGTCTGCCGCTCACCCTTCCGGAAATCTCCGAGCCGGAGGATAACCGGATCGTTCTGCACACACTTTACGATCTTGTTCTGGCTGCCGAAGCGGAAAACGCAGAGCGCATTGTTCCGAATGACGTGGAAATCGACGGAGTTGCCGGAATTCTGGTCAAGGGTCTGACCGACACAGGAAAAACCGTCTATCTCCGCTCCGCAGGCGCTGCACAGCTGTTCGGACAAGCCGGGCTTCCCGTTCTGGCACAGCAGGCGCACCTCAGCATCCGCAACGCATTCTTCTCCCACTTTTCATCAGCCGAGGAAGAGTTCCTCACAGGCGATGCGGCGGGAAGATTCGATCAGGAGGCAAAGGAAATTGCCCACATTCTGGACCGGCTTCAGCCGTATTCCATGGTATTCCTGAACGAGACCTTTCAGACAACCTCTTACCGGGAAGGAACCCTTGCCATCTTCCGGATTCTTTCCGTCCTTCCCCGAACCGGAACAAAATTCCTGTTTGTTACGCATCTGACCAAGCTGTTTTCTCTTATGGACAAGACGCGTGTCTGCCTGATGGAAACGGATAACGGAAAGCAATACCGGCTGAAGCGCATCCGCTGAACTCCGGCTGCGTATAAGCTTGATTCCGGGAACTCAGCCTATTTGTGAGCCATGGCTTCAGGAGCCCCGGAACAGGATTCCTCCGGCTTGAACACGGTGACTGCCATCCCGTGCGGACGGAGGCGCACGCACAGAGGCACACCGGACTTCAGCTGCCCATAAAGTCTCATCCGGTGCCGTGATCACATGCCGGCGCACGGAGTCACGACCGCCCGGTCCGGCGTAAAATCCTGTCTGTGCAAGCGATATATGCCATGGAACAGCGACGGAGGGCATTTTCTGCGGCATACCGCAATGCGCACGCAACACAGTAATTCATTTTATCAAAAAAGGTGATACTTTTATGCTCAATCAAACCGAATACCGTGTCACCGGCATGACCTGCTCCGCCTGCTCCGCCCATGTGGAAAAAGCAGTATCCTCTCTGACCGGCGTAGAGAAGGCGGAGGTCAATCTTCTGACCGGCACCATGCGCGTGACGGCATCGGATTCCGTCACGCCCACCGACATCATCCGCGCCGTGGAACACGCCGGATACGGCGCACGGGAGTCCTCCGCTTCCGGAGAAAAAAACAGCTCCGACACAAGGAAGGAACCGGAAGCAGCCGATGATTCCAAGGCAGCGCTGCGGAATCTCATTCTGTCCTTTGTACTGCTTGTTCCGCTGATGTATATCGCCATGTATCACATGCTGCCGCACCCGATGTGGATGCACCGCATCTTTTCGGGAGGCGAGCATGCCATGCTGTATGTGCTGATTCAGTTTTTCCTGACAATTCCGGTGCTTTTTTTGAATCGCGGCTATTTCACGCGCGGCTTCCGTTCCCTGCTGCACGGCGCGCCGAGTATGGATACGCTGATTGCAGTCGGATCCTCTGCGGCAGCCGGATACGGCATCTATGCCATGTTTGCCATTGCAGCCAGCATCGGCAGGCTTGACTATACCGCAGCACAGCATTATGCGGACAATCTCTACTTTGAATCCGCCGCCATGATCCTGACGCTTGTCTCCCTCGGAAAATATCTGGAAAAACGCGCCAAAAGCAAGACCACCGATGCAATTTCCGGCTTGATGAAGCTGACCCCGCCGACAGCAACAGTGGAGCGGGACGGCATAGAATATGAAATTCCGGTCGGTGAGATCGCGGTCGGAGACACGGTGATTCTGCGCGGAGGCGCAGCATCTCCCGTAGACGGCGTCATTCTGGAGGGAAGCGCCGGATTTGACGAATCGGCTTTGACCGGAGAAAGTATTCCGGTCGAAAAAACCGTTGGGGACCGCGTCATGTCAGCCTCCGTCAACCGCGGCGGCTTTGTCAGGCTGACCGCCACTCAGGTGGGCAAGGACACAACGCTCTCTCAGATCATACGGCTTGTGGAGGAAGCCTCTGCGGGCAAGGCTCCTATTTCAAAGCTTGCCGACCGCGTGTCAGGCGTCTTTGTCCCGGTCGTCATCGGAATTGCCGTCGTCACGTTTGCGGCATGGATGATTGCCGGATACGGCTTTGCCTTCGCGCTGGAATGCGCCATTTCGGTTCTGGTCGTCTCCTGCCCCTGTGCGCTCGGGCTTGCCACGCCGGTTGCGGTTATGGTAGGAACCGGAAAGGGCGCGCAATGCGGCATTCTGTTCAAATCCGGAGAAGCGCTTCAGACGCTTCACAGCGTCACTGCCGTTGTTCTGGACAAAACAGGCACCCTGACGGAGGGAAAGCCGCGCGTGACCGACATTGTCCCGGTCGGCGTATCCTGCGAGGAGCTGCTCCGCTGTGCCGTTTCCGTAGAGCTTCTGAGCGAGCACCCGCTTGCTCAGGCGATTGTGGCGGAGGCAGAAAGCCGCGGCGTTGTTCCGGAAAAAGCCGACAGCTTCCATGCGGAGCCGGGAAAGGGCGTCAGCGCTTCCCTTGGCGGCGCACAGATCCTTGCCGGAAATGCGTCCTATATGAAAAGCAGCGGGATTGCCTTCCCGGAGGAGGAAACCAAGCGCCTTGCGGAGGAGGGGAAAACCACTCTGCTCTTTGCAAGAAACAGCATCTGCCTCGGAATTATCGCACTTGCCGATTCGCTTCGTCCGACCAGCCCGCAGGCAATCCGTCAGCTGAAGGAGCTCGGGCTGAAAACTGTTCTTCTGACCGGCGACAACCGTCAGACCGCCAACGCCATCGCCTCCCGGCTTGAGATGAACCAGGTCCGCGCGGAGGTGCTTCCCGCCGACAAGGAGCGTGAGGTCGCCGCCATGATGAAGGCAGGAGAGCGCGTTGCCATGGTCGGTGACGGCATCAATGACGCCCCCGCCCTCGTCAGAGCCGATGTCGGCATTGCCATCGGTGCGGGAACCGATGTTGCCATTGACAGCGCGGACGTTGTCCTGATGAAGAGCAATGTTCTGGACGTTGTGGATGCCATCCGGCTGAGCCGCAGCGTCATCCGCAATATCAAGGAAAACCTGTTCTGGGCATTTTTCTATAACTGCATCGGAATTCCGCTTGCAGCAGGCGTATTCTTTTTACCGCTCGGCTGGCACCTGACTCCCATGTTCGGCTCTGCCGCCATGAGCTTAAGCTCTGTCTCTGTCGTCTCCAATGCGCTGCGTCTCCGCTTTTTCAAGCCGGTTCGGCGCAGCACGGAGGCAAGCACTCCTGCGGACCGGAAGAACCCTGCCGCCTCCGCAGAATCGGATATTAAATTGAAAGGCTCCGAAGCGGAGCAGAAAGGAGAAAGCATGCAAAAGGTACTTTCCATTCAGGGAATGATGTGCGCACACTGTGTGGCGCATGTCAAAAAGGCGCTGGAGTCTGTTTCCGGCGTATCGGCTGTCGAAGTAAATCTGGAGGAAGGCACAGCGCTGGTCACCCTGTCCGCTGCCGTTCCGGATGACACGCTGGCTGCGGCTGTCCGCGATGCCGGTTATGAAGTCAAGAGCGTAAAGTAACGCAAATAAGCTCCGACTCTCTCCATTACAACACACACGGGCGGAGGCGTTTCCGGCAGTGCAGAAGCGCGCTGCATCCCCTCCGCCCGACAGGATCGCCGGCTCAACAACTGCCGGGGCGCCCGTGCAGGTCCGTTTTTGCTGAAAAAGTCAAAAATTATGGCTTTTCCCCCAAAAAAACGACTCATACGGCATCCCTGCAAAATAAATTTCACCGGCTCCGGGAGGAAAAACCGCATGAACGAAACAAAAAAATACTGTATCATTTCCCACACCCACTGGGACCGCGAATGGTATCAGCCGCTTGAAAATTTCCGGATGCGGCTGGTAGACCTGATCGACCATCTGCTTGAAATACTGGATACCGACCCGGAATACCGCTTCCATCTGGATGCGCAGACCATCGTTCTGGAGGACTATCTTGAAATCCGTCCGAAGCGCCGTCCGGTTCTTGAGAAGTACATAAAGGAAGGCAGACTCCTTGTCGGTCCGTGGTATGTCCAGAATGACTTTCATCTCACATCCGGAGAGGCAACGGTCCGCAATCTGCTGATCGGAACCGCCATTGCAAACGAATTCGGTGCCTGCATGAAGGTCGGCTATGCTGCCGACCAGTTCGGACTGATCTCCCAGCTTCCGCAGATCCTCGCCCGCTACGGTCTGAACTACTGCGTGTTCGGACGCGGCTTTGACCGTCACGAAACACAGTTTTATTGGGAAGCCGAGGACGGCTCCGGCGTACAGTGCGAGCATATGCGGTTCTGGTACAACAACGCACAGCGGTTTTCTCCGAATCCCGTGGGCGCTTTACATCTTGCACGGGAGCGCGCCTCCTGGTGCGCCCAGCATGCCAAGACCCACAATTACCTGCTGATGAACGGTGTGGATCACCTTGAGGCGCAGGAGGATCTGACCGAGATCATCAAAAAGGTCCGCCCGATGCTGAATCCCGACGAGGAAATCTTCCAGGATACCCTGCCCGAATTTCTGGACCGCGTCAAAGCGGAGGTGGAGGAAAACCACATCAAGCTGGAGACCTTCCGCGGAGAATTCCGCGACAACGGCGCCGACAGCTGTCTGACCGGAACGCTTTCCTCCCGCATCTATCTGAAGCAGTGGAACGCCCGCTGCCAGGCGGCGCTGGAAAAGGTATTTGAGCCGCTCTATACCGTCAATACCATGCTCGGTCTGACCGATTACCCCACGGAATACAGCACCTACATGTGGAAGCTCCTGATCCAGAACCATCCGCACGACTCCATCTGCGGCTGCTCTGTAGACGCGGTTCACGCCCATATGATGGACCGCTTCAAGCGCGTCCGGGAAAATGTCACCGACCTTGTTTCCCGCGGAACGGATATTCTCTTGAGCCATATGGACAGAGACGGGCTTTCCGACCGTCAGTACCTGATCCTGTGCATGAACAGCACGCAGCTTCCCTTCCGCGGCGTGCTTGACGCTGTGATCGATATCCCTGTTGAAGAGGATACGGGTGCGTTCACCGTCAGCTGCCGGAACGGAAAAGAGGTGCCCTTCTGTGTCTCCTCCGTGGAAAGAAATGTATCCAAGTCCATCCTCAGCCCGATTAATCTGCCGGGCGAACGCCGCGTCAACCGGTATACGGTCCATCTGCTTCCCGGAACCGTTCCCGGAATGTCGTTCAGGACGCTGACCGTCACGCCTGCCGAGGGCTCGCTCGATGCGGCACCTCTGCGCAAAAAATCCTCCCGCCGGATGGAAAACGAATTTCTGCGGGTTGAGCTTGCCGGAAACGGAACAGTCACGCTGACCGACAAAAAATCCGGTGCCGTTTACCGCGATCTCTTGCTTCTTGAGGACAACACCGAGCGCGGAAACTCCTATCAGCACCGGGAAAACGACGGTTCTGAGATCGTAACCTCCGAAAATGTCAAAGCGAAGATCACGGTAGAAGAGGATAACGTCTTTGTACAGAAGCGGAAAATCGCCTATACCATGAAGATTGATCATGTGACCGGCAGCGGCTCTGTCCCGGTGGAGATCATCCTGACGCTGACACGCGGCGCACGCACGCTGGATGTGGCGGTCAGGCTGACCAATACCGTAAAGAACCACCGTCTGCGCATGCATTTCCCGACGGATATCAAATCCGACCGGAACTATGCCGGACAGCCCTTTGACTGTCTGATCCGGGATAAGGTCAGCCGTTTTGGCAACGACAAGTGCCACCCGGATACGGATTATGTCGGGATTGAAGACGGGACACGCGGCTTTGCCGTTCTGAACTGCGGCATCTATGAGTATGAGCAGATGACAGACGAGCGGAACACGCTGGCACTGACGCTGCTCCGCGCCAACGAGATCATTTCCGGCGAATATGAAACGCTTACCACGATGAATCAGGACTGGACCGCTCCCGAAAACCAATGCCTCGGCGAACAGACCTATCATCTCGCTCTGTACCCCTACACCGGCACGCATACGGAAGCGCAGGTTGCCGCGCATGCACAGCAGTTCATGGCTCCGCCCTACACCGCCGTTCAGCCGGTTGACCGCAACAAGTTCATCGGCGGCAGACCGTTTGTGCAGGGACCGGGCATGCCCGACATCTTTACACGGCCTCTGCCTCACGCGGAAATCAAGGTGCAGCATGATATGACCGCGCTGAAAATAGAATCCTCCGTTCCGGAGGCAATGATCCTGTCCGCCCTCAAGGGCGCCGAGGAACAGGACGGCAGTTATATTGTCCGCCTTTACAACACGACCTCCGAGGAGGTGGACTGCACCCTGACCTTTGCGCACAAGCTCCGCTCTGCCGCACTTGCACTTCTGAATGAAACGGAAACAGAGGCACTCCCGATCCGCCGTGCACATACCGTTTCGTTCCATGCACTTCCCAAGCAAATCGTCACACTGCGGATCCGGTAACCGGAGTCCGTTCCCGTCTGTTTTTCTAATCGGGAACATTTTCCGCCCGGTTGTCGTCATATACATAAATCAAGCTATACCGAGAGAACCGTAAACACAGGACAGCCCCATCTCCATACCGCTGCGGAATCAGGCGCTTTGCGGGAGCTTGCGGGCTGTCCGGAGCCGTCAAAGCACTTGCCGCATGCTCCGCAGCAGTTCTTTGGCGATCCGCACCCGGCAGATCTGCACGCGCGGCAGCGCGAACAGAGCGCCTCTGCTGCCATCTCTCCATCCCCGCCGCGCTTTTTGCGGTCATCGGTTTTTCCGGTGCGGGGAACGCCCGGGAACCTGCGGTGTGCGGCAAACGCAATCGGTATATCGGAAAGGAACAGAACCGTATGAAACATGCCCTCAATCTCACCATCTTTTTTCTGATATTTGCCATGCTGCTCGGCATGCAGTCCTGCCGGAAAACGGAAAATGCTTCCGGCACCGCGCTTTCACTCCGCTTTGAATGGAGCGCAACGCAGGCTTCCGGATCGGATAAAGCCGAGCTGCATGTGGAGCTTTATCTGGATTACAACAAAATCAATGTCGGATCACGCTCCGCCAACACCCTGACAGCAGGCGGACAGAACCTTGTTTTCCAGACCGACCCGATCTCCTCCGACACGAAAGGCTCGGTGCTTCTTGCTTCAAACACGGTTACCGTTCGGAGAGCGGAGGGAAAAACCGCAACTGCCAGTCTCAGCGCAGGCTGGCGCTTCAGCGGAACAATGGACGGAGAATCCGTCACATGGCTGACTGCCTCCGACACCATTTCTCTTTCCGATGAAAACGTCACCGTAACAGAGCCTGCCGAGACATCCGCCCCGCCTTCTTCGGAAACGGTTCCGGAGACAAACCCGCCCTCCCCCCCGGAAACCGATCCGGAGACCTCTGCCGAAACACAGCCGGAAACAATTCCCGCACCCCCGCCGGAAACCTCAGTCCCCGGTCCCGTCGTTGACCCGGACACGCCGTTTCTGAATCAATTTGAGGGAGCGCTTATCACATGGGTCATGCGGAGCGACAGCGGAACCGGACTGAATCTGTATGCGGAGTGCGCTGCATATGAGATTGATATCGGACGCTATCAGGTCGAAATGGTCCTGTATTACGTACATCATTCCATGTATGTATCGGAACGCTCCGGAGCCTCCGTCACCATTGGCGGAACCGTGTTCCGGTTCACCACCCCCCCTGTTTCAGCGGATGAAACCGGTCAGACGCAATATACCGAAATATATTCCGCCAAAGCAGAGGTGCCCTCTGACGGACCGTTCCCTGTCAGCGCCGAAATTCCGATGAGAATCGTTTACAGCGGAAAAAATATTGACAGTCTTTCCTTCAGTCAAAACTTTTCCTTCCGCGAGATCATGTAACAAACAGCTTTTGCGCGCCGATGCATGATCGGCATGCAAAGCCGATCACACCTTTCATGCGAACATCCCGTTATGCCAACCACGCCAAGAGGCGGAGCATAACGGGATCTCTTTTTCGGCAGCGGGATCGGGTCCGGTCTCGGCACCGTTGACAGAATACCGAATCCGGATCGGTCGGAACAGCAGGATTGTCTCTTCCGTAAAGAAAAAAGCTGAAAACCGTTGCATTTTTACGCTCCTTCCTGTATGATAGAGGGTGAGCCGAAAGTCCGGAGCCGCGCTTCCCTCCCTGTCCCGAACGGCATTATTCCGGCAGCGGGAGCATAATCCCCCCGCCGCTGCCGTCCAAAGAGGGCAAAGGGTGCAGAACAGAGCTTTTCCCCGATGCATCACGGCGTGCGAAGCTGCCGTCCAAGGAAATGCGAGGCAAAGCCGCCTGCAAGACATCCTATCAGCATCTCTCATTCCGGAAACGGCGACTTATCAAGGAAAGGACATTCCGCTGATGGCGGAATGCGTTTGCATATGGAAATCATCTCGGTCACAGAGCAAATAATTTGGGACCGCCTGAAGCCCCGCCAGCCCGATTCCAACAAAGGAACCTTCGGAAAACTTTTGATTCTGGCAGGGTCCGCACCCTATCGGGGCGCTGCCGCCCTTGCCGCATACGGTGCTCTCCGAAGCGGTGCGGGCATCGTCACGATCGCCTCCACGGAGCGCGTGATCGCCGCTGCCGCTGCCAAGCTGTATGAATGCACGTATCTGCCGCTTGCCGAAACGCCGGACGGCTCTGCCCTTTACGCATGGGAGCAGCCGGATTGGCAGCATGCGCTCCGGCAGGCAACCGCATGCCTCGCAGGCTGCGGCATGACAAACTGTCCGGATACAGAAAAATGGACAGAGTCTCTTCTCACAAATGCCGCATGCAGACTGATTCTGGATGCCGATGCACTGAATGCCCTCCAAAAAAATCCGTCTCTTCTGACTGCGGCGAAGAAGACGCCGATCATCACGCCGCATGTCGGGGAAATGGCGCGCCTGACCGGCTATTCCATTCCGGAAATCAAGCGGGCACCTGCCGAAATCGCCCGGGAAACCGCAGAAAAGCTGCGTGCCGTCACGGTCCTGAAGGACACTGTGACCCATATCGCGGTTCCCTCGGGACCCTTGTACCGGAACACCACGGGAAATGCCGGACTGGCAAAGGGCGGCTCCGGAGACATGCTCGCCGGCATCATCGCCTCTCTTGCCGCACAGGGGCTTCCGGCAGAGTCTGCTGCCGTCTGCGGTGTCTGGCTGCACGGAAAAGCAGCGGACATGCTCGCCGAAAAAAAGGGGCAGTACGCCATGCTCCCGTCCGAGCTTCCGGCTGCGCTCTGTGAGCTGTTCGCAAAGAACCGGCGATGACCGGGCAAAGCCAGTCTCCGGCAGATTGCCGCAGCGCAATACCGAAAAGTCACGCGCCCCATGCTCCTCCCTCTCCCCGGGCATGCGGGAAAGCAGGAGGTCAGCACTGTTTTCTGCGGCATATCCCGCGCAGGCATGCCGCAAAAAATACAGAAGACCTCCCCGGCAATTCGGAATTCCTCTTTTGCCCGGAAGGTTCGCTTTTGCGCAGAGAAGCAGGCTCTGATCGGTATTTTTAAGTTCCATGCATCTCCAAAGCCATCGTTCCTGTCCGGGACATCCCGGCTTTGTCCGAAGGTCCGCCCCGGCTTGACGCTTTTGCTCCGGAGTGCGGAAAACCCGGATCGGTTCCAGTTGCTCTGCCGCCGTTCAAGGCTTCTGCCATCCCCCAAAAACGCCGCCCTGTCCGGGCAAATACCGTATCCGTCCACCGGCAAAGCCGCCGCTTTTCCGGAATTCACGCATATTATAACGAAAAGGGTGATCCATATGGGATATCTTTATGAAACGCATGCACACACAAAAACAGGCTTTCCGTGCGGAAAAAATACCGGAGATGAGCTTGTCCGCTATCTGAAGGGACTGGGCTATACGGGTATGATCCTGACCGATCATATCCTGACCTCGGAATGGAAAAGCGTTCAGACCAAAGAAGAATGGGAAGCGAGGGTCAACCGGCTCTGCGCCGGCTTTGAAGCTGCCCGAAAGGAAGGGGAGCGTCTGGATTTCGATGTATTTCAGGGCTGGGAATACGGCTATGACTGGAATCACTTTCTTGTATACGGTCTGGAACGGGAATGGCTGCTTGCAAATCCGGATTGCCTGAGCTGGGATCCGGTCAGATATCTGCATAGTGTCAGGGCAGCAGGGGCATTTGTGGTACATGCACACCCCTTCCGCGAGGGAGTCAGCTCTCATCTGCTGATCCCGGACGAGACGGACGGCGTGGAGGTGTTAAGCGCCATGCGCAGCGATGAGGCAAACCGCCACGCGGAGGACTATGCCGCAAGCTACCGAAAGATCAGGCAGGGCGGCACCGATCTGCACTGGGTCAATTACGACCGGCTGTGCGGCGTGGAAACACAGCGCAGACCGGAGGATATCCGGGATTATATTTCGATTCTCCGCGCCGGGGAATACCGCATCTTCGACATGCATCCGGAACATGAATAACCGTCTCCTCCGCGCCGGCATTGCGCTCTTCTGCTGTACCGTTCTGCTGACCTCCTGCACCGGCACTCCGGATTATGATATCATCCTTTCCAAAAGCGCAGAAGGCTCGGCTGCCACCGGCAAATTCGAAACGCAGCCTGCCGATGCTCCCGGGACAATGGCAGAAGGTCCGGAGATCACAGTCACCGTAAGCCGCGATTCCGGCATCTATCATACCGATCCGGCATGCAGATATGCCGTAAAGATCGGCGCGGAAAACCGGCTTCTGCTGTGCGCCTCACCGCAGGCGCTTTCCCGCATGGGCTATGTCCCATGCTCTGTCTGCGCAGCGGCATATCGGGAGTCCTCCGATTCATCGGACACGGAAACAGCCCCAGCCGTCCGGGAAACGTCCGCTTCGGAGTCCGACACCGCAAAAAACCCGGACAAACCGGAGGCTTCGTCCGGTGCCGGTCAGGAAACCGTATCGGACAGGCAGCCGGATATCGCTCCGGACGCGGTGATCACAATGATTCTGAACACCAAAACAAAGGTGCTTCACTGTTCGGAAGCCTGCCGGTATGTCCGCAGGATGAAGGCCGAAAACCGAAAAACCGTCACGGATGCACCGGCTCGGCTGATTGCGGAAGGATACCGCCCCTGCTCCGCCTGTGCGGCAGGGCTTGCATAAAGCCTCCGCTTTTCCCTGACGGACAAAAAAGAAGCCGCCCGCAAGCACCCGGCAGCCTCCTATTCCCATCGGAAGCCCGCGCAGGCGGACGTCTCCTTGATTCTATTCTCGGTCAATGCTCAGAATTCGCGGTTCTTCTTGGAAGTAACAGCCCGGATGATGCTGGAAATGGCACCTGCCAGAATCAGATTCACCGCAAGCTCCACAAGAAAATTCCATCCGGTCAGCCCGACAATCACATAGTAAAGCAGCTGCTGCCCGCCTGCCCACGACTGAAGCGTCGGAAGGAAAAACGCCCACATTCCCAGAAGAAACAGACCTGTGTTGATCACCGGGCAGGCAACCCCGGAAAGAAGCACGCCGCACAGGGGGGATTCACGCTTCACCGCACGGCAGATCAGTCCGGCAGCGGCTCCCGCCACAGTGGACTTCACAAGGCAGAGAAGCACGGTTGCAAACGCATTCTGCCCCATCAGAAGGAGCACCGTGCCGCCGTCCCAGCCAAACAGACCGGTCACCAGCACCACAAGCCCCATCATAAAGCCCAGATAAGCGCCGCCGGAAACACCGTATACCGCCGCTCCCACAATGATGGGAGCCAATGCGAGCGTAATGGAAAACGGACCGAATTTAATAAAGGTGCAAATGATCTGCACCACCACAATAATAGCCGTCAGAATAGCAAGACCGGTCATCCGGCTGAGCTTTTGCGAAACACTGGAATGTGTCCGATTCATGAATCTCATTCCTTTCCGTATCACACAGCGTGTGACTGTTTTTGACTGCCGGCGGAAATCCCGCACAGGCAGTTCTTTGTAGGATACCGATATTATAGCATGTCCGCTCCGAAAAGTCAACGCACACAAGCACGTAAAAGAATGCAGCGGAGAGGCTCCGTTTGTAAAACTTCGCCAATTTCAAATAACTATTTTCCAATCTGAAAGGAGGACGCGGACCGTCTTCCGCAAGACACGTTTTCACGGGATTCCAAGGCAGTATCCGGAAAGCCGCTGCCCGATGCACGAAACGGTATGCCTGCCGCAGACAGGCGGTCCGCCCTGACCGATATGACTCACCTGATGAACCTGATCCAGAGCCGGGAAAGCTGCCGGCACTATTCTGCAAAGCAGCCGGAGCGAGACAGCCTGCTCCGCTGTCTGGAGGCGGCGCGCCTCTCTCCATCCGCCTGCAACACACAGCCATGGCATATCACGCTGGTATGCAATGACCCCGCCATGGTGCAGGCAACGGCAGAATGCCTCCGGGATGAAACCATGAACCGCTTTACCGAGGAAGTGCCGGCGTTTGCCGTCATCTCCGAAATACCGGTCTCCCTCTCCCAAAGGGTTGCCGCAAAATTCCCGAATCAAACATTTTCCCAGATCGATATCGGGCTGATGACGGCACATTTTTGCCTGAAAGCAACCGAGGAGGGGCTTTCCACCTGCATCCTCGGCTATATGTATGAAGAGCGGCTGAAAAAGCTCCTCTCCCTTCCGGACGAGTGGAAACCGCGCATCGTGATCGCCATCGGCTATGCCGCCGAGGAGCAGCTCCGCCCCAAAAAAAGAAAACCGCTGGATGAAATCGCGGATTTCCGCTGACGCCGGTCTGCTGTGAGCCTTTCCCGGACTGCGGTGCGTCACCGTCCCTCTTCCTGCCTGTCCGGTGCCGGACAGTCCGCGCGCAGGAGGCGGTTCTTGGGTTCCTCCGAATGCATCGGCTCTGCCGGAGGCAAGGATGCCGGAATCGGCGAAGCAGACATCGTTACGATTTCCGCGCCGGGAGCAGGCAGAGCTTCCGCCCGCTCCCGCAAAAACGTCAAAGCTTCCGGCAAACGCACAAAAATGTCCGTGCCGGCTCAGGTTCCGATATTGTCTGCCGCTGTCCTTCCGAGCTCCGCAGACAGCACGTTATCTGCGGCGGCAGCCGCAGGAACCGTTCTGGTTTCCGCTGCAGCCGCAGGAGCTTCCGAACAGAATTGTTCTCGCACCGTTTGCCACCCTGCGCGTGAAGTCCGCAAAGGCACACACCACGCCTCTGCTGCAGCCGCAGGAGCTGCGCCCGCTTCCGCTGCAGCCACAGCCGCAGCCGCTTCTCTCAGCATTGCGTTCGTCTCTCTCCGCACGGCGCTCGGCAGCCGCGCAGCCGCAGCCTCCGCTTCTTCCGGAAACCGAAGCGTTTTCCCATTCGTTTCTGATTTCTTCGGCTGCTGCCGCAGCACAGCCGCATCTTCTTTCACATGCCATATTCCCTACCGTTCCTTTCATAAACCTCCGATGTCTTTCGCCGGATATCCGTGCCGCCGTAAAGCGCCTGCCCTCCTTCGGTCAGATCTGCTCCGGGCGGCAGCCTGCATCCGGTCACTTTCATTGTATGCCGTGATGCCGATTCTGTTCAATTCCGAAAACAGGCGGCAGCGTACTTGACCGACACGTGAGGGCAAAAGCAGCCTGCGGTTCTCACCTGCCGCTCCGGACTGCATTTGACATCGTGAAAGAATCAGACAAAAAAATATTTTTCCGAAAGGAATTATCATGAATATTCTGCAAACACTATCCGATGAGCTCAAAATTTCCCTGCATCAGACAGAGGCGGCAGTCAGGCTGCTGGATGACGGCGCAACCGTGCCGTTTATTGCCCGCTACCGGAAGGAGGCGACCGGCGCTCTGGATGACACAACGCTTCGCGCACTGCATGAACGGCTTGACTATCTGCGCAATCTGGAAAAACGGAGGGAAGAGATTGCCGCCCTGATCACGGCACAGGGCAAAATGACGCCGGAAATTTCCGAAAAGCTGAGCGCAGCCGCCATTCTGACCGAAATTGAAGACATTTACCGACCGTTCCGTCCCAAACGCCGCACCCGCGCCTCAGTGGCACGGGAAAAGGGACTGGAGCCGCTCGCAGCACTCCTGACAGAACAGCGGACCCGTTACATGCCCGAGCTTCTGACAGAGGCGGCAAAGTACATCTCTGCCGAGCAGCATGTAGAGACTGCCGCCGATGCCCTCCGCGGCGCCTGTGACATTCTGGCAGAGGACATTTCGGACAATGCGGATTTCCGCAAAACCGTCCGTTCCCTGACCGTCCGGCACGGAATTCTGACCTCCGTCCGAACCGGTGAAGATCCGAAAGAAACCTATCGGATGTATTATGACTATCAGGAGCCGATCCGGACAATTCCCGGACATCGGATCCTTGCCCTGAACCGCGCAGAAAAGGAGGGAGTCGTCCGCATATCCTGCAAGATCGAAAAGGATCTGATTCTGAACCAGCTTCTTTCCGAAACGGTGAAGAATGTAAAAAGCCCCGCATATCCGTACCTCGCCTCAGCCGTTGCGGACAGCTATGACCGTCTGATCGCACCCTCTGTAGAGAACGAAATACGGTCCTCTCTGTTTGACCGCGCCTGCGAGGGCGCCATCCGTCTGTTTTCCGAAAATCTGAAAAACCTGCTGATGCAGGCGCCGGTGCGCGGCAAAACAGTCCTCGGATTTGATCCGGGCTACCGGACCGGCTGCAAGCTCGCCGTTACAGACAGCACCGGAAAGGTTCTGGACACTGCGGTAATCTATCCGACAAAGCCGCAGGAAAGAACCGTTGAGTCGGCGCGGATCCTCCGGCAGCTGATTGACCGGCATCATGTCGATATCATCGCGGTCGGAAACGGAACGGCGTCCAAGGAAAGTGAAATCTTTGTGGCAGACGCCATACGGGAATACCGCGGGAGCGTCCGGTATCTGATTGTCAACGAAGCGGGAGCCTCTGTCTACTCTGCCTCAAATCTGGGAGCGGAAGAATTCCCCGATTTTGATGCGACACAGCGCAGCGCCGTTTCTCTGGCAAGGCGGGTTCAGGACCCTTTGGCGGAGCTGGTAAAAATCGAACCGCAGGCAATCGGTGTGGGACAATATCAGCATGATATGAAGGCGTCTGTGCTTTCCGAGGCACTCCGGGGCGTAGTGGAGGACTGTGTGAACCGGGTCGGAGTGGATCTCAACACCGCCTCCTATTCTCTTCTGTCCTATATCGCCGGGATCAGCGCTGCGGCAGCCAAAAGCATCGTCCGATACCGGGAGGAGCACGGTGCATTTCAGACCCGCGCTCAGCTCTTAAAGGTCCCGCGGATCGGAAGCCGGGTATACGAGCAGTGCGCCGGATTCCTCCGGGTTCCCGCCTCCGAGGAAATTCTCGACAATACCGGCGTGCATCCGGAGTCCTACGGCGCTGCCCATTTGCTCCTTTCCCGCTTTTCCCTGACCGAGGAGGATGTCAGACAGGGCAGACTTTCCGCTCTGCGAAAACAGGCGAATGCCTATGGCACAGCCCGTCTTGCCGCCGAGCTCTCCATCGGCGAGCCAACTCTGAACGATATTATTTCGGAGCTGGAAAAGCCCGGACGCGACATCCGCGATTCCCTTCCGCAGCCCCAGCTCAGAAGCGACCTGATGGACCTTGCAGACCTAAAGCCCGGCATGTGCCTTTGCGGGACGGTTCGGAATGTTACGGATTTCGGCGCGTTTGTCGACATCGGCGTCCATCAGGACGGTCTGGTGCATATTTCTCAGCTTTCCGACCGCTTTATCCGTCACCCGTCCGAGGTGGTTTCGATCGGGGATTCCGTGCAGGTGCGGGTGCTTGAGGTTGATCCGAAAACCCGGCGGATTGCCCTGTCCATGAAGCAAAAGAGCTGATGCAGAGAGTCCTTATCGCTCTCCCGATTCTAATATATTAGAAAATTGAAGAGCGGCGGAAAATCCGGGAGCAGATACGAAAATTTTAGTTTGTGCATCCTGCATAAATGATCATAAAAAAATTTGGAGAATAAGGCTCTATCTTTTTTGCGTGATTTTTGATAAAATAGTGTTCGTAAAAAAATATAAGCATATTCGGCAGAGTCCATAGCGATAAGCCATACTTTCGTCAAACAGCTGTTGTGGTTCGCCGGAGCAGAATATCAGGAGGATATATCATGGCAAGTTTATCATTCAAACACATTTACAAAAAGTATCCCGGCGGCGTAACTGCTGTATCTGACTTTTGCCTGGAAGTCAAGGATAAGGAATTTTTGGTTCTGGTCGGTCCTTCCGGATGCGGTAAGTCCACCACACTCCGTATGATCGCCGGACTTGAAGAGATTACAGAGGGCGAGCTTTTCATCGGCGACCGTCTTGTCAACGATATTGCTCCGAAGGACAGAGACATCGCAATGGTGTTCCAGAACTATGCTCTGTATCCGCACATGACCGTATTTGACAACATGGCTTTCGGTCTGAAGCTGCGCAAGGTCCCGAAGGAAGAAATCAAGCGCAAGGTGGAAGAGGCTGCCCGCATTCTGGACATCACGCACCTGCTTGACCGCCGCCCGAAGGCTCTTTCCGGAGGTCAGAAGCAGCGTGTTGCACTCGGTCGTGCTATCGTCCGTGAGCCGAAGGTCTTCCTGCTTGACGAGCCGCTGTCCAACCTGGACGCAAAGCTCCGTGCAACGATGAGAACCGAGCTCACCAAGATTCACCAGAAGCTGGGAATCACGTTTGTATACGTTACGCATGACCAGGTCGAGGCTATGACGATGGCTACGCGTATCGTCGTTATGAAGGACGGTCTGATTCAGCAGGTCGATACCCCGCAGAACCTGTACGATCTGCCGACCAATGTGTTCGTTGCCGGCTTCATCGGCACACCTCAGATGAACTTCATCAACGCCACCATCGTCAAGAAGGGCGAAGATGTGTTTGTTAAGTGGGGCAAGAATGAAATCAAGCTTCCGGCAGAAAAGGCATCCAATCCGGCGCTTGCAGACTATATCGGCAAGGAAGTCATTGCCGGTCTGCGCCCCGAATGCCTGCATGACGAGCCTATGTATCTGTCCTCTATGGCTGATACAACGATTGATGCATTTGTTGAAGTCACCGAGCTTATGGGCGCTGAAATCTATCTGTATATTGTCTCTGAAGAGCAGAACCTGATTGCACGCGTTTCTTCCCGCTCCACCGCACGCTCCGGTGATACCATCAAGATCGCACTGGATGCTTCCAGAATCCACATCTTTGATAAAGATACCGAAAAGTGCATCATCCACTGATTTTCTTATCATACAGCGTTGGGAGCTGTTCCGATTCGGAACAGCTCCTTTTGGTTTTCCCGTACACCCGACCGCAGGCAGCCTCAGAAAAAATCTTCAGCACGCCTGAAATTTCTCTCATGTGTTCTTCTGAATTCCAAAGTGCCCATCCGGTGAAATCTGACAGTCACACTTTTGATGGGGACTCATACAATAGTATCAGAAGCGGGAGAAAGCTTCCCCTTCAAAAACAAAACGGAGGTACTCACATGAACTGCCTGTGCAATCTCTTTGACGACTGCAACATTTGGATTCTGATCCTCATCGTGCTTCTGATCCTCATGCTCCACGGTGATAACTGCTCCTCCTGCTGCAGCTGATCATTTAAAATATAGCCAAAATCAAGACTGTGCTTCGGGCAACCATGCACGGTCTGCTGCCGGATAGCACACCAAGCTATCCGGCAATATTTATTTTGATTTCCTTAAGCAGAGTTTTTTCCTCCAGTCATGCAGAATACCCCGGCAGTGTACCCGAACGCAGCCTGCATTGGGCGCATTTCTGTCGGAATTTTCACTGTCTGACCGAAAAATTGTCCCAAAGCGCCTCTCCCGTCTCCGCGCCCCGGTGTCGGGACCCAGCCGCCTCCCTGTTCAGCAGACATGATCCGTACTTGCAAAACTCCTGAAAATATGCTACAATAATATTGTATTGTGAAAGACTTTGTCTGACCGCTTTCGGCAGCCGAAGGTGCAGCGGCACGGAAGTCAACGCTCCGCAGACCGTAACGGTTTCCCGCATAGTCAAGTCCCCGCTGTTCACCGGGCAAAGCTGCCGGCTGCTTCCCCGTTGGCGGTCACCGGAAGCCCGCCTTCTATGCCGCACGCTCCGCTATGCTTTTCTGCACACAGCCTTTCCCGTGCAAAAGCACAGGGCCATCCTAAGACGATTGCCCGGCGGCAAGAAATCTTTCTGCGGACCGCCTAAGCCGCACTGTCATCCCTACCGCCATGAAAGGAGCCTCCGTATACCGAAGGCGTCTGTTTTTATGAATCAAAATGAGCCTGTCGCACTGAACCGCTGCGATACATACAATCCGGAGCAAATCAAAAACGTTCTCGCCGTACAGTTTCAAGGTCTCGGCATTACCGAAAAGCTGGTTCGCGGCAAAAAAGTTGTTCTGAAGCCGAATCTCCTCCTCGGGTACGCTCCGGAAAAAGCAGCCACAACGCACCCTGCCGTTGTGGAAGGCGTGATTGCCCTGCTCCGGGACATGCAGGCGGAAAGCATTCTGATCGCGGAAAGTCCCGGAGGTCCCTATTATCAGTCGGTTCTGAACGGCATCTATCAGGTCTGCGGCATGACACAGGTTTCCGAAAAAACCGGTGTGCCCCTCAACAATGACCTCTCGGCAACGGAGGTCAAAAACCCGGATGGCACAGCCTGCAAAACCTTTCATCTTCTCACTCCGCTCTGTCAGGCAGACCTGATTGTCAACCTTTGCAAGCTGAAAACGCACGCGCTTGCCGGGATGACCGCCGCCGCCAAAAATCTGTTCGGCGCCATTCCCGGAATAGAGAAATTTGAAATGCACGCGCGCTATCCGGACCCCTCCCTGTTCTTCCGGATGCTTACGGAGCTGAATCTGACCATTGACCGGCTTTGCCCCGTCATTCACATCTGCGATGCAATCGTCGGAATGGAGGGAAACGGTCCGTCGGGAGGAGCGCCGCGTCCCATCGGCTGTCTGATCACATCACGAAATCCATTTTGCCTTGATCTTGCCGCAGCCGGTATCATACTGCCCGGAAAGGAAATCCCTCTTTTGCGGGCGGCGCAGGAGCAGGCACTGTGTCCGGACTCTGTTCACAAGCTCTCCGTCATCGGCGACCCGATCTCCGCCTTTGCCCTTCCTGACTTTAAACCGGCAGATACCGCAATAAAATCAAAATTTGATAAAATTCCGAATTTTATGCGGCCGCGTCCCGAGGTCAATTTCCAAAAATGCGCAGGATGCGGCACATGTGTCCGTTCCTGCCCCGCCCATGCCATGCAGCTTATCAACCGAAAAGCAACCATCCGGCGCTCACAATGCATCCGGTGCTTCTGCTGTCAGGAATTGTGTACCTTCAAGGCAATCCGCATTCACCGCAGCCTGCTGCTCAGAGCCGTTCAGCACACACGAAGCTCAAATTGATGCGCTCGTACACCGGTCGGTATGTCCTGCATCTCCGCAGGTGAAGCGCTCCTCTTTTCCGGTGCATTTCCCCTTCCGGTTTTGTCTCTGCGATGCTCCCGCGCATCGGCTTCCTGATTTGCGACGCCCGGCAGCGCCGATGTACCGGTTTCCTGATTTGAGGTGTCCGGCAATGCAGCTGCGCCGTCCCTGATTTGCGGTGCCCGGCAATGCAGCCGCACCGTCCCTGATTTGCACTGCCCGTCAATGCAGCTGTCCCTGATTCACGGCGCCCAGTAATGTCACAACGCCAATCCCTCATCCCCATCGCGCCAACGTCCTTATTCAAAGCCCCCGACAACGCCCCCGTACTGCTTATACACGACCGACACCATAACACCTTCCAGGCTTGGAGGAATGCCGTCCATGAAGCTATCACTTTCTGCCTTTGCCAAAGTAAATCTTTTTTTAGAGGTCACCGGGAAACGCCCGGATCACTACCATAACATCTGCTCCGTCATGACCCAGATCGCGCTTTGCGATTCGGTCCACATGGAGACTTTGGAGTCATCCTGCGACAGCGGCGAGCGCATCCTGCTGCACTGCTCCGACAGTTCCCTGCCCTGCGGAGAAAAAAACCTCGCATGGCGCGCCGCAGAAGCATTTATGCGCGCAACCGGCGTTTTTTTGCCGGTCTCCATCCGGATAGACAAAAAAATCCCCGCACAGGCAGGGCTTGCCGGGGGAAGCTCCGATGCCGCAGCCGTTTTGCACGGAATGAACCGTATGACCGGCAGCCGGCTTTCGACAGAGGAGCTTTGTCTCATCGGCAAAGCGCTCGGCGCGGATGTTCCCTTCTGCGTGCGGGGCGGAACCATGCTGTGCGAGGGAATCGGAGAGAAAATGACTCCGCTCCCATCGCCTCCACCCCTTCCTGTGGTCGTCGCCATGAAACACGGAACCGGCGTTTCCACCAAAGAAGCTTATGAGCTGCTTGACAGCCATGCCTTCGCCCCTGTCTCTCCGCAGGGCATACTGACCGCTCTGGCGGACGGACACCCGGACATGCTCTGCGCAAGGCTGTTTAACCGTTTTTCCCAGACCTGCCCGGACTCGGCTTCGCTGCGTGATACCCTGCTTGCGCACGGGGCGGCGGGCGCTCTGCTCAGCGGAAGCGGCGCCGCCGTATTCGGCATTTTCCGCACGGAAGAGGACGCAAAACGCTGTGCCGATACCCTGCGGGCGCAGAACATCTTCGCAGAAAAGACGCGCTTCCGCTCCCTCTCCTCACCGACATAATACAGACAGATTCTGCCTCCGATGCTCGCCGCAGACGCCTGCAAAACAGCAGAAAAAGCACAAAAGGGGGGAAAAACTCGTCTTGAGTTTTCCCCCTTCGGCATTGTCCGGACGGCTGAACGCCGTCGTTTTGCCGCAGGGATATCCGAAAAAACAAGGGCACGGGGCAAAAACGGCAAAGAGTGCGTCAAAAATACCAAAAGCCCGCCCGACAATTTAAAGGGCTGTTAAAAACAGCAAGGTTTTTAACAGCCCTTATTTTCTTTGTCATCCGCCGTGTTTTCTGCCCCGCAGGGGACAGGAGCCGCAGCAAAGATGTACCGCCCGATTCACGGGCACAGGAAGTGCTTGCTTATTTCGCCGGAGTATAGCAGGGATCCTCAAAGTCCTTATAGTCAACATTGCCGGCGATATCATGAATCTTGATGTTTTCATAGGTATTTCCCTCTACCTTGTCATCCTCTTCATGATCGGTCCAGCCATCCAGGTTATAGAAGACATTGGTGTATCTTCTGCCGCGTCCCAGTCTGCCCTTTTCGGCAACTGTTTCCGGATCTTCATCCCAGTAATAATATCCATACGAAAAACCGGCAGAGAAATTCAGAACCACGTTCTTGACCGTGTTGTTCTGAATCTTAGTCTGCCCGGGCTCCAGATAGCCGATCAGACCCGCAAGGTTGTGGAAGCCGGTGATGGTCAGTCCGTCCACCGTGCAGCCGATAATATCAACGGAACCGCCGTTCTGCACCATTCCGACAATACCCGCCTGACGAATAGACAGTGCGCCGAGATCTCCGCCTTCCTCAACATCATGAATGTCATTTCCGGTTGCGCCGTTGATGGTGGCATTCAGGACCTGCACCTGCTCAAAGGATGCAAATCCGCCGTTTACCTCGCCGAGCACAACACCGTTGTGACGTCCGGTCACATTCAGCGTTGCATCCTTAAAGATGATGTTCTTGATGGAAATCCATGTGTCCGCATCCACAAGACCGATGAAGCCCTGAGAAGATTCCTCACCGTTGATCGTCATATTGGAGATCGTGTGACCCTGTCCGTCAATGACTGCATCATTCAGGTTGAACGGATCGATCGGCGTCCAGTCTCTGCCCGCAAGATCAATATCTGCGGTGAACTTGATTGTGTACGCGCTGTAGTCAGTGCCGGAATCCATCTGTGCGACAAACGCAAACAGCTCGTCGGCAGAGCCGATTGTAACCTCGGACAGCGGAGGCTCCGTCTCCTCGGCGGTTTCTGCCGCCTTGGTCTCAGCCTTGGTTTCAGCCTTGGTTTCCTTTGCGGATTCGGCGGGTGCTTCGGTCGAAGACTCCTTGCCGCTCTCCGAGCCATCCGGATTCTTGTTATTGTTGCAGCCGGTGAGAGCGCCGGTCAGCATTCCTGCAACCAAAAGAAATCCGACAACTGTGGTCAGTATTTTTTTGCTCATGTAAAACCCTCCATTCATGCCAATACCGGGCATGCCGTTTCTGTGCTTATTATATCAGCAACTCTTGCATTTGTCAACAAAAAAAGCAGAACTGTTGTGAATTTACGCCGAAATATCCATCTTTTCACCCTCTCTGCCCGTGTCCTTTTCCGGTGCCGGAAGCCTCCGTTTTTCCATAGCATTTCTTATAAAACCGCAGCAGGAGCACCGCATTTTTCGTGCAGGGCCAACGACCGGCGCCGCCCCCCCGCCGGACGGCGTCAGGACCGCAGTCCCCTCCGCCGGGCAAAAAAACGGGGCTGCCGTGCATCAGCAGGGCAGCCCGCATCTTTCATTTTCGATCAATCGCTCACATAGGGGAGCAGGGCAATCTGACGCGCTCTCTTGATCGCGACAGTCAGCTGACGCTGATGTGCAGCACAGGTGCCGGTAATTCTGCGGGGCAGAATCTTTGCACGCTCGCTGACAATGTTCTTTCTCAGCTTTGCCACTTCCTTGTAATCGATATGTGCAATTTTATCGGCACAGAAAATGCAAACCTTTCTGCGCTTATTGCGATTAAAAGGACGGGCAGGCTTGGAAGCGGGTTCTCTTTCCTTATCCATCTTATGATTCCTCCTGTTCGGTTTTTAAAACGGCAGATCGTCGTCGTTTGAAATTTCTTCAAACTTCGGTGCGGCGTCCGCCTGAGAAGAAAATGCGGGGGCATTGGCTCCGGTATTGCTTGCCGCATAGGCGTTATACGGGGCTCCGGAGGATGCGTTGCTTTCCGATTTGCTGTCAACAAACATTGCTTCGTCGATCACAACCTCGGTCGCATACCGCTTCTGACCGTTCTGGTCGTTCCATGTTCTTGTCTGAATAGAGCCGGTCACGCAAATGGAGCTGCCCTTTCTGAAATAACGGGAAATAAATTCCGCGGTCTGTCTCCATGCCGTGCAGTTGATAAAATCTGCTGCCTGCTGTGCGTTTCCGTTCTCGTCCGTCTGCTTGGAGAACCGGCGGTTCACCGCAATGCTGAAGGAGCACACGGGAATTCCGCTCTGCGTCTGCTTCAGCTCGGGATCCGAGGTAAGACGTCCGCCGAGAATGACCTTGTTCAGGTTAAGGTTAGCCATACTTTACGCCTCCCTATCCGTCAGACTTCCTGTCTGACAACAATGGAACGCATGATGCCTTCGGTAATGCCGTAGACACGCTCAAGCTCTGCCGGGAAAGCGGCGGGAGCCGTGAACTTGACCAGAACATAATACCCTTCATTCAGGTCATTGATCGGATAAGCCAGTCTGCGCTTGCCCCACTCATTGACCTCGGTAATTGTTCCGTTCGCAGCAATCAGCGAGGTGAACTTTTCCACCATTGCTTTTACTGCGTCTTCACCGTTGGACAGATCAACAACAAAAATGGTTTCATAAGATGCGTTGATTTTTTCCATACTTTTACACCTCCTTATGGACATATGACCGCAAGCGGGAATGATTGACCTGCGGTAAGGAGAAAACAAATGTTTTCAACTTAAGTATTATATACCATAAAATCCGAATTGTCAATAGTTTTCTGAAAGAATCTGCCGCGCCACGGAAAACGGCGGATGGAACGTCAGAGTGCCATCGGTTTTAATGCCGTTCTCAAAAATCCTGCCGCAGCAGGGCGTTGATATCCGGTTGTGAAATGTTCCCGCGCCGTCCGCGCCGATATCCGGATTGCAGCGAAAAGCAGGATGGCATGACATCCGGGCAATGCGCGGGCGCAATGCAGCCCGGATTTTCCGATATTCCGGCAGAAGCTGCACGCAGCAGACAACGACAGATGCATAAATTTTTTTCAAAAAGCTCTTGACAAACTCTTTTGACCGTGATAGAATAAACGCAACATTCAAAAACCGTTGAATAAGAGTAGTAGCAGATGGCTGAAGCCTTGCAGAGAGCTGCGGATTGGTGTGACCGCGGCAGGAATCACCGCTGTGAATGGACTTATGAGGGCGAACCGAGCGGCGTAAGCCGTTAGGGGAGACGGAGGCTGACCGTTACAGCAGAAAACGTATGATGGTACGTTTATGAAAGTGTATCGGCACAGCCGGTAAATTTGGGTGGCACCGCAGGATTTCTCCTGTCCCATGGATTTGGGACAGGAGAATTATTTTTTTACGAAAGGAAGAAAACTCATGAAACACACATTGATCTCTCATTTAAAAAAAGCAGCCGCGGGCTTGATTGCCGCCGCATCGCTTCTGCTCCTTGCAGCATGCACCGATCAGAATGCCGGAAATAAAACGTACACCGTTGCCATCGGGCAGTTCGGAGAACACGGCTCCTTAGACAACTGCCGCCTCGGCTTTATTGAAGGGCTTCGTCAGGAGGGCTTCACGGAGGGCGAAAACATCTCGTTTGTCTACAAGAACGCAAGCTTTGACACCTCTCTGACCACCTCCATTTCTCAGGGCTTTGTCTCCGACAAGGTTGACCTGATATGCGCCATTGCAACGCCCATGGCACAGGCCGCCTTCAATGCAGCCGCAGATGCCGATATTCCGGTCGTCTTCACCGCCATCACAGACCCGGAAGGCGCCGGACTCACCAAAGGAAACGTCACCGGAACCTCCGATCTGCTCCCGGTTGAGGCACAGCTGAGCACCATCCGCGCGTTCCTGCCGGAGGCAAAAAAAATCGGCATTCTTTATACGACCTCCGAGCCGAACTCCCTGTATACCATCGCACAGTACAAAAACTTCGCCGCCAAATACGGCTTTGAAATCGTTGAAAAGGGCGTCACCGCCGCCTCCGATGTCCCGCTTGCCGCGCAGGCGATCATAGATGAAGTGGACTGCCTTTCCAATCTGACGGACAATACGGTGGTAGGCATGCTTGACGCAATGCTTGAAATCGCAAATACCGCCGGAAAGCCCATTTTCGGTTCCGAAATCGAACAGGTCAAAAAGGGCTGCGTTGCCGGAGAAGGACTGGAGTATTATCAGCTCGGCATCCAGACCGGGAAAATGGCTGCAAAAATCCTCCGCGGCGACATCAAGGCGTCCGATATGAAATATGAGACTGTCACGGATAACTTCCTTTATATTAATAAAGACGCCATGAACGCGCTGAAGCTTGCACTCCCCGAAGCACTTTCCTCCCGTGCCATTGACGCTTTGACCTATACAAACGGCGCGGAAACAAAATAAATACCAAAGCGATGCTCCCGGTCGGCGCCACAGACAACGCGCTCCGCACCGAAAGCGAACCGTCCGATTGTCGGCACCCCGGCATAAAACACGGTCCTCCGACCACATGAAAAGGATGTCATCATGAATCTGAATCTGCTTCTTACCGCCGCAGAGCAGGCAGGAATATTCTCCGTTCTGGCGCTCGGCATTTATATCACCTATAAAATCCTGGATTTTCCGGACCTGACCGTTGACGGAAGCTTTCCGCTCGGCGGCGCCATCACCGCTGCCATGATCTGCCGCGGATGCAGTCCGCTGCTTGCAATGCCGGTTGCACTGCTTGCAGGCGCCCTCGCCGGACTCTGCACCGGCATCATTCACGTCAGACTGAAGGTGCGTGATCTTCTGGCAGGCATTATCATGATGACTGCACTCTATTCCGTCAACCTCCTGATCGCCGGCAAGGCAAACATCCCGATCACAACGTCAACCGGCATGACCACGCTGTTCTCCAACCCGCTGATGGCAAAGCTGTTCGGTGCAAATGCAGGCGATACCGCAGCGCCCCTGTTTGCCGTGCGTCAGCTGCGGAATCTTGCGCTGCTGCTTTTGATCATCCTTCTGATCAAGTGTCTGATCGACCTCTTTCTGAAAACAAGGCTCGGCTATCTGCTGCGCGCAGAGGGAGACAACGAAGGACTTGTCAGAACGCTGGCACAGGACGGCGGCAGAATGAAGATTCTCGGACTTGCAATCGCCAATGCTCTGGTTTCCCTCTCCGGCTCGCTTTACTGTCAGTACAGCAAAGCCTTCAACCTGACGGACGGCACCGGAAAAATGGTCATCGGGCTTGCAGCAGTCATCATCGGCGTCAATATTTTCGGCAGAATTCCGCATCTCAAGCCGACCACAGCGGTGGTCATCGGAAGCATCGTATACAACTTCTGTGTGGCAGCGGCTCTGAAGCAGGTTGATTCCAATGTCAAAAATCTGGTCACGGCAATCCTGTTTCTCATCATTCTGCAAGCCGGACGCCTTCGCCTGCCCGCCCCGAGAACACACGGGAAGGAGGAACATCTATGATCCTTCAGCTGAAAAACATCTGCAAGACCTTCAATCGCGGGACCGTCAACGAAACCACTCTGTTTCACGATTTCAATTTTGAGATGGAGCAGGGCGAGTATGTTTCGATCGTCGGCTCCAACGGCAGCGGAAAAACTACGCTGCTCAACATCATATGCGGTTCCCTTCCCATCGACAGCGGACATGTAATGATCTCCGGTCAGGACGTCACGCACCGGAAAGATTTCCGCCGGTATAAAAAAATCGGACGCGTCTATCAGAACCCGTCCATGGGAACCTGCCCGCACATGACCGTTCTGGAAAACATGGCGCTGGCAGACAACAAGGGAAAGCCATGGAATCTCGGCTTTCTATGCAGCAAAAAGAAAATTGACAGCTACCGCGAGATGCTGTCCGACCTCGGGCTGGGGCTTGAAGACCGGATGCAGGTCCGGGTCGGAGCGCTCTCCGGCGGACAGCGGCAGGCAATGTCTCTTTTAATGACCACGATGACCCCGCTCGATTTTCTGATTCTGGATGAGCACACTGCGGCTCTTGACCCGAAAACCTCGGAAACTATTATGCAGCTGACAGACCGGATCATCCGGGAAAAGAATTTAACTGCCCTCATGGTCACGCACAATCTCCGGTATGCGGCGGAATACGGCTCCCGCCTGATCATGATGCACGAGGGTCACTGTATCATGGATCTGACGGGCGATGACAAAAAGAATGCCAATGTCGATACGCTGCTCTCCACCTTCTATGAGATCAGTATTGAAACCGGAAACTAACCTCCTTGATCGCTTTTGAAACCGTAAATCACCCCGCTTTCAGCGCTTATTTCCGCAACCGAAAAAGCCCGCGGACGCCCCGTTGTCCGCGGGCTTTTTTCTGTTCCCGCATCACAGGCTTTTGTCCCGCAGCCGCAATTCTCCGGGAGCCAAAGCAGCGCAGCGGCTGCCTCCCGGGCAGAGGATGCAGGAAGCATGCCCTCCCGCAGAGCGAGAAGCCGCCTCTGCCCGGATGCCCGATCCGGAGCGGTATCGGTTCGGAGCTTATCCGGACGTCTGCTGATCCGAAGGCACGGCGGAATCGGACGATGCTTCCGAGGTGCTCCCCGCCGTTCCGCGGTCTGCCGAAGCTCCCGGAGCGGCTCTGTCCTGAAAATCGAATACGGCGCGTCCGTCCCGCAGAACCAGCGCTGCGGAGAACGGCTTTCCGTTTTTGGATACAAAGCCCCGGATGCGGGACGTATGTCCGACATCCAAAAGCATCCGCACATTGGCAATCGAAATACTGCGGCCGCAAATGCTGCCCTGCACACCGAATTTACAGCCCTCACGGTATCCCGAGCAGCCGTATCCGAATTTGGTCCGCACCACCTCGGCGCCGCACAGCGGACATTTTCCGCATAGATCGCCCAGAAAGCCGATTTCCGTATCATCCTCCATCCGCACGGCGCTCTTTGGGGCAAACACCTCCGCAATCTCCTTTTCCGCCTCAATCACGCCGGCGTTCACCGTCATTTTTCCGTGATAAATCCGTTTCAGCACCCTGCCCATCTGCGAGGTCTTATATTTATCCATCGAAATATTCATATCGGTCAGCGAACGGATCAAAAACTCTCCGTCCGGCAGAATCGTATAAACGTCCTTTTTCAGGGCAATATAGCCGGATTTTCTCGCGTTATCAATGATCCCGGTCCGTGTTGCCTCCGTCCCAAGCTCCAGCCCCTCGAAAATCGCACGGTAATCCTCCGTGTCGTCCTCGGCAGAATCCGGAGAAGCGGCAGCCTCCTGCTGCGCAGCCTTTTCCTCCCGGAACGGATTCTTAAGGTAATTGTTCAGCGTTTCAATCGTATAGTGCTTTGGCGGGCTGGTCTTTTTTTCGACCGGCTGAAACAGGATATTCACCCGATCTCCCTTTTCAAGCGGCGGCAGAAGCTTATCCTTCCCCGCATAGTCGTCATATTTCGTCCAGCCCTTTTCCCGTATAACCGTTCCGGTCAGCGTAAACTCCTCCAAATTGCCCACCCGGATCTTGATCTCCGTTTTATCCGCGATGCAGTCCTCCTCGCAGAAAACCGCCACAAAGCGTTTGAAAATCGTCCCGTACACCTGCCGTTCCTCGGGAGAAAGCGCGTCCTTTGCGGGCAGCTTATAGGTCGGCGTCAGCGCCGAGTGTGACTCTATCTTGCTGTCATCAAAAATTGTTTTCTTATCCTTGAAGGCTACGGGATACCCCAGCTTCTTTACTCCGCCGATGATCTGCCGGATCTTATCCTTCTCGGCTGTGGCAAGATACTCCGAATTGGTGCGCGGATAAGTCACAAAGCCCCTCTCATACAGGCTTTGCACGATCGCAAGGCTTTCAGCCATGGACATTTTATATTTTTTTCCGAGTACATTCTGCAGCTTGGACAGCGAATAAAGCTTCCCGGGCTGCACCACGGTTTTTTGCTTCTTTTTGGCGGCAACAACCGCCTCGCAGGCATTGTAGCGGGCACAGGTCTCTTCCGCCTCTGCCTTTTTGTCCTTGTCAAACCGAAGCTTGGACAAAAGCTCCACAGTTTCCCCGCCGGTCTTCTCCGCACTTGCCAGACCGTAATAAATATCCGGCACAAAGCTCCGGATCGCCATATCGCGGTCGTAGATTGCCTTGACAATCGGAACGATCACTCTGCCGACCCGTAAAAGCTTTCCGGTTTTCAGCGTGGCATATCTGGTCAGATTCACACCGTACAGCCAGTCGATATAGGTGCGCGCCATGCCCTCGTTGGACAGATTGTCATATTCGGCTTCATCCTTCAGATCGGAAAGTGCGGCGCGCACGGTCTGCGGCGTCTGGTCGGGCAGCCACAGCCGCAAAAACCGCTTGGAGCCGAGCCTGCCCGCCGTAGCATTCAGCACGCAGAGTCTGACAATGACCTCTCCCTCCCGGTCAGCATCTCCGGCATTGATAATCGCGGAAACATCCTGCCGGTTGCAGAGCGCCCGGATAGAGGCATACTGCCGCAGGACCCCTTCGTCCGGCTTTCCGTCCTCTCCGCGCTTCAGCTGAAACTTGAACCGATCCGGAAAGCACGGAAGATTTTCAAGCTTCCAGCGCCGCTTCGGCTCCTCTCCCTTTCCCGCTTCTTCATAATCTTCTATGTCGCAAAGAGAAAACAGGTGTCCGAATGCCCATGTGACAAGATATCTGTCATTTTCAAAATAGGTCCCCTTCTTCTGCATGTCGCCGATCGCCCCCGCTATGTTCCGGGCAAGACTTGGCTTTTCGGCAATAATCAGCTGCTTGCCGGACAAATATCCCCCGCCAACGCTCTGTGTATTCAAACAGGCTCCTCCTTTTCGCGCTCCGCGCCGCCGCAACCGCCTTCTCCGACTGCCCCGCGCAGCAACCTGACCGGCCACGGTTTCCTCCGGCTCGGTCCTTCCCTTTGATTTTCGCAGAATCCGCACTGTACCGCCGATTCCGTCATGCAATGATCTGCCG
This sequence comes from uncultured Eubacteriales bacterium, assembly GCA_934432725.1. Taxonomy (GTDB): domain Bacteria; phylum Bacillota; class Clostridia; order Oscillospirales; family CAG-272; genus CAKRZE01. The sequence goes on from CAKRZE010000004.1 coordinate 138,956, forward strand.
TACCGAAAGGCGTCGGACGGTCCGTCCTCCCGACGCGTGTGCACCCTCGCCGCTGCCGCGCCCAAGCCCGGGCAGAGGCGGCTCCGCCGTGCAATCCACCGGCAAACCGAAAAACTCTTTTCCCGGAAAATCCGGCATCGTCTTCCCGTCCGTGCCCCCTGACAATCATCCTCAGAAGCCGCACAAGCACCCCGCGCTCCTTTTTCTCTGACCGAAAAAAGCTGCGCCGTTCCTTTCCGCGACCGGGCAAGGGTATTGCTTTCATCCGGCACAGCGGAAAGCGTGCGGCTTTCTGCATTTCAGGTCACGGTTTTCTTTTCTCCCGACCGGAGGCGGCAAGGACACCGCCATTTTCATGCTCGCACGCCGCCAGAAGCCGTTTTTCCGTACAGACCGAAAGCGACAGCATACGCACGCCTGCCGATTCAAACCGAATCCTGCACCGGTCGCCGTCAACTGACAGAATTTCCCCTCTGCCGTAGAGCCGGTGCATGACCGGCGTACCCTTCCGCGCCCATCCGGGGCTTTTCTCAGGCGTCTGCTCCGTCTGATTCCGCACCGTATGCGGCGTGTTTTTTCCGCTCCGGGCTGAGCCTGTGCGAGCGGACGGGGAGCTGCCAAACCCCTCCGGTCCGTTCTTCTTACCGGCAGCAGACGTCTGTGCTCCCGCTCCGGCGCCCGTCTGCCCCGCGTCCTCTCCGAAAAATTCCCGGACAAACACGGAATCCTCCGCAGGTGCACCGAATACGGTCCTATGGCTCTCCAGCCACAGCTGCTTTTTTGCGCGGGTCACGGCAACATAAAAAATTCTGCGGTCCTCCTCCAGCGAGGCAAGCTCCTCCGGGGTGTGCGCTTCTGACGGCTTATGCGCGGGAAAGCCCCCATCCCCGGTCCCGATCACAATCACCCGGTCAAACTCCTGACCCTTGCTCGAATGCACCGTAGAGAGAACGATCGGCGCTGCAGCGGAAAAGCGTTTCTCGGAAAGAAGCTTCTGAAGCTCGTCCAGCCGATCCAGAAATGCCTCCGGTCCCAAGCTTTGATCCGCCAGAAGCAGCAGGGTATGGATCGTCTGCCGCACCTGCGGCTCCAGATCGGAGTCCTCGACCTCTTCATCCGCCTTTGCACCGCACAAATACCTGCGGTATCCCATATCAAGCACAATCCGGATCGCCTGATACGCCCCCGAAGCCCTGATATGCCGCATCTTTTTCCGCATCAGGTCAAGCCGTTTTTTTCTGCCGTCCCCCAGCGTAAGGCACGCCTCAGCCGCATCCGGAACCGTGATCTGATGCATCCTTGCATACTGACAGACCGCCTCCGCCTGGCTTCGGTTCATTTTAAAGTTCAGCTTATAGTAAATGCGGAGATAGGACTCCGTATCATACGGATTCAGTGCAAACCGAAGCGCCGCCCTGACATCGCAAACAATCGGCGAGCAAAAAAATGTACTGTCCTCCCCCCGCACGCAGAACGGAAGTCCCTCCCGCAGCATCCGGTCGATCAGCGGCAAAGCCGTCTCCCCGACCCTATATAACACGGCAGTCTGCATGCCCGGCACCGAAAGAAGCCGCACCAGACAGGCGGCGCGCTCCCGCAGGTCCGGAAGAAGCATACGGCGCACCGGCGTACCGTCCGGATTGTCCGTCACCATCTGCTTTTCGTATCGGATGCTGTTTTTTTCAATAAAACGGCGCGCTCCCTCCACGATCTGCGGCGTGGAACGGTAATTGCGGGACAGTCTCAGAATCTTGGCATCCGGATAGCGCTCCCCGAACCGGAGCAGCTCCTCGGGACAGGCAGCCCGGAAGGAATAGATCGACTGATCCTCATCCCCCACCATGAACAGACTGCCCGCATGAGCGGCAAGCAGGGAAATGATCTCATGCTGAATCAGAGAGGTATCCTGCGCCTCGTCCACATGAAAATACCGGAAGCCGCCCCCAAAGGACGCGGCAAGCGCCGGGTATCTTTTCAAAGCCGCATAGGCAAACGTCAGCTGGTCGTCAAAATCCATCACACACTGCTCCCGTTTGCAGCGGCGATATGCCTGATACAGAGCGGAAAGCGGCAGACCGCTGTCCGCGTCCAGCTTTCCCATCGCCTCCTTGCCGAGCTGCATATTGGAAATGTATGTAAGACCGGTCATGCACTGCCGCACCGTATATTCATCCGCATACTCCTGCGTCAGCTCACGGTACAGCGCCGCAACCATCCCGGGCCTCTGCCCCTCGGGCAGCAGTGAAAATTTTCTCCTTCCGCCCTCTGCCGCATAACGGTCCAGAATGCCGCAGCACAGGCTGTGAATGGTCCGGAAGTGAACCGGACACGGTCCGAACAGCTGCTCATACCGGCGCGTCATATCCAGAGCGGCGGCGTGGTTATAGGTAACTGCCGCAATCCGGTCCGGATTCACGCCGAGGCACTTGATCAGAAAGGCACACCGCGTCACAAGCACAGTCGTTTTGCCGCTGCCCGGCACGGCAAGCAGCAGCACATGACGGTCGGCAGTGCATACCGCCTCCGTTTGCTCCGGACTGAGCCGCAAGCTGTATTTTTCCGAAAATTCCGAATAATCCAAATCCTTCACTTCCTTACGGCACAAAACCGGACATCCGCAGCCGGAGCAAAATGCATCCGGTTCCGATTCTCTCCGGATCGCTCCCCTGCGGCAAACAATCTCTTTGATTCCCCCGGCAGACCTGTAGGAGGCAAGGCTTCCGGCACGTATGATGCTGCAAATAAAAATCTGTGCCGTACAGACCGTCTCACGTCACACGTCAAGCCCCGCATATATACCATGCAGCCAAAGCCTGCACAAACATTTTTGCAAAGCCGTCAATTGCGCAGCCGTGCAGGGCACGGACAGCGCGCCGCGGTGGGATTTTGCAGCTTCCGCATAAGCTCTGCGCATGATATCTCAAATCCCAGCAAGACTCCATGAATTTGCGGCAACGCCGGCAAATTCGCAAAATGCGGCAGATCAACTGCGCCTATCCGGAAAATGTTATCTGCATTGATTATACCATGAGGCAAAAATGTGTGCTTGCACGGACATTTTTGCAAAGCCGTCAATGCCGCAGCCGTGCAAAGCACGGGGAGGCGTCAGCCGCAAAGGGATGCCCGGCAGCCCTTCCTGCGGTTATTATACCTCAAATCCAAGCTAATCCTCATGAATTTGCGGCAACGCCGGCAAATTCGCAAAATGCGGCAGATCAACTGCATCTGTCCGGAAAACGTTATCCGCATTTATTATACCATTTTTCACGCAAAAAAGCAACTGCTTTCGTGGCTCGCACGGCACACATCCCTTCCCCGCCGCACCGAAACAGCCCCTCAAAGCACATGCACCTTCCGCTCCTTCTGAACGTGCAAATACCCTTCTTGCCGCTTTCGCTCCTTCATTATGCTTCCTGGCGAAGCCAACCGGCGCCCCCGACAAGACGCGTCCGCATGGCACTTTAACGTTCACGCAGCCGTTTTTGTGAACTTAAAAGGCAATTTTCATCAAAAAATGTCACAAAAATATTGATTTTTGTTTAATCCTATGATAAAATAAAACAAACAAATGCCGGCACGTCCCATCGGCTGCAAACTCGGCAGTCAACCGGCATTCCGAAAGAGAGGAGAACAGGTATGCGCAACTTGATGCGATACCTCTCACTGGCTCTTATCCTGCTGCTTGCCTGCGGAATTATTTCCTGCAAATCGAATACCGGCGGCGGGACAGAATCGGGTGAGAGCAATGCACCGAATTCTGAAACACAGCCGCAGGACCGTTCCGAAACGCCTGCGCCTGACGTAACCAAAGAAATCCCGGAAACCACCATACAGGAACCCAACCCCACAACCGGCACAAACAACGCTTCCGATACGACAAAGGAGCCTGAAACCATGCGTCCGGACCCCGAAACCACGAACATCCCGGCAACTGAAACGGAACCGGAAACCACAAAGAAGCCCGAAACCACGAAAAAACCCGAAACCACGAAAGCTCCGGAAACCACGAAAGCTCCGGAAACCAAGCCGCCGGAGCCGGAAACAACCGCTCCCGAACCGGTCTATGACTTTGACGGTTCTATTTCACTGGAGGCTCTGAAAAGCTATCTTGCCCGCGCCGTCACCCTCTCCTGCGAGGGAGGCGAAGAGCTGAGCCTCAGCCGTTCACACTATAAGAATTTCATCCTGAACACGGGCGCCAAATACATCTGCCGTTCCGCATGCTGCTGGTCGCCGAGCACAAGCGATTACAAAACGCACGAAGGGCAGGCGGCATTCATCGCAGATGTGCATCAGTCTGACCCGGACGTGATTTTCGAAGCATGCATCTTTGAATGCGTCGGAAAGGCGGCAGTCGGAGCCATCCAGATTCCAGCCTATGTATTTGAAGCCTTCGGACTGACGCCGGAGGACCGCTGCTTCTCCTATCAGGACATGATCTTTGAGGACGGCTCCTACAACAATCAGTGGGGAACCGACATCAGCGCCCCCGACATCACGCGTCTGGAAACTCAGATGTTCATTTACTACCGCGCCTGCACCTACATTGATCTCGGCTTTGAAGGTCTGCACATGGGACAGGTTGAGATGATGGGAAAATATGACCGTGCCACCGGCTGGCAAAGCTGGACAAAGGTTCTGGACATGATCCGCGCATATGCAAAAACGCATGCGCGCCGTCATTTCGTCCTGCTCAACGCGCACACGCACGGAATCACGGACGCAAACGGACTTCTGATGTTTGATTTCCATATGTGGCCCTCCAGACCGAAATGCGATCAGACCCAGTCCGCACACGCCCCCACCGAGGACAACCCGCAAAAAGCATCTCTGGTCCGGAACTGGGGCAACTCCATTTACGGCAAAAGCAAGGGCGGCAAAACGCACAGCGGATGGACGACCTCCAGTCTTCCCTATCTGGTAGAGCTGGATAATTACGGTGACGATCCGAATCTTTCCAAGATCAATGCGCCGGTCTCCAATGCAAGCAACACTCGCGTCTGGGGAATGGACGAAATTACGTGGTACGCAAATCAGCCTGCCTCCTATCGCGCCCAATTCCTGCGGGAAGCGTGCAAATTCCTGAAGAATACCGCCGTAAACGGAACCGGATTCCTCGCAATGCCCGGGCAGCGCGTGGCTCGTATTTACGAATATGACGATGCCGGAAACATAAAGCTTGATGCAAAGGGCAGAGCGGTTATCAAAAGCTATCGTTACTATGCCTTCGATCCGTCCTATTACAAAAAGGGCTGCGGAGATGAGGCGATCATCAAAGAAATCTGGGGAACAAAGTAACCTCCGGGAAAACTGTGCACCGGCAGTTTCATTGGATCCTGCCGCGCACCCCGGTCCGCTCTGAGCGGGTGCAAAAAAACTCGTTTTGCATTTTCCCCCGCCGAAATATGCTCCCGGCAGCCGAACGCCTCCGCTTTGCCGCAGAAAAACCGGAAAAAGCAACGGCACGGAGCAAAAGCAGTCAAAATCACCGCAAGAATGCCGGAATCCCGACCGGCATTTTCGGGGGCTGTTAAAAACGTAATGTTTTTAACAGCCCCTTTTTGCTCCCCCCGCAGGTGCATTCTTGCACACTGTCATTGGGCGCGACACACCATTGGATTTGCAGAAGGAAAAAAATACGTGAACGGAGGAATTCGCTTAAATCAGAAAGCAGCTTTCGGAATTGCCGGAGGCTGAGCACCGAAGCACAAAAAACAGACAAAGCCCCGATCGGAAATGAACCGCCGGAGCTTTTTGCACGATTACCGCCTTCAATTACCGATGCCGAGCCGCTTTGTTTCTGCGATCCGGTCTCGGTTTAACCTCTTCTCCGTGAAAGTCCGGACGCCGTCCGCCTCAAGACAGCGCCATTGCCGCAGACCGGAATGCACACCGCAGCAGCGGAACCTGCGGGGAAGGTCAGTCATACGCCTCCCAAAAGCTCTGCACCTCGCGCTCATAATTTTCCCGATCCACCACATAACTCATTCCGTGCCCGGCTCCCGGCACAATCAAAAGGCGTTTGGGCGCGATGCATGCCTGATAATTTTCATACGTCATGCTGACCGGCACAAAACGGTCCGCTGTCCCGTGAATCAAAAGAATCGGCGTGTGCGTCCGCCGCAGCGCATGCAGCGTGGAAACCTCCCCTGCCCCGAGGCGGAGCTTTTTCCGGCAGAGCGCCGAAGCAATCCGGCGGCGCAGTCCGTACATCATATGAAGATTTTTCTTTATGACATGCTTCCAGATCCGCTCTGTGGAAATGAACCCGCAGTCCGCGATAATTCCCCTGACACAGCCGGGCAGCGGAAGCTCTGCGGCAAGCAGAACGGTGGTTGCCCCCATGGAAATCCCGGCAAGGTACACCGGAAGTCCTCCGCAGCGCTTTTCCGCCCAATCCGACCACAGAACGCAGTCATGCCGCTCCAACGCGCCAAACCCGATAAAGCTCCCGCCGCTTTCGTTCTGTCCCCTTTGATCCGGAAACAGGATATGGCAGCCGGCGTCATGCCAGAAGTCCGTAATTGCCCCGAAATCCCGATACCACGCCGAACGCCACCCGTGCATCGCAACGATTACGCGCTTAGCATTGACGCACGGGTAAAAATGCCCGGTCAAAACCGTTCCGTCCGGACTCTGAATCCGCACCGTTTCGGTTTTTTTCCCAAGCAGAGCCTGCCCTGCCGCCTCACGTCCCGCCTCCTCAGCCGTATTCTTCGGTGCGCCGGAAATCAGTCCGCCAAACCGGTTCATGATTCTGGGTGCCTCCCGGTCAAGTGCCGTATCCACCAGTATTTTGGTTGAGCCGTACATCACTCCCCCAACCAGCGCACAGAAAAGTGCGGATGCCCCGCCGACCATCAGTCCCGCCGTTTTTTTATCCATTCCAGATTTTCCTTTCCGCTTTATGCATGAAGCCGCGCTTTGCGGGCGCATCGGAGGCGGCAGGGCTGCGGCTTCCCGTCCGCCTCCCGCGCTCTCCGACGTACAGCCGAAGCAAAGCGCTGTTTTTCCGGTTGTCCCGGAATTCCTCCTCCGCTTCGGCAGAGGAGATACCCCGAAGCCTGACCGAAAAAGCCATTTCACACCATAGTATCCTCCGGAATTTTTATCCTATTCACCGATGCAAAAATTTCCCCCCGCAGCTTTTCTCCGTGCGCGGGCATCCCGCCGCCTTTAAGCACAAAGCTGCGGGCACAGTCTGCCGGGCTGTAAACCGGGAAAGCCCGGAATGCTGCACGGCGGAGAGGCGGCAGCACACCTCCCGGCATGCCGCAAAAACGGCGGCGATGACTCCCGGGATTCACAAAATCGTCCGGACAACAACAAAAAGACAACCCTGTGTGCCGCAAAAGCGGCAGGACTAAGACCTTCACAAAATCGTCAAGGTCAAGAGAGAAGAATGCCCCGATATTTCTCAGAAGAAACCAAGATGCCGGCAAACCGCCACGCAGATTCCGCAAACACGGCAGAATAACGGTATGAAGCCCCTCATTCTGCAAGGGGACAGCGGCATGTTCCCCGGTATCCGGAAAACAACGCAGCGGCAGTGCGAAGAATACCCCGCTCTCTGCAATGGCAGCAAAATACCGCCGCACCGCCTCACGACTCCGCAAGCACGGCAAAAAGCGGCGTAAATGCATCCGGCATCCTGCAAGGGGACAGCGGCACACCCGGCGTTCCGAAAAACCGAAGGAACCGCGGGGCGAAGAATGCCCCGGTGATTGCAAAAACGACAGGATGACCGCATACATTCCTCCGCACATGAAGAAATACCGTCCCCGATGCAAAGCACCGATATCCCCGAATCCGGAAAACCTCAGATCCTAAAAAGAATAAAAAAGTCCGGAACCGGGAATCCCCCCGGTTCCGGACAAAAAATCGGAAAATAAATATAAGTGCATGCCATGCGCGTCATCGTTGCAGCGGCAGAAACGTCATATCTCTCCTACCTGAAAAACACCTGAAGCCATACGGCACGCCAAGCAGCCGCATCTCTGCCCCAAAGGCACCGCGCCTTTGCTCCCGCAAAGAATACAGCCCCCGAAAAACTCACATTTTGATGTCAAGCTTTGCCTTATCAGCCCGCGAGGTATACCGGCTGCTGCCGAAGAAAATATTGCTGTGCGCCGCGAACCCTTCAATGCCCTCCGCAATGTTGAACTGAATGTCACAGCCCTCGCTGCGGTTGACACATGCGGCAATTCTGACATTTCCTCCGTTGGCAACGGCAAGATTGGTTCCGCTGACATACGCGATTCCGCCGTGTGCCACGAACTCTCCGCTTCCGTTGATGATCATTGTATGCCTCGGAGTTCCCCAGAGAAGGAAGCCCACCATCTGCACCTTTCCGGTAAAGTCGGCGGTCGATGCAATATATGTATTGTCGGAAGCGGCCAGAACCACAAGCTGGGTATTGACCAGCGTCACCTCCGCATCCTTATCAAAGATGATGTCCCGGTTGCCGCTGTCAAAGCCGATGGACAGAACAAACAGATTTCTTGTCCCCTCTCCGACATACAAGCCGTTCTCGGAAGCAAACGTGAAGCAGTGATACAGAATCTCATCGGTGCAGTTTTCGATCACAAAGTGTTTTGCGTTCTTCTTCAGATAATCGTGGCTTTCGCTGACATGGAAGTGATTGTTCTGCCATGCACCGAGGTTAAAGTGAACATCGCGGATGATGCCCTTTTCGGAGCCTCCGCCGACACGGACAACCGTATTCAGGCAGGTTCCCCACAGATCTTCAATATAATGCGCATCGCAGCGGTTGGTAAAGAAGTCAAAGCCGTTATAGGCATTCAGTCCGACGCTGACCGCATACACCCCTTCGCCGTTTCCGCGCACCGTATAGGCATAGGGCTTGATATCATTGGACGCAACCTTATCATAGCAGATGCTCACGCCGCGCAGTCCGGCGCCGGACATCAGTGTGAAGAGCGCCTCGCCGTCTTCATCCTCTTTTCCATAATCGGTCAGGATCAGAGAACCCGTCACAAAGTGGAATGTATCCTGACAGCCGCGGATCTCAATCCCCTCCCAAACGGTGATCGGACTTTCCACGCGGTACTGACCGGCGGAAAGATAGACGGTGCCGCCGATGCCCTTCAGAGAGTCGATCGCCTTCTGAAGCGCCTCGGTAATATCTGTATCTTCCTTCAGATCGTATTCGGCAACAAGGTCGATCAGGCGGTCCGAACCTGGCTTGCAGGTCACCTTCTTTTTATAGTCATAATCCGAAAGGCTGCCGCGAAGCTGAGCATCCTCCGTGTTTTGAAGTCTCGGACTCGGCTGATTCACACCGGAGTTTACAAAGGAAATTCGCTTATAGGTAGAAGCGCTGAAGCCGCTCTTCTGCCCTGAAAGCTTGCAGTTGTCCATCACGAGCGCACCGCGGGAGGCAGTCTCCACCGCATACGTCCCCTCGGATTCCATATCGCCGTTGATAAAGGAGATACTCGCGCCGTTGGTTTCGGAAATATAGACGCAGCGCGCGCCCTCATCGCCGGTCGCCCGCAGCTTACTCTGCGTAAAGAGCATACCCGGATCGGCAACGCCGACAATGTAAATGCAGATATAGCAGTCCTCCGCCACGATATCGGAAGCGGCGCCGCAGGGCCATCCAGCCTCTGTACCTCTTGTGACGATTCCTTTGTTCAGCCCTGCCACATACAGCCCATCCATATACGTCCAGTCCACACGCTGAATGATAAAGCCGATGCTGTTCTGGTGCATATAGCTGCGGAGCTGCTCCTCATCCGGCTTTTCCGCAAGTCCGGATGCCAGCCACACCTCCGGACTGAAGCTCATATTTTCCATTCTGGAAATGTCGTAGCAGCAGTCCATCATATAACCGGTATTCAGACAGGTGCCCCGGATGTTTTTCAGCGACATCAGCGAAACATTTTCGCCCTGTGTAAAATCAAAGCCGATATAGGAATTGATGAGCGCCACATCCTCGACCGTGCAGGATTCATGGAACCCCGCAAACTGCTTGATGGTCGTCGGATACACCACGGGCTCGCCGCTTGCCAGCGTCTGACCGGGATAATAAATCGCCAGATGCTGTACGGCAGACTGCGTATCCATCACAATCGCAGCGCCCTCTGTTTCACCTTCCCCCCAGCCGATATAAAGAACCGTACTGTCCGTGTAATCCCCCTCGGGATTCAGCTCTCCCACAAGCTGCACGCGCGGCGGGAGATACAGCGAGGAGCTGACAAGATACCGTCCGGCAGGCACATAGATCGCACCGCCTCCAATGGAGGAAACATAGCTGATCGCCGCCTGAAACGCAGCCGTATCATCGCTGACGCCGTCTCCGATCGCGCCGTAGCAAAGCACATTGGTTTCGGCAACGATATACTGCGTGCTGTCAAATTTGCTCTGAATCAGCGTGGGCTCCTCCTTTGCGGTCAGAGCGGCATCCGGAAGCTGCTTCATGCCGATATATGCGATCCGCAGATAGGAATCTCCGCTGAACTCCAAACGGAACTGATGTCCGTCGGCTGTTTTTTCAAAGGACGGATCCTTTACGGGGATCGTCACATACGCCCAGTCATTGACCGCCCCCGTTCTTCCGATCGCGACCGCTTCCTCTCCTGCCGCATTCCGATAGGAAAGCTTCAGCTGGCTCTCCTGAGACACATAGCAGTACACGGAAAATGCGACCGCCTTGCCGCGGTATGCGTCAAGTCTGCTTTCATCCAGATCCAGCCGGACGGTGTCTGCATCGGACTTCCTATCAAATTCCAGAAGCAGCGAATCCACCTCCCGGATTGTGATGAATTGTAGCTCTCCCGCAGCTTCCCCGGCGGTAAAGTGCAGCCCGCTCTCCGAAACATTCTGTTTGCCGAAGATCACGCAGGGAACCTTTATGTCAAACCGATCCGATGAGATTCCTCCCGTCTCTTCACCGGAACCCGTGCCGGATTCCGTGCCGGGGGACGGAACCTCCGTGTTTCTGCATCCCGCCAAAAGCAGCGATGCAAGGCAAAGGATCACCGCCGCAATCATCCGAAACAGCCGGATGCCTCTTTTCTTTTGTTTCATACCATATACCATTGTCTCCGCATCACACGAAGGCTTCCTTTCTCCGGGCATAAAATAAACCGGACAGACTGACTCTGCCGGCGGTTCTGTGCCGGCAAAAAACGCTCTCCGGCATCCGAATCATACCCTACCTAATATATTTTACACGCATTGCGGCACAATAGCAAGCCCCCATTATCAATTTTGTTAACTTGCTCAATTCCGAACATTTAAAATTGGTCAAAATGTCAACTTTTCGGTTTTCTAACATGCTCTTTTTCCCCAAAAAGCTCCGATTCCTGCCCGATTCCGCAAATACATGCAAAAATGCCCGAGACGTTCTATGATTTTTACGCCGTTTTGCGGCTTTCACGGGCGGAGCCGGCATCTGATACTCCGGACAGTCCATGCATTCACACCAAAGCTGACCGCTTCAGCCGCACACACGGATGCCCGGAAGCCACAGCATGGCAACACCGCGGCAGATTTCACAAAAGACTTCGGAAAAGCCTGTTCTCCTGCGGCGGACAATACGGCTCCGCACGGGTCCTGCCCAAAAAGGAAGCCGCTTCGCCCCGGAATGACCCGCAGCCGGCTTCATGAAGCATCCGTAAAATTTCGGTCCCCTGCGGTGCGCAAGCGGTCCGGCGCACCGAATTTCCTTCTGTTTTTTCGGCAAACCGCCTATATCCGATGCAGATGGAGCCGCAAAATGCATCATTTCAGCTGATTTTTTGAAAATACCGCACACATGCTTGACAAGTGTCAGACAGCGGTGGTATAATCACAGTATCCTGTACAGAGATAACTGCATGAATTGTCGCATAAGGGAGATTGATTCGATGAACACGGTTTTTATGGCAATGAATAAATACATGTGCATGTGCCGCTTGGAGATGTGCATGTTTTGCCGTGCTGCCGTTTCTGAAGATGTACTTCCTGACAGATGCGAAAACAGCTGAATGCGTGTTTTGGCGTACAGATAAAACTGTCATCAGGCGGAAATCTTCGGGATTTCCGCTTTTTGTGTATCCGAAGGAGAGTGATCCCTTTTGATCGAGCTTCAAAACCTCGGAAAAACCTATCATAACGCATCCGGTTCCTTTCAGGCAATCCGGGATATCAACCTGAAAATTGAAAAGGGCGATATTTTCGGCATTATCGGGTTGAGCGGCGCGGGAAAAAGCACGCTGGTCCGATGCATCAACTTTTTGGAAAAGCCGACGGAGGGAAAGGTCCTGTTCAACGGCAGGGACCTCGCACAGCTCAGCAAAAAGGAGCTTCTGAAAACCCGACAGTCGATGTCCATGATTTTTCAGGGCTTCAACCTGCTGGCACAAAGGAACGCTCTCCGTAATGTCTGTTATCCGATGGAGATTGCGCACGTACCGATGCAGGAAGCGAAAAAGAAAGCGGCAGCGCTTCTTGATATGGTAGGACTCGGCGACAAGAAAAACGCCTACCCCTCCCAGCTTTCCGGCGGTCAGCAGCAGCGGGTCGCCATCGCGCGGGCGCTCGCAACCGATCCGCAGGTTCTTTTGTGCGATGAAGCAACAAGCGCGCTTGACCCCAACACCACACGTTCCATTCTGGAGCTTTTGCAGAATATCAACCGGACCATGGGCGTCACCATCATTATCATCACACATGAAATGAAGGTCATTGAGCAGATCTGCAACCGGGTCGCGGTCATTGACCAGAGCAGAATTGTGGAGACCGGATATGTCAAGGATGTTTTCCTGCATCCGGAATCTCAGATCGCCAAGGAGCTGATTCTCCCCAAAAGCGAGGCGGTCCGGAATGTCAGCGGAAAGACCTGCCTGCGTCTGGTCTTTGACGGAAACTCGGCATTTGAGCCGGTCATCTCAAACCTGACAATGGAATGCCACGCTGCGGTCAGCATCCTCGGTGCGGACACCAAAACCATAGAGGGAAAAGCATACGGGCAGATGGTCATTCAGCTGCCTGACGATTCCACAGCGGCAAGCCGGATCATGGAATACCTTGACCGCATCCATATTTCATATAAGGAGGAACCGTTCCATGTCTGAAGCTCTTCAAGCCGTCTTCAGTCCCGCTATGCTTCAGGAATACTGGCAGGGACTGCTTGTCACGCTGTATCTGACGCTCTCCTGCACCGTCATTGCCTATCTGATCGGTATCCCGCTCGGCGTTTTGCTGTGCGTCACAGATAAGGACGGCATACGCCCGCATGCACCGATTCACAACATCATCGGATTTATCGTCAACGTATTCCGCTCGGTTCCGTTCGTGATTCTTTTGGTTGTCGCACTTCCCTTTACAAAGCTGATTGTCGGGACAAAGGTCGGGAACAACGCCTTTTTGGTTCCGCTTGTGCTCTCCGCAGCTCCCTTTGTGGCGCGCATGGTGGAATCCTCACTGAAAGAAGTAAACCACGGCGTCATTGAGGCGGCACAATCGATGGGAAGCTCAGATATGCAGATCATCTGCAAGGTGCTCCTGCCGGAAGCCCTGCCCTCCCTTCTGGTCGGCGCGGCGATCGCACTGACCACCATTCTCGGATATACGCCGCTGGCAACGCTGGTAGGCGGAGGAGGACTCGGTGCCGTTGCCGTTCAGTATGGGCTGTACCGCTTTAAATACGGCATTATGTATGTCGCCTCTATCCTTCTGATCATTCTTGTGGAATTCCTTCAGGAGAGCGGTATGAAGCTTGCCAAAAAAGCGGACAAACGCATCCGCTGAGCACAAGCCACCGGCAGCTGCGTGCTTCGTCTCCGTTCCTTCGGCTTTGCCGGAACAGCAGCAGGATGCCTTTCAAGGCACGCTGCGCATCTTCCTCACACCCAATCGCAAATATTAAAATATAAAAAGGAGAAAAACCATGAAAAAAATTCTTTCTTCCATTCTTGCAGCCACGTGCATCTTTGGCGCACTCGCTTTCACCGGTTGCTCCAAGAAAAACAGCAAGACCATTACTGTAGGCGCAAGCTCCACCCCGCACGCCGTCATTCTGGAACAGTGCAAACCGCTGCTTCAGGAAAAGGGTTACACGCTTGACATCAAGGTATACGATGACTATGTTCTTCCGAACACAGCCACAGAAGACGGCGACCTCGATGCGAACTATTTCCAGCACAAGCCTTACCTGGACGATTTCAACAAGAACAACAACACCCATCTGATTTCGGTCGCCGCCATTCACTATGAGCCGTTCGGAATCTATGCAGGAACCAGCAAGTCCCTTACCGACCTCCCCGCAGGCGCAAAGATTGCCATCCCCAATGACGGCTCCAACGAAGCACGCGCCCTGTTCCTTCTGGAGGCAAACGGTCTGATCAAGCTCAAAGAGGGCACCGGCTTCACTGCAACAAAGCAGGACATTGAAGACGACCATGGCTATGAGATCATCGAAATGACCGCAGCCGTCATTCCGACCAGCCTGGATTCGGTTGACATTGCGGTCATTAACGGCAACTATGCAATCGGCGCCGGTCTGAAAGTTGAAAATGCTCTTGCAACGGAGGATAAGAACTCCACCGCCGCTAAAACCTATGCAAACATTCTTGTTGTGAAAGAGGGTCATGAGAACGATGAGGGCATCAAGGCTTTGGCGGAAGTCCTGCAGAGCGAAACGATCCGCAAGTATATCAATGACACCTTCGGCGGCGCAGTTGTCCCGATCTTTTGATCCGGTTCAAATACGCAGTTGAATTCCAGAACATAAATAAAAAAGCACGCCTTTATCGCACAACTTGCGGTAAGGGCGTTTTTTTACAGCAAATCATATCTGAAAATACACTGCGTCGGCAAGCAAAATACGCACATCGGCGGTCCAATATCCGCAGGCAGTCCCATTCCCGCGCAGAAAACATATTTAAAAACGCTCAGCCAAAAAGCAAACCTGCACGGCTCAATTTTGGCGCAGCTGCCTTTATTGATATCTCACCGACCGTTCATTGCAGTATAAAAACACAGAAAAAGTGCTGTCTGCGACAGACAGACAGCACAATAAATGTTGACCGTGCGTTATCTTTCCGGAGCGTTTCCGCTCAGGTATTGTCACCGCGGCAGAGCTTAACTTCCGTGTTCGG
>CAKRZE010000005.1 GCA_934432725.1 uncultured Eubacteriales bacterium
CAGGCGTGTCAGATGTTCGGTAAACGCCGTTATCTGCGGCGGCGACATGAGATTCCGCCCGATATTCGCATAGCCGGGAACGGTCAGCACAAGCGGCAGATCGTCGCACAGTCCGTTGATGTTTGATACATACAGCTTCAGTCTTTCAGACATACGCTCCCTGTCGGCAGAGCCTGCTCTGTTCCAGCCGCCCGACACCGCCGAGCAGGCGATAAGCAGCGAAATATCCTGTATCGGGTAGCTCCCTCCGCCGTCATCCGAAAATCGGGACAACCCTTCTGCGCAAAGCCGAAAGCACGCCGCCGCTGTTTCGATGGATTTGCCGATTCCCTCGGCGTATGTCTGCTCCGCCTGTTTTTTTAACTCGTCGCATATGCTCATAGGCTTCTCTCCTTAACGGTAGTTTTATGATTGTCACATATCCTTCGTTTCGGTTTCCATCGCTTTCCGTACCGAAAGTTTCTTTCCGGACAGTTCCCCCGCAAGACGCAAAATCTGCGGGATACGGTATAGGTTCTGCCGATCCTCCGCATCAAAATTCCGTCCCGTAATATCGGACAGTTTTTCGGTGCTTTCCGCAGAAAGTCGAGCGTGGCACTTTTTTAATTTATCCCGGTAAATGCCGTCATGAACGCAGTCAAGCGGCAAATCCGTCCAGCCGGACGCGCGCATAAACGCTTCAAAGCGCAAGGCCTCCTGTCTGAGAAGAAGATCCTCAAATACCGGCAATGTTTCTTCCATAACAGAGAGGTCGCCTCCTCCGTCATCAACAAGCTCAAGCCCCATCAGATACAGCTTATAGGGCAGAGAAACGGCATACGCTCCCGCGTAGTTTTTGTAATACTCCACCTGATTGTAGAGACTTTTAAGCAACGCAGGTGTATGTGTTTCGTTGATTTCGGGAATGCCTATCCGCACGGCATTGACCGCAACCGCCAACCAATAGTCAAATGAGTCGGCAGTCAGGATATGTCCGTAGGTCTTCTCATAGCTGCCGAAGGGCAGCAGTGCAAAGGAGCACAGCTTTTGCTCCGTGTACCTCTGCCGGTCGGCGGATATTTTCCAATCTGAAAGGCACAAATACGGCAGAAGCAGTTCCTCGGTTGCCGTTTTGTCCATCAGAATATGTATAAACGGTTTGTCGCCGTTCAGTCCGTAAAACCGCCGTAGATACAGTCCGGTGCGGATATTGCGCTTTTCCTCGCCGAGAGAGACAATGATGTAATCGGGAGAGATATCGGACAGCACCTTCGGAAAGCCGTCGGTTTCCGTATCCGCGGTATGAAACTGTATGCCGAACCTTTCGGCAAGCTGCGGCGAGCTTTTGGCCAGCAATGCCTTTGCCCGGTCGCCGTCCCGGTCGATGACATGAATCTCCGTCCGTATTCCGTCACCCAACTGCCCGCACCATGTGACGGTGCGCAGAATTTCCAGCCCGATATTTCCCGCGCCGACAAGCAGTATCGACAGTCTGTTTCCCGTCACGGCTTTATACAGCGGAAAGTCCCGCACAAGCTGCCGGGCGATAAGCTGCTCTTCGTTAATAAGCTGCACATGAAATTTTTCGTACAGATAATCAAAGATGACCGAAGCCGTTTCATCCTTGGTATAAAGCCACATATACAGAGTATCACTTGCCGCATCGTTGTATTTTTCAAAGAGCCGCAGACCGTTTTCCAGATTGATGCTGCCGTCAAAATCCAACAGATAATAATGGCGTTTGCGGCGGATGTTATGCCGGACGGAGGTAATATCCCCGGTCAGCACATACCCGCCGAGCTTTTTGATTCGGGACAGCAGTTCGGCGCTTTCATCCTCCGCACTGCCGGAAATCGCAAACAGAATCAGCGGTTTCCGTTCATTTTCGGCAATATTCTCCGCAAGGCAGACGGTGCGTTCGTTCACAGCCGAGAATAAATAGGAATCCCGAAATACCGAACGAAGTCGGTAGAGCAGCCTTGTGAACCGCTCCGAGAAGAAGGACAGCGTAATACCGACCGTAAACAGCGGAGCTAAAATGAACAGAAACAGCAGTACCGCCCGATAGACCGAAACAAATCTTACCTGAACGGCACCGATACTTTCCAGTATTTCCACCGGATCGGCATTCATTAACATGGCACACATGGCGTTGAACACCGACAGCCAAAAGGCATAGGGACTTCTGTCGCCGATGTAATACGGCAGCACCATCACCACCAGCGACAAAAACACGCCCACACCGAGGGTGCGGATAACGCTTTTCAGATTATTCCGTTTCCATACCGCGAGGAGAACACTGACCGCAACGATCAGGATTTCTACTGCGGCACACAGCTTTAATGCGGTTTCGGGCTGCATATTTCACACTCCGTTTATCAAAATCAGATGACATTACTTGTTCGGTTCCCAGAATCCGTCAACAAAGCGTCCGTATCTCATCTCGCCGTATTCATCGGTTACTATGGCGGCGCCTGTCGGACCGCCGTCAAAATGGTCACAACGAACAATGCTGCCAATAGGCAGTCCATACGGACGGTATCTGTAGTGATCGTTTTCACTGTCTCCGGCAACATACAGCATTCCGCTGCCGAAGGCTTCTCCGTCCCGATATCCGCCCTCATAGAATAGAGCGTATTTGTAGCTATCCACGCCGGTCAGCCGGACTGCGCGGCATTTTCCGTCGGGAATGGAATCTCCGCGGAAATCATCGCTGGCAAGAATGATTGGTTCCTCTCCGGTGGTATCGACGCGGATTCCCGTTCCATAGGGCACATCCTGAGAAAACTGCCCCTGATAGATATTCGTGGAGCCGTTTCGAGAGTTTCCCGGGAATCGGTATTCGCCGTAGCCCTGCCTGATACGGACGGTCAATCCTCTGCGATGCTCCGTCACGGTCTGACCGACATATCCGGATCCATCGTTGTAGGTTATCAAGGCTCCGTCAAGCGAAGGTATTATTTCTCCGTCTATCCACTTATACCCATACCATTTTCCGTCTCGTTTTATGAGAAAGATACCGTTTTCTTTTCCGTTTTTAAATTCTCCGACATTCTCGGAGCCACCGGCAAAAACAAACCGACCGAAGCCGTGGCAGACGTTATCCTTCCACCAACCGAAATATTTTGACCCGCTTTCAAAGGTCTGCTCACCGTAGCCGCAGCGCTTGTCGTCCTTCCAAAGTCCCTTGTAGACCCTTCCGTTTCCTTCGTCCAGCATGCCGTAGCCCTCGTAGTTGTCCGCATGGAAGCAGCCCCGGTAGAAGCCGCCGCCTGCGAAGAAATATGCGCCGAATCCCTCACGCACGCCGCCGACCGCCGCGCCGCGGTAGGAATCCCCGTTTTGGTATCGGAGCAGCACGTTGTCTCCGGTATCGGATTCCTCCGTTTCGTCCCCGCCGTTATCGTCACTGTCCGACAGATACATTTTTCCGTCCGAGCCGGGCAGGTACCCATAATCGAGAAGATCGCCGAACACATCATCGAAATCTGCGAATTGGTCGTCGAAGCTGCCGTCATCGTTCGGCTTGAGCGGATCGTCGATATTGCCGTTTTCCTGCAGTCGGAGTATGGCGCAGAGCCATGTGCTGTCGTCGTCATCGTATTCACCGGACAGCCTGAACAGATCAAGCAGCGGATCGAAGTAATCACTGTCCCCGGTATCCGTCCATAAATAGCAGGCGAGATTGGCAAGATACGGCGCAAGGTCCGTTCTTTCGTCGTAAACAAGGCTGTACATCGCCGCAAGGAGGTACTCCTTTTCGGTAAATCCGCGAATAAAGTCAATACGGAGCTCGATGTTCTCCGTGAGCTCGCCGCTCTCCACGCCGAGGATCTCGGCGATGATCTCCTTTGTTTCCGCATAGTCGCCGCCCGCAAATTCCTCATGGAATTCATCGACGAACGGCTCCAGATACATACACGAATTGAGGAGATAGCGATCCCGCGGGTCGCGGAAAAGCTCCGGACGGAGAAGCTTTTCGTGAAGCTCGCCGACCGAGGAAAACTCCTCCCATTCGAAGTCCTCTGCCGTATCGGCGCTGTCCTGCGCAGCGGCAGGGGAGGAATTGGTGTAAACAGGAGTTGTAGACGAGCTTTTTCCATCCGCAAGAGCCCTCGCGCGCCGAGCGTCCTCGACGGTTTTTATGCTTCCGTCATACGGAATTGCGGCATACTTTTTCCTTTGCTCCGCATCCCGTGCATTTTGAAGATTCCGTGCTTCCTGCTCGGTGGCAATCCGTTCGGCTTCTTCCACCGAATATCCCTTCGTCTCCGCCGTTGCCTTTAACGAGGCTTTACAGATACCGTCCCGGTAAAAATCGTCAAAGGCTTCACCGGGGTTTTTGCATTTCCGATAGCCTTCTCCGCTTTGCTGCCAGACAAAGGCTTCCAGAAATTCACGATGCCGGCCTTCCTTCCGCCCGTTAACAAAAGAACCCTCGCATTTATATACGGAATAATCCGCATCCGGAGAGGGCCTTGCCCCTTCTTTCGTATATACGGCATATCCGTGTTTTTTGTTGTCTTTCCATTCTCCGTCATAGTAAATAAAGCCGCCGGCAGCGGTTTCTTTCCCGTGCCCGTTTCGCTTTCCGTTCTGCCACTGGCCCTCATAGCTGCCGCCGTCCGGGAAAATCACGGTTCCGTATCCGGATATCTCGTCCTCCGCAAAGTCGCCGGTATATACCCAACCCTGCTGGGAGGTATATTTTCCGGAGCCCTCCCGCTTGTCGTCTTTCCACTGTCCCTCGTACACATCGCCGGAGGAATATACTTTTTTCCCGAATCCGTTAAAATTACCGTCGGCGAACTCTCCTTCGTAATAGGTACCGTCTGCCCAGGTGTAGGTTCCGCGGCCGTGCTTTTTACCGTCGTGCCATTCACCGTCAAATGACGCTCCGTTTGACCAACTGATTCTTCCCCTGCCGCATCTTTTGCCGTCCTTCCACATTCCGTCATAGACGTCGCCGTTTGCCCAAATGTATTTTCCGCGCCCGTTCTTTTTTCCGTTCAGGAAATAGCCCTCGAACAGGTCGCCGTCAATTTCAATCCGCTTGAATTCTCCCTGCGGCTCGGATTTGTTGGAAGCATCCTTTTCTTTATTGTTTCGGTCGGCGGCTGCGATCGTGGTTCTATTCTTGAAGTATTTTCCTGTTTTTAAATCAACAAGCTGCACAGCAATTGAAAGCCCGCTGTCGGTGATTCCCTTCCTTCTCCGGTACACACACGCATGAGGGTTATCCCAACTTCTGAACGCTGTCTTCAGCAACATGAAAAATTGCTCATATGGGTCGGTCGAAAGGCTGCACACTCCTTGTGCCGCATATACGTTTTTGAATGCGGCGCATAGCTCTCGTAATGCCTCAACAGACAATTTTTCAATCTCGTCCACACCGTATTTTCCTGTCGCTTCGTTTTCAAGATCGGTAAAATGCTGAGAGCTTACATACAATTCACATGCGAATGCTTTCATGAGTTGAAGATGCAATGCCCATGCTTTTTGCGCGGCTTCGTCTGGCAAGGTACTCAATACGGATTCATTCAATCCGACGCCGTTGATTTTTTCGAGAATACCGGGCATCGGAACAACCGTGCTGGCGAAAATCGAAACGGTTGCACTTTCTCCGAATTTTACACCGGCGTCCGAGCAAAGACCGTCAAGCACTGCGGTAATGCGACCGCGCAAATCCTTCTCAATTTCTCTCGTTATGTAAAATTCGGCACAAGCCTCCTGTGTCAAAACAAAGCCAAGCGAATTCGGTTCGGCATCTATCATTTCACAGGCATTTTTACCGAGAGTCTCTCTTATACTGCTGTCAATTTCAGAAAACAAATAAATATTTTTCATATTATCTCTCCTTACAACTTATCTGAACTGCTTTCACTTTGGAAAAATCGTGCACTTTTTGTTTTTCCGTTTCATTATAAAAGCACAGCCAACCGTCATCTTTAAAGCGGATCTCCGCATCCTCCGTTTCAAGCGAGCCGATACGCAAAAGCGGCAGACGATCGTTTATAAAATCACAGCTTTGCGTCATATCTCCGAGAAGAAGAGAAGATGATTTTTCATCCGCATCTGCCGCTTCAAAATCTATTTTCTGCTCCGAAAAAGCCAGACTGTTGCCTTCCTCATCGGTCAGTATCATTTCATGCAGGTCGGACAGTTCGCCATTATACCATAGCACTCGTGCCGATTTTTCATCCGGTGCTTCGGGCATTGTATCAAGATCGTAAAAGAAATAAAGGATTCCCGTTTTCGGAAGCAGTCCGCTTTCATCAAAGCCTTCTGCCTTGGCACAGTCAATCTGACACATAAAGGTCAAGTCGTACTTTTCGCCGTTTTCCTCGATATGCGGCCATTCAAAGCCGTCCCACACATCGGGATTGCCAAACAGCTTACTTGAACCTGCAGGAAGCTTATCCTTTGGTTTTGATATTTTCAGCTTAATACCGTTCACGTCGCCACCTCACTGTATCTTATTTCACCCATACAGCCTTCCATTCATCCACGCCCGTAAACCACGGGCCGTCGTATGACGCCTGATACTCCCTTTCATCAAAAAGGAAGTTGATCCCTTCGTGCAGGGTGTAGTCATTTCCGTTAAAGGTTATGCTTATGTTGTTCTGACCGACGCTGTTTATTTTCAGAATGTACTTGGGATTCCAAAAATAGGGTGAAAAATCGAATGTGTATTCTCCGACTTCGGCAGGGAAAGAGATATCATATCTGTGCATTTCTCTCGGGCGGTCCTCGCCGATATTTCCCTCAAGTCGTATTGTCAGCGTGTCTTTTTCAAGCCCTTTATAAGGATCCACTTTGTCAAAATGCTCGTCGTATTTTATTCTATCCATTTTATACATGTCTTTGTCCCCCTTTTTTGCCTTTTTTCATTTTATCTGCCGCAGGTCAGCTTTCTGCCTGCACTATGGCACTGTCGTCAAAGGAATAGTCGTTTATCCACTCGACAGCCGGAGTATATCCTGCCTTTGCTGCAAAAGAGATAAGTAAAGCCGCAGTGTTTATGTCCGCCTTTACCATCCGCCCGGTTTCAAAGCAGATTCCAAGGCGGTACAGGGCATAAGGCTTTCCCATTTTCGCCGCTTTGATCAGCTTTCTTAATTTCTTTGGTTTTCCCATAGCAATGCCGCCTCCTGTTCTGAAATCCATTTTAAACTATTCCGTCTGTAATTTGGTCGCCGCAGCGGCGACATTTTTTGAAACTCAGTGATAGTCACACTTCTCCAAGTATCATTATACATTTTTTCGGCACTATCTGCAAGAGTTTTGCAAGATAAACTGCTTGTATATTTATTTCTGAATATAGTGCATAATAATATGCAGAGAGGTGAGATTTATCATGCTTGAGCTTGAAAAGGGTTTTGAATCCGTCAATAAAACATTCCGCATTCCCGTAAATATTGTGGAGCAGCTTGACCGCCTTGCCGGCGAGTACAACACTTCCATGAATAAAATCGTTGTGCAATGCCTTCAATATGCGCTCGATAACCTGAACGCATCGGATGATAAATCCACGGACTCAAAATGATACTCGGCTGCCGTTTCCCGACGGCGGTTTTTTCTTTTTCAAAACGGCTCAAACCCGAAATGAACAAGCGCATCATTTATGTCGAAGAAATTAAATATTTTCTTTTCCATGCAAAAGGCGATCACAAGATCGAAATCGTCGGCACGGGATAAGCTGTATCCGGCAGAGGAAAGAAGATTGTCTGCATCCTCTCTTGATAATTCCAGTGCAAGACACAAAGCGATTACCGTTCTCTTGGCAGGTATGTATGTTTTGTTCGACCGTATCTTGGAA
The DNA here is from genome assembly GCA_934432725.1 of uncultured Eubacteriales bacterium. Taxonomy (GTDB): domain Bacteria; phylum Bacillota; class Clostridia; order Oscillospirales; family CAG-272; genus CAKRZE01. Next base: position 7,799 of record CAKRZE010000005.1, read on the forward strand.
AACAAACGACGGTCAATTCTTGCTTTTTTATAGACTTCACTGTCTTTCTGACCGGTACGATCAATAAAGGCAAACATCTGCTCTGTAAAATAATTCTCTCGGTGTTGCTGTAAATACTGTTCCGCGGCATCGGTATCAATGTCCATCATCTTATGGGAAGGTATTTCTATTCTCCCGAAAGATGAACCGGCAAGAATGCCGCCGTTTCGGATATATTGCTCGCACTCAAGCAACAGCTGCTCCGTCATCAGGCATTCACCTCCGATTTTGAAACCGGAATGAAGTCGCAGATATCCCCGATATTACACTCCAGATATTCGCAGATTCTTTTCAGAACAGACATCGACACTTCTTCATCACGACGAAGCTTTGTCATTGTATTCGGAGAAATCTCCGCCGCCCTGCGTAAATCGGCCTTGCTCATTTTTTTATCGACAAGCAGCTTCCAAAGCTTGTTGTAGCTGACGGAAAGAATAATCATCGCTATCACCTCGATTAATATAGATACTGTAACTTATTATAACATAAATAATCCCTGATTACAATATAGTATGCTATGATTTCAGCAAACAATCGCAATTTATTGCGATTGTTTGCTGAAATAGCGACGACTGAAACAGCATTTTTATATTACGGATTCTTCGTTGTTTTTTCTTTCTGCTGTAGTTATTCTTCAGTTGGGTAGTTCACTTTCTCCTATCACCATGACAGGTGGCACCTGTCACTTCGTCGTCGCAAACTCCGCACTATTCGTTTTGCCGTAGAACGGCAAAAGCTCATCTGCTCCGTTGCTCCTCCTCTCCCCCAAAAGCTATACAGCTTTTCGGGGACCCCGAGAGCGCAGTTGCCCCTTGGCGGAGCGTTTTGCTTTTTTACTCCGTTTTCAGCCGGAACAGCAGACTGCTCTTGCCGCCGTTTTTGCGATACTGCTGCTCGGTTTCGAGAAGTCCTGCTTTTTTTGAGGTCATGGATTCCGCGGCGAACGGTGGAGGGCGAATACTTGAGGTCGGCGGCAATGGTCGGGATGGCAGGCCAACACTCGTTATTTTCGTTCGTCCGGTCGGCGAGATAGATATATACCGCAACGGCTCTGTGCGGCAGCTCGGAGCGGTAAAGAAAATCAAGACGGCTCATTGCTTTGCACCTCCGTTTCGGTTAAGTCTTTTATGATCTCTGCTTCCGTTACATCGGGAGCAGTTTCTTTTTTTCGGCGGCGAGGTACGGACGGGCTTGCCGCCTCGCTTTTCGCTCTTGGGCTGCGTTCTCTGCGGCTCGTTCTTGGGGCTGTCCTGCTGTGCCTGACCGCCGCCGTCAGCGTCGCTCGGTGCAGGTGTTTCCTCTTTCCACTCCGGCGGATATTTTTCGAGGATGCCGTCTTGAATTTCTTTCTTGTCGGCATACTTGACCTCACGGTTGCCTTGGTCAGGAACGGTATAAGGGTGTTCATCGTCAAACTCAATGCCCCATTTGAAGAACAGCTTGAGGTGTACCCGCATCGGATGCACACCTGTTTTCATGACGATAAAATCGCCCTTTGGAAGAGATTTGAGTTCGTCCGGCGTCAGCAGCGGTCGCTCTATCATTTGGAGCGACTGCGACGGATCGTTTTTACTCCTGCTGACCGAGCCACTCATAACCGTGCGGCTGCCGAGTGCTTTGGAAAGCGTTTCGGCCGAGCTGCTGTTTGGCGCAAAGCCGCCGAAGATGGTGTCCTGCGTATTATCCACGATGATCTCCGCACCTTCCTTGCCGTAGTTTTTCTCCAACTGTGCAAAGGATTGGATGATGGGAACGATCTGCAAGCGCCTTGAACGGGAGGCGGAGAACATCATTTCCGCACTTTCTATTTTGGGCAGCGTGCCGAACTCATCACAGAAGAACACACAGCGGTTCTTGAGCTTACCGCCGTTTTCATCGGCAACGGCGAGTATCTCACGGTAGAGCTGTTGGATAATCAGTGAGATCATAAAGAAGGTGTTGGGATTTTCCTCCGGCATAATTACGAAGATAGCCGATTTCCGGTTGCAGAAGGTTTCGGCGTCTATCTCGGTATCGAAGCACAGGAGCTGCTCTAACTCGGTGTCAAGGAAAGCATTGAGTCGGGAGAGCGCGGTTGACATGACTGATGCCATACTCTGTTCGGCAGTGTTCAGTGCCGCACCCGCAAACCATTTCGCTTTATGCTCATTCGGGAGCAGTTCCATAAGCTGCTGAAACTGATTCTTGCCCTTTTTCTTTGATGGCGCAAGTAACTCTTGAATGACCTTGAACACCGACACGATATGCCGCTTTTCCGGCGCACAGAATTCCGCTACCAACAAAATAGTTGCCGTCAGCAAGCCCTCGGCGGCGTCATAGAAGTATGCGTTCTGTCCGAAGGAGGCGGCGTCCATGCCGGAGAGGATAATGGTTTTGGATATAATTTTGGCGTACTTCTCGGCTTTCGCCTTGTAGACGATTTGGTCGGGATGCTTTGCGTATAGGTAGGTGTACTTATCGTCGAAGCATTCCGAGGAGTCGGTGCAGACGATCTCAATGTCGGGCAGCGCCGACAGCACCATCATCAGATGGAGAATTTTGATCTCGATGTTGGTATGCGACAGCACCGAAATATTGGTGGGCGACACAAGGTAAAAGAGCAGTTCGCCCTTATTGGTTGAAAGACCGTATTTCGTGAATGTCTTAATGCCGAGCAGATCCTGCACCGAACGGCCTTTTTTCTTTTTCTGCTGTTTCATGATCATCATCTCCATTCAAAGTATTGCTGTGTGGATATAAAGTAGCACACAGCGTAACGCATGAAGTCGAGTACGGTAGTATCGTCCATGCGGATCGTTAAAAAGCCGTAGCACAACACAGCCACGGCCGGTAAGAAAATATGCAGCTGCACCAGCGCCAGCACCGACAGCAGGGCGGCTACGGCAAGGATAACAAAGTCCCGCAAGCTCCAAAGCCACAGGTTGGCCGTGGCCTTGAGGTTCTGCGGATAGATATATTGCGTCATTGCGTCATTCCTCCGATTTCCATGCCGCCGACATCTTCGCAGAATTCCTTGGGTGTCTGTCCGTATTCCTCACGGAGCTTCTCGGCAATCATATCCTTGATGAGCTGCGCTTCCGCATCGGTCGGCACATAGTCAAAGTATGAGGAGCCGCTGTCGCGGCTGATCTCGCATTCGATGCGCAGAGTGTCGGCAAAGGGATTGTATTTGGCGTACATATTCAGCCATGTGCCGTCCTCCAAGGTGGTGTCGATCCCGAACTTTTTGTCTACATCGAACCATGTTTCGAGATAACAGGTGATCTGATGCTCGATGTCGCAATCCACCCCCATATCCCGGTCGACCGCAAGCATATCCCTTGTCAATTCCGGCGTATCCATTTTAGTTATAATGGATGTCGGACGATATTCGGCGTCGGTGTTGTGATTTTCAAGCTGTTCACGGATATGCTCTGCAAGCTGTTCCGAGAGGAAATTACCGCACACTGCTTTTGCCTGCTCATGGATAATGCCGAGATATTTCAACCCGACCTTGTAACGGGACAGGAGCTTGTCATAGGTCATTTTCTCGTTTAATGACGGCTCGAATATACCGTAATCGCCGTACCAATTTGCATATCGCTCGGTTTGCGGAATGTCTGCCGCTTCCTCATAGGCGGCAATGATTTTGAATGCGTCCGAGCCGTACTTTTGCAAAAATCTGTTTGCCTGCATATAGTTTTTCATAGCGCACCTCCTTATTTGCCTGCGGCTTTGGCTACCGTGCGCGTAAGGTTTACCGCCGTTGTAGTCGCATGAACCACCGACATCATATTTACCTTAACGCTTGAATCAAGCCCGAACTGCTGAGGACTTCGGAAAGGCACTTTTTTAATGTCGGTCATATCAGACCGACGAAACGATAATAAATATCAAATTGCTGAACCCATACGCCGTCTATGTTCTGCCGTTCACCGACCACGATTTTGTCGATCAGGTCGCTGACGATCTGCGGAGTGAGCTTGCGGATATCCCTGTACTTACGGATGATCTCAATAAACATTTCTGTGTTGATCTGCTGCTTATCCACGGCAGAGAAATGATTTTCGATTTCCTCAATCTCGCTTTGCAGTTTTTTGAACTCGGCATCGTATTTTTCGGTCATGTCAAGGTAGCGGTGTTCGGGAATGCGACCGAGTGCTTTGTCCTCATAGATGTTGGAGATAATAATGTCGATTTCCGCAAGCCGCGCTTTGGCTTTTTCCACCTGCTTCATCAGCGTTTTGCGGTCGGAGGTCTGCTCGTCCACCGCCATCGTACATAGCTCCTGCAGTAGTTTTCCGTCATCCTTGAGGGCAAGCCGCGCCTTTTCACGAATGCTTGCAAGCACCATTTTCTGTGCGTCTATGCTTGATAGGAAGTGATGTGTACAGTAGGATCTCCCATGATTGCGGTAGGTGCGGCAGCAGTAGAACTCACGGTCTTTTCCGTTTTTCTTGCTGTTGCGGGACATCGTTTTTCCGCACTCGGCGCATTTCAGCACACCGTTGAGAACGCCCTTGGGGACGAGGTCGACCTCCTTGTGCCGCCTTTCAAGCATACGCTGTACCGTTTCAAAGTCCTCTTTGCTGATGATCGGCTCATGCATACCCTCGATGATCACCAACTCATCCGGCGAGCTTTTGACTCGCTTTTTCAGTTGGAAGGACACGGTCGGTCGTTTGTTGCCGACCATAGCTCCGGTGTAGGTGGGATCGTGCAGCATTTTGCGGATGGTCTGCTCATGCCAGATATATTTTTCTGCCGGAAGCGTTCCGCATTTAAGACCGACCTCAGCATAGTGATAGGAGGGACGCAACACCTTTTCGTGCTGCAGCATTGTTCCAATCGCTCTGCCGCCGTAGCCCTGTAAGGCAAGGTCGAATATGTGCCGCACGACCTTTGCCGCCGTTTCATCGACAATAAAGCGGTGTTTCTTTTCGGGGTCGATGAGATATCCGTAGGGCGGTAAATTGCCGGTGAACAAGCCGTTGGCACGGCGGTTCGCCATAGACGCACGCTGCTTTTTGGATATGTCACGGGCGTACATCTCGTTCAGCACATTTTTGAACGGGGCGATATCGTTATCGTCGTACAGCGTGTCCACGCCGTCCCCGACAGCGATATACCTGACATCATACTGCGGAAAAATAATGTCGGTGTACTGTCCGGTGAGGATGTGGTTTCTGCCGAGGCGGCTCAGATCCTTGGTCAGCACCAAGTTGATCTTTCCCATTTCGATATCGCCCATCATCCGCTTGAACTCCGGTCGGTTGAAGTTGGTGCCTGAGTATCCGTCATCGGCATAATACTCCACCACTCGGAAGCCATGCTCATTTGCGTATCGGGTCAATATTTGTTTTTGCGTTGTGATACTGTTGCTTTCCCTGTCGGTGACACCGTCATCGGCAGAGATGCGGGTGTAGATTCCCGCATGATATTCCTGCTGCTCTTTCATTTCTGACTCCTTTCCGTCGGCAGCAGCTTCACCGTATCGCCAAGCATTATACCGCACCTCTTTTCAAATATCCAGCGGCAATACGGTGAAACCGCAAAAACTTCGGAATTAGTTTTTTACCTGTGATTTTGCCTCTCTGCGTATGGTGCGCTCAAGAATTTCTTTCATCGTTTCCGTGTTCTTTTTTGCAAAGAAGTTGCCGACCTTATACACCGTGTTTCCGAAACGGTATACTCGGATTTTTTCCGGCTCGTTCAGCATAAGCGCTGCTTTATCAAAAGTTTTATTTTCCATAAATTCCTTTCCGCCATAAGGCTGTTCGGTATTTTTACATTCCGCCCATAACCGGACCGGAATTTTTCTTTTTATGCTCTGAGGGGAAGTGCCTTGTGGTGCAATCCTCAACGGGAGCGTCATCGTCAATGATGCCTGTTATATCAGCCGCAAGATAAGCTGCGTCAGATAATACAGCGCCGTTATCGCCGAGGGAATAACCGTGATCCAAAATATCCGGCTCAAATACTTCTCCGCCGTATCCGTCAGCATGGAGAGATTGTTCGAATAATAATCGCTGATCCTCCCAACCCGTTTCTCGGTATCCGACACCGCCGTTTTCATCGAGTCGGTAAATTCCGCCGCCGATTTCCTCATTTTGTTCTGAAATTCCGTCACCGCCGCTTGGCACTGTGCGTTGTTCTCGGTCAGAATATTCAGCTGCTCGTTCATATACTCCGTCAGTTCCTCTTTGGTTGTCAGCGTTTCGGTTGCGCTCATCAGCCGTGAGAGCAGTTCTATCTGCGCCTTCTGCGTATCGAGCATCCCTTTCCAGTTCGGCTCGGTCACCGTTACGCAGGGCTTCACTTCGGCGGCTCTCTGCATACTCTGCCGCGCTCTCGCTTTCAGTTCCTCCGAGGATAATCTCCCGTATTCCGAATTCATATTCCATATTCTCCTTAAGATATTTTTCTTCGTGCAGACTGCGGTCGCGGCATCGCTTTCCGTCCTGCGTGATATAGGTGATATATTTTCTTTCACCCGTCCACACCACACCGTAGCCCTCGGCTTCCATCAGCCGAATAAAATCCTGCTTTGACCGAGCAGTCGCCATTGCGTCGTCTATCGCCGCCGCAAGCTGCATTTTATAACTCTCGCCCCGCACAGCCGAGCGATATTCTTTTGAGGACATTTGCTGTATCTTTTCCTGTTTTCTGCTCGGTCTTAAAACCGACAGTCCGTACTCCGTACACAGCTTGTCCGAGGCGTTTCGCAGTCGCTCTATAAAATCTTTAGGCGGACGGAGCTTATATCCGTTCTCACAGCTTACGCTGTTGATAATAAAATGCGAATGAATATGCGCCTTATCGGTATGGGTAGTCACCAAGACTTCATATTCGGAAAATTCCCGTTCCGCAAACTTCAAAGCAATTTCGTGTGCGGTTTCGGGAGTAATGTTTTCCTCCGGCGAGAAGGACTGCACCAGATGATAAAACATTCTGCCGTCCGTTTTTCCGTACCGCATTTTGGTTGACAGCATTTCGTGGTATGCGCTTTCGGCAACGCAGTTCACACCGCCGATCAATTTTTTATCTCCGCACACGGTTTTGCTGTCGCGCTTACAGTAGGAAAGAATAAATTTGAGTCCTGCTTTCGATTGGGAACGCTTGCTCTGTATTAAATTTACCGTTGCCATCACTGCCACCGCTTTCTGTCAAGCAGAGAACAAAGAAGTTCGTTCAGCCTTGCATACTCACCCTTGACTTCGGACAGATCGGCAACCGATACTCTGCCCATATTGCAAAGCAGCGTGAGTCGGTTTAGGTTTTTACCGATTGCCTTTTGTTCTCGGATAATATTTTCAAGCCCGTCCACCACAATGATTTGTTTGTTAAGGCAGGAGCGTGTAACATAGTCCGTTAATCGGAGACATCGGCAGCTTTCATCTGCGGTGCGTGTTCGTAGAGACCGACATATTCCCGCACCGTAGAAATCTCATCCTGAATGTCTGCAATTTTACTGCGGTATTCATCTGAGAGGTTTTTGTCGGCGTTGCTTAGAAATTGACCGTTGTATTTTATGCGGCAGAGGGGGATGCCGTCCGAGGATATCTCCAACCATCCGCCGTCTATCTTGGTGTCGTACCGAGCCCTGAGCCGTTTGGCTAATTCTTTCTGCAGCATATCTGTTTTCTCCTTTTTGAGGGTAATAAAAAAGGCAGATAGATTTTTGATTTCTATCTGCCTTGCGTATCATTATTCGGTTGTGTGAGAGTTCAAGACATCCAACAAAGGGAAAACATCATTTTTATATCTGTCAAAACGGTTCGCTGAAATTTTGCCGTATAAACGGTGAAAACCCCGATTTTATCGGGGTTTTCACGGGCTACATCTATTTTGTAGCCCTTTTATGGTGGGAGATGGTGGATTCGAACCACCGAAGTCGGTGACAACAGATTTACAGTCTGCCCCCTTTGGCCGCTCGGGAAATCTCCCTCAACAGAACATATCTACTATATCACATTCTTCGGCTTCTGTCAATATTTTTTTGAAATAAATTTGCCGAAAATCGGATGCTGCGGGGAACAAACGGTGAGAGACGGGATCTTGCAAGTCCGTGCGGGATGCGCTGACAGAGCAGCTTCGGGAAAGCTCGCTTCGAAAAAGAGCCGGATGTATGGTTATGTGCAAAAGCCTTGTTTGTTTCATACAATTATGACCCGGAAGATTTGGAAATCCGTACATTGACAGCTTTGCGGAGCATATGGTATACTGTTACCGTGGAATAAAATGGAGTGGAATCGGGATGATCCGAAAGAGGACAGAAGGGGACGCGGCAAAATGTTTCGCGCCTGTTTTATATCTTTCATTGTCAGAGCAATATTGGTTCTGCTTCTCCAAAACTCTCACAGTTTCCGGAAGAAAGGAAGCTTTCGCTGAAGCGAGAGCTATGGTGAATCATGATGAAAAAGACAGCAGTCCTGATCCTGATGCTGCTTCTGGCGGCGGCATTGACGATTCCTGCCGCAGCAGCAAACATTTCCTTCGGTATTATGACCGAAGAAGAGGCCCCCTACATTGTGGAGGAGGACGGTCAGGAGGAGGAAAACGGTCGTTATTTTGACGGGGAGCGCTATATTATTTACAAATTTATGTTTGATGAGGGCGATACTCACGCGACACTTCGGCTTCCGCTTTCCAGTGGATATGCCGTCTGTGTGTCCACTGACTATAATGAGGATACGGGAGAGGGGAATTTTACCGAGCTGATTAAGCAACCGCTTCCGAACGAAAATGCGTCCGGCTGGTGGAACTGCTATTCGGAGCCGATCGATCTGTCATCGTACCTTTCTGCCTGCAAAAATCGCACGATTTATATTAAAGTGGGTGACTATACTCCTTCCGATGGCTTCGGCGGATATTTGTATCGCACGACCGTTGAGCTGGAAGGCGTTTGCCCGGTGACCTTTGTTTCTTCGAACGGCGCTTCCGGCGATACCGGAACGACAGAGCCGGAAAATCCCAACCCTTCTACAGCAGATGCGGGAATTGCGGTTGCAGTTATGATGGTTGCTGCGGGAGCGGCGGTTGTTCTGGTAAAGAAGAAGCACCGCTGATTCACGGATCCTGTGGGAGAGGCAGATTTGGTCCGTGAGCGGACAGCAAGCCGGAGGAGGCTCTGACCTCTGCGCTGTACTGACCGGTCTCGGTGCTGCATATGCTCTTACTTCACAGGGAGCTTGCCATTTCTCCCGGAAATGGCTTGCTGAAGTGGTTCTTTTGCGACAGAAAAGACCTGTGCCGTTCCGTGGTCTGCGGACGGTACAGGTCAATTTTGTAAAATATGCAAAAGGAGTGCTATGCCGATTGAAAAACTGCCGCAGAGGTAATTGTCCTCTGCGGCAGTTTTCTTGTCAGACCGAACACGTTCTTAAACCAAAAGAGTTCGTACCTGTGCGTTTTGGTGGAGCTGAAGCACCCTTAAATGAACACTCAGCTTCAGCGTCGCTTTTCTCTATACTGTCGATGATTTCACCTGTAATCTCAACTGGATCGCCGCCGGTATTTACATGAATGGTCAGCTTGTCATCATACAGGTATATCTTGTTCACAAACACGGCAATGAGCGCTCGACGATACGCCGGATCATCGGCGCTGCCATCCTTGAGGCTCTCCAAGAAGAACCGGACCATGTTGGGTGTGATTTTTACATCCTTTGACTTCTCAACCGAGATATTGAATTCCAGCTCCGCACGCCGTTCTTCAATAGCGGCAAGCTGCTCATACAGGGATTTTCTCACCACGTCAATGTCACACTCGGTAACTGCATTCAAAAGGTTGGCCCGCTTCTTCTCTACGGCCTTCAGCTCTTTCCGATAGGCTTCCAGTTCCGTGTTTTGGGGCTGCTTTTCAAGTTCCTCGGACAGCTTTTGAATAATGATATCAATGTTCTCAGCGGTGAGCATTTGACGGCAAACGTCTATCACCAAATCCTCAATATATTGCTTACGGACGGTTTTCTTGTGACAGCCGGACTTGCGCTTAACACCGTTGCAGATGTAATAGTGATGCTGCTTGCCATTCTTACCGGTGCCGCCGTAGCCAGTCATCATTTCTTTGCAATAGCCGCAAAACAGCTTTGTTGTGAGCAAATATTCTTCCTTTGCCCTCGCTCTGGCGGGACCTTTTTGTTTTTCTGCATCTTTTCCTCTACCCGCTGAAACAGCTCGTCATCTATAATCCGAGGCATACCGCCGGGTGTTTCCGTTCCCTTATAGGTGTATATACCAATATAGCGCTTGTTCTGAAGCATTTTGCGTAGGGAATTTTTATTGAACTCGTTACCGCGGGAAGTCGTAACCCCGTGCGAGTTCATGTAGCGGCAAATGTCTGCAACTGTGGCCCCGTCAGCGTACATCTCAAAAATGCGCTTGACGATAGGGGCGGTTGCCTCGTCAATGACATATTTCTTTGTGGCCTTGTCGATCTTGTAGCCTAGTGCCGTACCACCACCGGTTACAAGGCATTTTTTACCATTCAAATCCATACCACGTTTAATCTTTTGGGCAAGCTCAGCGCTTGTAATACTCAGCCATGCCTTCAAGCACGCTTTCTATAAGAATTCCGCTTGCGTCATCTGAGATGTTTTCTCTTGCACTAAATACACGAACGCCGTTTTTCTTGAGCCGCTTTTTATATACGGCGCTATCATAGCGATTGCGGGCAAACCTGTCCAGCTGATACACAAGTACACCTTCAAACAGGCGCTTGCTGCTATCCGCTATCATCTGCTGAAACCGTGGTCGGTCATCCGTTTTGCCGGAAATGGCACGGTCGATATATTCGCCTATTACCCTGTAATCGTGCTGTGCAGCATAATCATAGCACACTTTGAGCTGCCCTTCAATACTCTGCTCTGTCTGATTATGAAAGGGTTATATCATTGCTCGTCTTTTCCGGCGGGAAGTTCTTCATGATTGTAGACTTCTGCCCTGGGGTGACATACTCTTCAAACATTTCCGTCAGTGGCGAATCAATACCGGCAGCGTAATCATTCATTATGATAAGAGCCATTTTCCGGAGAGCGTCAAAATCGCGGTCGGTTGCTTCCGCATGACAAGTGGTCATCTCTATATCACCGCGCACAAGATCATTTACAAGCGCAGGATAATGCGATCTGTTTTCGTCAAGGTCGAAAGACAGCTTCTGTTCAGGCACATCATTGTTGAGAAGCCGCTCATACTGCTTTTCCGTAAGGCTTGAATCCATGCGGAGAAGAAACACATTACCGAAAAGATTGTATTTTATACGTCCGACACGCCCTACAAGGTTTCGGAACTCAACTTCGTCCATATTGGTGGTTCCGTTCCGGTAGCTTGTGATGAACAGATTGTCGGCAGGCAGGTTGACGCCCTCAACAAGGGTGCTTGTGCAGAAAATGGTGCGAAGGTCTCCATCTTCAAAGCTCTGCTCGATACGCAGGCGTATATTTGCGGGCAGATAGCCCACATGATAAGCAACGCCTTTTTCAATAAGCTCTGCGAGGTAGCACTCTCTGTGGACATCGTTTTTGATGTCATTTGCCAGTTTTGTAAGGTTGGGGTTGTTCAGCGGCTGCAGGCTCTTTGCATATTCCATCGCAAAATCTACGACCTTCTGCCGTGCGCTGCAGTATACAACATTCTGCTTGCCCCTGCCGACCCTGTGGATGATTTTCGCCAGTGACATGTCCGTTGGCACGCGATATACATACTCAAGGCTCTTTTTATGCTCATTATGGATACACATTCTGTTGTTCGGAAGATCCATAAAGAATTTGAACTGGCTGACAGGAGTAAAACGCGATGCAAGACGCTGCACCTTGCTCGGCCGGACACCGGGGATTGTACGGAGATATATCTCAGGATTGGGAATATTGGGAGAAGCGAAAATAACTGTGGGCGGCTTCTCCAGTCGTCTCAGTTGCGGAATGACCTTATAATAATAACTGCCGCGGCCACCGCGCTCCGAAATCTTATGTGCCTCATCCACAAACACGAAATCAATGTTCATGTCGGGGCGCTCAATCAGAAGGTGATGCATACGTTCCGGGGTCATTATGAAAATGAAATGGTGATCCTGCTGAAGGTATATTTCTCCTATCGCACTGACGACCCTGTAGTTTCTGGCGGTCAGCTCGTCCTGCAGGCCGTCGAACATATTGCTTCTAACCTCGTTTATAAGAGCCTTCGTCGGAATGAGAATGGCATAATTTCCTGTGGAACCTTTTTCTATCTGCTCTTTTATGTATGTCTGTACAACAAAGGACTTACCCATTGAGGTAGGACCGGAATAGCTGAAGTACGGATCTCCCAGCCTATCATACACGCTTTTCTGATCATGAAAGAAGTATTCACCGACCCGTCCCGGAATCAGGTGGCTCTCTTTGTCAAACTCATAAAAAATGCCGTCCAGAACATCCGCACTCTTGTACCCGCCGACTGCGGGTGCCTTAAGTCCTCGATAATTTCCAACGGCAGATAAAACAGAACCGAGATAATACTTTACGGCTCCATCCTGCGGGTAAACAAGGTGAAGAAGTGTTGCGATTTCCTGTCCCCACTGGTGATCCCTGTCCGCAGTGGGCGCATATGTGGATTTTGAAAGAAGATCAGCAAAGCGGAGCGCATCCTTGATCTGAACCTGTTGCTGCGGCCGGTCAAGCCCGAAAAGGTCTATCGAATAATTGTACAGCAGCGCCTCATAGATTTCGTTGAGATACTCATTTTTATCAATGTCACGGTAGATCGCTTCAGCCAGGGAGGCCGTTTTAGGAACATATTTCATCAGCGGCCCTCCAGCATTTCATCAATAAGACTTGTTTTTTCATTCGGCGCATCATTGAACGGTGAACATAGCAGTAAAAAGTATATCCCTCCAGATTGTGCCGCTTCATCGTGTCAGCAATATAGCTCTTGACGGATTCAACATCCTGCTTCAGCTGTTCCTCTGCCGCCGATCTGTACAGTGCCGGATCAGTAACAGGCGGATCTATTTTCAGAGAATAGCCAAGAAACAGACCGAACGCCATATCCGGCTTGTACTGAAACTGCTTTCTCGGAACCATCACATCCCGTAAATATTCCACGGTGCTGTTGTCAAACATCAGACCGTATGCGGTTTTTCGACGGTTTTAAACTCACTGTCTGCATTCTGCTCTATGGACACGATCCTTTCAAAGGCACGGTCAACAGCGGCATTCAGATCGCCTTCGATATTCGACGCGCCGAAAACGAGCTGATTGAAGGGACGTCCGTGTTCTGTAGTGGCGAGAAGATGGATGCCGTCGCTCTTACTCGCAAGCCCGGTGTGCTGCGAGAATTCGATCTTTGACATAATCTTCGGTGCATTCAGTTCTTGCTCAAGGAAAACATAAAGCATCAGTTCGCCAAGCACCGTATCGGCACTTGTGCCATACGCCTTTTTAAACTCAATGAGCGCCTGTGTACCAATGGCTCCGACAGGTCTCCCTTTGAAACTGTCCACCTTCGATCTTGAGAAAACATAGGTTCCGATATTGTCCGCCAGGAACTCCTTGATCCGCTTGAAGCGCAGTTTACCGTTGTTGGGATCGGCACAGTAGATGTTTGCTGTAGACGGGTGCGTGAGCCCGGAAACAATGACCGAAGAGATCTTTTTAAATGTTCTTCCGAAGGTACCGTCGTCAATCGTCCTCTGAAGAGGAGAAGTCTCTTCCTCTTCAGCCTCATCTTCAGAGGGCAGCGGATCGATAAACAGCTGTCCACTCGAATCGACCAAAGTAAGATAGTTCTTTTCAAAGCTCTTCAGAGAGTCGGCGCAGTCAGCGTTGGAAACGTCAACTATGGCATACCGAAAAAGAGAGGCCATCAGCGGAGCCATAATAAATTTGTTACGCTCGAGGATAGCGCTTTTCTCAAATCCGGCAACACTGCCTATAAGCGTATCGTCGGGTACGTTATCTTCTCGGAGGACAGCTTTGACAGCGTATATGAACTGTTTTGCATTTGCTTCCGCGATAAGTCCAACAACGCCTCTATCAAAGGCGATAACAGCGTCTTCATACGTTATTGCCCTCGCGGCATCGATAACATCGGGCGGAACATTGTCATGTCCGCTTTTCAAGTGTGGAGGCAAAGAACTGTCCCGGTTAGTGGTATCAGCGCAGCCGTATGCGCTGAAAACCGCGTCACATATGCTCTTGTATGTAACGCCCTGCCCCTTTGCCTGGTAAACCAGGTTGAGCAGCGTTCCGAAGCACAGCTTTTTTATCGGTCTTTGCCTCCTTACAGTTGATTCCTATATTTCAAAAATCCGCTTAATCACAGCTGTCAGCTGCGTTTTTACGTGACTCTCATCTTCCTCAAAGATAAACGGAAGTCGAATGAAGTGAATATTGATATCACCGGATTCACTCTGACTCTTGCCGACAGGATAGTGCGGCTCTGCATCCTCATACCGATACATAGGATAGAGAAGGTATACGTCAGAGACATTGCGTTTCCGGGCATATTCGCAGACCTGGTAGATATCCGTCTGTTTCGGTTCTTCGCTGACGACCTTTCTGACAGTTTCTGTGTCTCCTTCAAAACGAGCAACTTGCTTGTACTTAGTATCAAGAATAAAGACTTTGCCGTTCAGTTCCACAAGAATATCATGGCGCATGGTAAATGCAGCACCGAGAGATTGTCCAGCATATTGGATATCCTCAATCAAGTGCATATCGCTTTGTTGCAGACGGACTCTGCCGCCACAATCTTCAACAACTTCCTGCATAAACCCGCCGATAAAGCCTTCAAATAGAAGTTCTGTCGGGAAGAGGAAGCAGAAGGATTCGTTGATATCCATCGTCAAGCCGGAAGTCTTGTTTAGTAGGAACATTTTGCTCATGCTGAGAATGATGCGATAGTTGCTATGCATCTTACTGAGACGGACGCGATCGCAGTCACTTGGCGTACACTGCACATCGGAAACCTCACCCAGCTTCACCAGAATATGCCGAATCGCGTTTTGATTCCGTTTTGAGGTCGAGTTGATAATCTGCTTGCAGGTATACTTGATGACTCGGTTGACCCAGTTATCAAATTCAAACGTGGAGTAGGAACAGCGGAACTTATTGCTCATTCCGTTGGGTATTTTTCGCACGATATAATCTGCAAAATCAAATTTGCCCTTGATATGGGAGATGTCTTCGGTTTCCTCAACATACTGGTAATACAAGCCGCGCTCTATGGCGGCACGGACATATCCCACATACAAAGTGATGAACAGTTCCCGGAGATCCTCAGCTTCACTTAGTTCTGTAGAAATGTTGATGAACGGATATGATACTCTGTTACAATACTCCAGCCATCGAATGAGGTTTTTCATCAAATGGCTTTGAGTAAGATCTTCAGTTTCCTGATCCTCGGCCTCCGTTCGGAACATTTTCGGATAGATATTCAGCTGCTCGCCAGCAAACGCAATCGTCCCGATATAGTTCTTGGTACGTACTCCGCCTCTGCCTGTGAACGCAAGAAACTGCTGTTTGGTATCAAAGCGACCATCATCATAGAAAACTGCCCGTTGATCCCAATTGTGCTGCAAAAAGTCCTCCAATTCTTCAAGCCCTTTCTGGGATCTCCAGGAGGGCGGAAGAGACGAATTCCTTATTGCCGTTTCTTCATATCTGCTCAGTATCATTCTTGAACATCCGCCTTTTCAACACGAACCCTGCTGATCTTATTATCCACAATTTTGATGCCCAAATCTTTGAGCGCATCAGTCAATACTCCGATTACCTTTTTCTTGTTATCGTAATAATACTCATACAAGAGCGGAATGATGCTGTTGTTCAGAATCGCGCAGAGGTCATCCACCGTTTTCCCCATAAAATAGGAGTGACCAATCAACAGATCAGAGCTCTCAAGCGAATCAGCCAGAATCGTGTTGATTTTCGAAAGTACATTGCGGAGAGTGGGATCGTCAACAAGCGAGGCATTCGGATACTGCTCAATGAATTCAAATCTGCGCCGTAAAGCGGCATCAATCAGGGAAATCGACTTGTCTGCGGAGTTCATTGTGCCGACAATATAAAGATTGTTAGGCACAGCAAAGATGTCGCCGGATTGGAGTGTCACGCAGGTTTCGTTGACTTCGCCCCAACGCTTGTCGCTTTCAATCAGAGTGATTAACTCGCCAAACACCTTGGAGATGTTGGCACGGTTGATTTCATCAATGATGATGACATAGTTCTTCTCATGATTATCAAGGGCATCATCTGCAATGCGCTTGAGCACACCGTCAACAGTTATGAAGGCCATCTTACCCGATTTGGTATCAGGACGAAGCCCCTGGATAAACTCTTCATAGCCGTAGCTTTGATGGAATGTTGTGAAGACTATCTGGCCTTTGCGGACATAATCGTTATATGCAGCCATTACCGCTTTGCGTTCTTCATATGATTTCCGCCGGGTATCTACTGCACGGCTCTCAATTATGGCAAGGGCGTATTCTGCGGTTGAATATGTTTTTCCGGTACCAGGGGCTCCATAGATAATGAAGTTCAGCGGATGAATAAGGTTTACTCTTGGCGTCCGCACTACTTCAAGACAGGTTTTCTTCTTTGCGGTTTCTGAATCACCGGTAGAAGTCGCCATATCAATATCATCTTCTACAGCATCGTCTGGCATCTCATCAACACCAGCGGTCTGATCAATATCATCACTATACTTTTCTTCGCACAAAGAATAGTCTTGCTCTTCATCGCCGAAGGTAAATGCGAGCAGTTGCTTCTTGATGTAACCGTCAGAAGCATCGACACGATGAATAGCCTCACGCAAGACACCGGGACCGAACCATGTCTTGAACGGATCAAGACGAGTCCAATCCACCTTGATTGTTTTGCCGTCACCAGCGTTTTCTGTAACAGTACCGATAGCTTTGATTCTCATAGCGCCGACCGTCTTGCCATGATTATCAAAAGGGAGGTTCTTCTTCTGAGTGAAGGTGGACTT
This sequence comes from uncultured Eubacteriales bacterium, assembly GCA_934432725.1. Taxonomy (GTDB): domain Bacteria; phylum Bacillota; class Clostridia; order Oscillospirales; family CAG-272; genus CAKRZE01. Next base: position 24,781 of record CAKRZE010000005.1, read on the forward strand.
TATCGCGATACGATCTCCAACAGCAATTGACTTCACAACGTCAATGAACTTATCGTCCCATCCGTTAACCCACATACCGCCATCAATATAATCATCTGAAAAATCTCTCCACTGTCCGTTTTCATCATTGCCGGTAGTGCCGACGTACCATGCATAATCGATACCCAACCCGTCTAACAAGCTTCCGGGTAGATCATACTGTGTAATCACGGATCTTGCGTCTCCTGTTTGCTCAAAGAATGCCTCCGCCCATTCTGTAAAAGCAGTTCTTTTGAAAACTATCAACTGCTCAAACTTATAGTTGACCTTACCAGCTGCGGATACCTGCGCACCGATGATTGCAACATTTTCGAGCTGTTTATATACTCTTTCGAGGATATACTTGACAAGAACATCCCTTTTTACTTCCGGGACACAAACGAATATGACGATTGGAGCAAAATAACGAAATTGCTCGGATACCCGGTTGGTAATCTGCCGTTGTTCTTTAATATGTGATATTCTTGCGTCACGCCCGAAATTGTCTTTGCTCCATGCCTTAAATTCGTCGCCCTTATTACGCGCGTGAGGGTTTGCATCAATCAGGGCATCCAACGTCTCTGTAAACGAATTAAGTGTTATTTCAGCCATTTTCTTTGCCCTTTCTCTCTACATATTGATGTATGGCATTAATAAAAAACTGAGGACTCCGTACAGTTCCGGAAACCAGTCTCGACTCAAAGCCCTTTGCAGCCTTATATGATAATGGCTTGCATGGATACCTCAGATACTCTGACAATGACACCTCAACTCTATCAACGGGGTATAACGTTGAGTTTGATGCAAACCTTTTGCCGTCAGCCCCCCAGCAGGAGTTAGGCCATTTATGATTCTTTCCCAGTTCATTATCTTGTGAAGAATCATATTGCTCAGGGGCAAGAATCTTTTTAGCTATCCAAGAAATAACATCAACCGTAACAGCGTTTCCGACAAGCTTCCATCGGATGTTCGGTTTGGCTATCTCTTCGGCTGGTTTCGTCCAATCTTCAGGAAAGCCTTGCAACCGCTCAGCATCTCTGATATCTGGTGATCCGACCGTTCCATCGGGGAAGGCAATGGCCGGGGCAGAGGGTATGCCAATTGCTGAACCAACTTTCAAGGTTGGAATTGCATTTTGATAGAGACCAATAGCGTATTTTCCTTCTGTCCAGTAAAAGCCACAAGGCTCCTCAAATTCTGTTGAAGTTATTATGCCATGCTCCTGTAAAGAGTTTCCGCTCAGCAGTACATCTCTGGGATTGTTATGTAATGCTGCAACCACGAACACTCGACGCCTACGTTGCGGAACAAAAGCTAAAGAATCAATCATCCTATATGCCCAACTATACCCAAGTGCTTCCAACTCTTCGGTAATAGTCCGGATTGTTTCTCCCTTCCTTAAGAAAAGCATATTGGGAACATTCTCAAAGATAACCCATTCAACTTTCTTCTTTTCTAACAGGCGAAAAACCTCTCTTACCAAGGATGAGCGTTCCCCAGACAAACCTGTCTTGACACCTATCGTACTTATATCCTGACATGGAAATCCCGCACAGAGTATATCTGTATCGTCAGGAAGCGCATTCAAGTCACATATATCGTCAACCAATGAAATGCCAGGAAAATTAGTCCTAAGTACATGCTTGGCGATTGAGTCAATCTCACACGCCATGATGGTTTCAATCCCAGCTTGCTTGAAGCTGAGTTCAAATCCTCCAATTCCCGCAAACATGCTGACCATTTTGAGCGGCAGCTTTTCCGATGTTTTATTGCTCATAAGCATCAACTTCTTCCGTTTTCTCTATCTTAAGAATGCTATTGCAGACGAGTTCAATCAAGCGTGGTGGGACGCTCTCTCCAATTACTTTACAGCACATATTTGATGCGATCTTCTTCCCATTGATGCTGAACGAATACTCATAATCGCTTATTGTTTGTAAGCACATGCCTTCATATACCGATAAAGTCCGGTTTTGACTTGGATGTATTTTTTTATCCGAAGTTTCCACCTGAAGGTTTTGTGTTAATGTTGGAGCTGGCGAATCCCAAGACATTCTTCTATAGGCGCTATCAAATCCTTTTATTCTTCTTCTTTCTCCCGTGAGTTTATCGATCATCGTTGGTCTGGGAAGAAGGGCTCCGCACCTTTGGCAATAAATCGGTGTATCATTTCTGTAAGTGTGCCGACCATCTACAAAACGCATACCGTGCCTCGGGTTTTTATCATATCCACATTCTGCACATTGATTGTTATATGCCGTTTCATTAGGCGGTGTGTTTTGAATCCACCAGAACTTATCCGGTTTCATAATTGGAACGCAATGCCAAGGAATTGACGGATCTTGGTTTTTACCTTTTTCCGCGGAGAGTGGCGGCAATGAGCCAATTGCCTCTCTTAATGTAACCCAACGTTCCGTGTCTTCCGTTTCGGTTTGTGAATGTGTCCTCTTTGGCAAAAATGTTTTGTTCTTCAAATAATACTTTTTCCCGGAATCACTTCTGGTGAAAATAGTAATTAACCGGACTCTTGTTTGTGGGATTCCATAATCTGCGCAATTAACAATTTCTGGACCACCAATGTAATCCGGTGCCAATTCGTCCCTAATATAGTCAATAATATTCTTATATTCTCCGTTGCCGACAGGGATGATTGTATTCTGCATTCCCTGGACATTTTCTAGGAGTAGCCATTGAGGTCTGAGCTTTTTTACAATTTCTACGGTCGGAATAATCAGCTGATTCCGAGGATCATCTTTAGGCGCACGTCCTCTTCTTATTTCTTGCAACCGCTTGCCAACAGAATTAAAAGACATCCCTTGGCACGGTGGGGTCGCATAAATAAGAAACGGCGAACCAACGTCGTAGCCATCCCAGTTCTGGATGATTCGATCCTTCATTTGCCAAATATCTCCGCAAAGGCACTCAGTTTCAGGGTAGTTCTCCCTATATAAGGCACACCGACTTTCTACCAGTTCATTGCTGAGCAATATCTTCAAGCCAGATGCCTTTATCCCCAGTTCGCCTATACCGGCAGAAGAGAACAAGCTTAGTACATATATATCCATATCTCTATTAGTAAAGGAACAGGAGATGTTCCTTATTGCTGCCTCCTCTGTGATTACATTTCTGCTTTTCCGCTTTGAACCCATTGATCCAATTCCGAACGCTTGAATTTCCATTGCTTACCGATCTTTTTCGCAGGAATATCTTTTCCTTTGCGAATCCAGTCACGGATGGTGGCAGGTTTAACTCCAAGGTATTCGGCAGCTTCTTCAATATTAATCCACTTATCGTTTGTTAGTTCGGCCACGGGGGCAACCTCCTTAATCGCAATTTAACCCATATAACCATTTTAGTATAGCACGATTTGGTGCGATTTTCAATATGTTTTTTGCGAAAATTTATCGTTATATGCTGTTTATTGTAATTTGCTGTTATCCTCTTTTATATCTAACCTTTAGCCTCGCCACGCAATTATCAAACCCGTAGTCTCATAATTCGACTTTTTCGGTGTGCAGGTTAGATGATGAAAAAGTTTGAAAGGGATTCCGAGCTGCCTCCGGTTTTGAGGGCAGACCCCGGAATCCCTTTATTTCAGTAGATTTCAGCCTTTTCCGGCATCGGTTCTCGTCATCAATACTACTGTCTCCACATGGATTATGTTTGTAGGATACTATCTCAATAACCTTTTAATTTTTCACGAACCTTTTAATTATTCTATGAAAAATTAAAAGGTTAGGCAGAGTGGGTTTACTTTTCCCGGCGGCAGCGTTTGCACGGAAACTCCATAAACGAAAAAAGCGAGGTCGGCAGGTTCACATTTGAACCTACTAACCTCGCTTTTGGCTTTATATCAAAGGAATTTCAATAGGAAAAATTAAAAAGTACGGTAGCAATTTGTATCATTGCTACCGTACCTTTGTGGTGGAGCATACGGGACTCGAACCCGTGACCCCAACACTGCCAGTGTTGTGCGCTCCCAGCTGCGCTAATGCCCCAATTATTTTAATGATATTGCCGATATGCTGATCAAAGTACCGCGCGGGAAAGGACGGCATGGCGCCGTACCTCGTCCGATATCGGGTATAGGTGCTGTCTGCTGATGAAATATCCGATGTCAAATTCAAGCTTTTGCATCGTGCAACAAAGAATGGCATTGCACCGCACCTCGTTCGACATTGGGTGCGGGCACTGTCTGTTGGTGGACCCGACGGGAGTCGAACCCGTGTCCGAAAACCTCTTGATATGACTTTCTTCGTGGACAGTCTGTCGTTTGAATTTCCCGCTCCCTGTCTCCGGCAGACAGGATACAGGTGACGGTAGCCCTTTTATGCGTGACCGATGCAAGGGCGAACCCTCGGTTCACGTTCATCACATAATGACGTTCAGTCCCAGGCTGTGATCAACAAGGGAGGAACGGGCGGCTTAAAGCCGCAGCCTGCCGTTAGGCAGCAACTAATTCGTTGTTAGCGTTTAGTTTTAAAGGTGGACCGTTTACGAGATTGTCCGGCTCGCCACGCTTATCATACCGCAAAATCCCCGTCGAAACCTTTACGGGCCCATATGATTGATGAACGACAAGACTCAGTCGGCGCTGTACCGGCGGTCCGATTTGCCCTTTCGTTCGATTTCGCGCTGTGCTTCCTTCTTGGCAATGGAATCACGCTTGTCGTACAGCTTTTTGCCTCGGCATACACCGAGCGCAACCTTGACCTTTGAACCGGAAAAATACAGTGACAGCGGAATCAGGGTCAGCCCCTGCGGACCGATCTGTCCGAACAGCTTCAGGATCTCTCTCTTGTGCATCAGGAGCTTTTTCTTCCGGAGCGGGTCCCGGTTGAACACATTGCCCTTTTCATAAGGGCTGATGTGAATGCCGTATGCGAAGAGCTCGCCGTTTTCAATGCGGCAATAAGAATCCTTCAGATTTACTGTTCCGCAGCGGATGGATTTGATTTCCGTTCCGAAAAGAGCAATTCCAGCCTCATGCGTCTCGATGACAAAGTAGTCGTGATATGCTTTTCGGTTTTGTACGATGGTTTTTCCGCCAGTTTTTTTATCCGCCATTTCCGATCTCCTTCCAAGATCGTGTCTATTATAGCACATAAATATGAACAAATCATGAAATGACCGAAAAAATTCAGATTTTTTCGGCGGCAGTCCAAAGAGAGAACGCGGAAGCGGCTTCTCAAAAATACGGAGGAGAGCGGGGGACTTTCTGAAGCGGGAAAATGCCGATGCGGCTTCAAGCTCCGGGAAAGGGGCGCTGTTTCCTGCACGCTCCTTTCCCGGTTTTTCGGAATTTGTTAATCCGGGCTGCCGTTCCAGCGGTAATGTCCGAGTATCTCGGAGCGCGTCAGGGCGTCCTCTTCATAGATGGGCTGCCCGCCGTGATGGATGATATACGGAAGTCCCTGCCGGTTCCGCTTGTCGGAGCAGACGGCAATATGGTGGTCGTAGATGACGATATCGCCCGCCTGCCATGCGGACGGATCAACGGTCCCGGTTGTCAGTTTTTCCGCATTCTGCTCAAAAAACACCCGCAGATTGACCACACGCCTGAAATCAATGTTGGTGTCCGGCTCCTCAATCGAAGGATATGCATCCCGCCGCGCGGCAATGTCCGCATCGACCATGGCGCGGAGGTCATAGCCCGCTTCGCGGAAAGCATACCATACCACATCGGTGCATACGCCGATGCCGGCGGGCGGGTAGGCGTCCTTATAGTATTCGCTTTTGTAGAGCGGCTTCTGCTCGACAAAGGCGCGTGCGCCCAGCATGATGTCCGTATAATCGTCGATGCCGTCACGGTCTGCATCGCATTCGCTTTTCAGCTCCGTGATCCCAAGCTCCTTTGCAGTGTAGGCGCGGTGCGGGAGCAGGTTGAAATATTCCAGCACGGCAAGCGTCAGGGCGATCGGCAGGAGAACCGTCAGCAGGATGGGCAGAAGCCGCCGGAAGAGTCCGCTGTTTGCGGACGCCGATTGCTCCCCGCAGGGCCTGATGCCGGGAGCCGCGCCGCGCTCCTGTTCCGCACGCCTTTCACGTTCATTCGACATCTTCATATACGTTGACCGGAGGTGCGTCAAGCAGCCACGGATTTTGCAGAATCCGTTTCATAAAGCGCAGGCAGGTGGCATAATAGAAGCCGTCGCAGATGCGCTCATCGGTGACGATCGTGTAATCCACATAGTGCCGTTTGACGACTGTTCCGTCATCGGTAAGCTCGTTCTGCGCCCGGCGGCGTCCGAAGGAGATGAAAACCGGCACATTTCCGAAGTTGTACAGATGATGGTAAATCGGCGGAATGCCGAGCGATCCCATGGAGGTGATGAACATGGAGCCGTGAAAGGGGCTGACATCGGTCAGAGCACGCGGGAGGAGTCCGAAATAGTCCAGAAGCTTCAGGAGGAACACAACGTTCTTCTTGATCAGACCCGGAATGTAGTTGAGCAGCTTTGCGGTCTGATCAAAGCTGTTTTCTCCGCTCAGCGCTTCTTCGATGGTCTGACAGGTCTTTTCGTATACTTCTTTTGCGGTGTCCGTGCGTTCATAGCGCATCTTGACGACGGTATCGACCGAATCCTCGGTCATTTCCGGCTTGACGGCGAGATTGACCTGAATGCCGAAGCGGGCAAATATCTTCTGCCCGTTTATGAAGCGGTTGATGCGCGGCTTTTGGGAGACCAGACGGACATAGGCGGCAAGCAGGACATGCATGATCCCAAAGGACTTCATGCCCTGCTCCCGTTTTTCCCGGATATACCGGTCTACCTCGGTTGTTTCAAATGCATCGCGGATCATATTGGAGGAGTCGTTGCGCTCCACCATGATGTACGGAGAAATATAATTATAGGGCTTCAGAGAGCGCAGCCTTCTGCCGTCCTTCCGGTCGCCGAAGCGGCGGCGGTATTTTTTCCGGACGGGCTGCTTCTGAATTTCGGGCGCGGTTTGAATTTCGGTCAGCTGATTCATGAATCAAAGTTCCCTTCCTCCGGCAGATACCGGCGCAGGAAGTCGTCCTGCGTTTTGAAATAGGCAAGAATGCTGTATGCAACGGCAGCCCCGGCTTTTTCTGCGCCTTCCTCTGTGCGGGCAAAGCTCATTTCCTCCGGACAGGTGGTATAGCCGGCTTCCACCAGTACGGCGGGAACGTGCGGGTTGCGGCACATGGCAAGGCATTGCCGGCGGACCTCCCGCCTTTTTCTGCCGAGCACGGCGGTCATCTGATCGAACGCGGTCTCTGCCGCAAGTCTGCCGGAGGGGTCCCAGTAGAGGGAGAGCAGCCCGTGCAGCTTGGTGATGTCGGCATAGTAGCCGATGGAGTCGTGATGAACGGAGAATACAAGATCCGGTCGAAGCGCATCAATGACGGCGCAGCGGGAATGCTCTCCCGAAACCAGCGGAACCGATGCGTCATCGGAGCGGGTCGTGAATACCTCGGCTCCCCACTGCGAAAGATACGGGACGGCTTTGCGGACGATCGCGAGGTTGAAGTCCTTTTCCCGATAGCCCCGATCCGGACCGGGAGCGCCGGCGTCATCGCCGCCGTGACCGGGATCCAGCAGCAGCCGGACGCCTGCGAGGGGCAGGGCGGGATCGATACCGATCCTGTGCGGGCAACGGAGTGAAATGCCGACGGTTCCTTCTTCATAGAAAAGATCATAGCCGTAATAGTTCCGGGCATCGTAAAGCGGGAGGCTTAAAATCACGTTTTCGTTCTCCTGCCGCAGCGCAAACCCGCCGCACAGCGGATTCACCGCGCAGACGGTCTGTGCGCCCTCAAGCAGGCTCGCGCCGTACAGGACCGCACGCAGCATGCCGTCGTCCGCAACGGATACCGTCACCGGGACCGGCTGGCTGCACAAGATCCGGACAGAAAGGCGGTCGGACCGATAATCGGCGGCTCCTCCGGTGATTTGAGCGCGGTCCGAAAGGGCGGGAGCGTCCGGAAGCCGCTCGGCATCGGAGCAGGGAAGGAACAGACCGCAGGAGAGCAGATAGCAGCCGTTTTCCGTTCCGAGCGCGGCGGCGGTCATGCCGCGCACGGCAAATCCGGCGTCCTCATAGTAGGAGCTGTCCGGAGAGGGCTTCAGCCGAGCCTCCCGGGAGACAACGCGCACGGGAACGGGGGCTGGGAACAGGAGGCGTTCGGACGGATTTTCCTGTCCGGCATCACCGTCCGAGACGGCTTCCGGTTCCGGCACCTGACGGATGACAGAGTAGCACAGCGATGCTCCGCCCTCCTGACGGAACAGGAAGCGGTTTTCGCCGGTGACGGGAAGCTTGAGAAAGACGCCGAAATATCCGTTGACCGTCTGACTGACGGGCTTGCCGTTGCAGGTCAGAGGAAGTCCGGGGTCGGAATGTCCGATGAGATAGGCGTGGTCGCAGTCAATGGAAAGCTGCTCCGAGGCGGGGGAGCCGATGGTGACGGGGCTTTTGTCGGAAACCGGTATCGGAATCTTGTGCGGGGTGCCGTAGCACGCCTGAAGCTGTCCGATCAGATTTTCATCGTTCCGCACAATTGCCTGATATCCGTACATGATCCCGCCGCCATAGGACTTCATTTCCCGTGCAAACAGAATCTGCCGTCTGATCTCCGTATCGTCCTCCCACGGACCGGAGCGGTAGGCTGCATGGCAGATCAGAAGCCGGACCTGCGGGTAAGCGGCAAGCTGTGCGTTCCACCAGCGGGTCAGCGTGTCAAAGCGGGCGACCTCAAAATCAAATTTCCAGTAGAGCTGCGGCGCGATATAGTCTACGGTTCCTTCTCTTATCCATGCGAGCGCATCGCAGTAGATCGCATCGCATGCAGACAGCCCCGCAGTCTCGCTGCCGCCGTTTGCTCCGTCGTCATTTCTCCAGATGCCGAAGGGCGAGATGCCGAATTGCGCGGACGGATTTGCCTCCTTGACCGCACGGTAGCAGCCGCGCACGATGGCGTTTATGTTGCTTCGCCTCCAGTCTCCGCGGGAGTCGAAGCCGGAGCCGTACTGTGCAAATGCGGCGCTGTCATCAAACTCACCGCCGGGACCGGGATAGGGGTAGAAATAGTCGTCAAATATCACGCCGTCTACGGGATATCCTGCAACGATCTCTTTTACACCCGCCGCGATCAGCTCGCGGACCTCCGGCAGACCGGCATTGAGGTACAGCTTTCCGTCCGAATACGGCACGGTCCATTCCGGATGCAGCCGTGCGGGGCTGCCCGGGGCAAGCGCGGCGGGGTCCTGCATCGGCTGCTCCGGCGTCCCCATGGTGACGCGGAGCGGATTGACCCATGCATGAACCCGGATGCCGGCGTCATGTGCAATTGTTAAAAGATATTGCAGCGGATCGAAATCCTCCGGCAGCGCCCCGCCATAGTTTCCGGTCAGATAAACGGACGCGGGGAACAGCGCGGACCGGTACAGTGCGTCACACGCCGGACGGACCTGAAAATATATGTTGTTAAAGCCGATACGGCTTGCGTTTGCAACGATCTCATCCAGCTCCTTCTGCATCCTCCGGACGGAGATGCTCGGTGAGGAGGGAAAATCAATGTTGACAACCGAGGCAATCCAGACGCCCCGTACTTCATCTGTGGAGGAAGAGAAATTCTTCATGCAGCTTCACCGCTCTTTCTATTCAAATGCGCATGCTTTTCTTCATTATAACAAATGTTTTCCCGGAATACAACAATTTTTCCGACATTTTATGCTGTTTTGTCGGAAAATTGTGCATCGGGAATATAAAGCGGATCGGGCTGCCGCGCTCCGTTTACGGTCAGCTCAGGGGTGCGTCCGCCGGGAATGACGGCGCGGACGGGAGGGCAGGCTGTTTTTTTCGGCGGCACAAAACCGGCAGTATAAAGAAAAAGGGATGTAAAAATACTCAAAACGAGTTTTTACACCCCCGCCGGCATTGGTCCGGACGGGCTGAACGCCGCCGTTTTGCCGCAGGGAAAGCCGAAAAAACGGAGGGGGAGGGAAAATGGTCAAAATCGCATCGGAAATGCCGGAATACCGCCCCGGCATGCCCTAGGAGCTGTTAACCCTCCGGAGTTTTTTGCGGTTCCTTTTATGAGTCGGCTGCGGAGGCGCATTCCTCCTGCCGGATCAGGCGCTCCAAGGCTTTCCGGTAAGCCGCAGAGCGGCTCATGCCGTCTTCCCGCATGAGGCGGTCCCGCTCGGCTGTGACAAACGCGCGGCATGCGGATGAAAAATGCTCATATGCGGCGCTGTCTGCGGACCGTTCCCGGAGCGGGGACGGGAGATAGCGGGTGCACATGGGATGCTGACCGGCTTCCTCCGGGCAATATCCGCTGAGAATTGCCTCATATGCCTGCCGCCGTGCCGCCTGCTCCACAGAAGCGAAGAAGGACGGAGCCCATAGCTGCGCCTCCTGCCCGCCTGCGGCATGCATCCGCCCGGTATGTGCTTTGATCTGTCCGATCAGCCGGCGGAATTCGCAATCGGCATGCGGCGGCGCCCAGATCAGGCTGCGGCAGAGGAACAGAACGTCAAACGGACCGGAAATCTCCTCCGGGTTTACGGTAAAACGGACCGTGTCCGGATATCGTGCAAAAACCGGGGCTCCGCCGCAGTCTGTCACGGAGGATGGGTTTCCCACCCAAAGAAGGCTTTGCAGGCGCCCTTCCTCCAGAAGCGCGGCTCCCCAGCTGCCGGAATCCGGCAGACCGTCCCGGACGGGGCAGAGGTCGTGGTGGTGGTCGTACTGTACAACATCAAAGGAGGCGTCCGGATACCTGCTCTTCAGGAGCCGATACAGGGAAAGATGCGATTCCGCCGCAAAAGCCTCTGCGGCATGCGGGAGTATCTGAAGGACGGAATGGATCCGAAAAAGCTTTTCCTGCGATACGGCAAGGTCGAGAGCGGTTTTTCCCTCTGTAAGGTACAGATAGCGGGATGCCCATTCCTCCGCGATGCATTCCGGGCTGCATTCTTCATAAAGCGGATCGGGAAGGAGCTTTTCCAGCTCCCCCTCCCGCCCGTAGGAGAAGAACCAGTCCCAATCCAGAGACAAAACACGGACCGTGCGCCGACGGGTCACGGCTGCCGCCTCCTTTCATTTGCATCGGACGCTCCGGTTCTTCCGGCGCCTCCGAAAGCGTCAAAGGCTTCCCGGAGCCATATAATACGGATTGGTGTAAGCGGTTTTGCCGTCCTTCCGCACGATGTCGATTCTTGTATAGGAGCTTCCGTCCAGATTGCGCGGGAGCGCTGCGAGCGGAAAGGCTGCATGGGTCAGCTCATCGTCAAAGGCAAACACGGCATCGCTGGAGCCGGGACGCACGGATTTGACATAAATATTGGCGACCGGTTCGCAGTCTATGCAGATCATGCCGTCCTCTATGTAATAATCGTAAATTTCGGGTCCCGTGGAGCAGTAGAAGCTGCCGGCTGTAAAGGCATCCATGATTGCGCGGTGGCTGAGCTCCGCTGCCCTTATCATGGTCCAGCCGCCGAAGGAATCGGTTCCGCCGCGCTGCCCTTTATAGGTCAGCTCGTTGTGATTATCGTCCGTTGCAATGCAGAACAGCCGCTTGCCGTGCCGGAGCATATTGTCGAACTGCGCAATGCTCTTGCCGTCTCCGTTGTGGATTTCACTGATGTGGTTATATGCCTCCATGGCGGTGAAGCCCTCCAGAGGCAGGTAATCGGACGGCTCCTGGCTGGACCAGTCGGGGTGATTGTAGTTGACGATAAAGCCGCCCGCGCGAAGCTCGTCAATCTTTGTCTGAATGCAGGGAATCGAGTATTCGGCGGGAGGAGCAATGAAGCGGACACGGTCCGGGTCCATGGCAAGGGCATTTAAATGGATGGTTTTGCGGATATTCCCATCCCAGCCCTCCACGTGCAGCTCTGTGCCCGGAATCGTCAGAAAATCCGGATCGTTCAGCGCGCGGTGATCGACTAAGATATTGTGGTCGGTCATGGCAATGACCGAATAGCCTGCCGCCTTGTATTTTTCCTTCATTTCCTCCGGCGTCAGATTGCCGTCTGAGACGGTTGTGTGAGAATGCAGATTTGCTTTGTAAAAGCGTCCTTCTTTGGGAATCAGTTGAATGCGTGACATTGTTCCGAACCTCCGTAGATCGGTTTTGAATGTTCAAAGGAGTGTTGGGCTGATGCCGGTATTCCGTGCGGAAAGCCGCCGGGCGGGAGCGTGTGCTCATGTCCCTTCCGGATCTCAGACGCGGCTGCCCTGCAGCTTTTTCTGCGGGAGCTGTGCGGGTCCGCATCCTGTGCGGACCGCCGGAGAAGCATATGCTGCTCCTCTCCGCTTTTTTGCGGAACGGGCGGCAGGCAGAAGGATGCTTCGGGGGGGACCGTCCGCACTGCGGGGCATGCAGACCGGCGCGGGTATTCGCCCTGCTTTTTGGCGGCAGATCTTCGCGGCACCGGCTCCTTGCTCTGCCGCTTTTTAACCGGACAAAAACGGAGCCGCGGCAAAACGGCAGATGTCTTGCCTGCGGCTCCGGGAAGTCCGGACCGGCGCCCGGACGGGAACGCCGATTCTGAGCGGGATGCTTCTTCCTGCCTTTGCCGTGCGCTGCCGAAGCCGTTACAGATACAGCTTTGCCCGGTTTTTCTTTCTTTTTCTGCGCAGGAACAGAATAAAGGCGATCGCAAGCACAAAGAACAGCAGGGAAAGGTAAATTGCGGTGCTGTTATAGCCGCCGACCTTCAGCTGATCCCAAAGGTCGTTCATGTACTTCAGCGTGGATTCATCCATGTTGTGAAAATACTGCGTGTTTGCCTGCTCCTCTGCCGAGGGATAGATATAGGGATCGTCCTTCAGGGAATACTCCTCGTTTGACAGAACGGTCTTGTTCGGGGAAGCATAGCAGAGGAATTCGGCGTTCGCAAGAGCCGCTTCTCCGCCCAGAAGGAAGTTGATGTATGCCTCCGCGCCTGCTTTGTTGCCGCAGGAGGAGGGAATGCAGATGACGTCAACAAAGATGTTGCAGCCTTCCTTCGGGAATACCATGTCAAGATCCGGATTATTGTCAAGCATGGTCAGGAAGTCGCCGGCATAATAGGGAGCCAGAGCCGCCTCGCCGCTTTCCATCTTCATGAAGACCTCATCCATGACATAGGACTGTACAAGGGGCTTCTGCTTTTCCAGAAGCGCGAAGCACTTGTCCCAGTCGCTCGGGTTGGTGGTGTTATAATCCATTCCGAGCACAGCCTGTGCGATGCCGAAGGCGTCGCGGGGATTGTTGAACATCAGGATTTTGTCGGCGTATTTTTCATCCCAGAGCACGCTCCAGCTGTCCGGGACCTCCGATACAAGCTTTTTGTTGTAAATCAGACCGACCATGCCGACGTTGTACGGGACGGAGTAGGCATCCTCCGGATCGAAATACAGCCCGCGGTACAGCTCATCGATGTTTTCGGCGTTCGGAATGTTGGAATAGTCCAGCTTTTCCAGCATGCCCTCTTTGATCATGCGCTCCGCCATGTAATCGGAGGGGAAGATGATATCATAGCTGGATCCGCCGCCCTTCAGCTTGGCATAGAGGTCCTCGTTGGAGGTGTAATAGGAATAGTTGACCTTGATGCCGGTTGCCTCCGTGAAGGCTGCGTTGACGTCAAGAGAATCGTCGGAGCCGTCGGAAATATATTCGCCCCAGTTATATACATTGATATAAGTGGTGCGGTCGCCGCACGATGCGAGAAGCACGGCGGACGCTGCCAGCAGTGCTGCAAACAGCAGACGGAAACAGAGCTTTTTCAGTTTCAATGCGGTTTTACCTCCTTGTGCCTTTGCTCAGGTTCTTCTTCTCTTCTCTTGCCTGCAATACGTTGATCAGGACGAGGATCAGAAGAATCACGCCGAAGATAATCGTGGACAGCGCATACATATCGGGTGTTACACGCCGTTTGGTCATGGAATAGATCCGGATCGGAAGCGTGACGAATTCGGAACCGGAGGTGAAATAGCTGATGACAAAGTCATCCAGCGACATGGTGAATGCCATCAGCATGCCGGTCATGACGCCGGGCATAATGGTCGGCAGAACCGCATGGAAAAACGCCTGAACGGGGGTGCAGCCGAGGTCCTCGGCTGCCTCCTGCAGATGCGGGTCCAGCTGGCGCAGCTTCGGCAGGACCGACAGGATCACATAGGGGAGATTGAACGTGATGTGCGCGATGAGGATCGTCCAGAAGCTCAGCGCGTGATTCTTATCCCCGACAAGGGCTGCCGTAAAGGCAAACAGCAGCATCATGGAGACGCCGGTGACGATTTCGGGGTTCATCATCGGAATGTTGGTTACCCCCATGACGGCATTGCGGTACCAACCCTTTTTCAGGTGATGAATGCCGATCGCGGCAGCCGTGCCGAATACGGTCGCAATGAGGGAGGAAGCCACGGCAAGGATCATCGTGTTTTTTACGGCGCTCAGCGTTTCGGTATCCCGCAGAAGCTCCTTATACCACTTTCCGGAAAAGCCCGCCATGACGCTGAGGCTGTCGGAGGAGTTAAAGGAGAATACGATCATGACAAGGATCGGCGCATACAGGAGCGCGAAAATCAGAATTGTGTAAATACGGAAGAATTTTTTCATATCACAATACCTCCGTTTACGTCCTCGTCGTCCGTGAATTCGTTCATGACCGCCAGGCAGATCAGGATCAGCACCATCAGAATCAGGGAGATGGCGGCGCCGAGGTTATAGTCATAGACGCTGATGAACTGACGCTCGATGGTATCCCCGATGAGGTCGAATTTGCCGCCGCCGAGCTTTTGAGAAATATAAAAGGTGGAGACGGACGGGACGAATACCATGGTCAGACCGGAGACGATGCCGGGCGTGCTGAGCGGCAGGAGAATGCGGCAGAAAATGTGCCAGGAGTTGCAGCCGAGGTCCTGTGCTGCCTCCAGCGTGGACTTCTCGATTTTAATCATCACGGAGTACAGCGGCAGGATCATATAGGGCAGATAATTGTAGACCATGCCGAAGATGACCGCGCCGGGAGTGTTGATCATGTGCAGAGGGGAAAGCCCGATCCCGGTCAGAAGGCTGTTGATCAGCCCTGTGTCGGACAGAATGTTCATGACCGCATAGGTGCGGAGCAGAAGACTCATCCACATGGGGAGCATGATCAGCATGACCATCATGCGCTGTTTGTTTGCGCCGCACTGGGAAATCCGATAGGCGATCGGGTACGCCAGAACAAGACAGATCAGCGTTGCAACGACAGAATACCAGATGGAGCGCATGAAAATATCCGAATAATTGCTGACGCGCAGAAGATTGTCCAATGTAAAGCTCCCCGTTTCATCCGTCAGCGCGTAATATGCCATGACGCAAAGCGGAACGACGCTGAACAGCACCGCCCATACGATATACGGTGCGCGCAGCAGCCGATGCCCGAGCGTTTTCTTTTTTACAACAGTTGCCATCGTATCAGACATCCTCCTCGCGCAGAGCCGCATCCGACTCTTCTTCATCCTGGAATTCGGACAGGCGGTCATGCTCCTCGCTGTAGGAGCTGTAGTCGCCGTAAATGCCGGAATATTCCGATTTCTTCATGATATGAATGGCGTCCGGTTCGATGAAAAGTCCGATGTGGGCGCCCTCCGGAGAGTAGTCCGTTGTCTGGATCATCCATTTGAAGCCGCCGATGTCCACGATGATCTCATAGTGCAGCCCCTTGAAGGTCACGGAGGTGACAACGCCGTCGATCATGCCCTTTTCTACGGGTACAACGTCCACGTCCTCCGGGCGGACAACCACATCCACCGGCTCGTCCTTGGCAAAGCCCGTGTCCAGACAGCGGAATCTGCGTCCCGAGAAGGTGACGGCGAGATCTTCGTTCATGATGCCGTCCAGAATATTGCTCTCTCCGATGAAATCGGCTACAAACGCGTTGAGCGGCTCGTTGTAAATATCTTGCGGCGTTCCGATCTGCTGAATGCGTCCGTCGTTCATGACTACAACGGTATCGGACATGGAGAGCGCCTCCTCCTGGTCATGGGTGACATAAACGAACGTGATTCCCATGCGCTTCTGAATTGCCTTCAGCTCAACCTGCATGTCCTTTCGGAGCTTCAGATCCAAAGCGCCGAGCGGCTCGTCCAGAAGCAGAACCTTCGGATCGTTGATCAGCGCGCGCGCAATTGCCACACGCTGCTGCTGACCGCCGGAAAGGAGCGTGACCGCCCGCTTGTCAAAGCCGCGCAGGTTGACCATTTCCAGCATGGCGTGAACCTTTTCCCGGATCTCGCTTTCCTTCATTTTCTTCAGTCTGGGACCGAATGCAATGTTTTCGTAAACATTCAGATGCGGAAACAGCGCATATTTCTGGAAAACCGTATTGACCGCCCGCTTATAGGCGGGTACGCCGTTGACGCATTTCCCGTTGAACAGCACCTCGCCGGAATCGGGCTCGACAAAGCCCGCAATCAGACGCAGCGTTGTTGTTTTGCCGCAGCCGGAGGGTCCGAGCAGCGTCACAAATTCCTTGTCGTGAATGCTGAGGTCGATGCCCTTGAGCACCTGTTCTCCGTCAAATTCCTTTGTGACGTTTTTGAGTTGAATCACTTCTTTGGTTTGTTCGTTCATGAATCCTTGCACCACCGCGCTTACGCCCCGGCATGAGCATGATGCCGGATAAGCCTGCCTTTCAGATGAATTTTATTCCGCCCTGCGTATAAAATACGCCGAAAACAGACGGCGCGCACCGGGTCTTAGCCCGAAATACGCACCTATTGTAGCATACTCCGATTTAAAATGCAATAGTTTTACAAAAAATCTGAAATTTCGGAAAAAAACACAATTATCCGTGGTTATTCGGAATCTGGTTGATTTAATATGCAGGATACTTTGAAATCCTCCGGCATGCTCCGGAATCCTCTGAAATCCTCTGAAAATTACGGCGCTGCTGCGGGGGACAGAAACAGCACGGAAAACAGATAGGCGCTGAGGAGAAACAGGCTGAAATTGGAGGATGTGTAAAAAAGAATATACAGGGAAAATATCCAAAGAAGCAAAACAGTGAAAAAAGAGATTCCCATAACTGCGCGTCCTGCCCGTTCCGCGCCGTACAGCCGGCAGAGCAGCGCGGTCAGCATGCCGCCGCCGTCCAGAAGAGACACCGGCATCAGGTTCAGCGCGGCAAGCGACAGATTGCAGAGCAGAAAGATAAGGCTTCCGTCCCGGCTCCTGAACGGGAGGCAGCTTGCGGCAGCGATCAGATTTGCGGCGATTCCCGCACCGCAGATCATAAAGTCGGCGGAATAGGAGGTGATCCTGCCTGCTCTGCGGATGTCGGCGCCGAACGGATACAGCGTGATCTGCGAGACGGAGATGCCGCAGAGCCTTATGACAAGCAGATGTCCCGCCTCATGGATCAGGGCGGCGGCAAGTGCCGGCAGAAGAATGCGGCTTGCTCCCGAAAACGGCAGAAGCATCCAGAACAGCGCGGAAAGCACCGGGATGCGGATGAGGGTTGCTCTTTTTGCGGAGCGGGCAGCTTCCTCCGCTTCGGCAGGCTTCGGGGAGCCGTTTCGCGGGGCTGTACGCAGAGGGGCTTCTTTTTTCGGTTTGGTTTTTGGCTGAAAATCCTTCAAAGCTCTTGTCACCTCACGGTATTTGTGCTATAATACAAATACATCTTTGCGCGATTGGGTCCGATTGCGGCGCTTCTGCCGCGAAATGCGGGGATCGCATTCGCGGGAGCGCCGGATACAGCCGCTTTGTGCGGTCTGACCGCAGGAGGCGGGATGCCGGCTTTTGCTCCGGGCGCCGCCTGTGCCGGAGCGTTCTCTTCTGCAGTCGGTCCGGATCAAAGAGCCGGTGTCTGGCTGCTTCAATCGGGAATTTCCGTTTTCAGCTTCCGGTCGGAATGCCGCGGCTGCCGCTGTGCTTCGCTTACGCATCCCGGATGCTGTTTTTGTGCGGCTTTGGGCGGGATTTGCTCTTTTGAGCCGCTTCTGTCAACCTGTCAAGAGGAGGAAATGACGTGTTCAACAATCTCGGTCTGTATCTTCATATTCCGTTCTGCCTGCAAAAATGCGCGTATTGTGATTTTTATTCGGTGGAGGCTCCGGACGAAATGATGGAGCGCTATACGGACGCGCTTCTTCTTCATATGGAGGACTATTCGCAAAGTGCGCTGACGCATGAGGTGGATACCGTATATATCGGGGGCGGCACGCCTACGGTTCTGCCGCGGAAAAGTCTGACGGCGATCATCGACGGCGTATACCGCAATTTCAATGTGTCGCCCGAGGCGGAATTTTCCATGGAGGCAAATCCTGCGACCGTGACGCTGTCCGATCTCAGGGCATACCGCCGCGCCGGGGTGAACAGGCTGAGCTTCGGCATGCAGAGTGCGTCCGATCAGGAATTGCAGGCGCTCGGCAGGATCCATACCTATGAGGATTTTCTTGACAGCTATGATGCGGCGCGGCGCGCACAGATCGACAATATCAACATTGACGTCATGTACGGAATTCCGTATCAGACGCCGGATTCTCTGGATGAAACGCTCCGCAATGTCTGTGCGCTGGAACCGGAGCATATTTCTTTGTATAATCTGAAGATTGAACCGGGGACGCCGTTTGCGCGCCGTGCGGATACTCTGGAGCTTCCGGACGAGGATACCGAGTACAAGATGTACTGCGATGCCGTGGACTGTCTTGAGAGCTTTGGCTACCACCAGTATGAAATCAGCAATTTCGCAAAGGACGGCTTTGCCTGCCGCCACAATCTGAAATACTGGAATCTGGAGGAGTATCTGGGACTGGGACCCGCCGCGCATTCCTTTTATCATGAGCGGAGATTTTCCTTCAAGCGGGACCTGAAGGCGTATATCCGCGCCATGGAGCATCCCCAGAGCGGACTTGTGATTACGGGGGAGGATTATGATATCAGGGAATCGGAGCGGATCGGAGAATATGTGATGCTCCGGATGCGCCTGAAGGACGGCGTGGATACGGTGCAGTTTGCGGAAAAATTCGGGCTGGATTTTGAAAAGCTGTACGGGAAGAAGCTGGAGCTGTATGTGAACAACGGCTTTATGTTCCATACCGGCACCAATTATTCCTTTACGCTGAAGGGCATGTATGTCAGCAATTACATCCTGTCCTCCCTGATCGATTTCAACAGCACGATTGCGGAAGGCATCGCGGACGGGTCGGATAAGGCGTAACAAGGATACGGAACTGTCTGTGCGGAAAGCCGGAAGGGCTGCCGCGGAAAGCCGCTTCCCGGGCTGAAACGCAGGGACCTGTCGGGGTACGCATCGCTTCCCGAGAGAAATACCCGCAGTGCGGCAGACGGCGGTTTTTGAGAAAAGAGAAAAAAGCGATCCGGCTTTCGTGAGAGCGCCGGGTCGGCAGGAAAGGAGGAATCAGCAATATGAGATCGGATCAGCTGACCGAGAAGGAAAAGGAAATATTCCGCTTTATCAGCACGACGATACGCCGGGAGGGATACTCTCCGAGCGTGCGGGATATTCAGAACGCACTGTGCATCAAGAGCACCTCGACCGTACATGCCTATCTTGCGCGTCTGGAGGCAAAGGGCTATATCCAGAAGGAGACCGGCAAAAGCCGGACGCTTCGCGTGGATGAGCCGACATCCGAGCCTCAGCACACCATGAAAATTCCGATCGTCGGCAGGGTGACCGCAGGTACGCCGATTCTGGCGGTTGAAAACTATGAGGGGTATTTCGATTTTCCCCTGATGAATCGCAGCTATACCTGCAATCAGCTGTTTGCGCTGCGCGTGTCCGGCACCAGCATGATTGAAGCCGGGATTATGGACGGAGACATTATCGTCGTGAAAAAGGAAGCCTGTGCGGAAAACGGTCAGATCGTTGTGGCGATGATTGATGATGAGGCGACCGTGAAGACCTTTTATAAGGAAAACGGTCATTTCAGATTGCAGCCGGAGAATTCCTCCATGAAACCGATTATTACGGATGATGTGACCATTCTGGGACGTGTGATATCCGTATTCCGCTTTTATAAGAACTGAAACGGCAGAAGGGAAGCTGCCGCTTGCCGGGGCAAAAGCATGCATGCTTGCTGTCCGGCTCCGATTCCGAAGGAAGGGAAGCTTTCGTCCGTGAAGGCTTTGGGCATCGATATGAATGAATCCGGCTTCGATCAGCACCTGAAAAAAAGAATTCTGCGGAGCACAGCGCTTTTTTGCCTGCTCCTGACGCTTGTGAATTCGCTTGGGCTGAAGCTTTTTTTCTCATATGAAGTAGACGGCAACGCTTTTTATGGCAGTTTTTCGGTGCTGATTGAAAGCGCGATCCGCTTTTTTGAGATTATCGCGGTATACGCGGGATATGCGGCAATGGTGTGGAGTCTGTTCCGGTTCGGACCGGCAGAGACGCTGCCGTTTGCTCTGGTGAATGCGGGATGCGTGCTGCTTTCGCTTTTGTGTGCGCTTGCGGTATCGTATTTCTGTACGACGCCGGCGCTCTTTTCGAAAAATTTCATGTGGTTTCTGAGTCAGCTTCTTTTAAATCTGGTGCTGAATCTTTTGATTCTCGGTCTGGTCTGGCTGGCTGCGGCAGCGGTCAGATACCGCGCCGTCCGGAAGGGAAAGGATGATTTCGCTCTGGGCATGAAGCTGTTTGCCCTCCGGCGTCCGGTTCCGAGAGCGTTCTTTTTCACCTCACTCCTGTGTGTTTCCGTCACGTTGGGGCAGGATGTGTATCAGACGGTCGTTGATCTTACAACGTACGGTCCGCCGGTCAATATGACGGAGCTTGTGTATCTGATCCGTCCGTATGCGGAGGTTCTGATTTATTTCTTTGTCGGATACTGCGTTCTGTTTGCCGCAGGCGCACTGTTTGAGCACTGGGACGAACGCGGGGCTGCGCAGGCTTGAGGATGTCGCAGGGCGGTGCTTGAGAAAAAGGGGGCTGTGAAAAACCGCAAGCTTTTCACAGCCCTTTAAAAATGCCGGTCCGGATTCCGGCATTTTTGATGTGATTTTGGTTGTTTTTGTTGTGTTTTTTCGGTTTTTCCGGCGGCAAAGCGGCGGCGCTTGGCGGTCCGACCAACGTAAAAGGCGGTGAAATAAAACTCAAAACGAGTTTTATTTCACCGCCTTTGATTTCGCTCCCGGCTTTCGGCACGGACGGTCTGCCGTCAAAGAAATCCGGAATAAGGGCGGACGGAATGACACGGGATGTGCCCGGAATTCCTTAGATGCCGTGCGCACACCTGCGCTGCGTTGGGACTTTACCAGTATTTCCGGTCCAGGGAACGGAGCTGAATAGCTTCGGCAAGATGCTTCGCTTCGATCTCCTCGCTTTCGGCAAGGTCGGCGATGGTGCGTGCCACCCGGAGGATTCTGTCATAGCCGCGGGGTGAAAGCGCCATGGAGGAAAAAGCGCGTTCCATCAGGACGGATGCCTCCGGCGTCAGACGGCAGAACTGCCGGATGTGCTTGGAGGTCATTGCGGCGTTGGAGTATACCTGCATGTTTGCAGCCTCATACCGATGCAGCGCAAAGTCGCGTGCCTTTCTGACGCGTGCCCGGATGGATGCCGAGGATTCCGCAGGAGTCAGATCGGATATTTCCGTATATGTAAGCGGGGGAACCTCGATCTGAATGTCGATCCGGTCAAGCAAGGGTCCGCTGACCCGCGACAGGTACTCCTTGATTTCGGATTTCTTGCAGGTGCAGGGACGTGTCGGGTGTCCGTAATACCCGCATCGGCAGGGATTCATGGCGCATACCAGCATGACGGCGCACGGGAAGGTAACCCTTCCGCTGGCGCGGATGATGGTAATGGTGTGGTCCTCAAGCGGCTGACGCAGTACCTCGGTTGCCGCCTTTCCGAATTCGGGCAGCTCGTCCAGAAACAAAACGCCGTTGTGCGCCAATGAGATTTCCCCGGGCATCGGGATTGTACCGCCGCCGGCAAGTGCAACGGCGGAGAGGGTATGGTGCGGCGCCCGGAACGGTCTTTCGCGGATCAGGGAGACCCCGTCCGGCAGCATGCCTGCAATGGAGTGAATTTTGGTTGTCTCAATTGCTTCGCCGAAGGTCAGGACCGGCAAAATGGACGGAATACGCTTGGCGAGCATGCTTTTTCCGGTGCCGGGAGGACCGATCAGGAGAATGTTATGTCCGCCTGCCGCCGCGATCTCGATGGCGCGCTTGGCACGCTCCTGCCCCTTGACATCGGAGAAATCAAGGGAATATCTCTGCGCGTCCCGCTCAAAGGCATCCCGGTCAAATACCGTGGGTGAGAGCGTTTCCGCTCCTGTCAGGTGCTTCAGGAGCGCGGGGACATCCGGAACGCCGTAAACCGCGATTCCCTCCGCAACCGATGCCTCCGCCGCGTTTTCCATCGGGACATAGACCTCACGCATGCCCGCCTCCTTGGCGGCAAGCACCATGCAGAGAACGCCGCGCACACCACGGATGCATCCGGACAGGGACAGCTCGCCGATAAAGCATTTTCCGTCCAGATTTGCCGTGAGGTCCTGCGCCGCTGCCAGAATTCCGACGAGAATGGCGAGGTCATAGGCGGAGCCCTGTTTTTTCTTGTCGGCAGGTGCCAGATTTACCGTGATCTCTCCGTCCGGGAAGGTATATCCGCTGTTTTCGATGGCGGATTTGATTCGTTCCTTTGCTTCCATGACCGCCTTGTCCGGCAGTCCGACCATTAAAAAATTTTCCAGTCTGCTGGAAACCCGGCATTCGACGGTTACGGGAAAGCCGTCCACTCCGTTTAATCCGGCGGATTTGACTGTTGCAAGCATACTTTTTCTTCCTTTCCGGCTGAGTCTGACAGAGCCGATTGAAATTCTTGCGGGGAGCTGCCCGGGTTCGCTGCCGCTTTGTGCAGGGGGCGAAATGCGCTTCCGGCAGTTGGCGGATATGCGGGATTGTAAAAATGTTACATGAGCTCGCCGTTCAGCACGGTTCGCCGGACCGCACCGTGGAGCGAGACACCGAGGAGCGGCGTGCAGGAGGAGCGGCCTCTCAGAAGCTCACGTGTGACGGTCCATTCCTCTTCCGGGGAAAACAGAACGAAATCGGCACGTCCGCCCTCCCGGAGTCCTGCCTCCAGACCGAGAATCTCTGCCGGTGCATCCGAGATCAGTGTGAGCCATCGGTGCAGAGGAATGATGTTTTTCAGAACCAGCCAGGTCATTCCGGCTCCGAACAGCGTCTGATAGCCGACCGCGCCCGGCGCGGCATCCTGCATCGGACGCTCCTTTTCGGAGCGGGTGCAGGGAGTATGACCGGAGGTCACGCAGTCCACGGTTCCGTCCCGGATGGCGGATATGACGGCTTCCGTGTCGGAGCGTGCGCGGAGCGGCGGGATCAGCTTTGCCTGTGTGCCGACGTAGAGAAGCTCCTCTTCCGTACAGGAAAACGCCATCTGCGTGACATCGCAGGTGACGGGAATTCCGGCGTCCTTGGCATGCCGGATCAAAGAGAGCGTCCGGCAGGTCGATACTCCGGTCAGATGCAGCCGGCAGCCGGCTTCCCGCGCAAGAAGAATGCTCCGGGCGGCAGCCAGCTCCTCCGACACAGCCGGGACCGTATCCGGGAAGGAAGCGTCTCTGCATTCCGCAATGACCGGCAGACCGGCTTCCGCGGCAGCCTCCATGGCGCGCAGCACCTTTTCGGAGTCCGGGGAGGGAGCGCCGTAATCGGTCAGAGCGCAGGCTCCCTGTTCCTTCAGTGCAAGAGCCTGCCCGGCATCGCGGATGCGGTCAAGCCGACCGGTGCAGAGAACCCTGCATTTTCCGTAGCTTTCCGCGCGCTTTTTTCTTGCGGTGATCGTCGAAGCATCGTCTGCATCCAGAGAGAGTACGGTGCCGAAGCCGCCGCATACCGCCGAAAGCGTTTCATCGTACAGCGCATTGCCGCTCCCCGCACGGTCCGGGCGGCATGCGAGATCGACAAATGCCGGTGAGATGCGGAGTCCGCCCGCATCGAACACCTCCGCGCCGCTGCAAAGCTCCCTGTCGGCTTCTGTCAGGATGCCGATCCGGAGAATGCGGCTTTTTTCCCTTCTGCCGCTTCGGTGTATAAGGATGTCACCGGTTGTTCCGTCCGGAAGGCGGACATTCCGAATCCAAAGGCAGCTGTTTTTTTTCATGGATAGGGTCCTCCTTCTGCGCTTTTCGGATTTTTCCGGCTGCTGAAACATATTCTGCGATGCCTGCCGACCGGGAAACGGCTGTGCGGCATACGGCGGGCGCCTCCGCTGCGGTCCAATGCGTTCTTCCTCCGCGGCGGACGGCTTGCGCCTCACCGGGAATCGGACTTGTATGTGCCGCATCCGGGTGAGGGGGGCGTGCCCTCACAAGGCTCCGGCGCGGCAATCATATCGGGAAAATACCGCAGAATGCGCTGCGGGCACCTCGCGCTGCCTTGGGCTCAGACCGGCATGGCGTGTGTCCCCGGGAGGCTCCGGCGCGGGAAACAATACCGGCGGCATACCGCGTCCCGGACGATTTAAACCGACCCGAATATGCGGGGCATCTGACGGAGGCGCACCGATCCCGGCGGGGCGCCGGTCTTTGGAACGCGGGCGGCGGACGATGCCTGCAACATACCGCAGACCGCGCCGCAGTGTGATTTGCCGGCACCGGCTTGGCTGAATGCGGCGTATCGGCGGCAGTGCAGCGCCTTGCGGCACCGCATTGGATCGGATTGCGCCTGTGACATGCCGCAGCGATTCCCTTCAACCGAAATACCGGGGGATCCGCCGCGTTCCGGGCGCGGTGTCTGACGGTGTTTTGCGCGGCGCTGTGTTTGTGAGCCGATGCGGCTGTTCCGGAGTATCGGCGGAGGAACGGTATTTTTTGACGCTTGCCCGATCCGCATTTTCCCGAAACGCGGCGGCGTACCGGACGCCGGGCGAGGCTCTCTGAAGGCTTACGGCATCCTGCGCAGCATATATCCTTTTCCGCGCACCGTGACGATCAGCCGGACGTCAAAGCGTTCATCAAGCTTCCGGCGCAGATACCGGATGTAAACATCCACGGTGTTTGCCGTTTCGTCATCCGATTGCCAGACATCGTGCAGAATCCGGCTGCGCGGAACCGCTTCTCCCCGGTGCTCATGCAGGTATGCAAGGAGTGCATATTCCCGCTGGGTGAGTTCGATCGGGGTTCCGTTATAGGAAACGAATTTTTCTTCTTTTCTGAGCAGCAGTCCCTGCTGCGCGGCACCGGAGCCCTTGCGCCCGGAGCTGCGCTGTGCCCCGCCTTTGACCGGTGAGCCGCCGGTACATCCGGTTTTGCGGTACGGCTGAACGGCTGTCAGAGAGCCGGAAAATACCCCGATCTGATCCAGAAGCTCCTGCGGCGTAAAGGGACGGATCAGCTCCGCGCCCCGCTCCGCGCTTCCGTACCGCAGCATCGGGATACACTGATGCGCGCAGAAGTCCGCCGCCTGCCCGAGCTGGGGGAATGCTGTGCTGATCAGCATCAGTCCGATTTCCGCAGTTGACTGCGGGAAGGAGCTGCTTTGGCAGACCGCATATCCGCCCTCCTCCAATTCTAGCGCCAGCATCCGCGCGTAAACCTGCTCTCCCTCGTCATACGGAGAGACCAAAAGAATTTTCCGCACGGAGGCACGTGTTCTGCGGCTCATACCGGATAGGCTTCCTTTCTGCCGGATTCTCTCCGGCGCTTTTCACCGATACAAGAATTCGGACAGGGGTAAACTGTCCGAATCGTGTACCGTATTCAGTTTATTGCGGCGCTTCTTCAAAGCGCATTCTTGCCTCGGCGTTTACCGTTCCGTCCTGGCGCAGAGAGCGGAAATAGACGCTTCCGTCCGGCGCTTTTCCCCAAAGGAGCCGGACCGATTCCCCCATCGGGGCTTCGGAAAGGTATGCTATTTCAAATTCCGTAACTCTGCCCGGATATTCCGGGAGGCATCCGACAAACATGTCCGGATAATTGGTATTGTTCATGTGCCGGTTGACATCACAGTCCGCGTATACGATGCGGCGGGAGCCGGCGTCCGTGAGGGGAAGCTCCTGCGGGATGCGGAGCCGCGCCGGGAAACCGAGACTGAGCGGTTCTCCCGAGCCGAAGCCGAATTCGCAAAAGCCCTTCCGGATAAAGCGGCGGTGGTCCGGGTCCGATATATCCAGCATCGCCCAGACGCTGTGCATTTCTGCAATAACCGTTCCGTTTGACAGGATTCTTCCGGACCGCAGGAAGCTGAAGCCGTGCAGACCGGCAAACCAGACCTCCGCTTCGACGGGATCGAAGGCGCGGAGCGGAAAATACAGCCGCATTCCGGTTTTGCTCAAAAGGAAGATCTGATTGTGCTCCCTCAGCTCATCCAGCGTGGGACCGCAGCTGCGGTGCTCCAGATTGCATGCCTCCTGCAGGTACCGCAGCATGACGGACGGACGGACGTTTCCGCAAAAATCCGTATCATGAGAGTTAACGGTAAACCGTTCTTTCCAGATGACCGGTTTCATAGGGATCGGAGACCGGATTACAGCGTATGCTCGGAGCCGAGAACGTTGTAAATCTTGTGCAGGACCATTTTTCTGACTTCTTCGCGACCGACCTTGAGATATTCGCGCGGGTCAAAGACGGACGGCTGGTTGGTCAGGACGCGGCGGATGCCGGCAGTCATGGCGAGACGGATATCGGAGTCGATGTTGATCTTGCAGACCGCCATCTTTGCAGCCTGACGCAGCATGGATTCCGGAATACCGATCGCATCGGGCATCTGTCCGCCGCAGGCGTTGATTTCTTCGACCAGCTCCGGAATGACGGAGGAAGCTCCGTGCAGAACGATCGGGAAGCCGGGCAGACGGTGCTCCACCTCTTCCAGAATGTCAAAACGAAGCTGCGGCTTCTGACCGGGCTTGAACTTGTAGGCACCGTGGCTTGTACCGATGGCGATGGCAAGGGAATCAACACCGGTGCGGGTCACAAACTCCTCCACCTCTTCCGGTCTGGTGTAGGAGGAATCCTCTGCGCTGACATTCACATCGTCTTCGATGCCCGCCAGCTTTCCGAGCTCGCCTTCCACGACAACGCCGTGTGCGTGCGCATACTCCACAACCTTCTTTGTCAGGGCGATATTGTCCTCAAAGCTGTGCTTGGAGCCGTCGATCATGACGGAGGTAAAGCCGTTGTCAATGCAGGACTTGCAGATTTCAAAATCAGCGCCGTGATCCAGATGCAGTGCAAAATCAATGCCGGTATCCTCGACCGCGGCTTTTGCCAGAGCCATCAGATAAGCGGGCTTTGCATATTTTCTTGCACCTGCGGAAACCTGCAGAATAACCGGGGACTGCGCTTCCTGCGCCGCCTCTGTGATTGCCTGAATGATCTCCATGTTGTTGATATTGAAGGCTCCGATCGCGTATCCGCCTGCATAAGCCTTTTTGAACATTTCCGTTGTCGTAACAAGTGCCATAGTGTATCATACCGTCCTTTGATTTGAATTATAGGGGAACTATCACTTTGTCCTTATTTTACCGCATTGTATCCGCAAAATCAAGCCCATTTTACAAATATTCGTGAAAAATCCGGTACAGGGGACGGAAATTCGCCCCCTGTATGTACGGATTCCGGCTGAGAAAGCTGCTTTTTCCGCATGCTTTGCCCGGAAAAGCTGCGGTTTTCCGCACACGGAGGACGCTGCGCCTCGGCGGCTCCGGGTTCGTTTGCTCCTTTGCGCTGCCGGCTGTGGGAACCGCTCGTTTTCTGCCGGGGCGCGCTTCGGCGCATGCTGCCGGTCGGTGCGGGACCTTCTCTCACGGACCGTCCCGGCACGGCATGGACTTTATGCATGCGGGGCTTCCGTTTGCCGGCAAAGGTCTGATGGCTCCGGCGAGCGGATGAATGCCGGGCATCGGGGGGCTTCGGCTGACGCGAGGCGGATGACCTTCGGACCTCCGTGCGGCTTTGACAGCCGTCGCTCCGGGGAATGCGCCGCACCCGCGCCCGGCGTTTGAGACGTTTGGCAAGGCGGGAGGCGTCCGGTGCGGCAGGATTCCACGCGTTCCGGCCGTTGATCCGGCTCCGGGAGGGCTTGCGGCTTTAGGGGCTTGATGATCGGAAGAATGCGGTTTGCCTGCGCCTCGGCGGATGAGAAATTCCCGCACTCCGACAGCTGCGGACGGGGCTTCGGCTCCGGGCATCGCCGGCACTGCGGAATCGAAAGCGGTGCGGCGCGTATCCGGCAATTTCGGCTCTGCTGCGGGCGATGTATCCGCTCTCAGCCGATGACCTCTCCCGTGCTGCCCGTTCCCGGCTCATATCCTGCGGGCACTCTGCCTGCCTCCCGGTCTCCCAGACCGAAGCTGACGGAAATCGCCGCATCTACCTTTCGCATCATTCTATCGTCCAGATGTCCCATTTTTTCCCTCAGACGCCGTTTGTCCAGGGTCCGGATCTGCTCCAGCAGAATGACCGAATCCTTTGCCAGCCCGTTTCCCTCTCCCGCAGCGTTGACTGTTCCGGGGTGCGCGGCGCCGACGTCAATGTGCGTCGGCAGCTTGGTTTTTCCGACGCGGCTGGTGATCGCCGCGGCAATGACGGTCGGACTGTAGCGGTTTCCGACGTCATTCTGAATGATCAGAACCGGTCTTAAACCGCCCTGTTCCGAACCGACAACGGGACTGAGATCTGCATAAAAGATATCTCCGCGTTTTACAGTCATATGCTTCTTTCACTCCATTTTTTTCTGCGGCTCGGGAAAGCCGTGCGCCTTTTTGCGCTCGCTGCTCTCTCTGTTTTCCGCCGCCTTTTTCCTGCCTGATGCTCCGAAGCCGCGGGCGTCTGCCGCTTTCCGCCGGCTCTTCTGTGAGTTTGTCCCGCGCGTTCGGCGTTTAATCACGGGAAATATTTTCCTTGCGGAAATGTCTCCCTGTTTTATAGTACGGCACAGCCGCCCTTCCTGTGCCATGCCCAAGACCCTGCGCGGGAGCGGAGTTTGAGGCGAATGCGTAAATATTTACAAATTGACTGCGATATTATTATTGAAAAAAAACAAATTGCGTGGTATAATAAAATGGTTTTATATGGTCATATACTCTTCGTGTAAAACCACCCTTCAGAAAGGAAAAGCGGCGCCGCCGTGACGGCGGCTGCCGCAGAGGATATATATTCATGTCTAAAACGATTGAAAAAGCGGAGCAGGTCCGGCTTCCGGTGCTGCTCCTTCACGGAATCGTCGCGTTTCCGGCAATTCCGATCAGCTTTGAGCTGTCAAACGAAAAGCAGATCGCGGTCTGCGAAAAAGCAGAAAAGGAAGATTCCCCCATTGTGCTGGTGTGCCCCATGGCTGGGGAGGGCGAGGAGCCGCGCCTTCTGCCGGTCGGGACGGTTGCCGTCATCAAGCAGCTGGTCCGTCTGCCGGAGGGAAATGCCCGTCTGTTTGTGGAGGGCACTTGCCGTGCGGCGCTTCTTGACAAGCCCGATTTTTCGGAGCGCTGCCCGGAGGTGGATGTGGTGTGCAAGACCGTTACGCTTGAGGGAAACGGGGGCGTGAACGGGGAGGCTCTTGTGCTTGAGCTTCGGGACAGGTTCCGGGAGTTCTGCCGGCTTTTGCCGAAGATTTCAAACGAGCTTGTGGTGGCGGTCATGTCGATTCCGCATCCGGGCATGCTTGCCGACCTCATCGCCTGCAACGTTCTGGTCAATTATGAGGACAAGCTGGCGGTGCTTTCCGAATTTGATCCGCTGAGCCGCGCGCGGCTTCTGGCGGTTCTGATGGAGCGTGAACGGATGGTTCTGGAGGAGGAAGTGAAGATCCACCGGCAGGTGCGGGAGCAGATCGATCAGAATCAGAAGGAATACTATCTGCGCGAGCAGCTGAAGGTGATCCGGAATGAGCTCGGCGAGGTGGACGATGCGGACGGGGAGCTGGACGAGTACCGGGATAAGATCAAGGCGGCAAAGCTCCCGCAGGAGATCGAGGAAAAGCTTCTGAAGGAGGTCGGCAAGCTGGCAAAGACGCCGTATGCCTCCGCAGAGAGCAGCGTTCTGCGCAGCTATCTGGATACCTGCCTTGAGATTCCGTGGACGAAAAAGTCAGCCGACCGCAGCGATATTGAGGCTGCGAGAAGGATTCTGGAGCGCGACCACAACGGACTTGACAAGGTGAAGGAGCGCATTCTGGAATACATCGCGGTCCGGCAGAGAAATTCCGGACTGAACAATCAGATTCTGTGCCTTGTCGGACCGCCCGGGACCGGAAAAACCTCGGTTGCCGCATCGATTGCCGCTGCCATGAAGCGTAAATATGTGCGTGTTTCGCTCGGCGGCATCCGCGATGAGGCGGATATCCGCGGACACCGGAAAACATATGTCGCAGCCATGCCCGGGCGCATTGTCAATGCGTTGATCCGCGCCGGGACGCGCAATCCGCTGATCCTTCTGGATGAGATCGACAAGATGACGCAGGATGCGCACGGCGACCCCGCCTCCGCTATGCTGGAGGTTCTGGACGGGGAGCAGAACAGGTCTTTCCGGGATCATTTTGTCGAGCTGCCGATCGATCTGTCCGACTGCATCTTTATCGCAACGGCGAACAGCCTGGACGGCATACCGCGCCCTCTGATCGACCGGATGGAAATCATCGAGCTGAAGACCTATACGCGCCATGAGAAGCTTGCGATTGCAAAGGATCATCTGCTCCCGAAGCAGCGGAAGCACCACGGGCTTTCGGCAAAGGATTTCCGTATGACCGACGGGGCGATTCTTGAGATTATTGATTTTTATACGCAGGAGGCGGGAGTCCGGAATCTGGAGCGCGAGCTTGCGGCGGTGTGCCGGAAGGCAGCGATGCAGCTGACTGAGCATCCGGAGCTGACGCATGTCCGCGTAAAAGAAGGGGACATCGCATCCTATCTCGGTTGCCGCAAGGTTCTGCCGGAGCATATTTACGACAGCGATGAGGTCGGCGTGGTGAACGGTCTGGCATATACCTCGGTGGGGGGCGATCTGCTCCGCATCGAGGCTGCGGCGATGCCGGGCAGCGGGAAGCTGGAGCTGACCGGCTCGCTGGGCGATGTCATGAAGGAATCGGCGCATCTTGCGATTTCCTATATCCGGGAGCATGCGGAGGAGCTGGGGGTGACACCGGACTTCTATAAGACGAAGGATATCCATATTCATGTGCCGGAGGGCGCGGTCCCGAAGGACGGTCCCTCTGCCGGCGTGACGCTGGTGACGGCATTGGCAAGCGAGCTGTCCGGGAAACCGGTCCGGCGCGATCTTGCCATGACGGGCGAAATCACGCTGCGGGGCAGGGTGCTGGCAATCGGAGGTCTGCGCGAAAAGACGATGGCTGCCTATAAGGCAGGTGTCAGCACCGTCTGCATTCCGGCGGATAACGAGCGGGATCTTGCGGAGATAGACCCGATCGTGCGGGAAAAGCTGCGCTTTGTTCCCTGCCGCAGGGTAGATGACGTGCTTGCCAACGCGCTTCTGTGACAAGAGGCATTTCTTTGAAAGGAACCGGATTGCCATGAAGTTCAATATACAAAACGCTTCCCTGCGGATGAGCGCGGGGCTTGCCGAGCAGTTTCCCCGGGATCCGCTGCCGCATATTGTGTTTTCCGGCAGGTCAAACGTGGGGAAAAGCTCCCTGATCAATGCGCTCCTGGGAAGAAAGTCGCTTGCGCGGGTATCCTCTTCGCCCGGAAAGACCATCACCGTCAATTTTTATGAAATCGACCGCAAATTCTTTTTTGTGGATCTGCCGGGATACGGCTTTGCAAAGCGCAAGCCGGAGGATCGGGAAAGATGGTCGCAGCTGACCGACCGGTATGTGGCGCAGACAGACTGCGGCAGAAGGTTGTTTTTGCAGCTGATCGACTGCAAGACCGGTCCGAGCGAGGACGATGTGAACATGGTGAAATTTCTGGACGCAAGAGGCTTTCCCTATGTAATCGTTGCCACAAAGGCGGACAAGCCGAACGCGACCGACCGGGAAGCCATGCTCCGGCTGCTCCGGGAGGGCGGACGCACGGTTCTTCCGTTTTCCGCCCTGTCGGGTGCCGGAAAAAAGGAGGTCTGGGATGTGATTGTCAGCTTTCTGAACGGAAACGGTGCGGAGGGAGGCGTCATATGCTGAGCTCCATACTGACAGGCTGGCGGAATCCGGAATATATTGCCCTGATTCTGCTCCGGATTCCCTGCGTGCTGCTTTCCCTGTGCATTCATGAGAGCGCGCACGGATGGGCTGCGGAGAAGCTGGGGGACCCGACTGCGAGATGCATGGGACGCATCTCTCTGAATCCGCTGCGGCACTTTGATCCGATCGGGACAATCTGCATGGTTTTCTTCGGCTTCGGCTGGGCAAAGCCGGTGCCGGTGAACGCGCGGAATTTCAGGCAGCCGAAGCGGGATATGGCTCTGACTGCGCTTGCCGGTCCCGCCTCCAATCTGGGGCTTGCCTTAATCGGCGCGCTGCTGTATCAGATTCTGAAGAATGTGTATCTTGCGGTCGGCTGGCTGACCGGCACGGGAGACGCGCTGTATCTGACTGCTCCGACCTCGCTGCTTTCCACCTTCACACAGTATTCTCTCATGCTGTTTGGCGTGTTCTGCTCTTTGAATATCGGACTGGCTATTTTCAATTTTATCCCGGTTCCGCCGCTTGACGGCTCACGCATCTGTCTTTTGTTCCTGCCCGATAAGGTGTATTTCGGACTGATGCGGTATGAACGCTATATTATGATCGGAATGCTGGTGCTTCTGTGGTTCGGCGTTCTGGATGCTCCGCTGTCGTGGCTGACCGGTGTGGTCTACAACGGGGTCATGTGGCTGGCGGGCTTGCTTCCGAACGCGGTATTCGGACTGCTCTGACTCCTCTGGACGGCGCCCTATGGCAGTGCCGTGCATACCGGGCGGAAAAGCTCCGGCGCCGGGCAGACTGCTTTTTGCTGCCTCGGACGTTTTTGCTGCACCGGCAGCAGACACGGAGGCAGGGCTGTATTTGATTTTTGAAAGAGAGGTGATCCTGTGGAGGAGCTTTCCTTCCGGCTGGAGGTGTTTGAGGGACCGCTTGATCTGCTCCTTGCACTGATTGCCAAAAACAAGGTGGATATTTCGGATATTCCGATTGCGCTGATTCTGGATCAGTATATGGAGTATATTTCGTCCATGCGGGAGCTGGACATGGAGCTGTCCGGCGAATTTATCGTGATGGCATCGGAGCTGATGCTGATCAAGAGCCGCATGCTTCTCCCGAAGCCGCCTGCCGAGGAAGAAGAGGACCCGCGCGAAAAGCTGGCGCGGGCGCTTCTGGAATATAAGCGCGCAAAGGAAAACGCAGTCATCCTGAACGAAAGATATCAGGTGTACGGCGCGCGGATCGTGAAGGATACCGAGGTAATCGACACCTCGCACGATATGCCGGAAAATCTGGACGTCACGCTGCTTGAGCGGGCATTCGGACGCATTTTGCGGCGTTCAAGGGAAATCCCGCGGCTTGCCAAGGAGTCCGAGCGTGCCCTGCAGCGTCTTTTGCAGGCAAAAATCGTTCCGGTGGGCGGAAGGATTTTCAGTATCATGCGGATCCTGTACCGGGAAGGGGTTGTTTCCGTGGAGGATATTCTGCTCCGGTCCGGTTCGCGCTCCGAAATCATTGCATATTTCCTTGCGCTTCTGGAGCTTTTGCGGTCGCAGCGCGTCCGGATTCTCCCTGCCGAAGAGGACGGGGACGGCATGCCGGAGGTCGATGCTCCCGTGTATCTGACGCTTGACAGGACGCATCGCCGGAAGCCGGCTGCACATATGACAGAAGAAAGGACGGGCGCCTGATGACAACAGAGGAATTGATGCGCGAAATGGAAGCGATTCTGTTTGCGGCGGGATATCCGGTCTCATATGAAAAACTCGCGTCGGTTCTCGGCATTTCCGAGCGGGAGGTCTGCGCGCTGGCGGACGCCATGACACAGAAGTATGAAGACCGCGGCATTCAGCTTGTTCTGTTTGACCGCTCCTGCCAGCTCTGCACGCGTGAGGAATATGAAGCGCCGATCCGGCAGGCGCTCGGGATCCGGGGGAGCGGAGGTCTGTCAAACTCCTGCCTGGAGGTGCTTGCGATCGTAGCGTATAATCAGCCGGTCACGCGTGCGTTCATTGAGCAGGTGCGCGGGTCCGACAGCGCCTATGCGATCGGAGTCCTTTCGGACAAGCAGCTGATCGAGGTGACCGGGCGTCTGGATGTGCCGGGAAAGCCGATGCTGTTTTCCACAACGGAAGCCTTTCTCCGGGTGTTCGGGCTTCATTCTCTGGCAGAGCTTCCCGCCTCTGAGCTGCCGGGCATGGCGGAGGCTGCCGGGGCTTCCGCTTCGCAGACGGCTGCGCAGGAATCCGAATGAAGCCTGCGTATCAGAAAAGGTTGCCGGGGCAGACCCGGCAAGGAGGCTGGACAAGCTTCCGCAAAAGCGCTCTTGGCGGTCAGGACGGCAGGGGGAGCCTGCCGGGAAGAAAATCGCGGTGCGTTCCCCGCATAAACCGACCGGACGGCAGCCTGATTGCTTTCAGGCAGGGCTGAACGCTGTCCGGGAGAGTCTTTCTGAATAAATCAGAGCCGCTTCGGCGATGCTTCATGGAAAGGAGGCGCGGAAATGGGTCTTTATATCACGCTTGCCGTACTTGCCGGCATAGCGCTGCTTGTGTTTGCCATCGCGATGACCCGGATCAGCGTGATCGTGACCGTGGACGCCGCGCTTTCCGTTAAACTGAAAATTTTCTGCTTTACCGTCCCGCTCATGCCGGGAAAAAAGAAAAAAATCCGGCTGAAGGATTTTGAGATCAAACGCTTCCGCAGACGCCTGAAAAAGGAAAAGGAAAAAGAGCGGCGCAAGGCGGAAAAGAAAAAGAAGCAGGAGGAAAAGCAGAAGCAGAAAAAAGGTGCGGAGGAGCAGGGAAAAGAGAAAAAGAAGCAATTTTCCCTATCGGAGCTGCCGAAGC
Organism: uncultured Eubacteriales bacterium; assembly: GCA_934432725.1. GTDB lineage: Bacteria > Bacillota > Clostridia > Oscillospirales > CAG-272 > CAKRZE01. Next base: position 59,722 of record CAKRZE010000005.1, read on the forward strand.
TGATTTCACTGGCAAAAAAGCTTATCGGTTGTCTGGGAAGGCATGTCAGAAGAGATATCCGGATCAGGCTTTCACTGCTGGATATCCGGGTTGGCTCCGGAGATGCCGCGAAAACGGCGGAGCTGTTCGGAGTGATTTCACAGTCCGTCTCATATCTGCTGACGCTTTTGTCCGAGACCATGCGCCTTGAGCTGCCCGAGGACGCTGTTCTCTCTGCCAAACCGGATTTTCTCGCCGAAAAGACAGATATTCGGCTTCACTGCACCGTCTGGCTGCGGGTACACCATGTGGTTTCCCTGCTTTTCGGTCTGCTTCTGACCTATCTTCGCCAATAACATCCGGGCTTTCTGCTGCCCCGTATATATATGAAGGAGGAATTCTATCATGTCCGACAACAAACTGAATGACATCATCAGCACCTCTCTGGAAAATATCCGCAGTATTGCAGATGCCAATACTATTATCGGCGCTCCGATCGAAACCAATAACAAAACGCTGATCATTCCGATCTCCAAGGTTTCGTTTGCCTTTGCCTCCGGCGGCGTGGATTATCTTCCGAAAAACGCCAAGGCGGACGCGGTTGCTGCGGTCAAGTCCGCTCAGCCTGCACAGGACGGAAAGGCTGTGAAGCCGAACGGAAAGGCTCCCTGCTTCGGGGGCGGAGGCGGAACGGGAGTCACCATTACGCCGGTATGCTTCCTCGTTGTCAAAGAGAACGGCGATGTGGAGCTTCTGAACCTTGCGGACAATACACCGGTTCCGCCTGCGGTCGGAATTGTTGATTCGGTCAGCGGTCTGATCGAGCGCTCTCCCGATCTGATCGAACGGTTCAAGACAGTGTTTGCCAAGAAAAAGAAGGATACCTCTGCCCTTGATCCGGACGAGGCGGACGGAAAAGCCGAATAACCGGAGCTTTTGCGTCATATAATGCAGTATTTCATATGAAAGCAGGTGAGGCTATGCTTTCTGCACGGCTGCACGGTGCCCTGCGAGGTACTGCATGTGTTGTTTTATCTTTGGTTCTGCTGGTGCCTCTTGCGGTGCCGCGGGTATCTGCCGAGCCGGCAGCGCCCGGGGTTTCGGCGAGCGCTGCCATCCTGATGGAAGAGGAGAGCGGAACGGTTGTGTTTGAAAAGAACGCGGATGAAATGCGTTCCATGGCAAGCACGACCAAGATTATGACGGGACTTTTGGCGCTTGAGACGGAGGATCCGCAGACCCTGGTGACCGTTTCACCGAAGGCGGTCGGGGTGGAGGGCTCCTCGGTGTATCTGTATCAGAATGAGCAGCTGACGGTGGAGGATCTGGTTTATGCGGTGATGCTGGAAAGCGCGAATGATGCCGCTGCCGCTGTTGCGATTCATGTGGCTGGAAGCATTGAGGCTTTTGCCGAGCTGATGAACAGGAAGGCAGAAAGCCTCGGAATGACGCATACGCATTTTTCCAATCCGCACGGGCTGGATGCCGCGGATCATTACACGACCGCCCGCGATCTTGCGACGCTTGCGCGGTATGCGCTTCAGAATGAGGAATTCCGCACGGTTGTATCAACAAAGCGGCGGGTGATCCCGCTTCGCGGAAATGAAGGTGCGCGGCTGCTTCTGAATCACAACCGGCTTTTGCGCAGCTATTCCGGGGCGATCGGCGTAAAGACCGGCTTTACCAAAAAAAGCGGAAGATGTCTGGTGTCTGCCGCCGAGCGGGACGGAGTACGGCTGATCGCCGTGACCCTGAACGCACCGGACGACTGGCGGGATCACGCCTCCATGCTGGATTATGGATTTTCCCGCTTCCGGCGGGCGGCTCTGGCGCAGGAGCATTCGATCACTGCATCTGTCCCGGTGGTGGGGGGAGTGACCGATGCCGTGACCGTCTCCAATACGGAGGCGCTGTCGGTGACCCTGCCGGTCGGGGCTGCGGAGCCGGAGCCTGTGCTTGAATTGCAGCGGTTTTACTATGCGCCGGTCATCGCCGGGGAAACGCTGGGGAGAGCCGTGTGGTATCTGGACGGGCAGGAAATCGGCAGTGTGCCGCTTGTGGCAGAGGAAGGCTCGGAGGCGCGCACGCCGGAGAAGAAAAACATCTTTCAGCGCTTTTTTGACTGGCTTGGCGGCTTGTTCCGGAAATGAGCGGGCGGATGCGCAGTTTTTTCGGAGCGCAGACCGCCTGCCTCCGACAAAACGCGGTGCCGCGCCGGAAGGAGTGCCGGGGAACGGCGTGCCGGCTCCTGCCGTGCGGCAGGATATCCTGAGGGCAAAAACGGTTTGTTTGTGCGGGACGGCGCTTTGACCGGGAAAAGTGCAGCAGGAGCTTTTTCTGTATGAACCGGCGGAGGAAATCCGAAAACGGCGGATGCGGAACGGAAAGACCGGGATTTCGGGATGAGCTGTCCGGCGATATTTGGCTGCCGGGCACATGACGGCGGCGGGTCCGATGCCGCAGGAATATGAAAGGAAGCTCTCGGTCTGCGAGGGCTATGGGGATAATATGCAGTCAGTCAGACTACAAAAATACATTTCCGATTGCGGCTTGATGTCCAGACGCGCCGCCGAAAAGGAAATTGCCGCCGGGGCGTTCTGTGTCAACGGTGTCAGAGCACAGATCGGATGCACGGTGGATCCGGAGACGGATGAGATTACTTACCGGAATCATCCGCTGAAGAAGGCGGAGGGACATTCCTATGCGGTGCTGATGCTGAACAAACCGAAGGGCTATGTGACAACAATGCACGATGAAAAGGGACGTCCGTGCGTTTCGGAGCTTGTCAGCGATTTCGGCTCCCGTGTGTATCCCTGCGGCAGGCTGGATATGGATTCGGAGGGGCTTTTGCTCCTGACCAACGACGGTGCTCTTGCCAACAAGCTGACGCATCCCAGCCACCATATTCCAAAGGTGTATCATGTCCGGGTGAACTGTGAGATCACGCCGGAGCAGCTTGCTGCCCTGAACCGTCCGATGCGGATCGATGACTATCTGTGCAAGCCCGCGCATGCCGTGATCGTGACCAGAAAGCCGGAGTATACGGTTCTGGCAATCACGCTGTATGAGGGCAGAAACCGCCAGATCCGGAAAATGTGCGAGCAGCTTGGCATGAAGGTGCTTGCTTTGAAACGGGTTGCGGTGGGGGAATTGAAGCTGGGCACGCTGAAAACCGGCATGTGGAAGAAGCTGACGCGGGCACAGTATGAGTATCTGAAGAAATACGGGGACGGCGGGAAGAACACCTCCGGACGCGGAAAGGAACGGTGAACGGTATGCTGAAAATCATTCCGGTGCAGACAAAAACGGAGCAGGAGGAGCTTTGCCGCCTGTTTCCGTTTGCATATGATGCGGAAAAGTTCATGTATGCGGAATATGAGGACGAGGTTTTGATCGGAGCGGCGCAGTTCCTTTTGAAGGGGACGTGCGGAGAGCTGACCGAGCTTGCACTTTTGCCGGGACATCCCGCCGATATCGGCGCACTGTTCATCATGGGACGGGCAGTATTGAATTTCATGGACCTTTGTCATGTGCCGGATGCCTGCTGCACCTGCGTGACGCCGGAAAATGAAAAGCTGATGGAGATGATCGGGTTTTCAAGGCAGGAGGACGGTCGGTATACGGTCCGGCTGGAGGGCTTTTTTACAGAGCCGTGCAGAGACGGTCACTGCCATTGACTGCTTTGGCTGGCGGCTTTCCTTTGTCCGGACGGTACGGCGGGGGCAAAAAGACTGTTGCGGGAATGCGACAGTCTTTTTTTGCGGAATAATTGACTTTGGACGCCTGTCGGTTCGGAGCGGGTTGTATGAAGGAACGGCAGCCTCGGGTTTGGAATGCGGCGGAAAGGACGCTTCCGGACGTTTTAGAGATTGATATGCGGATGATATCTTTGGCGGATCGGGATATGTCATGCGGAATGCGGTGTTGTAACGCCGCGCTGCCGGCGTATAAATGGAAAACTTTTGCACATACTGTGAAAGAGTACCGGCGCTGCGGATTCGGATTCGCGCGAAGAGGCGGTCCGCGGCGGCATTCGGATGTGTGTTTGGGGGCTTCACGCTTCTGCCGCAGACGCGATTCCCGGTGGTGGCACCTGCATGCGGACCGTATCGCCCGAAACGGAAGGCTTTCCGCCGGACGTGAAAGGAGTCAGGCACCGACGGGTTTCTCCGGATTTCCGGGCGGCGGTGTATGGTATGCGGTGGGGCAGGCTTTCGGAGAACACTGCAAAAAATAAGAACGCCTCCGGAACGGATGCGATTTTTTGGGGACGGAAAGGATGAGCTTTGGAATGAAACAGGAATACGATGTGGCAATTTTGGGAGCAGGACCTGCCGGCATGACGGCGGCGCTGTACGCTGCGCGCGGCGGAGCCGGGGTGCTTTTACTGGACCGGATCGGCTGCGGAGGACAAATGGCTGGGATATCCGAAATTGAGAATTATCCGGGATTTCCGTTTGTGTCGGGAGCCGAGCTGACTGCATATATGCGGGAGCAGCTTCTTTCCGCCGGGGCAGAGCTTGTGACGGGAGAAGCGGAGGCTGTACGGCGGCAGGGGGAAGGGTTTATGCTGTCGGCTTCCGGAGAAAGAGAATTTTTTGCGTCCTGCATTATTTTTTCGGGCGGTACGCGGCGCAGGAGGCTCGGGTGCCCGGGGGAGAGGGAGTTTGAGGGCAGGGGCGTGTCCTACTGCGCGGCATGCGACGGGAATTTTTTTCGCGGCAGGCGGGTTGCGGTCATTGGGGGAGGAAACGCGGCGCTCCATGAGGCGGTTTACCTGTCCGGGATATGCGCGTCCGTGACTCTGATTCACCGGAGGGAGACCTTCCGTGCCGGGGCGGCGGAGATCCGGGAGGCGGAGCATACGGGGAAGATCCGGATGCTGATGAACCGGACTGTGCTGCGGATTATGGGAGAGGAACGCGTTTCCTCCATTGCGGTCCTGGGACCGGAGGGAGAGGAGGATGTGCAGGTGGACGGTGTGTTTGTGGCAGTCGGATCGGAGCCGGACACGGCACGCTTCGCCTCGGTTCTGCCTCTGGACAAGGAAGGCTATATTATTGCCGGAGAGGACGGAAAAACGGAATGCCGCGGCATTTTTGCGGCAGGAGACATCCGTTCGGGGGCTTTGCGCCAGATCGTGACGGCTTCGGCAGACGGGGCACGTGCCGCCTCCTCCGCACTTGCTTACCTGTCGGCTGAGAGAACAGAGCAGAACGGCAGGTAAGCCGCTTGCTTCATGGAGCGGGAGAGCCGTGTGATGGCTGCCCCCTCCCCCGGCTTGCCGCGAGGCGGCGCTCTGCCGCTTCGGTCAGGCAGACAGAAAACAGGAGCTGCTTTCCGGCAGAGAATACCGGAGCAGCTCCTGTTCGCACCGTCTGTACAACGGGAAATTATTTTGCAACGTAAGAGTTGACAATCTTTACGGCAGCGTCATAGTCGCTGGATACACAGTAAATGATGTATTTGCCGTTTTGCTGAAGGATCATCTGATTCAGCAGAGGACGGTATTCCGCGTTATAGGTATCAAAGGTCTTTTTCTGTGCGGCAACGCGGTCAGAGTATTTGCTCATCGCATCGCGTGCGGCATTGGCGCTTTCATATTCCGCGATGATGATCTCCTCGGGGGTCGCGCCGCTTGCACCGTATACCACTGCCTTCTTTGCACCCGAGGTCAGGGCATAGGTGGCAGAGACGACTGCATCATCCAGCTTGACCATGTCGTCAACATACTTGACCTTGGAAAGCTCCTCTGCAAGCTTTTCAATGTCGATGGTTACGGTATCCTCTTTGGCGCAGGCAGAAAAGCAGAGCGCAAGGGTCAGAATGGCAAGGACAGATGCCAGAAGGCGAATGATTCTTTTCATGGTTGTTCTCCTTTTATCGTGTTCTTTGGAATATAGCGGAGGCGAATAGCCGATCTTGCAGGGGGAGAGCTTTGGGGTCAGTCCGGCTTCGGGACAACGGGAAGGGAAACCGTGTGCGTTTTAAAGTACTCAAAAAGCTGTTTGACTGCCGAAGCCTTCAGGTGAATGCCGTCATTGCTGTATTCCGCCGGCAGAACGCCGTTTTCATCGGAAAACGCGGAGGCGGTATCCAGATAGAAGAGCTGCATATCCTTGCACATCTGCTGCAGGAGCAGATTGCATTTTTTGACGTTATCGTTTGTCACCCCGTACGGGCTTGTGTCCGAAACCTTTTGAGAGACCGGAATGATGGACTGGACATAAATTTCGGCATCCGGAAGCAGCGCCTTCACCTGAGAGATGAAGTGCTTGTAGGTGTTGATGAAGGTGACGGCGCTGGGCCAGCCAAGCTCGTTCAGACCGAACCAGAGATACACTTTTTTATAGCACGGATTCTTTTCGATCGCCTCAAGGATGGTATACTGATCGTCAATGAACTGTGTGGTCATGGCAGTGCCGATATTCAGGGAAACCTTGGCATAATAGGTGCTCTTGATGCCCGAATAGTTCCCAAGCCCGACCGTGCGGGAATCGCCGATAAAAACGGCATCGGCAAAATAGTCGTCCTCTTTCGTATCTGCCTCCGGAACCGGCGCCCCGAAGTCATAATATACCGGCGGCTCGGTTTCGGGCGGGTTTGTTTCCGGAGGTTCTGTGACCTGTTCCGTCAGAAAGGCGGGCATGGAAATATCTCCTGTCGGCAGAATGGTCCCCTCGGTTGACAGACCGCGCGGATGATAGGTGTCCTGAGGCGGCTTCGGACCGCTTTGCCGTTTGACCAGAATGGTGCAAACCATAACTGCGGCAAGAATGATAAAAATACCGCATGCACTGTACAAAAGAGCAATGCTGCGTCTTTTTGTTTGTTGTTTCATATCGCTCTTTGCTGACTCCCCGCATTTCGGTTCCGGTTTCTCCGGCTGAACCGTTGGCTCCGGTGCAGCCGATTTCTTTGCTTTTGAACAGTATAGCACAAAAGCATCAAAAAATCAATCAATTTTCCCGATTGTGACAATTTTTTTGCAGGCATCCGGATTTTTTGCATTCTGTTCCATATATTTCTTTTCCTCCGCTCAGTCTCTTCCTGAGGGACGGCTGAAGCGTGTGCTGCGGCGCGGAGCCGGATATTCGGGCGGGATATGAGGCTTTTCGGGGGCTGCCGTGCACCGGATCCATTGTGGGTCTTTTCCTCTTTCACGGTTCTGTTTCGCGCTGCGGCTCAATGGCTCCCTTTTTATACGGACGGCATCGATACCGCTTGCCGTTGCTTCGGTCAGAGAAGCGGAGGAGTTTTGTCTGTGCTGCGTGAAGACTCTGATGCGAATGCGGAGATGCTCTCGGCGATACCGCTTGCCGTCGCTTCGGTCAGAGGAACAGGAGGAATTTCCGCCCGTGCTCCAGCGGAGGCTCTGATGCGAATGCGGCAATGCCTGCATCGAAGCGGCGCATTCACGGCACGATTCCTCCGGACTGACTTAGTATATGCGGTGAGAACCGCATTTACGCAGGATCCGGAAAATGCAGTGTTGGCACTATGGCGGATTTTTCTTTCAAATGTCTGCAGCGTGAGGAATAAAGCGCTTCGGAAACCGCAGAAAAGCTTCCGAAGCGGCTGTAATGCCTGTGCAGGGATGAAACAGACGGCTTTCCGCCCCTGAATGTCGGGGGCCGCAGATACCGGGAGCCGGCGGAGCTGCCTGCCGGGGGTTGGACTCCGGCAGCTTGGACGGCGTGTTTAAAATCGCATTTTGTTACATTTTACGGTATTCCGTGTTCCGGCGGGAGGCGTTTCCGTTGCTTTCGGAAATTGACAAGGCAGAAAAAGTATGATAGACTGAATAAGAAAGATGAAATCGGCACTGCACAGGGACATCCGGATGAAAATCCACACGTCCGGGCATGACGGGAGCCGCTATGTCCTTTTCTTTCAGAGGGGGAGCGAATTGCAGAGCAATCGTTTTTCTTTTGAATTCGGAACTGCTTTTGCGGATACATCGGTGAATAAAATGGAGAAAGGAAGCTTTTGCCGGGGGCAGAAGCACGGGAGCTACAATGAATCAGAATACGGCGTGGAGATCGTTCCGGACGGGAATATGGTGTAATGAGATTGATGTGCGCGGGTTTATTCATTTGAATGTCACGCCGTATACGGGAAGTGAGTCCTTTCTCCGGGGACCGACGGCGCGGACCGAGCGGCTCAGACACCGCGCGGAGGAGCTTTTCAGACAGGAGCAGGAGAAGGGCGGCGTTCTCGGTGTGGCGACGAACCGTGTTTCCTCCATTCTGACCTATGCGCCCGGCTATATCGAAAAGGGAACGGATATCATTCTCGGACTGCAAACGGAGCACCCGCTGGTCCGGGCAGTCAATCCCTTTGCCGGTCTGCGCAATGCAGAGCAGGCGTGCGAGGCATACGGATACGACATCGGGGACGATGTCCGTCATGAATTTTCTTATCGCACCACGCACAATTCCGGCGTGTTCCGGGTCTATACGGATACCATGCGCCGCGCGAGACATCTGGGAATTCTGACCGGACTTCCGGATGCCTATGGAAGAGGCAGACTGATCGGGGACTACCGCCGTCTGGCACTGTACGGCATGGATTTCCTGATCGCAGAAAAGGAAAAGGACCGGAGGCGTTTGGGCGAGCGGGACATGTCGGATGAAACGATAAGGCTTCTGGAGGACGTCGCGCGGCAGCTTGATTTTATGCATCAGCTGATCGAAATGGCTGCACAGTACGGCTGCGATATCCGGCGCCCGGCGGAAAACGCCTATGAAGCGGTGCAGTGGCTGTATTTTGCCTATCTCGGCGGTCAGAAGGAGCAGAATGGTGCGGCGAACAGCATCGGGCGGATTACGGCATTCCTTGATATCTATATGGAGCGCGATCTGCGGGAAGGAACGCTGGATGAGAGCGGAGCACAGGAGCTGATCGATGATCTTGTCATCAAGCTCCGGATGATCCGGCATCTCCGCACGCCGGAATACAACGATCTGTTTGCGGGGGATCCGGTTTGGGTGACCTGCTCGGAGGGCGGAATGTCCGAGGACGGCAGGACGCTTGTGACTAAAACGAGCTTCCGTATGCTGCAAACGCTCTATAATCTCGGTCCCTCTGCGGAGCCGAATATCACGGTGCTCTGGTCGGAGCATCTGCCGCAGCCCTTCAAGCGCTTCTGCGCGCGTGTTTCCGTGGAGACGGATGCCATTCAGTATGAAAACGACGATGCAATGCGTCCGGCATACGGGGATGATTACGCGATTGCCTGCTGTGTGTCCGCGATGCGCTGCGGAAAACAGATGCAGTTCTTCGGCGCCCGGTGCAATCTTGCAAAGGTACTTCTGATGGCGCTTAACGGCGGAAGAGACGAAATATACGGAGAGCAGCTTGCGCCCTGCGGGAGAGTATTTGAGGCAGGCGTTCCGCTGCGGTACGAAGAGGTGGAGGCGAGCCTGCGCTTCTACATGGCATGGATGGCAAGGCTGTACGTGAACACAATGAACGTCATTCACTGCATGCATGACAAATATGCCTATGAACGGCTGATTATGGGCTTTCATGACACCGAGGTCGATCGTCTGATGGCGTTCGGAATCAGCGGTCTTTCGGTCCTGACCGACTCTCTCAGCGCGATCCGGTATGCAAAGGTGACGCCGGTGAAGGATGAAAACGGACTGATCACCGATTTTGTCACGGAGGGGGATTTCCCGAAGTACGGCAACGATGACGACCGGGCGGACAGCATCGCGCAGTGGCTGATCAAGACCTTTTACCGGGAGCTGTGCAAAACGCCTGCATACCGCGGTGCAAAGCATACGCTGTCGGTTCTGACGATCACCTCCAACGTGGTGTACGGCAGAAAAACAGGAAGCACGCCGGACGGAAGAAAAGCCGGCGAGCCGTTTGCTCCGGGAGCAAATCCGATGCACGGAAGAGATGCCAACGGCGCACTTGCTTCCCTGAATTCCGTGGCAAAGCTGCGGTATGATTATTGCAGGGACGGCATTTCCAACACGTTTTCCATCACGCCGCAGGCGCTCGGCGCGGACGAGGAAGCGCGGATATCCAATCTGACTGCGGTTCTGGACGGCTATTTTTCGCAGGGAGCGCAGCACCTCAATGTCAATGTACTCAACCGGCAGAAGCTGATCGATGCGATGAACGATCCCACGCTGTATCCGAATCTGACGATCCGCGTATCCGGCTATGCGGTGAATTTCAATAAGCTCTCAAAGGACAAGCAGCTGGAGGTAATCTCCCGTACCTTCCATGAGAGTATGTGACCGGATTTTCGGGAGAACGGAAAGAAGAGCTTTCAGGCACCTCCGGAGGAGCAGGACCGCTCCTCCGGCGCCGGAAGGCTTTTTTCTTGCCTGCAGCGGCAATCCGTGTTCAGAGCTCGGCTGCTGCGGCGGGGCGCCGTGAAGCGCTCCGGGGACGTGCGGGGGATCGGAGGGATGCTGCCGGACGGACTTGACGGTTCGGCATGCGGTCAGCACGGGCATGCCGGAGAAGTTTTGCCGGGAGAATTGACTTTTCCGGCAGACTGTGCTATCATATAATTGCTGCGGCAGGAAGCCGGAGCAGGGGTGCTGAAGCGCCCGGAGATCCAATGCGCACGAAATCGGTATAGGGTATATCGCGGAAGATATGCGTTTTTTCAGAAGAAAGACGGCATGTCTTCTTTTTATTTTTTAACATCAGGAGGGATACGGTTATGGCATGTTTTCTTGTTCCGGCAGCGGAGGCAATCATCACAACAGCTGCCGCAATGGCGATGAGATCAAAGGAAAGAAAGAATCGGGAGGGGCTTTCCTCGCCCGACAGCGCTTCGGAGGGGACCGGAATTCCGTTTTCGGCAAAGCTCGGTTGGCTGAACAAGCTGCTGTGGGGCGGATCTGCACTGCTGGCATTTGAGCATGTGTGGCACGGCGAGGTGGTTCCTTTCTTTCCTTTTCTGACGGCGGTGGAAAACGGCAGGACTTCCGAAATGCTTCTCGAAATGGGGAGCACAGGCGTTTGGATGGCGGGGCTTGTCACGGCGGCTTGGGCTGGTATGCTTATCGTTTCGCATGCTGCCGAAAAAAGGGCGCGGAACGTTTCCGGCTCTGAGGCGGAGGACGCGCGGACATGACACTGCTGACAACGGTATTTGCGGCGGGGATCTGTACGGTAATCTGGTATAAGAACGCGCCGAAGGATGAAATGAAGCTCGGAACGCTTTGTCTCATATACTGGGGCGCCTCCCTCATGTGGCTTGCCGATGCGATCTTTGCATATGCGGAGGCTGGGACGGCGTTCTTTTCCCCCTCTCCTGCGGAGATGCTCAATGATTTCTATCTCGGCTTGTCGGCGGTGGCGCTCGGTATGGTCATCTGGCTTGTAGTTTTGCTGGTGAAGGATCCCAGAGGCGTGATCCGCACTGCGCTGCTCAGGAAAAAATGACGCTGCTCCGTGTTTTAAAGGGGTACGGCGGCTGGTCGGCGACCGGGCTGCCGCGCCGGATGCTTAAAAAGACTGAAAAATGAGGATGCTTCCGGAGTCGGTCCGGGCGATGACACAGTGTGACAGCGGACTGCGCCGGCGTTTATCCCGTGCCATGGGCTGCCGTAGTGCAGACACGGAAAACGCCGGAGGCAGCATGGCCTTGTGCCGGGGCACCGCTGCGGTTTTCGGCGGCGGACTTTGCCGGATAAAGGCTTGAACAGAAGGCGGCTTTGAAGCGCAGCAGGCTGCTGCGGGGAGGGGTTGTGCTTTTGGCATTTGAGCATATGCGGCATGGCGGGGTTAATGCTTTTTGACTTCTGCCGGGGACGCAGTACGGCTTGCCTGCGCCGGGAGCCGCGCGATTTGACAGAACGGTATTTTGCTGTTTTGGGATTATAACAGGGCGGGATCGTTTTTGCAGAGCGCAGCTGCCGGTTCCGTTCTTTTTTCATGTACAGGTGTGTGCCGCCGCATACGGCACTGACGGAAGGGGCAGAAGGAGTGTGCTTTTTGACCAAAAATGAAACGGAATTGTTGTTTCTTTTCTATAAATTCGAAAAACTACTGTTGACACCGGATGCCGGAGCGTGCTATGATAAGAAACGGAGCAAATGCGGCTTGATTTCAGTCAATGCGGCGTGCCTCTTTCTGTTTCCGGCAGACAGCTTTTTCCGGTACGGGGGCTGAGAAGAGGCAGGATGAAAGAAGGCGGCGTTTTTTGCTTGCGTGACCTCCATTGTCGGTCGGTGAGCAAACTATGCAGTCAGAAGGTCCGGCGCCTGTGCGGAATGGGGCGGTATTTGCGTTTTACGGAGAAAGGGAAGGGAACATACATGAAAAAATTCAAAATTCTGATGGTTCTGGCTGTACTGACCGCGGCAGTGCTTCTGCTCGGTTCATGCAGCAATACCAATCAGCCTGCGGGGGAAACCTCCGGCACTGCCGGTGCTGCGGAGGAAAGCGCGACAGCAGAGCCCGGTACGGAGGCTCCGCCGAAGGCGGCGTGGGAGGAAGGCGGTCCCGGTGTATATGAGGGAGAGAAGGAAGGAATTGATTTCGTGCTCAATATTGAGTCCGGAAAAGATATTCAGATTCTTCAGCTGACTGACCCGCAGATTACCAATTGGAGAAAAGCGAGGAACCAGACCAGACGGGATCAGATCCGCGGAGCATTCTTCGGAGACGGTATCACGGACAACGAGACTAAGACGTATCGCTATATCCGGGAGGCTGTGGAAAATTCGTCCCCCGATCTGATCGTGATTACGGGCGACCTGATTTACGGAGAGACGGATGACAGCGGCGAGATCTGGAGTGAGCTTGTAGCGCACATGGACAGCTATGGGATTCCGTGGGCATTGACCTTCGGCAACCATGACAACGAGAGCGCAAAGGGTGTAAACTGGCAGATCGAACAGCTGATGAATTCGAAATACTGTGTATTCAAGCGCGGAAACGTGACCGGAAACTGCAATTACAATATCGTATTGCGGCAGGACGGAGAATTCAAATATGTTCTGTATATGCTCGACTCCAACGGCTGCAAGGAGATCGCGAACCCCGGAGAGGGCATCATGAAGGACAATGTGGATATCAAGCTGATTCAGCAGAAGGCCGGCATCTATGACGACCAGATTGAATGGTTCAGGAACAGTGCAGCTGCCATTGCCAAGGAGGCGGGCAAGGATCAGATTCCGTCGCTTGCGTTCTATCACATCGCACCGATTCAGGTCTACCGTGTGTATGAGGAGCTTTACGGATACACAAGAAAGCGCAAGCTTGTTCTGAATCATGAGGGTGATTACGGTCTGATCATGGAGTTTTATAAAGAAGATGCCATTGATCAGGACGAAAAGTTCTTCCAGGCTGCCAAGGAGATCGGGACGACCGGAATGTTCTTCGGGCATGACCACGACAACAACGGAAGCATGATGTTTGAGGGCATCCGACTGACCTTCGGAAGCAAATGCGGAACGCATTCGTACAGCACACAGCGTCAGATCGGATATACGCAGATCACGATTGCGGAAAGCGATTCTCAGATGACGGTTGCGGCGCATAAGACACAGTATAAGTAAGACTGCATGCCGGGCTTAGAATAAGTCCGTTTACGGAAGACGGCTGCTGTCGGGACGCCGGATTTGGCAGGCTGCCGGACCGGCTTCGGCAAGGGACAGCGGTCGGAAAACGCATGCAAGGAAAAAAGAGGCGGTGTCCGAAGCTCACAGAGCGCTTTGGACACCGCCTTCAGATATTGGAGCTTATGATCCGGCACCGCGCCGGCTTGCCGCCCGGGGCGCAGAAAAATTAAAAAAGCAAAACCGGGCGGGGAGCGGCAGGTCTGCCGGAGTCCGGTCCGGAAACAGGTCAAAAATCGTTTTTACGCTCCGCCCCTCGTTTTGCCCGGCTCCGCGTAAAGCAAACAGCCCGGAAGGCTCCGTGCAGAAGGAGTCCTCCGGGTTGCTTTTTGCTCAAAAATGTGCCTGACGGCATGCCGTCGCGGTCAACTGCGCATTATTTCATATAGTTTCCGAGTGCTGCGGCTCCGATGATGCCGGCGTCATTTCCGAGCTCTGCCAGACAAACCTTTGTCTTGGTTTCCTCGGGAGCGTCACGGTTATAGACCTGTTCGCGGATCAGCGCGAGCAGCGGCTTTAAAAGCGGTTCCCCCTCATGGCAGACGCCGCCGCCGATGCAGAGAACGTCGGGCTGGAAAATGTTGATGATGTTCGTGATGCCGCAGGCAAGATAGGAGACGTATTTATCGGTGACCTCCTTTGCAGCCTTGTCACCCTGCCGCATGGCTGCATATGCCGTTTTGCCGCTGACCTTGGAGAGGTCGCCGCCGATCAGCTTCCACATCAGGGTATCATGCGTTTCGGAAAGCTTTTCCTTTGTCATGTTGATCAGACCGGTGGCGGAGCTGTATGCCTCAAAGCAGCCTCTTCTGCCGCAGGTGCAGGGCAGACCGTTGTGCTCGATGACCATATGACCCAGCTCGGCACCCGCATAGTTGAAGCCGGAATAGACCCGGTTGTCCAGAACAATTCCGCCGCCGACACCGGTTCCGAGTGTGACCATGACGGAATACCGCGCTCCCTTTGCTGCTCCGGCGATGGCTTCGCCGTATGCGGCGGCATTTGCATCGTTTTCCACCAGAACCCGCTCTACGGGAAGGTATTTCTTCAGGATCTTTGCAATTTCAAAATGCCGGAACGGCAGGTTATTGGCGTACTCAATGATTCCTTCCTCGGGAAGAGCGCTTCCGGGCGCTGCGATACCGACATAGTCAATGTCGGAAAGGGAAAGTCCTTCCTCTGTAAGCAGGGCTTTGCAAAGTGCAGCCATATCTGCCACAATGGCTTCCGGCTCGCGCTTTGCCTTTGTGGGGATGCTGCCCTTGCGGATGATCTTGTGTGCATCGTCTACGATTCCGACGGCAATGTTGGTTCCGCCGAGGTCAATGCCGAGATAGTACATGGCTTTTTACTCCTTTTGATAATGTTGAACGGACGGAATCCGAAAAATCCTGCCGGACTCCCCGCTTTTCCGGAGGCTGACCGGCAGGCTTTCTTCGGACGGAAAAGAATTACTTTTCCTCGGCGTTGGTCTGCTCCGCCTCGGCTTTGTCCGCATCCTCTGCGGGCTGAGCGCCGTTTTTCAGAAGATCACGGATTTCGGTCAGAAGCAGCTCTTCCTGAGAAGGAGCCGGTTCTTCCTCGACTGCCGGCGCCTCTTCTTCTTTCTTCTTCAGCTTTTCCCGTGCGGAATTTACGCCGCGGATGAACAGGAAGAGAACAAGTGCAACCAGCAGGAAATAGATGATTGCCTGAATGAAGGATCCGATTTTGATGGCATTTTCGGGGGTTGTGATATTTCCGGAGGCATCCACGACCGCCTCTGCCAGGACAATCTTGATGTCGCTGAAATTGATTCCGCTGGTCAGCTTTCCGATGATAGGCATCAGAATGTCATTGACCATGGAGGTGACAATGGCGCTGAAGGTAGAGCCGATGATCACACCGACTGCCATGTCGATCACATTGCCCTTGAATGCAAATTTCTTGAAGTCTTCAATGAATTTCATGAGCGTTTCTCCTTCGATGTATCAATAGTATATCCATCTTACTGCTTGAAATTATAGCACGTTTTTTTCTTTTTTGTCAAGCGCTGCGGAAGCTGTCGGAAGCCTTCCGGGAAAATTTTTTGACGGCTGTGTGTTTGTCCCGGCATTGGCGGCGAAGTCCCGGGCTTTTTACACGGGACGGAGTCACCGGGGATCGTCCGGCACGGCGAGAAGATTCAGGTCCCATGCCGGAATGCCCGGCTCCCGTCTGAGATACAGGCGATAGCCGCCGTACAGCTCTCTGACCTGAAAGATCAGCCGGAACAGGTCCTCGGGACGGTGGTAGAGAGATACCAGAAGCTCCGGATGCCATGCGCGGATGGATTGTGCGGAGCCTTCAAGCGCCTCTGCTTCACAGCCCTCCACATCGTATTTGATAAAATCGACCGGTCTGCCGTCAAGCACGCGGTCAAGGGAGTCTGCACAAACAGAGGCTCCCGTGCCGGTTCCCACACGGGAGGAGCGGCTCCCGCCGGGGACAAAGGTCAGCGTCTTCCTTGCGCTCCATGCGGCAAGCGGATGCGGCTCTGCCTGTTTTACGGCGGCAGTGTTTTTCAGAAGCCGCTGAAAGGTCTTCGGGTCCGGCTCAAAGGCAACAACGGTTTCAAGCTGCGGGGCAAAGCGGATCAATTCCAGAACGGTGTCTCCCGTATAAGCGCCGAGGTCCGCCGCACACCGGTATGACGCGGGGTGAAGGACCTTTTGAAACATAGCTCCTCTTGTGCAGGTGTGCTCCGACAGCAGAGAAAGCTTTCCCTCCAGCCGGAACCGGACAACGCTGTCAAAGAGCGCACGGGATTCCGTATCGTACAAAAGTCCGCGTGCCTCCTTCAGCTCGGCGGCATGCTGTTTTGCAAAGTCCAGGTCAAACAGTCCGGTGCCGGTGACGGGCACATCCGGAATATACAGCTCCTGCTCCCGGTCAACAGCGGCGATCGTTTCCATGACCGACGGAAGGGAGGTTGCAAAGGAGAGGAGCACAATGAAGTCTCCGAAAATGCGCTTGGTGTCCGCATAGCTGCGGATCGGAAAGCCGTGGAACTGCTTGCTGCGGACAAAGCCGTCGGATGCGAATACGCCGGATATTTTTATGCCGTATTTGTCCAGAACCCTGAGAATTTTATCTGCGCCGTCGCCCATTCCGTACAGCACGATCGGTTTTTCTGCGGTCTTCAGCCGCTGCCATACATCCGTCATGGTCAGAAGCCAAGCAGGCGCTTGGCGTTGCGGTAAAGGATATCTTCCCGCTGGGTTTCGGTGAGCGGCAGAGAGAGGAACAGGGAGAGGTAGTCGCAAAGATGCATAACCGGGTAATCCGTTCCGTACAGGATGCGGTCAAAGCCGCATTGCTCCATCAGCCTGACGGCACGGTCGGCGGGCAGCTCGGCAAGCGTGCTGGAGCAGTCGAAAAACACATTGTCCAGCCCGAACAGCCGATATGATCGGTCCCATGACCGGTAGCCGCCGAGATGGGCGGCGACAATTTTCAGTCCGGGGAACAGCCGCGCCACATGTGCGGTGCGCTCCGATGATGAGAACCGGTATTCCGCCCGGTCATCTCCGACATGCAGATACAGCGTCATGCCCGTTTCCTGCATCAGCGCATACAGCGGCAGAAGCTTTGGGTCGTCCGCGTTGATCCCCTGAATGTCGGGATGCAGCTTGACGCCGGTCAGCCCCATGGCACGGCACCGTGCAAGCTCTCCTTCAAAATCCGCAAAATCCTGATGCATGCCGGCAAACGCAATGGTTTCAAAGCCGTTTTTGCGGGAGCGCGCGGCAAGCTGCGCCACGGAATCGTTGACGTGGACGACCTGATGGGCGTTTGTGGCGACACAGAACAAAAGAAAGCCGCAGGTGCCGCTTTCGGATGCTTCCGCCTCCAGCGCATCATAGGTCCCCTTACCCGCGACCTGAAAATGATAAAAAGCACCAAGCCCGGCAGCCGCTTTTTCTGCCAGCGCTTCCGGGTAAACATGAGTGTGCGAATCAAATATACGGTACAAAACAGTTCCTCCATCCGTCAAGCCGGAAATTTCCCGATCAATACCGTTCATTTTATCACGTTCGGCGTTTTTCGTCAAGACGCAGGAGAAAATCCGGGGAGGTACGGAAAAATCATTGCCGGGGGTCTGACGGGACTTGTGCCGGAGCCGGGGATGCTAAGGAATGCCGCGCGGCTTCACTTGCCGCCGGATGCTTATCGGGCAATGCAGGAAGAAAGCAAAATATACGGGCAAAGCCGCGCTTTGCTTCCGGGACTGTAGTATTTTTGCTTGATTCCGGGAATCCTTTTTCTTGGCGGCGCAGTATTGCCCTGCACGGGGCGTCTGTCCTTGGCGGCAGGAAGGGCGGAGCTGCTCTGTCGGAGGGGAGACGCAGACCTCGCTGCTTTTTTCGGGATGACCGATGCCGAAGCCGGGAGGGCTCGGGCATAAAGCGGGAAGCATGCATTGCGGCAGATCGGGATTGACAAAATTCCGGTTTTACGATATACTGTTAGCAGTACGGCATTGCCGCGCAGGAGAAAGGAGCGGATACTGCGGGGCTGATTCCGTATAATGCGGGCTTGCAGAGCAGCAGTCGCATAGCGCCTGGGCAGGAATCGGTACCTGCCGACGAGGAGAGGGTGATCGAAGCATTCGGCGGATACCCTCCGGACAGACAGCCGGGACGTGAGAAATCGGTTAAAGCCCATGTGCAAGCATGGAACAGAGCCGGTTTTGCGGCTGATCTTTTGTCGTGGGCTCGGAAGAGTCCGGTCCGCGGCTGAAAAAACCGAAAGGATACCTGAATACTATGTGTGGAATTGTTGGATATATCGGCTCCGGCAGCGTAAATGCAAGCGACATCCTGCTGGAGGGTCTGAAAAAGCTGGAGTACCGGGGCTATGACTCCGCGGGCATTGCGGTAGTGGACGGAAGCGGTATTCACATTGAAAAGAAGCAGGGCAGAATCTGCGGACTGGAGGAGCAGATGAAGCGGGACGGAGCGCCCGCCGGATATGCCGGAATCGGGCATACGCGCTGGGCAACGCACGGAGAGCCGTCCGACCGGAACTCGCATCCGCATGCATACGGCAGAGTGACGCTGGTGCATAACGGCATTATTGAAAACTATTTTTCGCTGAAGCAGAAGCTCATAGAGAAGGGCGAGCGGTTTTCCTCCGAGACGGATACGGAGGTGATTGCCCATCTGATGGACGATGCGTATGTGCCGGGCAAGCCGCTTGCAGCCATTGCCGGGACGCTGAAGCAGCTGAAGGGCTCTTATGCGCTCGGGATTTTGTTTTCCGATGATCCGCAGCATATTTATGCCGTCCGGCATGACAGCCCCCTGATTGTCGGTGTAGGGAAGGGGGAAATGTATCTGGCATCCGATGTGCCTGCCATTTTGAACCATACCCGGCACTACTATCTGCCGATGGACGGCGAGATTGCGGTTGTTTCGGCGGACGGCGCCGCATTTTATGATGCGGAGGGGAAGGACATTACCGCTTCCAAGACTTTGATGTACGCGGATTGGAATGTGGATGCAGCCGAAAAGGGCGGATATCCGCATTTTATGCTGAAGGAAATATATGAGCAGCCGGATACGCTGCGCGCCGCAACGGAGGGCAGGCTTGCAAACGGCATTCACGGCATCCTCCGTGAAGAGCTTCCGGACCTTGACGGCGTGGAGCGGCTGATTATCGTGGCGTGCGGCAGCGCAATGCACGCCGGGCTTCTCGGAAAGGCGGCGATTGAATCGCTTGCCCGAATCCCGGTGGATGTCTGCATTGCATCGGAGTTCCGTTATGCCAATCCGATCCTGAAAAAGGGAGATGCCGTGATTGTGATTTCACAGTCCGGCGAAACGGCGGACTCGCTGGCGGCGCTTCGCCTCGCGAAGGGGCGCGGCGTGCCGGTTTATGCGATCGTCAATGTTGTCGGCTCCTCCATTGCAAGAGAGGCGGACCGCGTGGTCTATCTGTATGCCGGACCGGAGATTGCAGTGGCAACCACAAAGGCGTACAGCGCACAGGTTGCCGTGCTGGATCTTCTGGCAATGCGCCTTGCGGATGACCGGAAAACGGTTCCGGAGGAGAGGCTGACAGCGCTTTTGCAGGCGTTTCTGCAGCTGCCGGACCGGATTGCGGAGGGCTTTTTGCAGTTTGACCGGGTGAAGGAGCTGGCAAGGGTGAACGCCTCCGTGGAGGACTCCTTCTTCATCGGAAGAGGACAGGATTATGCGCTCTGCATGGAGGGTTCGCTGAAGCTGAAGGAAATCTCCTATATGCACAGCGAGGCATATGCTGCGGGCGAGCTGAAGCACGGGACGATTTCGCTGGTATCGCCGGGAACGCCCTGCGTGGTTGTGGCAACGACCGAAGCGCTTCTGGAAAAAACCGTGAGCAATGCCAAGGAGGTCAAGGCGCGCGGTGCGTATGTTTTGTTTGTCTGCCGCGCCGGAATGGTGCCGCAGGCGGATGTGTACGATGATCTTCTGACGCTGCCGGAGACGGATGAGCTTCTGGAGCCGATTGCGGGGATTGTTCCGCTGCAATATTACGCATACTGCACCGCCGTGGAAAAGGGCTGCGACGTTGATAAGCCGCGCAATCTTGCAAAGAGCGTGACGGTGGAATAAAGACATGCGGGGCTGCCGTGCTGAAAGCACGGCAGCCCCGAAAATTGTTCCGGCAGGAAGGCGATAGGCGGTATTTTCGGATCGGGAGCATCGGATTTTTCGGGTTCCGAACCGCTCCGGTCAGATTTTTCCGGGATCGGACAGCGCGGCGCCGATTACGGTCGCATACTGTGCATGCTCCGGAATCAGGAAGCGGACGTTGAACATTTCGCTCAGCACGCGGAAAATGTGCGCGGACTGCGGCACGTTGGTCAGATTCCCGGTCAGGACAATATCCTTTGTGCCGAACGCGCGGGAGGCGAACACCGCCAGCATGCCGATGCTCTCAAACACCATATTGATCAGACCGAGCGCCAGATCCTCCTTCGTCGCAAGGTCGCTGACCTTTCCGAAATTGGAGGCAGTCATCTCTCCCGGCATGCTGATCATGGAGTCCTTTCGCGTGATGTCCGTGATTCTCAGGTCCACGTTTGCAAGGTTGCCGCGGGAGGCAAGCTCCACGATGCTGTCGATATTGTTCAGACCGAGCATCGTTTTGGAAAGTCCCATCAGCGTGCCCCCGCCGACGCCGGTTCCGCCCAGATACTCCATTTCCTTTCCGCTGCGTGCGTTGATCAGCGCAGTGCCGGTTCCCATGCTGACGACAATCGCGTGATCCAGCCCGGAGAGGTACAAGCCGCCCAGTCCGACGCTGGTAAACTCAGAAACGCTGCGGCAGTCCAGCCCGTACATCGGCTGGGTCAGATAAGAGGAGCCTACGCCGGTCGCCATGATGCGGCTGACCTGTGTGAGTGCGATGCCGTTTTGTGCCGTGAATTTTCCGAACGCACCGTAGATGGAGGTGACGGGATCGGTTGCCCGAACCAGCATCGGCTCGATCAGACCGCCGCTTTCCGTGAAGCCGACAATTTTGGTCGTACTGCCGCCGACATCAATTCCGATTACCACATGCATATCAATAACCATGGCTTTTGCGCTTGCAAAAGCATCCTTTCTCGGAGGAATGTATTTTTCGTGAGGCAAGGTCCGCCGTGTCCGATGCCGAAAAGCCGCAAGGCTGGGAGGGGCATGAGGATGTATGCAGTCAGTGCGCGCCAACTTGCACCGCGCGCGGCGGTGTCCGGGGGCGCCCCTCATTTGTACCGGGTGCTCCGGCAGGCGTCCGATGCGCTGTCCGGGCTGACTGCGGCAGGCATCCGGGAGATTGCGGACCGCACGGCAGCCCCGGGTATGCCGGGTGCTGCGTTTCAACGGCTGCTTTTCTGCCCAAACGGTATTTGCCGAAACCGCTTTCCGGAGTCATGTGCGTAGGATCCCCGTGTCGGAGCAAAGCATCGGCAATGCCCCGAAATCCGGACAACAGAGCTGCCGGGGCTGCGTGTACGGCAAAGCATGAGCTGCGGCGGAGGCAGGCTTTTTGCCGCTTTGCTGGAGCTTTCCTCCGTTTTCCGGTTTTTCAGACCTGTTTACTGCACAAAATCGAATTCAAAATCATAAATGGAAACTGTATCCCCATCCTTTACGCCCGCCTTGCGGAGCTCATCGATGACGCCGCTGTTCCGCAGAACGCGCTGGAAATAGGTCAGAGAATCGCGGTCGGCGAAATTGACGGAGCCGACCAGCCGCCACAGCCATTCCGCTTCCACGACATACATACCGTTCTGTCTGGAGACCGTTACGCTGTGATCCGACCGGTCCACCACAAGAACCGGCGGCTCATAATTGGATTCGTAAACCGTGACGGGCGGCAGGTCGCGCAGCCGGTCCGCCGTCAGACGGATCAGCTCATCGATATGCGCATGGGTCAAAGCGGATACTGCGATAAAGCCGCAGCCGGACTTTTCTGCCGCTTCCCGCAGCCGGGCAAGGGCAGCCTCCTCTGCGGAATCGCACTTGTTTGCCACGATGATCTGCGGACGCTTGGAGAGCTCCGGACTGTATTTTTCCAGCTCTGCGTTGATCAGCCGGATATCCTCCAAGGGGTCCCTGCCCTCTGCGGAGGAGGCGTCAACAACGTGCAGAAGAAGGCGGCACCGCTCAATGTGACGCAGAAAATCGTGTCCGAGCCCCGCTCCGTCGGCTGCGCCCTCGATCAGACCGGGAATGTCGGCTGCGACAAAGCCGCTGTCCGCTCCGGTTTTGACAACCCCGAGGCTCGGGGAGAGCGTGGTGAAATGATAAGCGGCAATTTTGGGCTTTGCGGAGGAGATAACCGAGAGAATGGAGGACTTTCCGACGCTCGGCATGCCGATCAGACCGACGTCTGCCAGCATTTTCAGCTCAAACACAACATTTTTCTCCTCTCCCTTGGTGCCGGATTTGGCAAACCGCGGGATCTGTCTGGTCGGTGTGGCGTAATGGCGGTTTCCCCAGCCTCCTCTGCCGCCGTGGCAGAGAATGAACCTGCGGCAGTCTCCGGACATATCGCAGATGATGCTGCCGCTTGCCTCATCGCGCACCAGCGTGCCTGCGGGGACCTTCAGAATCAGATCCTCTGCCGTTGCGCCGTGAAATTTTTCGGCTCCGCCGTTGCCGCCGTTCTGCGCGACAAATTTGTGCTTGAACCGATAGGCGAGCAGCGTATTGGCGCCGTCGTCCACGACAAGGACAATATTTCCGCCGTTGCCGCCGTCTCCTCCGTCCGGACCGCCGTGCGAGACATATTTTTCCCGGCGGAAGGAGACACAGCCGTTGCCGCCGTCTCCCGCTTTGACATATAAAGTTACGTGATCTGTTATCATATAGGGTGAATTCCTTTCTTGGGGTTGAGCTGCCGGCGTCTGCCGAGGCGAGGCGGCATGCATGATGGCTTGCCGGGATGCAAAATGCCTCCTGTTGTGCCGTATATCTTCGGGGAGGCGCGAAGGAATGCGGGCAGAGCGCACCTCTGCCCGAGTGCTTGATCGGAACGCACGGCCGGAAAAGCCGAGGCATACAGAAAGAAGCGGCGATGCCGGGGCGGCGGCGTATATGCCTCTATCCGGTACCGATGTTCTGCCAGCGATCCGGAATCCGGCTGCCGCTTTGCCGCAGAATGATTCCGGAGCCGCCGGCATGCCGACAGCCCGGAGTCCGGCTGACCGTCTTGCCCGGAGACGCTTTCGGAGTCTTTGGCATGCAGTCTCCCGGGGCGGAACGGAAAAACGGCGCTCCGGCGAGAAGGTCCGGCTTTGCTTCCGGGAGCTTCGGATTCCGGCGGCAGGACAGAGAACGGTTACTTCAGCATGGCGCGCAGGGCATCCAGATCCAGAACGGGGATCCCGAGCTGCTGCGCCTTTGTCAGCTTGGAGCCTGCATCGGCTCCCACAAGCACATACGTTGTTTTGCGGGATACAGAGGAGGAGGTCTTTCCGCCGTTTCGCTCGATCAGCTCCTCTGCTTCTCCGCGTGTCATATCCGGAAGCGTACCCGTGATGACAAAGGTCATGCCGTCAAGCGGTCCGCCCTCCTCCCGGACGGTCTGACGGGCTGTGACAACGCCGCATTCCTTCAGCTCGTCGATCATCCGGCGCGTTTGCGGATGCTGGAAATAATTGATGATATTGGAGGCTGTGATTGCGCCCACATCCGGGATGGCGGTCAGCTCCTCCTCTGTAGCATCAAACAGCCGCTCTATGTCGCCGTACTGCTTTGCCAGCGCCTTTGCTGCCTTTTCCCCGACCTGACGGATTCCGAGTGCGCAGATCAGCCGCTCCGGACCGCGCGTTTTGGAGGCTTCCAGCGATGCGAGAAGATTGGACGCGGATTTTTCTCCCATCCGGTCAAGACCGGCAATGTCCTGTGCCTTCAGCCGGTACAGATCAGCGGCGTTTTTGACAAGCCCGCTGCCGCAGAGGGCGGTGACCAGCGCTTCACCCAAGCCGTCAATATCCATCGCGCCGCGGGAGGCGAAATGCATGATGTTCCGTACAAGCTGTGCGGGACATGCGCCGTTTGTGCAGCGGACGGCGGCTTCCTCCGCGTCCCGGACAACCGGCTCTCCGCAGGAGGGACAGCGCTCCGGCATCCGGTACGGAACGGCATCGGCGGGGCGCAGGCTGAGGTTTACGCCGATGATTTCCGGAATGATGTCTCCCGCCTTCTGGACGATAACGGTATCTCCGACCCGGATGTCCTTCTCTGTAATCTGGTCGATATTGTGCAGTGTTGCGCGGCTGACCGTGGTGCCGGCAAGCCTGACCGGAGCCAATTCGGCAGCGGGAGTCAGAACACCGGTTCTGCCGACCTGCACGGTGACGGCAAGCAGCTTTGTTTCCTTTCTCTCCGGCGGGTATTTATACGCGACTGCCCAGCGGGGGGTATTGGCGGTTGCCCCGAGCCGTTCCCGCAGCCCGAGGTCGTTGACCTTGACGACCGCACCGTCGATATCATACGGCAGGGAGCCGCGCTGTTCTCCGATGCTTCGGATCATCTCGGTGACCTCTTCCACGGAGCGGACCGTGCGGCGCAGGGAAACGGTTTTAAAGCCCTGCTCATCCAAAAAGGCAAGCGATTCGTCATGGCGGGTGAAGCTCCTGTCGCAGACCTGGAGGTTGAATACAAAGATGGAAAGCCCGCGCTTTGCGGTGATTCCGGAATCCAGCTGACGGAGAGAGCCGGCGGCGGCATTGCGGGGGTTGGCGAACAGCGGCTCCCCGTTCTTCTCCCGTTCCGCATTCAGCCTTTCAAAGCTGTCGTGCGGCATATAAACCTCCCCGCGCACCTCCAGCGTGCCGCGGTACGGAATCGCGAGCGGGACGGAGCGGATGGTTTTGATGTTTGCCGTGATATCCTCCCCTGTCACGCCGTCTCCGCGGGTGGCTCCCCTGACGAGGATGCCGTTCTCATACCGCAGCGCAACGGAAAGACCGTCGATTTTTGCCTCCACGGAGTATTCCTCGGCAGGTGCGCTGTTTGTGAGAAAGGCGGCAAGCTCTTCGAAGCTGAACACGTCCTGAAGGCTGCCCATAACGACCGTGTGACGCACCTTTTCGAATTTGCTCAGCGGGGCGCCGCCGATTCTGTGCGTCTGAGAAGCCGGATCGGCATATTCCGGGTATTTTTCTTCCAGCTCCTGAAGCTCCCGGAACATCCGGTCATATTCATAATCCGAAATTTCGGGGGCATCTTCTTCATAATATTTTTTTGCATGGTATGCCAGCTCTTTTCCAAGCTGCTCCATTCGCGCTTTGACTGTATTCATGAATCTATGATCGCCTTCACGGGAAGGCTTCCTTTCGCGATGATGAGGGTTGCCGGCTTCTCCGACATAGGAGAAGAAAAGCCTTTTGCAAGGAATCCTTATTTGGATCAAGCCGGAGGCAGGCGGCTCAGTGCGCCGTTTTTTGCCTCAGGCGGGAAGCACGGCAATGAGATTTTTTCGTTTCTGCAACATGTTATACCGGGAAGCAAGATGCGGCAGCTGCGGCATTTCGCGCCGCCCGTAAGGAGGCACACGGGGCAGAGCACTGCGCCGGGGCTGTTAATCCCGGGAAAGCTTCATCGGAGGATTTCCTGTGCGAATGCTACTGCAAATTCAAGCAAGTCATCATGAATTTGACGGGGGAACCGACAAATTTGAGTGACGGCAAATTCGCAAAATGCGGCAGATTAACTGCACCGATCAGGAAAATGTTGCCCGCATTTATTATACCGCAAATCCAAGCAAGACTTCATGAATTTGCCGGAAAGCCGGCAAATTCGCGAATGCGGCAGATTAGCCGCACCGATCAGGAAAATGTTGCCCGCATTTATTATACCGCAAATCCAAGCAAGACTTCATGAATTTGCCGGAAAGCCGGCAAATTCGCGAATGCGGCAGATTAGCTGCACCGATCAGGAAAATGTTGCCCGCATTCATTTTACCATGCAGCAAAAATGTGTGCCTGCACGGACGTTTTTGCAAAGCCGTCAATCGCGCAGCCGCACGGCGCGCAGCGGCTGACTTTTGCCGTTCCGGGAAAAGCTCTGCGCATGATACCTCAAATTCAAGCGAGACGCTATGAATTTGACGGGAAGCCGGCAAATTCGAGAATGCGGCGGCTTTACTTGGCTTGCCGGAAGATAGTATACCATATTCATTATACCACAGTATTTCGAAAAAAGCAAAGAATTTATAAAATCATCCGGGCTTTTTCAATCATTTTCAGGCACCGTTCCTGCCGGATCGGAAGGATTGCGGGATGCTTTGCGGAGCTGAGAGCGATCAGGTCTGTACGGGACATTTTTCTGCGGCTGTTTTGCCTGAAGCCGGGCTGCAATGATGCTCCTATGAATCCCTGAATTGTGAAAATCGAGGATATGCGCTCCTTTGGCATAAGGAAGGGATTCCGGAGAACTGCTTATGATCATGCAGCCGCAATCTTTTGCCGAACGGGGTTCGGAAGAGTCCGGCGAAGCGCACAGGGTGTGCTCCCGCAAAATGCCCGTTCCGGCGCTCACGGAGTGTCCGGCGGAGGCTCCGGGGCGCATTGTATCCGCTTTTTTAACGAAAGTGACCCGGAATGAAAAAACATCACAAAACCGGGTGCCTTGCTGATGAATTTTTACAGAAAAAATGATGCTTTACATGGAAATCCGGCTGCTCGGATAACATTTTTGCATGTTGTTGACAAACGGAGCACGCCATGCTATAATGGCATCAAACAGAAAAAACAGCGGAATACGCTGTTTTATCGGCGGTGCCTGCCACGGTCCCCGGAGGGCGGGCAGAGGCTGCCGGTGGAAAGGAGCAGATTGGATGAAGCTTGTCTGCGACCGTATTGAAGGAAGTCTGGCGGTTCTCTCGGACGATTCCGGCAACACCGCTTCCGTTCCGCTCAGCTGGTTTTCCGAACCGGCGCGAGAGGGCGATGCCGTTTGCCTGACCCTTGTCCGCGATGAGAAGGAAACCCGGGCGCGGCAGGACAGCATCAACAGCCTGTTCCGCAAACTCAAGGAGAAAGGTAGTAATGACGCATGAAAACCAAAGCAGTACGCCTTTACGGCAAAGAGGATCTGAGACTGGAGGAGTTTGAACTCCCTGCCATCAAGGACGATGAGATTCTCGCTCATATTATTTCGGACAGTATTTGCATGTCAACATATAAGGCGGCGATTCAGGGTGCCGCACATAAGCGCGTGCCGAACGATGTGGCAGAAAACCCTGTGATTGTCGGTCACGAATTCTGCGGAGAAATCGTGGAGGTCGGCGCAAAGTGGAAGGATCAGTTCAAGCCCGGCGATAAGTTTTCCATTCAGCCGGCACTGTGCTATCACGGCTCTCTGGATGCTCCCGGCTATTCCTTCCGGTATATCGGCGGAGATGCAACCTATGTCGTGATTCCGCATGAGGTGATGGACATGAACTGTCTTTTGCCCTATAATCACGATGTGTTTTTCTACGGCTCTCTGGCTGAGCCGGTTTCCTGCATCATCGGCGGCTTCCATGCACAGTATCATACGCGTCCCGGCGTGTATGTTCACGATATGGGAATCGTGGAGGGCGGCTGCATGGCGATGCTGGCTTCTGCGGGACCGATGGGACTGGGTGCGATCGATTATGCGATTCACAACGACAGAAAGCCGTCCGTGATTGTGGTGACCGATATTGACGACGCACGTCTGAAGCGCGCTTCCGAGGTTCTGACCGTGGAGGATGCGGCAAAGAACGGCGTGAAGCTTTATTATGTGAACACGAATCAGTATGAGGACCCGGTTGCCTATATGATCGGTCTGACCGGCGGAAAGGGCTTTGACGATGTGTACTGCTATGCTCCGGTCCGCGCGGTTGTGGAAATGGCAAGCAAGCTGCTCGGAAGAGACGGCTGCCTGAATTTCTTTGCCGGTCCGACCAACACCGCATTCTCGGCTGAATTCAATTTCTATAATGTTCACTATAACTCCACGCATATTGTCGGCACCTCGGGCGGAAATACCGATGATATGCGCGAGGCAATTGCCATGATGAATGCGGGCAGAATGAACCCTGCCATGATGATTACGCACATCGGCGGACTGAATGCCGTGGTTGACACCGTGCTGAATCTTCCGAACATCAAGGGCGGCAAAAAGCTGATTTATACCAACATTGATCTTCCGCTGACCGCTTTGGACGATCTGGCAGCTTCAGAGGACCCGATGCTCCGCGAGCTTGGTGCGATCGTGAGCCGCCACAACAATTTGTGGAACGGAGAAGCAGAGAAGTACCTGCTTGCTCACGCAAAGTCGATCTGAAGATAACAGAATCCGGGGGTGTAAAAACTCGTTTTGCGGTTTTTACGCCCCTTTGACATTTGCCCCGTCGGGCTGCATGGGGCGCTGAAAAAACAAAGGAGACGGGCAAGAATGCATCAGACATGCCGGAATTCCGACCGGCATGTCTGAGGGGATGCTGAAAACTTGTATGTTTTCGGCATCCCCTCTGTATTTTCTTGTTCGGGCTCCGCTTTTGGCGGTTCTTTTCAGGCTTGGCTGACCGGCGCAGTCAAAAGTGCGGTTCAAAAACGATGCATCGGACGGGTGCTCCGATGTGCCGGGAAGGCTTCCGTCGCTTTTGACATGGCTCCGACTGCTTTCGCAGGGCTTTTCATGGTTTGATTGGCAGCGTCTGCCGAAGGGTGCAATGCCTGCGGCAGTGCCTGAAGCCTCGGAAAGGGTTTTCATACCGCCGTGGCGTTGGCTGCGCCTGGGTCTGGCTTTCGGGAGAATGCAGGATGCCGGATAAGCCGTCAAACTGACATTTGCCCGCATTCTTTTGCGGCAGACCGCCGCTTGCACGGAGCTGTATTTCGGACTCCGGCTGCATGCTGCCCGGGCTGAGACGCGGGAAGAAAAACCCGGGAAAGACAAAATCTGCGCCGGACGCCGGGCGGCAGGCAGATGCTTTTTTGAAAAACGTTCAGGACATGCGCACGATTTCAGGCTTGTCCGAGCCCGGGCATAAAGAGGCAGGCGTATGCATCGGCGGAAAAAGCAAAAGCCGCACCGGATGCCGGGCGGCTTGGATAACTGCGCTTTAAACTGACCGTGCGGAATCGCCGCGGTTGTCTGTTTCCAACCGATTTAGACTGGGGATTGCAATGAAGCTGCCTGCCGGATCAGTCCGCAGAGCGGGCGGGGAAGGGAATGAAGGTCAGAACGGTGTCCTCGGGAATGTGTCTGGACACCTTGAACCAATAGGCGTGATAATCGGTGTCATAGGGGGCAGTATAGCGGCAGGAATCGTTTGGCAGATAGTAAAGCTCCAGTGTCTGCTCCTCCGGCATGCTGTTCAGGCAGGCAGCAATTTTGCGTTCGTTTTCCTCGGATACCAGATAGTTCGCACGGTAGCCGATCAGATTCCCGACAAGCGGGAGCACCGTAAAGACAAGAATGGAAAGAAAAACAGAAGCATTCCTCATGCCGGCGCCCGCCTGCGGCTTTTCCGGCTCCTTTGCAAACAGGGAAAACAGGCAGATTGCCGCAAACAGGGCAAGTCCGAGGAGCATGGGAAGGCGGGACGGGGACAGATACAGAAGAACTGCACAGACCGGGAGCACGGTCAAAACTTTGTGCGGAGCCGCACTTCCGCAGATCAGCCGGACGCTGAGCACATTCAGCAGGAGAACGGAGACAAGCGAGGTGCGCGGACCGAACAGCGGAGAAAACAGCATTGCTGCCTGCAAGCCGCCGGCAAGCATCAAAAGGAGCGCATTTAACGGAGAGGCTCCCGCAAGAGACTCCGAAAAGAACAGCCACAGATCGAAAAGGAGCGCGATGCAGGCGAGCGCACAGCAGAAAATGCCGACCGGGCGGTTTTCCGAAAACAGATAGACGAGCATGCCAAGCCCTGCGGCTCCGTTGAAAAGAACGGGGACCTTGCGCTTTTTCTGCAGGTACACAAAGACACAAAGAAGGAAAAACAGAAGGAGTGCCGGCGCCATCCCGGAACGGCTGACGGTCAGTCCGGCAAGACCGCGCAGATTGGAAAGAAGCCTTTTCACAAGAGGCAGCTGATAAAAATCGGTGTGATAGGTTTTTCTGACCTCATTTCCGGGCGCAAAAAACACGGTTGCGGAAGCGAGCCATGTCAGAATTCCGGTTATGCAGAAAAGGACGCCCGGTCTTTTTTTCATCAGCATCAGCCGGAGCAGCGCGTACAGGATGATGATATCTGCGGCGAAGGAATACTGCTCAACGGTCAGCCCGGTCAGAACCGACAGAACAAGAAGTCCCGCGCCTGCCTTTCCGGAGCTTAGATACCGCTCTGTCAGAATGAGCATGCCGAGCAGGGGGAGCATTGGAAACAGGTAGTTTACAGCTCCGGTTGCCCAGTAGATGCAGGTGGACGCCATGCTGATATCAATCAGAGAAAAGGCAAAGCAGGAGGCGATCAGCGCGGGTCTGAACTCCTTTTTGCGGATTCCTCCGTTCTGGCAGTCTGCGGCGAGATAAGCGGTGAGGAATGCAATGGCGGAGACACACAGCGTGTTGAAGATGCGGAAGGCGGTGATTGTGCCGCCGGCGAGCAGAAGCTCGTCCAGAAGGTGCACAAAGCATCTGCCGTTTACTTCCATGTAGTGCCAGATATTTCTTTCTGCAAAGCTTTTCAGCCCGCCGCTTAAAAAAGTGGTGTAGAAGTAATCATCGCCGTACTGAACGGTGTAGCGCATGATTCCTCCCTGCAGGAGGACAAAAACAGCGAAAGCGGCATAATGAATGTTTTTTTGAATGGAAGCCGGAAGAGATTTTCGGGACATTTTTTTATAACCGTGGCTTTTGTGTTGGCAAAAGCATCCTTTTTCGGAATTGCGGCAGACTTTGCGGAGCAAAGATGCAGCCGCTCAAATGGAAAAGCTGCAAAACAACGGCGGAAAACCGATTCGGGAATATTTGACTGATTTTGGATATTTCACCCGGCTTTGCAAAGCAGGATTGCCGCCGCCCGGGCAAGGAAAGGTGCGGCGTGCCGGCTGCGGGGAGATCGTTCGGGCTTTGCTCCAAGGACCGCAGGGACGGGCGTGCTTCTCCATATAGAACAGGCGGGCAGCCGGTGCATTCCCGCCGGCATGACATCGGAGCATTGCCGATGCGTGCTTGCAAAAAAGGGGCTTGCCGACAGACGGGAGGGAAAACTGCCGTGGGGTTATGGCATAAGAAAACGCTCCGGCGTTTTTTTGCTGCTCCGTGCGGGACAGGGCGTGAAAACCACCATTGGCGGCGCTTGGGACAAGGGCGGTTTTTTGCAGCCGCGCACGGGAAGGACGCCGCACGATCGGGAAGGGGCGCACTTTTTGCGCCTCGGTCTTGCGGACCGGAGCTTCCGCGGAAAGCATACCCGAAAAAGATGCCGAGGCAACCTTCCGAAGCATTGTTTGGGATTTTTTATACATTTAATCCTGATATTTCCTCACTCGGGGCACAAAAAAACCGCAAAGCGCTCCGGGCTGGTCCGGGATGGACCCGGCGGGCGGTTCGCAGCTTTTTCGGACAGACGTACAAACTGCGGGAAAAGTTCCCTTTGACGGCAGCTTGCCGAACAAAAATTTTTTTCGGATGATTTTTCCGGTTTTTTGCCGGACTTCGGGTGCGGAACCCGGTTCAATACCGGTCTATTTCGATTTTTTCGACCGTGCCGTCCAAAGCACCGCCGAGAAAAACAGAGGCGGTATTGACAAACATCTCCGGGTCATCGCTGACATAGTATCTGACCGGAGCCGATGCACCGGCTGCTCCTTCCGTGTGCGGGATGCCGGGCAGAGAGCAGAGCTTTCGCGCCGCCTCCAGTCCTGTGTTGATCAGCGTGACGCCGGGCAGGGTCTGCGCAATGGCGGGGGCGATGATCGGGTAATGCGTGCAGCCGAGAATCAGCGTGTCGCAGCCGGTTTCGCGGATTGGCTCCAGATACCGGCGGCAAACAAGCCGTGTCACCTCATCGTCCTGACCGACAAAGCCGTTTTCCACCAGCGGGACAAACAGCGGGCAGGCTTTGGAGGTCACCTCGGCATCCGGCAAAAACCGGCGGATCGCCTGCGGAAATGCGCCTGTCCGGACGGTGGCTGCGGTGCCGATCACGGCGATTTTTCCGTTTTCGGTTGCCTTTGCCGCCGCTTCCGCAGCGCCCTCAACGACGCCGATGATCGGGATGTCAAAGACCCTTCGGAGCATTGGGAGCGCCGTGGTGCTGACCGTTCCGCAGGCAACCACAACGGCATCCACGGGAAAGGAGGTCAGAAAGCGCATATCCTGCAGCGCGTATTTTGAAATGGTCTCTCCGGAACGTGGACCGTACGGGACCCTGCCGGTGTCTCCGAAATAGATCAGCTCCTGCTCCGGCATCAGGCGGCGGATTTCCTTCAATGCGGTCAATCCGCCCAAACCGCTGTCAAATATTCCGATCATACGGTATACCGCTCCTTTTTGCTTTTTGGATGTGATTTGCGGGAGGGCAGCGGAAATTCCGATGCCTGCAAGCCTCTGCGGCAGCTTCGGGCGAGGTGCTCTTTTCCGGAGGGGGCAGACGGAAAACGAAATCTGCTTCCGGACGGGAGCCTGCGGAAGGAGAGCCTGCCGCTGCGTATCTGCCGATGCTTTCGGAGGCTCAGTCAACCTGAAGCAGGTTGCGGTAGATGCTGTTTCTCGCCTCGGAATCCGGGATTTCAACAGCACCGAGGTGCTGCTTGTAGAAATCAAAGGCGCCGTGCGCAGCCCATCCGATTACCGCATAGGCATAGCCCATCTCCTTCATGGAGTTGAGGCAGCACTTGGACAGGGCAAGTCCGATGTGCATGCGGCGGTATTCGCTTTTCACACCGACCGGACCGAAAAAGTCCCGTCCGGTTGCTTCGTAGCAGGCGAAGCCGATAACCTTTTTCTCCTTTACCGCAATATACATAGTGGTGAAGCAGTGCGAAAAGCAGTGCTCCGCCTCATTGCGCCAGCCGCTGCTGAATTCCTGCTCGATAAAGTCCAGAATTGCGGTTTTGTTGACGGGATGTGCGCGTTTGATTTCGATTCCCTGTGCGCGCAGACGGGAAATTTCCGGCTGGGGGTCGATATCGTTTTCGTATAGTCTGCAAAGTAGATCTGCCATGATGTGTGACCGTTGCCCTCGCTTCGGCGAAGGCTTCCTTTCTTGCGGAATCGGGGCGGGGGCTTTCGCTCGCCGTTTGCGGCAGAAAGCGCACGGGCTGCCCGTAATATGGGGGCTTATGATGGGTAAGGGTCTTTGGGTGCGGCTTGGGGGAAAGGTCTGTGAAATGATCTGAAACATTGACGGCTCCGATGACCGGGGCTTTCGCTTCTGTTTGCTACAAAAAGCGCGGAGCAGCAGTCCGGATCGGAATTTTATCGCCGTTTCCGCTTTTGAGTCTGCTTGTGCGGAAGCTGTGAAGCACGGCAGGCGACCGGCTTGTGTCCGCCTTCCGCGCAGAGCCAAGCCATCCTTTATTAATATAGCGGAACCGGTATATGCGGAGGGGAAATGCTTCGCGTGAGGTCCTCGGAATCATCCGCTTCCGGCTTGCCTTACGCTCCGCGCACTTTCCGGCGAATATCGGAAACGCGCCGAAACGTGTGCCGGCGGGGGAGCCGAATGCCGCAGCGTCTCTCCGGACGGTTTTCGGATGCGGAAGGATTCATGAAATCTCGTCCAGCGTCATGGAGAACGGCGGCAGCATGTGCTCGATGAACCAATCGGCTTCCGGGCAATGCATGTCCGCAAGCGCCCGTGCAGTGGACCGCTTGGCTGACAGAAACTCCTTGTTTCCGGATTTTTCTTCTTCAATGCATTTGATATAGGCGCTGAGCTTATCCGCCGCCTTGACCAGAGGCATAAGCTCCCGGTCCCGGTCTCCGGGGGTGAGCAGCGCGGCATAATCGGAGCGCAGCTCCTGCGGAAGCTGATTCAGAAGCCGGAGGACAGCGTTCGATTCAATCGCACCATAGCCCTCGCGCACGGCTCCGGAGAAATACTTGATCGGCGTGGGCAGATCACCGGTGATGACCTCGGGGACATCGTGATAGAGCGCAAGCGCTGCGGCGCGGTCCGGAAGATAATTTCTGCCGAAAAAGCGGTTTCCGATCAGGGCAAGCGCGTGGGAAAGAATGGCGACCTCCGCGCAGTGCTCGGACAGGGTTTCGTCCCTGACATTGCGCATCAGACTCCATCTGCGGATGTATTTTTGCCGGAAGACAAAAGCGAAAAAGCTGTTGTGCATAACGCTTACCTCATCTGCTGTTGGTTTTGCCGGGAATGCCGATGCGCCGGCATGCGGAAGCAGCCCCCTTGCGTTTTCGGAACGGGACCGCCGGATGCAGACGCGGTCGGAGGCGCAGATTGCACGGCGCGGCGCCGCGATGGGGCGATCCGGAACCCTTTCGGACGGCGGACGCACGGCTCTGCGCTCCTGCCGTCTGCTGCCGGAGAGGTTCTGCTGCCGCGCAGTCGGCACGGGAATTTAAGCATCTGCATTATAGCACATTCCGGAGCATGTGTCAACGCCGTGGGGGCGTGAACATCTCTGAAAAACCAAAAACAGGAAAATTTTATTGGAGCCGGATGGCGAACAATGAAAAAATGCGTTTTTTTTGTGCCGCATGGCATGTAGAAATTTTTCGGCTCGTTTTGGTTAAAATGCACAATATGAAACTTTCCCGAAAACAAAATTGCAGTGCGGCAAAAATTACGGGCGGTAAATTTTATTTACTCATCCGAGAAAAAAGAAGAAAAAACGGATAAAAGGCGCTGAAACAGCGTATTTTAACGAAAAAAAGGTAAATTACAATGACAAAAAATAAGCTGCCGCCGCTTTGAAAACGGCGGTGCAAAAGACGGGGCGGCGTTTCCTTTCAAGGGGATATTTGCCCCCTGAAAAAGTGTGTACATACTTTCGTTTCAAATTGGTTGCAAATCTGATGCGCTTGACTTTTTCGGCATTATATGCTATGATACTGAGGTGAAGTTTTATGAATATTGTCATAGATAACTGTATATATTTTACAACAATGCACAATATTTCTTGAAACGGCATGCGATTAAATTCTTATGCAGAATCCCCCGCTTGGATTGCGGCGCGGCGTGAGGGTGCCATACGGTGAACGGCATCGCTCTCGGCTGCGGAGGCTTCGGAGTCTCCGCACGCAATTTTTTGACTGTGTGGCAATGCATCAGACGGCTGTCGGCTGCCGGCCGGTTCAGAGGAACAAACGGCACCGGAATTGCATGGGGGCTTTTCTTCCTGTGCGAATTGCATTTCAATCTTCTAGGAGGAAAGATTAATGAACAAAAAGCTTTATCAGAAACTTTTGTCTGTCTTTCTTGCCGCATTGACCCTGCTCGGGACCGGCTCCGTTGTTATATCGGCGGATGAAGCCGGAACGGCGGGCGAAACGGCTGTGGCTGACAAAGGCGGAGATGACGGAGCGGCTTCTTATCCCGGTTATTATGACGGATATACTTCCTTGGAGGATGTCAAGAAGTATATGGGTATCCAGTCATATGACGAGTATAAGCGGCGCTACGCAAACGAACCCCGTGCCACACAGACTGTCACGATTATGGCGGCGGATTACGATGCCGCTTCGACGACCGCGGCTGTTGAGGTGCGTGAAAAAGGCTATGCGGATTGTGATTCCACATCCCTGTATATGCCCGAGACGGGAAAGACTGTTTGGAAGGTGACGGTTCCGGAGACGGGAAAATATGCGATCCGTGTGACGTATTACGCCTGCGAGGGGTCTTTTACGACCATCGAGCGTATGCTTTACATCGACGGAAAGCTGCCGTTTTCCGAATCCAGATATTATTACTTCCCGAGATCCTGGTCGTATGAATATGACAGCTATGATGACGCCGGAAATCCTCTGTTTGAGGTCGATGTCAACGGGAACGATGTCCGTCCGAGACGTAATGAAAGCCCGGAGTGGACGACCTATTACCTGCGCGACTGGCTCGGCTATACTATGGAGCCGTTTGAGTTCTATCTGACGGAGGGAGAGCACACGCTGGAGCTTGAAGGCTCCCGTGAGCCGATGGTGATTTCCTCCATAGAGCTCTATCCTTATGAGGAAGAGATGTCTTATGCGGACTTCATCGCCAAATGCAAGGAAAAAGGCATCACCGAGGTGACCGGGGTGGATCCGGTTGTGATCGAAGCGGAAAACCCCGCAGCGGTTTCCAACGCCTGCCTGTTCCCTGCAAATGACCGTACCTCGTCTCTGACAACGCCTCAGGACCCTGCGGTTATTAAATACAACATGATCGACAGCTCGGTCGTTAACCAGTGGATGAAATATGAGGTTACCGTTCCGAAGTCCGGTCTTTACTACATCGCGTGCCGTTACCGTCAGAACTCTCTGATCGGTATGTTTACCTCCAGACGGATCTACATCAACAATGAGGTCCAGTTTGATGAGGCAAACAACATAAGGTTCCCTTACTCTCCGGAATGGCAGAGCAAGCTTGTGACCGACGGCTATTCGGACGGCTATCTGTTCTACCTTGAGGAAGGAAAGAACGTCATTCAGGTCGAGGTCGTTTTGGGTCAGATGACCGAATACGTATACCGGGTCGAGCAGATGATCGACCGCCTGAATTCGGCATATCAGAAGCTTCTTCTGATTTTCGGAACCACGCCTGACTCCATCCGTGATTACGGAATCGGCCGTATCGCTCCGGATGCTATCAAAATCATCGGCGATGCTGCGGATGAGCTGTTCGCGATGGCAAAGGAGCTTCAGGAGGTCACGGGCGAGCTCGGAGACCAGGTGCAGACGCTGAATACAATCGCGCTGCTGTTCGAAAGAATGGCGAACGATGAGGATGAGATTGCACCGAACTTCATTACCTATAAAAACTATATCATCGCGCTTTCCAACTGGCTGTATGCAACCCTGTCCCAGCCCCTGAAGGTGGATAAGTATGTGGTCCTGTGCTCGGACGATCTCAAGTCCGTTCCGCAGGCAAAGTCCAACTTCTTCCAGGCGGCATGGTTTGAGATCAAGGCGTTTGTGATGTCCTTCTTTATGGACTACACGACGATCGGCTATCAGGCAGGCTCCGAAAACGATGCCAAGGATTCCATCGAAATGTGGATCGTCTCAGCAGGCGGACGTGAGGATGCCCTGATTCAGCGTTATCTGGTCGATAACTACTTTACGCCGAATTCCAATATCACGATGACGATCAAGGTCATTTCCGCAGGTCTGACGGAAGCGATCCTTGCGGGTATCGGACCGGATATTTCCAACATGAGCTCCAATGATACGATTACATGGGGTATGCGTAATGCCGTTCAGGAGCTGAGCGAAAAGAATGCGGACGGTACATATAAATATGAAGGCTTTGATGAGGTCATGACATGGTTCGACCCGTCTGCGACGGCTCCGCTGACGATGGACGGCAAAACCTACGGCATTCCGGCAAGCATGTCCTTCTACATGATGTTCTACAGATCCGACGTTCTGGCGGAGTACGGTCTGGAGGCTCCCCGCACATGGGAAGAGCTGGAGACGGTGGTTCTGCCTGCTCTGATGAAGGGTCACCTTGAGGTCGGTATGCCTACAAGCCTTGTCGGAACCGAGATTTTCCTGTATCAGATGGGACAGACGGTTTACTCCGAGGAGGAGGGACATAAGGGCTGGAAGGTCAACCTTGATGTCAACACCTCGCTTGCCGCATTCGAGAAGCTGATGAACTTCTTTACCAAGTACGGCTCCAAGGTGAGCTATGATATCACCCGTTTCCGTACCGGTGAGATTCCGATCATCATCGCGGATGCGATCGGCACCTATAATACGCTGATGAGCTTCTATGAACTGCGCGGACTGTGGGAAATGGCTCCGCTTCCGGGCATGGAGCAGGAGGACGGCACACTGAACCGCTCTTCGATCGTGACCGTAAGCTCTTACGTCATTCCGAGAAACAGCGATGAGACCGAAAAGCAGCAGCGCCGTTACCACAACACGTGGGAGTACATCAAGTGGCAGGTTTCTGAAGAAACTCAGCTCCGTCAGGCAAAAGAAACTTTGAACGTCAATGCAAACCCGACGACAAAGTATAACACGGCAAATATCAATGCGCTGAAAAAGCTGGCATGGACTGCCGACGAAAAGGAAGCGCTGAACGCACAGCTTGAACAGCTGGCAAGCGTTCCGGAATATCCCGGAAACTATATTGTAAACGTATATGTAAACAACGCATTCATGGACGTTTACAACAACAATACCAACCCGATCGATGCAATGCTTGACCGTATTCTTGATATGAACAAGGAGATTTCCCGTAAGCGTAAGGAATTCCACCTTGACTATTATGAGATCGGGAGTGGCAACTGATCTGCTTTCGAAACTTAATTCAAATAAGGAGAGAAATGCAAAATGACAAATTCAGCAACTGCTAAGGATGCCAAACAGCCGAAGCAGCCGAAATCGCACCGGGATATGACAAAGGGAGAATATATCTGGTCCGAGATGAAGCGTACATGGGTCGGATATGTGATGGTTCTGCCCTTCCTCATCATGTTCCTTGCATTTACGGTCGTGCCGGTCGTGCTGTCCATCATCCTGAGCTTTACTTCATTTGATATGCTGCAGTGGCCGACGTTCACCTTCATGGATAACTACATCCGGATGTTTTTGGAGGACGACCTCTTCCTGACGGCGTTCCAGAACACCCTGATGTTCGCGGTGACGACCGGTCCTGCATCCTACATCCTTTCATTCGTGATCGCATGGTTCATCAACGAGCTTTCCCCGCGGGTGAGAGCGTTCGTGACCTTCATCTTCTATGCACCGTCCATTTCCGGCTCTGCATATCTTGTCTGGCTTCTTCTGTTCCAGGGCGATATCTACGGCTATGTAAACGGCTGGCTCTTCAAGATGGGTCTGATCACACAGCCGATTGTGTTCTTCAAGAACGTTACCTACATCATTCCGCTCTGTATCGTTGTTGCACTGTGGACCTCGCTCGGTACCGGATTCCTTTCCAATATCGCGGGCTTGCAGGGCGTTGACCGCTCCCTCTATGAGGCGGGCGCCATTGACGGAATCAAAAACCGCTGGCAGGAGCTGTGGTATATCACACTCCCGTCCATGAAAACCATCCTGATGTTCGGCGCGGTGCTTGCAATTACCGGCTCCTTCGGATTCGGCGGAATCGTGGATACACTCTGCGGCAACCCCTCGACCGACTATTGCGCATGGACCCTGACCCATCATCTTTCGGAATATATGGGAACACGTTTTGAGTTCGGATATGCTTCCGCCATCTCGGTTGTCCTGTTCTTCCTGATGATCGGCGCAAACTCTCTGGTGCAAAAAATGCTTTCAAAGGTGGGACAGTGACATGAAGAAGCTCAGAACAAGAAAACACGCCGTTGTCCTCAACCGTTCTGTCGGGGGAGACGCATTCATCGGCGTCATGCTGACAATCCTCGGTATTCTGATGTTCCTGCCGGTCTGGTACCTGATTATCACGGCATTCAAGCCGCTCGGTGAGCGCTCGATCACGCCGCCTAACTTCTACGTTATCAAGCCGACGCTTCAGAACTTTATCGACTTGTTTACCAACATGAACTCCACATGGGTTCCGATGTCCCGTTACATATTCAACACGGTGATCATCTCCGTGGCGGCGACCTTCGGATGCCTTGTGTTCGGTTCTCTGACAGCGTATGCGCTGTCCAAGATCCGTTTTCCCGGTCACAAATTCATTTTCACGGTTATTCAGTACTCCCTGATGATTTCTTCGACCGTCACGGGAATTACAAACTTCTTCATTTATGTATGGCTCGGCTGGCTGAACACCTATACGATTTCGATCGTTCCGGTCTGGGCATCTACTTTGGGTCTGTACCTGATGAAGCAGTTTATCGACTCCAACGTGTCCGATGAAATGATTGAAGCGGCGAGAATCGACGGCGCTTCGGAGCTGACCATTTACTGGCGCATCGTGATGCCGCTGGTCAAGCCGGCATGGCTGACGCTGGTGGTTACCACATTCCAGGGCGTCTGGAACACGGGTGCCTCCGGCTATGTGTGGTCGGAGCAGCTGAAGACCTTTAACACCGCAATCAGCACGATTTCCACGGTCAGTGCGGGCGCCGGGTCCGCAGCGATCATTCTGATGATGAGCGTTCCGATTATCGTGTTCCTGATCAACCAGAGTAAAATCGTCGAGACGATGGCTTCGTCCGGCATGAAGGATTAAGGGGGAATCTGATCATGAAAAAAATACTTCAGTCTCTCTTTGCTGCGGCATTGATTGTTATGACGCTTGCCGCTGCCCTTCCGGTAGGAGCGCTGCCGTATCAGACCTATACGTATTCCATTTCGGGAATGCAGCTGACCTCCCCCGATGCCTATACGCCCGTAACACAGATTGATTCCGCCTATATGGGACTGGATGTGCCGCTGAACAGCCCGAAGGATCTGCTCTGCGGACCGGATGACAAGTTCTATATTGCGGACTCGGGCAACAACCGCATTGTTGTGTGCGATTCCTTCTGGAAGGTTGAATTTACCATCAGTACATTCACCAACGAGCAGGGAATTGCGGACGGTCTTGCGGCTCCGAACGGCGTTTATGTCACGGAAGAGTATATTTATGTGGCAGACACCGACAATAACCGTCTGGTGATGTTCAAGCTGGACGGCAGCTTTGTACGAGTCATTGAACAGCCGGAATCGGATATCTTTGAAAAGGATACCATCTACAAGCCGGTTGCTCTGGCAGTCGATAAGTCCGGCGGTATCTATGTGGTATCCGCTACGACCTATCAGGGTATCATCGCATTGAATGCGGACGGAGAATTCCAGGGCTTCATCGGTGCACAGCAGGTTGCTGCAAGCGCACTCCAGCTTCTCTGGAGATCCTTCCAGACGGCAGAGCAGCGGAGACAGAGCGTGTCACTGATCTCCACGGAGTTCAACAACATCGCAATGGATTACAGCGGTGACGGTTTCATGTACGTGACGACCTCCTCTATTAACGAGGGCAACCAGCAGGGGGCAATCACCAGCAAGAAGGGCACATATGCACCGGTCAAAAAGCTGAACACCTCCGGAAACGACATCATGCGCCGCAACGGCTTCTTCGGCCCCGGCGGTGAAGTGTCGGTCAATTACTCCACCATTCTTTCCAATATTACCGGCGCCTCCAAGATCGTGGACGTTGCGGTCGGACCGGAAGGAACCTGGTCCATTATCGACCAGAAGCGTTCCAAGGTCTATACTTACGATGAAGACGGAAACCTTCTCTTCGCCTTCGGCGATCAGGGCTTGCAGCTCGGCAACATTCAGACGGTCGGCGCAATCACCTACCACGGAAGCGATATCCTTCTTCTCGATACAAACACCAATAAGATTACAATCTACAACAGAACCGAATACGGCGACATTCTGATCAACGCGCTTGCGAATCAGAACCGCCAGAATTACGATGCTTCGATCGACGACTGGAACGCGATTCTGCAGCGCAACTCCAACTTTGACGCAGCGTATATCGGAATCGGCAAGGCGCTTTACCGTCAGTTTGACTGGCAGGGCGCTATGGAGTATTTCAAGGATGCATATGACATCTCAAACTACTCCAATGCCTATAAGATGTACCGCAAAGAGGTTGTGACCAAGTATATTATTCTGGTTCCGATCTTTATCGTTGTCATCTGCTTCCTTCTTGTGAAGTTCTTCGGCTTTGCGAAGAAGGTCAACGCGCGTGCAACGCTTTCCGGTAAAAAGAAGACCTTCTGGGAGGAAGTGCTTTACGCATTCCATCTGATTGTCCACCCGTTTGACGGCTTCTGGGATCTGAAGCACGAAAAACGCGGCTCTGTCCGGGCGGCAGTCTTCTATATCGCACTCGCAATCATCACGTTTACGTATCAGGCAATCGGCAGAGGATATATCTTCAATCCCCGCGCGGTCTACTCCAGCATTTTCGCACAGATCACCTCGCTTCTGGTTCCGCTGTTCCTCTGGGTTACGGCAAACTGGTGCCTGACGACGCTGTTCGACGGAGAAGGCAGCTTTAAGGATATCTTTATCGCAACCTCCTACTGCCTGGTTCCGATCCCGATGATTATCATTCCGACGGTAATCGCGTCCAACTTTGTGACTGAGTCCGAAGCGGCACTTGTAAACGGCGTCGCAGGCATTGCATGGTGGTGGGTCGGCATCCTGCTCTTCTTCGGCATGATGGTGACGCATGACTATTCGCTGCTCAAGAACGTTCTGACCTGCATCGGAACGGTGGTCGGAATGGCGTTCATCATGTTCATCGGTATCCTGTTCTCAACGCTGCTTGTTAAGATGGTCGGATTTGTTTCCAATATTATTACGGAAATATCCTACCGAATGTAACCGTGACAGAAAAAGATTGGAGAAGATAAATAAATGAAACATTTCAGAATTTTATCCGTACTGATGGCTTTCTGTATGGTTATCGGAACCCTTGCATCGCTGTGTGTGTCGGCTGACGAAACAACGGATGCTGCCACGGAAGCTACGACCGCGGCGGAAACCGCTGCCAGCACAACGGCAGCCTCCGACACCGCTTCGGGCGAGGATTCCACAATCGATTATGTAAAGGAAGCCTTCTATACCGCCGACGAAAAGCTTGCGACAATGAAGCTCAGGCTGGATCGTGACGGCTATGAGCTGTATTATGAGTCTTATACGGGCGAGGTTGCCGTAAGGGATAAGACAACCGGAAACGTCATGTTTTCAAACCCGTATGATGTGGCTCTGACCGGCTCCGCATCCTCCGATAACGTGAGAAACCAGCTTCTGTCGCAGATCATTATTCAGTATAATGACAACAACACGGAGCTGACGATGCTCTCCTATGTGGAGGCTGCACAGCGCGGACAGATTTCCGTCCGCAACATCCGCAACGGTATCCGCGTGGAATACGCCATGGGACGTCAGGAGACCCGTAAGCTGGTGCCCTACCTGATTACCAAGGAACGTATGGATACTATGATCCGTAACAATATTACGGATGCAAGAAAGCTGAACCGCTTTGATGCGTACTATGAGCTGAAGGATCCGTTTGACGATAGTCTGACGGAGCAGCAGGTCAAGGAAATGCAGGCAGCCTTCCCGGCAACGGAAAAGTATGCTGTCTATGTCGCTTCCCCGACCCTGACCGAGCGTGAGAAAAACCTGCTTGAGGGTATTATCAAGCAGTACTGCCCGGATTACAACTTTGAGGCTCTGGAATATGACCACAACCTGACGGAGTATGAGGGCAGCGATTCGAATCCGGTTAACTTCAAGCTCTCTCTGGAGTATTATCTGGATGAATCCGGACTTTCCGTCCGGCTGCCCGCCAACGGTATCCGCTTCGATGAAAGCACCTACTCCCTGACCTCCATCAGAATGCTTCCGTTCATGGGCGCAGGCTCCTCTGAGTACACCGGATATACGATGATCCCGGACGGCTCCGGAGCACTTGTTCGCTTTGAGGATATCCTGAAGCAGGGAACCGGAAGGACCATCTCCGGTAAGCTGTACGGTCAGGATTACGCTTATTACGAAATCAAGGGCGCAAACCAGGAGGTTATGCGTCTGCCGGTATTCGGTCTGGTTGAGGACTATACGTATACAGTAGACGAAAACGGAAATATCGTATCGCCCAGACCGGAGGAGACCACAGCACCCGAGACGACCGCGCCCGAAACACCGGAAACGGATGGAAACGGCGTTACGCTCGCTCCGGCTGAGACAGAAGCCCCTGCTGAAACGGAGGCTTCCGATGAAACGGAAGCACCCGCCGAGACAGATGCCTCGGAAGAAACAGCAGATCCTGCCGAAACGGATGAAACCGGAGAGACCGGCGAAACGACTCCCGAAACCAAGATCGAAGACACCTACAAGACCGTGATGGCATCCCGCGGCTTCCTCGCAATCCTGGAGGAAGGCGATGCGCTTGCCAGCATCTATACCGACCACGGCGGAAACGTGCAGCATAAATACAATACGGTCTTTACAGAGTTCAACCCCCGCCCGAAGGATTCCTACAACCTTGCATCCGTCATTTCTGTCGGCGAAAATGCAACCTGGACGGTTGTGTCCGAGCGGAAATATACCGGCTCTTACCGGATCCGGTATATCATGCTGACCGATGCCGACAAAATTGAGGAGGTTGCGAAGGAAAACGCCTCTGCGGCAGGCAACCTGTTTGAAGCATCTTATGTCGGTATGGCAAATGCATACCGTGCACAGCTGCTGAAGAACGGAACGCTTACCGCGCTTCAGAATGAGGCAGATTCCGTTCCGCTTTACATTGAGACGCTTGGCGTAATGAAGGTGCAGGAAAAGGTTCTGTCCGTTCCGGTGATCAGACGCCGTGCGCTGACCACGTTTGATGATATCAAAACGATGTACAGCGAGCTGAAGGAGGCAGGCATTACCAACCTGAACTTCAGGCTGAACGGCTTTGCCAACGAGGGTATTTTCGGACTGGTTCCGTACAAAGTCAAGTTCGAAAAGGCAGCCGGCGGAGATGACGGCTACAGCGAGCTTGTGAAATACGCCGAGGAAAACAATTTCGGCTTGTTCCCGGAATTTGAGTTCTCCTATGCATCTCTTGACAAATGGTTTGACGGCTTCAGCCTGAAGCGCGACGGTCTGAAGACCATCGATAACCGTTATACGACCAAGAGAACCTACTCTGCAACATATCAGTTCTTTATGTCCACCGGCTCGATCGCGATTTCCCCGTCTGTATTCTCCAATATTTTCGGCAGCATGCAGACCTATATGACCAAGATCGGTGTGA
The DNA here is from genome assembly GCA_934432725.1 of uncultured Eubacteriales bacterium. Taxonomy (GTDB): domain Bacteria; phylum Bacillota; class Clostridia; order Oscillospirales; family CAG-272; genus CAKRZE01. The sequence continues at coordinate 104,634 of CAKRZE010000005.1, forward strand.
AGGATATTTCGGTTTCCACGCTCGGCTCTGATCTCAACTCCGACTTTGACAAGAAGGAGCCGTATAACCGTGAGGACTCCAAGAGCTTTGTCACCGGCACGCTCTCCAAGATCAAGGAGGCGTACAAGGAAGTGATGGTGGACGGAGGCAACGCTTACACGCTTGCCTATGTCGATCACGTGCTCAATGTGTCTCTGGACTCCAGCAACTATACCTATGCAAGTGAGTCGATTCCGTTCTTCGGTCTGGTATTCCACGGCTATCTGAATTTTGCCGGCACGCCGACCAATATGGCAGGCGATGTTGACCGTGAAATTCTGAAGCTGATCGAAAACGGTGCTTCTCCGTACTTTATCCTGGCGATGCAGAACACCGAGAAGCTGAAGGAATATTCCGACCTGAGCAGATATTACTCCATCAAGTACAGCATCTGGAAGGATGACCTGGTTAAGATTTACAACGAGGTTAACACGGCTCTGGCAGATGTCATGTATTCTCCTCTGAAAAATCACGAGTTCCTGATCGGAGAGCGTATTCCGACGCAGGCAGAAGCCGAACGGGATCAGCAGATTGAAGAGGAAAACAAGGCAAATGAGGAAAAGGCAAAGGCTGAGGCTTTGGCTGAGGCAGAACGCCTTGTGAATCTGTACACGAGAAAGCTTTCCGAAGCGGATGCGGCATATAAGGCTGCTGCTGCTCTGGCGGCTTCCGATCCGACAGATGAAAACGTAAACGCCGAGGCATTGGCGCTTGCAGTGCTGGAGGCTGCACAGAAGTCTTACGATGACGCAGTCGAAGCACTGGATGCGATCAAGAATCCCAAGACGGATGAGGATACATCCGATGACGGCAAGACCGAGGAAAAGCCGGCTTACAATTATACCAAGTATACAAGCGACAACGGTATGATCGTTCGGGTCACCTATGAGAACGGCGTCTCGTTCATCCTGAACTACAACAACTTCGACATTACCGTAGAAGGGCATACAGTGCATGCCTATGATGCCATCAAGATCGATTCCAACGGAAACGTGGTTCTTGATAGCGTTGCCGCACTGAGAAAGGGGACGAAATAAATGACGAAACAGGCAACTGTAAAGCAGTCGGCTCCGAAAAAGCCGGCGTCTCCCCAAAAGCGCAGGAAGATCGTCTCCCTTGACAAACGGAAAGCACGTGCGGGATGGTGGTTTATCCTTCCGTTCCTGATCGGTTTTGTGGTGATTTATCTTCCGATTATTTACGATTCCATCAAGTACAGCTTTAATGAGATGACCACAATTCCGGGCGGCGGCGGCTTCAAGCTGGATTTTGTCGGCTTTGAGAATTACCGCACGGCGCTGACTGAGGACCCGACATATGTTACAACACTTCGTTCCGGTATCCGTCAGTTGGTCTTCGATATTCCCGCAATCGTCATCTTCTCACTGTTCATGGCGGTGCTTCTGAACCAGAATATGTTCGGACGTGCAGCCTTCCGTGCGATCTTCTTCATCCCGGTTATTCTTTGTACCGGCTTGATTGACTCGATCGACAGCGGAAACGTCCTGACCGGTTATATGGGAGATACCTCTTCCGGTATTTCAACCGGTGCGACCTCAGACCGGGTAACGCAGGTCGTTTCTGTGGCGGACTTCTCACGACTATTCAATAACATGCAGATCGGCGGCGATCTTCTTACGTATGTAACCGGAGTGATCAATAATATTTATGATATTATCAACCGTTCCGGTGTTCAGATGCTGGTCTTCCTTGCCGGCTTGCAGTCCATTTCACCCGCAATCTACGAATCCTGCTCGATCGACGGTGCGTCCGGCTGGGAAACCTTCTGGAAAATTACGTTCCCCATGATCAGCCCGATGATTCTGGTCAATGCGATATACACGGTAATCGATGCCTTTACCGATGCGACCAATCCGGTTATGACCTATATTGATTCGGTCTATAACGAAGCCGGCGGTCAGGTGCTCAGCTCTGCAATGTCCTGGATGTACTTCCTTGTGGTCATCCTGATCATCGCGGCTGTTGCCGGCGTCATGTCTGCGTATATCTTCTACCAGAAGCGCGATACTTAAGGAGGGGAATAAAAATGAACGCACAGTCAACTGAAAATGCCCCGAAGATTCTGAAAGAATCCAAAAACAAGATTAAGGTCGACTTCGAAAGAACCAATGCGTGGACCAGATTCCGGATCAAATATCTGTCCTGGAACTTTGTCGGAAAGATCGTTTGGTGGTTTTTCCGTTTAGTGCTGCTCCTTGGTATTTCGTATGTAATTCTGCTTCCGTTCTACACCAAGATTGCTTCCTCCTTTATGGCAAAGGAAGATTTCGTGGATGCAACGGTTAAGCTGATTCCCAAGCACTTTACATTGGATACCTACCGCGCCGTCATTACGGAGAACAAATATTTTGAGGCACTGCTGAATACCACGATTCTCTCGGTAGCCTGCGGCTTGCTTCAGACCTTCATCTGCTCTCTGATCGGGTACGGCTTTGCAAAGTATAACTTCAAGGGGAAGAAGCTTCTCTTCGCTCTGGTTGTCTTTACAATGGTTGTTCCGCACCAGACGCTCCGCCTGTCCATGTTTATGAAGTTCCGGTACTTTGATGTGTTCTACATCCTGAAGCTGCTCGGCGGCGGATTGATTCCGGGTCTTAAGCTGATTCCCATTACCGAACTGAAGCTGACCAACACCTTTGTTCCGCTGATTCTGCTTTCGTTGACGGGACTTGGCTTTAAGAACGGCTTGTATATCTTCATCATGCGTCAGTTCTTCAACGGCGTGCCGGATGAGCTGGAAGAGTCCGCATATATCGACGGCTGCTCCACACTGCGTACCTTCTTTACCATCATTCTTCCGATCTCCATTCCGATGATGATTACGATATTCCTCTTTGCCTTCAGCTGGCAGTGGACGGATAACTTCTATACGAAGGCATTCTTCACCAGCTCCAGCAAGATCACATTGATGCCGAATATCGTAAAGATTCCGAAAAAGCTTGATACATCGTATGCGGCGCAAAACCTGTATACGGCGGCAATACGGAATACATGCAGTCTTTTGATTATCGCTCCGCTGATTGTCGTTTACCTGTTCTGCCAGAGATATCTTGTTCAGGGTATTGAGCGTTCCGGTATTGTCGGCTGAGTCTTATCCATGGCATTATGACCGGGACACTGCGCCAAAGCGCAGTGTCCCGTGTTTTGTTCCGGCAGAGACTGTATCTTGGGCAAAAGGAGGGGCTGCTTCGTGGGAAAGGGTAACAGGAAAGAAAATCCGTTTCCGTTTGCGGACAATAACAAGCGGTACTATACCTATGATTATTTTATGAAGCAAAGGTTCGGCGGCAAAACCGCAAAGCTCCCCATTGATGCGGGGTTTACCTGCCCGAATATCGATGGGAGCAAGGGAAGGGGCGGGTGCATCTACTGCAGCTGCCGCGGACTGGAGGGCAGAGGAGAAAGCGTTTCCCGGCAGATTGCGGAAGCGAAAGCCGTGATGGACCGGAAATGGGACAGGCAGATGCGGGTCAAGCGATATATTGCCTATTTCCAGATGTTTACCAACACATATGCACCGCTGGATACCCTGAAGCGCCTGTATGAGGAAGCGCTCTGCCAGGAAAACGTGGTCGGAATCAGCATTGCAACAAGAGCAGACTGCCTGCCGGAGGAAACGGCGGCATATTTGCGCCGGCTTGGTGAGCAGACATTTGTGACGGTGGAGCTTGGGCTTCAGACTGCACATGAGCAAACGGCGCGGCTGATCAACCGCTGCCACAGCTATCGGGAATTTCTGGACGGCTTTCACAGGCTGGAGGGAATCAGCCGGTGTGTTCACCTGATCAACGGACTGCCCGGTGAAACCCGTGAAATGATGCTGGAGACCGCGGAACGGATGGCGGAGCTGCATCCGGAGCAGCTGAAGCTGCATATGCTGTATGTGGTGCGCGGAACCGCGATGGAACGGCTGTACCGTGCAGGCGAGGCTGAACTGATGAGCCGGGAGGAATACATCTCGCTGGTTGTGGCACAGCTGGAGCGGCTTCCTTCAGATATTGTGATCGGCAGACTGACCGGAGATGCGCAGGAGGACGAATTGGCGGCGCCCCTTTGGGGTAAGGATAAACGCGCCGTTCTGAACGGAATCGACAAAACCTTTGCAAAATGGGAAACATGGCAAGGGAAATTGTATAATATAGACAAATGAAAGCGGCTAAAATATACGGTACATCGGTTAAAAAGTGGAACCTCCTTCTTGAAATTGTGCAATAAATGCGTTATAATAATTGTGAGCAGATTGAATTAGTGCGAAATAGACAAATTTCTTTCGATTCGAAGCAACATGACAAAAATCGTACATAAATCCTGCCAAAATATGAAACTGAAGGAGAAGAAACATGGAAAGAATCATTACCTCTCAGATCCGTAACATTTGCCTTTTGGGTCACGGAAGTACCGGAAAAACAACGCTGGCGGAATCGATGCTTTTTTTGAGCAAGGCGACCGATCGGCTTGGAAATATCACCGACGGAAACACGGTATGTGACTATGATTCCGAGGAGATTCGCCGTGGATTTTCTCTGCAGACTGCCGTTGCAAACTGCATGTGGAAGGGCGCAAAGGTCAATATCATCGATACCCCCGGATATCTTGGCTTTGCGGGAGAGGCAGTCGAGGGCGTCAGGGTTGCGGATGCCGCAATCATTATGGTGGACGGTAAGGCGGGGATTGAAACCGGAACAGAGCTGGCGTGGGATTACGCGGTTGAGCAGGGAATTCCGCGCGCCTTCTTTGTCAACAAATTTGATGACCCGGAGTGCCGCTTCAACCGCGTTTTTACGGAAATCCACGATAAATTCGGGATTTCGGTCTGCCCGCTGATGATCCCGATGGTTGATGTTGATAAGGTTGTCGGTTTTATCAATCTGATTGACCTGAAAACGTTCGTATATGATAAGACCGGCAGTCACACGGAGGCGCCTGTGCCGGACAGCTATCATGATGTGGTGGAGAAATTCCGCGATATGCTTCTGGAGGCGGTTGCCGGAACGTCGGATGCCCTGATGGAGAAATATTTTGCGGGCGAAGAAATCACCTATGCGGAAATGACAGAAGGTATCCATGAGGGCATTATCCACGGGCAGATTGTTCCTGTGTTCTGCGGCGCTGCATCGAAAAACTGGGGCGTGGAGACGCTTCTTGACGTCATTGCGGAGTCCTTCCCGCGCCACACCGCAAAGAAGACCGAAAAGGGCGCAGACGGAGAGGATATTCCGATCGATAAGGAAGGAACGGATGCCGCGATCTTTATTTTCAAAACCATTGCCGACCCGTTTGTCGGAAAAATGTCATTTTTCAAGGTGATGACCGGAACGCTTGACAGACAGATGGCTTTGACGAACCTGCGCTCCGGTGCGGTGGAGCGTCCCGGGCGGCTGTATGTCATGCGCGGAAAGAAGCAGACCGAGGTGGATCAGCTTTCCTGCGGTGATATCGGTATGATGGCAAAGCTTGCGGACAGCAATACAAATGATACGCTGGTTTCCGCTCCCGGCATGCCTGCGTATCGCGGTATCCGGTTCCCGCTGCCGTTTATGACGATGGCGCTGGTGCCGAAGGCGAAGGGCGATGAGGATAAGATCTCGGCTGGAATCGCGCGGCTTCTGGAGGAGGATTATACGGTACGGTTTGAAAACGATCCGGAAACCCGGCAGCTTTTGATTACGGGAATGGGAGATATGCATCTGGACGTTCTGGTTTCCAAACTGCAAAGCCGCTATAATGTCAGCGTGGTTCTGAAAACGCCGCGCATCGCATATCGGGAGACGATCCGGAAGACCGTTCAGGCGGAGGGGAAGCATAAGAAGCAATCCGGCGGACACGGGCAGTACGGACATGTGAAGATTACATTTTCTCCGGGCGAAGAGGAGGGACTGACCTTCACGGAATCCGTTGTGGGCGGAGCCGTTCCGAAGAATTTCTTCCCGGCGGTGGAAAAGGGCTTGCAGGAGGCAATGCAGAGGGGCGTTCTTGCGGGGTATCCGATGGTCAGACTGAAGGCGGATCTGTATGACGGCTCTTACCATGATGTGGACTCCTCGGAAATGGCGTTCAAGGTCGCGGCAAGCCTTGCATACAAGGACGGAATTGCGCGTGCCAAGCCGGTTTTGCTGGAGCCGGTCGGAGAGCTGAAGGTGCGTGTGCCGGAGGCTCTTGTGGGAGATATCATGAGTGATATTCCGAAGAGACGGGGCAGAGTGCTCGGCATCGGCGCGGCGGAAAACAAGCCGGGATACCAGGTGGTGGACGCGGAGGTCCCGAAGGCGGAAATGCAGGATTATGTGGTGACTCTGCGTGCAATGACGCAGGGGCGCGGAAGCTTTACCTACTATTTCGTCCGCTATGAGGAGGTTCCTGCTGCCGTGGCGGAAAAGGTGATTGCCGCGGCAAAGGCGGAGAATGCGGAGGACTGACCGGTTTTTCGGATCGCGGCTTCCGCCGAAGCGCTCCGTGCTGTTCCCAAAAAGGCGGACAGAGTCTTGACAAATCCGAAAAAAACGGTATAATAAACTGGTAAGACACGGGCGCGTCGCATCCCCTGCGGCGCGCCTTTTTGAATCGCATCGGTGCGGCTCCGTCCCGCTTTGCTGCCGGGTGCGGCAGAAGCGGAAAAGGATGGGAGCTGCATTGTGACGGCAGGTCCGGACTGTGCACGAGGCTTTCGTATGCGTTCGTCCCGGCGCCGCTCTTTCGCGATTCTGTCGGCAGGAGGAGATGACGGCATGGTGTTTGAAACCGGAATGACGGAGGAATGCAGGCTGTACGGGATGATCATTCCGTTCAGCCTTGTCCGCACGGGCGGCAAGGTCGTGATCCACGCGTTTCCGTGGGCAATGGAGCTTGCCGGACAGGTGGATGCCCTTGCAAAGGAGAAGCCGGAATGGCTGTTTTCCGATTCCTTTTATACGTATATCGGGGAGCGGCTGGAGCCGCTTGTGAAAAAGCGCGGGTATCTGCCGGACGAGGGCTATTGCCGGCAGTTTGCCCGGGTGTTCCGGATAGAGGAGCTGTCACAGCTCCGCCGCGAGGTGATTCTGCCGGAAACGGGGGAGATTCACTGGGATGACGGCTTTTCCTGCCGGACGGAAACCGAGCTGGATGAAAATTATCGGGATTGTCCGCTGTTCGGCGTGGTCAGGGACGGAGAGCTTCTTTCGTTTGCCAATGTGAATCATGACGACGGAGAGGTCGCCGATATCGGCGTGGAGACGGCGCCGGAGGCTGTGGGAAAGGGATATGCTTCCTCCAATGTCGCGGCACTGACGGCGTTCCTTCTGGAAAAGGGACGCTGTGTGACCTATATTTCCCTGTCGGACAACCCGGGGTCGGCGCGCGTTGCCGAAAAGGCAGGGTTTGCTCCGCATGCGCTGGAGTACAATTATGTGTGCTTTCTGGAGACGGACGAGGCGGTCTGAGGTTTTTTCCGGGAGGCTATATGCGTGAATAACGGAAGGGTGTGAATGAGATGGCGTTTGACGCAGGCTTTGTCGCTGCGGTTGTGGATGAACTGAACCGGACGGTGATCGGTGCGCGAATTGAACGGGTAATGCAGCCGGGAAAGGATTCCGTGATCCTGCAGCTTCACTGCGACCGTGCGGCGGTCGATATCAGGGAGTCGCAGCGGCTTCTTTTTGATGCCGGCTCCAACAATCCGCGGATCGGCTTTACCGAAAACAGCTTTGAAAATCCGAAGGTTGCGCCGATGTTCTGCATGCTTTTGCGGAAGCACCTGAACGGGGCGAAAATTCTTTCGGTGAAGCAGCTCGGGTTTGAGAGAGCGGTGGAGATCGCGGTGGAGGCTCATGACGAGCTTGGCTTTCCCTGCACAAAATATCTGATTTCCGAGACGATGGGGAAATGCTCCAATCTGATGTTCCTCGGGCAGGATTACAGGATCATCAGTGCGCTGAAGCTGGTGGATTTTTCAACCTCACAAAAACGGCAGATTCTGCCGGGAATTCTGTATGAGCTTCCGCCGCTGCAAACAGGCAAGGTCTCGCCGATCGGCGCCGATCGGGAAAAATTCCTGCGGGACTATGCCGAAAGCACTGCGGCGCCGGACAAATTCATTATGAGTCATTACCTCGGGATTTCTCCGCTTCTCGCAAGGGAAATTGCTTTCCGCGCGCAGGGCGGGGACGGAGAAGCCCTGTATGAGGCGTTTTTTGATATTTACAGGGCGGTGGAGGAAAAACGGTTTACACCGGTGCTTCTGCGGGATGCGGCGACAGGTGTCCCGGTTGAATACAGCTTTACCGAGATCCGACAGTACGGCGATCAGGTCAGAACGGAGGTCTGCCGGCATTTCAGCAGCCTGACCGATGAGTATTTCGGTGCGAGAACCCGGATGGAGCATATCCGGCAGCGCAGCTCCGACATTCTGCGGCTCCTGACAAATGCGGAGACCAGACTGACCAAGAAAATTGCACTGCAGACCCATGACCTTGAGGCGTGTGCGGAAAAGGAAGAATGGCGCATCGCAGGGGATCTGATTACGGCGAATATTTACAGGCTGTCCCGCGGCATGCGTGCTGCAAGACTGGAAAACTATTACAGTCCGGACGGGGAGATGAAGGAAATTCAGCTTGACTCCAGGCTGACGCCTGCTCAGAACGCGCAGCGGTATTATAAAAAGTACAGCAAGGCGAAGACGGCTGAGACCGCGCTGACGCATCAGCTGGAGCTCGCGCGGGAGGAGCTTGACTATATCGGAACGGTCTTCGATGCGCTTGCGCGGGCAGAGAATGAAACTGATCTTTCGGAGATCCGGCGGGAGCTGTACGAGGCTGGCTTTGCCTCAAAAATGAAGGGCTACAGACCGGTCAAGCCGACCGCACCGAAGCCGATGGAATTCCGCACCTCGGGGGGCTTCCGCGTGCTGTGCGGGAAAAACAACGCGCAGAACGATCATCTGACGCACAAGCTCGCCGGGAAAAATGATATCTGGTTTCACATTCACGGATGCCCCGGCTCCCACGCCGTGCTGTTCTGCGGAACAGAGGAGCCCTCGGAAGCGGATTACACCGAGGCTGCAACGATTGCCGCAGTATATTCCAAGGCGCCGCGCGGACAAAAGGTTGCGGTGGACTATACGCGTGTCCGGAATGTGAAGAAGCCGCCGGCTTCCAAGCCCGGTTATGTGACGTATTCTACGAATTACAGCGCATATGTGACGGCGGACGAGGCTCTGGCGCAGCGGCTTAAGTGCAGGTGAGAGTCTTTTTGCGGACCGGATTATGCGCCCGATCAGAGTCTGATGTCTGTATTGCCCTGCGCGGGATGGACATGCCGAGGGACAGATGCGGCGGATGGCAGCGGTATGCCGCCCGATGCGCACGGGGAGTGCGCCGGATTTCGGACCGGTGAGACAAGAAAATGGGGAGGAGACGGAATATGGAGGAATGGCAGGTCAGAGAGGCTGCCCTGATCGGAGAGGAGCGCGTGGAACGCCTGAAGGCTTGCTCCGTTCTGATTTTCGGGGTCGGCGGAGTCGGCGGATACGCGGCGGAGGCGTGCTGCCGTGCGGGAATCGGAAGAATCACCGTGGTGGATCATGACACGGTCGCACTTTCCAATCTGAACCGGCAGCTGATTGCCGATACGGAAACGGTGGGGCGGAAAAAGGCGGAGCTTGCCGTGGAGCGGATCCGGAGAATCAATCCGGAGTGCCGTGCAGCCGCAAAAGATGTGTTTGCCGATGCCTCCAATATCGCTTCCCTGATTGCGGAGGCAGAGCCGGATTATATCATTGACGCGATCGACACGGTGACGGCAAAGCTTGCGATTATACGGCAGGCAAAGGAAAGCTCCGTCCCGGTGATATCCTCCATGGGGACGGGAAACAAGCTCCGTCCGGAGCAGTTTCATATTGCGGATATCTCAAAGACCTCTGTGTGCCCTCTGGCGCGGGTGATGCGGAAAAAGCTGAGGGATATGCATATTTCGGGCGTGACGGTGCTGTATTCCGATGAGGAACCGGTTCGGACCGGGAGCAGGACGCCTGCTTCCATTTCCTATGTACCCGCAGTGGGCGGGCTTCTGATCGCGGGCTATGTCATAAGAAGTCTGATCGGCATGGAAGAAAAATAAGCCCGCAAAGCAGTCCTGAGCCTGACGCGGGTGATTGGACTTTTAAAGCTGCGGCGTCGGCAGCCTTTCAGGCTGTGTGCTTTCGGTATATGGAGCGAGAGCCAAGCCGTTATTTCCTGCTTGTTATGCTTGATCCCTTGTGGCAAAATGGCGGTGTCAGACCGCGGGAATCGATGCCGGCGGCGGTGCTGAGAAACTCAAACGGGTTTTTCACACCGCCTTTTTGCATGGCTGCAAGATACGGCAGCCGTGACGGCATTGCCGGATGCGGGAGGAAGGCGTACATACAGAAAGGGATGGGAAAGCAGTACGGAAAGAGCGGCGCATACGGAAGATATGGAAGGAAATGATGGGAAGAGCAGCGCGGACGGCAGTGTTGCTTGCATGGGGCAGGCGGAGAGCTTCTCCGTTTTTTTAACAATTTCCGCCTTGTTTTTCGGACGAAAAAACGGTATACTATACAAAATATTTCAATGAAGAAAAGAAAAATGGATCTTCTGTCATGCGGAAAGCCGCAAAATGCGGAAAATTTTCGCCGTAGGTGTTGGGCAGGGGAAGGGGAGTGTGTGTATGGGACCGATGATGGGACCGCCTCCGGGTGCAGACCCGAGAAGAATGAATGAGAAACTGAAGGAGCCGAAGCCCAAAAGGCTTAGGGAGGTTCCGGGCTTTCTCTGGCGCGTTCTGACCGGGATGACGGGAAGGATGGGCTATATTTTCCGGCTGGTGTGGGATACCAGACCGTGGATTCTGTTTTTAATGCTGTTTATGGCAGTGTATGACGGCGTCATGCCGGTTTTGGCAGCCCTGATTGCAGCGAACCTGATGAATGTGCTGGCTGCCTGCATGCTGCAAAAAACGCTGGACGGCATCTATGCGGCGCTGTTTTTGCAGTTCGGATATCTGATTTTCAACAGCATTGTGAACAACCTGTACAATATGCTGTACCGGATCTCCGGTGAGATGATCACAAACAGCATTAAAATGAAAATTATGGTCAAGGCAAAGGATGTGGATATCGCTTCCTTTGACAAGCCCGAGTTTTATGAGCGTCTGGAGAACGCCAACCGTGAGGCCGGAATGCGCCCGGTGCAGATGCTGAAGTCCACATTCAGCATTATTTCCACGCTGATCACTATGATCTCCTTTATCGCCATGACGGCGGGAATTCTGCCGTTTGCGCCGCTTCTCATTATTGCCGTATCTGTGCCGAGCGCGGTCATCAACTTTGTTTACCGCAAAAAGAACTTCAATTATGTGCGCCGCCGTTCGGTGGACCGCCGGCAGATGAGCTATTATTCCAACCTGATGGTGGATAAGGATATGGTGAAGGAGGTCCGTCTGTTTGGCTTGTCCGATACCTTCCTGAAGGGGTATCAGAACGTATTTGAACGGTATTTTCACGGAATCAAGAGCCTGATTTATTCGGAGAGCGCATGGAATATCGCCCTGATGCTGGTCTCTACGGCGGTGAACTGCTGGCTGTACATAAGGGTTGCCTCCGGCGTGATCTTCGGCAGCGGACAGATCGGAGATTTTTCGCTGTATACGGGCGCGCTGAATTCCATTGCGGGCGGTATTTCCGGTCTGATTTCCACGACCGCAACGATTTATGAGGGAACGCTGTTTATCGACAATCTCATTCTGTTTATGCGCGAGAAAAAGACGATTGTTCCGCTGGATGCCGCGAATCCCCGTCATGTGCGGCGTCATGAGGCGCATACCATAGAATTGCGGCATGTTTCCTTTCGTTATCCCGGGACAGAGCGCGATGTGCTGCACGATATCAATCTGACGCTGCACGCGGGCGACACCTGTGTGCTTGTCGGTCTGAACGGCGCCGGAAAAACGACCCTGATCAAGCTGATTACCCGGTTATACGATCCCACCGAGGGAGAGGTCCTGCTGGACGGCTTTGATATCCGGGAATATGACGTGGAAGAGCTTTACAAGATGTACGGAATTATTTTCCAAGATTTCGGAAAGTATGCCTTCAGTGTGGCTGACAATATCTCGTTCGGTCAGATCGAACGCAAGCCGGAGCAGTCCGCGATCGTGGAGGCAGCCCGTCAGTCCTCGGCAGATCAGTTTATAAACAGACTGCCGAAGGGCTATGAGACGCCGCTGATGCGGTATTTCTCGGAGGACGGCATCGAGCTGTCCATCGGTCAGTGGCAAAAGCTTTCCATCGCGCGGGCGTTTTACTCGGATTCCGATTTTCTGATTCTGGATGAGCCGACGGCGTCTCTGGATGCGATTGCGGAGCAGGAGATTTTCCGGCAGTTTGATGAGCTGCGGAAGGATAAGACAACGATCTTTGTCTCGCACCGGCTTTCCTCCGCAACGGTGGCATCCAAAATCATCGTGCTTGAAAACGGCAGATTGGTGGAGGAGGGAAATCACCGTGAGCTGATGAACGCACGCGGCAGATACTATGAGCTGTTTTCCACACAGGCAAAACGGTATATTGCAACGGCAGGCGAGGGCTTGATTGATATGCCGCCGGAGCAGCCCGGGAGAGAAAGAAAGCCTCCCGCACCGGAATTTAATTCCTACGCTTGACAAAGGAATTGTATTTTGCTATAATACAGGTAAACAAACTTTTCGTTCTCGCTAACTTCTACACGGTTTGTATGGATTCCATCGGGGGCACCGTATACTGGGCCGACGCAGACGGAACGCTCTTCGATGGGGGGTGTTTTCTGCTGTCGGAGGAGAGGAGCTTGCGATGCAAAGTAAGGTTCCGCATGATGTTCTGACCATATCGGAAATGACCAGACGCCCGAGCCGGACTGTCTCGGAGCTGATCGATGTGGAGGATATGGTTCTGACCGAAGAGTTGATTAAAAAGCTGCGGGCAAGCAGCAGTATGTTCAATAAAAGGACATATGTACAGCTGATGTACCGCGGAGCCAGATATAATGTAGAGCGGGTTGACAGACTGAAGGACGGTCAGTACAGGATCGGGCTGATCTCTCCGTCTGCTACGGCTACCCTGAAGGGGGCTGTGGGCGGCAGAGTTGACGTCTGCCATGCCTCGGAGCTGTAAGGGAAAGGAGTCCGGGTCTGCGGAAAAGCCCGCGCCGGCTCGTATGTGCTTGCTGCCGGAGGATTGGGAATCGGACGGCGTGTTTTCGGCGGTGACGGAGGCAGACCCGCGAAAAACGAGCCGGGAATCATGCCGGCTTCTGACAGGCTTTGTATCAGGCTGCCGGTTTGGCAGCCTGTTTCCTTTTATCGGAAAATGCGGAAAAGAGGGTGGGGCGGAGTTCCGGCATCGGCATGGCGTATGACGGTGGAACTCCGCTCTTTTGTTTCAAACCGCCTGCGGCGATTTTTCGGGATGCGGCAGAAACGGCTTCTGCTGCAAGCTGCTCCGGAGCTTGTCTGCGGCGACGGCGCTCTGAAACGGTGTCGGAACGCGGGCTTGGAACGGTGTGTGTCTTGCATGGGCTGCATACCGGGCGCCGGCTGCTGCATGGGAAAAATCGACGGACGGTTCTTTTGAGGCATAACCGCGAGAATATATGAAAAGAAAGAAAGGAAGCTTTCGCCGATGCGAAAGTCAGGGTCACCATAATGACGGATATCAGACAGGTTCCGTTTGAGGCGGCGGATATTCTTCTGCCTGCCTGCGGACATGAAGCATGGAGCGTGATTGCCTGCGATCAGCATACCTCCGAGCCGGAGTATTGGGAGGAGGCGGAAAGACTGATCGGGAGTGCCCCGTCGGCGCTCCGGCTGATTCTTCCCGAGATTTTCCTGCGTGAGGATAAGCTTGACGGACGAATCCGGGCGATCAATGACGCGATGCGTGAATACCTGCATGAAGGCGTTTTCCGCCTGTATGAGGATGCGATGATTCTGGTGGAGCGGACACTTTCCGACGGAAGGGTCAGGCACGGATTGGTCGGTGCGGTTCCGCTGTCGGCGTATGATTATGAACCGGGCAGCAAGCCCCTGATCCGCGCAACGGAGGGAACGGTGCTGTCCCGGATCCCGGCGCGGGTTGAGATCAGGCGTGAGGCTCCCTTGGAGCTGCCGCATGTGATGCTGCTGGATGATGACCCCGGATGTACGGTGACAGAGCCGCTTGCGGCAGAGAAGGCGCGCTTTCCGCTTGTGTACGATTTTGATCTGATGCTGGGCGGCGGACATCTGCGTGGATACCTGCTTGACCGGAAGGCGCAGGAGCATGTGAAGTGTGCACTGGCGGCACTTTGCGGCGGGGAGGAAGAGCCGATGCTGATGGCGGTGGGGGACGGGAACCATTCGCTTGCCGCCGCAAAGGTCTGTGCGGCAGAGAGCGGGCTGCTCCGGGCGCAGACAGCACTGGTGGAGCTTGTGAACATACACGATCCCGCGCTGGATTTCGAACCGATTTACCGTGTGCTTTTTCACGTGAAGCCGGAGGAGGTGCTTCTTGCTGCGAAGGCGTATTTCAACGGTTCGGCTTCCGACGGCAAACGCATCCGTATGGTTTTTCCGGGCGGGACGGAGCATGCTGTTTTCGGTACGGATGCGCTGGTCTGCCGTCAGGTACAGGACTTTTTGGATCGGTTCCTGTCGGAGCATCCGGAGGCTGTGGTGGACTATATTCACGGCGAGGACAGTGTGTACCGGTTTGCCTCCGAAGAAAATACGGTCGGTTTCTTGTTTGACGGCATTTCAAAGGCAGAGCTTTTCCCGTATGTGAAAAGGAACGGAGTTCTGCCGCGCAAGACGTTTTCCATGGGGGAAGCGTGCGACAAACGATATTATATGGAAGCGAGAAAGCTGAGATAAGATGGATTTTGTGAATATACGCCGGATTCTGAGCCGCGTCCGCTGTGCGGTCGATGAGTTTCATATGCTGGAGGACGGCGATGTGGTGGCAGTCGGGCTGTCCGGCGGAAAGGATTCCTGGACGCTTCTGGCTGCTCTGAAGGAGCTTCAGCGCTTTTATCCGAAGCGGTTCGGGCTCTGTGCGATCAGCGTGTCGATGGGCTTTGAGGGGATGGATTATGAGCCGATGCGCCGCTTTTGCGAAGAGCTTGCGGTTCCTCTTCGGATCGTGGAAACACACATCGGCTCTTTGATTTTTGAGCATCGCAAGGAGAAAAATCCGTGCTCGCTCTGCGCAAAGATGCGGCGCGGCATCCTGCATCAGACGGCAAAGGAAATGGGGGCGACAAAGCTTGCTCTGGGGCATCATTACGATGATGTGGTGGAAACCTTCATGCTGAACCTGTTCCATGAGGGACGGCTGGGGGTGTTTTTGCCGGTTACTTATATGAGCCGCCGCGATCTTACCGTGATCCGTCCGATGCTGTATGTGCCCGAAAAGGATATCCGATATTTCGCAGGGCACAATCCGCTGCCGGTTTTGACCAATCTCTGTCCGGCTGACGGCGAAACGGAACGGGAGACGATGAAGCGCATGCTGGCGGGACTTGACCGGCAGTACAAGGGCTTGAAGCACCGTATTTTCGGCGCGGTTAAAAAGGGCGGTCTGTTCGAAGAATATGTTCCGGATGAGGAGCTGACGGCGGCTTCCGGCTCGGAGCGACAGCAGGATAGGACGGACGCACTGCCGGATGAACCGACTGCCGGATCCGACCGGTAACGGCGGCAGACATCTGATCTTCTTGTGGAAAAAAATTCCGATGCTTCTTTTGTTTCCGGGGTTCACTGCGCATATTTTGCCCGGTTCTGCGTAAAATGAACTACATACAAAAGCTATGAAACGAAAGAAAGCGTGGATTTGATATGAAACAGAAACGTTCTTTGAAGGATGCGCATCATGATGTTGTTTCCAGATACTGCCCGTATTTGTGCGAAAATGTGGTTATGCTGAAGTCGGCAGGCGGAGGACCGGACGAATTCGAATGCCTGCACGCGGAGCAGTGCCGGAAAAGGGAATCGGTAGCCTGTAAAATGGCGCCCGGCGCCGCTTTTCCGGAGACAAAAGGGTGAATCCGCTTTTCGATGAGAGCAGTCCTGCGGTTCGTGTACTTTGCGTTTTTCCGGCACGGGCGGGCATCTCCTCTTTTCGTGCCGCTGTTCGGACGATAAAAAGCCGTTCCGCAGAACAAGAGTCTGTTTTGCGGAACAGCTGTGTTTATGAGGATGACGGAATAAAAGCCGGAATGCCGCAGAGACGAAGCGTGGAGAGGTGACCGGGTGCCTCCGGTGCTGCCTGCACTTTGATAAGCTCCCCGGAGGCTTGCCCTGCGGCAGTGTATTGTCCTTCGGTCAAGTCCCCGGAAAATACAGCCGGACTTCGGAGGACTGCCGGCTGTCCGGAAGGCATGCAGATGCCGCATGCGGAGTCAGAATGCGGCTTCGGCTGTTCTGACGGCTTTGAGGCGGCATGCCGTCCCTCAGTCAGATCGCCGGAGGCTCTTGCCGGCAGCGGGCCGGCGCCCTCCCCGTATATTTATCTGCCATGCATCATTCCCCGGTCTTTTCACGCTGAATAAAGCGCTTCCACGGAGCAATGAGACACAGAAGGCAGATTGCGGCAGCGGCGGTGATCACAAGCCATACGGTGACAGTGATCCCCCACCCGTGGGTTTCCGAGATGCTCCCGAAGCCGTAGCTTGAAATGGCAGAGCCGAGGTATATGGTGGAATTGAATATGCCGGAAACGGTTGCCGTGCAGTGATACCGGCTGAAGCGGGTCGGAAGGATCGTACTGAACATGTAATTGAACGAGGTCATGAGCAGCGAGATCAGGGCAAGGCAGATTACGCTGAGGTAGATCGGGATTTTGTCCATTTGCAGAACGGCAAGGATGGGAAGCGCGGTAAGCGCCATGAAGAAAAATGCGGTTGCGGCTTCGTTCTTGCGGAACACGCGGTGGTACATAAAATCACTCAGGTAGGTGCCGCACAGACTTGCGGTGGGGAGAAGAATTGCCAGAAGCGTGGAGAAGGATGCCCTGACGTGATAGGTGTCCTGCACTAAGGTGGGAACCCATGTCAGCACTCCGTCCTTCAGCATGCCGTGGCATAATACGGGAAACAGCATGAAAACGGTTCCGGAGGAAACAAGGAGCGGAAAGAGGACATGCTTTTTCCGGGGTGTCGGCTGTTCCCCGCCGGAGGACTGCTCAGGCTGATCCTGCGGCAGCTCTTCCATGCTTTTGCGCGCGGTGTGGACGGAAAAGGAGAAAAAGGTAAAGACCGCAAGCAGGACGAGGGCTGCAATGTAAAACGGCGCGGTCCATGGGAGTCTGGCGGTTATAACCACGCTGAGGTATGCAAGAATCGTGCCGAGCGGAACGGTCGGAGCCATGCCGAGAATGGAGCGGTCGCGGTACTCCTCTGCAAAAATATTTGAGAAAATAAACAGGATCGGGGACCACATCATGGACTGAAAAAAGCCGTTCAGGCTCCAGACCGTCATCATGACGGGATAGCTTTTCACCAGCGCCATGATCAGATTGGCGGCAGCCGAGCCGAACAGTCCGGTTTTGATCATCGTGAACGGAGAAAGTCTGTCTGCAAGAATTCCGTTGATCAGGTGCCCCGTGCCGTAACAGATGAAATAGCAGGTTCCGATCAGCCCGGCTTGGGCGGCGGTCATGATTCCCTGCTCCAGCAGGGTGGCAATGGATGCCTGAAAGGTGTTTCTTCCGATGTAGGCGGAGGTGTAGACAAGCCAGCATGCCAGAAACAGCAGTCGGCAGCAGCGTGGATCCCGCAGGATTTTCTGTGTTTTCATGTGAAGCAGTTCCTTTGTCATATGTCGGTAGTCCGAATGGGACAAAACCCAGTATATCATGCGTACAGGTCAAAATCAACGGAAATATCGCACGATTTTCCGGCATTTTTAAAAATATGTGCTATAAAAACAACGGTTCAATGTGAAAAAAGCATAAATATAACATTTTCGGGACGCCGTCCCGGCTTTTAAGCGCGGCAAAAGACACAGAGAAAGAACGGAGCAGAAACAGTTTCGGGCAAACCGCAGTCATTTGTAATTCGCTGCTTTTGCCGTCGCACGGCAGCGATCCGAAGGGGGAAAAGAAGATGGGAGAATATCTGGTTCATCCGCTTGCACCGGTCTATACGGAAAGCTCCGGGGTTTTGATTCTCGGTACGTTTCCGTCACCGCAGTCCCGTCGGAGCGGCTTTTATTACGGACATCCGCAGAATCGGTTCTGGCGCGTGCTGGCTGCGGTTTTTTCCTGTGATGTGCCCTGCGGAAATGAGGAAAAGCTGGCTTTTCTGAAGGACCATCGGATTGCACTTTGGGATGTGCTGTCTTCCTGCGAGATTACAGGAGCCTCCGACACCTCTATCCGGAACCCTGTTCCGAACGATCTGAAGCCCCTGCTTGGGAAAACACGGATCAAGGCTGTGTTTTTGACCGGGAAGCGTGCCGCGGCGCTTTATGAACGATTTCAGGGCAAAAGCTGTGCGCTTCCCCATTTTTGCCTTCCGTCGCCTTCTCCGGCAAATTGTGCGGTACATATGGAGCAGCTTGTTGCCGCATACCGTGCGATCCTTCCGTATTTGTCTGACTGAGGGACCCATTTTCTCCCGGATTCCGGGCGCCGGAGCGGAAAAAATAGGGCGGAGTATTGCTTTTTCGCGGGCGGCATGCTATAATAACAAGGGAATTTGCTGAAAAAGAAGGGAGTATGGCGCATATGCGGTTTGCATTGTCGTGGGAGCAGCGGAAAAAGCTTGCCCGCAGACTGACGGTTCTGGCTGCCGTTCTGATCGGGATTGCCGCTGTTTTGTGGTATGCCTGCTTCCTTTCTCCCGGATTTCACCGGAACAGGAAAGGAACCTTTTACAGGGCTGCGGTTTTTGCGGGGCGTTCCTCCGGGATTGTCCGGGTCGGGGATGAACTGTATGCTCTGGATGATGACGGCTATGTCCGCTCCGGGTGGCTGGAGATAGACGGACAGCGGTATTTCGCGGAAAAGAACGGACGGCTTGTTTCCGGTATCTGTACAATTGACGGCGATAAATACTGCTTTGAGGCGGAGAGCTGCCGGATGCTGCGCGCGGCGTTTTACACAGTGGTGTCGGAAGAGGTTTCTTATGAAACGTATTATTTTGCGGAGGATGGGCGAGCCGTAACCGGCTGGTACGAGCTTGACGGAAGGCGATATCTGTTTTCCGGGCAGGGAGTCATGCGCAGGGGACTGTGCAGGCAGGACGGTGCGCTGTACGGCTTCGGAGAGGACGGAGTGATGCAGACCGGGCTTACTGTGCTCGGAAAGGACACCTATCTGTTCGGCAACGATGGGAAAGCGCTTGGCGGCAGGATTTCGTATGACGGAGGAATCTATCTGTTCGGCGATGATTTTAAAATGACAAAGGGATTTTTGGAGTCCGGGCAGGGCAGACTGCTGTTCGGCGACGACGGACGTCTGGGAAACGGCTTTACTGTTTTTGACGGAGCTACCTATTATACGGACGCTTCCGGACTTGTCAGGACCGGATTTATGCGGATCGACGGCAAGGATTATCTGTTTGACCCGGAGACCGGTGCAATGCAGGTCGGATGGGTGACATTTGATGAGGGAAAACGGTATTACCGGGACGGGGCGGCGCTTTACGGCTGGAACGCCGTAGACGATGACGTTTATTATTTTGATTCCTCCGGCTTTGTGCTGACCGGTGTGCAGGAGATCGGCGGAAATCGGTATTTTCTCGGAGAAAACGGCGTGTTTGCCCGGGAGTGGTATACGGATGGGGAAAAGCGGTACTACCGGGATTCCTTCGGATTTCCGCTGACCGGCTTGCAGAGGATTCACGGCTATCTTTATATGTTTGATGCCGCAGGTGTCATGCAGACCGGGTGGATCGAGGCGGACGACGGCTTTTCCTACTGCTTTGCAGACGACGGAACCGCATACAGCGGCTTTAAACGGCTTGAATCCGGAAGATATTATTTTGACCCCGCAACCTGCCGCGTTTATACCGGGTGGCAGAAGGTAGATGGCTTTACATACTATTTTGACGGCAAAAACGGTGCTCTGACCGGCGAACACGTCATTGACGGGAAAACCTATACCTTTGCCGAAAACGGAATTCTCGCATCAGAGATCGGCATGTGATTTTTAACGGAAAAGCAGGTGAATGATTTGACGTTCGGCAGATTCAGAAAGGTTACGACGATAGACAGCTCTCTTTTGTGCGACAGCTGCCCGATGCAGCTGACCAAAGGGACGATCATTCAGGATCGGACGAGAAAACTGCGGCTTTTGAACCTGATTCTTGTAAACAGCGGGAATGTAACCATTGACGAGATTGAGCTGAAGCTGATTGCCTTTGATTCGTACGGCAATGTGCTTCACTGGGATGACGGGAAGGCGTACCGGATGTGCGTGATGTCAGAGATTCACTGCAAACCGGATGAAACCTGCGGGGGTGAGGATGTTGTTGTTCTCCCCTCCGAGGAATGCGCGGACTGCTGTGTGTTTGTCACCCGGGTGGTGACGGCAGGCAATGTTGAGATGCGGTTTGCAGAGTCGGATTATCGGATGAAAAATACCGGGAGGAAGACTCCGCCCTCCGAGCCGTCGCCCGAAAAAAGCCGGAAGCTGCACCGGATTATGGTTCGTGTGCTTGCGGCATCCTGCGGCGTGTATGCCGTGCTTCTGATCGGCGGGCTGATATACCGCAATGTGGTTGCACCTGCCAAGGATGAAAGCTATATTACGCAGTGCATGGAAAAGGGAGACTACAACGCTGCTCTTTACCGGATCGGGAAAACGGGCGACAAGGAGAGACTGGAGGATGTGATCCTTCAGGCTGTCGATTACTGTCTTGCCGAAGGCAATTATAAAAGTGCGCTGAGCTATGCCGCAAAGTCGGAAAATCCCGGGCTGGTGGATGCGACGCTTGAAAAGGTGACCGACCTTTTGATCGGCGGCGGGGACTATGATACGGCGCTGAAGTTTGCCGTGACGCACAGAAATCAGGAGCTTCAGAATTCCATATACCGCAGGGCGGTTGACGATTATATTGAAAAACGGGACTTTAAATCCGCATTGGTGTATGTGTCGCTGAGCGGACAGGATGCGCTGAAGGATCAGGTATATGCGGCGGCGGTTACATACTATAAGAATGAGAAGAAGTATGGGCTTGCTTTGGATTATGCGCTGAAGACCGGCGATCAGAAGCGGATTCTGACCGTTTACGATGATGCGATTCTGCAATATTGTGCAGAGGAGAATTACAACAGCGCGGCATATTATATTGCTAAGTGCAACCTTCCTGCGGATGCGACCGTGACTGCGGAAAAAAAGAAGGAGATCTATGCGGCTGCGGACCGCAGCTTCATCCGCGCCAATACCGAGGTGTTCTATCCGGCTATGACGCTGCTTGAGAAGCAGAAGCTGTTTGCGGCGCCGCTTGCAATCTGGCAGCGCGCTTACGGCGTGACGCGGAGCGGGACGCTTGTTTCCAACGACGGAAGCTTTTCCTGGAGCGGAGTTGTATCGGTGCAGTGCAGCGCGCAGCATATGGCTGTGCTTCTGGCGGACGGCACGGTTGCAGCGCAGGGCTCAAATGCGGACGGTCAATGTGATACCGGCAGCTGGACCGGCATTGTCGGGATCGCAGTCGGTCAGGGACATACGGTCGGTCTGAAGGAGGACGGAACCGTGGTCGCCGTGGGCAAGAACGATTACCGCCAGTGCGAGGTGAGCGGTTGGACGGACATTGTTCAGGTTGCATGCGGAGCATATTTTACGCTTGGTCTGCGCTCTGACGGAACGGTGGTTGCATGCGGACAGAACCTTGCGGGGCAGTGTAATGTGTCCGGCTGGAGAGAGATTACGCAGATTTCCTGCGGAGAAACGCATGCGCTCGGCTTGCGCTCTGACGGAACGGTCGTCGCATCGGGCGTTCAGCGCTCTGAGAAATGCAATGTTTCGGATTGGAAAAATGTCGCGGCGGTTTCAGCCGGCTCGGCGCATTCGGTCGCTTTGACGGCGGACGGAAAGGTTTTGATGGCAGGCGGCTCGGACGGGAGCTGCGGCAATGTCTCCGGGTGGTCCAATATTGTGGCGGTGGAGGCGGGGGACAGCAATGTTCTCGGGGTTGACCGCTACGGAAATGTATTTTGTGTCGGTAACGGAAAGGTTCCGGTGCAGGCGCTTCAGGACCTTGTCGGTGCATATTGACGCGCGGTGCGCCGAAAGTCCGGCTCCGGTCCTCCTCGGGCATAAGAGAGCCTCTTGTCCGCGGTAATTTGCAGCTATGGCAGCGGGAAACAGCGCACATGCAGGGGGAAAGTGTCCGCCGGGCAGGGGATGCCCGCGGCTTGGTGCTGCATACCGGATACCGGAGTGAGTTATGTCAATGCCTCTTGCCCGAGGTCTGATGCCGTATAAGAGATGGGAGCGGTTTGTGTCAATGCCTCCCCCTGCCTGCGGCGCTTGCGAATGCGGCGGGGGCGGTGCATATTGCGCGGAAAGTCCTGTTTGGCGGGGCGCGTGCAGCGCCCCCGGTAAGGCAGGTATGAATAAATGGATAAAAAGAATATTTCGTGGAAGGAAGCCCTGCCTGCTGCAGGGCAGCGGTGTTTGTGATGTATCAGCTTGAAAAGAAGCTTCGTGTCGGCGTGATCGGTGCAACCGGGATGGTGGGGCAGAGATTTCTGACCCTTTTGGAGGATCATCCGTATTTTACGGTGACTGCACTTGCGGCAAGTCCGCGTTCCGCCGGGAAAACCTATGCGGAGGCGGTCGGGGACCGCTGGAAGCTCCGGACTCCCATGCCGGAGTATGCAGCAAAGATGATTGTTCTGGATGCCTCGGATGTGGAGCGGGTTTCGGCGCTCACGGATTTTGTGTTTTGCGCGGTTGATATGAAAAAGGATGATATCCGGGCGTTGGAGTACGCTTATGCGAAGGCAGAGACGCCGGTTGTTTCCAACAATTCGGCTAACCGCATGTTTGCGGACGTTCCGATGGTTATCCCGGAGGTGAATCCGGAGCATCTTTCCGTGATTGAAACGCAGCGCAAGCGTTTGGGAACCAAGCGCGGCTTTGTCGCGGTGAAGCCGAATTGTTCCATTCAGAGCTATGTGCCGCTTTTGACGCCGCTTCTTGACTTTGAACCGACGCGGGTGGTTGCAACGACCTATCAGGCAATCTCGGGCGCGGGGAAAACCTTCCGGGAGTGGCCTGAGATGATCGACAATGTGAATCCGTACATCGGCGGTGAAGAAGAGAAGAGCGAACAGGAGCCGATGAAGATCTGGGGTACGGTCCGGAACGGAGTGATTGAAAACGCGTCTCGTCCCTTGATTACCACACAGTGCATCCGTGTTCCGGTGACGGACGGACATATGGCTGCGGTCTTTGTGGACTTTGCAAAAAAGCCGTCCAAAGAGGAGATTCTGGAGCGCTGGAAGAATTACCGCGGAATCGCGCAGGAGCTGGAGCTTCCGAGTGCGCCGAAGCAGTTTATTACGTACTTTGAAGAGGATAACCGTCCGCAGACCGCGCTGGACCGCATGACGGAGCGCGGAATGGGAATCTGTGCCGGTCGGCTTCGCGCGGATACAATGTTCGATTATAAGTTTGTCGGACTTTCGCATAACACGCTGCGCGGTGCTGCCGGCGGGGCGGTGCTGATTGCGGAGCTGCTCGCCGCAAAGGGCTATCTTTCAGCGAAATAATCACAGACATTGATGATTATGCCGAACAATCGGGCAGATACTTGACTTTTTTCATGAAATGTGCTATAATATAGCTACCGAAACAGAAAAGGTGGTAGGTAGTATGAAAATGAGTTTGACTGGCAGACAACTGATACTGACGGATGATCTGAAGGAGCTGTTTGATAAAAAGCTCTCAAAGTTTGACCGCTTTTTCGGTGAAAACGCGACAGCAAACATTGTTTTGAGCCGGAAGCACGGAATGCGCTGTCTGGAGCTTACGATTTCTGACGGGACAATGCTGTACCGGGCGGAAGAGGAAAGTGAAACCTTCCGGAGTGCGTTGGATGAAGCCATGAACTCCATTGAGAGACAGATCCGGAAAAACAAGACGAAGCTTGCCAAGCGCCTGCGGGAAGGTGCTTTTGATGCGGAGACGGAGATTCTCGGCGATGAAATGCCGCAGAATGACGATGTAATTGTCAAAGTCAAGAAGTTTCCGCCAAAGCCTATGTCTCCGGAAGAGGCGGTCTTACAGATGAACCTTTTGGAGCATCAGTTTTTCCTGTTTGTCAACGCGGAAACCGGCATGATAAGCGCCGTATACCGCAGACGGGACGGAGGATACGGTCTGATCGTTCCGGACGATGCATCTGCCGATTAAGTGCGGCGGGGGGCGGTTCGCCGGTTCTTGGGCGGGCTGAAAACAGATAAGCCTCTGGGTTGGGGCGGTGTCTGAAATTCAATTTGGGGCTGTTAAAAACATCGGATTTTTAACAGCCCCTTATGCATGCCCGCCGGATTCCGGTATGTCCGGTGCAGTGTGAGCGTTTCAGTTTGTTTTATACTGTCGGAGGCAAAGCGGCGGCGTCAGACGGTCGGACCCAATGCCTGCGGGGCGGCGGGAAACGCAGAAGAGGACTTTTACGCTGCCGCTTTTTTAGGTTTTTTCCGGGAGCCTCCGGAATGCGGCTCTGGGGAGTGCCTGCGAAAAGCCTCAGCCAATGAAAGTCATGTTTTTCTACAGAACGGAATAAAATGTTGACAAACTGGTATTTTTGACTTATAATAAAAATAGCCTCCGTGTCGAATTATGCTTTTTTGTATATGTTTGACGTTCTGTTGCTTATTTTCGGATCGAAACGGATGGAGTATTCTGAAGGAAAAGAGTGTGGTGCAGTATGAAGTCAAGAGAATCCTTTGATACGGCGAAAAAGCCGATCCGTCCCCGGCCGTATCTGATGCCGGTGGAATGGGTGGGAAGTGCGGGCTTTCTGCTTGCGAAAAAAGGAAAGATTACAAAGCACCGCTGCGAAGATCTGAAGCCTCCGTATCTGCTTTTGTCCAATCATGCATCGTTTGTCGATTTTCCCATGACGGTGAAGGCGATTTTTCCGCATCGCTGCGCATGGGTGATCTCCATTGAGGAATTTGTGGGAAGAGAGTGGCTGTTCCGCAACATCGGCGGAATTTACAAACGGAAATTTACAAGCGATCTTTCGGTTGTGCGCCATATTCTGCATGTGCTGAAAACACAGAAACAGATCTGCACCATGTATCCGGAGGCAAGATATTCCCTTGCCGGCATCAATGAGCAGCTGGATGTTTCGCTCGGAAAGCTGATCAAGATTGCAAAGTGCCCGGTTGTTGTGATGATTGAGCACGGAAACTATCTTTGCTCGCCGCAGTGGTGCAAAAAGCCGGAGCGGAAGGTCCCTGTCTGCGCGGATTTCACGCAGATCGTCACGCGCGAGGAGGCGGAAAGCCTGCCGGCTGACGAAATCCAGAGGCGGATCGAGGAAGCCTTTGTTTACGATGAATACCGCTGGCAGCTGGAGAACCGGATCGAAATCTCTGCACCGAACCGGGCGGATAAAATTCACCGGATCCTGTATCAGTGCCCGCATTGCGGCAGGGAGTTTTCAATGAACAGCAGCGGTGCGGATCTTTGGTGTGAAGCGTGCGGCAGGCGCTGGGAAATGGATGTGTACGGGCAGCTCCACTGCAAGAACGGCGAGGACATCTTCCCGTTTGTGTCCGATTGGTACAGGTGGGAGCGTGAGCAGGTGAGACAGCAGGTGGAAAACGGCACCTATCATTTTGAAGATGATGTGCGGCTGGAGCATCTGGTCAATGCGGGTGTCGGCTTTGAGCCGGTCGGGACCGTACATATGACGCACGATGCGAACGGATTTGTGCTGCGCGGAAATCTGAACAACGGGGAGCCGTTTGAGCTGCACAGAACCGTGATTTCCATGTATTCCTGCCACATTGAGTACGATTTCAAGCACCGCGGAGACGCGATTGACATCTGCAAT
Organism: uncultured Eubacteriales bacterium; assembly: GCA_934432725.1. Lineage (GTDB taxonomy): Bacteria > Bacillota > Clostridia > Oscillospirales > CAG-272 > CAKRZE01. Next base: position 130,718 of record CAKRZE010000005.1, read on the forward strand.
CTGACTGACACATGGTTCGTATTCCCGCTGACGGCACGCAATTGCCTGACAAAGATTCATTTTGCGACAGAGGAGCTTTATAAGAAGCAAAAGCGCGAGATGAAGGAGCAGGAGGCTTTGGCAAAGGCTGCGGCTGCGGAGCGGAAACGGGAAGAGGCTGTACAGCCGGTATAAAACCATCCCGCAGAGCGAACGCCGGAGCCGACAGGGGACCTCCTGCGGAGAAAGCCGGTTTCCTTCTGCATCGATCCCGGTCATGGAACCGGCGCGGAGGCTTACGGTTATCCGGCAGAGCGCTGTGTGCGTGCGAAACCCGGCAGGCGGATTGAACGCGGGAACGCTTCCCCGGATTGTTCTGCACAGCGAGCAGACACAGAGCGGAGGAACCGGAAACGAGGCTGACCGGAAGCATATAAAATAAAAGCTGCCGTTTTGAAACGGCAGCTTTTTTGATGGCGCGGAATAGAATTTCGATTACAAAGGCAGACAGCAGAGCTCAGAACATACCGCTGTTTGCAAGCTGTGCGAGAATGGCGGCAATTGCGGAGCCGAACAGAGCGAAGAGGAGCAGCTCCAAAACGATCACGACAGCCATCATGATCAGCTGTGCCTTGCAGTAATTTGCACGGCTCTTTCTCTGCGGATCGCCGCCGAAGCCCCATACAAACAGCATGATCAGGTTGACGCAGGGGATCATCAGGACGAGCAGCGTCAGAATCCACTGACCGATGGACATCGGAGGCTCCGTTTCCTGCGCGGGGTACGGCGGATAGGGCTGCGTATACTGCGGGGGAGTCTGGTACTGCGGCTGCTGCCAGTTCTGATTGGGGTCGGTATAGCCGCCGTTTGTATTGCCGAAGCCGGTATTCTGATTGGGGTCCTGGTTGCCGTTGAAATTATTGTTCTGATTGTTGTCCATACGATATCTCCTTAAAATGAATTTCTGTTTCATTGCTGTCTCAGACGCCGCAGCGCGGACAGCAGACGGAGGAAAAGCAAGTCGTCCTTGTGATAAAGCATCGGCTCTGTCTTCGGAAAGAGCGTGACCATCCGGTACAGATACAGAAGGAGCATTGCCGTCAGCACAATTGCCGCATAGATGCGGAACAGTCGAAAATACTCCGGCTTTGCGTATCTCAGAACCGCAAACAGAGGAATGCCGATCAGGATAAAGACGAACATCGGATGATATTCCCATGCTCTTGCGGGATTTCCGCTGAAAAACGCCAGAAATGCACGCGTCAGACCGCATCCGGGGCACGGAAGTCCGGTCAGCAGCCGCATCGGACAGACCGTATGAAATGCAAGCTGCAATATCAGGCAGACGACTCCGGCAATAACAATGCCTTTCCAATAGTGTGCGGCATCCGCAAGCAGACGAGCCAGCCAAACGGGACGGCAGGAACGCTTTTCAGAGGGAATCACACGTTGAACCGGAAAACCACCACGTCTCCGTCCTTCATGACATAGTCCTTGCCCTCCGAGCGAATCAAGCCCTTTTCCTTAGCGGCTGCCATGCTGCCGCCGCAGGCAATCAGGTCGGGATAGGCAATGACCTCTGCCCGGATAAAGCCGCGCTCAAAATCGGAGTGGATTTTTCCGGCTGCCTGCGGAGCCTTTGTTCCGCGGGTGATGGTCCATGCCCGAACCTCCTTGGGACCGGCGGTGAGAAAGCTGATGTATCCGAGCAGATGATAGCTTGCGCGCACCAGACGGTCCAGCCCGCTTTCCTTCAAGCCCATTTCTTCCAGAAATACCTGACGCTCGTCTTTGTCAAGCTGCGCGATCTCCGCTTCAATCGAGGCGCAGATCGGGAGGAGCTCGGCTCCCTCTGCCTCTGCACGCGCCTTCAGCTTCTGATAGAATTCGTTGCCGGAAAGATCTGTGCCGATTTCATCCTCTCCGACATTTGCGGCATAAATCACCGGCTTTTTGGACAAAAGCGGCATATCCGCGATCAGCTCCTCCTCATCGGGCGTCAGCTCAATGGCACGGGCGCTTGTTCCCGCGTTCATTGCGTCAAGCATGCGCTGCAGCAGAGCCACCTCCGCCGCCATGCCCTTATCGCCCTTTGCCAGCTTGGAGGCGCGGTCGAGACGGCGTTCGACCAGCTCTATGTCGGAGAGCAAAAGCTCGGTGTTGATAACCTCCAGATCGCGGATCGGATCGACCGTTCCGTCCACGTGAACGATTTTTCCGTCCCGGAAGCAGCGGACGACATGAATGATCGCGTCAACCTCCCGGATGTGCGACAGAAACTTGTTTCCGAGTCCTTCCCCGTGCGATGCGCCCTTGACCAGACCGGCGATGTCAACAAATTCGATGATGGCAGGCGTATATTTTTCCGGGTGGTAGATTTCAGCCAGCTTATCCAGTCTTGCGTCCGGCACGGAAACAACACCGACATTCGGTTCAATCGTGCAGAACGGATAGTTGGCGATCTCTGCGCCCGCGTTTGTGATTGCATTGAACAATGTGCTTTTGCCGACGTTCGGCAAGCCCACGATACCTAATTTCATATATACTCGTTCTCCTTCGATTTTCCTTGATTTTCAAGGGGTTTCAGCGTTCGGCGTCTCGGCTGTTACACCATTGTTACACCATTTCCGCATTTGGATTTATTGGATTTCATCAGACTACACCATTTTGCTGAAATTGCTTGATGGCATAAT
>CAKRZE010000006.1 GCA_934432725.1 uncultured Eubacteriales bacterium
GTCCTGCGGTCTTCATAATAAAGCAGACAGGCGTAGAGCAGAATTTCACCGCCCGAGAGATCCATATACAGCACGCTATTCGGCACCATGAAGTAGTTACCCTCCGCATAAGATTTACGTGCAGTGCCGTGCGTGACGATGCGGGCAAAATCATATTGCGTTTTCTCTTTGAGAGAAAGATTCACCTTGATGCGCTGCGAGATGTGTTTGCCTTTTTCCGTAATCACTACCTCGGAAAGAAAACCTGCCACAACCAAAGGCAAATATCCGCGGCTGAGAATCCCTTTCCTGATTTCATGTTGGAGATCCTCATCAAATTTTGCAAACATAAAAATCGCACATCCGAGCCATAGCGAATATGCCGCTCCGGAATTAAAATCAACCGTTTTCAACGCAAGCCTGATATGCGCGGGCTTCATGAGGTCGAGTATCACTTTTCGGATATCCTCGGTTGTAAATCCGACTCCGCAGCAAACGATTTCTTCGATATTCCACAGCCGATGCAGAGCATTTATCACGCGGTGCTTTTCCCGGCGGTCGAGGTTCAGCCCCGAGCCGTCGGTTGAAAAATAGTATCGGTCAAGCTCCGCCGAAAGCCTTGCGTCAAGCTCGGGACAGATACCGTTCATCGGATCACCTCCGTTTTCATTTCCACCCACGCGATGAACTTTTCTTTCGGAACAATCAGACGATTCCCGACACGCAACGCGGGAAAGTCTTTTTCCTTCATCAGCTCATATGCCGAGGACATGGCAATCCCCAGCACATTCGCAACCGTTTCTGCGTTAAGAAACAGCGGCAACTCATCATAGGTTTTGTAGTTTGATTCTTTCATATAACACCTCCGTTATTTTTTGCAAAAAGAAAAAGTGAGCATCGGAAGAAAGCAGAGTTGCACTCTGCAAAATCTTCTGATACTCACCCTTAGCTCCCGTTTTCACCGACGGGAAGATGGCTCACTTTCGATTGTTATCCTCTGAAGCCGTACCAATTCTCTCTGAAATGCACGAGACGGTCTGCCAGTGAGAAGATCGGGAACAAAAGTAGCGGCATTTTATATGTACCAAATGCCTGATAGATACGCAGCGTTTCTTCAACACCTGCATCAACGTCCCTTGCCATAGTCAGATTACAATCGAACAGTTTTTCAAGTGCGGCTTTCGCCTCTTCCTCGGATATCCCGACCTTTGCGGCAACAGAGGAAGCCGTAAATGCTTTTTCCGGATTTGCAAATTGATACGCAAGCACAAGACGCACATTTTTATCGGATAGCATTTTCAAAAGCTCTGCCGCCTCTTCATTTTCAAGCAGTTTCAAGGATTCCTTATCGCTCGGGAGATATGTGAGAGCAATATCCTTATTTGCATATACCGCGCCGGCAACTTCGGAAACGAATCCGCTGTGCTCATATGGGTTCTTCGCGAACTGCGCTTTTGCTCTTTCCGCAAAATCGTTGTTATCTCCCAATCTCCACATGGTATTCAATATCTGATCGTAAACTGCCATAGGGGTTTCTTCGCAATTGATCGGTTTTTCCTGCACTTTATGCCTGATTCCGAAAAGCTCATCAATCGTCACACCAAGTGTATCTGCTATAATCGGAAGAAGCATAATATCGGGCATTGTCGCGTTGTTTTCCCATTTTGAAATCGCCTGTGCAGAAACGCCGATGATTCCGGCGAGATTTTCCTGCGTGATATCTCTTTCTCTGCGAAGATCAGCTATTCTTTCTCCTAAGGTTTTCATATTTTATCGCTCCTTATTTTTGTTTTTCGGTCGACCGCGATTTTATTGTATCCGAAATCTCGTGGAAAGTACAGATATCATTTGGCAAGTCAGCTAAACCATTTTGATAGAAAATCAACCAAAGAAAGCGGAAGGGTAGTCGGAAGAAAACAGAGCGTAGCTCCGTTTCTGTCTGATACTCACCCTTTGCTCCCGTTTTCACCGACGGAAGGATGGCTCACTTTCGATTAAAATGTTGCGCTTGTAACGGGAATGGCGACATATCCCCGCGCCACCTTTGGCTTTTCAATCACCGCAAGCATGGTTTTGCATTTGCCGCAAAGCATCGCCTTGCCGTGATAGCTTTCGTCCGCCGCACGGACTGTCACAGTCAGCTTGTCGCGCGGATCATCTGAATACAAAACCGTTCTTCCGCAGTTCGGACAGCGGGCTATGGGAATTTTGTTTTTCATAAATGCCTCCTTTGCGCATCAGACAATATCTTTGATGACTTTCAGCGCCACGCCCTGAATCGTCAGCTCTTTCGGGTGAATGACGCGCTGCTTTTCGGTATAGCTGCTATTTTCTGCATACAGCACAGGCTTGCCGTTTTCGTAGCGCAGGCGTTTGAGTGTGTTTCCATCTTCCGTAAGCGCGACAATCACCTGCCCGTCATTTGCGACGTTTGTCTTCTTGACCAGCACAAGGTCGCCCGCATGAACGCCGATGTCCGCCATGGAATCGCCGTATGCTTCAAGCAGAAAGCACTCCCCATCGAGCCATTCCTCCGGAACTGCAAGGTATCTTGAAATATGCTCCTCCTGCTCATCGGGGGTGCCGCACACGATCATTCCGACCACGGGAATGCGGCGCGACATCACGTGCATTTTCTTCTGCAAGGGTGTTTCCAGTGTGTTTTTCCCCGAATAGGAAATGATGCCGCGCTTTTCAAGCTCTAAGATATGCCGATACGCAGTCGACTTGACCATGCCCATATATTCCATGATGTCCGCGAGGCTCGGTGACTCCCCGTTGTTGCCCCGCGCATACTGCTTGATAAACTCTGCGAGCTTTTGCAGCTTTTCTTCACTCATGACTCTCATAAACGCACCTCTGATAATTTCGGAACTCATTGTTCTGTTATTATACCATAGTAAAAGCATCCTGTCAATTGGTTTTCGGAGCTTTCTGTTCTGTTATTCCTTTTTCTTTGTTTCCTGTGGCGCAATTTATGATGGCCTACATTTCCTCCAAGACGGTTGCACGTGCGCTCTATGCGTTTGCTTGTAATTGCCCTTCTTTTGCATTCATATGCGAAAGCGGGGCTGACAGTCCCGCTAACGCCGTTCCTTATTCAGTTGTGCCACATGGCTTTCTTGACTTCTTCGAGAATGCGAAGAATGCTCAACATTTCGTCATTCGTGCAGTCGGCAAGCAATTCTCCGATCTTCTCGTTTGCCACGGCGTATGTACCGGGTGTGTTTGCCCACAGAATCCAGTCGGTTGCCACATCGAGCGCCTCTGCAATGCGGATGAGTGTGGACAACCCCGGCGTTTTCTTGCCAAGCTCAATGTTTGACAGATGCACCACCGAAATGTCCGCTTTTTCTGCCAGTTGTCCCTGTGTAAGCCCGACTTCACGGCGCAGGTCAGCAATGCGTCTGCCGATTGCGGAAGGACAGCTGTTGTCATTCATTGTTTATCGCCCCTTCGCCTGTAACACAAATTAATCGTAATCCTTACCATCGTGCGCACCTCCTTCGTAAGCACACACAATACCATAAAGGCGGCAGGAAGTCCAGCGGAAACGGGTAAATGCCGGGATACGTTATACCAATGCAGCAGATTTACCGCATATACGATCCAAGGCTGTTTTCAATACCTCGCGTTCGCCGCTGCCGTTGGTTTTGAACCTGATCAGCGGAATTTGATAGAGCTCCAATATGTGATTTTTCAAACGGTCACGCTCGCCCTGCAATGAATCTGCTTTATGATAATAATATCCGTCCACCTCTATTGCCAACAGCGGTTGTTTGGTTATGGTATTATATATCAGAAAGTCAAGATGAGATAAACCGGTCCCGACAAAGCGTTTTTCCTCGCTGCTCATTCTACCCCAATCGCGGAACAGCAGATACAACGGTTGATGGCATATGACACCAAGAGCCTCTTCACGCTTTTTTAGTTCATTTTCTATCAACGCAAAGAAAAGGTTTTCCGAATCATACTCTGAAATGCGCCTGTGCCCTTTCAAATACTCCAAACGTTTTGTTTGGTTCTGCGTATACAGGTAATCAAAAACGGAACTGATCGCACTGTGTGTTTCCAAGCAATTGTGATACCGGATATATCCGATCAGATCACCGACATTGCTTCCCACCGGTTGCTCCGTTTCGGAAGCAACGATAATCAGCTGCTTCTTGGCTCTGGAAACAGCGACATTCAACAGATTCGGATCGTCCGAAAACTCAGTCACAAGGTCATCCGTGGTGCTGAAAATAATAACGTCCTTTTCGCGTCCCTGAAATTTATGCACCGTAGCAATCTCGATTTCGGGATCCGGGATCTCACGCTTCAACAATGCGACCTGATTTCGGTACGGAGAAATGATGCCGATCTCGCTATGCGGACAGGATACTTCCGGGAGGATCTCTTTTTGAATGACCTCCGCTTGCCTTTGGTTCGCCTGTTCTCTCACATGGTGACCCGCCGTTGTCGTCACCAACTTTAGTGCACCGTCGTGACTGTTTGTCATCACGATTAATTTATCCTGATAAAACTTCTGATTGCAATATCCGATAATCTGCGGATCGCAGCGGTAATGTTCTCTTAAAATTGTTTTAGGAATTCGTTGCCCCAACAATCCAAAAACGGAATCCAGAAAACTATATTTTGCATAGTCATATGCATCGGGAACCTGATTGACAGCGAAAATTTTTTCAAGCAATTCCCTTTGCTGCCCGGTGACCACGTTTGGCAGCTGCTTATTGTCACCAACTATCACTGCATTACGGGCGCAGGATACCGCCAGCGTGCCTGTTGCAACATCAACCTGTGACGCTTCGTCCATGATAACATAGTCAAATTGCGCGTCTTTACCGAGACTGCTTCGTGCAGTGTAGGTCGTACTCAAAACGACCGGATACTCCATCAGAAACTCATCCGGGGACTGCCACAAATCGTTTTCTGAAAAAACCGTTCTTGATTCCCTTCCCCCATATTGACATGCAAGAAAATATCTAAAATAGGACAGAGAATCCGCGGCAAATTGTTTGCTTCGCTCGTCGGCGTCCACGTGTTTCAACATCTGCTGTAAGCGATCCATTTCATTGCGGATCTCGGATGCCCGTTTCTGATAATAGAGCACCTGAAGACCCGGAATCATAGTGTTCTTTCCCTGCTTCTCCAAAAAACGAAACGAAAAACCATAGGTAAAACGGAATCGGAGCCTTCTGAAAAAGTCCATCTTGCTTACGCCGTTCAGATAGGCTTCAAGCTCCTGGCAAAGCAGAAGAATCATGTCAGGCGGAAGTTCTTTCGGAAGAACCATTTCTGCCCCGCCCAACTCCTTCACAACGGATAAAAAGTGTTTTTGCTCAAGCTCAATGGCATTCAATTCTTCCGTCAATACCGCATAGCGATTCTGCTTTTCATAAATCGCCTGCAATTCCGCTCCGCGTGCAACAAATTCAGGCACATAACCCGAATTTCCGTTTTGAGCTTCCTTCCATTTTGAAAAATCCGGATATACTCCGTTCTGTGACTTAATAAAAGTCTGCTTCTTTTCCATGCGGCCGAGGGACGCGACAAAAAAATCCAGTCCGTATTTCGGAGCTGACAGTTTTTCTATAATATTCTCTATTGCCGAATTGTTATTGCTGACAATCTGAACCGTTTTTTTGCGAATTAACAGATTGGCAATAATATTCAATATCGTTTGCGTTTTACCGGTGCCGGGCGGACCTTCGATCACACTAATGCGATTAAGCATTGCCTGTTCAACAGCGCGATATTGACTTTTATTGCAGCCAAATGGAAAAATCAGCAGATTTGTGACAAGTCCGGTGTTCGATTGATACCGTCCCGGATTCAGATAAATTGCAGCGGCGGTTTTTTCGTCCAAATAATCTATTTTTTCATATTGCTTTGTGAGAATTGCAGTGCCGTCTTCCGTCTTGACACTGATGTTTTCCGCAACCTGCCGCAGATAAGAAAATACCTTTTTTGAATTGCCATCTTCAAGACAGCTCTTTTCAATCGTCAGCTCACGTATATTATAATCTTCTTCATGACCCCCCGAAAAACATATATGCCAATACTCCCCGCTGTACCCCGAAAATGAAAAAACAGCGGCAATATTGTCAAACTTCTTTCCTTTATGAGATACCCTATACGATTTCGGGTTCAGGCTGACCGGATTCCTCAACCATTCAACATGATTGTAAGCATAGCTGAATACTTTCCCGCCTTGAAACGCAACATCCCATTTTTTCGTCACCCGATTATAACTGCAATTTTTCACGCGAGATGTGATTGGCTCGCCCTTGACTATGATCATATTGTTACGTGCGTTCAAATCATCTACTCCCTGCTATTTTAAATTAAAACCCCGTTACAATGATCCACCTCATGCTGAATGATCTGCGCCGTCCAACCGGTATAGGTTTTCAACCTTGTCTGCATCCCGGCAGTCTGATACTGCACCTTGATGGTTTTATACCGCCTGCACTTGCGTGGACCTCCAAGAAGCGACAGACAACCCTCTTCGGTATCATACGCACCGTCCTTTTTGATGATTTCGGGATTGAGCATCACGGTATATACCGGAGCTCGTCCGCTCTCATCGAGAAAAGCGATGATGCGTTTTTTCACACCAATCATATTCGCCGCCATACCGACACAGGTTTCCTTGTGCGCCATCAATGTGTCGAGCAGGTCCTGTGCGATGGGTAAATCTTCTTTCGTCGCAACCTCCGACTTCCCGGCGAGGAAAATCGGATCGTGCATCAGTTCTTTCACCATTATTTTAATTTTCCTCCGTCAGCTTCAGCTGTTTCAGATATATCCATTCTTCCGCCTCCTGTTCAGGCGGAAGAAAAGTGCCGACCTTATGATATCCGAGCTTTTCATAAAACTGCCATGCGGATTCATCGGATTGCGTGCTCGTCATCACATACTTGTACCCGCTGATTTTCATCGTCTCTTCCCATCGATTCATCATTTGCGTGCCGAATCCTTGGTGACGGTATGCATCATCAATGTACAGAAGGTCGAGAAACGGGAGCGTCTGCCAGAACAGGCTGTAACGCAGCACACCGACCACAGGATCCTTCCGTCTGTGATTCTGCCCGCCGTTTTTGATGGAGTCGTCTTTGAGTAATAGACCTGGCCGTTGTAAATACACTCGCCAAGGCGTAACGGCGGCATGTGGCTGTCCAGCCTTGCAATCTTCGGTTTGTCTTTGCTTTGCGCAAGCTCTATAATCATTTGCAGACCTCAATGATTTTCTTCAATATTTCCTCATCCGCCGGGCAGAAGGCATAGTTCGGTATCTCACCCGGCATGATCCACCGGATATCGTTATGCTCCAGCTTCTGCGGAACGCCTTCGGCAATGGCGGCATCGAACAGCGTCAGATGCACCGTGATATCGGGATATTCGTGAACGACGTCCATGAACACTTCACCGACAGAGAGCGTGACGGCAAGCTCCTCCCTACATTCCCGGATGAGCGCCTGTTCCTTGGTTTCGCCGGGTTCCACCTTGCCGCCGACGAACTCCCAAAGGAGTCCTCTCGCCTTATGCGCCGGGCGCTGGCAGATCATAAATTTATCGTCCTCCCAAATGAGAGCCGCTACCACTTCAGTCATAAAAATCGCCTCATTTCATTGCTTGTCCCGCTTCAAAACAGCGTCAAAAAGTGCCGTGCAGCCGTCGAAAATATCCCGATACGCCACATCGAAGCGCTCTGAATACCACGGATCGGCAACATCACCACCGCAGGCAGTGTAGTCCATCAGCTTATGTACCTTTCCCGCAGGATCGCCGCCGAAAATGCGGAGCATATTGCGGATGTTTGCGCTGTCCATGCCGATGAACAGATCGTATTTGTCATAATCGCTCTTTTGCAGCTGCACCGCGCGCTTGCCGCCACAAGACAGCCCATGTCTCTCAAGCTCAGCTTTTGCCGGCGGATAAACCGGATTGCCGATGCCGTTCCAGATCTCTTCCGTGCTTGTAGCAGAAGAAGCAACTGAAAAGCGCTCCGCCGCGCCTTGCTTTTTTGCAATGTCTTTGAAAATAAACTCCGCCATCGGACTGCGGCAGATATTGCCGTGGCAGACGAACATGATTTTACATTTTTTGTCCACTTTCATTTCGTCATATCGCAACTCTTTCTTAGTTCATTATTTTGAGCAATCTATCGCAAATGATCTTTTGATTATCAGCAGAATAAGCATGACAATCATAAAAAATATAGATAAGGTTCCGCACCAAAAAGCTTTTTTACCATATCGACAGAAACTACTGTAGTGCAAATCGACATAATCGTAGCTATCAGAGAAAGTACCGTCGCAGATATAATAGAGACAAAGGTTTCTTCTATGATTATCTTTTCAATACGGTTTGCACTCTCACTTTTTCCCATCAATATTGTTGCAAAACCAAACGGAATTGTGAAAATCAGAGAAAAAACTGTTGTCAATGTTTCGGCAACTGTATCCTGCAAATGAATCCGAAGAGCAAAAATTAAAACCGCCGATAAGATAATTGGAAAAAGTATGCTTTCCCCTTGTTATTCCTATTGACGCTCATTTCTCCCATTCTCCATCTTTACTTTTTTTCTGTTGAGAATACCGACAACTATGAAGAACGCCATTACAGCCGCAAGAATCACGCCAAAAATAATCTCAAACAATGCGAGGTGTGTTTCAAAAATCATCACAGCATAGCACAACGCAAACGAAATCAGTGTTGAAATAATGAAATATGCGATCTTCATCGCGCCGCTGTCAAACCAGCCGATTGCCTTGAATATCAGACCAACCACAACATATGCAATTACAAAAGCTGCACCCTTCACAAATACTTCGCCGGCAGGCGAAACACTGCTTTGCGTCACCTTTAAGGTCACAAGCCACACAAAAAAGTTCGCCATGTCCTCAAGCCAACCGCTCATACAAAGAACTATAAAAATGATCAGTGCAGCAATCCCTCCAAGTCCCTTTTTCAATATACAAATCCTCCTATCAGCGACACTTCAGCGGTTTAGAGACGGGCGGCGGAAGCTTCAATTTCGCCGGACATCAGCTTGGGGAGCAGCGTGTCCCTAAGCGCCGCAAGCCTTTTGTTTTCTTCCTGATTAGAGACAATAGCGGCAGCCATAGGTTCAATCAGAGCATTGAAGCGATCCAAGGTCCCATTGTCAGGCAAGAGCAGCTCCAGCGCCTTCACTCGCTCTACGGGCAATTCCGTCTGACCGGTGCTTCCGGTATGAAGAGCTTCCATTTCTCTTTCATGAAGAAAACCCCACAGCCCAATATAGAAAATCAGATTTTCTTTTGCCGGTCTGACAATCGTTACATGGGAATCGACCGTGAGCTTTTCGGGCTGGAACCAAACCTGTGCCGTGCGCCCTAAGGTTCCGTTTCCCGTAGAGTTAATCAACAAATCGCCAAAACGGAGCCACTTCTCGTTCATTCCCTTCGGGGTGTGGGTCCGCGCCAGAGAAAGATCGATCATGTGGTTGCGAATACACTTTTGGTTGATCACCGCTTGGTCGGAGCTGTCAGAGTATTTGGGAGCAATTCCCCGGCTTATAAACGATGTGATGCTTTCCATGTTTACTTTTTCCCATTCTTTCGGTTTAACGCCACCGAAAGGACTATACGCAGCAAACCATGCTTTAAAAATTGCTGCGGCTTGCCGCTGTAAATTATCGTTGATTTTTTTGTTCAGTTCAATTTTTTCTGAAAACGCAAAATAGAAATCCCCGATTGCTTTTTGGATATGCATTGGAGGAACCGGAATCAGGATTTGATTCAAATAGCTCTTTTTAAAATGCGGTATCACATCCCCAACGCTTGTTTGTTCAATCTGTTTCTGTACATTCGCACTTCTTAACACAGCCAGCAGATATTTATTGTAAACAATATCAGGATCCGCCCGCAGAGCCACCATATCCTGCGCAATGCAAAAGTCAATTGGATCCGGGGTCATACAAACCCTGCCCGGAGTACCTTTGCAGACAAATATGATATCCCCCGGCATCGGATGCGCTCTAAACCACGTCCGGTATGTCTCGTCAGACAGAAAACGCACTTTTTCATAAGCCGGATATAGGTTTTCATTTCTGATACAGTTCGTTGCAATCAGAACATGTCCGTGCTCCGTTACAGGAACAGTCTTGCCGCGGTTATCCACAATAAAGGATAAGACATCGGGCAATGGTTTTTTCTCACATTTCCATACGTTAAAACGCATACCCCATCGCCCCCAGCTTCTTGCGGATTTCATCCTCCAGCTCATGCGACCTTTTGAACATCTCCGAGAGTTCCGAGGTCAGGCGGGTCATCTTTTCCTCGAATGGTTCGCCGTCGTCTTCCTGCTCCTCAATGCCGACATACCGTCCGGGAGTGAGAATGTAGTCCTGCTTTGCGATATCCTCGGTAGTCACCACGGCGCAGAAGCCTTTTACGTCGGTCAGCGTACCGTCTGCGAAAGCATTATAGGTGTCGGCAATTTTGTGAATATCGGCGTCGGTCAGCTCCCGATTCTTGCGCGTAACCATTGTGCCGAGCTTGCGTGCATCGATAAACAGCGTTTTGCCCTTTTGCTTTTTATTCTTGGAGAGAAACCACAGCGAGACCGGAATCGGCGTGGTATAGAACAGCTGCGTTGGCATTGCGACAATGCAATCTACCAACTCGGCATTGATGATGTTTTTACGAATTTCGCCCTCACCGCCCGACTGAGAGGACAGCGAGCCGTTTGCAAGCACCATGCCGATTCGCCCGTTCGGCGCAAGGTGATAAATCATATGCTGAAGCCACGCAAAGTTAGCATTGCCCGACGGCGGCATTCCGTACTGCCAGCGCACATCGTCCGCCAGCTTGTCCGCACCCCAGTCCGAGAGGTTAAACGGCGGGTTCGCCATAATGAAATCCGCACGCAGGGCCGGGTGGCAATCATTAAAGAAAGTATCGGCGTTGAATTTACCGAGGTCGGCACCAATCCCGCGAATGGCAAGGTTCATCTGCGCCATTTTCCATGTGGTCGGGTTGGAATCCTGCCCGTAGACCGAAATGTCATTGATATTACCGCTGTGGCTCCCGATGAAATTTGCCGATTGCACAAACATACCGCCGCTCCCGCAGCAGGGGTCATACACTCGTCCGTGGTAGGGTTGCAAAACCTCTACCAATGTGCGCACCACGCAGGATGGCGTGTAGAATTCGCCCGCCAGCTTGCCCTCCTGCTCGGCAAACTTGGAAAGGCAGTATTCATAGGTTCTGCCGAGAATGTCCTTTTCGTTTCCATGCTCAATCATGCGGATATTGGTAAAGAGGTCAACCACTTCACCGAGCCGCCGCTTGTCCAGCTCCGGGCGGGCGAAATTCTTCGGCAGAATGTCCTTAAGACGCTTGTTTTCCTTCTCAATGGCGCGCATGGCATCATCAATCGCAGTGCCGATCTCCGGCGTGTGCGCCTTGGCGGCAATATCACTCCATCGCGCACCCTGCGGAACGAAAAATATCCCCTCGGAGGTGTACTCGTCGATATCCTCCTCAAAGCCGTCGCCCTCTGCGACAAGCTCACGGTGCTTCTCCTCAAATCGGTCAGAGATGTATTTGAGGAAAATCAGACCCAATACCACATTTTTGTATTCGGATGCATCCATATTTCCGCGCAGCACGCACGCTGCATCCCAGATTTGTTTTTCAAAGCCGATATCGGCGGTGGGTTTTTCAGCCATTGGTTTTCTCCTCGGCAGCAACAGATTGCTTTCTGAAAAATTCGTCTATTGTTTTCCCGTCTTTGTTCTTCCACTCGGTCCATCCATTGATGCTGCCGCCTAAAACAAACATTCCTGCAGCGCTTGGCGAACTAAAAGAAACCGACACGGCTAATGTATACCTTCCGTTTGCCAAAACAATATTTCCGTCGGCAAGTGCCGCTTGCCTTTGCTTTTCCATAGTATCAGAATGGCATTTACGGCTCATATCAATTTCCGAGCCCTCCAGCACCTCAAATTTTTCTCCGTCATATACGCCGAATGCCGCAATGCCGTTGCGCGTCGTATGTACAGTATTCGTTTGATTTCCGCCTTTTTTGGCATCGTACATCTTATAGCCGAGCGTTTCCATAATAAACCGGATTTCTTTGTAAATCTCCTCAACGGAAAAGAGGTCATATTCATCGATTTCATACTTGGGAACGACTGCATTTTCGACCTTATAGCGTTTGGCTTCCTGCGCCTTAATCATGGCGAACTTTTCAAGACCGCTTATCATATCCAGTGTGAACGTTTTGCTCTCCGCCAAAAACAGAATTGCCTTGTTCCAAAAGTCCTTCTGCCTGTTGTGATCATCCAGTCTGCCAACACCGTTTCGCGTTTGCCCCACATAAATCTGTGCGATCCTGTTGTCATCGCTTTCTTGGATCAGATAATAGATGCCAGGACGATTGGTTCCTGAAATGCTCTTAGCCTCAGCAAGGAGCGAACGAGGAATCACATAAGTCGTCATAGTAGAAAGATTCTTACGGATGGAACGAATGCCGTCCGGCTTGCCGTTGTGATATATGATTTCAAGTATTTTGCTTGTCGCCATTGCCGTTATCCTCTGCTTCTTTTTTGTTTCTTATATGGACCCAGTATTTTTTATAATCACTTTTCTATATGCTTCATCCTGCGGTGATCGACAGTTTGAACAACTTTTGCAGCCTGCATCCATTTTTCACCCTGTTCATGGATATATTTTCATATATTATATATTATTTCCCGAAAAATTGCAAGCATAAAGCAGAGCAAACGCAGCGGTCATCGTTTTTCATGTGCTGATATGCCGATAAAAGGCATGAACAACCTGCGACCCGATCATACAGCGCATGGGCAAGCAGCTATGCATTCGGATACGGAGCGTCCGGCAGCGTTCATTTTCTCCCGAAACGGGAAATCCTCTTTGAGGACCTCGGGCATAAAAAAGGGGAAAAGCTCATTTTGAGTTTTTTCCCCATGAAAATATTATTTTTGTGCAACAAGGAACAGTCTCGGAAATCTGAATATGATTGCACCGTTTTTCTGCACCGGATAGAGGTCTTTTAAGCATTGCATCACATCGCACAGATAGTCTTTTTGATCGTCCTCCGATAATTGTTCCAGATACGGTCTGAGTCCGGTTCCCTTATACCATTCTATCATGCTCTCATATGAGGGCATGGAGTGAAAGTATGTTGTTTCCCAAATTCTGAAATTATCCGTAAGCTCCGATAATACATCATAATACTCGTTTTCAGAAAGATTATTATATACCCGTTCCACACGCAGCCTATTCTTCCATTTCTCGGACCTTGACAGCGATCTTATAATACTGTGAACCGGATGCTTGGATTGCTGCGGTATCTGAACGGCAAGCGTTCCGCCTGCATTCAGCAAAGAAAACATGTCTTTCAGCAGCTTACGGTGGTTTGGGATCCACTGAATGCATGCATTGGAAAATACCACATCATACCGCTCCCCGATTCCCTCCAGCTCCGTTTCCGCATCAAGCTTTACAAATGCAATGCCGGGATTTTCTCTTTTTGCAGCTGCAAGCATATCATCGGAATAATCGATGCCTGTTATTCCGGCACAGGGAAATTTCTTTGCCAAAACAGCCGTACTGTTTCCGATTCCGCACCCGATATCCAACACGGAATTTACATTTTCGCATGGTATCGAATTTGCCAGATCAACCGCCGGAATTGTTCGCTCCCGCTTAAATTTCCTGTACTGCGCCGCGCTCCAGTCTGACATACTGCCACCCCGTCTCTTATATTTTGACTGCAAGGATATTGTACCACTAAAGCGGTGAAAAAGCAAGTTTTGCCGGGCATCTGAGTCCCTTGCTCTGCCGCGCTTTCCGTTCCATTCCGCAAGGCTCTCAACCCCAACATGCAGATGAACCCCAAGCATCCCGTCTTCACATGCGGAGCGCCCCTGCAGAAGCCTGATATCCCTTAGGGGCACTCCGCTTTTGACAGAAAGAATAACAGCAGCCCGGCACACCGGGCGCCAGCCCTTCCCGCCCGCAGCAGTCTCCTTGATCCCACAGCCGACTGCCGCAAAAGAGCCGGCTTCCTTCCGGGGCAGAGCCGCCTGCTTCCGAACACCGTGCGGCAGCTGCGGAGCCACACCGGACGGAAGCAGACGCCGTAAGCCATCGGAGCAATATGCGGCATCTCTCGCTCCGCACAGCAGCACACGGCATTCACCGCCCGCGGTCCATGACCGCAGCGCAATTGCCATCGGAGAACACCACCGTATCAATATTCCAATCGATCTCTTCGGAAATCATATCGGCAATGCTGGCTTCGCTTCCGCCGCAGAAATACGATGGATCAAGGCTTGATTTTACGAAAGCGGCTTTCCGCTGAATACAGGAAAAACATTGAATTCGCCGTAGTCAGCGATGTGTTCCGTATTTTTGAGTATTTCCATATCCTCATGGGAGATAACAAAATCCACGTCCGCGTCGTCTGCCATGTGGGCAGGGTTCGCCGTCTTGGGAAGTGCAACGGTCCCGAGCTGAAGCACGTAACAGATGCAAAGCTGCGCGGCGGATACGCCGTACTTTTTTGCCAGCTCTAAAATCACCGGATTTTTCAGCGCCTCGCCGTGGGCAATGGGAGAATATGCCTCCACCTGAATTCCCTGTGCCTTGCAGAAGTCCACCAATGACAAATCCGTGTTGCTGATGTGCAGCAGGATCTGATTGACCATGGGCTTTACGCGGCAATCGGAAAGCAGATTTTCAAGGTCATCCCGCAAGAAGTTCGACACGCCGATCACCTTGACCTTGCCCGCCGCCCGTGCGTCCTCCAGTGCACGCCAGACCTCCCTGTTTTCTGCAAAATAGCGTTTTTCCATGCGGAACTCATTCCACGGCTGGGGAGAGTGAACGATCATCTGGTCAAGGTAATCAAGTCCCGTCTTTTCCAGCGTTTTGTCGATGGAGCTTGCCGCTTCCTCATAGGTTTTCAGCTCTGCCGCAACCTTGCTGGCAACAAACAGCTCTGCACGGGGAACCCCGCAGGTGCGCACGCCCTCGCCGACTCCGCGTTCGTTTCCGTACGCCTGTGCCGTATCGATCAGGCGATAGCCCAGCCTGACTGCCGCGCGGACAGCTTCCGCCGCCTTGTCATCCGCAATGCACCATGTGCCAAGCCCCAGCTTAGGTATCTCAATGCCGTTTGCCAGCGTATACGCCTCGTTCAGAATCATTTTTCGTCCTCCTCATTCCAGATCTCTTTTGCCATACGGAATACCGCCCACGCCTTTGGCCAGCCGCAATAAAATGCGGCATGCGTCACGATTTCCGCAATCTCTTCCTTTGTAATCCCGTTTTTTTCGCCGTTGACAGATGGTAGCGGAAGCTCTCGTCTGTCAGCCCCTGCGCCATCAGCGCAACCACCGTCACAAGCGAACGGTCACGGAGAGAGAGCTTCTCCTCCCTGCTCCAGACCTCTCCGAAAAGCACATCATCGTTCAGCTCCGCAAATTTCGGAGCAAATTCGCCCAACGCATCCCTGCCTGCGGTCTGCTTTACTGCCACTTTCATTCCCTCCTCACAGTTTGACGTATTCCTCATCGGAAACCGGCTCGCACCACTCGTTCCGGCAGCCCTCTCCCGGGACCTCCACGGCGATATGGCTGAACCAGCTGTCTTTTTTCGCGCCGTGCCAGTGCCTGACATTGGCTGGGATCATAATCACGCTGCCCTCATGCAGACTGACCGCAGCCTTGCCCTCCTCCTGATACCAGCCCTCGCCGGCAGTACAGATCAGAAGCTGACCGCCGCCCTTCACGGCGCGGTGAATGTGCCAGCTGTTGCGGCACCCCGGCGCAAAGGTTACATTGGCGGCAAACAAGCCGCTTTTCGGATCGGTCAGCGGATTCAGGAAAGAATCCCCGATAAAATACCGGGCAAATGCGGTGTTTGCCGTTCCCATGCCGAATACATTGATCTTCTCAAACTGTTCTTTGCTTTCATACTTCATACCGAAAACCTCCTATGAAGAATCATGGATTGACCGTATAGCACAGCCAGACAGAGCCGCCGTCCATCACCCTCGTCTCTTTCAGCGAAAAACCGAGCGCCCTGCTCCCGGAAAGTCCCTCTTTTGCCCGGAAAAGCGGCGGCGTATCGGAGCTGCCGTCTGCCGCTGCCGCCAGAACAATACTGATCTCATCGCACATCCCCGCTTGCAGGAACGACCAGTTCAAAACGCCGCCTCCGCCCAGCATCAGCGTTTCGATATGGAATTTTTCTTTCAGCTTGGAAAGAGCCAACCCGTAATCCAATTCCGTCCCGCCTGCGATCACGTATGAAATCCCCAGCTTGCGCAAAAAGGCTTTATAGGCATTGCCGGCCTGCTCTGTCAGAGCCTCAATGACATGAGCCGTGGTGTCCACATAGTGAAGCGTGCTGCTTTCCCAGCCCAGTCTGCCGTGGGGGTCCACCGAAACATAAAACATCCCGAAATCCGGCTGCGCAATAAAATCCCCCTCCGGCACGGCAGGCGCATTCCCGTCCAGATCCGGCTTTTTGTAAAAAGTAAAATTGTCATCGGTGGTCACTCTGCCGGACAGCCAGCCCTGATGGCGGTAAAGAGGCTTTTTTCCGAAAGCAATGTCATAAACACATCGCCCGCAGCGCTTCCCTGCGGCGTTTCCATATAGCTGCCCATGATCTTTCCGTCCAACGCGGTCATCATGTGACAGAAAATATAAGGTCTATCCATCTCGGGGGTTCCTCCTTATGATTGACAAATTTTCCGTTTGGCAGTATGATATTCTTAAGCTTTATGTATATCTTACAACTTGAAGTGCACTTTAAGTCAATAGGTTTTTAAAAAAATTTCGGAGGAGTTTTCAAATGGTTTACACGGTGGGGGAAATGGCAGCGCTGCTGGGAGTCACGGCATCCACCCTGCGCTACTACGATAAGGAGGGACTGCTGCCCTTTGTGGAGCGTTCCTCCGGCGGCATCCGCATGTTTCGGGAATCGGATATTGAATGGCTGCAGGTAATCGGCTGCATGAAAAAAGCCGGAATGTCCATCAAGGACATCCGGCAGTATATCGAAATGGCGCTGCAGGGCGATGACACCATTGAGCTGCGCCTTTCCATGTTCCGGCACCGGCAGGAGGCTTTGAAACGGCAGATGGAGGAATTGCGGCACACCATGAAAATGGTGGATTACAAATGCTGGTATTACGAAACCGCAAAGAAAGCAGGTACTGTCAGAATCCCGCAGGAAATGAACCTCTCCGAAGTGCCGGAGCGGTTTCAAAAAATCCGGCAGGAGCTTCGAACCACACCGAGACACAGATCGGAATCGGAAAAAGAATAACGCTTCTTCTGCCGATGCACCGTTTTTCCAAGTCAAAAATGACAGTGGGAAGGCGGTGCAGCTTTCTTTTCCGTATTCGGCTGTATGCAGCCGCCTGACCGGCATGGACCGGTTTTATGTTATGCCCGCCGACCCAAGTCAAAAATACGGAGCGTTACTGTCCCGTTCTTTTCAGCCGCCCGGCAAATAAAGGACGTGAAGCTCCCGCGGATGCTGCTGTGCGCCATGCGCGGCATAGCGTGCATGATCATTTCAAAATAAGCGTTCATCGCGGATGCCCGGCGCCAAAAATCAAGCTTTCTCGGTATGCAGAAGCCTCTCCCATGCAGCTTGTTCCCTGTTCTGCAGTCCGTCCCTCACAGCGGTGCCGTATCCGGACTTTTCCGAATAAACCGGCAAAACACCGCCGAGTCCCATTGTCAAATTGCCGTGCAGAGCCATGCTGCCACGGCACAGGCGGGAATATAGACCAGAAAATGCAGAACGTGCGCTTTCCTGTTATACCCGAACATATGCGGTCCAACCACGCCCTTCAGCTCCGGATAGAAATGCGGAAAGAAGCCCGAATGGCAAAGCAGCACCCAGTCAAAGAAAACAATGTCATAGAGCTCCATGCAGTAGAGTACGGTAAGAAACCTCGCAAAAAACCGCACAAAGCCAAACCCGTTTCTGACGCCGTCCCATATGCTGAGAACCGCAGCGCCGATAAACAGCAGAACCGCAGCGGTCTCTATCGCCCAGCCAGGCGCATGCGCGCCGCGAAACCGTTCTTTTCTGTCAGGAATCGCCTCCAGATTTTCCTTTGGTGCGGAGGCAAAGAACCGCTTGTCCTGAATAAAACCGACCGCACCGTACAGAACAAGAAAATATGCCAGAAAAACCATGATCGTTGCAAGGACCGTTATTTTCATTTTCCACTCCACCCGCGGCGGCGTTCCTGCCGTACAGCGGTCAGCTGTGTCTGAAGGGATCCTGCAGGCAGCGTCCGCATCCTGCACGGCATCACCGCATACTTCATCCCAAATACCTCCCGGCTTCCTTCTCCAGCTCCCGCCATACGGGATACTCCGCGCCGATATCGTCAAAGAATGTCCTCAGATCCCGATTCAGCGCGCTCATTTCCTCCACCGCATTCATGGCGTGGTCGGAGGCGCAGAGCTTGCCGAGGGAGGTGGCACACATAAGCCTGAAAAAACGCAGACAGGATTTCCGGTACGCAGCGCTCTCAAACTCCGCATCCGCTTTCGGCAGAATGTCGTGTCCCGCGCTTCTTATGGCACGGTAGCCCTCGATATTGGCATCGATCAGCCGGTTCAGATATTCGGTGTTTCCCCGGAGCTTTTTCAAATCGCCGTCAGTCCTGTAGCAGGCAAACGCCGCCGGGAGCACAAACGCCGCATGGCAGAGCAGGTAATCCCCCATATTCGGTTCATAGACCACCTTATATTTTGTACCGCCGAAAATCTGACCGATCAGCTCCCGGTTTGAGGGTGCGCTCCGAAGCTGACCGATCGTAATCTTTTTGAGGTCAACGGAAACCACCCGGTCAGGCTCCCGATGTCCCGCCGAAAGCGCAAAGGCAAACAGGATATTTTTCTCAGGCAGGGAATCGGCGATGGCTCTTGCACGCACATTGTTGCCCACAAAGACAATATTCTTCGTCGGGTTCTTCCGCAGCGCATCCATGATCGCGTCAAGCTGTGTATAGCGCATCACGACAAAGATCACATCGTAAGCATCCTCCGGTATAAGCTCGGTCAAAACCGGAATCCGGCTGACCGATACACAGGGAGAGAATTTATCTTTGATCCGCAGCCCGTTCCTCCGTATTTTCTCTGCCCGGCTGCCCCGTGCAAGCAAGGTGACATCCTTTCCGGCACGAAACAGATTTCTTGCAAGATTACAGCCGAGCACTCCTGCTCCGTATATTAAAATTCTCATTGCACTACCCCCATTCGCTCACTGTTTTTGATCGTTCCCCGCAGCACAGCCTGCCCCGGCACCGCCCCCCGACTGCGATTGATCCGGTTCGGCTGCCCGAAGGAGGGCGAGAAAATCTCCCCGGATCGGCAAAGGCAGCCGCAGGATGCCCGCAGCCGGCGCACGCGTTCCCTGACCCGCTTTCATTTCCCGACTCCGAATCCGAGCTTTACGATCTGCATCTTCATCCTGCTGTCCCCGACCTTGGCGAGGAAGCGGAAAAAGCCGCCAACGGACGGATCCTTCAGGTCATTATAGCCCAGCATATACCCCCGGCTTGAAACCGTCAGCCGACTATCCCACGGAGTAAGCTCGCTTTTCGCATCCGAAACGGCAAAGTATGCACCCACATCCTTGATTTTCGCACTCTTCAGCCATGTTTTTGCAATCATCTTCACCGCCGTCTGATTGGCGGCGTCAAATACCAGCACCCCGCCGGGAAAAGCGCCTGCCATACTCTGCACCAGCTTCCTGACCTGCTCCTTCAGAAAGTAATAAAACACGCCGGAAGCAAAGAACACCGCGCCGTTTGAAGCGTCAATCTGACCGAACCATGCCGTATCGTTCAGATCACAGGGAATATTGGTTTCCCGCTCCCCGGCAGGCAGCAGCTTATTCCGCACCGCGATTACATCCGGAAGGTCCAGATTATACAGCAGACAGGTGCCGTTGTCGCAGGCTCTGCCCGTACTGTCCAATCCGCAGCCGAGATTGACGACCGCCGCCCTCGGATGCGTTTTCAGATAGTCCCGCACCTCCCACGCAAGGTCGTTCTGCCGCATCGCAACCTCCAAAGCGCCAAAGCGCTGCATCAGTCCGCGGGACTTCTTTTCCGCCTCCGAAAAATCATAGTCGATCTCACCGATCAGCCGGATCGCCGTTTCGTCCCGATAGAGACGCGGATATAGCTCCGAACACACCTTCCGGGCATACAGCGGGATAATCAGCGTTTCCTGCACCGTATTTTTCTCAATCCTGTATTTCATAGATACTCCTCCTCACTTTCCGGCATACGGTCCCGTTCCGCAACGCAGTGCAGCATACCCGCAAACCTCCCGGGGGTTTGAATCTGATACTGCATGTGATTGCAGCCTTCAAACACGGGAAAATTTCCGTAAGGGTAGGCTTTCTGCACCGCGTCCCGGTATTTGTAATGCTCCTCAGCGCTGCCAAATTCAAAATATGTATGCTTTTGCAGCTCCTCCGGCAGGGACGGAAAGGGCTTATCCTCCAGGCTGTCTGCCATCTGGCGGTGCAGATTGCCATAGCGGAGCGCTTTCCCTGCCGCAATAAAATATGACCTGACGGCGCCGTCATCGCACCGGAGAACCTTCCTGACTGTGCCTCCTTTGGACCAATAAAAGCTCTTTATGGCGATGTATAAAAGGGGCGTCATCATACGGCGCGCTGCCTTGCCGATCCGCGCAAACTGCCCGCCATCGAAAAAAACGTGTCCCACCGGCAGCCTTGTCTGCGTCAAAAACGCCATGGCGAGATCTGCGCCGATCGACGATGCCACCACCAATGCCAGACGTTCCACGCCCTGCGCCTGAAGAAATGCTTCTACCTGCCGCACCTCATCCGCCTTCCCGATGTACTTCTGTCCGGCACAGTAGACCGTTGCGGTTGGCAAAATACAGAAATACCGGTCCTTCAGGTGCACTGCCACCGGCTCGCTGCTGGCGCCCGTGACGCCCATGGCGTGGAAAAACAGCACCGCCGGAGCTTTCCTGTCACCCAATGTTTCAAACAGCATAACAACCCTCCCTGCCGAAGCCACGGCACCGTCAAGCCTGAAAGTTCCGCCGTCAGAGCATTATCCCGATCAGACTCCTTCAGCATTTGCCCTTTGCGGCAATGCACGGAATACTTCCCCGCGGTTAGAGGCAGCTAACTGCCATGCCTTCGAAAAGCCGCCTTCCGGCAGCTCCCCGCTTTATTCGAACAGTTCCCTGCAGGCACCGCAAATCAGCGTTTCCAGCACCTGTGGGTACAGCTGTCCGATCTGCGTCTTGTGAGAAACCGTCAGAATCAATCCGCGCACCGTTGCGGCAGCCAATTGGACTCCGCCCCTTGGCACAAGCGCATATTTTTCCAAAAGCTCCCGAATATGCGCTTCGTCATCGTGGTAATGCTCATTTTTGACGCTCTCCGGCAGCCGCTGCAGAAGCAGCTTTGCATCGCTTTCAATGAAGATCATGTCACCGGTATCGGAAAGACGCCTGCAAACTGCAAGAATCGCCCTTGCCGCACGCTCCGGCGCCGGCAGGTCCCCATCCTGACTCAAAGCCCGGTCAGCCACGCCGTAAAGCTCGGAATGAATGTCTTCCAGAACCGCAAAAAACAACATTTCTTTGGATTCGAAAAATTTATAGAACGAGCCTTTTGCAATGCCGACAGACCTTGTCAGCTGATCCACGGAGGTTTTCTTCATCCCGAGTGTGACTGCACAGTGTCTTGTTTCCTTCAGCAAAGCCTTGCGCAGCTGTTCGGTTTCATAATCGGTAAAAGCCAAGGCCATGCCTCCTCTCAAATATGACCGCAACGGTTCTTTCAGTCATATTATAGTATGCTTCTTCCGCTTTTGCAAGAGGCGGAAGAAAAAATATTCTCATTTTCATAAAAAAATCCGACTGCCCGTCAAAACGCCGGCCCCCCCACGGGCTGTTTCTGCCCGGCGCAGCAGTCAGAAAAAACACCGGTCAAACCCAAACAGAGGTCTGACCGGATGCCTTCATTTTTTGTACCGGAACGACAGAAAAGCGATTTGACGTTCCGATCCCCCTGCATTGTCGAAAGGGAAGCAGTCCCTCCCGAATCCTGCGCCGGGGTGCGGTCCGAACGAAATCTGTGCAGAAAACGGTATTCACCCCCGAAGATGCTCCAAATGCAAAGCCCGGAGCTGCCGGTCCTTCTCCCGCACAAAAACGCGCAGAAATGCGGCAGACGGCGGAAACAAACACAAAAAAGTGCACCCTCCCGGTTTCCGGGGAGGGTGCAGACGCTATAGCCTTAACGGGCAGACATGGGATCATTTCTTTTTCACCGGATAG
Organism: uncultured Eubacteriales bacterium; assembly: GCA_934432725.1. Taxonomy (GTDB): domain Bacteria; phylum Bacillota; class Clostridia; order Oscillospirales; family CAG-272; genus CAKRZE01. Next base: position 22,373 of record CAKRZE010000006.1, read on the forward strand.
CAGACCTCCGTGACGAATTCGTCCGGATTTCTTGTCTCATGCGGGCTGACATGATAAATATTGAACATCGGACCGGCGCTCCCGTATCCGTTGGCATCCATCCATGCAACCACCGCAGCATAGACCTCCGTGATCAGATGATATCCGCCCTTGAAGGTGCAGCTTGCCACCGTAACCTCCGGCAGCGTCATGAATTTCACATGCTCGGTATCGGGATATGTCCCCTTCACGGTTTTCCAAGCCATGACCTCCACGTCTTTTTCTTTGTATTCTCCGTCAAGGAAGGTAACGGCACAAAGGCACGGATCTGCCTCGGCAAGCTTCATGTGAGCGGTTTCGGACACCAGTGTGCTCCACACCGTGCCCTCGTCCTCATAGCGCGGAATGATCGTATGCACGGTTGCGGCATAGCGCGCCGGAATTGTTTTGATTGTCACATTGTAATTCATGCTTTCTTCCTTTCTCAGCCTCTTTCGGGCTGCATCCAGAAGCGTCAGTTTGTTCGCCGTATCCGCAGATATCCGTTCAAGCTCCTTTTGCCTGTCCGAAAAGAATTCCTCCAACTTTTCTTTGTCGTCATAGATTTCAAGAATCCTGACGATATCCGCAAGCGAAAAGCCCATATCCTTGAGTGCCGTAATGCGGCAGACTGTCGGCAGCTGATCCTCCCGGTAATACCGGTAATCGGTAAAACAATCGATTTTTGCGGGCTTCAGAAGTCCTATCTCATCATAGTGACGCAGCATTCTGACGCTGACTCTGGACAGCTTTGAAAATTCTCCTATTTTCAGCATGGCGGTACCTCCTGACTGCTGTTTTTGAGCTCACGCTCATTATAATGCCTGCCACTGTGTGAGAGTCAAGACCCTTTTTGCGTTTTTCGGCGCTTATTTTTCGCGCTCCCGCAGTTCAGGCTTCATTCCGTACACAACACATGAACAAAACCCCAGCCGGCGCCCGGCAGCATACCGCCCGCAGCACCGCCCGCCAATGAACGCCGCAAATCAAACGCCCGATCACCGGAAAAGCGGCAAAAAGCAGCGCAGGGACACCCGAGCGCAAAGCCGCACAGCAGCTTTCCCCCCCGGTTCCGCTTTTCGCGGCGGTGTCCCCCGCCGTACCGTCCGATTGTCAAAGCCGCCGCGCCGCGGGAAGAAAGCGCGCCCCTGACCCAGCCCGCCGCTGTCCCGGACAGGCATTATCCGTATACTGCATTTCCGCAGTCCCTGCGGCGGAGCCTTACAGGCTGGGGACCAAGCACCCTGAAAAGCACCGCCGTCAGAGCCGAAGCATCGGTCCGAAGCGCATACATCCCGGCAGAGCGATCAGCCGTTTTATTCCGCATGCTCCAATGCCGCAATATCCCCCGCCTGAATGGCAGGAATGCAGCGCTTGATCTTTTCATAGTCCCAATCCCACCAGCAAAGCGCCTCCAGCTTTTCAACAACCGCATCGTCAAAGCGGCATCGGATCGGCTTTGCAGGCACACCGCCGACAACGGTATAGGGCGGCACATCCTTCGTCACCACGGCACGTGTTCCGATGATTGCGCCGTCCCCTATGGTCACGCCCGGCATGATCACCGCCTCATAGCCGATCCACACATCATTTCCGATGACAATATCGCCCTTGTTGTCCCACGCATCGCAAATATTTTTCGCGTCAAGCCCCCACTCATCAAAGAAAATGGGAAACGTGTAGGTTGCCAGCGATTTCATCGAATGGTTTCCGCTTGTAAACAGAAATTTTGCGCCGCAGGCAATCGAGCAGAACCTTCCGATGATCAGCCTGTCGCCGTTGATGGGATAGTGGTACAGCACGTTATTCTTTTCAAAATCACACGGGTCGTGTACAAAGTCGTTGTAGATCGTATAGTCGCCGACCTCAATATTCTGACCCGTGATCACGTCCTTTAAGTAAACAGTCTGCCGATCGTGCGGACGGGGGTAAATTTTTCTCCTCATGCTTGCTCTCCTTTTTGTGCGTACTCAAAATTTGCCTGTTTGCGCGGGCGGCGCGCATAGGACGGCGGCATTCCGGCTCCGATGGCATAAGCGATCTCCCAAACGCCGACAGAACCGCAGTCCTGCGCCGCAGACTGCGCAGGCGCCGCATCAGGAACCTTCTTCTCTGCGTCCGTCTGCCGCATCGCACTTCAAGCTGGCTAATGGTCGTTAGCTATATTATATACTCTTTTCAAAAAATGTCAAGTGCCCTTCAAGCCTATTTCCTGCATCTGAGAAAGAGTTTGCAAACCGCGCGGACGTCTCGGCTGTTTTTGCCAGAGAACACCTCTGCGGACGCCATTCTTCTCTGCCTGGATAAGAGCTTGCCTGTCATCGGTAACGAAAAGAATTCCTTTGGAATCGATCTCATCCGAAGATTCCGGCTGATTCAGAATAACCTCCGGCATTTCCTTCCGTTTCTCATGACCGCCCATCAGCCCGAACAAAGTACCGTACGAAAACGTTCTGCCCATCCCCGCCCCGTTTCAATGCGGATTTTCTCCCGCTCTCCCGGATGCGGCTTTGCAATACCGTCTTCCTGCTTTCGTAATTTTCCCCTCCGCATGCCCGTCAACCGGACAAAAGGCGATTCCCGAAGAAGCGCGTTCCATGCCGGGCAGGCATTTCAGACACCTTCGGTCAGAAATGAGCGGCGAATGCCCCATAGGGGCGGAGCGGACGCAGCGCGAAAGCCTTCCCTGCACGTGACTCCGGTTTCCTTCCGGCATGATGAAAAAAGCGCCGCTTTTCCGCTTTTCAAAAAGCGCTCTGCCGCAGGAAGTCACGAAAAAGTCCGTTTGCGCCGACCGTAGAATACCGCCCGGCATTTTCCCGCGCTCCTCCGGAATTTCACATTCGCTTACGGGGTGCCGCATGTTCCTATATACATGAAATGCGAATCCGAAGCGGACGGCTGTGACGCCGGCGCCGGAGCTTCGGTGCGCTTCACCGTGGCTGCCGCAGCAGCGGCTGACCGGAATCAGACAACCGAACGCCCAGCGCCGCTGCCGGCGGCTGACTATACCGATCGTGCCGAAATTTATGCAGGGAGCAAAAAAATCAAGCCCGCAGCCGATTTTGTATCATTTCTCCTTGCTTTTTCACGCAGGCTTCTGTATAATAAAGATGCAGACGGTCCCTTTGCAGGCGCTTTTCCGCGCCGCGGTGCGAAAGGAGCTTCCGAATCGTATGCCGGTGCCGTTTGCTCGCAGCAAACGCTGCAAAATGGGCGGTCGTCCAAGGGACGCTGCCCGGTCTGCGGGTTCGAATCCCGCGTACACCTCAGGAGTGTATTGAGTGGTTTTCAGACTTTATTGTGTTTTGCTGACAAAAAACGCGCTCCCGCCGCAAAGCCCGTCATCCGGTCCGCCGGGTAACAAAGGCTGCGCGGCAGTGCTTCCGGCAGCCCTGTCCTGCGGCACCTCCGTACTGCACGATGCTCTGCCAGAGCCGCCCGGCTTCCGCAGACGGATATCTTTGCGGACGCTGCGGGCCGCTGCCGGTGCACGGAGAACGTTCGTACTGGAATTTCATACGCCGAGCCGCCCGGGCATCGTCCCGGTCCGTCGGCTGACACTCCATATCAACCTTAAGGCAGAAAGGAATGCACCCTATGAAGAAAACAGTCATTCATGAAAACCAGAGGGGACTCCTGTTTGTAAAAGGCAGGCTGAGCCGCCTTCTGGAAAGCGGCACATACCGCGAAACAAAAAATAAAAAAATCGAGATTCTGTCTCTTTCCGAGCCCCTCTCCTCCGCATACTGCTCTTTGGAGACGCTCCTTTCGATTCCGGAAATTGCGGCATCGACCGAATGCGCTGAGGTTCCGGATCAGTTCCTGGCGCTGCATTATACAGACGGAAAATTCGCACAGGTTCTGCCTGCGGGAAAATACGCATTCTGGAGCATTTACGAAAAGCATACCTTCCGGCTTGCGGACATTTCCGCGCCGGAGACGCCGGACGATATTCCTCCGTACATATTCGAGCGGATTCCGGAGGATTATGTACAGAAAATCGAAATCGCATCCCATCAGAAGGCGGGACTCTTTTTCGACCAGAAGCTGGTTCGTGTGCTGGAGGCAGGAACCTACTATTTCTGGAGGAACGCTGTCCGTGTCGAAGCCAAGCCGGCTGACACCCGTCTGACCGTCATTGATGTTTCGGGACAGGAGCTTCTGACGCGGGATAAGGTTACCCTGCGCATCAACTTTGTGTGCAGCTACAGAATCATAGACTGCATTAAAATCTTCACGGAAATTGACAGCTATGAGGAACAGCTTCACCTTGCCGCACAGCTGGCGCTGCGGGAATATGTCAGCAGATACCGGCTGGACGAGATCCTGGAAAACAGAGATCAGCTGTCACAGTATGTACTGGCATACCTGAAGGAGCGGGAGGAATCCCTGTATGTCAGAATCGAAGAAGCGGGAGTCAAGGACATTATCCTGCCGGGAGAAATCCGCGCCATTATGAACGAGGTGCTTGCAGCCGAAAAACGGGCACAAGCCAACGTCATTGCGCGGAGAGAAGAGGTAGCCTCAACCCGTTCCCTCCTCAACACCGCCAGACTGATGGAAGAAAACCAAACGCTGTATCAGCTCAAGGAGCTGGAATATATTGAGCGAATCTGCGAGCATGTCGGAAATATCAACCTCAATGCCGGCGGAGACATTTTGTCCCAGCTTTGCAGCGTACTGAAGGGCACGGAACCGAAAGGCTGATGCCCCTCCCGATGTGAGCTGCTTTGCGGCTCTCCCGAGCAGACCCGAAGGCTGCAATCCATCGGCACACTTGATCCCCGCATCCGGCACGTACCTCGGACGCACTTCCGGGAACCGGGAAGCCCTTTTTCTGTGAAGCCGGGGATTTTGCCAAATCATCTGCCGATAAATCTTCCGAAAGAAAAAAGCCGGACGGACTGCGGACCATTCCGCAAGCCGTTCGGCTTCTATGTACGCCCTGCCCTCTCCCGGCGTGCGCCGCACCCGAGGGTCTTCCGTCTGCCCCGCCGCTCAGTCTCTCACATCCGGCATGCCGGAAACCAAAGCCGAAACATACCGCTTCATATCCCCCAGTGCGATATTCTGTCCGTTCTGCAGGTACCAGATCGCAAGCGATGCAAGCCCTCCCGCATAAAAGCGGGCAACGGCTGCCGCCGGCACCTCCCCGCAGTATGCCTGCTCCGCATTGCCGACATATCCCTTTACCGCCTTGACCGAAATCTCATAGAGCATGCGCAGCACAACATCGCTCTTATTATGCTCCAGAATACTCAGGTATGCCGTGCGGTTTTCCGCCAGATAACTGAAAATCCGATCTGCAAGCAGCATGTACAGCTCCCGCTTTCTGTCGGAAAGTGCGGAAAGCTCCTCTGCGGACAAAAGCGAAAGCTGTAATTCCTGCATCAGACTCGCAAGCAGATGATATTTATCCTCATAATGCTTATAAAACGTTGTTCTGTGGATCATGGCACGGTCACAGATTTCATTGACGGTAATATCCTCGATCGGCTTTTCCTGAAGCAGCCGGAACAAAGCATCCTTCAGAAGCTTTTTGGTTCTGACAATACGCAGATCCTCTTTATACGTCTCCATCATACATATTCCTCCCGTGAAATCTACAAATATGTCATTTGTGTCTATAAAACAGCATTGATTTTCGGCAAAAAATCAGGTATAATAATGTGCATAAAGGCTTCTTGCGGCAATCGGACACCCCCTGCATTCATACAATATAGACAAAGACTGACTTACATACAAATAAAGAAATCCCCTCAGGGGATGCCTTGCGGCATGCTGTCCGCGACGGCTGCACGCCGGAGGTTCATGTCGGGGCAAGCAAACGCCGGAAAATTCTTCCCGCGAAGACTTCAGCGCACAATGCTCTGCAAACAAGGCTGCACGCTTGTAAGGATATTCCCGTACCTCGCAGAGAAGCGCACGCCCTGCCCGATAAGCAAAGCATGCGGCTGTACGGACTTTTCACGCCGCAGCAAAAAGCATGCGCAGCGGTGCGATCGCACAAAACCGGCTTTGCTCTGCATGCAGAATGCGGCGGCTGCACGGATATTTCACACCGCAGCAGGATGCCGCGCCGGCAGCTGCCCATCCCCGGAAGCCTTGGTTTGGCAAGGATGCCCTTATGTATTATAGCACATTATCCGCCAAGCGTCAAGATAAGTATACAGAAATATGTGCATACTCAGTCCAAAATCAAAACCTTTATCTGAAATATCAGAAGCACCGGAAAGGAATTCGCCATGAGACTGATCGGCTATTACAACTACACGGTTATTGCAACCTATCTCGGTCTTGCCAGCGCAGTACTCGGCATCTGCTTCTCATCCGAAATGAAGCCGCGCGAGGCATTGCTCTGTCTGATGCTTGCAGGCGCATGCGACATGGTTGACGGAAAGATTGCCTCCACACGGAAAAGAACAAAGGAAGAAAAATCCTTCGGCATTCAGATTGATTCTCTTTGCGATCTTGTCAGCTTCGGCGTTCTTCCCGCGATGATCGTCCTGCAATTTCCGATTTCCCCTCTCCTGCGTTTTATATCCGCCATGGCTCTGATTCTGGGCGCCGTCATCCGGCTCGCCTACTATAATGTCACGGAAATCGAACGTCAGGCAAACGAAGCCGGCTCCCGCCTGTATTATGAGGGGCTTCCGGTCACAGCCTCCGCACTGCTTTTCCCGCTTGCATTCCTCCTCCGCGGTATATTGGGAAGCTATCTCGGAATTGCCTGTGCCGTTGCCGCTCTTCTCACCGCAATTTCCTTTATCCTGCCGTTCCGTCTGAAAAAGCCGAAGGGACTTCAGCTGATATGCATGGGAACGGCGGGACTTGCCATCCTGATTCTTTTGGTTGTCCTTCCGTAAAAAACGTTTCGAAAAATAAAAAGATCGGCGGTGCTAAAAACTCGTTTTGAGTTTTTAGCACCGCCGTTGGCATTGGTCCAAACGGTCAAGCAACGCCGTTTTGCCGCAAAAAACAATCGCACGGGGCAAAAACAGTCATGCTCACATCAAAAATGCCGGATCCGGACCGGCATTTACCGATCCGTTTCCCGAAGCGACCGTACAAACGCAAACGCAGCCTCCTCCCCGTCCTGTGCCAGAATTGTCAGCATCTTTTCCAGCAGGTCCGAGGTGGACGCTTCAATCCTGCGGCAAGGCTTTGCGCGCAGAAAATACTCCAGCGGATCCCTTTGCGTGTACAGCGCTCCGCGATATATCCTGGATGCGGCAACCCGGTCGCAAAACATCTCCTTCACATACCGGATAGGCATCCTGACCGGACGCATTTCACGCGTCACGGGGTCATAATCCGTCCAATATTCAAAATGATGCCGGTTCCTCCCCTTATGGTGCATCCATGCATAGGAAAAACCGTATGCCTCACGCTCTCCCTCGTTCGGGCTGCGTGTCCCCTGATAATATTTCACGCCGTAACGGAATTCTGCGGGACTGTACTTCGACAGATCATGAAGTAAGCCCTGCCAAAAGATTCCCGCCTTGGCGCAGTTACGAATCACCGCGTGTCTGTGCCGCGTAATTGTCCTCAGATGTCCCCAAAAATTGTGTAAATTCATGCTGTCCCTCCGCCCTGACGGATGCTCTCCCTTCCGTATGCAGCTGCAAAGTGTCCGGACCGCATACGGTCTGCACAGCCGCTGCGGTTCAAGCGCCGCAGGTCAGCATCAGACGGTCCCTTTGTGTGCGGTCCGTTTGACCGGATATCCGAAAAAAGCGCCATAGGGGGATCCCTTCCGCGCCGTCATATCAAACCGCACCTTTTACATCCTCAGGCAAAACCGATAAAGCATGGGAACGATGCATTCTGTTTTCCACAGCATCGTTCCCATCGTTTCTTCATGCATCAGCCATGCCGCAAAGTCCGGCATTCATCTTTTTTCCGGAATATACTCCCGGTCATAGGAGACGTTCCCTGTGATTCTCCCGCTCTCAGCCTCATCGGCAGCGCCCTTCATAAACAGAATTCCCAAAAGAATAATCCCCACAGACACAAGCGCCACAACCGCGCAAAACAAAAGAACCGTCCAAAAGGTCCCGTGACTGCGCTTTTTCTTCCCGTTCGCAGCATGCTGCTGTGCCTCATACGCATCGTATGCCAATCTGCACCGCATTCCGCCGAATGAGTTATTACATGTGTCCTGCATCTGCGCGTCTGACTGATTCTTTTTATCGCCTGTTTGCATCATGCTCTTATCACCGTTTCAAAAAGCGCCAAACGCCCTTTATCCCATATCTGCCTGTCGGTTGGTTCCCTGCTATGCTCTCTCCGCACGCGCCGTCCGGAAAAGAACAACTATAGGATACCATGCACATTTAAAAAAACCGTGCATGAACTGTATCATATTTTCAAGGGATTTGTAAATGATGCAAAAACGCAGTTTGAATAACTCATGAACGAAAACACCTATATCCTGTAAATCCGTCTTGCATTTTCCGTGGTGTGCCGGCAAAGCTCCGAAAAATCCTCTCCGCGCACCTCTGCCGCCTTCTCTGCCGTATAGACCATCAGGGACGAGTCGTTTCTCCTGCCGCGCATCGGATGCGGAGCCAGATACGGACAGTCGGTCTCCAGAAGAAGCCGGTCCTGCGGCACCGCACGCACCGCCTCCAGAATTCTGGAAGCGTTTTTGAAGGTAATCACGCCGCTGAAGGAAATATAGTAGCCCCGCCTGACAAGCTCCCGGATCATCTCGGCACTTCCGCTGTAGCTGTGAAGGATGCCGGTCACACCGTCAAATTCCCGGATAATGTCCATGGTATCGCCGTGCGCATCCCGGTCATGAATAATCACAGGATAGCCGGTCTCGCGTGCAAGCGCCATCTGTGCCCTGAACCATTTTTTCTGATGCTCCTCATCGCGCGGCTCCCAGTGATAATCCAATCCGATCTCCCCGATTGCCACCGCCTTCGGATGCGCCAGCATGCGCCTGATGCCGTCCAGCTCCGCATCAAAATCAAAGTATGTACTGCAATCCTCCGGATGCATGCCGACGGCGGCATACATCCCCGCATACCGCTCCGCAAGCGCTATGCATGCCGCGCTGGTCCCGGGATTGGTTCCCGCATTCAGGATATACCCAACCTCGGACCCCCGGAAAACGGCGTCGATCGCCGCCTCCCGGTCGCCGTCAAAGCGCGCATCAAAATAGTGCGCATGCGTATCAAAAAGCACTGCCATCAGTGAATCCTGCTTCCGTTCTTGCTTTCCCCGTCCGGGAAAACCACATGAATTCCGCCCTTTTCATCGGTTGACGCAAGCAGCATGCCTTCGCTCTCCACACCGCAGAGCACCGCCGGCTTCAGGTTTGCCACAACAACAACCTTTTTGCCGATCAGGTCCTCCGGACGATAAAATTTTGCGATTCCGGAAACGATCTGACGCTTCTCATAGCCCAGATCAATTTGCAGCTTCAACAGCTTCTTTGCCTTCGGAACCGGTTCCGCCGCAATCACCTGTGCCACCCGAAGCTCCACGGTCGAAAATGCATCGATCCCGATCAGCTCCTCACAGTCATCGGGACGCGGCTCTGCCGGAGTCTGCTGCGGCGCATGCAGCGCTTCCAAACGTTCCGTCGTTTCCTTTTCGTCCAATCTCGCAAACAGCACACACGCCTCCCCGAGCGGCTTTCCGGCTTCCAGACCGCCGAACGTCAGCGCATCGCAGTCCGTGGCAAGCTGCTTCAGAATATTGCGGGATGCGTCCGGCAGGAAGCAGCCGAGCATAACGCTGCCCAGACGGATCGTTTCCAGCAAATGATACATCACCGTTCCGAGCCGAGCGCGGTTTGCCTCGTCCTTTGCAAGCGTCCACGGAGTCGTCTCATCAATATATTTATTGGCACGCTTGAACAGGGAGAATACGGCGTCCACAGCGTCCGCAATATGATACGTGTCCATCTTCTCCGTAAAGATCCGGACCGTCTCCGCACAGCAGTTTTCAAGCTCGCAGTCAAGCCCGTTCTTTTCGCCCGGCGCAGGCACGATTCCGTCAAAATATTTGCGCGTCATCGCATGGGTCCGGTTGACCAGATTTCCGAGGTTGTTGGCAAGGTCGCCGTTATACCGCGCAATCAGATTTTCAAAGGTGATCGTTCCATCCTGCTGATACGGCATCTCGGAAAGTACATAGTGGCGAACACCGTCCACGCCGAAAATCCCGGCAAGCTCGTCCGCATACATCACGTTGCCCTTGGACTTGCTCATCTTGTCGGCTCCCGCGGAAAGCCACGGATGACCGAAAATCTTTTCCGGCAGCGGCAGCTCTAGAGCCATGAGGAAGATCGGCCAGTAAATCGTGTGGAAGCGCAGAATATCCTTTCCGATGATATGGACGTTGGCGGGCCAATACCGCTTAAAATGCTCCGACTGCTCCTCATACGTCTTGTCCGGGTCGTATCCGAGCGCACTGATGTAGTTGGTCAGAGCGTCCAGCCAGACATATATCACATGCTTCGGATCGAAATCCACCGGAATGCCCCACGTAAAGCTGGTACGGGAAACACACAGGTCCTGAAGCCCCGCCTTAAGGAAGTTATTGACCATTTCCTTCTTGCGGGATTCCGGCTCGATAAACGACGGATGCTCCTCAATATATGCCATCAGACGGTCCACATATTTGCTCATCCGGAAGAAGTATGCTTCCTCCTTTGCCTGCTGCACCGGTCTTCCGCAATCGGGGCATTTTCCGTCTACGACCTGTGTTTCGGTGAAGAAGGACTCGCAGGGGGTGCAATACCATCCTTCGTAATGTCCCTTATAGATGTCTCCCTGCTCATAGAAGCGTTTGAAAATCCGCTTGACCGTTTCGGTATGCTTCGGATCGGTCGTCCGGATAAAATAATCGTACCCGGTATGCATGCCGTCCCAAATGGCGCGAATCTGACCGGAAACCCCGTCCACATAGGTCTGCGGCGAAATACCCGCCTCGTTGGCAAGCAGCTCGATCTTCTGTCCGTGCTCGTCCGTTCCGGTGCAAAGGTATACATCAAAGCCCCTCATGCGCTTATAGCGGGCAATGGCATCTGCCATAATGATCTCGTATGTATTGCCGATATGCGGCTTTCTGGAAGCATACGCGATTGCTGTCGTCATATAAAACTTGTCACTCATGTTCATCACCCGCCCCTGCCGGATATATGCGGCGGAGCATCCTTTCTTTTATGAATTGCGAATTGCTTTGATATTACAGCGTACTGCCAGACGGAGATTTTTCGGGTTTGCATGAAGAACCGCCGCCGATACGGAAACAGGGAAATGGGCATCCGGACAGCGCCTGCCGCAGTGCAGACACACTCCGGAAAAGCGAATCCGGAGCGGGCGGCTGTGACGCCGGTGCCGGAGCCTCGGTACGCTTCACCGTGGCTGCGCAGCCGTGGCTGACCGGAATCGGATGACCGAACGCGCGGCACCGCTGCCCGGAAGCGGTGGCATACCGATCCATTCAGTCTTTATTCGGGACGGCTTTGCTCCCGCCCCGGCATGCAGGCGCCGTCAGGCGATGGCTGCTTTGATGCCGAACGGCGCGAATCTCCTCCTGCGCACGGTGTCTGTTCCGACACGGAGTGTCCCGGCATGCAGGCGCCGACTGCCAACCGGAAGACATAAGCGCATTTTTTGCCTTCCCCGATGCCGTCATCCGCAAGGCACAGCCTCTTTGCATTCCGCACCCTCACCGGAGCGCATGCTTTCCTTCAGCATCCGGAAGATTGCCGCATCCGTTGCCAAAAGCAGCGGAAAGGTCACACAGAACAGAACGGGCGAAAGAACGTATGCAAGCACCGAAAAGGTTACGGGGAAAATCCGGTAAAACAGAATCTCACTCTTTCTGCCGTCGGTCATTCGGCGCGACAGGCGCAGAGCCTCCCGCAGAGAACGGTCCGGGCACTCGGCAAAAATCCAGAGCAGCGGCATGTATTTCTGCAGATATCCTGCCGCCAATGCGGTTATCATACAGGAATCCAACAGCAGCAGCATGCCCGCCGTGCGGTCCGGCGCAAAAAAGCGCACTGTTCCGGATAAAATCCGGATCAGACCGACATACAGGAAAAGCTGCGCAAGCAGGAATATCCCCGCCTCCAGGGAGTGCGCAAAGCATGCCCCGGAGGAAAAGCCGTCAAGCATCCACCCCGGATGCACGCCATCCTTCCCCTCCCTTGCCTGTCCCGCATAGCTGACCGCACCGAATAAAACCGGGCAGAACAGAAGGAGGAGCAGAAGAAGCTCCAGAGCCGTCCAAAGCATTTCACCGCAAGCGGCACGGGCGGCATTCCCGAAGCACAGCTCCATGCGAACAAATTCCGTCCCACGGTGCGCGGCTCTGCCCGCTGCATACAGCAAAAGCGACGACACCGCAAGAACAGGATATTTACCGCGAAGACACCCGAAAACCGTTCCGCGCGGAACAGAAAAGCTGTCTTTCATACATTTCCGTGCCGTCCGTCAGAGTGCAGACGGCAGCATTCCCTTCGACAGATATCATGCCGATGGGGCAACGCTCTCATCGGCAGAAGCAAGCCGCTTCCGGCTCAGTCCGGATGGCGGACGGACCGGAATCGCCAAACCCTTGCTTCCTCCCGATTATTTGCCGAAAATCTCCTTCTTATGCAGAAATTTTCCTTTCCGGACAACCGAAAGCAGCGTTTTTCGGTCAGGAGCCAGCAGCAGAAAATCCGCCCGCTTCCCGACCGCAAGAGAACCGACTCTGTCTTCCAGTCCCATGCTGCACGCCGGATTCCAGGTTGCGGCGGGAATCGCTTCCTCAAGCGGAATACCGCAGAATTCGGCATAATGCATCAGACCGTCAAGCAGGTTCAGCGTGCTCCCCGCAATCGCCCCGCTCTCGGTCAGGGCTTTGCCGCCCTTCACCCGTACCGGACTTCCCGCGATGGAATAGCTTCCGTCCGGACACCCGGTTGCCTCCATTGAATCGGTGATCAGATTGATTCTGTCCGGACGCTTGACGCGGTTTGCCAGACGGACTGCGGCGGGATGCAGATGAAAGCCGTCGCAGATCAGCTCCGTATAGGCATCTGACATAAGCCCGGCTCCGACCGTGCCGGGATCTCTGTGGTGAAACGGACGCATGGCATTATACAGATGTGTGAAGCAGGAAACGCCGCTTTGCACCGCCTGCATTGCCTCATCATACCCGGCATCTGTGTGACCGAGGCTGACAAATGCTCCCATGGCGCATGCCGCACGGATAAACTCCATCCCGCCATGAAGCTCACAGGCAACCGTAATCCGGACGGGAAGCCCTCCCGCAGCCTCCATAAATGCCCCAAGCTCCCCGATATCCGGCAAATGAAGGAGCGCTTCACTGTGTGCCCCCTTGTGGAGCGGCGACAGATACCGTCCCTCTATATGAACCCCGTCAAAGCCGCATTGCCTGATTCTGCGCACCGCCTCCAGCATTTCCCCAAACGGCGCAGTCGCAACCGTAGGAATCACCGTTGTAGTCCCGACCGCCGCATAGGCTTCCTCCATGCGCCGCATCTCCTCCGCAGAGGCAGAGCTGAAATCAAAGCCCGCTCTGCCGTGCGTATGCGTATCAACCAGACCCGGCAGCAAAAACGCGCCGCCCGCGTCCCATGCATCCGCATCCTCCGAAAAACCGGTGATCACTCCGTTTTCGGCGGTCAGTCCGCCCCTCACAAAGCATCGGTCCTCTGTATGATATATGTTTGCGTTTTTAATCTTCATAGAAATCCGTTCCGGCTCTCATCCTTGTGAAAGCACCCTTTCGTCAGGAAATCGGCGATGTATTTGTGAAAACACACCGGATGCAGGCTCTGCCGCTCCCCGGAATCCCCCTTGTTCCCGCCGGCATACGGCACGGAGCAGAGCTTTTTCGCGCTCCGCCGCAGGGACACTCCGGAATCCGTCATCCGCCGTGCTTTTCCGCCCGCTTCATCACGATTTCAATCAGCTCTGCGACCGCCCCTTCCTCATTGCTTGCGGAAAGCACCGTTTCGGCACGCTCCCTGACCGGCGGAAACGCATTTGCGGGGCAGGCTCCGTGATCCGCACATTCAATCAGATCAAGATCATTCTCATAGTCGCCGATGCCGTAGGTCACAAGCATCCGCCCCTGCTTCGCGTAATCCTCGCGGAGCCGACGCAGCATCACGCCCTTTCCCGCATGAACGGAAAGAAACTCGCAAAGAAAATCTGCAGATCGGAAAAAGCGGAAAGCACCGCGGTTGTTTTTCTCCGCCCACGCATACAGGCGAAGAATTTCGTCAGGCTCGGCAACAAACACAACCTTGTGCCAATCATCCGGCAGAATCTGCTCCGGCGGCGTATCCTGATAGCAGAAGTAGTCCGGACCCGCATAAATGTTGGTATGTGCGATTGCAAAGCTGCCAAGGACCTCCGAAACAACCCGCCTCAGCACCTTGCCGTCAAGCAGCTCCTCATGCAGAATCCTGTTCCGCACCGGGTCATACACGCATGCTCCGTTGCACATGACCGCGGGAGCGTTGATCATCTCCCTGTAGTGCGGCAGCACAAACTGCTCGATCGTTGTGTGGACTCTGCCGGTTGCAAAGCTGAACAGACCCCCGCACTGCATAAAGCGGGCAATTGCCTCCATATTGCGGGGCACCGTCTTTCCGTCCTTCCCGAGAAAGGTCCCGTCCAAGTCCGAAACAATCAGAATATTGCTGCAATTCACCATACCAGCCTCCGTTTTTTCCGTCCCGGTCCGCCCGGCATACGGTTTTCCTTCCGAACACGCCCGCCGGCACGGTCACTCGTCAGTCAGCCTCCGGTAATACGAAAGAACCGTCTGAAACCACGCGGGAAGCTCACTGTCAAAGCACATCAGCTCCGCTGTTTTCGGGTGCAGAAAGGAAATCGACTTTGCGTGCAGGCACTGTCCGCAAAGCACCTCGCGCAGTCTCTGCTCTTCCCGGGTTTTTCCCCCGCCATACACCTCATCGCCGATCAGCGGATGTCCCATACTCGCCATATGCACCCGAATCTGATGCGTTCTCCCGGTCTCAAGCTGAAGCTCCGTATAGGTTGCCCCCTTCAGTCGCTCCAGAACGCGGTAATGCGTCACCGCCCGCCTCCCGTCCGGCACGACCGCCATCCGCTTGCGGTCAACCGGATGCCTGCCGACCGGCTTGTCAATCACGCCGCAATCCTCACGAAGCCTTCCGCAGGCGATCGCATGGTATTTCCTCTCAAACCGGTGCGATGCAATCTGCGCGGCAAGGCTTTCATGCGCACTGTCGTTTTTGGCAACCACCAGAAGTCCGCTGGTATCCTTATCGATCCTGTGAACGATTCCGGGGCGAATCACCCCGTTGATGCCGGACAGGCTGCTTCCGCAGTGCCAGAGCAGCGCATTGACCAGGGTTCCCGTATAGTTCCCCGGTGCGGGATGCACCACCATCCCCTTCGGCTTATTCACCACAATCAGCTCGGAATCCTCATACAGGATCGAAAGCGGTATGTCCTCCGGAAGCACATCCAGCGGCTGAAGAACCTGCTCCCTGATTTCCACACAGTCCCCCGCACGCAGACGGTAATTTTTATCCGACTGCACACCGTTTACCAGAACATCTCCGTCCGCGATCCGCTTTTGAGAAGCGGAACGTGTGATTGCTTCACGTTCCGCCACAAATATATCCAGCCTTTTTCCGATGTCGTTTTCTTCCGCCGTCATCTTTTTCAAAAGAACCTCCGTTCAAGCTCTGCCTTTTCTTCCGCCGCAGGGCAGACGGAACAGCCGCGTGAGCAAAGCCGTCCCGAAGCGCTCCTCCGGTTCCGGGAAAGCAGGGCGCAGACAGGCTCTCTGCCATAGAAAACCGCGGTACAGCCTCACCGCAGTCCGTGCCGGGAGAGGAGGCTGCCCATAGAGGCGGCAGCCGACCTTCCCTGTCCGGCAAAGAGGCAGAAGGGTTCGCCCGGACCTCCATAACAAACCGGCAGATCAGTAAATATCACGCAGAAGAAACCGCTGCGCCGACACGGCTTCCGTCCTTCGGAGCGCCGTAAGCTGCCGCGTCCTGCCGCTTTTTCATTTGGTTTTTGCGTCTTTCTCTGCGGAATCAAAGCGGTTTGACAAAATTCCTTCGCTGTCGTTCACACGGCAAAAGCCGCAAAGCACCGATCGGAGCATTCACCGTTCGGTCCTGCCCGAACCGCTTTTGGTCAGCAAAGCTTTCTTTCTGCGGCATCAGACCGGTTTTGCAAAGCACCGCACTGCCGTTCACACAGAAAAAACGCAGAGAACGGCTTGAATATTTATCCCGCGGTCTTATCCTTCGCATCCTTCTTCAGATTTTCATCAAAAAACAGAATATAAAGGAACAGCAGCGCCGCACCGACGCATACACAGGCATCCGCCACGTTAAATACGGCAAAATCGATGATTTTCACATAAATCATATCAACCACATAGCCCCGGACAAGCCGGTCAATCTGATTGCCGATTCCGCCGCCTACAATCAGTGCCAGCGAAACGCCCAAAAGCGGTCGGATCGTTTTTCTCTTCCGCACCATATAGACGAGCATCGCCGCGATTGCCAGCGTGGAGACAATGATAAACAGCCAACGGTGATTTTTCAGCATTCCAAACGCGGCTCCCGTATTTTCCACATACGTCAGATGAAGCCAGCCCTCAATCAGCGGGACGTCCCCGACCGGCTTCAGATACCTGAGCGTCAGATATTTCGTCAGCTGGTCCAGTCCGACCGAGGCAAGTCCCACCGCCAAAAGAATCCACATCAGCATATCACAAACCGAGGATCCGTCTGCATCTTTCGCAGAGGAAGCCGTCCTCTGTCTTCAGACCGGCAGAGGAATAGGTCCAGCAGCGGTCGCATTTTACGCCGTCGGCTGCCGACACCGTGATTTTTTCGGAATCGCCCCTGACAAGCTCGACTCCGGAGACAATAAACACCGCAGGCAGCAGCTTTTCAAAGCTGTGAAGCACCGCATATTTCTCCTCATCTGCCGTTTCGATCCGAACCTTTGCATCCAGAGACTTTCCGATCAGCTTCGCATTTCTTGCATCCTCCAGCGCCTTCATCACCTCATCGCGCAGAGCAAACAGTCTGTCCCAGTGCGCCGCAATGTCTCCGAAGCAGAGCTCCTCGCGGTATGCCGGCATCGTATTCAGGAACACGGAGCGCGAATCCTCATCGGAAGTATGCGCCATGTTCGACCAGATTTCCTCCGCAGTAAAGGCAAGCAGAGGCGCAATCATCCGCGTCAGCGCATTCAGAATCAGATACAGCGCAGTCTGCGCACAGCGGCGGTCATGCGAATCACGCTTTTCCGTATATACACGGTCCTTGATGATGTCAATATAAAGCTTGGACATATCGGTCGTGCAGAAATTGTTGACTGCCTGATAAATCAGATGGAACTGATATGTCTCATACGCAGCAGTAACCTCTTTGACCAGTCCGTTCATGCGGGAGAGCGCCCACTGATCGATTTCATGAAGCTCGGAAACGGGGACCATATCGGTATCCGGATTGAAATCCGTTTCCGCCGTACCGAGGTTGGCAAGCATGATCCGCGCCGTATTGCGGATTTTGCGGTAAATCTCCGCGATCTGTCCGAGGATTTCCTTGGAAATCTTGACATCGTTTGTATAATCAACCGAAGAAACCCACAGCCGCAGGATATCCGCACCGTACTGTTTGATGACATCGGCGGGGTCAATCCCGTTTCCGAGGGATTTGGACATTTTACGTCCCTCAAGGTCAATGATCATTCCGTGCGTCAGAACGGAACGGTAGGGAGCCACGCCGCGCGTTGCCACAGAGGTCAGAAGAGACGACTGGAACCAACCCCTGTACTGGTCGTTTCCTTCCAGATACATATCTGCCGGGAAGGTCCCCAGAACCTTGTCCAGCACATACGCGTAAGACGATCCGGAGTCAAACCATACGTCCATGATGTCCTTTTCCTTGCGCAGCTTCCTGCAGCCGCACTTAGGGCAGCGGCAAAGCGCCTCGCCGAGGATCTGCTCCGGCTCATAGGTCAGCCATGCTCCGGAGCCTTCCTTTTCAAAGAGTCCGGCAATCTTCTCGATCGTTTCATCGGAAAGGATCGGCTCTCCGCAATCCTCGCAGTACAGAATCGGAATCGGAACACCCCAGTTGCGCTGTCTGGAAATGCACCAGTCCGCGCGGTCCTCCACCATCTTGGTCAGCCGGTTTTCGCCCCATGCGGGAATCCATTTCACGGTCCGGATCGCGTCAAAGGTCTTCTCGCGGAAGCCCTCCACAGAGCAGAACCACTGTTCGGTCGCACGGAAGATAATCGGATGCTTGCAGCGCCAGCAATGCGGATACTGGTGCGTAATGTGCTTCACGGCAAGCAGCGCGCCGCTCTGGCGGATATCCTCCAGAATGGCTGCATTGGACTCCTCCGTTGTCATGCCGCAATACTTTCCGGCAAGCTCATTCTGCCGTCCGCGGCTGTCCACCGGTACAATTGTTTCGATAAACGGATATTTCCGGCAGACATTAAAGTCATCCACACCGAAGCCGGGCGCAGTGTGTACGCAGCCCGTACCGGAATCCAGCGTCACATGGTCTCCGACAATCACATAGGACGGGCGGTCGATAAACGGATGGCGTGCAACCGTTCCCTCCAGCTCTGCGCCGGTGAAGGTTGCCACAGTCTCCCAGTTTTCAAAGCCGCATGCCTGTGCGACGCTTTCGGTCAGCTCTCTGGCAAGGATATAGAACGCATCGCCCACGCGAACAAGATTATAGGTAAACTCCGGACCGAGGCAGATTGCCATATTGCCGGGAAGCGTCCAGGTCGTCGTTGTCCAGATGACATAATACACCCGGTCAAGGCTGCCGGTAAACGGCGTGATCAGCCCTTTGTCATCGGAGACGCGGAATTTTACATAAATGGAATCGCAGGGAATATCCTTGTACTCAATTTCCGCCTCTGCCAGTGCCGTTTCGTCATGCGCACACCAGTAAACCGGCTTCATCCCCTTGTAGATATAGCCGTTTTTCGCCATCTTGCCGAAAATGCGGATCTGCTCCGCCTCAAACTCCGGCAGGATTGTCATGTACGGATGCTCCCAGTCGCCCGTACAGCCGAGGCGCTTCATCTGCGTGCGCTGTGTCGCCATATTGCTCCGGGCAAAGGAATCGCAAAGCTTTCTGAACTCGACGGCGCCAAGCTCGTTGCGCTTGATCCCGTGCTTTTTGATCATCTGGTTTTCGATCGGAAGACCGTGGGTGTCCCAGCCGGGAATGAACGGAGACTGAAACCCGCTCATATTTTTATAGCGGACGATAAAATCCTTCAGAATTTTATTCAGCGCATGCCCCAGATGAATATTGCCGTTGGCATACGGAGGACCGTCATGCAGCACAAACCGCGGCTTCCCGCTGTTTTTCTGCATCATCATGCCGTACAGGCCCATTTCTTCCCATTTTTCAAGAATTTTCGGCTCCCGCTGCGGAAGATTTGCCCGCATCTCAAAGCTCGTTTTCGGCAGATTCAGTGTTTTTGTGTAATCCTGTGCCATTTTCGGTACCGTCACGGTTCGCGCCCCTGCGCAAACGTCCTTTCAGCGTTCATTTCGATCTTTTGCCCATAGCTCCCGCACCGGCGAAAGCCCTTTTCAAACCCCGGGCAGATTCTGCAAAGCGGATCGCCGCCTGTCAGGCGGCAGCCGCAGAATGCCGTCCGAAGGCGCCGCCCTCAGACCTGCGGCGCTCCCGTCCGCCGGGATGCGGTCACTCCGGCTTCGCTTCGCCCTCCGGCTCTCCGTTTCCCTCCGCCTCTGCATCCCCCTGAGCGGTATCACCGCCCGGCTCGGCAGACGGAATGTACGGTTCTTCCGGCGCTTCCGCCTCTTCCGGCTCCGCCGCTCCGGCAGAAACCGCAGGCTCCTCCGGCTTCTCAGCCGCAGCATCCACGCAAGCGCCGCTCCTGTCCTCCGGAGCCTTCAATTCCGCATTTCCCGAAGACACCTGTCCGGGAGCACACTCCTCAGCCCTCAGAGCCTCTTCTCCGTCCTCCGCCCTTGCCTTTGCGGTGATGCGGCTGACGTCCATTTTAATATTCTCCACGATCTTTCTGACATATTCCTCATCCGGAATGTCATCTCCGTCCGGTCTGGAGGAGATTGCTTCAAGCTCGTGAATCTGCTTGCTGTACTGCTGATACAGTGAGGTTTTAAAGGAGACAACGGCATTTTCAAGCTTTGTCAGCGTATCCCGCTCCCGGCGGATCCTCGCGTGAAACTCCGTCAGGATCCGGTCGCAGTTTTCCTTGGTCGCATTCAGAATCACCTCGGCGCGCTCATTCGCCTCCGCCGTGATCCTCTCCCCGGCGCGCTGTGCGTTGATCAGCGTTGTACGGATCGATTCCTCATCTCCCTTATAGGAGTCAAGCTGCGCCAGCGCAATATGCAGTCTGCGCTCCAATTCGTCGTTTTCCCGATAGAGCTCGGTATATTTTTCAATGATAAAAGCGATGTGTTCATCCACTTCTGCGGTGCTGTACCCACGCAGCACCTTAGCAAACGCCTTATTTTTCAATTCATGCGGCGGCAGCATTTTATTTCACCTCATTTTCGCACCGGAAGAGCCGATGCGGATTTTCAGATTCTGACAGAGGGGAGCAGCGCCCTGATCGCAGTCACTGCAATCACGGCAAACAAAAACCCCATGTCAATCGGCAATGTCCGGAATATTTCAAACCGCATTGCAAACTTCCGGAACGGAAGTATCACCGGCTCCGTCAGAGCATAAATCAGCTGTGCAAAACGGCTGTCATTCTCCGGCATAATCCAGGACATAACGGCGCGTATAAACAGCGCCAGATCAATGACAGAAAGCAGTGCTTTTACCAGCAGCACAAAGCAGTCGATAAGAAGCTGCATCTTGTCCGACACCTTCCTCTCTCAAAGCAAGCGGCAGTCATGGCGCTTTCGCAAATAACGCAACAAACGGCTGCCTTTCGGCAACCGTCTCAGATCCGTGACAACGCCGCGGGAAAAAGCATCCGTAAAAACGGTCATCGTTCGGGCGGAAGGCATACCCTTTCCGGAAAAGCGTTCCGGCTCAGACGCGATCCCGCAGCAAAGCATCGACAACGCACCTCCCGAGGGCACCGGCTCTGCCGGGACGGCTGCAAAAACGCCGCACACAGGCATACCGGCTTCCGTCCCGACCGTCAGGATCGCCATTTTCTCCGGACAGTCTGTTCCGATCGTTTTTCGGGATCAGAACAGATCATCGCCGGACAAATCACTGCCGGCAACGTTGTTTGCGTTGTTGCCCTTCTGCGGGTTGGTGAGCTGCTCGCCGGAAACATCCACATTATTCGGCACAATTACAACCGTGTTGGTTGTCACGCGCTGAATATTTCCGTCAATGGAATACGCAACACCGCTCAAAAAGTCGATCAGCCGTCTTGCGGATTCTTTGTTGGTGGATTCCAGATTCAGAACCACAGTGCGGCGGTTCAGCAGATGATCCGCGATCTTCTGTGCGGTCTGGCTGTCATAGCGCTCCGGCTTGATCAGCTTCATCTCCAGCGCACTGGAGTTCAGGCTCATACCGCTCCCCTGCTGCTGTCTGGGCTGCTGCTGCGCATAGCCGCCTGTCTGATCGTTATAATCGTCCGTCTCATATCCGTCGTCCGTATTGTCATCGTAGTAATCGTTATCGTATCCGTCGTCCTGGTCGCCCTCGTTCCAGCCCTTTTTAATCTTATCAAAGATGCCCATTTTAAACCTCCGTCAATGATTCTTCATTCTTTATTTCAAACATTCATCAGTCAAACCGGCGCGCGGGATTACAGGCGCCCGCCTGCCGAATATTCCGGTTCCGATCCGGATCAGTCCGGAGCCGCATGCCACGGCATCCTCATAATTATCGCTCATCCCCATGGATAAAACACGCCTACTTATATTATGGAGTTTTTTCTCCGAAATGTCAATAAAAATCCGATAAGTTTCTGTGAAAATTTTTTGATATTCCGCTTTTTCGGCGCAAATCGGTCCGATTGTCATCACACCGCACAGCCTAAGATGCGGAAAAGTGAGAATTTCATCGGCAAACCGTTCTGCGTCCTCCGGCATCACGCCGCCCTTGTTCGGCTCTCTGCCGCTGTTGATTTCGATCAGCACATCCATCACCCGTCCGACCTTTTCCGCCTGACGGTCGATCTCCTTAGCCAGTTTAAGCGAATCCAGAGAGTGGATCAGATCGACCTTATCGATGATATACTTCACCTTATTCGGCTGAAGCGTTCCGATAAAATGGATCCGCACATTTTTTCTGTCAAGCCGGTCATATTTCTCAAGAAGCTCCTGAACACGGTTCTCTCCGATATCCGTCACGCCGCACTGCTGCGTTGCAAAATTAATAAGCTCAGGAGAAACGGTCTTGGTTGCCGCCAGAAGCGTCACCTCCTGCGCAATGCCGTTTTGCGCCCGGACCTCCTCAACATTTCTGCGGATCTGCGCAATGCGCGCCGCAATTTCTTCCTTTCGCTGCTCCTGCTCAGGTGATGATTTTTCCGTCATACAGATTCTTTCCTTTCACAATAATCCGGTCCTTTTCGCCGAGCCATTCATTTTTGTCCTCCGCCGTCTCGTCCCGCACCGCCGCGATCAGATATCCGTCCGCCTCATACAGCGGATTGATTTTCCGGAAGCGCACGATGCTGCCGTCCAGCACATAAACGCCCTGCTCTCCGTCCCTGATCCGGACCGCCGAAACAGGCACCCGATAGCCGGTATAGGTTTTCTGCACCAGCTCCACCGTCTGCATACGGAGATAATTGAAGCCGGAGGGGACCGTTCCGGTCCGGAATATCAGAATTGCCTCCTCCTCATCGATTCCCGTAACCAGACGCACCAGCGTCATGGGAACCTGTACGTCCCCGTTATACGGAAAGGCGACCGTATACGTCCGGTTCAGCGTATAATACCGCAGCTGCTTCGCGGGAATGCGGCAGACCGCATACCAATGATAATCGGTCACAAGCTTGCCGGCTATATATCCTTTTTCCGTTTTGCCGGAGGTGTCCTGCGGTGCGCGCGCCAGAAGGGTGTCGAAATTGTCCAGCGTCAGGCGGTTCAGGACCTCAGGCGTAAAAATCTCCTCATACCCGTCCACGGTTGAATAAAAGAACCCGGAGGCAGGTGAGATCAGGGTCTCACTGACATCGGCAAGCGTCCCCTGAAGCCGTGCCTTTTCCGCCTTCAGCGCCGCGATCTGCTCATCGTAGCCGGAAACCGCCTGTACAACGATCCTACGCTTGTTCATCAGAACCAGAAGCTCGTCCTTCTTGCGGAGCACATATTCCGTATCTCCCCTTGCCAGTCCGTCCCGCAGCATATAGTACAGCTCCGAAATCTGCCGGTCGATCGCCGCAGTATCCGTGACCCGCAGATTGGCTGCAAGATTGCTGCTTTGCAAAAGGGCAATCTTCCGGTCGATCTCGATCATGCTGCTCCTTGCCGTAAAGCTCCCGTTCAGAACATCCGCAAGCTCCGTCTCCGCTCCGACCTTATCCCCGTCGGAAAATCTGTAATTGACATCGCCCGCCGACTGCGCGTACAGAAGCGTCTCGGCACGGAAAATATATCCGTCCAGCGCCAGCATATCCTGCTGCTTCACAAGCGCCGTGTCCATCGTATCAACGCCGGTATCAAAGCCGCCGAACAGATGATAGCAGACATAGTAGATCAGCAGCACCGACAACAGCGCCGTCAGTACATAAAACAGCACGTTTTTCAGATAACGCGTATCCATATGCAGTTCCTTTCCGTACACCGTGAAATGTTTTCCCGTTCAGAGCAGCAGCCAGCCTCACAGGAGCCGCAAGCTGCCATCTTATATCCCAAGGAATCCCTCCGCAAGCCGCAGGCTCTCCCGCAGAACGGCATCCTCCCGTTCATCGGCAGGATAATCGTCCGGATACAGCCAATGAATGTCCGGATTCCGCCTGAACCATGTCAGCTGACGCTTTGCATAGTTCCGCGTATTCCGCTTCAGTGCGGAAACCGCCTCTTCCCTTCCGCAGCGCCCGTCCAGCCAGCCGTAAAGCTCCTTATATCCGATCGCCTGCGCGGCGGTGGAGTCACGTCCGAGGTTCAGACGCTCCGCCTCCCCGGCAAGCCCTCTTTGCAGCATATCGTCCACTCTGCGGTCAATTCTGCCGTAAAGAGTCTCACGGCTCCGGTAATCCAGCCCGATCAGAAGCGCATCGTACGGGCGCTCCGCGTCCGCCGAGAGCCGGTCCCATTCCGACTTTGTTTTTCCGGTCCCGTAATAAATCTCAAGCGCACGGAGCACGCGCTTCACGTTGTTCGGATGAATTGCCCCGGCTGAAACAGGGTCCACCTCCGAAAGCTCCCGGTAAAGCTCTGCGGGATCGCGCGCCTTCAGTTCCTCCCGGATGTCCGGTGAAATATCCGGCGCAAAGCCGCAGCGGAGCACGGCATCCAGATACAGTCCGGTCCCTCCGCAAAATACGGGAAGCGCTCCCCTGCTCAGGATATCGTCTGCCGCAGCCCGTGCATGCCGTCCGTAATCCGCACAGGAAAATGACTCTGCGGGAGAAACAATGTCAAGCATATGATGCCGGACGCCGCCCCGCTCAGCCTCATCCGGCTTTGCCGTTCCGATGTCCATTCCGCGATAGATCTGCATGGAATCGCAGGAAACGATTTCCCCGTTCAGACGCGCGGCAAGCAAAACGGCAAGCGCGGACTTTCCGGAGGCAGTCGGTCCTACGACCGCAAGAATTTTCGGTTTCATATCGATCTCCATTCCCTCCGGGCATTGCCGTAAGGACTTTCAGTCTCTTATTGGATAAACATTGCATCGCCAAAGGAGTAGAAACGGTACCGCTCCCGGATCGCAGTCTGATAGGCATTCATGATAATCTCGCGGGAGGAGAGCGCCGAAACCAGCATCATCAGCGTGCTCTCGGGCAAATGGAAATTTGTGATCAGGGCATCCACCGCCTTGAACCGATAGCCCGGATAGATAAAGATCGCCGTGTCGTCCGTCATGGCATGCACCACGCCGTCATCGTCCGTACAGCTTTCCAGGGTCCGGCAGGAGGTCGTCCCGACGGCAATCAGCCTGCCCGTTCTTTCGTTGATCGTGCGCGCCGCTTCCTCGGAAACGGAGAAGAACTCGGCGTGCATAACATGCTCCCGAATATGCTCTGTTTTGACGGGACGAAAGGTTCCGAGCCCCACATGCAGCATGACCGGCACCACCTTTACGCCCTTTGCCCGGATCCGGTCAAGAAGCTCATCGGTGAAGTGAAGCCCTGCCGTCGGCGCCGCCGCAGAGCCCTCCTCCCTTGCGTATACGGTATTGTACCGGCTCTGATCCTTCAGCTTTTCTTTGATATACGGAGGGAGCGGCATCTGACCCAGCCGGTCCAGTATGGCAAAAAGGCTTGTCCCTTCGTCATATGTGAAATGCAGGATGCGGTTTCCGCCCTCGCAGATATCCGTCACGCGTGCGCGCAGCATACCGTCTCCGAACACAATGTCCGTTCCGATCACCGCACGTCTGCCCGGATGCACCAGAACCTCCCAGGTATCAAGCTCCCTCTGCCGGAGCAGGACAACCTCCATCTTCACACCGGTAGACTCCTTGACGCCGTACAGCCGTGCCGGGATCACCTTGCTGTCGTTGATGACCAGAACATCCCCCGGATTCAGATACTCGATGATATCCCGGAAGATCCGGTGCGTCACGGCGCCGGTTTTCTTGTCCAGCACCATCAGACGGGAGGAGTCACGCGGCTCCGCGGGCGTCTGTGCGATCAGCTCCTCCGGAAGATCATAGAAAAAATCATGCTTGGTCAGCTCCGTTTCGGATAACAGGTTTTTTATCATAATAACAACCATGCCTTCGCGGTGCGAAAGCTTCCTTTCTCGTGTATGGAACGCAGAACGGCTTCGGAGTACAGATCAGCCGTTTTTCGGACAAAATCCGCAGAGCGCACCGAACGGCATGCTGCCGCAAAACGCGTCCCGCTCCGCAGAGCGCGAGCCGCTTCGGAACACTTCGAACAGCTCCCGGATAAAACCCACAGGCTGCGCCGGGAGCAGCCGTCATGCTGCGGTGCGGCGATGAAGCCTTCTGTCCGCAAAGAGCGTTGTCGGCAAGTCCGGCCCCCCGCCTCACGGGAGGACAGCCGCAGGATACGCCGGGGCATCCGTCCCTCCGGCCATATCGCCGCGCTTTTTCAGCCGATCCCCGTCTGTCCCCAAAGTCCGGACATTCCGGGCGGCAGACGCTTCTCTTCAGGACCCGCACGTGCGTTCAGAGAGCGTTTTCTACGCTCCGAAGCCCCCCGATCCGCTGATCTTTTTCACGCTGTTCCGCGCTCCGTAAGCTGCGGCACGGCGAAAGCCCCGCCGGCAGATGCTGCGCCGGACAGCAATCCGCCAAAACGGAGGATGCACGCCAAAGCCCTGAAAAAAGCCGGAAATGCGCAGGAAGAGCAAAAACGGCAGAGTCTTTTTCTGCCGGACAGCCGGACAACGCTGCAAAAAGGGAACCGCGCGTTTTTGCGCAGTCCTTCACCAAATCCGCCGTGATACATATTATTATAGTACATTCGGCACTGTTTTTCAACCGTTTTTCCGAGATTTCATAAACTGTTTATAAAGGAGTCACGCACATGCTTTCATCCGGAAATCCTATTTTCAGAGGAGCTGCAACGGCGCTGGTTACGCCGTTTTGCGGCGGAGCGCCCGATCATGCGGCAATGAAGCGTCTGATTCATGCACAGCTCGCGGGGCATATCAATGCCCTCCTCGTCCTCGGAACCACCGGCGAAGCCTCCACCCTGACGCGCGAGGAGCGCCGTGCGCTGATTCGGTGTGCCTCCGAAGCCGCAGGCGGGCATGTCCCGCTGATTGCCGGGGCAGGCTCCAACGATACGGCAAAAGCGATTCTTCTGACCGAGGATGCCTGCGACGCCGGAGCCGATGCCGTTTTATCGGTCACACCGTATTACAACAAGGCATCGCCGGACGGTCTGATCCGGCATTTCACCGCCATCGCCGACGCCTCCCCAAAGCCGATCCTGCTCTATAACGTCCCATCCCGCACCGGCGTCAATCTCACACTGCCTGTCCTGCGTACACTCGCCCGCCATCCGAACATCGCGGGCATTAAGGAGGCTTCGGGCAGCATGGAGCAGATTGCCTCCATCGCAGCCGAGCTTTGCAGTGACGGCTTCTCCCTGTACTGCGGCAGCGATGAGCTGACGCTGCCCGTGTTATCCGTCGGCGGTGCCGGTGTCATTTCCGTACTGTCCAATCTCCTTCCCGAACAGGTTCGTCTGCTGTGCGACCTGTATTTCAGCCGGCAGAACGAAAAGGCTGCCGCGCTGTCCGCCCGGCTCTTTCCCCTGATCCGGGCGCTGTTTCTGGAGGTCAATCCGATTCCGGTCAAGGCAGCCCTTGCGGCATGCGGCATGATCCGTGAGGAATTCCGGCTGCCGCTCTGCCCGCCCTCTGCCGAAACACGCCGGAGGCTTTCGGAGGTCATGAAGGATTCCGGGTTCTTCCCCGGGCTTTAAAAGCATCCCGGGGCGCTGCCGGAGCGGACAGAGCGCGCATCGGCGCCCCGGAGCCGGTCAAAGAGGACCCCGCACCGCACAAATGCCGTACTGCACGTACCCCCGGCAGTGCCTCCGCACCATGCGCCCGCCTCATCCGCAAAGCTCCCGGACTGCCCGGCACAGCGCTTCAACCTCGTCCGCCGTATTATACATAGAGAACGAGACACGCACCGCGCCTCCCTCCGGCGTTTCCAGCCGTTTGTGCGCAAGCGGCGCGCAATGCAGACCGGCACGCACACAGATACCCTGTCGATTCAGCTCATCCGCCACGGCATCCGACGGCATTTTATCCATGTTAAACAGAAGAATTGCACCGGAATCGTATTCCTTTCCGTACACCGTCACTCCCGGAGTGTTGCACAGAATCTCCCGCGCCCGCCTGTACAGCGTATTTTCATGTGCATAAATCGCCGCTTCTCCAAGCTCAGAGACAATCCGGACCCCCTCGCACAGTCCCGCAATACACGGCGTGGCAAGCGTCCCGGCTTCCATACGCTCCGGCAGAAAATCGGGCATCCGCAGATCGCGGGACTGCGTGCCGTTCCCGCCCTCCGTCAAAGTCTTCAGCCTGCCGGCAAGAACAGAATCCTTATATTTCCCCGCAAACAGCGCAAAGCCGCTCCCCTGCGGTCCGTACAGTCCCTTGTGACCCGGCGCGCAGAGAACATCCGCCCCCGAAGCCTCCATGTCAATCGCGCGGTTTCCGGCGCTCTGTGCGGCATCCACAATAAAAATCAGGTTATGACTCCGGCAAAAGTGCCCGATTGCGTCCAAAGGCAGCTCCAGCCCGCACACGTTGGAGGAATGACACGCGACAAGCATTCTGGTCGTAGGGCGCAGCTTGGCGCGTATCGCCGAAAGCACTGTTTCCGGCTTCGGATCCGCACGGTAGATGCTGTAGGAAATCCCCTGTCCCGCCAGTGCGCAAACCGGACGTATGACAGAATTATGCTCCATATCGGAAATCAGAACATGATCTCCTCGTCCGAGAAAGCTCTTGATTGCAAGATTCAGAGCAGCTGTTGTATTGCAGGCAAACACCACGTTCTCCGGCGCATCGCTGTGAAACAGCGATGCGATGCCGCAGCGACACTCATACACCTTTTTCTCTGCCTCGGCAGACAGAATATGCCCGCTCCGCCCCGGATTTCCGCAATAGGTACACATACAGCGCATCACCTCATCGCAGACGCTGCCCGGCTTCGGGAAGGTCGTGGCGGCATTGTCTAAATAGATCAAAGCACCGCACCTCTTTCCGCAATGCCGGAATACGGAATTCCGTTCTTCAAAAATATAGAAACGACCGCATCCGCCTGCATACAGCTGATCTCCAGCCCGTATGCACAGCCCTTTGCCGCAGTCTGCGCGTTCAGCCTGACAGGTCTTGCGTCAATGGCATAATTCCGCAAAAGCTGCTGACCCTTCATTGCATAGGTCACCGATCGCATCGTCACAACACAGGTATTCATTCTCATAACCGTACCTTTCCGATTGGTGCTCCTTCCTGCCCTCATCACCCAAAATTCCCCTCCGGGCAGGCGGCAGGCACCGTTTCCTTTCATTTCTGTCATCGTTTTTTTCACTGCGGTTTCCTCACCGTCAAAAATGCCTTCCGCCGTCCCGCGCGGCAAAGCCTCATCCGGGGCTGCCGGAAGAAAGGAGCACTCCGAAAGCCGTTTCCGCAGCATTGCCGGATGCTCCCTGCTCTGACCGGGGCAAGCAGTGTCGTCCGGCAGCCAGCCAAAGCCTCTCCCCGAAGCATCTGCCGCTTTCCGTGCGCCTCACCTCATTCTATTCCGAAAAGCCGTGTTCGGTCACCGCACGGATCGCCCTTACGGTTCATATACTGCATGGTGACCGAAAAAACGGCTGCAATTTCCCATCAGAATTTCATATGGAAAAGGAGAACACAGATTTATGCCAGAATCAGATTCCTTCGGAAAGCTCATTGTAAATGTCTCCACCGCGGGCACCGCCCTCCCGGTCTCCGGTGCGCTTGTCACCGTCAAATCCGCTGCCGGTCCGGACAGCGATGTCATTGCCACGGCATATACGGATATTTCCGGAAAAGCCGGACCGTTTCTTCTCCCGGCGCCCTCCCGGCAGAACTCCATGACGCCGGACAGCGGAAAGGAGACCAGCTACCGGTATAACATCGACACAGATGCCGAGGGCTATTACGGTGTCCGGAATCAGTTCGTCCCCATCTACGACGGCGTCACGGCACTGCAGAACATCGAACTGATTCCCATATCGTCCGACAATACCGTCAACGACAACCCCGGCGACATGACCCGCTTCAACGAAAGTCAGAGCCCCAACCTCTGACCGGCCGACCACGCAAAAAACAAAGAAAGGAACGTCCTGTACCATGGCAGATCTTCCGTACATCCCGGAAACC
This sequence comes from uncultured Eubacteriales bacterium, assembly GCA_934432725.1. Lineage (GTDB taxonomy): Bacteria > Bacillota > Clostridia > Oscillospirales > CAG-272 > CAKRZE01. Next base: position 52,430 of record CAKRZE010000006.1, read on the forward strand.
ATCACGGTTCACCTCGGAGCGCCCGGCTCCCCCGGAGAAAACCGCACGGTTCCGTTTCCGGAATACATCAAGAATGTAGCATCCAGCGAAATCTATCCGACCTGGCCGGAAAACGCCATCCGCGCCAATATTTACGCGCAGATTTCCTTCGCGCTCAACCGCATTTATACGGAATATTACAGATCCCGCGGGTATCCCTACGACATCACGAACTCCACCGCCTATGACCAGTCCTTTGTGGCGGGCAGGGACATTTTTGAAAACATCAGTCAGATCACCGATGAAATCTTTACGGACTATATTGTCAGACAGGGCAGGATTGAGCCGCTTTTCGCTCAGTATTGCAGCGGAACAACCGTCACATGCAGCGGTCTTTCCCAGTGGGGAAGCGTTTCGCTTGCAGAGCAGGGCTACGGTCCCTATGAGATCCTGCAATACTATTACGGAGACGACATCAATCTGCAAACGGCTTCGGTCCGCGGCTTCTCGCCGTCAGTCCCCGGTCAGCCTCTGCGTCTCGGCTCCAACAGCAACGACGTCCTGACCGTCCAGACGCGCCTGAACCGCATCTCCACCAATTATCCGTCCATCCCGAAAATTCAGAACCCGAACGGATTTTTTCAGGCGGACACCGAGGATGCCGTCAAAGAATTCCAGCGGATCTTCGACCTGACGGCAGACGGCATCGTGGGTCCGGCCACCTGGTACCGGATCCAGTACATCTATAACGGCGTCAAGCGTCTGAACGAGCTTGACTCAGAGGGACTGACCTATGCGGACATTCCCAAACAGTTCCCCGAGGTCTTGCAGCAGGGTGACAGCGGCGTTTACGTGCAGAGCGCACAATATCTTCTGAATTTTGTCGCACAGTACGAAAACACCATCGAACCGTTTCTCATCGACGGCTATTTCGGAGAAGCAACCAGAGCGGCTGTCGAGGGCTTCCAGCGCACCTACGGTCTGCCGGTTGACGGCATTATCGGAGAAGAGACCTATGAAAAGCTGTACGATGTGTACACGGGACTGATTGCCTCCCTGCCCCCCGACCTGTTCGTCAACCAGGCGCGCCCGTTTTCCGGAACCGGTCTTGTCCTCGGCTCCAGCGGCGAGGACGTCACGCTCCTTCAGGAGTACCTCAACACGATCGGAACCGTCTATACCTCCATTCCGCCCGTTGAGGTCACCGGAATTTACGGTCCCGAGACGCAGGATGCCGTCCGCGCGGCACAGACCGTCTTCGGTCTGCCGGCAAGCGGCATTACCTTTGCCGCGACATGGAACGCCATCGCCAGCGCCTATGACGACATCCGTGCAGGCTATGATCTGCAGCAGGGACAATATCCCGGATATGTGCTGTCCGAGGAAGGAGAAGGAGCATGATCGACCGCCTGCCGTTTACCGACCCGTCACAGCTTCCGATTGCGCAGCTGCAATGGTATCTTCTGGAGCTTTCCCGTTTCGATTCCCGCATTCCGCGCGTCAACGTGGACGGCATTTACGGACCGCAGACTACGGCTTCCGTCACGGCTTTCCAAAGGCTCTACCGCCTTCCGGCAGACGGAGAGGTCAACCTTGCAACGTGGAATGCCATCCGCAGCGTTTATACCGACACCGCATATACCAATGCCCCCGCAGTTCCGGTGCCGTTCTGGTCCGAATCGTTCGCCGGAAACGTCATACGGGCGGGAGAGCGCTTTGACATCGTGTTTGTCATCCAGATCATTCTGAATTCTCTGGGTGTAATGTATGAGCAGATCGGTCCTCTGCCGATCACCGGCGAATTTGACAGCCGGACCGAAGCTGCCGTCCGGAGCTTTCAAAGCAATAACGGCATTCCCGTCACCGGTGCCGTTGATAAGCAGACATGGAATCTTCTGGCAGACGCATACCGCGTTTACGATTCAAATGAATAACACCCCGCTTAGCCCGTCAATACTCTCTGCGGTGAACCGGAACACGGGTCGTTCCTCCGCGAAGAAGCACGTTTTCTTCCGCACGCACTCCCGTTCTGCCGGAATGCTTCAGCGCAGCCCGCCGCAGAACACCGCGCGCCCGGCTTTGGAAGTGAAGCTCCCTCTCCCCCAAACATCCGATGCTGCAAAGAAGCATCAAAACGCGTGCAGACCCGCATTCCCGAAACAGACTTGAACCGGATTCCGCCGACGGTGCTGCCGAAAAGGCAGAAAGCGGTCACAGGTTTCCGAACCGTCCGGCGGCTCTTTGCCCGTGCTGTCAAGGCGGGATCGGCACGCCGTGTAAGCGCACCGCAGCCCTAAAAGCATCCGGAGCCTCGCGCAAAAATCCCGCCGGTTTTCGCCGACTTGTCCGGAAGGTCCGCGCAAACGCATTCAGCCATGGGGCTCAGTCTCATGCCGAAAATGCCGCTCCTTCACCGGCAATGCAGCGAAACCGCCGCAGCTCCGCGCGGATGCGGTTCTCTCAAAGCTTCCTCGGAGCCCCGCGCTGCACCTCCGGAGACGATCCGGCACTGTCCGAAGCGTTCCGATGCTTTACGTGAAAGCGGCGGTGCTGCTTCGGCCGCATAAGCCCTCCCTGCCCCGCCCGGAAGCTCCGGAGCTTCCGCTATTTACGCCGCCGTGCGGCTGAATGGAGAAATGTCATGAACAATCGCTTCACACAGTCTGCCAGAAACGTTCTCAATCAATCCCTTCTGACCGCGCGGGAGCTGGGACATACTTATATCGGCTCCGAGCATCTGCTCCTTTCCCTGCTCTCCGAATCGGGCAGCATCGCCTTTAAGCTCCTTGCGGCACGCGGCGTCACGTCCGGACAGACACGCCAGCTTCTGATCCGGATGGCAGGCTGCGGCACTCCAAGCAGCGTGACCCCGGACGATATGACCCCGCGGCTCCGTCGAATCATCGAGCAGGCAGCCGCAGAGGCTGTCAAAGCGGAGCAAGCCTATATCGGCACCGAGCAGCTGCTTCTCGCTTTGCTGACGGAACCGGAGTGCACCGGCGTCCGCCTCCTTTCCGCACAGCACGCCTCCCCGCGTGAGCTGACAAACGATATCCGGAATTTTCTTGAAAGCTTTTCCGAACCGCAGGAAGCCCGTGCGTCCGGCGGACGCTTTTCCGAATCGGATGCGGACCGAAAGCGAAGCGGGAAAATCCCCTGTCTTTCCCAATACGGAAGAGATCTGTGCGCCATGGCGCAGGAGGGGCGTCTGGATCCGGTGATCGGCAGAGAGGAGGAAACGGCACGGGTCATCCGGATTCTCTCACGAAGATCCAAAAACAATCCCTGTCTGACCGGCGACCCGGGAGTCGGAAAAACAGCGGTTGCGGAGGGACTGGCAAAGCGGCTGGCAGAGGGGAACGTCCCGGATTCGCTGCGCGGAAAAAGGCTGATTGCACTTGATATTCCTTCCATGATCGCCGGCGCAAAGTACCGGGGCGAATTTGAAGAGCGCATGAAAAACGTAATCAATGAGCTGCGCAAAAACCCGGATATCATTCTTTTCATTGACGAGCTGCACACCATCATCGGCGCAGGCGCAGCCGAAGGAGCCGTTGATGCCGCCAATATCCTGAAGCCTGCTCTGGCGCGCGGAGAGCTTCAGGTGATCGGCTCCACCACCACGGCGGAATACCGCCGGCACATCGAAAAGGACGCCGCGCTGGAGCGCAGATTCCAGCCCGTTGAAGTCGGAGAACCGGATGTGCCCGCGGCAGAGCGGATCCTGTGCGGACTCCGTCCCCGTCTGGAAGCGCATCACAGACTTCGGATCACGGACGAGGCGATCCGGGCAGCGGTCCTCCTTTCCAAACGGTATCTTCCGGATCGGCGCCTTCCGGATAAAGCGATTGATCTGATCGACGAAACGGCAGCGGGGATCAGAATCCGAATGGCGACCCCGCCTCCCTCGCTTTCACCCAAAAAAGAGGCGTGGAAGGCGGCGGCTGCGGAGAAGGATGCCGCAATCCGCGCACAGGATTTCGGGCGGGCAGCCGTTTTGCGGGAAAAAGAAAAAACGGCGCTTTCCGAATGGGAAAATGCCGTTTCCGCATGGAAGGAGGAGCAGCAGCAGGCTGCAAAGCCGGTCATGCTCGCCGCGGATATCGAGAAAACGCTGACCGAGTGGACAAAAATTCCGGTCACAAGGCTCACCACAGAGGAAAACGAGCGCCTGCTCCGTCTGGAGGAGCTTCTGAGAAGGCGGGTCATCGGACAGGAGGACGCACTGCGCGCCGTCGCCCGCGCAATCCGCAGAAGCAGGATCGGTCTGGCTCAGCCGAACCGTCCGGTCAGCTCCATGGTTTTCCTCGGACCGACCGGAGTCGGAAAAACCGAGCTGTGCCGTGCACTGGCAGAGGCACTGTTCGGCAGCGATGATTTTCTGATCCGGTTCGATATGTCCGAATATATGGAAAAGCACAGCGTATCCAGACTGATCGGCTCTCCTCCCGGCTATGTCGGCTACGGAGAGGGCGGTCAGCTTACCGATGCGGTCAGCAAACGGCCGTACTCCGTCGTCCTGCTGGACGAAATCGAGAAGGCGCACCCGGACGTTCTGAACCTTTTGCTTCAGATTCTGGACAGCGGCTGTCTGACTGACGCACAGGGAAGAAAAACGGACTTTTCCAATACGGTTCTGATCATGACCTCCAACGCCGGAGCGGAGCTTATGACCGCCTCCCAAAAGACGCCCGGCTTCCTGACCGCCTCCCCCGGGACCGAAATCCAAACGCTTGATTCCCGTGTGGTTGACCGGCTGAAGGAGATGATCCGTCCGGAGCTTTTCAACCGCATCGATGAAATCATCGTATTTCACCGTCTGTCCTCCTCGGACATCATGTCCATCACACTGTCTGCGCTGGAGGAGCTGACCTGCCGCATCCGGGCAATCGGCTTTGACATTGTATTTACCGAAAAAGCCGCAAAATTCCTTGCCGAAAAAGGAACCGACGTGCGTTACGGCGCCCGTCCGCTCCGCCGTGCCGTCCGGCAATTCGCAGAGGATCCCTTTGCAGAGGAGGTTCTGACCGGAAAGCTTGCAAAAGGCTGTCCGGTCCTTGCGGACGCAAGCCCGCAGGGAGACGGTCTGCGCTTCTCCGTCTCCTCCCGGGAGCTTCCGCAGAAAAAAGCGGAAGCCGACCGGGCTGTTCCGCCGGAGCCGTCTGTCCCCGGCATCTGAATCCGGTCCGCCCGAAAATCCGAAATAGAGGCGGCCGGGAACACAAAAAACAGCCGCAGACCGATGCTTTTCTGCCGGCTCTTCCGATCTTAGTTCCCGCCGGACGGGTTCCCCGCAGTCGCCCCTCTGCCCCCGCAGTGCATGGGGAAGCGTCCGCTCTGCGGCAATGCTGCCGGACGCCGGCGCGCATGCAGGTCTGCCCGGTCGCTCTCCTCCGCCCGAAGCACGGAAAAAGCGCTTTGCCCCGTTTCCGCACAAGCACAAAACGGCTTTCCCTCACCGGCTCCGAAAGGAGCCTGAACGGGAAAGCCGTTTGTTTTTCCGAACCGTCAGGACGGGGAATCCGTACCTCAGCCGTTTGCTCAGCGGTCGTTGATCGCGCAAATCACAGACATCAGCTTATCTCCCGCCTTCAGACGGTCGTACACATTCCGGACAAGACCCTGAAGCGGAGAATCCTTTTCAATGCCGCAATACTGCACAAGAGCCGCCTCCGGACCGTGCTCCTCCGCATATGCATGCACCTCGGCAGAGGTCGGATCACCCTCGGGCGCAAAGAACAGCGCAGCTGCGATGCCCGCACAGATATTGACCGGAAGAATACCGTGCTTCAGGCACAGCTTTGCAGCTCCGACAAAGCGGTCATTTCCGGAAAGCTTGCGCTTGGTGTCGCGCCCCACGCGGTCAATGGTGTCTCCCAGAAGCTTGTTTTCATACCGGTGCAGAAGATTGCCGGAAAAATCGATCAGAGAGCCGAGCTCCACGCCATGCTCAGCCGACAGCGCACGGGAGGATTCCAAAAGTGCCCTGAGCGCAAGATACTTGATTTCCGCATCCTCGGATGCCTCCCAGATGTAGGTATAGCCCTTGCGCTTGCCGAAATATGCCGTAATGGCATGGCTCATGTTATGCATAAAGAGCTTTCTCTGAATATAGAAATCAAAGGGAGTAAACGGAACCATATGGGCAATCTGCGGAATCTCGCCCTTGAACGCAGCCTTATCCACCGGCAACTCGCAGTATTCCTCCACGCAGACCGCAAGCGGATTCTTCTCCGCAATCTCCTTCGGCGTTGCGGGCACCATGCGTCCGATAGACGGCTCTACCAGCGCAATATGCGAATCAAAATACGCCTTTTCCGCATCGTCCAGATATCCCTTGACAAGATCCGTAAAATATGCGTCCGCTCCGATCATGTTCTCGCAGATGATAATGTTCAGCGGTGCCTCAATGTTCCCTTTGCAGCGCAGCTTCACACCCTCCGCCACGTTCGGTGCGATGAATTTCAGAATATTGACGCCGACTGCCGTTGCCATAATATCGGCATCTGCGATTTCACGTGCGATTGCAGCCACGTCTTTTCCGTCCACGCCGCGCACGTGATCAACGATATGCTCCTCATAGGTGTCTCCCTTGGTCACATATACGGGATATTTTTTATCCTCGTTCAGCTTGTTAATCACCGTCATGTTGACATCAATCAGCGCCGTTTCATATCCGGACTCGCAAAAAAGCTGAACAATAAAGCCCCTTCCGATATTTCCGGCACCATACATCACTGCTTTTTTCATACTTTTTCTTCCTTTCCCGCGAACGAACCCTCCGGCAGCCGGCAGAACCGGCTTTCCCGCACTCCCGTCCGATCCGCAATCCGGTTCGGATTCTCACGGCTTCCCGCGGCGGCTTTGCCCGCATCTGCGTTTCCCGGGAGGCAGACCTTCCGAGATGAAAGCTGCGCAGCCGGGCATGCGTCCGCCGCAGAGTCCGCCGGAGCGGACCGCCCGCGCAAAACGCCCTGCATTCCGCCTTTTCCCGCTTCTTTTCCGCCTCATGCGAAAAAAACGCGCCTGAGAATTCGTTTCCGGTCTTTTTTCATGTAATCTGAAAAAATGTCATTCCAACCTTTTCATTTAACAGTTTACAATTACAATTATATATGTTATAATAAAAGAAATCAAGAGGCGGAAGCCGAAACGGTCAAAAAAACCTGACAAATATCCCGCCTTCCCCCGCCGCGATTTTGATTTTTTCTGAAATATCTTTATAAAAAGGACGGTTTTTAACACATGAACAAGGGAATCATCGTTGCCGGACATATGTGCGTTGACGTACTGAAAAAGATCGATGCATATCCGGATGCATGCAATCTGACCACCATCCGCAGAGTTGACCAGTCCATGGGAGGACTGGTGCCCAACTGCATTCAGGACCTCGCCATCATCGACCCGACGCTGCCCCTGACGGCGGTCGGCATCGTAGGCGATGACAGCTATGGCGCGTACATACGTCAGAACCTCGCAAAATACCCGAACATCTCCACCGAGCATGTCAAGGTCAAGGGACAAACCTCCTTTACGGACGTCATGTACGACAGCGTCAAGCGCACCCGCGCGTTCTTCCAGTTCCGCGGCGCCAATGCGGAATTCGGACCGGAGGACTGCGATTTTGATCAGATTCAGGGAGATATTCTGCATGCAGGCTATATTCTTCTGATGGATACGCTGGATGAGGCGGACGAAACCTACGGAACCAAGATGGCTCGTCTTCTGGCAAATGCGCAGGCGCACGGCATCAAGACCTCAATCGACATCGTTTCGGAGGAATCGGACCGGTATAAGAAGGTCGTCATTCCGGCGCTGCGCTATACGGACTACTGTGTCATCAACGAAATCGAATCCGCAAAGATCACCGATATCCCCTCCAAGGATGCGGACGGCAACATGATTGAAGAAAACATGCCGAAGATTCTGAAGGCACTCCGTTCGCTCGGCGTCTCAAACTGGATCATTATCCATGCCCGCGATGCAAGCTACGGACTGGACACAGACGGAACCTATGTCCGGATCGATGCACTGGACATTCCGCGCTCCATGATCGCGGGCACCACGGGAGCCGGCGATGCGTTCTGCTCCGGCGTTCTGTACGCTGCCTACAAGGGCATGAGCATGATTGAAGCCATGAACTTCGGCACTGCCGTTGCCTCCTGCTCCATCCTGACCGCAGGCGCATCCGACGGCATCCGCAGCTATGAGGAGACTCTGCGCTTCAGCCGCGAATTCCCCGAGCCGAAAATGACCGTTGTAAAGCCCTGATCCCTCTTTTCCGGAATCCGGGTCCCCGTTTTATAAAGCATGCCGAAAGGGGCTGCCGCATGATGCGGCAGCCCCGAAAAGCTGTCGGGGGCACGGTGTCTCCGGCTGAAAAAGCTCCTCCTGTCTGACGAGGGGTTAAAAACCCGTTTCCGGCTTTTCCCCCCCCTCCGCCGATATCGGTCCCGGCGGTCAAGCCCCGCCGTTTTGCCGCAGGGAAAGCCGAGAAAACAAAGGCGCAGGGCAAAAACGACCGACATCACATCAAAATACGGAATCCCGACCGGCACTTTTGAAGGGCTGTTAAAAGCTGAGAGGTTTTTAACAGCCCCTTTCTCTTCTCCCTCCTTTGAGGCAAGCAAAAATCCGCAGCCGCGCCGCCGGCAGAGCGGGCAAGGAATGCTACAGCGCCTGACGCAGCTGCTCCATAATCTTCTTTTCCTCCCGTGACACCTTTACCTGCGTCAATCCGAGTATTTCCCCGGTCTGCTGCTGTGACATTTCGCGGAAATACCGCAGAATCACGATCTGCCTCTGAAGCTCCGGCAGACTGCGGATCGCCTCCGCAAGCGCAATCCGATCGGTCATTGCGGCAATTTCATCCTTTTTGTCCGCAATCGTGCTCTCCAGGGTCAGCGCGTCATCGTCTCCCTGCCGCTCATTCAAAGAATGAACGGGACTGACCGCCTCCAGCGCATAGACCATCTCCTCCATACTCAGACCGCAGCGCTGTGCAAGCTCCGACACACGCGGCTCCCTCCCGTTTTCACGGACAAACCGCTCCTTTTCCCGCATGACGCTGATTCCCTGCTTTTTGATCCCGCGCCCCACCTTGATCATCCCGTCATCCCGCAAATACCGCCTGATCTCTCCGATAATCAGCGGAACCGCATAGGTGGAGAACACCGTGTGGAATTCAAAGCGGAAGCTTTTGACTGCCTTGATCATTCCGATGGTTCCGATCTGAACCAAATCCTCATATTCCGTTCCCCTATCCCGGAAACGAAGCGCCGTGCTCTTGACCAGACCCATATTGAGCCGGACAATTTCATCCATTGCCTCCCTGCTGCCCTCCTGTGCGCGGCGGATGAGGTCGCTGTTTTTTTCATATGTTTCTTCCACGGTGCATTATTTCTCCGCACCGAGCTTTTTTACCATCGTCACCGTTGTGCCGCGCCCGGGTCTGGAATGTACGCGCAGGCTGTCGGTAAAGCTCTTCATGATGGTAAAGCCCATTCCGCCGCGTTCCCCGTCCGGATCGCCGGTATACAGCGGCTGCATGGCGCGTTCCACATCCTCAATGCCGCAGCCGTCGTCATGAACGCGGATAAAAATACGCCGGTCCGCATAGATTTTCAGAATCAGCGTCACCATGCCGCCGATCTTTCCGCGATAGCCGTGGATGATCGCATTTGTAACCGCCTCCGACACGGCGGTTCTGATGTCTGCAAGCTCGTCCACTGTCGGGTCCAACGCGGACAGCGCCGCCGTCACCGTACAGCGGGCAAATGCTTCATTCTGCGAAACCGCCGAAAACTCCAGCCTGATGTGATTGATCAGCTCCTCCCGGTATCTCATATTGCATCCTCCTTTTTCTCCGCTCCCGCGGACTTCTTCTCTGCATCGGAGCGCATTTCCGTCTCAATCAGGCGGTCCACCCCTGCAAGCGACACGATCTTCATAATCTGCCGGGACGGGTTGCATAAAACAAGCCTGCCGCCGTATTCCGATATCTTTGCATACCGCCCGAGAATCAGTCCGAGTCCTGCGCTGTCCATAAAATTGACAGCCGACACCTCCAGCTTTACCAGCTCCGGATGCAGCTTGCAAACAACCGAATCGATTTCTTCCCTTGCCGCTTTGGCGCCGTGATGATCGATCTCGCCATGCAGATAGAACACTGCCGTATGCTCCTCAGGATACAGCTGTACCGTAACGGCATCTCTGCCGTTTTTTTCTTTTTTCAGAATATCCTCCATATGCTCCCCGCTTTCCTTGCTTTTTGACACTGATCCGAGCCGACATTTTTCCCGTATTTCCTCCGGTCGGTCCGAAGATCCGCGCCCTTTCCCGGTACCCCGTACCGATTATGGGAATATTATACAATTCCGGAATCGCAAAGTTTGTCACAATCGGGCATGAAACAAAATGCTCCCGCATGCCGCTTTCAAATCCGGAAAAAACCGGAATTGCCCCGAAAAAGCAGGACTCCGCGCCGAACAAGCCGCAAAAAAGCAAAAAAAAGAAGCCGCAGATGCCCGTCTGCAAGGCTTCGGTTTCCGATATGACGCCGGGGCTGCCGCACAACCGCACGACAGCCCCGAATAATATAGAATTACTGTATTTCAAGCGCTTTTCCGCACCTGCGTCAAGGCAGCCCGTACCCGCAATTGCCGATGCGGTCCCTAAGCAAAGGGAGTCCCCCGCGGCTGCTCCGCGCTCCGGAGTGAAAGCACCGTCCGCTTCCTTTCTGCGCTTGCGGAGGAGCACCCGTCCAAAGGAGTCTCGCACGCAGGGAACCTTCCCCCTCGTCCGAAAAGAACCGCAAAAGGTTCACTCCGGAGCAAGGCACAGACCCCTTCCGCCCGTTTTTCCGGGCATCACGGCAAATCCGGAGCACCCTTCCGCACAGAGGTCCCCCAAACGCGCTCCGTCTCCGATATTTGAAGGCTGTGCGACAGGACCGGCGGATAGGTACAATTCCCGTCCGATCAGTTCTTCAGACTCTGCAAAGGCGCCGGAATTCTTCCGCCGCGCGCGATGAAGGCACCGCTTCCCTCCGCGTGAACCGGCATAACCGGCGCGCTTCCGAGCAAGCCGCCGAACTCCACCTCGTCCCCGACCCGTTTGCCAATCGCAGGGATGATCCGGACCGCCGTTGTCTTGGAGTTGACCATGCCGATTGCCGCCTCATCCGCGATAATCGCCGAGATTGTTTCCGCAGGGGTATCCCCCGGGATTGCAATCATATCCAGTCCCACAGAGCAGACGCAGGTCATTGCCTCAAGCTTTTCCAGCGTCAGCGTGCCCGACTTTGCCGCGTGGATCATTCCCTCATCCTCAGAAACCGGAATGAAGGCGCCGGACAGACCGCCCACCGAGCTTGAAGCCATCACGCCGCCCTTTTTCACGGCATCGTTCAGCAGCGCCAGTGCGGCTGTCGTACCGTGCGTGCCGCAAACCTCAAGTCCCATTTCCTCCAGAATTCTTGCCACACTGTCACCCTTTTCCGGAGTCGGCGCCAAAGAAAGGTCCACCACACCGAACGGAACCTTCAGGCGCCGGGAAGCCTCCTGCGCCACAAGCTGTCCCATGCGTGTAATGTGGAATGCGGTGCGTTTGATTGTCTCCGCAACAACATCAAACGGCTCTCCCTTGACGCTTTGCAGCGCATGGTATACAACGCCGGGACCGGAAACGCCGACATTGATGCAGCATTCCGGCTCACCCGGACCGTGAAACGCACCCGCCATAAAGGGATTGTCCTCCACTGCGTTTGAAAAGACCACCAGCTTGGCACAGCCGAAGCCGCAGCGGTCGCCGGTTTTTCCCGCAGTCTCCCGGATGATTTTCCCCATCAGGCGAACGGCGTCCATATTGATTCCCGCCCGTGTGCTTGCCACGTTGACGGAGGAGCAGACAAGGTCCGTCTCCGCCAGCGCCTCCGGAATGGAGCAGACCAGCCTCCGGTCGCCCTTCGTAAAGCCCTTCTGCACCAAAGCGGAAAAGCCCCCGATAAAGTTCACTCCGCAGGTTTTCGCCGCACGGTCCATCGCTTTTGCCAGCGGCACATAGGATTCTGTTTCGCATGCCTCCGCGATCATGGCGATCGGCGTGACCGATATCCGCTTATTGACGATCGGAATTCCGTATTCCGTTTCGATCACTTCACCCGTTCTGACCAGATTCTGAGCATACCGCGTGATTTTATCATAGATTTTGTCCGCGCAGCGGGCAGTATCCGAATCGCAGCAGTCGCGCAGGGAGATCCCCATCGTAATTGTCCGCACATCGAGGTGCTGGTTATCGATCATCTCAATGGTTGATATAATATCGGAATGATTCAGCATATTCATACTCCCGTATCAGATCTGATGCATGGCGGAGAAAATATCCTCCCGCTGGATCCGGATGCTCAGCTCCATCTCCTCGCCCTTATCCCGCAGCGCCTCTTTTATCGCCTCAAAAGGGACCTCGCTGGTCGAGGTATCCACCAGCATCGTCATTGTAAAAAACTCCTTCATGACCGTCTGACTGATATCCAGAATATTGACGTTCATTCTTGCGAGAAGCGCGCAGACATCCGCAATAATTCCGACGCGGTCCTTTCCGATGACCGTTACCACAGCCTTCATTGCAATCACCATCGCCCTTGCACCGCAAGGGCATCCTTTCTTTTAAAACATGACTCACATTCCGGGGGGACAGAACTCCTGCGTCCGCCCGGCCTACTTTTTGGTCAGAAGAACACCGTTCTCCATGACATCATACGGACTGACCGGCACATCAAACACATACATGCCGAAATGGAGGTTCGTATCCACCGTAAAGCCCGTTTTTCCGACCACGCCGAGATCGGCGCCCTTTTCCACCACATCGCCCACCGAAACTGCGGTGCTGCTCAGATGCGCATACAGCGTCTTCAGTCCGAAGCCGTGGTCAATCACCACAGTCAGTCCGGAAAGCGTCAGATTTCCGACAAATGTCACCTTTCCCTTCATCGCGGCAATCGCGTGGTCGCCGATGTTCACCACATAGTCCACACCCTCATGCCGATAGGTTTCCGCCGTTGCGGAAAGCGTGCGGTACAGTCCGAAGCCGGTGCGGATTTCTCTCCCCGCAACCGGATCGCCGCAGGTCTCAGTGCCGAAATACCGCTCCGCAAGGCGGCTGCCGAGCACATCGGCAAGAGAAGCCTTGAAGTCATTGCGTGCCTTTTCGGAGCGATAGGTCGCACAGGTCGTTGCCGTCACCTCATAGGTCTGCGCACGGAAGGTCTTGGGGTTGATATGGAGCACCATTTCCTGCGTCACTCCATCGCATTGCAGGGTGAAATGATAGCTCTCCGCGATTTCTTCCAATCCTATATTCATGCTGATCGGAATAAGCGCATACACGCTCTCCCCCTCTGCAAAGAACACGGGAGTAAAGTTGATCGCCGGCTCGCAGGAGAAGGAAACCGACCCGGGATCCGTCACATTCAGTCCCGTAATTACGGCAAATTCACCCGGATCTATGCTTGTTGCGCCGAGATAGAACACCGGCGGCGCATATACCTTGATCTGAAACGCATACGATGCTTCCCCGAAATAGTCCTTTCCGGGATCACTGTACCATTTTGCGGACAGCTCAACGGAATACGTCATATTTTCGGCAAACAGATCGCCCGGGATTGATTCGTACAGCCCGTCGTAAATCGTCTCCCCTCCGGAAAGCACCCGGACATTCAGCCAATCCGGCTGTACGGAGAACGAAAGCGCAAGCGAACCGCGCACGGGATACTGGGAAACGGTATCCGCCACTTTAACCTCGGCTCTGCGGAATTCCGCGTCATAGCTTGCATACTGCCACTCCATGCTGCGCGGCATCACGGTCTCTCCGCCGATTGCAAGAGCCGGCGCCGCAGAGGAGGAGTACATGCAGTATGCATAGGAGCTTTGCAGAAAACGCACGGCATCCTGCGCCGCGATTTTGTATACTGCCCCGCTGTAATCCCTGAAATATGCGTACCCGGAGTCCGCCGTAAAATAATACTGATAGGAATACGGCTTGTTTCTGCTTGTAAATACAACGGAATAGCTCTTTGCCGTATCGATCAGCTCCGGCAGCTCCGCAATTTTTTCCGCATTTTCATTCATGCTCATGAAAAATGCCAGCGCATTTTTACCGATGCTGTCCTCTTCACAAACAGTATTCGCATCAAACGTATAAACAGTTCCGTCAGGCGATGTCATCTCCATTCCGGTCACTGTCTGTGAGGTGACCGGATGCTTTTGCGCCGCACTGTAATAAACACAGGCAATCAGAGTCGGCACAAGCAGCAGTATAATACACCCCGCTGTTATAAGAAGCTTTTTTACGGTAATGATATTTCGCACGATTCTATCCGCTCCATCCCGCAAGGAATGTCCTTTCTTCGAAAAATCGGAAAACAGTCCCATTCTCTCATTCATTATACATGTTTTCTTCTGCCGGGTCAAGAGAAAAGCAAAAAAATGTCATATTACAGGGAAAACCCGGGCAAATGCGCCCCTCGGAGCCGTCCTGACCGGCAAAAGCGGCGCACTCATCCGCACGGCATCGTTCGCCATACGCGCTTGTCCTTCCGCGCCTCTGCCGTAGGAACCGGGCTGTTTCAGGCGTGCCGCAGGACAGAGGCACACGCCGGAGGCGCTCCGGCTGCCCGGATTTTCCCGTTTCCCTCCGCATGTTCCGAACCGGCTTGCCTCTCTCCTCTGCTGCCGGGAGGGACACCTCCTTTCCCCGGAAACATCCGTCCGGAAAATGCATGCCGAAGGCATCAAAGCAATCCGGAAGCCGCCCGTCCCATGCCGTACCGGCTCCTCCTGCCCCGACGGCCGCCGGACCTTGCCGCAAGCCGGCTGCCGCACAGGAAGCGCTTTCGGTCAAGCCGCGGCGCTCCGAACGGCGGAGCACTCAGAAAATACCCGAAAAACCGATTGTCCCTGCCGCTTGACAGGCTCTGCCGGTTATGCTATGATATCATAAATATGATGGATTCGGATGTCGCGCCCTGCCTGTTCTGCGGCAGAGTGCCCGCCCCAAAGCCAAGCATCAGCTGCTCAGACTTCGAAATTCCAGCCGGAAATACCGCGAAGGACCGTTTTATCCCCGTCTCTGCGCCGATGCGTTTCTCAGCCGATCCAGCCGAAAGCATACGCGGCTTCTGTCGGACAGGCTTCCGGTTTCCGTCAAAATCCTGCCCGTCCCGCAGCAAAAGGAGAGCTTCATGAAAATAAACTGGAATAAGCGATATGCCACTGTTTCATGCTATGCCACAGCCGGAGCGTGTCTGGTGATCCTGTTTTTCTGCCTGCTCCTGCGCTTTGACGCAGCACGCGGCGTCTGGAGGCGCATCACCGAAATATGCAGCCCCATCACAACGGGGCTGATTCTCGCGTATCTGCTGAATCCGCTGATGAAATGGTATGAAGCGCACCTGTTCGCCTCGCTTGACCGCAGAAAAAACGGATTTAAGCTGAAGCGCGGCTTCTCCGTGACGCTGACGGTTCTGACCGCCCTGATCATCATTGCCGTCTTTCTTCTCGGGGTCGTACCGCAGGTAATCGCCGGCTACAACGACCTCTGCCTCAAGGCAAGCAGCTATATCTCCTCCGCAAACGAATGGATCCGGAACCTGATTGCCGGCTCTGACTTTCTGACCGAGCAATATGAGAAGCTGATCCTGGAAATTGATGCCGAAAAGCTGAAGGCTGCGCTGAACGATCTGATGAACACATCCTTTGACGTTATCCTGAAGAGCGCCTCCTCGGTGCTGGACTTCTTAAGCCGCTTTCTCACGCAGGCATACAATATCTTCCTCGGCGTTATCATCATGATCTACCTGCTCCTTGCCAAGGAGCGCCTGATCAAG
Organism: uncultured Eubacteriales bacterium; assembly: GCA_934432725.1. Taxonomy (GTDB): domain Bacteria; phylum Bacillota; class Clostridia; order Oscillospirales; family CAG-272; genus CAKRZE01. The sequence goes on from CAKRZE010000006.1 coordinate 68,292, forward strand.
GGAGTCAAAAAGCTTTCGGCGGCGCTTTTCCCGGAGCGCGTGCAGAATCGGATCTGCCACGTCCTGCACATGACCGACACCATGTTCGGCGGCTTTATCATCGGCAAAATCATTGACTCCGCAATCATCGGCGTCATCACGCTCTTTGTGACATGGCTGTTCCGGATTCCGTATTATCCGCTTGTCAGCGTCATTGTCGCCGTCACCAACGTCATCCCCTGCTTCGGACCGTTTATCGGAGCAATTCCGTGTATTTTCATCATCTTTGTCGCCGATCCGATCAAAGCCGTATGGTTTACGGTTATGATCATTCTGATCCAGCAGCTGGACGGAAACTATATCGGTCCGAAAATCCTGGGAAGCAAAACGGGGCTTTCCGCACTCGGCGTCATGCTGTCCATCACCGTCATGAGCGGACTGCTCGGGATCACCGGGCTGTTCATCGGCGTGCCGACCTTTGCCGTGCTGTACGCGCTGGCGCGGGAGGGCGTGGACAGACTTTTGACCGACAGAGGACTGTCCACGTCGCTTGACGCATACGGTCCGTCCGGTTCGCAGGCAGTCCGGGGCGGGCTCGTCCCGGAGGGCGCATCCTCCCGCTCCCCGTCCTCCGGCAGCACGGCGGAGGGGCAGGCTCCGGCATGCGGACATAACGGCAGCTCCTGTGACACACAGAATCCCGGCAGCATGCAGGAAGACGGGACCGTCCGCACCCGGAACTCCTGTGCCTCCCGCGCGCCGGACGGCACCGACAGCCGGAATGCTTCCGTTCCGTCCGGCAATTACTCCGGAATGCGGAATGCAGGCGCCGCGCACCTGTCGGACAGTGTCAGCTCCGGAGCCGCAGAAGAGGACCACAAGCAGCCGGACGCACCTTCCCCGGAGCCGGAAGCGCTCCGGAATGCCTCCGGCACGGAATCCTCCGATCCGGAACGCGAGCCGCAGGAGCTTACTCCGAAAAGCAGCGGAGGTGACCGGAAATGAAGCTGAACCGTACATACCTGACCGTAACGGTCTATGCGCTGCTCTCCTGTGCCGCCGTGATCCTGTTCGGCTTCTGCTGCTTCCGTTTTTCGGAGGTCACAGCCACAGCCGCACGGCTTTTCAAGGCGCTCAAGCCGGTGTTCTGGGGCGTTTCTGCCGCGCTGCTGCTCAACCCGATGTACGCATTCTTCCTAAGCCGCGTCTTTGCCTTCGTCAGCCGGAAAAAGCCGCACCTTGTCCCGCAAAAGGCATTGGCGCTCGCCCTGACCTATCTGATTCTTCTGTCTATGCTTGCCGCCCTGGTCGTCATGATCATTCCACAGGCGACGGACAGCATCCTTTCTTTTGCCTCACAGTCCACGGTCTATTTGTCCGCCGCGCAGAACTGGATCAATGAGACACTCGGCTTTATCCATCTTCCAGACCGCCCCCGGGATCCGCAGGAAAGCGCCCCCTCTTCCGGACAGCTCTCCGCCCCCGTGACGGAGCCGGACTCCTCCGCCCCGTCCGACACCGCACAGCCGGAGGAGCCGATGCTTAAGGAAAGCCTGCACATTGATATCGTCGGCATGTTCCAGCAGCTTCTTGAGAAGGTATTGAACAAATTCACCGATGCCATCCCGCAGATCATCGGCATCCTCGGCAAGATCGTAGATGAGGTCAAGGATTTTTCCCTGGGACTGATCCTTTCCGTCTATCTTCTCGCGTCCAAGGAGCGTCTCGGGAAGATCACCAGAAAGCTGCTTGCGGCATTGTTCGGAAAAACAGGGCACGACCGTCTCCTTTCGTTCGGAAAGCTGTATTATAATTCGTTCGTTTCCTTTCTGACCGGAAAATTTCTGGATGCCGTCATTGTCACCTGCCTCTGTTATATCGCGCTGGCACTGCTCGGCATGCCGTCCGCCCTGATGCTCAGTCTGATCCCGGGAATTCTGAATCTGATTCCCTTTCTCGGTCCGATCATCGGCGCGTTTATCGGAGCGGTCCTTGTCCTGCTGATCGCCCCCTCCAGGCTGCTTTGGTATCTGCTCGTCATTATCCTGATCCAGCAGCTTGACGTGCATCTGATCGAACCGCACATCATCGGTGCGCGCGCCGAGATTCCGAATTTCTGGATTCTGATCGCCGTCATCCTGATGGGCAATGCCTTCGGGATCATAGGGATGTTCCTTGCAGTCCCGACCTTCACCGTTCTGAACATTCTGATCCGGCGCTGGACGGAAAAGCGGCTGAGCAGAAAGAAGGCGGAAAAGGCGCAGGGCGCCGCCCCGGCGTAAAAGCTGTTTTGCCTGACCCCGGCTGCCGGAAAACGGGCGATGAAGCCGTTTGGCTGCGCCTGCTTCCGGACCGGGATGCATGGCACGCCGAACATCGGTCAGACCGGAGGCTGCACGTTTTTCCGCACCTTGAAGGAACGCTTATCCGCCTGCATACTGAAAATGCGGAGGAGCCGGGGCTGTACGCCCTGTCCTGACAAGCACACGCAAGAATCACAAAAAAGCAATGAATCAACAGGCTTCGAACCCCTTTGTCATGCACCTTTTCGGACGTCCCGGTCCGCCGCCTCCTTTTGCGGACATGCCGGAAGGTCCCGGGGCGCGATCCCGGTTTTCTTCGCCCGAATGCCTGTTTTTGCTCTCTTTGACGGAAAAGCTGCGGCGTTCAGCCATCCGGACCAACGCCGAAGGGTGTAAAAACTCAAAACGAGTTTTTACACCCCTTTTTCTCATAATGCGCCGGCCGCACCCGCATAAAACCGTTCGCAAAACGAGCGGAATGACGCTTCCGATCGCCTCCGATGGGCGCCCCGGCGCGGGCATCCGATATGCGATCCCGGAGCCGGAACGGCACACAGAAAGGAGAAAAGCAGCCCGCCTCCTCCGCGCGGATTCACGGCAGGCGCATCCGCCGCAGGAGCGGCAGACAGCCGTTCCGCCCGCAGATTTTCCGAACGCAGCCCGGTTTGAGGACCGGCGGAACAGCGCCCGAAACGGAAGTCTCCGCCGCTCCCCCCCACAGCCGTCCGTAAGGGGAAATTGCCGCTGAAATACGGCAATTCTATTGACTTTAAGCCGAATATCTGTTAAAATACAAATAAAATGATATTTGTATCAGTTTCCATATATATCCACCGTTTGCGTGCCCTCTGAGCTCTGCTCCGTCAAAGCCTGCTTCCTATCTGACCCCGAACATGCAATCTGTCCGCTTTCTCTCATTTGTCAGACCATGCGTGTCTGTCGGCGGTCTGAACGGATTTTTCAGACTTCATTCGTTTGCCACCGCCCGCAAACGGCTGTTTTCAGTCAGATTACAGATTCCGCCGTTTTCCGGGCTGTCCGGAAAGAGTCATGGTGAATTATGAAACACACAAAATTTTTTCTTTGCTTTTTGTTTACGTTTTTCATGATATCTGTCTCCTGTGCCCTTTTTTCCGTTGCCGCAGAGGAGGATATGCTGTACCTTTCCCTCAATCAGGCTTCGGTCCACGCCGGAGACACCGTCAAGCTGACACTTTCTTTTTCCGGCAACAACCGGCTCGGCATTCTGGCTCAGCTCCAGTACGACCAGAACTTTTACACCATCGAATACTGCCGCACGATTGAAGCCACCGGATGGACCGTGGAAAATTCATCCAACCGCATCATTCTGTATGACACCACGCAGAACCACCCGATCGGTGCACAAACGGAATTATGCGAGATCGGCTTCCGGATCTCTCCCGAAGCTGCCGGGCGTACATTCGGCGTTTTCATTACCAAAGCCACCGCGTCAGACGGCATGCAGGAGGTCAGCCTGGCGGATGTTTTCGTATCGACCGAGATTCTTCCGCCCTATTCTCAGGATGCCTCACTTGCCTCCCTTACAGTCGGCGGATATGAGCTTTCTCCTGCGTTCTCCCCCTCTGTCAGAAGCTATACACTCCTTTCCGCCGTCTCCTACGCAGACCGGAATTTGAACATCGAGGCAATTCCGACAGATGCCGGTGCGGCGGTATCTGTCACGGGAAGCCGCCTGAAGCTCGGAAAAAACAATATCCGCATCCTTGTCACGGCAGAAAACGGAACCCAGCGCATCTATACGATCAGCGCGTTCCTCACGGCAGACACGCCGAACAACGACAACGGAGAAAGCCGGCTTTCCATGCTGAAGCCCTCAGTCGGAATCCTCTCCCCGGCTTTTGATATGGACGTCACGCAATATGTACTGTACCTGCCCTATGAAATCAAATCGGTCACACTGACGGGAACGCCGTATGACGCACATGCCAAATCCGAGCCTGCCACAGCCTTTCTGAAGGGTCCCGGCGTCACAACGGTCGCTGTTGTCTGCTGTGCCGAAAACGGAGACATCCTTCGATATTGGGTAGAGGTCGTTGTCCTGCCGCAGTATTTCGGAGTTCTGCCCGAAATCAGGCCGGCTGAAGACAGCGGCACAGAGTCTTCTTCCGAAAGTCTCCCGGAAACCGCCCCCGAAACGCAGCCGGAGACCGTGCCGTCCACCTCAAAGGCTCCGGAAAGCTCCTCTCAGCTCACCCAGGCGGAAGAGAGCACCTCCGTTTCCTCCGGAGGAAACAGTTCCCCGTCCATATATCTGTGGCTGCTTTTGCTTCTGCTTGCTGCGGGAGCCGGCTTTGCGGCAGGATACGTGCTTCGTGCCGCACGCATGCGAAAATCCGAATCAAAATAATTCGCAATCGAGCACGCACGCCGTTTTTTCCTTCTCCGCGCACTGCACAGACTTATTCCGACACATCGGCATACCGGCATGGCGAGCGGAAGCTGCACAGCGCCGGTATACGGAAACAAACCGAAAAAAACCGCGCAGCCGATTTGCTGCATCCCCATAAGAAGCCATCGCCCCTCCATGAGCCTTTTCCGCCGGAGACGCATAGTTTTTCCCTGCGCTGCACAAAACCGCGCTGCGAAAAAACGCCTTGCTCCGGCAAAGCTCTTCGGCAGGCAGCGTACAGTCAGACGGGCGTGTGAAAAACCGTTTTTCGTTTTTTACACGCCCGTCGGCATTGATCCGGACGGCTGAACGCCGCCGTTTTGTCACAGAGGAAGCCGAAAAACAAAGGCACGGAGGCAAAACAACCAAAATCGCATCAAAAATGCCGGAATCCCGACCGGCATTTTTGCGGAGCTGTGAAACGCATCCATCTTTTAACAGCTCCGCTCCGTATTTGGGGCTTCGGACTCCGCACGGTTTGTTTTCCTCCGCATCGTGCATATGCGGCAGAAACGCCCGGGAAAATGCACAGCTGAGCATGTGTACCGAGTCTGCCCCTCCGGAAGCTGCCGCAGCCGTTCCCTCCCGCACGCGGCATTGCCCCGGCATACGCCAGCCGCCCTCTCATCCATCGATGTCTCATTGCTTTCGCTTCGGCGAAGGCTTTTTTCTTCAAAAAACGGACGTATGCTTCAGACAGGCGCTTCCCGGACCTCCCGGTGCTCATCTCGCTCCTTTTCCAAAAGCCGTATGACCGACATGAAAAATCACCCGGCGAAAACGAACCCTCTTTCGTTCTGCCTCCATCCTTCCATGCTGCTCTGTGCAGCCCCGGAAATTCACACGCTCCGCACCTTCCCCGGAGCAGCCCCGATATTCCGCAGCATATCCCATCGTAACGGTTCCCGCCGCCCGCTTCTTCCGCCCTGCCGAGGCGGTGTCCCTTTCCGTTCCCGGCAGCCGCTCTGCCTGCACTGCTGCAGTCCCGGCACAATCCAAGCCGGCTCCGAACGTGCTTTGCTTTCATCGGCAAATCAGGGCTGCGGACGGCAGCACGGCTTTTCCGCGCAGGCAGACACACCCTTTGATTCCGCATTTCTTCATCATTCCGCACAAAAAAAATCATTTTCCGGCGCCTTTCTTGCGATTTACTCTTGCACATCTGTGAAGTTTATGGTAGAATGAACACGCGCTCAAATAAACGGTTTCTTATCATTGACAGAAAAAAGAGCCGTCCTGAACAGCGCAGATGCACCCGTTCAGAATCGATTCCATTTTCCTTCTTACCATTCAACCAAAGAAAGGACGCTTTCCGAAAGGTGAAAGCAAGGTACACGCAATGAGCTATGAAGCGTATAACAGGCGCACCATAAACAAGGTCAAGGATGCCGCCGGGCGCTATTCCCGCTACATTTTCAAAAAGGTGGGAGTCCCGGAAAACATGATGTGGCTTGAAACCAAGGAGCATTTCCGCAGCGTGCCGACCGACGGCTGGAAGCCGCTTCAGGGTCCGTTCGACTGGGGTGAAGAGTGGGACAACATCTGGGTCAGGATGACCTATACCGTTCCCTCCGAGCTTGCCGGACAGGACATTTACATCGAACCGCACACCGGAGCCGTAGAGGCGCTTGTTTTTATCAACGGAAAGCCGGATTCCATCATCAACAGCAAGCACGATTTCATCGGCGGAATGCACAGTGCCCAAATGATTCTCAAAAATGCGCAGGCGGGCGAACGCGTGGAGGTCGCTTTGGAATGCTATGCAGGACACTTTGAGGCAGGCACACAGCCCTTTGACCGCTATGGACAGGAATGCGAGGTCTACGGAAATGAATTCCGCCGGCATTTCGAAGGCATTGACATCTGCCTGATGGATCATGAGATGCGGGATTTTGTGTTCGATCTGAAAACCGCAGTACAGCTCACCGAGTGCATCCCGGACACGGATTTCATGAACGGGAAAGCACGGAATGCCGTTATGCGCGTGTTTGAGGTGCTCGGTCAGTATCCGGCACGCATGACGGAAGAGGAAATTCACAGCCAGATTACCGCCTGCCGTGAGATCATGAAGCCGCTTCTTGCCACCCGCGGTACCGACGGGCAGCGCGGCAGAGTCGGAATCATCGGTCATTCCCACATGGACACCGCGTGGCTGTGGCCGGTCAATGAAACCATCCGCAAATGCGCCAGAACCTATGCAACCGTGCTGAAGCTGATGAAGGAGTATCCCGAATATAAATTTGTTCAGTCCTCCGCCCTGCATCTTGACTGGATGCGCCGGTACTACCCCGATATTTTTGAGGGAATCCGCGAGCGGGTCAGGGAGGGGCGCTATGAGCCGAACGGCGGTGTCTGGGTCGAGTGCGACTGCAACGTAACCTCCGGAGAGTCGATGGTGCGGCAATTCTTAAAGGGACAGCTGTTCACGCGGAAATACCTGAATTACACCTCTGACTGCTTCTGGCTGCCCGACACCTTCGGATACAATATGGCGATCCCGCAGATCATGCGGGAATCCGAGGTCAAATATTTCTACACCACAAAAATCGCATGGGGCGATCTGAACGACTTCCCGTACAACACGTTCAACTGGCGCGGTCTGGACGGCAGCACGGTCATCACGCATTTCAACCGGATCCACTGCATGCCGGACGCCGAAACAACCCAGAGCATGGTAAACGAAATCAAGGAAAAACAGGTATTTGACGGCAGACTGATGTCCTTCGGCTACGGGGACGGCGGCGGCGGTCCGACCTGGGGCATGCTGGAGGATGCACGCCGGGTGCAGGGACTTGCCGGACTTCCGGAGCAGTATTACACCACGGTTTCCGACTTCATGAAAACCGTTGAAAGGGAAGCTGTCGGGCTTCCGGTATATTCCGGTGAGCTTTATGTGGAAACACACCGCGGAACCCTGACGCAGATGCACGATATCAAGCGCAACAACCGGAAGGCGGAATTCGCACTGCGCGACATGGAGTATTTCAACGTGCTTTCGGGCACAGCAAAGAATTCCCGCACCGATGAGATGTACGAAACTCTGCTCATCAACCAGTTCCACGATATTCTCCCCGGCACCTGCATCACCCCGGTCAACGTCAAGGTGCGTGAACAGATGACCGCGCTGATCGATGCCGCCAAAAAGGAAACCGCCGCATACGCCTCCGGTCTGACGGAGGGCGACGGTGTGACCGTATTCAATACACTCAGCTTTGCCCGCCGCGGAACCGTATATCTGGAAAACCTCTCCGGCATTCCGCACGGCGTTCTCTCTCAGCGCTTTACCGACCTGTGCGGCAGACAGATGACCGCAGTCTCCGGACTTGACATCCCCGCGTTCGGCGCCGTTTCCCTTGCGCTTGATCCGGATTCCGCAGAGAAGCCCGGAAAGAGCGTCTTCTCCTATGACGGTCAGGTACTGGATACCCCAACGCTCCGCGTTGTCTTCGATGAGAACGGCTTCATCGCGTCCATGACCGAAAAAAGCTCCGGCAGAGAGGTTCGGAAAGCAGGCGGTGCTCCGCTGAACACGTTCTGGTTCGGAGAGGACATCCCCCGCGAATGGGACAACTGGAACATCGATGACGACCTTGCAAGAAAGCTTCATCCGGCGGGAGAGCTGCTCTCACGGGAGGTGGTCACGGACGGACCGATCGAACTGCGTCTGCGCTCCGTCTACCGTCTGACCGAAAAAACCACGCTGAAGCAGGATATGATCTTCCACGCAGACAGCCCGCAGGTCGATTTCCATACGGTCATCGACTGGAACGAGAAGCAGAAGATGCTTAAGGTCGGCTTTGATGTGGATATCTTCTCCGCCACAGTCAAAAATGAAATCCAGTTCGGTCATATTGAGCGTGCAACCATGCCGAACAATTCCTTTGAGGCAGCAAAGTTTGAGGTCTGCAACCACAAGTGGTCCGATCTTTCGGAAAGCCGCTTCGGCGTTGCTCTTCTGAATGACTGCAAGTACGGCATCTCCGTCTCCGATTCCGACATGCGCCTGTCCCTGCACAGGGGCGGCACGCGCCCGGACGTTACCGGCGACCGCGGTGTTCACGAAATGACCTATTCCCTGCTGCCGCATACCGGTACGATGTGTGCGGAGAATGTCATTCACCCCGCATATGAGTTGAATGTTCCGTGTGTAACCGTTCCCGGCACGCTGAAAAAGCCCGTTGCAGCTCCTGTCACAATCGGAGAAAGCAACATCATCTGCGAGGCGGTCAAGCCGGCAGAGCTGACCGAAAATGCCTACGTCGTCCGGCTCTATGAAGCGGAGCGCTGCAAAACGGTCTGCAAAATCGGCGTCGGAGCAGATGTCCGTCATGTATATGTCACAAACATGCTGGAGGACATCCGCTATGAGCTTCCCGTAACAGACGGTCAGGTCACGGTTCCCTTCAAGCCGTTCCAGATCGTCACCCTCCTGATGCAGCGATAATTTTCTGACAGCTGACAGCTGTAGCAACCGACAACTTCTGACAGCTGTAGCAACCGACAACTTCTGACAGCTGTGGCAGCCGGCAGCTGTCAGATTCCGGAATGCCCCGAAAAAGGGCAGCGCGGAATGCCACTGCCCGGTAAGGCGATAATTTCAAAACACTGAAAAATGGCATTTGCAAAGGCGAGCAATTAGGCTCTGACTCAAAAGGTCGGAGCCTTATTGTTATCTATACATAATATAATCGCATCTTTGAATTCCTGTCATCTCTATAAGTATAATGAAAGTATCAGGAGGTGTCAGACAATGAAGGAACAGACATAACGGCAGCCGCCGGCTGTTTTTCTGTACGTCTATAGCTCTTCCGACCGAGTCATGGAGGATTCTGGCACTTCTGCACAATTTCTTATGCAAAAGCTTTTGTGATTCCGCCGCTGTGCCCCGTGTAAAGCGAATCACTCGCTCTGCCGCGTGACGCTACCTGTGTCGGCTTCGCCGCTGTCCGGGAAGGCTCTGCTGCGGAGCATGCAGTCCGGAGAAGCCCTCCGTCCATAAAAACACACCTGCCTTTCGAAAAAAAGCAGGTGTGTGTCTGTTTGTATACGGGTCCGGTCGATTCCGCGGAGCCCGATCCGCTGCCAGACAGGATTTTTGAAGCCTTTCGCAAAAAAGTGCCTCCGCGATCCGCCCCGAAAGGAACGCTTCCGAAAAATTCGCAGATCGGCGCCTGCGCAAAGAAGATTTTACCGGTTCCCGGAAAAGAGGTTGTTAAAAACGATTTTTTTAACAGCCCCTCATACCTATCGGTCGGACGTTGGGCATTGGGGATGCGAGTTTAGTCGTTTTTGCCCCGCGCCTTTGTTTATCGGCTTTTCCCGCGACAAAGCGGCGGCGTTCGGACGCAGGACCAAGCGACATATCCGGCTTATTTCCCCTCGTTCTGCACGGACTGCATGTATGCCCGACGAAGCTCTTCCTGACGCTTTCTCTTTTTCCGCACAGAGTGCCTGATCGGCAGAACGATCGCAGCCGCAATACCTCCGAGGATCAGGAGGGTGGGAAACGCCTCAACAAACCCCACAAAAAAGCTGAGCCAGCCGTTTCCGAAGTCCGTCCATGAACCGACAAACGCTTCCCCGAGCCTCTGCCCGAAGGAAGGCTCCTCCTGCTGTTCCTTCACTTCACGCAGCGTGATCGTGATCGATGCATATGAAGTTTGATTCTCCAGCCGCTTCAGCTCCGTCTGTATCCGCTCGATCTCGCTCCTGATCGCGGTGAGCTTATCATCCAGCCGCAGAATCGTATCAAGATCTGCAGCCTCCTCCAGAAGAGCAAGCACGCGCTGCTCCTGCGCGGACAGAGAGCTCAGGCGCGCCTGCAGATCCGTATAGCTGCCAGTCACGTCATCCACCGAGCTTTCCTCGGAAACCACGTGAACCCGCTGCTTCAAAAGCGCCAGATATTCCCCCGACCGCTCCGTGGGAATCCGCACAATATAGGAGGCAATGCGGCAGTCCTCCGACCGCCGGGAGCCGCCGGAAATTTTAGAGGAGCCGATATAACCGCCCATTTCACCGGCACTCTCCTCAATCCACGCGGTGCTTTGTTCAAATTCCCCGGTTTCGGCGTTTAAAGAGACCGTTTTCACCAGTCTGCGCGCCTCCGAGTCCCCACCGTCTCCGGATTTCTGCTCATTTTCACTCAGCTTTCCCGGATCGGAGGGAGCGCCATCATACGCATCCCCGCCCTTTGCACTGCAGGAAACAAAGGAAAAGCTCACAAGCAGGGCTGCCAAAAGAAGAAGGAATGCTTTCAAGTGTCTGTGCATCAATCGTACCTGTCCCTTTCCGGGCTTTTCCGAAAGCCCCGTTCAAAATGCCGGTCACTGATCTCAGGGGAATAGCCGCGCAAACAGCAGCTTCAACGGAGGTGTTTTCAAGCCGAATCCGCATCGTTTTTTTCGGGAGAGCACATATACCGCCAAAGAGCGCCGATCCGCAAAAATCCGGACGGTCCGGCGGCAAAGAACCGCACCGGACGTGCTTCCGCCGAAAAGCCTTTGCGGACGGTCCCCTGCCGCGATGCCTCACAGCCGCCGGGCAGGAGGGACTGCCGGAAAGACCCGTCAGCCCCAAAATACCGCATCACTGCAATTCCGCCAGCTGCTTCAGCGCCTTTTCAACATTTTCAAGCTTATCCCGGTAATTCTGAAGCTTTACGCGCTCACCCTCCACGACAGCGGCAGGAGCCTTTGCCGAAAAGCCCTCGTTTGACAGCTTTTTCTCAAGACGTCCGATTTCGTTTTCTGCCGTTTCCTTTTCCTTGGTCAGGCGCGCAAGCTCCTTGTCCCGGTCGATCAGATCGGCAAGCGGAATGAACACGGTCGCTGCATCTGTCACAATCCGGACTGCCGTTTCATCGGTGCAGGAGTTCGCGAACGTCACATCGGATGCGGAAGCCAGCCGCATAAAGAACGGCGCTGCCTTTTCGCTGAAGGCGGCATGCTCGGACACGATGATCAGATGCGTTTTTCTGGACGCAGTCACGTTCATCTCGGAACGGCGCACCCGAATCGCACGGATTGCCTCAATCAGCCGCGTCATCTGCGTTTCCTCCAGCGGGAAGGAGTATGCATCGGAAACCGTCGGATACCGGCTCACCATAATGCTTTCTCCCTCATGCGGAAGCGACTGCCAGATTTCCTCCGTGATAAACGGGCAGAACGGATGAAGCAGCTGCAGCGTTTCCGTCAGCACATACGCAATCACATGCTGTGCCGTCAGATTCTCAGGCGTACCCTTTGCGGCAAGGCGCGGCTTAACCAGCTCGATATACCAGTCGCAGAAGACGTCCCAGATAAAATCATACAGCTTGGAAAGCGCAATGCCGAGCTCATACGCATCAAGATTGGAGGTCACCTCCCCGATCAGCGTATTCAGCTTGGACAGGATCCACTTATCCTCCAGTTCAAGCGCGGAAGATACGGGCAGCTCCACCCTTTCGATATCAAGATTCATCAGAACAAAGCGCGCCGCATTCCAGATTTTATTGTTGAAATTGCGTGCCGCCTCAATCTTCTCATCCGAAAAGCGCATATCGTTGCCGGGAGAGTTTCCGGACGCCAAAGCAAACCGAAGCGCATCTGCGCCATACCGGTCGATCACCTCCAGAGGATCGATGCCGTTGCCGAGCGACTTTGACATTTTCCTGCCCTGTGAATCTCTGACCAACCCGTGAATAAAGACGTTCGGGAACGGGATTTGTTCCATGTTCTCAATTCCCATAAAAATCATCTTGGAAACCCAGAACGTAATAATATCGTAGGCGGTCACAAGCACGCTGGTCGGATAGAAATCCTTCAGATCCTGCGTATCATTCGGCCAGCCGAGCGTAGAAAACGGCCAGAGCGCGGAAGAGAACCAGGTATCCAGCACATCGGACTCCTGCTCCACGTGCGTACCGCCGCATTTGGGGCAAGTCTTCACATCCGTCTCGGAGACGGTCATTTCCCCGCAGTCCCGGCAATAGTAAGCAGGGATCCTGTGCCCCCACCAGAGCTGGCGCGAAATGCACCAGTCATGGATGTTTTCCATCCAGTTCAGATAGATCTTGGAGAACCGCTCCGGGATATACCGGATGTCCCCCTCGCGCACCACGCGGATCGCCGGCTCTGCCAGAGGCTTCATTTTCACAAACCACTGCTTGGAGGCAATCGGCTCCACAACAGTGCCGCACCGATAACAGTGTCCGACCGCATGCGTGATCTTTTCCACCTTGACAAGCAGCCCCTCTGCCTCAAGATCGGCGACCATTGCCTTGCGCGCCTCATAGCGGTCCATCCCATGGTACTTCCCGGGAACGGAAATCCGGGCGTTGTCATCCAGCATGATAATCTGCTGCAAATTGTGACGCAAGCCGACCTCAAAGTCATTCGGGTCGTGGCAGGGCGTAATCTTCACGCATCCGGTCCCGAATTCCTTTTCCACATACTCATCCGCGATTACCGGAATTTCACGGTCGGTCAGAGGAAGCTTCAGCATTTTTCCGACAAGGTGCTTATACCGCTCATCCTCCGGATTCACCGCCACAGCCGTATCGCCCAGCATGGTTTCCGGTCTTGTGGTGGCAATGATCACAGACTCATCGCTGCCGACCACCGGATATCTGACATACCAGAAGCCGCCCTCCGTATCCTTGTGGTCTATCTCCGCATCGGACAGCGCCGTAATGCAGTGCGGGCACCAGTTGGTAATGCGGAGTCCGCGATAAATCAGTCCCTTGTCATACAGCCGCACAAAGGTCTTTTTCACGGCAGCGGACAAATTCTCGTCCATCGTAAAGGCTTCCCGCGTCCAATCGCAGGAGGAGCCGATCTTCTTGAGCTGATTGATGATCCGGGAGCCGTACTTCCCTTTCCAGTCCCAGACCAGCTTCAGAAACTCCTCCCGTCCGATGTCATGACGGGTCAGACCCTTTTCCTTCCGCAGCATTTCCTCGACCTTGATCTGCGTTGCGATGCCCGCATGGTCGGTGCCCGGCACCCAAAGCGTCCGATATCCCTGCATCCGCTTCGCACGGACAATAATATCCTGAAGCGTATTGTTCAGCGCATGTCCCATGTGCAGCTGTCCTGTCACGTTCGGAGGCGGGATCACCACGGAAAACGTCGGCGCCGAACGGTCGGCACTCGGCTGAAAGTATCCGCTTTCATTCCAGAATCGGTACAGCCGATCCTCAAACTCCTTCGGATCATACGTTTTTGCAAGCTCTTTTTTCATTCTTTCCTACCCTTTCTCCGGCAAACCTCCGGCATAAAAAGCATTTTCCGAAAAAGCCTCGGATGCATGACTCTCCTGCGCACGGACCCGGATTTTCCCGTTTTCCGTTCCGCAGTCCTCTCGGCGCATAGGACCGCTGCCGGCTTTCCGCATGTGACGAAATTCTTATGCTCCCATGCGGTTCCCCGTCCTGTTCCCGCAAAAAAGAAAAGCGCCCCGAACCAACGTTCAGGACGCTTGCGCGCGGTACCACCTGAATTCATACCTCAGTATGCACTCATCAAACGGGCATAGCCCTCTCCCGCTGTAACGGGCGGACCCGTCCCGCAGTGCGTCTCAGGACGCCTGCAAAAACGCAAGCAAGGCGACTTCGCCGCGTCCGTATACCGCAGTCACAGCAAATCTGCGGCTCTCTGAAAACGGGGAAAACAGCTACTACTCCCTGCCCGGGAAAATCCCATGCCATACATTATTCGGTTTTCCGGATGTCTTTAAATAAACAAACCAATCGCCCCGGCAGACAGGCACAACGCCTTTTTCTGCCGACAACTGACTTTTAATCAGTATAAATCCTTTTCTTCTTTTTGTCAAGTCTTTTTTCCGCACTGCATGGATTCATATACCAACCGGACGAGAAGCGCTTTCTTATGCTCTTCCCGCTCTGCCGTTATAGTGATCCGCAAAATGCTCCAATGCCTTTGCGCGGATCCGGTACAGGTTGGACTTTTCATATCCGAGACGTTCCATCAGCTCAAACGGCGTTTGCTCGGTATAAGTCTCCAGAAAAAGAGCACGCAGAATCCGATCCTCCTCGGTGTTGAGCGCACTCAGGCTCCGCTCTACCGCACGCCGTTCCGCACGGATTACGGAGCGCTGAGATCTGAGCCGATCAATCAGATGGAGCTGCTTTCTCCTGCTCTGCGCCCTCTTTCTGCCCGCCTGCTTTTCGGATTGTTCTGTCGGTTCGGAAGCCGGCTCCGAAAGCTCCACCGTCAAAAGCAGCTGTTCCTCCGCCGCAATTTTCTCATCCAGATTTTTCTCCGCTACACCAAGCGCACGATACCGTCTTAATATATCAATCACTTCTGTTTTTTCTCTCTGTGTCATAAAATCAGCCTCTTTTCCATCTTGCCGGCCTCTCTTTCCGGCGATATGCTAAAATGAAATGATATTCCTGCAGAATGCTTGACATTTGGATAATCCGGCGATATAATGTATATGCAATTCCGGGATTTCGGCATTATTATATTCCGATTTTTCGGAAATGTCAACCTCATTTCTACAATTTATCAAAAATATGTAAGGAGTGCACAAATGTTTTCCGACATTTTCAGGCAATTGTTACAAGATAATCACACCACAGCTTTGCAAACCGCAAAGGACCTCCATATCCCGAAAAGCATTGTCTATGAATGGAAAAACGGTCAGCGTACACCGAGCGCGGAAAACATGAAAAAGCTCGCGGCATATTTTCATGTAAGCTTTGCGCAGCTTCTCGGTATTCCGGAAACGGACTCGCCCGAAGATTCCGACAACTCGGAACAAGAGCTGCTTCTGATGCTGCGTACCGCGCGCGAAATTTCCCCCGAGGATCACAACGAGCTGGTGGAGAATATGAAACGCAGTCTGAATCTGTATCTGCGCGCCAAGCGAAGTGCGCTCATAGATCCTCCGGGCACCGCCTCATCTCCCCCCGCATTCCCGTCTCCGGAGCTTCACGATGCAGACTCCGAACAGACCGCAGACGAGCCGGAGTGCAGTGCGGCTGCCGCCCGTGAAAAAGACGGGGACAAGCAGCGGAAGAACAGCGGAAAGGGACCGGTTACCGATGGCATACAGTGACATATACCTTGCCGCAGGGGAGGGCGTAAAGCTTCTTTTAAAGCAGCGCATCAGAAGCTTTTATGCACTTGCATTGATTGACATGCGCAGAATTTATACAAACGGCATCCTGATTGAGACCTTTCAGGAGTTCTCTTCCTTTTCCGGCACTCCGCTCCGGATACAAGCAGAGGGATGCTCTGTTGTCAGAAAAGGAAGCGCGGTGATTCTTTATGATGCCTCCGTCCGCTCCAAGAGACGCCGCAACTGGACAATTGCGCATGAATGCGGACATATTCTTCTGAAGCATACAAAAAGCGGTGCAGGAGAGGAGACGGAAGCGGATGCATTTGCCGCCTCCTTCCTCCTGCCCGAAGCCGCGATACGTGCCATGGATCAC
The DNA here is from genome assembly GCA_934432725.1 of uncultured Eubacteriales bacterium. Lineage (GTDB taxonomy): Bacteria > Bacillota > Clostridia > Oscillospirales > CAG-272 > CAKRZE01. The sequence goes on from CAKRZE010000006.1 coordinate 84,448, forward strand.
GCTTTGGGACGGCCTTTGACCCCCCGTGAGCTTTACGGCAGCTTTCCGGCGTCCCTTTCCGCATGCAGAACCCGCCGCGCCGAGCTGAATGCCCGACCGTATTTTCCGACCGCATATGACGCACAGCTGCTGAAGCTGCTGTTTCCGTGCGGACCGGAAGCCCTTCTTCCGGTTTTTGAGTCGGACAGGAACCGGATTCCGGCGAGACAGCCCGCATGGAGTCTGCATCTGTCACAGCATTTGATTTGAAACGGAGCCGCCGCGCATAGCGCCTCGAAGATTCCGGACAGTCCCGGCATTCCGATCTATGCCGGACTGTTTTTCCGTTTCCGGAGCCGGAGAAGCGGAGCCCTCTTTCGAATATATTGTTCAGGCTGCCGCCTTCATGCGGCAGCCTGCCCTTTTACAGGACCATACGGCTTATTGACAGAGAGGACCGCGGAACAAAGCCGCTTCTGAATTCCGCAGATAAACGGACAGAAAAGCGCCGGGCGTCAGCTTCTTTCTCATCTGCCGAAACAACCGCCGAATTTTCCGAACGGGACACGGAAATATGGCGGCACGGAGACGCCGGACGGAGAAAAGGCGGCGGCAGACCGGAGGTAATGCCGGCACGCTTTTCAAAGATTCCCGCGCTTCATCGGCGCCTTTTCACCGAAGGAGCTGCTGTTTCCCCTGGGGCAGCTGCCGTAAGAGCCGCGCAGATACGCCGCTTTTCCGCTATCCCCGGATGCAATCCGTGTACAGGCGCTCTGCATAATCCCAGCGAATCACCCGGAACCAGTCCGCAAGATAATCCGCGCGAAGATTATAATGCTTCAGATAATATGCATGCTCCCAGACATCAACCGCAAGAATCGGGCACAGCCCCGCACTCAGCGGAGCATCCTGATTCGGCGTTGTCACGATACGAAGCCGCGAGCCGTCCCGTACAAGCCACGCATAGCCGGAGCCGAACACGCCGAGCGCAGCCTGCGTGAACAGCCGGCTGAATCCGGAAAAGCCCCCGAAGCAGTGCGCGATCGCATCAGCAAGCTTTCCCCCCGGCTCCCCGGCAGCCGGATTCGTCAGCAAATCAAAATACAGGCGATGATTGTACACGCCTCCGGCATTGTTCCGGATCTCCTGCCGGATTCCGAACGGCAGCCTCCCGGAAACCCGGACCAGCTGCTCCAAAGATAACCGCTGCAGCTGCTTATGATCCTTCAGCGCCTCGTTCAGACGGTCAATATAGGTTTGCAGGTGTCTGTCGTGATGCAGCTGCATGGTTTTGGCGTCAATATACGGCTCCATGGCATCGAATTCATAGGGAAGCGGCAGATTGACAAACGGATAATAGTTATTTTCCAAAGCAAATAATCCTCTCTCCATATGTATTGCGGGCGCTCATCCCACTATTTTCAGTATATGCTCCAAGCCGATACCGGCACATCCCAAGCCGCCGTAAAATCCGGATTTCCGGCAAAATTGCCATCCGAAAATCCGAAATATGAAGTTTCACGCCGCGCCCAAAGCCTTCCGGCAATCGCTTTGATGCCGCAAAAGAGCCGGAATTTTTTTCAAAACCGCAGCGCATAGCCAAATCCTCTTCTGCACACAATAACCGCAGAAAAGGGGAACAAGGCATATGAATCTTCAGAAAATCAGCGCCGCGTTTGTTCATTGCTCGGATTTTTCCGTACGCACGCTTACGTTCGGCAAAGACACCGTCAGCATTCTTTATATTGACGGAATATGTGATAAAAAATTCATTCATGACTATATCCTGAACCCGCTCACAGGCTCGGACCGCGAGGCAGACCCTGATTTCGGCAGCCTTCTGACCGGAGGAAAGCTGACTCCCGTTCCCGATGAAGCCGAGGTGATCCGTGCTCTTTTAAACGGAAACGCCATAGTCTCCGACAAAACAGTCACCATCGCCGTTCCGGTTCAGAATGAAATTTCACGCGGCATCAACGAACCGGAAACGGAGACCGTCATCCGCGGTCCGCGCGAAGGCTTCACGGAAAATGCCTCCGTCAACGCTGCGCTTCTGCGCCGCCGCATCCGGTCCTCATCCCTGAAGCTGGAAAGCATCACCGTCGGCGATGAAACCAACACACAGCTGCTCCTTATGTACATGGAGAATCTTGCAGCCCCGCAGGTTCTGGAATGCGTCCGCAAACGCCTTGCCGATATCAAAACCGGAGGCGTGTTCGGCTCCGGAACGGTGGAAATCTATTTGCAGGACGGAAAAGCGCCGCTGTTCCCTTCGGTCGGAAATTCAGAGCGTCCGGACAAGGTCGCCGCAAAGCTGCTGGAAGGGAGAGTTGCCGTCATCGTTGACGGCTCTCCCGTCGTTCTGACGGTTCCCTGCCTGTTTGCAGAGGCGCTGCAATCCAGCGAGGACTATGCCAAAAGCCCGTATTATGCAACCTTTCTGCGTCTGCTCCGTTTCTTTTCTCTCCTGGCTGCCCTGTTTCTGCCCGCCGTTTTTATTGCGCTGATGTACTTCCACCAGACCGCCATCCCGCTTTCTCTCCTGCAAAAGATCTCGGAATCCCGTGCCGCCATTCCGCTCCCCGTATTCTGGGAAACACTTTTCACGCTTCTGTCCTTTGAGATTATCCGGGAGGTCGGCATCCGTATGCCACGTTCCGTCGGAGGAGCCGTCAGCCTCGCGGCAGCGCTGATTCTGGGGGATTCCGCCATTGCGGCAGGAATCGCCAGCGCCCCGGTCATCATCGTAACCGCATTTTCGGCAATTTGCAGCTTTGCGGCGCCGCCGCTTTCCAACGCGCAGACAATCGTCCGTTTTCTTCTGCTGGCTGCGGCGCGGCTGGCAGGACTGTTCGGCATCGGCATCCTCACTCTCCTCATGCTGATTTATCTCTGTGCGAAGGACTCCTGCTCCGTTCCGTATTTTTCGCCGTTTGCTCCGGTATCCGGAACCGGTCTGCTTGACTTTCTGATCATGGTTCCGGTCTGGGCAATGAAAAAGGTTCCTGCCGCCATCACCCGTAAAAATATCACGCGCGCCCGCGGAAAAGGGCAAGCCGGAGAAGACGGTAAAAGGGCGTAGTGCTCCTTTTTATGCCTCGGCGCATGACCCTGCGGCAAGCATGCCTGTTTGAATCCGGGAAATCCCTCTGAAAAGTGTCCCCGCGAATAAAAAGCAGCCTCCCCGCCGGACCGCCTTGCCGCGTCCGCCGCGGCAAAAGGCAGGACAGGGTCTCCGTCCCGGAAGCGCGGCTTTATCCGCACTCCTTGCAGCCTCTCCGGGGATCCGGCAAGAACAGCGCTCCGATGCAGGAGGCAGCCGTTCAAAATGTCCTTTCTGCCCGGCTCCGCCTGCATCGACAGCAGCGTATACTCCGGTCCAAAGGGCGGTCGTATCAAACACTTTTGCCGCCCGTTTCACCGGACATCGGTCGGCATTGAGTGCTCCGCCTTAAAAGACCGCGCCGTTGCCGCACAGCTCCGCCGTGCAACGCTGCGTCCCCTTCAAATACCTCCCTGCCGTCCCGTTGGGCGTCACTGAATGCTTCGTTTCCGGAAAAAGCCGGCTGAAATGCCCGCATGCTCCGCTCCCCGGGAAACAATAGCTGCTCTTGTTTCTGCTCAAAATGCCCTCGCCTCTGTCCATCGGATACTGCTGCATGCTCCGGCAGTTCGATGTACCGCGCCGCATATCGGCAAAATATGCGCTTCTGCAAAGGCAGCGGCATCTATACCCTCCGCCGGGCAGCAGACAAAAACAGACACCGCGTTCCAAAAGGCATATTTCATCCCCGGCTCCGAGCGCAGCGGTCCGATACCGCCGCCTCATTCCGGAAGGGAATTTCTGAAAGCCTTTGCCGCCCCCTTTATTTTCTGCATTCCGCCGCACACCGTCTAAACCGTTCAGAAAGGAAGAAAAGGCTGCCCGTCAAGCGGCAGCCGCCCCACACATGAAATGCATCCTGAAAGCAGGCATTCTTCTCTGTATCCCGATTCTTCTCCTCTCTGCGCTGATCGGCTGCACCGAGGTCTACGATCCGTCCTCGGTTCTCTATCCGACGGAAGCGGGTCTGGAAAAGACAGCGGACGGGTATCTTGTTACCGTCCGGATCGGAGAGGAGCTGTACCACGCCGCAGGGCCCTCCTTCCGGGAGGCGGCAGACCTTTTGGATCTGGAAAGCGGAGGAAAAATCTTCTGGAAAACCGTCCGGATCTGGCTCTTGTCGGATCAGCTGTCCCGGGACGAGCTTCTGCCGTTTTTTGAAGACCTGATGTATCGGGAACCGCTTATGCAGTGCTGCCTCATCACAGCCCTTGCCCCCGTTTCCGAGCTGCTTTCCGCCGAAAAGCGGGAGGGGCAGCTTGCCGACATGGTCAAAAACGGGACCGCCGCACAAAAACTTCAGCTTCTGACGGTTTTTTCTCTGCTGGCACAGGGAGAAACGCCGCCGGCTCCCGATGCCGTCACGGTGCGGGACGGTACGCTGTTTCTGCTTCCGGCATCGGAAGAACCGCTGGACATTCCCGCAAACGGATAAGCCGCGCAAACGGTCTCTGCCCGGCGTTGAGGCAAAGCACTGCCTGCTCCTCTCCGAAGCACCGCCGCGCGGCAAAAACGGAGGCTGACAGCAGTTTCTCTGACTGCTGTGCTTGCGACTTCGCCCTAGCGCTTCCGACACGTCATTGCAAAGTCTTTGACGCGCAGCGGGGAACGCCGATACGGTGTTTCCCGGCTGGGGCATACCATCGCCTTCACGGTACGGAAATAAGCCGAATACCGACACGGGTGTCGCCCCTCAGCGCGGCAGCTCCATACACAAATCGGCACTTCCGACCGCATCCGTATCCAAAATCCTCCTCTGCCTGACCGCGGACTTTCCCTGTACGCTGCACATACACTATCATGAAAGGAAGCCCCGCCGGCACAAAGCCCCGGAGCACTGCATTATGACAAAGAACCGACTGACGGCATTACAGCTGTATTTTCTGAGCTTTTCCTATCTCTACGGCGATATGCTTCTCGGAATCCGTGCGTACTGTGCGGGAAATACTGCGTGGCTGGCGGCACTGCTCGGCTCCGTGCTCGGCGTCCTCTACCTTGCGCTGCTGAGAGGCATTCTGACCGGCTATGCGGACTTTCCGGAATTTCTGAGAAAAACCGTCGGCATTCTCCCGCAGAAAATGATCTGCCTGCTGTTTCTCCTCACCTTTCTGTTTGTACTGTCCAAAAGTCTGGCGGGCTTCGGCGGCTTTTGGCACACGGTCAGCATTCCGACCGTTCCGCCGTTCTGGTTTGCCGCCGCTCTGCTTGTCACGGCATATTTTGCATGCAGCAGGGGACTTTGCGTCATCGGAAGATTTTCAGAGGTTCTGGCATTCATCATGGTCCCCCTTGTTCTGATCCTGCTTCTCACCTTCGCCTCGGCAGAGCTGCGTTTTCCGCTTTTTCCCGGTCCCGGGACCGAAAGCACGGTCCAAGATCTTGCACAGGGCATTTTTCTGACGCTTCTCTCCCCGTTTGCGGATGCAGCCGCACTCCTGTTTCTCATCGGACCGACGGTCAGCAAGCATGACCCGGACGCCTCCAAAGCGGCATCCGCCGCAGCCTCCGGCACAGATGAAAGCTTTCCTCTCATCGCTGCAATCCGACCGAAAAAGGATCCTGCTCTCGCCGCGCTTCTCTGGGGCGGCGGCACCGCAGGCTTTTTCCTGACCTGCACGGTGCTCCGGGACCAGACCGCAATCGGAACGGCTCTGCTCTCCCGGCTGCCTTATCCGGCGGACTTCACCGCGCAGCTGGTCAGCGGAATCAATGTTGAGCCCTTTACCGATCTCCTGCTCTCCTTCGCCTATGCGCTGAAGGCTGCTGTTCTGCTGTATGCATCCGCGCGGGCGCTTCAGGCATGCACCGGCTGCAGCACCCGGACCGCAAACGCGATGCCCGCCCTGTGCTGTCTGCCCCCGCTCTTACTGTTCACCCGCAGTGCGCAAGCGATTCTGCAGGTGCAAAAAAGTACGGTTTCTGTTCTTTTCTCCGTTTTGCTTGAAATTATTTTGCCGATATTCCTCCTTTTCCTCAAAAAAGCCAAAAAACCATTTGACAAAAAAAAGAAAAGAAAGTACAATAGTAAGGAATGATGTGCAAATGGCATTCATAAATCAAGCAATCACGGAGGAAAACAAATGGAACAGGCTAAAATCAAAGAGTTGAGCCGGATTTCAGCGGAAATCAAGCTTGGCGCGCTGGAAGCTGTTTACAGTGCAGGCTCAGGACATCCGGGCGGATCGCTTTCGATCTCCGATGTTCTGGCATACTTATATTTTGAAGAGCTCCGGATCGATCCGAAAAACCCGAAATGGGAGGAGCGCGACCGCTTTGTCCTCTCCAAGGGACACACTGCGCCCGCACTTTATGCGGCGCTCGCACTGAAGGGCTATTTCCCGCGCGAGGACCTGAAGACGCTCCGGCAGGCAGACAGCTATCTGCAGGGTCACCCGGATATGAAGCACACCCCCGGCGTTGACATGTCCACCGGTTCCCTCGGACTCGGCATTTCCGCAGCCTGCGGCATGGCAATCGCCGGAAAGGTGATGCAGAAGGATTACCGCGTCTACACCGTTTTGGGCGACGGAGAAGTGGAGGAAGGACAGGTTTGGGAGGCTGCCATGTTTGCCCGCCACTATAAGCTGGACAACCTCTGCGCCTTTATCGACTGGAACGGACTCCAGATCGACGGACCGGTCACCGAGGTGGTCGATCCCACCCCGATCGATGAAAAATTCCGCGCCTTCGGCTGGAATGTCCTTTTGATCAACGGGCATGATTTCTCCGAAATCGAAAAAGCCGTCAAGGCCGCCAAGGAAACCAAGGGCGCTCCGACGGCAGTCATCATGAAGACCGTCAAGGGCAAGGGCGTTTCCTTTATGGAAAACAATGTAAAGTGGCACGGCTCCGCTCCGAAGCAGGAACAGTATGAGCAGGCAGTTGCCGAAATCAACGCGTATATCGCGTCACTGTGAGGAAAGGGGAACGAACCATGGCTGATAAAATCGCAACAAGAGAAGCATACGGCGACGCGCTTGTCGAGTTCGGTGCAAAATACGAAAACATCGTGGTGCTTGACGCAGACCTTGCGGAGGCAACAAAAACCTGTAAATTCAAGAAGGCATTCCCGGACCGCTTCTTTGACTGCGGCATTGCGGAGGGAAACATGGTATCCGTTGCGGCAGGCATTGCAACGACCGGTCTGATCCCCTTTTGCTCTTCCTTTGCCATGTTCACTGCCGGGCGCGCTTTTGAGCCGATCCGCAACGCCATCGGCTATCCGCATCTGAACGTTAAAATCGGCGCAACACACGCCGGCATTACCGTCGGAGAGGACGGCGCAACGCACCAGTGTCTGGAGGACATCGGCACCATGCGCACCATTCCGGGCATGACCATCATCAATCCTGCCGATGCGGTGGAGGCAAGAGCCGCCGTAGAGGCTGCCATCAAATATCAGGGTCCTGTCTACATGCGCTTCGGACGTCTTGCCATTCCGGTTCTGTTTGACAAAAACGACTATCGGATGGAAATCGGCAAGGGCATCACGCTCGCCCGGGGCAAGGATGTCACCCTCATTGCCACCGGAATCATGGTTTCGATGGCTTTGGAGGCAAAGGAGCTTCTGAAGGCGGACGGAATCGATGCCGGCGTTATCAACATCCACACCATCAAGCCGCTTGATTGCGAGCTGGTCACAAAGGCAGCTCTTGAAACCGGCGCGATCGTCACCTGCGAGGAGCACAATATCATCGGCGGACTCGGCTCTGCCGTGTGCGAAACGCTTTCCGAAACACATCCCGTTCCGGTGCTCCGGGTCGGAACCGAGGACACGTTCGGCAGATCCGGCAAGGTTCCCCCGCTGCTTGAGCTTTACGGTCTGACGCCCGCACACATTGCGGCTAAGGCAAAGGCTGCCGTAGCACTGAAGCACTGATACTTACGCAAATTGACCGTTTGGAGGTCCCCGTCAGAGGCAGATTTTCTGCTTCCGGCGGGGATCATGCTTTATTCGAAGGAAAATTCCGGCACCGCCGCTTTCCGTATTTTCAAAAAGCGGAAGATGCTCGGCAGCACAAAAAAATCAGCCTCATCCCGAAAATGAGACTGATTTTGTTTCGCGGAGCGATGCGGCTCACTCCCCGAAATACGCTTTCATTTGCGCGTCGGTCAATCCGAAAAACTGCCGGATATCCGCAAGCACTGCCTGCTTTCTCCTGCCTCCCGCCACATAATCGCGCATAATTTTCACATGTCCCTCCCAGTGGGAGACGGAATACCCCCAACGCGCACGGTCCTGCTCCATTTCCGGACGTATGGTATCCGTATAGGTCTGAATCACCGAAAGGATATGCTCCTCCGACAGGCAGGTTTTCAAAAGCTCGGCATAGCGGCAAAGAAAGCGATCCCGGAAATCGCTGTTTTTCATCAGATTCCACATCAGAATATGCCGGTCGCTGTCCCGGATCAGATCCCCGATCGGGTGATCGTCCGTATGCCAGAAGCCCCAGTCCAGATCAAACGAGATCCAGTGCCATTTGCCGTCCGCCTCATGGCTTCGGAAGTACCGGATATTCGCAAAATCCTTATCTCCCGTAAAGGAGCGGATAATATACCAGTCCATCAGGCTCACGGAGTCGATGCGCGCCTCCGCATACGCAAGGCAGTCGGGATCGGTCATATCATGCGTCCTGACATACTGCAAGAGTGCGTCATATTCTGCGGAGCTGCCGTATTCGGCATTGGAATAGCTCTCGATCAGATCAACGGATTCCGGTGTAACCTTCAGGTGAGCAGCCACATAATCGTCATTGATACGCTCCCTGATGAAGTAGACCCCCCAGTACCGGTTGTTCAGATACAGCACAACCGGCTTTGCCGCCTGCGTATACAGGGAGGTTCCGGCAGCGATTTCCTCCAGGACCTCATCCCGCATATTGGCACAGGGATAATCCTCCGAAGAGCCGTGCAGAAGAAGAGACTGGAACTCATCTATGTCAAGCGAGTCAAACACCCTGCATTTCAGCTTTCCCGCGCCGTATTCGGAGCGGAACCGAAGCTGAAAGCTCTGTTTTTTCCCCTCACGGCTTCCGTTTCCGTGCAGCCGGAAGCCGCAGTTGATCCCGAACAGCTCCACACCGTTTTCAAAGCATGCCACATGTCCGGCAGCCTCTATATTTTCACGGTAATTGGCAAAAATGCTTTTCTCCCCGGAATCCGACAGGTAAGCCTCCGGAACGGACACCTGCACCACCGGAAGCGTATGCGAAACCCCGATCAGATACGTATAGCTGCTCTCGCGGCTGAGAACACCGTCCGAATCGGAAATGGCACGGACAGTGGTATGCTCCGAAACCGCAATCGGACCGTCATACAGCCTGCCGCTTTCCTTTCCCGGTTCAGAGCCGTCCAGAGTATAGTAGATGTTCCCCTCTCCTGAAAGCGTCAGCAGAAAGCCTTCCTTGTATATCCCGCTCGCATGGTCCGCCGCCGGAGCCTTTGCATTTTTCTCAATTCCTGCAGCATTCGCGGCGGCAGGGGTCGGCGTCTCCATATAGCAAAGCTGTTTTCCGCAGCGTCCAAAGCTCTGATTCCGTCTGATATCCCCGGGCAGCACCATGCAGTCCGTCAAAGCCCCGTCGGATACGCGTGTCAGGTACAAAGTCTCTCCGCTGCTTGACAGACGGAACGGTGCATGCGCCCACTGATTCAGTCCGGAGCAGAACACCACATAATAATCACCCGGCTCCAGAATTTCATCGGGCAGGCGGTATGCGGAGAGGTTTTTATGGCTGTCGGACAGATAATAGTCCGACAGGCGGACCGGCTCCTTTCCTGCGTTATAAAGCTCCACCCAATCGTAATATTTCCCGTTATAGGGCAGATACGCACCGTTTGAGGTCATCGCCTCGCTGATATACAGGTCCGGCAGAGGCATGGAATCCAGATAGCTGCGATAGCCCTCCGCTGTATTCGGAAAGCCAGGGGTTGGGTTCGCAGTCCTGCCCTCATGCTCCCATGAACCGGCGCCAATCGCCTCCGTGTATGTGATGTGATCGACAGTCTCTCCGTTCCGCAGCAAATAGAGCGTTTCTCCTTTTCCGGAAAGCTTCAGCTTTCCCTCCTTCGGCAGCGTAATCACATAATAGGAGCCGGCCGGAATGACAATTCCCTTCAAAGAGAGCCGGTTCGGCTTTTCCGGATTGTCCGTAAGGAACCAGCCGTCCAGAACGGCATCGCGGGTATCCCTGTTCCAAAGCTCCACCCAGTCCTCGTCCGTCCCCATGCACAGCTTATGATTGTCCGCCATCAATTCATTCAGAACCACGTCATACGGCTCCTCCGCCCGCGTCTCCGCAGAGGCTTCGCCCGTCTGAGCCGGATCACCGGCAGAGGTCACGGAGGAGGACGCCGTCTCCGTCCCGGAGCCGGTTTCTGCAGGCTCGGGCACCCTCCCGCTGCAAGAAGCCAAAAGCGGCAGAAACACGCAAAACAGCAGAAAAAGCGCTGCGGCACGATCTATTTTCATTTTATCCTTCATTCCTTTCCGTCTTCCGAGGGAATTGACAGTACGAACGCATACTATGTCCGCATCAATTAATCAATGTAAAATCCGAGTAAAGAACAAATGTATTGTACCACAGCTTACCCTGAAAAGCAATACAAACCGCAAAATACCGAAAATTTGGTCGATTCTTGCAAACAAAGCGGCAAAACCGATGCGTGCTCTTGCAAAAAGGACAATGCCATGCTATAATACATACGGAAACAGTCTGCTTTCCGGCAGGACCCGGGCATCGGCTTCTCCGTCTTGCATCGGGACAAAGCCGCAGCGCCCCGCACAGCCTGCACAGAAGGCTGCCGCCTCGCCGAAGCTCCCCTGCCGCGTGCTACAGCAGCCGATTTTGAAAAAGGCTCCTGACGTATCCCCTGCCGGCTTCATCGTGCAGCTTTCCTCACGGCAGCATCATGAAAAGCCCACGCTCCAAAAGCTTTTGGGGAACCTTGAAATACCTTCCTTCACCCCCATCGTCTTCCCCCCCTCAGAGCGGCAAAAACCATCTGACGACAGTGCACAGCGCAGGATCTTGGCTCTTTGCCTGCATGGCGGATATAAGAGTTGCCCTCCGCGGGAACGCTGCCGAAAGCTTTCCGGGGCGCCGCTTAATCCCATAGACGTGCGCCGTTTCCCTGCTGTTCCGATTCCCATGCGTTTTTCGGTTCCGATTCTCATGCGGTTTTTTCGACACCGGGAGCATTCCTCCCGACACAATTTACCGAGGGCATCATGCAGCTTTTCGCCGCCGCGGCGATGTCTGCCGCAGCGCGGGTTCCGGCTGTCTGAACGCCTGCCTTCTTTTGCGCAGAACACACCCCGAAAATACCCCTCCCGCGCGGAAGCTGCAGCCGCAGCATCCCCCTGTCCTCCTCCCCCCGCCGTCCGCGTCTGCCCAACGCTTCATTTTTATATTCTGTGAAAGGTACTCTGCCATGGACAACAAAGAACGTTTTCTTGAAATCTACCGCGGCACCATTCACCGCGATGGCTCCGACAAGCTGCTTGAATATCTGACCTCCAAAAGCTCCGATTTTTTCACCGCTCCCGCCAGCACACGCTTTCACGGCTGCTATGAGGGCGGGCTTCTGGAGCACAGCCTGAACGTATACGACTGCCTCTGCGCCTATATGGCGCGCGATCGCGTCCGCGAGGTCTATCATATCGAAGCGTCCGATGAAACCATCGCCATCATCTCTCTGCTGCACGATCTGTGCAAAGTCAATATCTATAAGCCCTCCTTCCGCAATGTCAAGGACAGCAAGGGCGTCTGGCAGAAGGTGCCGAGCTATGAATTTGACGATCAGCTCCCCTACGGACACGGCGAAAAGTCCGTATATATCATTTCCGGCTATATGAAGCTGACGCGCGAAGAAGCGTTTGCCATCCGCTATCATATGGGATTCTCCGCAAACGACGATCCCAAAAACGTCGGTGCGGCATTTGAAATGTTTCCGATCGCCTATGCGCTCTCGGTCGCAGACTCGGAGGCAACCTATTTCCTTGAGAAAAAGGAGCGCTCCGTATGAAGCTCACCACGCTCTGCTATCCGGAAAAGGACGGACAGTACCTGATGCTGCACCGAACCCGCAAGCAAAATGATCCGAACCGCAACAAATGGATCGGCATCGGCGGCAAGTTTGAGTCGGGGGAATCGCCGGAGGACTGCCTTCTGCGCGAGGTTCTGGAGGAAACCGGACTGACTCTGACCTCCTATCGGTTCCGCGGAATCGTAACCTTTGTCTCGGACGTCTGGGAAACGGAATATATGCATCTGTTCACGGCAGACGGTTTCTCCGGAACGCTTCGCGCCTGCACAGAGGGAGACCTGAGGTGGATTGACATCCGGGAGGTTTTCTCCCTTCCGCTCTGGGAGGGTGACCGAATCTTCCTGAAGCTTTTGGAGCAGAACAAGCCGTTTTTCTCCCTGAAGCTGTGTTATCGCGGGGAGCAATTGACCGATGCCGTCCTGAACGGCGCTCCCCTCCCGCTGCCCTCCTCTTTTCCGCAAGACTCTGATTGACCGGCACGGCAGACCGCACGCATCCGCCCTGCCTCCTCCGCTGCCCCCGTGCTCCCTGCTTCCAATGCTCCGTCCTGCTGCCGGGGCGGTCAACGGCACGGCGTTCCGTCCGCCATGCGGTACAGGCGCGAATCGGGCATTTGTGAGGCTTCTCTCCCGACCGGTAAGGTCCGGACCTCCTGTGTGCCTCGATCCGACCGAAACGCCCCTCCGCATTGCCCAAAGCCGCGTGGAAGCGACGGACCGCCGAAACCCGCGCGGCTGCACGTTCTTTCATCCGCCGGAAGATTTACCGCTCTCCGCAAAGCCGGACTGCCGCCGGCGCCTTGCAAACCGGAATGCCTCTGCCCGAAATCCGGAATTCCGAAAAAAAGAAAGGAGTCCCCGACATGACGCCGACACTTTTGCTTTACCGTGATGACACCGAAGACGGAAAAAAGCTCCGGTCCTTTTTCCTGCGCCGCAGAATCCGCCTCAGAAGCGTTTTGCCGCAGGAATACGGCATTCCGCTCGGTGCGCTCTGCGAAAAGAGGGGACCCGCTGCATGTTCTCGGGAAGCCGGGTGCTGCGATCCGTTTCCGGAGCCGATGCTGGTGTTTGCAGGCTTCCGGGACAGCGCCGTTTCCTCCCTTCTCCGCGATATGCGCGGGGAAGCGCTTCCCGCGATCCCCCGGAAAGCAGTCCTGACCGAAACAAACCGACTCTGGCATTCCGTCGCACTGTACACGGCGCTGAGTACGGAGGCTGCTCTGATGCAGCAGGATGACCGCCCCGTGCTTCCGGTCAGCGCCTGCCTGCTCGGCATCCCCTGCCGCTACAACGGAACCGGAAAGCCCTGCAATGAGGTTCTGCGGCTCGGCACGCAATTCAGACTGATTCCGGTCTGCCCGGAGACAAGCGGAGGACTTCCCGTCCCGCGCGAACCGGCAGAGCAGAGGGCGGACGGCGTATACAGCCAAAGCGGCAGGGACGTCACGGAACAATTCAAAAAGGGCGCCGAGGAGGTGCTTCAGATCGTATTGGAGCTGGACTGCAGGGAGGTCCTCCTGAAGGAGCGCTCTCCCTCCTGCGGAAACGGCACTGTCTATGACGGAACCTTCACCGGCGCCTTAAAAAGCGGAGACGGCATTCTGACCGGGCTGCTGAAAGCCCACGGAATCCGCGTCCGGGGCGAAAGCGAGGCGGAAAAGCTGATATCCGATATGCAGACACCGCAAAACCGAAGCCAAAGCGCCGAATAACGCCGCCGGGTCCCCGCCGCATTCTGCGCAACCGTATCCTACGGCACCCAATCCGCACCCCGCATGGATTTTTCTCTTTTTCAAAAATAAAGAACCTTCCGAAGGAAGAGAGCTTCACCCCAAAAAGCGCTATTCCCAAAAAGAAAGAGCATTCCCTTGGGAAAGCCGTATTGCAGAAGAAGCGCCGTGTCCCAAAGAGGATGCCTCATTTCAAAAAATGCGTTCTGAAGAAAAGAACGCGTTCTAAACGGAATACCGCGTTGCTTTGGACCGCAAGGAGTGTTTTTCATGACCACATATGATCTTATTATCATCGGCGGCGGTCCTGCCGGCATTTCAGCCGCCCTGACCGCACACAGACGCGCATTGAATTGCTTACTCCTTTCCCTGCCCGCGCAGGACAGCCCCCTGGCAAAGGCAGGCTTGATTGAAAATTACCCCGGCATTCCCGCTGTCTCCGGAAAGCAGCTGATCGGTCAGATGGAGCACCAGCTCCGGACCCTGAATATCCCGCAGGAAACCGTCAGGGCATCCCGGATTCTCCCCTCGGGCGGTCTGTTTTATATCTCGGCGGGAGAACAGATTTACACCTGCCGCAGCGTGCTGCTTGCCACCGGGAAATCCGTCACCCGTCCCATCGTGGGTGAAGCGGAGTATCTGGGGCGCGGTGTCAGCTATTGCGCAACCTGCGATGGTATGCTGTACCGCGGAAAAAAAGTCTGCGTGATCGGCGTGGCAAAGGATGCCTGCGAGGAGGCAGCCTTTCTGTCCTCTGTCGGCTGTGACGTGACCTTTTTCTGCCCGTCCGGTGCAGAGGCTGCCCCTTCTTGTGCGCTTCCCACAGTCAAAGCCTCCCGTTTTGCTGTCTTGGGAAACGGTGATACCGTCACCGCATTGGAGGCGGACGGAGTCAGTTATCCGGCAGACGGCATATTTCTGCTGCGCAACACGCCGGCAGCCTCCGCGCTGCTCCCGGAGCTTCAGCTGACCGAAAAGGGCAGCATTCTGACCGACCGCGCTATGTGCACCTCCATTCCGGGTGTTTTCGCTGCCGGAGACTGCACCGGAGAACCGCTGCAAATCGCAAAAGCGGTCGGAGAGGGCAATATCGCGGCGCTCTCCGTCTTCGGTTATCTGAAAGAGCGTGCATAACGAGCCGTTTTCCGGAGACCGAAGCCTCCATCCCCGCAGCCGCACGGCACAGCCGTGTCAGGCTGCAAGCCGGATGCGGTCCGGTCAAAATCCGACGTCTTCCCCTTCGCAGCTCAGCCCGCCATTTTTCAAATCAGCGCCGGGCAACGGGCGAAAGCAGGAAGCACTTGGGAATATCCGGTATAATTCGGTTTTTCCAAGACATAATAACAGGTATAATAATTTAAAAGAAAGGAAGCTTTTTGAAATACAAAAGCGACAGAAAGCCATGGCAGTCAAACAGGTGAACACACAGGAATTTCAGGAAAGCATTGCGGCAGGAAAGGTATTTGCAGACTTTTTTGCAACATGGTGCATGCCGTGCAAAATGATGTCCCCGATTCTGGAGGAGGTCTCGGAAAAGCTTGAAGGCGAGGTTTCCTTTGTCAAAATCGATGTGGACGAATGCCGTGATCTTGCGGAAAAATACGGAATCATGAGCATTCCCACCATGATTGTTTTTGAGAACGGCGAGCCGGCGAAAAAACTGGTTGGTGTCCATCCCGCAGAAGAAGTTGAAAAAGCAATCCGGGAAGCCTGACAGGCTTTCGGAAAGAGCCTCCGTCCGGGCTGCGTTACCGCAGTGCCGGATTGGCGCACCTCATCCGCCTCCCATAAAGCTGACACAAAAACGGCTGATGCAGGATGCGGACCCCGAACCCCAAAAAACGAAGGATTCCCCGCAGGCATTGATCCCTGCGGTCCGCCCCCTCCCCTCTGCCGCCGAACAAATCCGGCGCGGAAAGAGGACCGCGCCTGTGTCAGGCTGGCGGCAGCCCAGGAAGGGGCTGCCCGGTGAGCATTCCCTTCCGTTTGCTTTTAAGACCGAACGGAACGAATCTTGCTTCAGACACACGCCAAATTTCAAAAAACCGGCTTCGCACTCATGCGGAGCCGGTTTTTCATATTTTACAGGTAATTCGCGGGGCCTGTCCCTCACGCCTTGGCGGCAGCGGCAGTCTGCACCGCAGAGGTGGAATTGGGTTCCCCTTCTCTGCGCACCGACTGTGCCATCTTGCGCTGTGCCATAACCAACTTATAGTAGATTCCCTTATGTGCAAGCAGCTCGCTGTGCGTACCGAATTCAGCCACCTTACCCTTATCCAGAACCAAAAGCTTATCTGCATTGCGGAGCGTGGACAGACGGTGGGCAATCGCAAGCGTGGTCCGGTCGCGTGCAAGCTTATTCAGAGCATCCTGGATCAGCTTTTCCGTCTCGGTATCCAATGCCGCCGTTGCTTCATCCAGAATCAGAATGCGCGGATTGTGAATCACGGCGCGCGCAATGGCAATTCTCTGCCGCTCTCCGCCGGAAAGCGAATAGCCCTTTTCTCCGACCAGCGTGTCATAGCCCTGCGGAAGCGACATAATAAAGTCATGGGCATTTGCCGTCCGGGCAGCCTCAATCACCTGCTCATCCGTAGCGTTCGGCATTGCATAGCAGATATTCTGCCGGATGGTCCCGGAAAACAGCAGCGTTTCCTGCAAAACGACGCCGATCTGCGAGCGGAGCGCCTCCTGGGAAATATCCCGGATATTTATCCCGTCTATCAGAATCGCTCCGTCGTTTACCTCATACAGACGCATGATCAGATTGATCAGCGTTGTTTTTCCGGAACCGGAGTGCCCGACAATTCCAATCATTTCGCCCGGGTTTATATGTACGGAAACATTTTTCAGAACAGGCAGATAGGATTCATAGCCGAAGGTCACATTGCGGACATCGATTTCACCCTCGATCCGGGCATCGATCGGAAGTGCGATATCCCGAATCTCCGGCTGCTCCTCCAGAATCTCAAACACCTTGCTGGCGGAGGTCAGGAAGGTGGAGATGTTTCTCGGGATGAAGGTGATCCAGATTAAGGGACCGTAGATGATATTCGCATACGTTGAAAACTGATGCAGCGTACCGACGTCCATTTCTCCGTGAAACAGCTTCAGGTTGCCGTAAAGGAGGATCAGATAATTTCCGAATCTGATGACAAAGCCAAGCAGGGAAAAAATCGTATCAAACAGCTTTGCATTGGACTCGGTCTGCATGGAGGAACGAACGGAGCTCTTTTTAAAGCGCTCGATCTCACGCTCCTCCTGCCCGAAGCATTTCACCACGCGGATTCCGTTCAGAATATCCTGAAGCAAATGTCCGGTGCGGGTCGCCAGCACCCAGTTCTTGCGGTTTCTTGTCTCCACGACCTTCCAGACGCACGCCACGAGCCAGATTACCAAGGGAATCGGCACAAACACGAACAGACTCATAATCGGGCTCATGCAGAACATCACGACAAGCGCTATGATAAAGGATGCCGCCTGGCTGAACAGATCCGGAAGCTGTCCGATGATAAAGCTCTGCATCACGTTGGTATCGTTATTGACGCGCCCCATCAGATCTCCCGTAGAGCGGTGCTGAATGGAGGACAGGGAAAGCGATTCCAGCTTTTCATACAGCAGATTCTTCAGCATCAGCGTGAATTTGCCGCCTGCCACCGCAGAACAGCGCGCCCGGAAAACGCTCAGCGCCCGCTGCACCAGATCAATCATGACAATCGCAAGCACCACAAGGACAAACCCGGTCAGGTTCGGATCCAGATCCGTTTCCGCCAGAATAAAGTCATTGATGGCAGTTTTCTGTATGTCGGGAACCACAAAGGAGCAGATGACGCTGATCAGAGACACAAAAAGCGGAACAAACATCATCAGGCGCATTCCTTTTGTCATCGCCCACAGCTTCCGGTAGACTTCCTTCTTGTCCAGACAATACGGACAAATGGTGGAATTCTGCACATACGGTCTTCCGCATTTGGGGCAATAGCGCTCCGGCGTGCTGTCTGTCACCGGCGTTCCGTTATGCTCCTCCGTCAGAATTTCCATCGCCTTGACCATCACAGAGTACCGCGGCAGATTTCTTCCCGACACAAAGCGGCACAACAGTGTGGTCGCTCCGTCGATCACGGCGTAAAAGCCGCAGTTTCCGTACATAATCTCCGTCCGGAAGTCCTTCGCATGCTCCAGAGAAAATACCCGCAGCACTTCCCCGTCCAGTATTTTATAAATATGCTTTGCCGTAAAAACCATATACCCCGACACAAAGCGATCCTCGTATATATTAAACGGCAGGCAGTACATGACGCTTTCTCCGCCCGCAGCGGCATCATATGCCTTCTGATCCGCCTCGGGCAAATCAAATTTCAGTTTCATCGCTTACTGTCCTTTCTCGGAATTGGAAGCCGTCGCCTCTGCCGCGTCCGGCTGCTTCCGATCAGAGATATACTTCGATTTTCCGATAGCTGTAGGGATCCAGCTTCTTCGGATCTGGAATCTCAAAGCTGTTTCCGTCCAGATCATTGATGAAAACGCGTCCGTCCTCCAATACCCGGATCCTGCTGAACGGATTGTTCAGAATAAACGTCACATTTCCCGCAGTAGTCTCGGCATCCCAATAGGAATACCCGAATTTTTCCTTCACGCTGTTGATTTTCAGAATTTCCGGCGTAAAGTATCTGCGGTCAAGCTCCTCCAGGAAAAGACGCACCGTCTCCTCGTCAAAATCCTTCATATAGCGGATCATCCCGATTTCATGACCCCGTTCGTTCTGCTTTCCATCTGCCTCCCGGACCGAGAGAAATTCATCCGGCGTCGATACCGGGAAGGCCCTTAAAATGATAACCCGTTCAAAAAACTCCACACTGCCGTCATCGTGCGTCAGCTCCAGAGATACCAGATTGCCGCGGGAACGGAAGAAATGCGCATTTTCCGGCGTCAGCGCAACAGACTCCCGCACATCCTCCAGAATCAGATCGCCATCGTCAATGTCATCCAGCAGTTCTTTTTTTTCGGTTTTTTTCTTGTCGTCAGCCATACTGTCACCACGCTTTGTCAGTCAAAGCTCCCTTTCCAGCAAGAATCATTCGGATACACGGCAATTCCCGCGCAGCCGGCGGAATATTCCGCACAAATCCCGTATACGGAATATCTCACATACCCTGCAGAACCCGCTTCATGGATTCTGCCTGCAGCATGTACAGCCGATAATAGATTCCCTTTTTCTTCATCAGTTCTTCATGTGTTCCCTGTTCCGCGATCTCGCCGTTTTCAATCGCCATCAGATAGTTGCAATCCTTCAGCGTTGACAGACGGTGTGCGATCGTAATGGTGGTTCTGCCCTTGATCAGCTCCGAGAGCGCATCCTGAATCAGCCGCTCCGTTTCGGTATCCATCGCCGCGGTCGCCTCATCCAGAATCAGAATGGAGGGAGAAAGAAGAAGCGCGCGGGCAATCGAAATCCGCTGCCGTTCTCCTCCGGAGAGCGAGCGGGAGCCGGTTCCCACCATCGTTTCATATCCGTCCGGCAGCCGCATGATAAAATCGTGCGCATTGGCTGCCTTGGCGGCATCGATGACCTCCTGCATGGTCGCATCGGGCTTGGCATACCGGATGTTTTCGGCGATGGTCCCCTTAAACAGGAAAATCTCCTGAGAGACGATCGCAATGTTTTTCCGCAGCGATTCCGATTTGATGTTTTTGACATTCACGCCGTCAATTTCGATGGAACCGCTGATCACATCGTACAGACGGCTGATCAGGTTGGCAATCGTGCTTTTTCCCGCGCCGGTGTGCCCGACCAGTCCGACCGAATCGCCGGGATGAATGTGAAAGCTCATATCCTTCAGGATCGGTCGGTTTGCAACATAATGGAAGCAGACCTTCTTGAATTCGATATCGCCCCGTATCCGGTCGATCGCAACGGCATCCGGCGCATCCGCCACCTCCGGAACCGCATCCACGATTTCAAACATGCGCTGCGCGGAGTTCACCGTCTCTGTCACCATATTGGTGAAGTTCGTAAAGAAGTTCAAAGGACCGAAAATCATGCCGAGATAGCTGAAATATGCAGTAAACTGACCGTAGGTCATGTGCTTATTCATAACCTCAATTCCGCCGAAGCCCCAGATCGCCTGCGAGGAAAGCCCGATCAGAAGGCTGATGATCGGGAAAATCATCAGGCTTGTCAGATTCACCTGCAGGGACGCATCATACAGCTTCCGGCTGTAGGAACGGAACCGTGCCGCTTCATCCGCCTCCTTCGCGAATGCCTTGACCACACGGATTCCGTTCAGAGAATCCCCCAGAACCGCATTCAGTGAGGAAGACCGGCGCCACTCCTTGGTGTACATCCGCCAAAGCTTCGGCAGCATGAATTTGAACAGACAGACGACAATCGGAACCGGAATGAAAACAATCAAAGTCAGCTTCCAGTTCGTAATAAACAGGAAAATCGTCAGTCCGATGAAGTTCAGACCGTTTATGATCAGATTCGGCACTCCGTCGATGAAGAAGGAGCGCACCCGGTCCGCATCATAGTTGACGCGGGTAATCAGCCGTCCGGTCTGATTATTATTAAAGAAGGAAAGGGAAAGCTTCTGCATGGCGGAGAAAATGTCCAGCTTCATGTTCAGGGTCACGCGGGAGGACATTCCGGCATTGGCGCGGCTTTGCAGAATCCCGATGCCGAGCGAGAGCAGCCCCAGTCCCAAAATCATGCCGACTCCGATGTAAACCCATTCCACGCTGTGGTATTTTCCGAGCTTCTGCACCCCGTTTTCCCACGTCGGCTTGGTAATCACCTGATCGAAGAAAAATTGACCGCTGATGATCGGAGAAAGCAGTGAAATCCCGGAGGTTACGACCATGCAGAACAGCACCAGAGCCAGTTCCGCCTTGAAATTCCGGAAATACCCAAGCAGCCGTATAAATACCGCGCTGTTATTGGTGCAGTATTCGCAGATCTTACGGTTCTGGTCCTTGTACACCCTTCCGCACTTCGGACATTTCAGGTTAAACTGCTCAAAGATCGGATCGTCCTCCCGAACCTCTTCTTCGCGCTGAAGCCGTTTCAAAAGATCGATAAACGCAAACAGCTTTCTCTTTCTGGCGTTGGTGCAGAAGGCAATCACCTTTGTCACCGATTTTTTCCGGTGCTCCGCAAAGGCTTTTTCCCTCTCCTCCTGAGAAACGCCCTCCGGCTCCAGATACGGTTCTCCGTCCAATGCCAGAAGACGGTTGGAGGAGACAAAGTTGTCCACATACCAGCCGTAGGTATGCGACAGCGCGTATTCCCGATACACGTCAAATGCATCGGCGCCGTATTTCTGCTTCGACTTTTCATCGGAAACATGCTTGGAGGAGGCAAGATACAAAAGCAGCTTACGCTTTGTATCAACGGCGAGCCAGCTTTCCCCGTAATTTCCGTCCTGGTTCAGATCCAGATTTACGGCAAGAACAACGGCTTGTTCTTCTGCTCCGTGCGCGGCAAGGGCGTCACGTGCAGCCTCGGATAAAGTGTCAAGCGGCAGAATAATAATCATCTCCCTCTTTTTTGTCGATGGCTCTGAAACTGTTTGGTTATTATAGCACAATTCACATGGAAGTCAATAGAATCCATAATATTTTGTAAAAAATTTTTCATACTTTATTTCAGCATTCGTCATTTTGTCTCATTACTTTTCCGGAAATATACAGAGAATCCTGCAGCCTTCCGCGCCTCCTGAGGGAAGCCGGACTGCTTCTCACGGTTCTTTCCGAAAGCCCTCAAGCCGCCCCGCCTGAAGCAGCCGTCCGCAAAGCCCTGTATTCCCGCCGCACGCAGGCGTTGGTCCGCACGTACCGAAGCCCTGAAGCCCGCATAACGGCTCGGCAAGGCAAGCCAGAAGGCTGCCGCCGGTCCCGAAAGCATCCCGGCAGGAAGCACCGCTTCGCTCTTTGCCCCGTGCAATACAAAATGCGGCATGCCGACGGGGACCACAACCTCTTTGCCGCCCCGATGGCGATTCCCCCGGCATATCGCTGCCGATGCTGACATCCCGAAGGGAAAGACTGCGCAGCTTTGTCCGAAGCTCCGTGCGGAACGGAATGCGGACAGCGTACCCCGGCAAGAGCCAAGCCAATCATCCGCCGCAGGTCCGAACCGCAGTCAGCCGCGCTGCGCTTCTGTCCGGCACGCCCGTCTCCTCCCCGAAAGCCGTGCAAAAAGGGCACGGCAAAAGGGAGCCGCACCGTCTGTACAGCTCCCTTTTTCCAAGGCTCGCCAAAACTTCATCCTTGCACCAAGGCATTCTCAGCCCAACAGCTTCTCCGCCGCCGCCAGCTTCACGCACAGGCAGAGCGCATCCACCGCAACCCGCAGGTCCTCAAGCGGGGGAAAAGACGGCGCGATCCGAAGATTCCTGTCATCCGGATCGATTCCGTACGGGAACGTCGCCCCAACCTTTGTCAAGGTCACGCCGATTCCCTGCATCAGCTCATACACACGCTTCGCGGTGCCGTCCATGACATCCAGACTGATGAAATATCCGCCGCGCGGTTTTGTCCAGGTCGCCACGCCCGGATCGGTCAGATCCCGATCGAATGCTTCCAGCACATATTCAAACTTCGGTCTGAGAATCTCGGCATGCTTTTTCATATGCGTGCGCAGACCGTCCACATCGTGGAAAAACCGCACATGCCGCAGCTGATTCAGCTTATCGTGACCGATCGTCTGAATTGTCATGATTGATTTTATCTGGCTGATGTTGCGGTCGCTTGCCGCAAGAACCGCCACGCCGGAGCCGGGAAACGAGATCTTGGAGGTGCTTGCAAAAATAAACGGCATATCGGGATTGCCTGCCTTTGCCGCCTCCGTAAAGAGATTCGGAATCTCATCGCAGGTATCATAGAGCGAATGGATGACGTAAGCATTGTCCCAGAAAATCCTGAAATCCTTTGCCTTCGGCTTCAGCGCCGCAAACCGCAGAACAGTCTCGGCTGAATACACAACGCCCTCCGGATTGGAATACTTCGGCACGCACCAGATTCCCTTGATTGCCTCATCCTCGGAAACCAGGCGCTCCACCATGTCCATATCCGGTCCGGCTTCGGTCATCGGCACGGTGATCATTTCGATCCCGAGAGACTGGCAGATGGCAAAATGCCGGTCATATCCGGGAGCCGGGCACAAAAACTTCACATGCTCCAGCCTGCACCACGGCGTGCCGCCGCATACTCCGTACAGCATGGCACGCGCCACCGTATCATACATAATATTCAGGCTGGAGTTGCCGTAAACGATCACATTCTGCGGCGGAACCTCCAAAAGATCGCCGAACAGCTTTTTCGCCTCCGGAATTCCGTCCAGCACGCCGTAGTTCCGGCAATCCATTCCGTTTTCGGTCCGGCACGCTTCCGCAGAATCCAGATTATGTAGCATACCGAGTGTCAGATCAAGCTGTTCCCGGCACGGAGAGCCGCGTGACATATCAAGCTTCAGATGCATCCCCTCATACTCCGAGTAAGCTTTTTTCAGGGCAGACAGTTCATCTGCAAGCTGCTGCCGTGACATATTGGCATATTTCATAAAATGACCTCCGCTTTCGCTCTGCGAAAGCTTCCTTTCCTATGGAATTCAGGTTGATTCTGCAAAACAGAACCGCTGCTGCTCCGGCGATGACGCCGTAAAGCATCCTGCAAAAGACGATGCTTCACAAACCGGTCCCTCCTTCCGCCCAAAGGAAGGAGTCTGCCGCAAGGCAGTCCGCCGTGAAAAGTCCTGTGCCGGCAAGGCTTCCCGCATATCAGGGGAAATACCGGCAGGACAGGCAAAAACTGCCGGAGCCGAATTGCCGGATCGGCAGATAGTCCCCGCCCAAGCGCTTCTCTGCCGCGCCCGCGGGACATGTGCCTCAGCCGCACCACCCGGAGCGTCCCCTGTCAGGACGGCTTCCGTGCACCGCATCGGCGTCCGGCACAAGTGAAATTTTTGCGTGCCGGGCACAGAGGCTTGCCGCAAAAACCACGCCGCGCCGCTGAAGCGGCGCGACGGATCCGCAGCCTCACGCTGCTGCGGAGAAGAAAAAACCGCATTACAGACCATCATGCATATCCGCAGACGCACGGACGCCGACAGCAGCTCCGCCCTGCGCGTGAAACCGGAGCCTCCGCCCTTGTCCTCGCTCAATAATCCGCCTGACCGGTTGTACGCGGGAACGGCAGTACGTCGCGGATGTTGTTGACGCCGGTCACATACATAATCAGTCTCTCAAAGCCGAGTCCGAAGCCGGCATGGCGGTTGCCGCCGTATCTGCGCAGATCGGCATACCATTCATACGATTTCGGATCAAGCCCGAATTTTTTGATGCTCTCATTCAGAACATCCAGTCTTTCCTCACGCTGAGAACCGCCCACAAGCTCCCCGACTCCGGGCACAAGGAGATCAACTGCGGCAACCGTCCTGCCGTCATCGTTCACCCGCATATAGAACGCCTTGATATCGCGGGGCCAGTCCGTGACAAACACCGGTCTTCCGTAAACCTCTTCGGTCAGATAGCGTTCATGCTCGGTTTGCAGATCATCGCCCCATCCGATCGGATATTCGAACTTCTTTCCGCTTTCATTCAGAATGCGGATCGCCTCCGTATACGGGCAGACGGCGAAATCATGCTCCATGATATTGTGCAGACGGTCAAGCAGCGTCGGATCGACAAAGCGGTTGAAGAACGCAAGCTCCGGCTCGCAATGCTCCAAAAGATAGCCGATCACAAACTTCAGCATTGCCTCAATCGTCTCCATGTCGTCCGCAAGATCCGCAAACGCCATTTCCGGCTCCAGCATCCAGAATTCTGCGGCGTGCCGGGGCGTATTGGATTTTTCGGCGCGGAAGGTCGGACCGAACGTATATACGTTGGCAAACGCCATGGCATAGCATTCCACGTTCAGCTGACCGGAAACCGTCAGGTTTGCCGACTTTCCGAAAAAGTCCTGCGTATAGTCGGTATGTCCGTCCGGCGTTTTCGGCAGATTTTCCATATCCAGCGTTGTGATGCGGAACATTTCGCCCGCACCCTCGCAGTCGCTTGTCGTGATGATCGGCGTATGCACATAGACGAAGTTGCGGTTATGGAAAAACGTATGGAGCGCATAAGCCGCCTCGGAGCGGACGCGGAACACCGCCTCATACAGATTGGTGCGGGGACGGAGGTGCGCAATGGTGCGCAGGAATTCCACGGAGTGCTTCTTTTTCTGAAGCGGATACTCCGGCGAGGATGCACCCTCAACGGCAACGGTATCCGCCTTCAGTTCAAACGGCTGCTGTGCCTCCGGCGTCAGAACCAGCGTTCCGGTCACACAGACCGCAGCGCCGACATTCAGCTTTGCGATCTCCTTATAATTGTCGATCCGGCTGTCCTCAAAGACAACCTGCAGATTCGGCAGTGTTGACCCGTCATTCAGTCCGATAAACCCAAACAGGTTGCTCGCCCTGACCGAGCGGCACCAACCGCACACCGTAATCGTCTGATCCGCATATTTTGCAGGAGAAGCATACAATTCCTTCACAGTCGTTCTTTTCATATCCCAATCGCCATCCTTCCTGATTGATTGCAAACCCGCCCTGATATCTGCTGCCTGTTCATATTCCGCCTGCATTCCGGAAAGGTCCCCCAAGGAGCATGCAGTCTCTCCGCTTTGCCTTGCGCTTCGGACACCGGAACGCCGATGTCCGCCGGGCAAACCCGATATTCCGTTCCTTACCGAAGCATACCCGGAGTTCGGTCCACCGCCTGCCGAAAGCCGGTCTGACGCCGCGTCTTCTCCTTTGCCGCTGAACGCTGGATGAATCCAAACAGAAAGCGTCATGCAGTTTCAGCCCGGCGTCTTGCCGCAAAGCAGGGCATTTTCGGCTTCCAGACTTATATTATACTATGCCGAAAGCAGAATTTCAATACAGTTTTGCAATTTTTTTATTTTTTTCCTTCATTTTTTCATATTGCCTTTGCATCAGCAAGCTTTTATGCCCTTCTGAGCCGATTCGTTTATCGGGAGCACTTCCGGCTTTCAGACACCGAAAGATACAGCACGTTTCCCAATCCGCCTTTTTGAAAAATCAAAGGGATCGCACAGGCTCCGTCCTATGCGGCGAAGCCCTGTGCAGATCCCCTCCGTTTATCCTGCTGCCATCCGGAAACACTCCGGCAGACAGTCCTCCCGCGTATCAGTACCGGAGCTTTCCGGAAAGATATGCTTCCAGCTCATCAATCGGAATCCGGACCTGTTCCATCGTATCTCTGTCGCGGACCGTCACGCAATGATCCGCCTCAACGCCCTTTTCGGGATCGCCGACCGTATTGAAATCCACGGTAATGCAGTACGGCGTGCCGATCTCATCCTCGCGGCGGTAGCGCTTTCCGATCGATCCGGTATCGTCATAGTCCACCATAAAGCTCTTGGAAAGCTGACCGTAGAGCTCCATTGCCCTGCCGCTCAGCTTTTTGGACAGCGGGAGCACCGCAGCCTTGTAGGGGGCAAGCGCAGGATGCAGATGCAGCACCACGCGCGTATCCTTTTCATCCAGCTTTTCTTCGTCATAAGCATCGATCAGAAACGCCAGCGTCACACGGTCCGCGCCGAGCGACGGCTCGATGACATACGGTACATACCGCTCTCCGGTTTCAGGATCAAAATAATCCAGCGGCTTTCCGGAATGGTTGGCGTGCTGTGTCAGATCGTAGTCCGTTCTGTCCGCCACTCCCCACAGCTCGCCCCAGCCGAACGGGAACAGATATTCGAAGTCGG
This sequence comes from uncultured Eubacteriales bacterium, assembly GCA_934432725.1. Taxonomy (GTDB): domain Bacteria; phylum Bacillota; class Clostridia; order Oscillospirales; family CAG-272; genus CAKRZE01. The sequence continues at coordinate 111,081 of CAKRZE010000006.1, forward strand.
TGGTTGCCTTGGAATAGAAGCAAAGCTCCTCTTTGTCATGGTCTCTCAGCCGCAGGCAGTCCTCGCGCATGCCCAGCCCGAGCAGGAATTCCTTGCAGTAATTTTTCCAGAAGGCAAACCATTCCAGATCCGTACCGGGCTTGCAGAAGAACTCCAGCTCCATCTGCTCAAACTCCCTGGTGCGGAACGTAAAGTTTCCGGGCGTAATCTCGTTGCGGAACGACTTTCCGATCTGTCCGACGCCGAACGGGATCTTCTTTCTTGTGGTGCGGGCAATGTTCTGGAAATTCACAAAAATCCCCTGTGCCGTCTCGGGACGGAGATAGAGCGTATTGGCAGAATCCTCCGTGACACCCTGGAAGGTCTTGAACATCAGGTTGAACTTCCGGATATCGGTGAAATCCGCCGAGCCGCAAGCCGGGCAGGTGATATGGTGCTCCTTGATATAGCTCATCATTTCCCCGTCGCTCATGCCGGCAGGGTTATCGTTCAGCCCGTTTGCCGCAACATAATCCTCGATCAGCTTATCCGCTCTGTGGCGGGTCTTGCACACCTTGCAGTCCATCAGAGGATCGGAAAAGCCGCCGAGATGTCCGGAAGCGACCCATGTCTCCGGATTCATCATGATCGCAGAATCCAGACCGACATTCATCGGGATTTCCTGCACGAATTTCTTCCACCACGCCTTTTTGACATTGTTTTTCAGCTCAACGCCGAGCGGACCGTAATCCCATGAATTCGCAAGTCCGCCGTAAATCTCGGAGCCGGCATAAATAATGCCTCTGTTCTTGCAGAGCGCAACGATTTTGTCCATTGTCTTTTCGCTGTTGTTCATGTCGTTTTCCCCTTCCTCCGTTTTGGGAGGCTTCCTTTCTTTTCTCCCGGCATCCGCGTGAGGCGGCGCACAGGTGCAAATCATTTCAAAGCTGTGTCCGGAGCAGCCCGCCCCGCCGCAAGCCGACCGTGTCACAGAACACGGTCCGGCAGAGAGGAGCCGCAGCTCCGTCAGCCCCGGTATTTTTCGAACAGCGCACGTGCGCCGCTGATGTCCGGCTCAAAATACCGGATACCCTCAAGCTCCGTATAGACGCCGGGATATGTAAAATCACGGGATGTGAGCGAGGAGTACATAAAGATCAGATCCAGATACCGGTTCATCGCCTGCTCTGTGAAATTGGTCTCCACATGCTCCAGATACAGCTCCATCAGCTCCTTGGCGTTTTCACGGTAGCTCCCGTCGGAGGTAATCCCCGCAAGAAGCGTTTTCAGGAGCGTGAGCGCATTGGAGCGTCTTATCGTTCCGTCGTCATGGTAGTCATTGAAGCGAAGATACAGCATGACCTCTCTGGCGGTGAGCTTGTGCGTGCCGTGCGTCAGTTCAAAATCATAGCCGGATACGGGGTCCTTATAACTCATATCCGCCGGGACATACAGATTGATGTCCCCGAATTTCTCCATGATCTTTTCCATTCCGTCCACGCTTGCGCACATAAAATAATCCACCCGGAGCCCGGTCAGATTCATAACCGCCTCACACAGGTATTCGATTCCGTGCGTGCTGTACAGCGAGCCGAGCGCAACCGTCAGCCCCTGATCCGTCACCTTCAGGTCCGCAGGCAGATTGCAGAACGCAACCTCGCCCGTTTTTCTGTCCGCATGCATCAGAATCAGGATATCCGCCTCAACCCTGCGCGGCTGGATGGGAAAGCCCTCCCCCGGATCGTCCGCAATGACATAATCCTTATATACGCTCATATAATCGGTTCCGACCAAAAGCATGGTAAAGCCCTCTTCGGAAACGACCGTCGGCGTATTTCCGGTTTCGGGCGTATTTCCGGTATCGCCCGGCTCATCGGTTGAGACGCCGGTCTGTACCGCGCCGGTATCCTCCGGAAGTATTCCCATGGAGCGGGCGGCAAAATTTGAAATCAGATAGCCAAGCAAGCCGAAAATCAAAAGTGAGGCACAGAAGGTAATCGCAAAATTCCTGACAGATGACAGCATATCAATCTCCCTGCACGGCATCCCGTGCGTTATTCCGGATAAAATGTATGAAGAATGGCAACCGGTGCTTCGGATTTCCCGGAATCCCGGAAAATCTGCCGCTTATGCGCAGATACGGCACAAGCATACACTTATTATGATATTATATATTACTTTTTGGCTTTTTTCAAGGGATTTTCGAAAAAACTTGTCAGACCTGCCGCGAGGCGTCATTGCCGGCACTTTTTTAGGAAAGCATACGCCGCAGAATGCCAGATTCCCGGCAGCCGCAGCGTTCCGCCGCAGCCGTCCGCTCCCGCAAAAGCGTCCCCACGGATGCCATGCGGACAGAGGCAGCCGAAAAGTCTCCTGTTCCGATTTCCGCCCTGCCCTTTTCCGTTCCGACCGCCTGCCGATGCACAGCCTATTTCCGTCCCAGCATGCGGTCCGCGCCGGCTGCGTCCTCCAACGCGCGGACGCAAAAAGACTTTCGCGCGGCGGCACAAAAAAATTAAAAAAAGCCCTTGACAAACGAAAAACCCTGTGCTATAATGATTAGCGTCAAAGGGCAAGAACAAAACAGATTGGGAATTTGTGTAACGGCAGCACGACAGACTCTGACTCTGTTTGAGGGGGTTCAAATCCCTCATTCCCAGCCAAAACTCCCGCACATCAGTGCGGGAGTTTTATTTATTACTTATTCACTTTTCACTATTCACTCCCCGTGAGTTTTGGCAAGGTTATAAGTAATAGTGAATAGCGAAGAAGTGAGGCTGCTTTCCGCTCGATGGCGAAAAGCATTTTGAAGTAAAAAGTCTAGATGCGTATCGGCATAATGGAATAACTATGCGTAACAGCACAATCCGTCATTTCACTTCACAATAAATCACGATATAATTTATAGCCAATTGGTGTGATCCTCGGTACCAATACATTTTGCAAGCTGAAACCTATGCTAATCGACTTTAATATATTGCGCCCTGCTCTGTTCTGTGATACAATGTAGAAGCAAATCAGGCTAAAGGAGATGCTATATGGCTAATTCTAAAGGTCTAATACCCACTCATGTACTCAACAAAATCAAGTCCAAAAACAATATTGTAAAATATATTTCGTCAGAGCAAGAATTGATTCAACGGGGTAAGAATTATTACGGAAAATGTCCCGTATGTGGAAAATCGAAAACTTGTGTTGTATTTTCGGACACAAACTCATTTTATTGCTTTGCGTGCGGTTTAGGCGGAGACATAATTACATATGTAATGAGATCAAAAAATGTTGATTACATAACAGCCGTCTCACAGCTGGCGAGTATAGCCGGAATTGCACTTCCTGAAAACAATACTTCGCCAAACAGCCTAATGCGTGATGCGGCAATATTCTACCATTCGCAATTAAAAATGAGCAGCAAGGCAAAAGATGCGATAGATCAGCTCCACGCTTGGGGTATAAAAGGAAAAGCTATCGTTCAATTAGGTATTGGTTTTCACGACAACTCATTTAATTGTTTTATAGAATATATGACTAAGCAAAAGTCATATACGATTGCTCAACTGGAAGAAGCAAACTTGAGCGCAAAAACTCCAAAGGGAAATTACTACGATAAAATGCGAAACAGTATCATAATTCCCACCATAGATACAAACGGGAACGTGGTTTGCTTTGATTATTACATTATAGACAAATCTCAATTATACAAGTATCCTAACAGTGATAGATTTTCTCGATCAAACCACCTCTATTCATTCAATTTGGCAGTACGCTCCCAAAAAAAGAGTGTAATCATTGTATCCTCATATGAGGATTACTTTAAATTGTTCGGATCGGGAATCACAAATGTGGTATCTGCATATCTGCCAAGAATTACAAACGGACAGCTTAACCTACTGAAAAAGCACTTCAAAGTTGTTATGCCGTTCTTGCCGCAATATGTTGGTTTTTCATCGTGTGCTCGGTATTGTAAAAGCAATCAGATGTCTTGCGAGAATATACACCTGCAGGGTTGTGATTCACCCATAGATTATTTAAATAAGTATGGTATTCATACAATACTGGAAAAGATTTCAGCGTTTGAATAAATACTACATTTATAAGAGACGCCTTGGGGCATCTTCCTTACGGGAAGTCTCCAAGCGGCGGATCATGCGGAAGTACCGCGGGCAGCGCAAAAAGGAACCGACCGTCTGCTGCTTCCGCCGTTATCCGGAAGAGCTGCTTGTAAACGGAGCCTGCGGCATATGCCTCGCAGCGCTTTTATTCGGAAGCTGCCGATAAGATCACCGATCGGCATTTGCCAAAAGGGGAACCCCGGCGTGCGGAGAGCCGGCAGGCAGCGCCCTTGTGTATTTTCCGACTGCAAATGCCGCCCAGACCGCAACCGCAAGCTCCGTCAGCGGCATGGCATACCACACGGAATCGGGTCCTGTCAGTGCCGGGAGAATATAAATCAGACATCCGCTGATTACAAGTCCCCTTGCCACAGACACGGCAAACGCCGCCCTCGGCTTCATGATTGCCTGAAAATAATAGGTAGAAAAAACATTGAACGGCAAAAGCAGGAACGAGCATGCATATGTCCGGATCACCGCAGGCGCCATTTCCAGTATTTCAGGTGTGGGATACATAAAAATACGGACATACAGATTCGGACAGATCAGGCTGACCGCCGTCCAGACGATCCCGAAAAACGCCGTTGTCCACAGTGCCGGTCGGAGCGTTTCCCTGATCCGTGCTCCGCAGCCCGCCCCGAAATTGACGGAAATGATCGGCTGCGCCGCCTGTCCGACGCTGTATGCGCAGCACTGCACAAAGGTGCTGACGTTGATGATCGGACCGTAGACCGCAAGCGCATCGGCACCGAGGTACCGCATGATCTGACGGTTAAACAGCACCGTAAGAATCCCCATGGCGACATCGATAAAAAAGGTAGAAAAGCCGGTGACGCCTATCTCCCGGAGCTTTGCCGCAAGCTTACGCGGTTTTTCCAGCCGCAATGTGTTTTTGCGGCTCAGAAAGTGCGTCAGCATGACAAGAAAGGATATCCCGGCGCCGATTGCAGTGGCAAGCCCGGCGCCGTAGATGCCCATATCGCAGACAAATACGAAAAAATAGTCCCCGAAAACATTGAAGATTCCCCCCGCAAGCACGCCTGCCGTCGCCAGTCCGGGAGCGTTATCGTTCCGAAGGAAGGCGGGCAACAGCTGATTGAACAGAAACAGCGGAAAGACGAGAAGAATCGGCCGCATGTATTCCCGCGCCAGCGCAAGCAGCGGCTCGGTTGCCCCGAAGAAGGTCAGAACCGGACGTTCAAAGACCGCAATCCCGGCCCACGCGGCAAGCGCCAGTACCGCGGCGCCGAAGAGGGCTGCCGTAAAATACTGATTTTCGCTCCCGCCGTTCTCCGTCTCGCCGCCGCGCTTTGCGCTGAAGATTACGCCGCCCCCGATGCCCGCAAGCAGTCCGAGGCTGTATATGATATTCCAGACCGGCGCGACCACCGCAAGCGCCGCTGTCCCGTCCGGTCCCTGATACTGCCCGACCATCGCCATATCGACCATACCGTAAATGCATGAAATGAGTGCGCTGCCGAATGCAGCGGACAGATATTTAAAATAAAGCGTTTTGATTTTTCCGTGCAGCAAATCCATATGCTCTCAATCCTCCCGATAAAAAAGCCGGATAAGGAACAGACATCTCAGTCTGCGCCTTATCCGGCTGTCATTTCTCCGAACAACCTGCCCTCCGTGCGAACAGGAAAGATTTTACCACGTTCCGCACCGGATGTCAAGCTGTTTTCTGATTTTTTAAAAATACTTCTCAACCGCGCACGGAAGCCTTCCGAAGAAGCGTCTGCCTTCATACAGTGTCTTTACTTCTTGCGCATCAGCTTTTCCGCAAAACGCTCCACATCCTTCTCATCCAAAAACGGAAGAAAACCCGCAATTGCCTTCATTCCGCCGTTTTCGAACTGCTTTTCGGCAAACTCACGTACATCGCTGTCCTTCATAAAAGGAAGGAACTGCGCGATGCTTTTTTTCTCCTCCCGATATTTTCCGGCAACGAAAGCAATCGCTTCTTCGGAAGCAAACGGCAGAAAGACCGCTACGCTCCTGCCGTCCGAAGCGCTGCGCTTCATCAATTCATCTGCCTTTTCACAGCTGACAAACGGCAGCAGCACCGCGATATCCTGACCGCTCTCCTGATAGCAGCGGTCGGCAAGGCGGTCAATATACTCCTCGCCAAGAAACGGCAGCAGCGCGGCAATGGCTCTGATCCCGCCGTTTTCCGCCATCCATTCCACCTGACTCGGCTTTGCAATCTCAGCCGCCTCCCGGACGTCCTCGGCGCTGACCTTATCCGCATCAAGCGTCTCCTGCCGGATGATCTTCTCTACAACAGGATTGCTCTTTCCGAGAAGCTCGTCTACGGTCGTGCCCAGAATTTCCGACAGCTCCGTAAGCTTTGAAATATCCGGCATCGAATTCCCTCTCTCCCAGTTGGAGACCGCCTGAAAGCTGACGCCCATCGCATCGGCAAGCTCAAACTGAGTCATATCCTTCTGCTTTCTCAGCTCAGCGATCTTCTTTCCGATTTTCATTGTATCAAACATATCTGTCACCCTTGCCTCCGCCCTGCGAAGGCATCCTTTCTTTTTACGTTTGTTCCGGCATTCCTGATTGCATCGGTCCCGGCATGACGGTCATCCGCAGTTCGGGAAGAAAAAGCTCCTCTTTCCGAGCGCTTCCGCGGCAGTTCCCAATTTTTCCGAAAGCGCCGCAGGCTCTGCATGCTCCGGAGTCCAAATACCGCTCTCCGGATCAAAGCCCGTCCGAAAACAGACCCTCCGGTCATCGGCAGATTCCGGAAGCTCCGTGTTCTCACGTCTCTCCGGCTTCCCCGCCTTTTTTTCGATTTTCAGTATCCCAAGCATACCGTCCACCCTGCTTCCGCTCCGCGAAAGCATCCTTTCCCGCAAGATTGACCGCAACCGGTGCAGGAACGGGCATCCGTTCCCGGCGCGGGCTTCTTCCCGGACTCCGGTCCTCGCGCTGTTCCCGTCCGAAGGCTGAACGCAGTCTGCACTTCCCTGTCCGTCAGCCGATGAAGAAGTCTCCGCACGGTTCCGAACGTCCCTTCCCCCCGATTACGATGCCATTATACCGCCATGGCGCAAAAGGATACAGCAAGCGATGCTTGAGTTTTCCTCCGTTCCGACTCAAGCGCCGCTTGAATACCACTCCGGGCGGTACCGTTCTGCGGTTTTCCGGCTATTTTCGGGCAGTTTTCGGGTCTGCGCGCCGTACCGTGCGGAAAAAGAATATTCTGCGGTCGGTCTTGACAAAAGAAAGCATGGATGATATACTTTTAAAAATTCTAATTTTAGAATTAATGGAGGATCTATGTCAGCACTTCAAATGATGGCACTGGGCAGAAGGCTGTCCAACCTGTATACTTCCCTCTGCGCCCCGATCTGCCGGAAATACGGCATCAACCAGACCTGTCTTGACATTCTTCTTTTCTGCGCCAATCACCCGGAATGCAACACGGCGCGCGACATCGGCGCGGTACGCGGAATCAAGAGCGGAATCGCATCGGTCGCAATCGAAGCGCTGATCGAAAACGGTCTGATCCGGCGCGAGGACGATGCACATGACCGCAGAATTCGCCGCCTGACTCCCACCGGAAAAGCGGCGGCAATCATTGAGGAGGGTCAGGCGCTTCAGCGCTATTTTACGGCAGCGCTCCGGCAAAACGTCACGGAAGAGGAGCTGTCCTCGCTGCAAGGTCTGATTGACAAAATCGAAGCAAACATCGCGCTGCTCGGAAAGAAGGAAGATTCCTCATGCTGAAAATTATCATTTGCATCGTTGCCGGAATCGGCGCCGGACTGGGGACCGGCTTTGCCGGAATGAGCGCGGCGGCAGTCATCAGTCCCATGCTGATCACATTTCTCGGGACAGCCCCCTATATGGCGGTCGGCATCGCGCTCGCAAGCGATGTGCTTGCCAGCGCCGCATCCGCAGTCACATATGCAAAAAACAAAAATATCGATATCCGGAACGGTCTGATCATGATGCTGACCGTGCTCTGCTTTACGGTTGTCGGAAGCAGAGTCGCAAGTCTTGTTCCGAAAACGGTCATGGGAAATTTCTCCGTATTTATGACGCTGCTTCTCGGAATCAAATTTCTCATAAAGCCGGTCGTGGCGCCAAAAAAGCGGTTTGTCAGCGCAACGGCGGGACAGAAAGCGCTCCGGTCCGTACTGTGCGGCACATTGGTCGGCTTTATCTGCGGCTTTGTCGGCGCGGGAGGCGGAATGATGATGCTTCTGGTTCTCACATCCGTGCTCGGATATGAACTGAAAACAGCGGTCGGAACCAGTGTTTTTATTATGAGCGCCACCGCCCTCACCGGTGCAGCCAGCCATTTTGCAATCGGAGGCGCACCGGACACCGAAGCGCTCATACTCTGTGTGGTCAGCACGCTCCTGTTTGCTCAGCTCGCCTCGGTCCTTGCAAACAAGGCACAGCCAAAGACCCTCAACCGGATCACCGGTGCGCTGCTGATCGTACTGAGCGGCGCCATTCTTGCCGTAAACTGCTTCGGATAAGCTCTACGGGAAACGGCTCCGACAGCGGGCGCTGCCGGACGTTCCGGACCGATGCCGTATTCCTCCGATCCGCGAAAGCGAGAGCATTTTGCACAGAAGGTCTCTTCGCCAAGCACCATCCGCCCCTCATTTTCCTATGCAGAGCGCACCTGCGCAGGCTTTTTCTCCTTCGCAAAGCAGCACGGGCGGCAAAGCGCCGCGCCGGGAGCCGATAAGCCCCGAAAGCCTTGCCTTTTGCAAGGATTCCTGTGCGCATGACACCTCAAATCCAAACCAAGCCTCATGAATTTGACGGCAAAGCCGCAAATTCGCAAAATGCGGCAGATCAGCTTCACCTGTCAGGTAAATTTTATACCGCATTATTATACCATGAGGCAAAAATGTGTGCCTGCACAAACATTTTTGCGAAGCCGTCAATTGCGCAGCCGTGCGAAGCACGGAGAGGCGTCAGCCGCGAAGGGATGCTCGGCAGCTCTTCCTGCGGTTATTATACCATGAAGCAAAAATGTGTGCTTGCACAGACATTTTTGCAAAGCCGTCAATGCCGCAGCCGTGCGAAGCACGGAGAGGCGTCAGCCGCGAAGGGATGCTCGGCAGCCCTTCCTGCGG